>NZ_BAABRX010000003.1:0-775991 GCF_040372265.1 Brucella sp. NBRC 113783 | reverse complement strand
GAGCCGCACACACAATTCGCTACCATCGCCTCGAAGCTTTCGATGCATGGAAAATTGCGGCCTGTTTCGCCTGAATATCTACGAGCCCCTGGCCTTTCCGGCCAGAGAAACTTAACGTGACAACACCTAGCGAGCAGCCATGGCAATGTCGGGAACGGTAGTAGTCCCGGCCCAACTTCAACGAAGATTGAGCCGGGGTGCTGTTAGTAGTCGGTGATCTTTTTCATGTAGCGGCGACCGTCCAGCATGACCTGTTCACGTTTCGCCGCCAACTTATAGGCAAATTTCCAAAGAGCATCGAAGAAAATCAACGGCACGAAATATCCCTTGAAAGTGTCATCTATGTCAGCGAGATCGAGTTTCGCTGCATCCAGCACCAACATATTGTCCGGCTCGCCGAAACGGTACAGGAAATCCCGGCCACGCTCGGCCAGCGCACGCGTTTCATCGAGCCCAATCATGACGACGAAGCAGGCATTTTTATCGACGACTTCGAATGGGCCATGGAAGAACTCATTGGCGTGGATAGCTTGCGAGTTGATCCACAGCATTTCCATGAGCACGCAGATGGAGAATGAATAGGCTGCGCCATAAACCGGACCGCTAGCCATGGTGTACACGACTTTTTCGCGGCCATAGCGCTCTGCATATCTGGTAAAGGTTTCATCAAAATGCTGCTGACCGCGTTCAATGGCCGGTTGCAGTGCCGGCAGGCTTTCCAGCAGTTTGGGCAGCAGGCTGGTCTTGTCGCGTAAATCGACAATGCCCGCCAGCAACATGTAAAGCACGCTGTAATTGCTGTCGGCACCATCGATCGGGATGCCGGTGGTGTAGGACGCCTGGTATTGCAGCACGTGGTCGGCGGCGGCGGCGAGCGGCGATTGCGGATCCAGCGTCAGGGAGATTACGCAGGCGCCCCGGCGACGGGCATGTTCTGCCGCCCGCACCGTTTCCTTGGTGGTGCCCGTCTGGGAGCACAGAATGACAATGGCATCGCTGTTGAGGCGACGCGGGTCGCGTGTGACGAACTCGTCGCCATTATAGACATCAGAGGTCAGCAGTCCCGAATGGCGATCCAGAAAATACTTGCCCGGATGCATGATTGACAGCGATCCGCCGCAGGCAACCAGAAACACATGCGAAAAATCCCGCTGCGCAAGCGCATTCAAGGTTTCAGCAATATCGGTAGGAAGTTGTTTGGGCATTCTATTCCTCTTTTCAGCGTCTTGAAGAGCCCGGCTGTGCCGATCGGCAGCCGTTCCGGTCCAGTGCAACATTTCCCGGTACCAATCCCGCGATACGTTGACAGTTCTACTTTAGTGTGCGAACGTTCTCACATCTTGTCAATTGGGAAAATAAGAATGATCAAAATCGCGGCGATGGGCGACAATGTCGTCGATTGTTACATTTCGCGTCGGGAAATGTTTCCGGGCGGTAACTGTGTCAATGTCGCTATCCATATGAGCCGTTTTGGGGCCGAGGCGGCCTATATCGGCGTGGTTGCCGCGGATGCGGCCGGAAGGGTCATTCAGACCGCACTGCGCGACGAGGGGGTCGATACTTCGCATCTGCGTATGGAGGCCACAGGCAAGACGGCCTATTGCATCATTGGTCATCGCGGCAATAATGATCGCTATTTCATCCGCTTTGATCTCGGAGTGTCGATGTTTGAGCCGAGCGCTGCCGATATTCAGTTTGCGCGCCGGTTCGATGCCGTCCATATCGGTCAGTCGAGTGGCCTTGACGGCTGGCTGGATGCTATTGCGCCGCAACGCCTGTCCTATGATTTCTCCATCCGTCGCGACGTGGAACACTATCGACGCATCGGCCCGAAATGCTTTCTGGCCGCTGTTTCGGGCGGTGAGCTTTCGCCGGACGAGGTTACGGCGACCATTGGCTGCCTGCGCGAGAGCGGCGCGGATTGGGTGCTGGTCACCCGCGGCACCAAGGGCGCAGTTCTTGCCGGTGCGCAAGGGGTTTTCCATGCCGAAGCAACGCCGATTGTGGCGGTTGACACGTTAGGCGCTGGCGACAGTTTCATCGCCCGCACCCTTTATGGCCTGGTGAAGGGCGAGGCGCCCGCAACATTGCTACAGGCGGCGTCACGCGTTGCTGCGGCGACATGTGGCCAATATGGCGGTACAGGTCATGCCGCGCCGATTGATCTCGGCGAGCCTATAGCCGAGTTGCAGGATTGAGTCGGCTGCGCATGTCTTTTTGAGGTTAAGGCCGGCCAGATCAACCGGGATGGTGGGCGAGCGAACAGCGCGGCTGCCATTCGGCATGCAGCACAATATCCTGCTGCGCCCGATCGGCGCTATCGAGCCGCTCCAGGACTAGACGCGCCGCGGCTTCGCCAACTTCGAGCAGTGGCTGCCGGATTGCCGTCAGTTTAGGGGTAAAGAACGACATCCAGTCCAGATCGTCGAAGCAGACCACGGACAGTTGCTGCGGAATGGAAATATCGAGTTCGCTGATCGCCAGCATGGCGCCGGCTGACATCAATCCATCGGTGGTAAACAGCGCTGAAGGCGGGTTTTCCCGGGTCAGCAACGCGATGGCGTGCTGGCGGGCAATATCGATCGAATAGCTGCCCACCTGGGCAACGAGACTCGGATCAAAGGCGATCCCGGCTTCCTCATGCGCTTCGATATAGCCGAGCAGACGTTGCCAGCTCGGATAAAGCGATGAAATATCGATTTTCTTGTGCTGGCGGTCGTGAAGAAATGCGTTGAGATTCTTGTAGCGGCCATGCTCGAGTTCCGCCAGTACGCCAATGCGACTATGGCCGTCGAGAATCATTTGGGTCACTGCGGCGTGGGCGGCCTGGCGGCCATTGACGGTCACCGAATCTGCCTTCAATCCCTTGACGCGGCGATCGATCTGGACCACCGGACAGCCGCTGGCAACGACATCGTGCAAGTGCTGCGCCTTGAGAATATCACAGGGCGCAATGATGATGCCGTCGGCCTGCTTTTCGCGCAGAAGATCCACTGCCTCCAGCTCACGATCGATCGATTCATCGCTGTTGGTGACGATCAGGCCAAAGCCGCGCGCACGAACCACATCGGAAATACCGCGCAGAATACTGGCGTAAAACGGGCTTTGCATGTCGCCCGCGACAACGCCTATGGTCTTGCTGCGCCCGGTGATAAGACTGCGTGCCAGCAGATTGGGGCGATAGCCCAGCGTATCAGCGGATTTCTTCACCTTGTCGCGGATTTCTTCGCTGGTATAGCCATAGCCGCCCAATACCCGTCCGGCGGTCGCGGTGCTGACGCCGGCCAGGCGCGCCACATCGGCAATGGTCGTCTTGTCGGCGCGTCGTTCACTCATGTCTGCGCGTTCCTTCCAAGCAGTTGCACGCTGCTCAATACCTGTACCGTTTCATAGGCGAAGTTGGGCCTGATCTCAACTTTCAACTTGACGGATGCGATCAATCAATGGCTATATTGTGAGAACGTTCGCATATCATTATCAGCAACGCAAGTAGAAGACGAGCCTCGCACGGGGATAAAATTCCAATCAAAAGGGGAGATAAATGACCAATCGTCGCAAAACCGCATCCCGGCGCATGATGGTAGCGCTGGCGGCGCTGGCCACGGCCGCCGGCATCACCTCGCTGCATGCCGCACCGATCAAGGCACTACAGGACGCTGTGCCGGAGAATTACAGGAAGGGCGTCAAGATTGCTGCCTTCAATGACTGGCCACCGGACGAGTTTGTCGAAGACGGCGTCCTGAAAGGCTGGAGCATCGACATGGCCAAAGCCATGTCGGAACGCATTGGCGTGACATTCGAATTTACCGCAACCAGTTTCGACGCCATCATTCCGGGCCTGGCCAGCAAGCGTTTTGACGCCGGATTTTCTTCCTTCGGTGTGACGCCGGAACGGCTTGATTCGCTTGATTTCATTCCTCAGCGTAAGGAAGGCACTGCCTATGCCTTCTTGAAAGGCAAGGACTTTTCCATCAAGTCGGAAAAAGATCTGTGCGGCCATAGCGTTGCAGTGATGACAGGTGCCTGGGACTACCAATATCTGAAGGAAAAGAGCGCGGAATTGTGCGAATCCGCCAGTGAGAAGCCGATTAACCTGCAGCAATTCACCACCCAGAACGCCGCCGAACTGGCTGTGTCCTCGGGGCGTGTTGAGATGGTGGCGGCCGGATCGGCAAAAATGCACTATATGGCCAAGATTACGGGGCGCTTCAGCGTATCTGAACTGGTCAGCAATCCGGTCTTCAACGGCATTGGCGTGCGCAAGGGTGATGCGCTTGGGCCAGTTTTCCGTGATGCCATCCAGTCCATGATCGATGACGGCTCCTACAAGGAAATCATGGCAAAGTGGGGCGTTGATGGCGCCGGCACCCTGGAAAAGGCGGTTCTGGTTACTAAGGACAATCCGGAGCCAAAATAGTCAGGGCCGATTGAATGAGAACGCCCGTCAGCCGGCGGCGGTGCGAATACAGCCGCGGTCCATTGCGCAAGGGCCGGCCCGGAACACGGGCCGGCGGGTTTGGTAAGTTCGAATACGAATTTCGCTAAACACGATACGGTAGTCTGGAGTAAATCATGGCAAGAACAGCAAAGACGGTCGCGCATCGGCCGGATATACATAGTGTCAAACCGATACCCGTGCGCCATCCGTCTCGATGGATCACCGGCGCCGTGCTCATTCTGATCGCATTGAGTTTTGTCAATATGCTGGCGACCAATGAGAACCTGCAATGGAACATTGTTGTGCGCTACATGTTTCATCCCGACATTCTCGCTGGCTTGGCGCGCACGCTGTTCCTGACTTTTGCCGCAATGATCTTCGGTTTTGCAATCGGCATCATACTGGCCGTGATGCGCCTTTCGGCCAATCCGGTGCTGCAATGGGCAAGCTGGCTGTGGATATGGTTCTTTCGCGGCGTTCCACCCCTGGTTCAGCTGATTTTCTGGTACAATCTGGCGCTTCTGGTTCCCAATCTGACCATTGGCATTCCGTTCGGGCCGACATTGTGGTCCTGGGACATGAACACGCTGATCACGCCGATGAGTGCAGCACTGCTTGGCCTGTCCTTTACAGAAAGCGCCTATGCCGCCGAAACCATCCGCGCTGGCATCCAGGCGATCAATCCGGGCCAGACCGAGGCCGCCGCGACACTTGGCATGACGCGGTTTCAGATCATGAAGCGCATCGTGCTGCCGCAGGCAATCCGTATTATCATTCCGCCGATCGGCAATGACACCATTTCAATGCTGAAATTCACGTCGCTGGTCAGCGTGCTTGCCTTGCCCGATCTGCTCTATTCGGCGCAGATGATTTATTCGCGCACATATCAGACTATTCCGCTGCTGATCGTGGCTACGATCTGGTATCTCATCCTGTCAACCGCCCTGACTATCATCGAACACCATATCGAGAACCACCTGAAATCCCGGCAGATCACCCGTTCCGCGTCATTCCTGTCCAGACTGCTGCCCTTCAAATTTGCGCTTGGATATCAAAAATGAATGAAACGCCCGCGAGCTTGCCACTGCTGCAGGTGGAAAGACTGACCAAATCTTTTGGCAATCACCGGGTGCTCGACGGCATCGACATAACGGTGGAAAAGGGGGACGTGACCTGCATTGTCGGCCCATCCGGCTCCGGCAAAAGCACATTGCTGCGCTGTCTGAACTATCTCGAAGTGCCGGATTCGGGTGCCGTGTTGCTGGAAGGCGAGCCGATCGGCATGCGTTGGCAGGGTGAGCGGCTTTATACGATGTCCTTCAACGAACTGGCACGCCAGCGCCAGAAAATGGGCATGGTGTTCCAGGGCTTCCATCTCTTCCCCCATAAGACCGTGGTGGAAAACATCATCGAGGCGCCTATGATCGTGCGTAAGATTAGCCGTCAGGCGGCCATTGCTGCGGCGATGAAGTTGCTGGAAAAAGTCGGCCTTACCGAGCGCGCGAATTATTATCCCGACCAGCTCTCCGGTGGGCAGCAGCAACGCGTGGCGATTGCCCGTTCATTGGCCATGCAGCCTCGGCTGATGCTTTTTGATGAACCCACATCAGCTCTTGATCCGGAACTGGTCGGTGAGGTTCTGGCGGTGATGCGCCAGTTGGCCGAAGACGGCGTGACCATGATTGTCGTCACGCATGAAATGAACTTCGCCCGCGAAGTCGCCGACCACCTGATTTTCATGGATGGTGGCGTGATTGTTGAATCCGGCCCGCCTAAAAAGGTTATTGGCAATCCACAACATCCGCGTACTAAAAGTTTTTTGAAGCGCGTGGCGTGACAGGAACGAATGATGATAATTCTCAATGCACAGCAAACCGAAGCCGCGCTCGATTATCCGGGATTGATCGAAGCCTTGCGTCAAGCGCATGCGAGCGGCAAACGACCGCAAAGCGACACGACCGTGCTTCAGGATCGGAAAAGCGCAGACAACCAGTTTGTGTCCCTGGTAGCTTGGCTCGAAGGGGAGGCGGTTGCCGTCAAGCTGGTCGGTGTTTTCCCTGCGAATGTCAAACTTCCTGTGGCCCAACCTTCGATCCAAGGCACGGTAACGCTGTTCAGCGGTCAGACCGGCGAAGCACTCATGGTCTGTGATGGCGCCATTGAAACCTTCAAGAAGACGGCGGCAGATTCGGCACTTGGCGCCAGCCTGCTGGCGCGCAAGGACGCCCGTACCTTGCTGGTGGTTGGTGCCGGGGGGCTAGCGCCCCATGTGGTGCAGGCTCATTGCGCCAGCCGACCGTCGATCGATCAAGTCTTTATCTGGAACCGCAACTTCGACAGGGCGGAAAAACTTGCCAGCCGACTTGACATTGCTGGCGTCGACATCGTTGCCGTGGAGAATCTCGATAACACAGTATCGATGGCGGACATCATATCGTGTGTCACCATGTCGACCAATCCGCTGGTTAAGGGAAAACTCCTCAAAGAGGGCGCTCATGTCGATCTGATCGGTGCCTATATGCCGGACATGCGTGAAGCCGATGATGACGTGTTCCGTCGTGCCGGACGGGTATTTGTCGATACGCGCCATTGCTGTGATGGTTCGGGCGAACTCGGAATTCCGCTCGCCACTGGACTGATCAAGCATGAGCAGATCGAAGCTGATTTGATTGAGCTATGTCAGTCAAAACATCCGGGCCGCAGCGATGATCGCCAGATCACGGTCTACAAGAATGTCGGTGGCGGGCATCTCGATCTGTTTACCGCGCAATATCTGTACAGCACTTTTTAGCGGCGGTGGGGCACGTTTAACACACACGATATTGAACACCGGATGGTTGCGAAGGCCCGTTGTTGACTGGCAATCAAAGCTCTCTACGACCGCTTTACGCATTCATCTTCGCATTTAAAACGTGTCTGTCTGTTTCCAATAGCAGACATTCCGCTGAGCAACTGAAATTAACATTCATTCTGAAGGATCTGTTGCAAACGTTTCGTCAACGAGCATTGATATAGGGTTTCCAGCTCTCTAGAAGCTGGATTATTCGATGTTCAAAGGCCATCATTTCGATAAGTCCGTCATCCTTCTGTGTGTTCGATGGTACCTGACTTACAATCTGAGCTTACGCAATCTGAAAGAAATGATGGCCGAGCGCGGCATAACGATGGACGAATTCGGTCTGCATGATTATGCTCCGCTTAGCGTATTCCCTGGGAATATTTCTGACATTAGATCAGCAATTCACCCGCATTATGCGAACATAAAGAAAACTTTTGCTTAATGCCATCACCGCCAGCGCTTAACTGTGTGGATATCATTACGACGCAGGAAGGCGAATTTTCGCTCATGTTCTGTTGAGAGAGCGGCTGCGTGCGGCACCGCTCCCATAAGGTGGCTAATGTTGGGCGCGGTTCTCTTCACGCTTCCATCCAGACCTGATTGAGTATCCTGGCGGCCAGCGCGGCCTTATCCTGGGGCAGAAATCTCCCATAGTGGCTCGCCACCATGTCCGGCGTATCCTGGATTGCATAGCTGGCCTGTTCGTAGGAGCCGGTTTGCTTCAGAATATGAGTAGCCGGGACGTCCCGGACATTGTGCGGACCATGCGGAAGCAATCCTCTTATCGCGCCGCGGTCCGTATAAGGATTATAGATACCGTATCGCTGAATTGTGAGCCGCCAAGCCTCGTAGAATGTCGTTTGATCATAGTCTGCATCCTTGCTGTTTGTCTTGACTGTTTTGACAAACAGCGTGCCCGGATCGCGGGCATTTCTCAACAAGACCGCCCGGTGCCGTTCAATGTATTCATTCAGGAATTTATAGAGGTCGAGCAGATCGGGTAAAACCAGACGAAACGGCTTCGCACCAAAGAAAGACGAATTTGAATTCTTGAACGCATTGGAAGGTCACTCCTCCGAGAGTGCCGCAATTCTTTCGAGAATAAGCTCGCTTGCATCCAGAATATCTTTAGCAAGCGCTGCTTCCGCGGCCTCCGCATCACGCGCTTGGATTGCTTTCACGACGATATAGTGATCTTCAATCATGTGACGGCCGCCATACTCATATATGCCTGCAATCAGCGGACCCATCTGGAGCCAAAGGGTTCCAAGGATTGTAATCAGCGACGGCATCCGCGCAATTTCTGCAAAAGCCGAGTGGAAAATCTGGTTGCACTCTAGAGCATCTTCCCAGCGCTGCTCCTTAATCGCGATCTCGTTGTCACTAATAATGGACCAGAGCCGGGCAATATCTTCGTGTGTCGCTGCAACAGCAGCGCGGCTGACCGCCAGCCCTTCCAGTCGCACCCGAATATCGCGTATCTCGCAATAGCGTTCCGGTGTCAGGATGGGCACGCGCACGTCGCGCGGTGTTTTCTGGATGAGGGCGTTGTCCTGAATGAGCCGAAGCAGTGCATCGCGAACCGGCGTGACCGATGTGCCCAGCGAAGCCGCCAGCTCGCGAATGGTCAGCCGCGTGCCGGGGGCAAACTTGCCACGCATCAAGGCTTCCGAGAGTTTGCGATAAACGACATCGCCTAGGTTCTCGTGCACTAGAGTCTGCAATTCAGCAATTTTGTGCATGCGTGCGCTCTCCACTAACATCCAATATGGCTTTTTATCATATTTGTAGTTTGATGCATCAAATATGTTGCACGAAGGTAAAGTTATCTATAGCTTCCTTTAAAAGAACGATCAGCCTCCACGATTTCGTGTGTCGACAGCATAAGCTTTGCTGTCTCGGGCTGCATCTGGAAATAAGAGGCCGTAATAGCCGGTCCACCGGCTTTGAAAGGGAATTACATGACGAGACAGCCCAATTCCGTTGAAGCTCGCGACATCGCCTATCATTTCCATTCCAACACCAATGCGCGTCGTCACGAAGAAATCGGCCCAGCGGTGATCGAAAAGGGTGATGGCATCTACGTCGAAGACAATAACGGCAAGCGTTATATCGAGGCGATGGCGGGCCTTTGGAGCGTCGGCGTCGGCTTTTCGGAAAAGCGTCTTGCAGATGCTGCGCACAAGCAGATGTTGAAGCTGCCTTATTCGCACACTTTCACGCACCGGTCGCATCCCCCCGTCATCGAGCTAGCCGAAAAGCTGATCAGCATCGCGCCGGTTCCCATGAGCAAGGTCTATTTCACCAATTCCGGCTCGGAAGCTAATGACACCATCATCAAGATGTTGTGGTTCCGCGCCAACGCCATGGGCCAGCCACAGCGCACCAAGGTCATCGGTCGCAAGCGCGGCTATCATGGTGTGACGATTGCATCGGCAAGCGCCACCGGCCTGCCGGTCAATCACAACTCGTTTAATCTGCCGCTGCCGGGCTTCCTGCATACGACCTGCCCGCATTATTACCGTGATGCACTGCCGGGCGAGACGGTCGATGAATTCACCACGCGTCTTGCCAAGGATCTGGAAGACATGATCCTCGCCGAGGGACCGGAAACGGTTGCAGCCTTCATTGGCGAGCCGGTGATGGGGGCAGGCGGCGTCGTTGTTCCGCCGGAAGGTTACTGGGAAAAGATCCAGGCCGTGCTGCATAAATACGATATTCTGCTGATCGCCGACGAAGTGATCTGCGGCTTTGGTCGTACCGGCAATATGTTCGGCTCGCAGACCTTCAATATGAAGCCGGATATTATGACGCTGTCGAAGCAGATTTCGTCGTCCTATCTGCCGATCTCGGCTTTCATGTTCAATGACCGCGTCTATCAGCCGGTGGCGGATGAAAGTGCACGCCTTGGTGTATTCGGTCACGGCTATACGGGCTCGGGTCATCCGGTTGCGGCTGCGGTTGCGGTTGAAAACCTCAAGATCATCGAAGAGCGCGATCTGGTGACCAATGCGCGTGAAACAGGCGCCTATATGCAAAAGCGCCTGCGTGAATTGGCCGACCATCCGCTGGTTGGTGAAGTGCGTGGCGTTGGCCTGATTGCCGCGCTTGAACTGGTTGGTGACAAGGCAACCAAGGCGCCACACGAAAAAGTCGGCACACTGGGTGGTCTCGCCAATGCGGCGATGTTCGGCAATGGCGTCATCACGCGCAACATGGCCGATGCGATTGCGTTTTGCCCGCCCATGATCATCACGCCTTCGCAGGTGGATGATGTTGTCGCGGCAACGAAGAAGTCGCTGGATGAAACGCTGGCCGCAATCGGTCGGGCTTAAAGGCAAAAATCTGAACGAGCGCACCGGGCTTTAATAGCCCGGTGGCGACATGCATTAAAATGTGATTGGATACATTTGAGGCTTATAAGTAGATTATTCAGCGTCAAATGAGAAAAAATAAAACATAATGTATCCAATCTCATTGACAGGGTGGTCATTCTATATAAGCGTTAACGAATAAAAGAAGGCAAAATCGCCTCACAAAATCAACCGCAGAGGGCAAAATGGGAGCTCGTCTCGATATGAATCTGAAATATGCTATTGGCTCGTCCATACTGGCGCTGGCTGTCTCGTTTTCAGCAACCGCACTTGCTGCAGATGGATCCGGAAAATGGTGGCCCTTCAAGATCCAGTCCGCGAAGGACGGTGATCTGAAGTCGGTCTCTGAAATTGAATACACGCCGCTGGAGAAGGCAGAAAAGCCGTGGAACCTCTGCGTTCTCTATCCTCATATTCAGGATGGCTACTGGGTGTCGGTCAACTACGGCATGGTAGAGGAAGCCAAGCGTCTGGGCGTCAATCTGACGATCTATCAGGCTGGCGGCTACACATCACTTCCCAAGCAAATCTCGCAATATGACGATTGCGTCGCGGCCGGCGCGGATGCCATTCTGATTTCGCCAATCTCGGAAGCGGGCGTCGCTGCGAAGATCACTGAAGGCATGAACAAGGGCATCGTCAATATCGCTGTGGCGAACCCCATTCTCGAAACGCCGATCACTGCCCGCGTCACACCAGACTTCTATCAGAAGGGCTATCAGACCGGCGAGTATGCCAAGAAACTTCTTGGCGACAAGGAAGGGAAAGCAGTTGGTTTCCCCGGACCTCAGGGTTCCGGATGGGCGGAAACCTACATGAGCGGCTTCCGGGATTCCGTCAAAGAAGGCAATATCAAGTTGCTGGCCGAGCAGTTTGGTGAGGCCAGCGTTCCAGCACAGTTGCGTCTGGTAGAAGATGCACTGCAGACCTATCCCGATATGAACGTGATCTGGGGTGGGGCCCCAACTGCCGAAGCTGCGATTGGCGCGGTGGAAGATGCCGGGCGTGACGATGTGATGATCGTTTCGTCCTATGAAAACCAGACGATGCTGGATGCGGTCAAGAGCGGAAAAGTTGTTGCTTTTGCAACTGAGTATCCGGTCATGATGGGTCGTATTGGCGTTGATCTTGCTGTTCGTGCCCTTGAAAAGAAACCGCACGAGAAGGTGCTGCTCGTTTCTCCTGGTATTGTCACGAAGGACAATATCGACAGTTTTGATACGACGCAGATCTTCGCCCCAGCCAATACGCGTCCGGTATTTTCGGTCAACGCCAAGTAGGCTGCGTTTTCAGGCAGTTTCGCCTTTCAACAATGCGACGTCGTCTGGCCTCGAAAGAGGCCGGGCGGGGATCATTGATCGGGAATGAACATGCTTCACATCAAAGGGCTGACAAAGAATTTCCGCAACATTGCCGCGTTGAGCAACGTTGAGCTGCACCTGAAGCCTGGCGAGGTCCATGCGCTTCTCGGTGAGAATGGTGCGGGGAAGTCGACGCTCATCAATTTGATCGTTGGAACTTTCGAGCCGTCGGCGGGTGAGCTGACGGTGAATGGAAAGACCTACAACAAAATGAACCCCGCACTTGCGCGTGAACTTGGTATCGCGTCGGTGTTTCAGGAGTTCAGCCTTGTTCCGGATTTGACGGTACTGGAAAATTTGTTTTTGGCGCGCGAAAAGAGTGGCAGGCTTTTCCTCAAGAAAGCGGCTATGCGCGCCGAGGCCCAGCAGTTGCTGGATGAGCTGGAGTTTAATGTTCCGCTGGATGCGATGGTCGGGCATCTGTCGCGTGCTCAGCGGCAAATGATCGAGATTGCCAAAGCGCTTCGGCTTGACCCTAAAATTCTCATCCTTGATGAGCCGACGGCATCGTTGACTGATGGTGAGGCGGAAAAGCTGTTCCGCACTATCCGGCGATTGAAGGAAAAGGGCGTCGGCATCATTTACGTATCCCACCGCATGGCGGAACTACGCAATCTCTCTGATCGCGTGACAGTTCTGCGTGGCGGTAAATATATCGGAACGGTGAATACCGGTGAGATCAGTGACGAAGGTTTGATCGAGATGATGATCGGACGCCCGGTCTCGGAACTGTTTCCAAAGATCACAACCAGTCCGACCGAAGTTGCTCTGAAGATCGACAGGCTTTCGGTTGAAAACGGTACTGTCGTCGATGCCAGCATTTATGCGCGAGCGGGTGAGGTTGTTGGTCTTGCCGGTTTGGTCGGTTGTGGGCGCTCGGAATTGTGTCGCGCCATCTTTGGTCTCGAAACGATATCGTCCGGACGCGTTGAACTCCATGGCAAAGTGGTAGAGCGTCCGACGCCTCCAGTCATGCTGGACAACCATCTTTGCTATTTTCCTGCAGACCGTGGCGAGGAAGGATTGGCCTTGATCCGCCCCGCCCGCGAGAATGTAACCATGGCTGGCTTAAACCTGCCAAGTCTTTCCATTGGCCCATTCTTCAAGCACAGAAAAGAAGCGTCAGTGGTCGCTAGTCCGCTGAAGGAACTGGCGCTTAGCCCCTTCGATCCCGAAAGGCGTGCGCGAGCATTTTCGGGTGGAAACCAGCAGAAAATCATGCTGGCGCGCGGTCTGATGAAGGATTTCGACGTCTGTATTTTTGATGAGCCCACGGTGGGGATCGATGTGGGCGCCAAGGCCGATGTCTACCGATACATCAAGCGTCTCGTGGAGGGCGGTGCCTGTGTCATTGTCTCCACTTCGGAATTGCCCGAGCTGATCAATCTGTCGACACGCATTTATGTCATGCATGAAGGTCGGATCATGGCGGAAATCCAGGAAAATGAAAAATCCGAAGCGAGCGTATTGTCTCACTATTTTGGGGAAAGCGCCGGGAAGGAACTGATAGCATGACGGATACCGTCGCCCGACAAGCTGCCCCTCATAGCGGGCCGCATTTTCTCCAGCGGTTTATCGCCAGTGGCGGTATCGTGTTTACGTTCCTGGCATTGTCCCTGATCATTACCTCGCTGATAGCGCCGAGCTTTTTGAACCGGCTCAATCTGATCAATGTGATGAGAAATTTCTCATTTCTGGCGCTGCCTGCTCTCGCGCAGATGCTGGTTATGACAATCGGCGGCTTCGATCTCTCGGTTGGTGCTGTCGTTGCCGGAGGAACATTGGTTACAGCCACGATCATGCTTGTCGTGGGACCCATGTTTCCGGGAATGGAACTCTACGTAACATTGCTTGTATTATTGGCTGTCCTCGCACTTGGTGGACTGGTGGGGCTTATTAATGGTGCGTTAGTTGCGACCTTTAACATTTCGCCCTTCATGGTCACGCTGGCGGTGACTTCCATCATCATGGGCGTCGCGCTTTATTTCACGCAAGGTATTCCTGTTTACGGCGTGTTTGACGGCTTTATCAAAGGCATCGGTCGAAATCAGATCATGAACATACCAGTGATCATGATCATCGTTCTTGCCGTCGCGATACTTTGTGTCGTGATGCAGCGTCATACAGCTTTCGGACGTCATATCTATGCGGTTGGCAGCGATCCCCGTTCAGCACTTCTTTCCGGCATCAAGGTCAAGCGTGTGATCGTATCCACTTATGTGCTTGCCAGTGTTCTCGCGGCTCTGACCGGTTTTCTGATGACGGCTCGGCTTGGGTCCGGGCAGGCTACCATCGGCAGCACGCTGGCTATGGAAACAATCGCCGCTGCTGTTATTGGGGGCGTGTCACTGCGTGGCGGGGTAGGGCGAGCGGAACTTGTTGTTCTAGCAGCATTGTTCCTGACGGTGATCGGCAATGCGATGAACCTGCTTCAGATAGACAGTAAATTTCAGACGTTGATGCTTGGCGCGGTGTTGATCGGCGCTTTGGGGATCGAACGTTTGCTTCAGGTGAGGAAATGACCATGTCCGACACCACGACTTCCCGGCCTGTCATCAAAAGATCCATGTCGATTTCACATCGCCTCACCAGCCTGGTTTTGCCGCTTGCAATCCTTGCCACTCTCCTGTTGTTCGGCTTGGTGGAACCGCGCGTCTGGTCGCTCGGCAACATCCAGAACATCGTCGTGCAGGCGAGTTTTCTTGCAATCTTTGCGATGGCGCAAACCTTCGTCATTTTGACACGCGGTTTCGACCTTTCGCTTGGCTTCAATATTTCATTGATCAGCGTGGTTTCGGCCATGGTGATGGTCAATGGTGGTGACGGCACGTCCGTATTGCTTGGAATGGGCGCAGCGCTTCTTGTCGGAGCAGCAATCGGCCTGACGAATGGCGTGCTCATCGCCGGGTTCCAGCTCAACGCTTTGGTGGTGACGCTGGGTATGGCCAATATCATCCTTGCTCTGGCTTCGACTGTCAGCGGTGGCTTCCCGATTACTGGCTTGCCTCCAGTCTTCAACGCTGTGCTCTCGCAAGGAAAATTCCTTGGTCTGTCCGCGCCCATATGGGTGCTTGCATTGGTCTTCATTGTGCTCGGTTTTATCCTGACCGCCACCAAATTCGGTCGTAGTCTCTATATCATCGGTGCGAACCCCAAGGCTGCGCGGGCGGCCGGTATTCGGGCAGCGCCTGCTGTCATCTTGGCCTACACCGTTTGTGGGCTGCTGACGGCCATTGGAGCGATTATGCTGACGGCACGTACAGGCTCTGGCGAACCCAATCTTGGTGGAAATCTCACACTGGAATCCATCGCAGCGGCAGTTGTTGGTGGTGTGCGCCTTACCGGTGGTGAGGGCGGCGTGACCGCAGCCCTGATTGGAGCACTTTTCATCACGGTTCTTTCCAACGGTATGAACCTCATTCAGGTTGATGGCTATCTCCAGCAGATATTCCTTGGCCTCATCATCATCGTTTCTCTGGTCGTCGTACAGCTGCAGACACAGCGTTAGTCCAGGGCTTTCGTATTCGCATTACGGGCGGCTTCGCCGTTCATTTATCGACCCCAAAAGAGATATCTTGAGGATCAAATGACATATCAGGTTTGCATCGATATTGGTGGTACCTTCACGGACTGCCTTGTTTCGAACGAAAAAGGTGAAATCTCGATCTTTAAATCGCCGACGACACCGGGCGAATTCGAGAAGGGGTTTATCAATGTCCTCCATGTTGCCGCCGAAGGTTATGATCTAACCCCTGATGCCTTCTTCAAGCAGGTCGACCTTATTGTGCATGGTTCCACCGTTTCGACCAACGCATTGGTTGAGCGTAAAACCGTCAAGGTTGGACTGATCGTTACCGAGGGCCATCAGGATGTACTTGTTCTGCGCGAAGGTCCACGCAAGGGGGCGTTTCAGTGGCGGCTGGATTATCCCGAAGCTTATGTGCCGCGTCACCTGACACGCACCGTCAGTGAACGCATTGATGCGCGTGGACGCGTAGTCACGGCGCTCAATCGCGATGACGTTGTGAAAGCAGCGGAAGACTTCAAGAAGCTCGGAGTCGAAGCGATTGCCGTAGGTCTGCTGTGGTCCGTGGTTAATCCGGAACATGAGTTGGAAATACGCCAGATATTGGAAGAGAAGCTGCCGGGCGTCGCCATCACGCTCAGCCATGAAATCAATCCGATGCCGCGCGAATACAAGCGCATCATCGCCGCTGCAATCGATGCTTCGATCAACCCCATCGTCAAGCGCTATATCGAAAAGCTGCGCCTTGCACTGGACGAGACCAACTTCGGCGGTGAGTTGCTGCTGGCTAATTGTGTTGGCGGTATGATGCCGGTTGCAGAAATGATCCGGAAGCCGATTTACTCGGTCATGTCGGGTCCGACTCTTGCTCCAATGGCCGCGCTTGCCCTTTCCGACGAGCCAGACATTATTGTGGGTGACATGGGTGGAACGACATTTGATGTTTCCGCTTTGCGCAACCATCAGATCATTGTGACGCCTGACAGCATGATCCATCATGACAGTCTCGGCATTCCCAAGGTTGACGTGCGCTCGGTGGGTGCCGGTGGGGGGTCAATCGCGTCGGTAGATGCTGGCGGTCTCTTGCATGTTGGGCCCCATAGTGCAGGCGCGCGTCCGGGGCCTGCCTGCTACAACAAGGGTGGCGAGTTGCCGACAGTTACTGACGCCAATGTCGTTCTGGGGATTGTCGATCCAGACTATTTTCTGGGCGGCAAAATGCAGTTGCGGAAGGATTTGGCCGAACAGGCCTTGTCGAAGGTTGCAGGCGAGCTTGGGGTTTCCAATGAGGAAGCTGCCTATGCCATCTACACGACCTCGAACCACAACATGGTGGCCGCAATTGAAGAAATCACCGTGCGCGAGGGAATCAACCCGCGTGACAGCTTCTTCGTTTGCGGTGGCGGTGCAACCGCTATACATATAGCGGAGATGGCCGATATTCTCGGTCTGAAACGTTATATGATCCCCCGCTTCATGGCCGGTCTTTCGGCTTTTGGCGGTCTGATCTCGGATATCCGTCGCGAGGATACCGGCGTGCTTTTGACCTCGAGCGAACGCTTCGATCCGGAAGGTGTCAACGCAATCCTGTCGCGGCTGATGGAGTCCGGCGACGGGTTTCTTGATGAGGCCGGTGTTACGCGTGAGAACCGGCGCTTCGAATTCAGTTTCATGGGACGGTATGAGTATCAATCCTTCGAGATTGAAGTTCCGTTCACGCCTGAAAATGGCCAAGTCACGCAGGCCCAATTGGCAGAATTCGTTGAAGCATTTCACAAGATGCATGAACGCATTTATTCCATTCGCGCGGATGGTGATGTGGTCGAGTTCACAGCCTGGAAATTGCGTGCGATTGGCAAGCGTACCGGACAGGACGTTTGGCTCAGCCATACGCTGCATAGTCAGGACGGTGCGGTCCAACCGAAGGGTTTCCGCAATGTGTACAGCCACGAAATCAAGGCGAAAGAGGAACTGCCGGTCTACGAACTGGCGGGACTTGGCGCTGGCGCGCAACTTGCAGGGCCGTGCATCGTCGATGCCGAAACCTTTACCGCCTACCTGAAGAAGGGGCACGACGCCACCGTGGATACATATGGCAACCTTGTTGTCCAGGTAGCCTGATCAGAAAGGTTCAGTGATGAATATGAGCACAAAAATATCTGATACGGGTGCGGCCCGTCGCGTAGATCCGTTTCTTATGTCCGTTCTCAAAAGCCGTTTTGAGGCTGTGGTGCGCGAGATGACGCTTGTCGTCATGCGCGCGAGCCGGTCGGCTGTTATCAAGAACGCGCGCGACTTTTCCTGCGCTATCCTGACCTATGATCATCGCCTGGTATCGGTTGAAGACGCTTTGCCTATCCACGTCATGTCGATGGATTTGGCGACACGCCCGATCACTAAACTCTTCGACGATATCAAGCCGGGTGACATCTTCTTCAACAATTGTCCTTTTACGGGCGGCACGCACCATGCCGACTTGATTGTGGCTATGCCGGTTTTCTATCAGGGCAAACCGCTATTCTGGATGATGGCACTGTCGCACCATGCTGATACCGGTGCGCCGACGCCATCAACCTATCTCCCATTCGCGAAGAACATCTTTGAAGAAGGGATGCACTGGCCCTGCGTGCGCATTGCAGAAAACTACAAGGAAAAGGCGGATATTCTGCGCATTGGCTCCATGCGCAATCGCGTGCCGGAAATGTGGCTTGGCGATGTGCGTGCACAGATTGGAGCCTGCCGCACTGGTGAGCGTCGAATTCACGAATTGCTGGAACGCTATTCACCGGAAACGGTGATGGACTTCGTGGAAGACTGGTTTGATTATGGTGCGCGATGCGCAAAGGCCGCCATTGCGAAGCTTCCTGCTGGTCAGTACAGCTACGAAATTCGTCACGACCCGGTGCCCGGCGTTGCCGACGAAGGCATTCCCGTCAAATTGACCATCAATGTCGATCCTGAAAAAGGCGAGATAGTCGTTGATGCGCGAGACAATATCGATTGCGTTCCAGGCGGCCTTAATCTGTCAGAGAACACAGCGACCGGATCATGCCGCATTGGTGTGTTCAACAATCTTGATGAAAGCGTCCCACATAATGAGGGCGCGAAATCCCAGATCAAGGTATTGTTGCGAGATGGTTCCGCAATCGGCAGGCCCAAATATCCTGTTGGAACTTCCGTTGCCACGACCAACGTCAATGACCGGTTGATGATTGCTGGCAATGCGGTGTTCTCCCAGATGGGCGCGCCATATGGTCAAGCCGAAAGCGGCTCGCATCTGCCAGCAGGTGTTGGGGTCATTTCAGGCCAAGACCCGTACAAGGATGGCAAGGGCTATGTGAACCAGGTCTTTGTCGGATATGCCGGTGGAGGCGCTTTGCACGGCCATGACGGCTGGCTAACCTATTGCGGCCCGGCAAATGCTGGTTTGATCCAGCTGGACTCTGTTGAGGTCGATGAATCGATGTATCCCATCATCATCGAGCGGCGCGGTGTTGTTCAGGACTCGCAGGGTTATGGTGAGTTTGAAGGGGCACCGACAGTTGGCGGCGTTTTCTACCCGCTCGACCATGATATGACGATTGTCTACGCCGCCGATGGCACGACCTTCCCGCCACGTGGCGTCTTGGGCGGCGGTACGGGCAAGGCTTCGGAAACGGTCAAGATTGTGGGCCAAGGCAAGGAAGAAACGCTGCCCGCTTTTGCGGAAGTCGTCATTGAAGACGGAGCGAAGATTGCTTTTACAGCTTCGGGCGGTGGCGGTTACGGCGATCCGCTGAAACGCGATCCAAAGCGCGTGCTTGCAACCGCAAACCGTGGCTGGTTGTCCCCGGAAGCTGCCGAAAAGGTCTATCGCGTTGCTTTGGTTTCCAATGATGAGGAACCGGGCACCTTCAAGATCGATCTCGAAAGAACGGCGAGCCTCCGCGCTTAGAGCATCAGCAGACTATAGCGAAGATAGGCCCCCGCATTGCTGACTGTGATGCGGGGGCTATTGTTTGAGCTAGAGCATTTCCAGCAAAAGTGCTTAGCGTCTACACAGGGAAATCAGTCCACTGGACTGATTTCTGATCTTGCTTCGATGCGTGGGATAATGCTTAAAAACAAATAGATAGAGCGGTTCCGCGATTCCGTTTTAACCGGAACTGCTCTAATGACGGCGCAAAAAAGAAACGGCACTCCAACGGAGTGCCGTTTTATAATGTCTGTTTGGTCAGTACAGATTACACCGCGTGTCGTTCCGTGACGAATTTGGTCGTGAGATAAGGTTCGATGGCTTCGCTACCGCCTTCGGAACCATAGCCACTGTCCTTGACGCCACCGAACGGCACTTCCGGCAGAGCCAGACCAAGGTGGTTGATGGTCAGCATGCCAACCTCGACGCGGTGTTCGAGTTCGGCAATCCGTGCTGCCGATTGCGTGAACGCATAAGAAGCAAGGCCGAATGGCAGGCGATTGGCTTCGCTAAAGGCTTCTTCCGCATCGGAGAACGGAATGATCAGTGCCACTGGGCCAAACGGCTCATCATTCATGATGTTCATATCGCGCGTGATATTCGTCAGAACCGTCGGTTCATAGAAATTGCCGGAATTGCCGATGCGTTTGCCACCGGCAGCAAGATTGGCGCCCTTGTCTCGGGCATCGGCCACGAGCGCTTCAATTGCTTCCACGCGACGTTGCGAAACGAGCGGCCCCATGGTGCTGTCGGCTTCGAGACCGGAGCCAACCTTGACGCGACCGACTTCCTCAAGAAACACGTCGACAAACTGATCGACAGCCTTGTCCTCAATCAGGAAGCGGGTCGGAGAGACGCAGACCTGGCCGGCATTGCGGAATTTCGAGCGACCCATCGTGGTTGCTGCTGCCGCGATGTCGGCGTCACCAAAGACCAAAACCGGTGCATGGCCGCCAAGCTCCATCGTGGCGGGCTTCATATGCGCACCTGCCAGCGAGGCAAGGTGCTTGCCGACCGGAACCGATCCGGTAAACGAGACTTTGCGGATGGCCGGATGCGCGATCAAATAGCTCGATATGTCGGCTGGTACGCCATAGACGAAGTTGACGACGCCAGCAGGAAGACCAACCTCATGCAGCACTTCGGCCAGAACAGTTGGGGAAGCGGGGGTGTCTTCCGAAGGCTTGACGACGAGCGAGCAACCGGCGGCGAGCGCAGCGCCCAGTTTGCGGGCCGTCTGTGAAACCGGGAAGTTCCACGGTGTGAAGGCAGCCACCGGGCCGATCGGCGTCTTGAACACTGTCTGGCGAACGAAACGGTCGCGCGCAGGGATGATGCGACCGTATGCGCGCCGGGCTTCCTCGGCGAACCAGTCGAAAATATCGGCGGAGACGTTGATTTCCGCGAGTGCTTCGGCGAGCGGCTTGCCCTGTTCGAGCGTCAGTAGATGCGCAGCGTCCTTGGCACGCTCGCGCAGCAGTGTGGCGGCCTTGCGCAGAATATTCGAGCGTTCGAAGACGCTCATATCGCGCCAGATGTGGAAGCCGCGTTCGGCAGCTAGTGCTGCCGCTTCAAGTTGGGCTTTCGAGGCAACGCCAACCGTTCCGATGGTTTCATTATTGACCGGATTGAGTACGGCGATGGGCGTGCCGCCTTCGCCTTCTACCCATTTGCCATCGATGAACAGTCTGGTGTCGCGGTAGTGAGAATTGGTCATGACGTACTCAATTGCCTGTTTGCAAGCGTTGAAAGATCAGGTTTCCGATAGGTATGGCAGACGTGGCGGCAGGTGATGGTGCATTGCACACATGCAACACACGTTTTGTCTGGTGGAACTTGAAGTCGTGAATAAGCTTACCGTCTCTCGAAACGGCTTGCGCCCTTATCCCTGCCCGGTAAGGCCGAAGGTCGCTTTCCTGCAGGGATGGGCAATATTTCCGGCACTTTTCCAGATAGCTCTTCTTAAACAGGCTATCCTTCATTTCTTCCAGGCCGGACGAGAGATGGGCGGTGATTACCTTCCAGAAACCCGGAAAGGCCGCATAGGTCGCAATATCGCGCAAGTTGGCCGAGAATTTTGGATAACCCTCGCGGGAAAGACCCAAAACGGCATTGGGACCGACGGTCAGGCTGCCATCGATCATCGGCGTCAGATGTATGCCGAGAAACGGCATTGAAGGATCGGGCACCGGATAGATCATGCGTTCGACAAGCTTGTTCAATTCGGGCCGCAAGGCGTAATATTCGCCGCGAAAAGGCACGATCTGGAAATCGATATCGACACCGGACCGGCGGGCAAGGCGGTCGGCCTGCAGACCGGCGCAGGCGATAACCTGCCTGCTTTCCCAAACCTTGTCGCCTGCATGAACGCGCGCGTTATCCGCCCGTTCTTCAATGCGATCCACACTGATATTGAATTCGATATCGCCGCCCGCGGCGCGAATGAGATCGGCCATGGCGCGGCAGACCGCGCGATAATCAACAATACCGCTTTGCTCGACCAACAAAGCGGCAAGTCCGGTCACAGCGGGTTCGAATTCGCGTAATTCACCGCCACTGAGACGGCGGCAGGTGATGCCGTTTGCGGCGGCATTGGTTTCAAGGGCTGCAAGGCGCTGCACTTCCAATTCGTTGGTCGCCACGACAAGCTTGCCCGGAACGCGATAGGCTATGTTGTTTTCGTCACAAAACTGCTTCGTCATGCGTTCGCCAGCGCGGCAAAGCTCTGCCTTGAAGCTGCCGGGCTGATAATAGATGCCCGCATGGATCACACCGCTATTATGGCCGGTCTGATGCATCGCAACGGCGTTTTCCTTTTCCAGCACCAGAATGCGGGCTGAAGGCTCTCTCCTGACAATGGTGAGCGCCGTGGCAAGGCCGACAATACCGCCACCAACGAGACAATAATCATACATGCGAAGAACCGATGTTTGTTGTATGATGCATCATGAATTAATGGCACGAAGCGACATTGGCGTCAATTGGTTTACTGAGAGGACGCCTCAGCTACCAATGAGATGGCTCCGTGAAGCCAGGTTCGTGACAGGGATATCTAGAAAGAAATGTCAGTAAAGGCCGTGCGGTTCCGTTCCAGTTCCATGCGGGTGCGGCGAATGTGGCTGTAAAGGGCTCTTTCTGAATCTTCGACATCTCTTCGCTTGATGGCTTCCATCAGAAGCCCGTGCTCGCATTGTATGATCCAGAACCGTTCACGGCCCAGCAGCGTTGTGTAAGCGCGCCGATAATGCTGTGTCGTATTCCAGATGCGCTCGATCATTGGAATGAGCGTAGGCATGGCCGTCGCACGATAGCTCGCAAGGTGAAATTGACGATCAAGCCGCAGGAATTCTTCCACATCCGTCGTGGCGTCTATGGCGCGACAGATCTCTTCAAGGCCGAGAATATCCTCATCGGTCAAGTGTGGGAGGCTTTCGCCAAGCGCAAGCGGTTCGATCCGCTCGCGAATCTTCCACATCTCCACACACTCATTGATGTCGACACGCGCAATCCAGACACCACTATTGGGAACGATGACGACGAGGCCTTCGCTTTCGAGCTGCTTGAGAGCCTCCCGAACGGGGACGCGGCTCGTGCCGAATTGTTCGGCAAGTTCCTCTTGCCGGATGCGCAGTCCGGGCGCGAACTCGCCGCTCAGAATCTTCTGGCGAATTTCACCCGTTACTCGAAGACCCAACGTGGTTTCATTCATAAAATGGCCCCTTCTATGTTCTGACCGTGCATCAGAGACGCCAGATATAGCAGACAATGTTCGGCGCTCGTCTACTACTTTCACTGTCGGACGAAGAGGCGATCACGACGTCGTGCCAACCGAACTCCAAAGTCGACGCGTCAGACCTTTTTTATAGGCCTTGCCATTCGGGAAGGATACGAGCTCGAGTTGCATTCCCCAGGGTGTCAGGAAATAGACCCAGGTTTGCCCTGCACTCGGACCATCTCTCCGCACAACGGCTCACCGAGAATGCGGACATCATGCATGCGCAAATACTGCACAGCCGAATCAATATCGTCGACATAGAAGGCAAGGTGGTGTCCTCCGACGTCGCTATTGCGCGGCTGGACCGGGTTTTGGTCTGGTGACGAATACTCAAATATCTCGAAGTTGGAGCCATTGCCGCAGCGCAAGAACTGTAGCTTCTTCATGACCGCGCGTGGATGCACGTTAAAGATGTTGTCGCGTTAACTGGGCTGCAGTTGCCTGCCTGACGGGTTGGGCGTAAATTTTGGTGATGCAGACATCAGATATCATCTTCAAGCGCCACCGTTTTCCGCCACAGATCATTGCTCATACGGTATGGCTTTATCTGCGGTTCAACCTTAGTCTGCCTTAAGTTGAGGAAATGCTGCTTGAGCGTGGAATCGACGTATCATACGAGACAGTTCGTCATTGGATCGCCAAGTTCGGACCCCAGATCACACGCAACTTGCGGCGGCGTCAGGCGCGCCATGGCGGTATTTGGTATTTGGACGAAGTGGCCGTCAAATGCGCTGGAGAGAAATTCTGGCTCTGGCGTGCAGTGGATCAACATGGCTTTGTTCTCGAAGAAATCTTACAGAAGCGTCGTGATAAAAGGGCGGCAAAGCGACTGCTCGTGGTGTTAATGAAGCGCTATGGCTTTTCTCCCCAAAGGATCATCACCGATAAGCTCCGCTGCTACGGTGCAGCAAAGGCAGAAGTGGCACCCGGCCTTGACCATTGGTCGCACAAGGGCCTCAATAATCGGGCCGAGAATAGCCATCTGCCGTTTAGGAAACGGGAACGAACCATGCAAGGCCACCGATGTCAGACATCCGTGAACCGGCGGAGTGGCCCAGAAAGTGAGGGACGGATCAAGATTATAAAGTCCGATGCGGCTCGGCCGGCTCGCAAAATCAGGGACGCCCGGCTCAACGCAGACTCGGTCGCCCACCGTAAGATTGTGAACATTTGCACCACAGGCAATGACAGTGCCAGCTCCCTCATGGCCGAGGATCATCGGTTTCTTAACGATGAATGGACCGATGCTGCCATGACGATAATAGTGAACATCGTTGCCACATATGCCAACGACATCCGTCGCGATGCGCACATCGCAATCGCCAAGCGTCAAATCGATATCGATATCGCGCAAAGCCAGTTCGCGTGTCTTTTCCAGAACAAGTGCGAGAGCCATGTTAATCCTAGATACTTGTATAGCCAGCGTCTGCAGTGACAATCGAGCCAGTCATCAGGCTTGAGGCGTCTGAGGCAAGGAACTGGACGATGGAGGCGATTTCCTCCGGTTTGCCCATGCGACCAGTGGGGGTCAGGTCGAGCCAGCGCTCAACCAGCCCCGGCTGATTTTCAAGTCCATGCAGCAATGGCGTTTCGATATAGGTTGGCGCAACCGCATTCACCCTGACACCTCTTTTGGCCCATTCGACTGCGAGTGAGCGTGTGAGGTGGTGTACCCCCGCTTTCGAGGCGTTGTAGTGGCATTGTGGCTGCGGTACATTAACGATATGTGCCGACATCGAACCGATATTGATGATTGAACCCTTGCCGTTATCCAACATTCGACGACCAAAGGCTCGACAGGTGCGGAATACGCCGCTGAGATTGACCTCAATGACACGATCCCATTGATCGTCCGTCATGTCTTCAGCGGCGACATTGTTGACGATACCTGCATTGCAGACGAGCACGTCAAGTGGCTGTATGTTATTCGCCAGCGCGTTCAACTGAACGCTGTCAGTAACATCGAGCTGCCGGGCGCTTGCAGACCCACCGATTTCTCTTGCGGTGGTCTCGGCGCGTGACAGATCAATATCGGTGCAGACCACCGTCGCCCCGGTTTGCGCCAGGGCTTGCGCACAAGCTGCACCTATTCCCTGACCGGCCCCTGTTACCAGTGCCAGCCGACCGCTCAAATCCATTCTTGCACGATAGGACATTTTTGTTCTGCCGTTCCTAAATCAAACCGCGTTTGGCCATGTCTCGCATCAGCGAGCGCATACCGTAAGCCCATGGATACGCCTTGTCCGACGTCGTGACGACATTGCGCAAGGTTCCAAGTGTTGGCGTCGAAATCTCGACGACGTCACCTTCTTTGTGGGTGAAGCCACTGCCTTTTTCCGCACGATCCTGCGTGGGAGCAAACATGGTTCCCAAAAATAGCAGGAATCCATCAGGATATTGATGGCTGGCATTGATGGTCTGTGCGACCAGATCGGCAGGTCTCCGGCTGATCTCGGCCATATTGGAGCGCCCTGACATTTCAAAGCCGTCTTCTCCTTTGACGGACAGTTCAAGTGTTGCATTCTCAATGTCACCGAGCGTAAATCCAGCGTCAAACAGGCGGATGAACGGGCCGATGGCGCAGGAAGCATTATTATCCTTGGCCTTGCCGAGGAGGAGCGCTGATCGACCTTCAACGTCGCGCAGATTGACGTCATTTCCAAGTGTAGCGCCACGTATATTGCCGTTTTTGTCTACCGCTAGCACGATTTCGGGTTCGGGGTTGTTCCACTTCGAAATCCGGTTGACGCCGACTTGCGCGCCATGGCCAACGGCAGACATGGGCTGCGATTTGGTGAAGACCTCAGCGTCAGGTCCAATACCCACTTCAAGATATTGCGACCAAAGCCCTTCTTTCTCCAAGGCAGTCTTTACCTCAACGGCCTGCTCAGAGCCAGCGCGTATGTTGGACAGGCTTCCGCCGATCAGTTCACCGATGCGCTTGCGGATCGCGTCGGCTTTTGCCGGGTCGCCTGACGTCCGCTCATCGATGACGCGCTCGATCATGCTTTGCGCAAAAGTGACCCCACATGCCTTAAGCGCCTGGAAATCACAAGGAGCAAGCCATGAATGGCGAGGTGATCCGTAACCAGTTTCGTACGGAGAAAGAACGAAATCATCAGGCTTGCCGAGCTTTTCGCCCTGTAGACCATCAAAGCGTACTGCGGGATCATTGTCGAGGAAGTCGCTAACTGAGATCACCGAGTTTGTGACATCAATCACTTCACAATCGCGAATGATGACAACACTGGGCGCTGACAGATCGGCGCGCCATACACGCCCGACCAGGCGGGCCTTTTCATGAGAATCGGGAAGCATGCTTCTCCTCCTTATATGTAGTAAAACTATTTAATTTGTTACTGTTTCGTCAAGGTGTAATCAGCCTTTGATGCGGACATCCTTGCCGACTTCGACCGGAATCCACAGCGAATATCGTCGGAAAGTCACTATATTCAACTGTTTTTGTCACCTAAAATGTTTTCCTGCCGCCGGTCTCTTTTTTCGGATTGGCAAACCAGGCACAACGCGATATGTAGTTATGCTATATCAACGATCCTTGTGAACGTTGACGGCTCGGAATTGGGTGGAGAAAATCATGACCGATGCGATCCTATCGCGGATCGATGGCAAGCTGTTCATCGACGGAAAATTCATAGAAGGACGCGGCGCACGTATCGACGTCGAGAATCCGGCGCGTGGCGAAGTCATCGGGCAGATTGCGGCAACGACGCCCGAAGAAATCGAGCAGGCAGTCGCAAGCGCGCGGGTTGCATTTCGTTCATGGTCCAAGGTTCCGGCCAGGGAGCGGTCACAAGCTCTCCACAGGCTCGGCGACCTGATATCCGCCGATGCCCCGCGCATGGCCCAGATCATGACGCTCGAACAGGGCAAACCGCTCAATGAAGCCAAAGGCGAAATCCTCAAACTGGCCGAAGCGTGCCACTTTTATGGCGAGGAGGCTGTGCGCGTCCTGGGCGAAATCGTACCCAACGATCAGAACGGTTATCAAAGCCAGGTCATCCGCGAACCGATCGGTGTGGTCGGTGCAATTACACCCTGGAATTATCCTGCCGAACTTGTTGGGTGGAAACTTTGCGCAAGCCTTGCTGCTGGTTGTACGATCATCATCAAGCCGGCAGAAGTCACACCCTTTACCGCCTTGGCCATTGCTGAAAAGGTGGCGGAGGCCAAGATTCCAGCAGGCGTCGTCAATGTCTTAACCGGCAAGGGCTCGCTCGTTGGCCAGGCACTCGTCGAGCATCCAGACGTTGACAAGATCGCCTTTACCGGCTCAAGCGCGGTTGGCCTTCATATCCAGAAGTCCTGTCCAACCGTAAAGCGCCTTTCTTTGGAGCTTGGTGGCAATTGTCCGCTCATCATAACCGCCAGCGCCGACATTGATGCGGCAGTGAAGGGGGCAGTGCGCCGTTCCTTCCGCAATATGGGGCAGATTTGCATTGCAATTAATCGTATCTATGTGGCGCGCCCGCTCTACGAGACTTTTCTCGAAAAATTCGCGGTTGCCGCCAACGCATTGACCATCGGCGACGGTCTGATCGAACCGGCTGCCGATATTGGGTCCATGGCTTCGCTTGCGCCCCTTGAAAAAACGCGCGAGCACCTGGCTGATGCATTGCAAAAAGGTGCAAGGCTCCTCGCCGGCGGCAAGGCGCCGGAAGGTGAAAAATTTGCCAGGGGGTTCTTCTTTTGCCCAACCATTGTCGCCGACTGTACTCATGAAATGAAGGTCATGAGTGAGGAAACCTTTGGTCCGCTTGTCGGTGTGGCGCCTTTCGACGGGCTGGAAGAGGCTGCGGCCCTAGCAAATGATACGCCTTATGGGCTTGCATCTTATGTCTATGCGCGCGACTTGCAGGAGATCTATCAGCTATCAAGCGACCTTGATTACGGTAATGTCGCCATCAACAATGTCGACGCGGGTATCATGAACGCGCCTTATGGAGGTCGTAAGCAAAGCGGGATCGGCTATGAGCATGGCCGGGAAGGCTTGCTGGAATATTTCAATTTCAAGCATATCCGCCTGCATCACGGCGTCGGAGCCTGACTTCATGACGTCCGCACTTCTAGGTATCGACATCGGAACTTCGGGCTGCAAAGCGCTGCTAGTGTCCGTCGAAGGCGATATTCTGGCCTCCAGCACCGCCACCTACGCGCTGTCGCAGCCTCGTGCCGGTTGGACCGAACAAGATCCCGCCCTTTGGATTGAGGGTGCGCGCAAGGCAGTGGCAAGCGTGATGGCGCAGTGCCCGGAGATTGAACTTCTCTGTGTCGGCCTTTCAGGTCAAATGCATGGCCTTACACCGCTTGACGAAAATAGAAAAATTCTGCGTCCGGCAATCTTGTGGAACGATCAGCGCAACGCTGCTGAAGTGGAGGAAATCACAGCAAAGGCTGGCGGGCTGGATGCTCTGATCGGCCAGACAGGCAATCGCATGCTGGTCGGTTATACCGGGGGCAAAATCGTCTGGATGAAAAATCATGAGCCGGATCTCTTTGCAAAACTGCATCATGTGCTCAACCCCAAAGATTATCTGCGCCTGGTGTTGACGGGAGAACTTGCAACGGAAGTATCGGATGCGTCTGGCACCGGGCTTTTCGATGTGCAACAGCGCAAATGGGCATCGGGGCTGATCGAGACGCTCGATATTGACCCTTCTTTCTTACCCGACTGCCATGAATCTCATGAGATTTCCGGTCGCATCAACGCTTCTGGCGCAGCACTCTTCGGGCTTCCGGTAGGGGTACCTGTAGCGGGCGGCGGCGGCGACAGTGTCATTCAGACCATTGGTTCAGGCGTGATCGAACCTGGTCAATTGCAAACAACAATCGGTACTGCTGGTATTCTGGCAGCGGCCCTGGATAAGCCCGTTCCAAGCGCGGACGGTCGCATCCAGATGTTCTGCAATGTCGCCCCTGCAAAATGGCATGCCATGGGCGTATCACTGAATGCGGGCGGAGCAATGGGTTGGTTCCGGTCAATCCTTGCCGATACCGGGCATGGTGACGATCTTACCTTCGATGCGGTAGCAAAAGCTGCTGCCTCCAGCACTCCAGGTGCGCGCGGACTATTATTCCTGCCTTATCTCAACGGTGAACGTTGTCCGCATCCAGATCCTGCAGCACGCGGTGCCCTCATCGGTCTCACAGCACGCCACACACTTGGCGATGTCTCGCGTAGTGTCATGGAAGGCGTTGTTCACGCCTTTTATGACATGCATGCGCTGATGAAATCTATGGGGATCGAGGGCCGGGTGATCAAGGCATCTGGCGGCGGCGCCCGATCACTATTGTGGCGACAAATTCAGGCCGACATGTTCGGTTGTGATGTGGTGACGACAGAAGGTGCTGCGGAAGGCGGGGCTTTTGGCGCGGCACTGGTGGCGGGAGTGGGAGTGGGCGTATGGAAGGACACGACTGAGGCAGCTGGCATCTTGCGCGAATTGACGTGTCAGAAGGCTGATCGTGCTGATAGTGCTGTCTATCACAAGGCACATGAAATCTATCGAGGGCTTTATCCTGCACTCTCCCGGAGCTTCCACGCTCTCGGCGATCCCGTTTTTGCTGGCTGACCGTCGAACAGGTCCAACCAAAGGATTTTTCCAGTTATGAAACAATATTCAGCTTTGATCTTCGATCTGGATGGAACGCTGATCGATAGTGCGCCGGACATCACCGCAGCGGTGAATGTCTATATGGTATCCAAGGGCTGGCCAGCACTATCCGTCGAATATGTCGAAACCTTTATCGGCAATGGTCCACGCCGCCTGTTGAAGGACATATTCATTGATCAGGGCCTGCCCTTTGACGATGCAACCGTGGATGCTGCGGTTCAAAGCTATATTGAAAACTATCATCGCAACCCGGCCGAGAAGACACGTTTCTTCAGCCACGTTCGCGAAGATCTGCAAAGCCTGCATGCTGCCGGTTTCAGGCTGGGCATCTGCACCAACAAGCCCCACGCCTTGACTCAGGAAATTTTGAAAATCCTCGAGCTCGATCGCCTCATCGAGGTGGCGCTTGGTGCAGACGCGGTGCCAGCCTGCAAGCCCGATCCTGGCCATCTGCGCGCCGTTGTCGAGCGCATGAATCTTAACGGTGCCAACTGGGCCTATGTGGGTGACACCAATGTCGACAAGGCGACGGCGGAGGGCGCGGGGGCCACTTTCTTCGTCGTGCCGTGGGGCGGTGGAGCGGATGTAAATGTCGAGCCGCATCAACGGCTTGCGCGTATCGCCGATCTCATGGAGTATCGTTCACATTAAATAGTGGGACGACGAAGGAACCAATTTCATGACGGTTAGCCTGTTACAGCGCATATTCCATGAAACAGACGGAATGGGGGCCGCCGAACGGCGTATCGCCGAATTTGTGAGCACGTCTCCTGGCGAGGTCATTCATATGAGCATGGCCAAATTGTCCGAGCGCTGTTCGGTCAGTGATCCGACCATCATGCGCTTTTGCCGCCGATTCGGTTTCGATGGCTATCAGGATTTCAAGCTGCATCTGGCACAAAGCCTCGTTCCTTCTGCACCCTTCGCCTATGAACAGATCATCCCCAATGACGGCATAGAGAATATTGTCCGCAAGACCTGTCGCAATTCCCTCAACGCCATCCAGCGTGCTCTGGAGGATCTCATTCCCCAGCAGGTTGAACAGGCTGCCCTGCTTTTGCGCGATGCCGCATGGACCGGTATCTACGCCAGCGGTATTTCTGAAGTCACAGCGATTGATGCCGAACACAAGTTCCAGCGCCTCGGCATGCGGTGTGCGGCGGTCATGGGGCGCAAGAAGCAGTGGATGCATGTCGAAGGTTCGCGACCGCACGAAGTCGCGCTGATCTTTTCGCAGTCTGGTCACACCAAGCAGATGGTGGAGCTGGCCATTGCAGCAAGAGCGGGGGGCGCGCGTGTCGTGTCGATCACCGCAGCCGAAAGTCCGCTCGCCCGTGTCACGGACGCGCTGATTGCCGTTCGTCCCTACGATCAGACCGAGTTGATGACACCGCTCGCATCGCGCCTCAATCATCATCTCGTCGTCAACATGCTCGTCACGGCAATTGCAGTGTCAAGCGGCAGCGAATTTCCCGATCAACTGCCAGCCCTCGATTCCTGGCTGACAGACAAGATACGGGACTAATGATCTAAACAACCGCCGCAGTCGTCCACAACGGCTCCGGCCAATCGGCAGGAAAGACAAATGTCCGCAGAGCAAAATGAAGCCAAGAAAGTCGCAGGTCGCCGGGTCATTGAGGAATTTGTGCGAGACGGCATGAAGCTTGGCCTTGGATCGGGAACCACCTCGCATTTCTTTGTGCGTGAGCTAGGGAAATATGTGGCTGATGGCATGAAGCTGACCTGCACCACGACGTCACGTTCGACGATTGACGTCGCGCGGGAAGTGGGTATCGCCATTACGGATCCAAACGAAATTGGCGAGATCGATCTCACCATCGATGGGCCGGACGAGATCGACCGCCAGTTCAACATGATCAAGGGCGGCGGTGCGTGCCTCTTGTGGGAAAAGATCATCGCACATGCATCAAAGCAGATGATTACGGTTTGCGATGAAACAAAAATCGTCGACACGCTCGGGGGCTTTCCTCTCCCCGTGGAGGTTGTGCAGTTTGCGTGGAAACAGACTGAGCGGATGGTGGATCGCATTTTGCACGAACATGGAATTACTGCCGAGATCGCCCGCCGCATGCGTGACGGTCAGCCTGTGGTAACCGATAGCGGCAATTTCATCCTTGATTGCAAATGTGGCGCGATCACCAAACCGGCTCCCCTCGAAACTGAACTCAACCGCATACCCGGCGTCGTCGAAAATGGCCTGTTTACAAGAGAATCCGCCGGTATGGTGGTCGGTTGTTTCGACGGCACATCCTACGTCAAGTTGCGATAATCTAGTAAAACTTCAAATGGACTGACGTGGCTGGATCCTGTCTGGGCTCCAGATAATCCTAATTTGCGCCGAAAATTGGCATAAGATGACGATTCTTCGGTTTGGGAGGTGCCGTTTAACCTGAATTTTCCTGAATCAGCTTGACAAGCTTGCTGAATATGTAGTGAAACTATATATATGCACTTTGGGAGGTGAATATGGGTATCGATCTTAAACTCAACCGGCGCCACGTTCTGGCAGGGGGGCTCGCACTTGGAGCGGCGGCATTTGCCGGCCGCGAGGCATTCGCGCAAGACCGGGTCTTTCTGCCGTTCAGCAACAAAAGTCTTGACTACTATTTTTTCGTTATCGAGGAAGAGGCGGTAAAGCGTGCTGTCGAAAGCCGCAAATGGTCGTTCCAGGCAACCAATGCCAATTTCGACAATACAAAGCAGCTCGAACAATGGCAGAGCCTGATGCTGTCCCAGCCTGTCGGTCTGGTTGCCGATCCGATTGATAGCCAGGCGATCGTGAGCGCGATCCGCCGCTACAATCAGAAAAAGATACCCGTCGCCATCATCGATACGCCTGCAGATGGCGGGGATGTCGCTATCACCGTCAGCTTCGACAACTATCAGGGCGGTGTCATGGCCGCACGCGAGATCATCGATCGGTTGACCAAAAAGCACGGTAGCCCGCGCGGCAAGGTCCTCAATTGCTATGGAGCACTTGCGAGCGTCGCCTGGCGTCAACGCAAGGAAGGAATGGACGCCGAATTCGCCAAGTATCCTGACATAACCTATATCAGCCGACCCACCGAAGGTCAGCTTGATCAAATGCTTTCCGTAACGTTGTCGACGCTTTCCGAACATCCCGATCTTGATGCCGTTCATGCTCCCAGCGACTCGCCCGCACGCGGCATCACAACTGCCCTGCAGCAAAAGAATCGCTGGAAAAAGGTCGGTGAGGAAGGCCACGTGATTTTCGTCACCATCGATGGCGAGCCGGTTGCAGTCAGAGGCATTCAGGACGGTTACATGGACGCCTGCGTGTCACAAGACCCTATTGCCTATGGTGAGATTGCCGTGGAACTCTTGGAAAAGCACGCAATGAAGGGCGAGGAAGTGCCGCTTGGCGCGTATGAAAATAAGAAATATTTTTGGGAGAAGGGCGAGATCGTCAAGGGTGATACCGGTCCAACCCTCATCATTCCACCTTTCGTCATCAATGGCGACAATGCTGCCGACAAGCGCCACTGGGGCTACGTCGCAGAAAAGGAATGGGGCGTTCCTTATACCTGATCGTGACATACGACGCCCGCGCAACAAGGGTGGGCGTCGTTTCGCATGTGATTGGCGTGCGGTCGCAGGCGGCGGAGAAGTATCATGACAAATATCCAGACAAATGGGCGCGAAAAGGATGCTGGCAAAAGCAACATTGCCTTGCGTGTCGACAACGTTACCAAACGATATGGAACCTTTACGGCGTTGCGCTCCGTTAGCCTCGATATTAATCGCGGCAGTATCCACGGACTGCTCGGCGAAAACGGCGCCGGCAAAAGCACGCTAGTTGGTATCATCTCTGGGCAGCGCGCACCCAGCAGCGGAACGATCTATCTCGATGATAAACCGGTGCATGGCGCAGACGTTAAGGCCATGGAAGAAGCCGGCGTGTTTCTGGTCACGCAAGAGCCTATGATTATCGATCACATCTCTGCCGCCGAGAATCTGATGCTAGGCATTTGGCCTTCCCGAGGCGGCTTTGTGCGTTGGAAGAAGCTGAAGACAGATGCCGCACGAATGTTGAAAGATTCGGGAATTGATCCAACCGTCAATGCCGGCAGGCTCAACGCCGTTGCAAGGCGCAAGCTCAATATCCTGCGCGCCATGTTCTCAGGCGGTAAAGTCATCATCCTCGATGAACCGACTGCCGCCCTTACCGTTCCCGACCGCAGGCAACTGTTCGATTTCATGCGTCAGTTGAAGAGCGAAGGCGTCACCTTCATTTTCATCTCGCATTATAATGACGAGATTCTCGAAATCTGCGATGCGGTTTCCGTCCTGCGCGACGGCTTTCTTGCCGGTGGCAGCCAGGATGTGCAGGCGATGACGTCCGAGCAACTATCCGAACTGGTGCTCGGGCGCGGCCTCGACCTGTTTCAGCGCGAGCGCAAAATCTTCGGTTCTCAAACGTCGGCAATCAGTCTGCGCGGTGTTATCGCCCATCATGTCGATCTCTATGAACTTGATATCCGGCCAGGCGAGATCGTCGGTTTTACCGGCTTGCCAGGTGCCGGCGCAAAAGAACTTGCGCGGGCGATATTCGGCCTCAACCGTGCGAGGGCTGGAACGATCAGTTTTGACGGTGGACCACAGGAAAGTCTACCGCAGCATCCAAAGGCAGCTTTCAGCAAGGGTGTCGCCTATCTGTCCGACGATCGGCGCAAGGATGGCGTTGTTGGCCATTTATCGATCGCTGAAAACATCGCACTGTCCTCACTCGATCGGCGTGCGTTCCTGGGTTTTGTCAAACGCGACCAGGAAGCGCGTCTTTGCGGCGGATATTTCTCCAGTATGGGTATCAAGGCGCAAAGCGCTGCCGCAGCAGTGGATACGTTGAGCGGTGGTAACCAGCAGAAAGTATGCCTCGGTCGTGTTCTTGCGACACAACCAAGGCTTCTTATCCTCGACGAGCCGACACGTGGTATCGATGTCGGCGTCAAGCAGGACGTTTTGCGCATCATCGATGAACTCAGCAACAAGGGCGTCAGCGTTATCATTGTCTCGACCGATACGGACGAATTGGTGCGCGCAGTCGACCGTGTCTGCGTATTCCGCCAAGGCTCCATCGAGGAGATCGTGACCGGCGACTACATCACCACCGACAATCTGCGCCGCCTTTCACAGGCGTGAGCGCAACATCGGTAAAGGAATAAGAGAAATGAGCACTGTCATGACAGCCACTGCGGCCAAAGAGGTCAAACCTAACGAAAAAGCGACACATAAAATCGTCGGCTGGGTTCTCCACAATGTGGTGTGGATCTGGCTGGTGGCGCTAGTCCTCGGTTTCGGGCTGTTCAATGAGTTCTTTCTGACCCTGATGAACATGCAAAACATCACGGTGCAGGCGACGGTTCTCGGAATGCTGGGACTGGCCGTAGCCCTCCCGCTGCTCGTGGCGGAGATTGACCTGTCGATCCCAGCTAATCTCGGATTTTCGTCTGCAATTGGAGCACTGGCCTATTCCTATCTCGGAATGCCCTGGTTTCCCGCTATGCTGGTTGGTGTCGCGGTTGCAACGCTCATTGGCTTCTTCAATGGCCTTTGTATCACCAAGCTGCGAATGGTCTCGCTCATCCAGACGCTATCGATGATGATCATCCTGCAAGGCGCGCTCCTGGCGCTGACGCAAGGCAAGACCCTGACAAATCTGTCCGACGGATATGTCTGGATCGGTCAGGCATCGGTTGCCGGATGGCCCGTTATGCCGTTGATTTTCGTTGTCGCTCTGATCGCGATCGGCGTCCTGCTACGCATGACCATTCTTGGACGTTCCATCTACGCAGTTGGCGGTAACCCGCAGGCATCCAATTCCGCAGGTATTCGCGTGGACCGTATCAAGATTATTGCCTATACGATCTCCGGCTTCCTAGCAGGTGTGGCTGGATTCCTACTTGCCTCGTGGCAGATGGCGATCACTTCGAACCAAGGCTCCAGCTATCTTCTTTATGCGATCGCCGCACCGATCATCGGTGGCGTCAGCGTTTTCGGCGGACGGGGAAACGTGGTTGGGATTCTTGGAGGCGTTCTGCTTCTTACCGTCATTCAGGTCGGACTGGCGATCATCAATATACCCTCCTTTTATGTCGGCATGATTGGCGGCTTCATGATCTTTATCGCTGTTGCCATCGATGCAATCAGGGTGCGCTACTTCGCCTGACCGGCCTCGATACTGCCTGCAGGAACTAAACAAACATGCCTGATCTCGTCGCAAAACTCCGCCATATCGTCGGTCGTCGCCATGTCTTGATCGGCGATACGCAAACCCGGCGCTTTCGCCAGGGATATCGGTATGGTGGAGGCAAGGCTCTTGCAGTCGTGCGTCCGGGCACGCTTCTGGAGATGTGGCATGTGCTTGAAGCATGCCACAAGGCGGGAACGATTATCATTTGTCAGGCCGCAAATACCGGACTGACCGGCGGTTCCACGCCGGTACCGGAAGGCTACGATCGGCAAGTTGTCATCATCAATACGATGCGCCTACGCCGCCTTGATCTTATCGCCGAGGGCGCGCAAGTCATTTCGCAACCCGGCGTCACTCTTGATCAGCTTGAAAAGTCACTGCGTCCCGTCGGAAGAGAGCCGCATTCGGTGATCGGCTCTAGTTGTATCGGTGCTTCAGTTACTGGTGGCATATGCAATAATTCTGGCGGGTCACTGATAAGACGTGGACCAGCCTATACGCAACTTGCCCTGTTCGCCCGAATTGATGCCAATGGCGATTTAAAACTGGTCAATCATCTGGGCATCGATCTGGGGAAAACAGCTGAGGAAATACTGAGCAGACTGGATAAAGGTGATATTCCTGCTGCCAACGTAGACCAATCCTCGAATCTTTGTGCCTCGGATCACGAATATTGCAATCATGTGCGCGATATTTCGGCCACCACGCCGGCGCGTTACAACGCCGATCCACGTAGGCTCTATGAGGCCTCGGGATCGGCAGGCAAGCTTGCAGTATTCGCATTGCGGATCGACACATTCCAAGCTGACGACAAGACACAGGTTTTCTACATCGGTTCCAACGATCCAGGAGAATTGGAAAGCATTCGTCGCGATATGCTTTCAACCTTTGAAAATCTCCCCGTCGCGGGCGAATATATGCATCGCTCAGCTTATGATCTGTCACGACGCTACGGCAAGGACCTATTCCTATTCCTTCAAGCTTTTGGTACAGACAAGATCCCCTTGGCTTTCGGCATCAAAAGTCGTTTTGACGGCATAATAGAAAAGCTTCGTCTCGGCAGCGCAATCAGCGATCGCATCTTGCAATTCGTAACCGGTCTGTTACCCGATCATCTGCCAACCAGGCTCAACAGTTTCCGAGATGGTTACGAACATCACCTGCTTTTGAAAATGGGAAACGAGGGTATCGATGAAGCGCGCCGCTATCTGGCCGAACGCTTTCCAACCTCACATGGAAATTACTTTGAGTGCACCGACGAAGAAGGCAAGGCGGCTTTCCTCAATCGGTTTGCTGTCGGCGGGTCGGTAGTTCGGTATCGCGCTGTTCATGCAAAGACAGTGGAAGATATCGTAGCCCTCGATATTGCCTTGCCGCGCAACGCGCTCGACTGGTTCGAACGTCTGCCTGCCGAACTCGAAAAGAAAATCGATGTCACCATGTACTGCGGCCACTTCTTCTGCCACGTTCTGCATCAAGAATATCTGGTCAAGAAGGGGCAGGATTGCCAGGCTTTGAAAAAGGACATTCTTGCCCTGCTGGAGCAACGCGGAGCGAAGTACCCCGCTGAACATAATGTGGGGCATATGTATGAGGCTGAGGAATGCCTCAAGCAGTTTTATCGGGACCTGGACCCCACCAACACCTTCAATCCGGGGATAGGCCAAACAAGCCGTCTCTTAAATTGGCAGGAAGCCGGACATCATTCGCGCTGTTAGTCAGTTTGTTGAATGAAAAGGTAAATCCGCGCCAATTGGTCGAATGCTTTCCTTTAAGAAAAGCAAATTCCTGATGCGGCTATTTTCGGCCTCACAACACCTGTCTTTAAGCGAAGAATGCAATGCGACGTCTCATGCTGTTAGACGATCGGCGGTCGCTGGAGAATCGTAACATTTTTGCAGTCGAAGTATGACTGCGCGCCCATCACAGCTAAACGAACAGGAGAATGCGTTACGATTCTTGACTGGCAATCAAATTAGCTGCGACCGATAGGGGAACTTCTTTCTGTTGCCAGACAATTCAACCTCCCTTACCAATGTAGGAGGACACGCCCGCCAATCATGCCGAGAAAGCCTGTGATGGCGATGCCGAGCGTGTACCAGATTGCAATAAACGGCATTCCGGATTCTGGACAGTGTAGTGAATAGATAAGAACTCCTACTGCGCCAGCAACGATACCGGCGACAAGACCGGTCAGAGCAGGATCGGCCGGAGCAAGCCGCCGCATGGCAGTAAGCAGAAATCCGAGCATGGGAAGAGCTATGAGAACAATCAACCACGGACAGACCAACGCTGTCCGCCCCCATATCAACACCTCTGCTTGTCCGGGCTCGGCGTTCAGCAGCTGGATTGATGCAACGCCTGCAAGACAAGCCAGAAGTATCGCCAGCGGCAACCAGTGCAATCCCGTGCGAACGGGCCGCGACAAGGTGAATAATGCGGGCATCAGTATCAATAAAAGCAGGACTGCGTAGCCGAATTTCATCCAATAGGCTGCCGTCGTCATCGCCAACAACAAATCCTGACGCACGCCAAGGAAAACCAGCATAATCGCAAGCCCGCATACAATGCCTCCCGTCGCATAGCGCAAGAAAAGCTGGCGCATTGCATGAGGGCCAACCGGTTTGACATCTGCTGTCAGCTTGTCGATCAGATCATCGGTCATGCCCTTTGCCTCCAAATCTTTTCGCTATTGTTGCAAGACCGCGGTGGATGGCGACTTTGACCGCGCTCTGGCTCAAGCCGGTGTCACGTGCGGCTTCATCTATGGATTGTCCCTCGATTTTTACTTTGCGGATCAAACCTGCCGTGCGTTCGGAAACACCGCTCAACATCCGGTCCACATCCATGCGCGCATCGGCGGCTTCAGCATCATCGGACACAGGAACATCCTCTTCCAGAGGTGTAGCAGTCTCGCGCCCGTGACGGCGTAGATGATCGACAAGCTTGTGATGTGCAATTCCATTCACCCAAGGTAGAAACGCCATGCCTCGATCATAGGTTATGCGTCGGGTATGGATCGCCAGCAAAGTCTCCTGAATAAGGTCCTCCGCTTGCGATTTATCGCCGAAAAGACGCCGTAGAAAATAAGGTTTCAGTCGGCGCGACAAATCCTCAAGCAAGGTCCGATAGGCTGCCTTGTCTCCGTCGAGCGCCAATATCATCAGTTTTTTCAACCTCTCTTCGTTCGAATAGGTCAGGTTACAACTCCCAATCACCGGCATATTCGTGAAAGAAGCGGAAAAGGTTACATTTTCCAATGAGGTGATCACATCGCCGTGATCGGTGTAACCATTTGCCTCTGCCTGTCGAAACTCCTCCTGTTACGCGCCGCTGGCGCCCAGATGAACAGGAGTATCGTCATGACCATCAAACAGAACATCATCGTCCTCCCTGCGCTCGCCCTGCTTGCCGCTATATCTTTCACGCCGGTTTCTTTCGCGCAAGACGCGATGAAAACCGACACCATGAAGTCTGACACTATGAAGAAGGATTCCATGGGCAAGCATGACGCCATGAAAGGCGACGCCACGCATAGCGATACAAAAAAGAAAATGAAGAAACATGACGACAAAGCGATGAAGAGCGATGCCATGAAACAGGACGCGATGCAGTCCGACTCCATGAAGAAGCCACAGTAATTGTTCTGGCCCGCCAGTCTTCCCTCACGATTGGCGGGCAAATTACCGGAGCGCAACATCATGAAACAGCTCGTCTATCGCCAGCGTCTGCTGACGCGCCTCACACACTGGATTTGGGCTGCAAGCCTCTTCTTTCTGCTGCTGTCCGGGCTGCAGATATTCAATGCGCACCCTACGCTCTATCTCGGCAACGAATCCGGTTTCGACTATGATAATGCCATTCTGGCAATTTATGCCGTCGATGGCGAAAGCGGCCCTGAAGGTCGTGTCGATATCTTGGGTAAAAGCTTCCAGACAACCGGTTTTCTCGGCGTATCGGGAGCCACAAGCGCTCCCGACTATCAGGCATTTCCCCCAGCGTTGACCATTCCATCCTATCGCGATCTGGCAGCCGGACGTGTGGGTCACTTCTTCTTCGCCTGGGTTCTGGTGGGCACGCTCATGCTATGGCTGGTCGGCAGCATTCTGAACGGGCATTTGAAGGACGATCTGTTGCCATCTGCATTCGATATACAAAGCCTACCCCGTGATTTTCTCAACCATCTCAAGTTTCGCTTCCAGCATGGGAAAACATACAATCCTATGCAGAAACTGACCTATTGCATGGTGTTTTTCGGGCTTTTCCCGATGGTTATAATTACGGGGCTGGCCATGTCTCCCGGCATGGATGCCGTACTGGCGCTGACGGAATGGCTCGGCGGACGCCAGACAGCCCGCACTCTTCATTTTGTAGCCGTTTTCCTGCTTTGCGCATTCGTCGTCATTCATATCGTGATGGTGCTTGCGGCAGGTCCGTTCAACGAAATGCGATCGATGATTTCTGGTTGGTATCGCGCCGATCTTCCGAAAAAAGACGAGGACAGGCACCCATGAGCAAGCTGAATCTTTCCAGGCGAAAGTTCTTAACTTTTTCCGGAGCCGCAGCTTCTTCCATTATGTTGAGCGGTTGTGATGCTTTCGATTTTGTTGGCAACAACGAAAGCGCTACACGGCAAGTCCTCGAAAAGGCGAACGATCTGACCTACCTCATTCAACGGCAACTGCAGGGACATAATGCACTTGCAAGGGAATATGGGGAAAGCGAGCTGCGTCAGGGTCAAAAACCGAATGGTGAAACCAATCCTGCAACGGAAGAATATGAAGCACTTCGCGCAGCCGATTTCTCAGACTATGTTTTGCAGGTTACAGGTCTCGTGGAAAAACCGACAAGTTTTTCGCTAGAGCAACTGCGCAACATGCCAGGGCGCACCCAGATCACCCGCCACGACTGCGTGGAAGGCTGGAGTACAATCGCCAAATGGACAGGCGTCCCCTTGAGCCAGATTCTCGATGTGGCACGCCCCACGTCATCCGCGCGCTTTGTCGTCTTCCACTGCTTCGATAGGGTAGACGGCGCGAAAGGGGCAGCGTCATGTTATGGCAGCATAGATCTCATCGACGCCCGCCATCCGCAGACTATATTGGCCTACGGTCTCAACAATCAGGCCCTTCCGGTGGAGAACGGAGCTCCGCTTCGTCTGCGCGTAGAGAGACAACTTGGATACAAGATGAGCAAATACATCAAGTCGATTGAGCTTGTCTCGAGTTTCGCAAATATTCAGGGTGGGAAAGGCGGATACTGGGAGGATTATGGATATGATTGGTACGGTGGGATATGAAGCGTTGAAACCGCCCGAGCCACTAGTCAATAGAAGCTGTTTTGAAAGGCCCAATTGGCACCACTAGCAGGTAATTCAGGCCCATATCGATCTGTGCGGAACCAAGCCAAATGGCGCTGTATTTGATCCATAATTGGGTCGAAAGATGTGTAAGGCCGCTTTTGAGCTTATACTCCAAAAGTCGCCAGCCCGTTCACGGTCCCGTTCCAGTCATTCAAAGGCTGATGGCCAGCGGCTCATGTCCGTTCGCTGAAATACAGTGAACAGAACTACTTGCAGATTTGTATATGTATGGGTTCTTCTTCGCTGCTACCCAGTTCCATACATTGCTGTTTCGAACAGAAAGTCCAGCCTCCACTCGTCTTGCCAGACGCAGCAAGAAGGATTTCCGGCCTAGGAGGAATGGCCGGGTGATAAACATACCAACCATCTTTCAGAACCGCATCCGCTGGCGGATCCATCCCCGCGCCGGAGCCCTTGATGCGGGCTTCCGACAAGACCAGCCCCTGAGATGAGACATTCCAGGACTCCTGCCATGGCACTTTCTCGACGCTGTGCGTCCATGAGAGAACAAAGCTCGTGGCGGCGATTTTCAGTACGCCGCCAGCCGTTGCAATGCATACCGCCATCAACCGGATGTCGCGACAACGGAAGGCCGCGACCTCCAGAAATGCCACGCAAGAAAGGCCGTACAGGCAGCAAAGCCGAGTTCATCGCTATACGGATATGTCGCGAGCATGAGCGCAATAGCAGCAAACGCCCATATGCGCTCCCATATGTTCAGCGGCGTCCGAAGATGACCGATCGCGGCTGCGCCCCAGAGCACGATACTAAGAAGCGCCTTGATGAACATATAGGCGAATGCAGGCCAGAAGCCGAATTTTTCTGAAAGCGGTCCGCCCTCTTGGAGCATGATGACCGGTTCATACACCGCCATGAAAGGCACGGCGAATCCCGCGACTGCGATCCGGATCGCCTGCATGCCGATCTTCATGCCGGACTCGCGCGCAATCGGCGCTGCCGCAAAAGCAGCAAGCGCTACCGGTGGAGTGAGATCCGCCATGATGCCAAAATAGAAGACGAACATGTGCGACACCAGAAGTGGTACTTCAAGGTGCAGAAGCGCAGGCCCCGCGATCGACGATGTGATGATGTAATTTGGAATGGTCGGAATGCCCATGCCAAGCACAAGACACGCCAGCATGGTTAGCACCAGAGAGAAAAACAGTGAGTTTTCTCCAACACTGACGATCACGCGCGCGAAAGTCGACCCGGCTCCGGTAAGCGCCAGAACACCGATGATGACGCCAACAAGGGCGCAGGCGATACCGACGGGGAGCGCGTTCTTTGCGCCTTCAGCGAGACTTTGAAGACAAAGGCTGAGCGTTTCGCGACCGCCTCGCACTAGAAAGTTAATCGCTACCAGAAGCGCGACAAGCACAATGATAAGCGTTATCCCGCGCAGACTGTAGCCGAAAATGTTGAAGGTTGTACCGAAAGCCGCTCCCGACATAACGCCGAGTGCAACCCAGAACAACACGCGCAAAGGCGTCGACATGGGGCCGGAAATCGGCACGCCCAGAATGATAAGGGCGGTCAGGCTGAGGCCGACAGTGCCAGCAAAAAGTGGCGTATAACCGGAGAAAAGCAGCCATACCAAAGCGATCAGTGGTAAAACAAGAAACCAACGTTTTCGGATCGCCTCAAGAGCGCTGGGCATTTCGCTTTTGTTGAGACCTTTCATCTTGAGACGCCGCGCTTCAAGATCCACCATCACGAAGACAGTGATGAAATAGAGAATTGCCGGAACGATTGCTGCTTTGACGATCTCGACATAGGGCAGACCAAGCGTTTCGGCCATGATAAAGGCGACTGCCCCCATGACCGGCGGCATGATCTGGCCACCCATTGACGCCACCGCTTCGACGCCACCCGCAAAGGCGGGGCGGAAACCTGAACGTTTCATGAGAGGAATGGTAAAGGCGCCGGTGGTCACGACATTGGCGACGCCGGACCCGTTGATTGTTCCCATCAAAGCTGAGGAGATGACCGAAACTTTTGCGGGGCCGCCTCGCGATGCGCCGACCGTGCCCATCGCAATGTCGTTGAAAAGCTGGATCATGCCAGCGCGTTCAAGAAAAGCCCCGAACAGGATGAACAGAAAAATATAGCTCGACGAGACATAGATCGGCGTGCCGTAAATTCCCTCGGTTCCCAGGAACAGAACCTCGACCACCTGCTCGAAATCATACCCGCGATGATTGAATGGCTGCGGCAAATATTGGCCGAACAAACCATACGCCAGAAATATCGCGCAGATGAGCGGCAAGGTCCAGCCCATCATCTTCTTTCCCGCCCAAAAGACGAGTGCGATGACCAGAATACCGATTACAATATCCGGCGTGTTGGGTTCGCCCGCCCGGATCACAAGGTCGTCGTAGAAAACCCAATGATAAAGGCTAAGCGCGAAGGCGAGGATTGCCGCCAGCCAGAACGCCGCCCGTTTCGCAGCCGTCGTGCTCGCATTGGCGTAAAGGCCGAAGAGAAGCAGCAGCAGAAATCCGACATGGACCGAGCGGACCACCTGACTGGGCAATGGGGAATAGGCGGAAGTCCAAAGCTGAAAAACCGAAAAAGCCACGGCAATGGCAAAGAGGACTTTTGCTCCGGTGCCTGCACCCCAGGCAGGAATATGTTCGGCCGATTCTACGGCGCTGTTCTCGCTCTGCGTCATGGACAAACCTTCATCCGTTTATGCATGTTGGAAACAACGGTTTCGGAAACGACGCCATGAAGAAGAATCGGGCCTCAACCGCCAAAAAGGGGGACGGCGCCCGAGATTGTTACGCGGGCGCCAACCGACGAAAGAGCTCAAACCAGCCTATTCGATGCCTTTTTCCTTGTAGTAACGCAATGCGCCGGGGTGGATCGGGACGGGTGACACAATGGTACTTTTGTCGAGCTTGATCGACTTGGCCGAAGAATGGGCGGCAGCCAACTGGTCAAGATTTTCAAACAGACCCTTGGTCATCTGGTAAACCAGCTCTTCGTTCAGATCAGGGCGAACGATCAGATAGTTGATAACAGATGCGGTGGTGACATCCCTGTCCTGTCCGCTGTAGGTATCCGCCGGTATCGTGTTGACCTGATAAGGCGCGCCGATTTTCTCGATGATGTCGGCGGGAACCTCAACAACGTTGATGTCCACAGAGTTGGCGAGGTCGCGCAGCGAGGCGACGCCAAGTCCGGAAGATTGCAAGGTCGCATCCAATTGGCGGTTCTTCATCAGCTCGACAGATTCTGCAAAGGGCAGATATTCAATCTTGCCGAGATCGTCATAAGAAAGTCCGGCAGCCTCCAGAATGGTGCGCGCATTCAGTTCGGTTCCCGATTTGGGCGCGCCGACGGAAAGACGTTTTCCTTTGAGATCGGCCAATGTCTTGATGCCGGATTCCTTGGAGGCGACGATCTGGACATAATTCGGATAGATCGCGGCAAGGGTGCTGAGATTGGTGAGCTTCTTTTTAAAGCCCGCAGCTTCATTGCCTTCATAAGCGTCGCGCAGGGAATCTCCCAGCGTGAATGCGACTTCCCCGCGACCGCTATTAATTAGGTTGATATTCTCGATGGACGCCTTGGTCGCCTGAACCGAGGGGCGCACATCGGGAATGCTCGAATAGATTTTTTCCATCGCAACCCCGAGCGGATAGTAGACGCCGCTGGTGCCGCCCGTCAGAATATTTACAAATTCTTCAGCGCGTGTTTGCGTTACACCGACGGCTAATCCTAGAGCCATGGCCAGACAAACAGTAGGTTTACGATTAAAAAATTGCATGCTTCCTCCTCACCTCGAAAGATACCGCTGGACTTTCAGTTCAGCGGTCAGACAAAAGTCTATGCAGAATGCTTTTCTGCCATATTCGAAAATGTCCTCCCACAGACTTGCCGAACGCTACAGCATTCTTTTTAAAATCCCAAACTGTTTTGGAAATCTGACGTCATCAATATAGATTCGTGCTTTATAAAGCAGCATACGAAGCCGAAATATCGCTGATACTATATATATAACGTATTGTATTTATTATCAATAATAATAATATTTAGATGGGAATCAAATATATAAATTTAATAATTTCAATTATACATTGAATAAGTGGCGAAAATTTCAATTTTGCTGAATGGGTAATTCTTTCAGGGCGGCAGCAGCGATCGAAGACCGATAGAGCGCTTGACAAGCGATAGCTAGCTTTTCATGCTCCAAGACATAATTTGAACAAAATTAACGAGGGAACGGAGAGAAACATGACAGTGAGAAAGTTCAGTCGTCGAGCAGCATTTGCTGTTGTTGCAGGCATGGTTGCCGTTGGAACGGGCATTGCTTTCGCGCAAACTCCTGCGTTTTTTCGCATCGGCACCGGTGGAACGGCAGGCACCTATTACCCGATCGGTGGGCTGATCGCGAATGCTATTTCCGGTGCCGGGGATAAAGGTGTCCCTGGATTGGTGGCCACCGCTGTTTCATCCAACGGATCGGTCGCCAATATCAACGCGATACAATCTGGTTCACTGGAGTCTGGCTTTACGCAGTCGGATGTTGCTTACTGGGCTCACACTGGCACTGGCTTGTATGACGGCAAGGGCAAGGTCGAAGATCTGCGTCTGATCGCCACACTTTATCCTGAAACCATACATCTGGTAGCGCGTAAAGATGCAGGGATCAAATCTGTTGCCGACCTTAAGGGGAAGCGCGTTTCGATTGATGAGCCGGGTTCTGGTACGATTGTTGATGCTCGGATCGTTCTTGAGGCCTATGGCCTGAGTGAAAGTGACGTGAAAGCAGAGCATTTGAAGCCAGGTCCGGCGGGCGAGCGTCTGAAGGATGGCGCGCTCGATGCTTATTTCTTCGTTGGTGGATACCCCACGGGAGCGATTTCGGAACTTGCTACATCGAATGGCATTTCTCTTGTTCCGATTTCTGGCCTCGAGGCTGAAAAGATCAGAGAAAAATACACGTTCTTCTCACAGGATACCGTGCCAGCGGATACCTACAAGGATGTTGGACAGACAGAAACGCTCGCCGTTGCGGCCCAGTGGGTGACGAGCGCAAAGCAGCCGGATGAACTGGTCTACAACATCACAAAAACTCTCTTCAATGATGCAAGCAGGCAGGCTCTTGATGCCGGTCACGCAAAAGGCAAGCTTATCAAGCTTGATACAGCAACCACCAGTCTTGGAATTCCGCTGCACCCGGGTGCGGAGCGGTTCTACAAGGAAGCAGGTGTTCTCAAGTAAGCCTATCCTTTCCAAGTGGAATGAATGGACGCGTTGAAACAGTACTCCGAGATGCGGGCACCAGACCGGTGCCCGCGCAAGGATGGGTTTCATGATATCCAGATGGATATGAAACTAACGAGGGCTGGTGTGGTGAACGGACAAGAAACGAAACTTTCGCCCATGGAATTGGATGAGGCCAAAGCGCGAGAGCTTGAAGAGCAGTTCGATTCCGAGATACGGTTTCGCCCGCTGGCACCGATTGCCGCTCGTATCGTCGGGTTCCTGCTCATCGTTTTATCTTTGTTTCACTACTATACTGCGGGTTTCGGCCTTTTGACGGAAATGGTGCATCGCGGGATCCATCTTTCCTTCGTGTTGGGCTTGGTTTTTCTCGTCTTCCCCTTTTCGCGCAAAGGTTATGATCAGCCTGAAACCTCTTCGCTGCTAAGGCCTCTCGGTATTTCGATCATTGACTGGACGTTGGCGATTATCGCTGTTGTGGCAGTACTCCACGTCCCTTTAATACCGCTTGACGATCTTGCTTTCCGGGTTGGCAACCCGACCACCATAGACGTTGTTCTTGGAGGTTTGTTGGTCGTAGTGCTTTTGGAGGCGACACGGCGTTCGGTGGGCTGGCCGCTGCCCATTATCTCAATTCTGTTCATGCTTTACGCGCTCTATGGACGCTACATGCCCGGCATATTGGTTCATCCAGGTGCGTCTGTAAGCCAATTGATTGATCATCTTTATCTGACGACACAGGGCATCTATGGTATCGCGCTCGGCGTCGTTGCCACCTATGTCTTCCATTTTGTCTTGTTTGGTGTTTTCGCGACCCGTATCGGTTTGGGCCAGTTGTTTCTTGATTGTGCAGCCTGGGTGGCAGGGCGCTTCGCTGGCGGACCTGCAAAGGTCTCGATTTTTGGATCCGCGCTGTTCGGTATGATCTCTGGTTCTTCAGTCGCCAACACGGTCACGGTGGGTTCTTTGACTATCCCTGCAATGATCCGGCTTGGATATAAAAGGCATTTCGCGGCAGCGGTGGAATCGGCATCCTCAACGGGGGGGCAAATTACGCCTCCGATCATGGGCGCAGCTGCGTTCCTGATGATCGAGTTTCTCAACTTGCCTTATACGACTATCATCCTGGCCGCTATTGTGCCGGCCTTTATGCATTTTTTCGGTGTGTTGATGCAGGTTCATTTTGAGGCCAAGCGCAATGGTTTGCGCGGCATGACCAGGGAGGAGTTGCCAGATCTCGGTGAGGCCTTTAAGCGCGATTGGCCGACAGTCATTCCACTCGTGGTGCTGATTGGTGTGCTGTTGTCCGGCTATACGCCTTATCTCGCGGCCTTCTGGGGGATAACCTTGTGTATTGCGGTCGGCCTTCTTAATCCCCGCAAGCGCATGACGGTGGGGGAGATACTAGACGGTCTGCGAGACGGTGCGAAATACGCTCTTGCCGTTGGTGCAGCGGCGGCTACTGTCGGCATTATAGTGGGCGTGGTGACGCTCACTGGGGTTGGTTTCAAAATTTCCTATATAGTAACATCGACAGCCGCCCAGCTCGCTGGTTTTTTTGGGACGATCCTGCCAGTCACTTGGTTTGGACCGCAGAGTCTCACACTCCTTTTTACGCTCATAATGACCGGAATTGTCTGCATCCTCATGGGGTGCGGCATTCCGACAACGGCGAACTACATCATTATGGCCACGATTGCCGCACCTGCTCTGGGGCTTCTGGGTGTGGAGCCTATCGTCGCGCATTTCTTTGTATTCTATTACGGCGTTCTGGCCGACATAACACCACCGGTGGCGCTCGCCGCCTATGCAGCTGCGGGTATGGCGGGGGCCGATCCATTCAAGACCGGTAATACCGCGTTTCGCCTCGGATTGGGCAAAGTATTGGTGCCATTTGTCTTCGTTTTCTCGCCGTCCCTGTTATTGGTAACATCCAATTTCAACTGGCCTGACTTCTTTATAGCGTTTTTCGGTTGCGCCATCGGTATTACCGCACTTGGCGCTGCGCTCTCTGGCTTTTTGTTGGTGAGAACAAAGCCTTGGGAGAACATCCTGATGATCTTGGCGGCGGTTCTATTAGTCGCACCGGAGATTTACTCATCGATGATGGGCTTGCTAATGTTAGTTCCGGTTGGAATTCGGCAATTTTCTGGGTTAAAGACAGCAAAGATGCCTGAAGCCCACTGAAGCTCTTCCATCCAATGCAAATTGCGATGCCCCATGTTACTCTGCCCGCAACCCTCACGATATATATTGTGCCAAATGTTGAATATGACGATGGATACTGCGGTCAGTAGAGAAAGAATTGTGGCGAGAGTTGGCGATAGGACGCCGCATCTCCCGAGACAGAATTTTGACTGGCAATCTGGAAATGCATGCAAGGGCAGATGCTTTTGGCAAATTGAATGACTTTTTGTTTTTGTCTCAGGTGGTAATGCGTAGTTCGATGTTAGCATCAATTCGAGAGCCCTTTGCATTGAGTTCAAGTTCTGGTATGAATTGTTCACACCTGATATGATGCATTGCTAAAGAGAAGAAGAATGGCCAACATCGAAAAACGCACGATTAGCCTTCCTAGTGAGCAGGCAGCCTTCATCGAATCCAAAGTCAAGAACGGTGATTACGCTTCAGTCAGTGAGGTTGTTCGTGCTGGTATTCGAGCATTAAGAGAGCGGGATGAAGTGATTGAACGGTGGTTAAATAATGCGGTTTCTGCATCTTACGATGCGATGAAATCAGATCCATCCCGTGCGGTGACCGTTGATTCTGCCTTTGCCTCAGTTCGTAATCGACATGCTGAACGCGTGAAAGTTCGCAAGTGATCTGCAGATCCGTAGTCTTGTCCCCGGAAGCGGAAACAGATCTTGTGGCTCTTTATGATTGGATAGCCGAAAGAGCATCGCCTGATACCGCACTTGGATACATTGATAGGCTCGAGAGCTATATACGCGGCTTCGACTACGCTTCTGAACGTGGCACTTTGCGGAACAATATACGCGAAGGGCTGCGAACCGTTGGGTTTGAACGCAGAGTAACGATCGCGTTCAATGTCACTGCGCAAGAAGTTATTGTGCTTGGCTTATTTTATGGTGGCCAAAATTGGCAGGAAGCCTTATCTGAGCACTGAAACCGTGATCGTCGTTCTTGACTTTTACTCGGCATAAGAGGGGCTTGATGCGGATACTTATGATCTTGACTTTGAATCAGAAACATAAATTTGCCACTCAATTTGCTCCGCTTACGAAATTCGGGACATATCCGCAAAAACGCTCTGCCGATCCGGAATTGCGTTTAGAAGGCCTCGAAGTTTGAATTGAAGGCGTCACATCGCTTGCCAAAAAGAATACCACGGCGGTCAATGCGTGAAATGTCGAAGTCAGCTTGTGAACAGATTATTGCACTGCCGTTGCTGGGGACGAGGGGCGGGTAGGCTCGGTATTCCATGGGCCGCTCTCGCATCGGCATGATCACGACGAGCCATAAGGCGTGATTTTCGTCTCGGTGACGCTAGACTGAAGGCGTTTGAAAGCTAAGGGAGGAATTCCGATGCCGAGATTTCTGGCTGTTTATACGATTAATTCTGAAGACCTCGCATCCTTTCGACGCCTGTCAAAAGCGGAGCAGGATGCGGTCGATGCGAAGGGAATAGCACAGTGGAGGGCATGGGAAGAACGGCACGCTGCGGTCATCCTGGATCGCGGCGGCATGGTGGGGAAGACGACGCGTGTGACGAAGCAGGGGATCGCTGAAGCCAAGAATCCGTTTTGCGGTTATCTTGTGGTGGAAGCTGAAACGGCGGACGCTGCGGCCAAGCTATTTCTGGATCATCCGCATATTACGGTGTTTCCAGGTGATGGCATTGATATCATGCCTATTGTAACCTGATTTTCTAATTGTCCATCGCTGCCGAACCGGGCCGATCAAGCGGGGCGTTCGGTCAAGGCAGCGCTTATCCTGGATTAACGCCAGAGAAGGGATGAAGCGGACACTCGAAATGCTATAACCTTGGTGACTTAAATGACCCATCCCCACGACCGGCATTGTCCTCGCGCCATTGGCTTGGGGTGACGCCTTCCCATACGCGGAAGGCGCGATAGAAGGAGCTGGTGTCCTGATAACCGAGCAGATAAGCGATTTCCTCGGTGTCGTTGACTCCACTGGCCAACATGTCGCGACCCAGTTCCTGCCGCGAGGCTTCCAGCAGGTGCCGGAATGAAGTGCCCGCCTCGGCAATGCGCCTTTGGAGAGTTCGCGCGCTGAACCCCAACGCGTCCGCCACATCGGCCAGTTCCGGCTTGCCGCTGGCCAGCCTACGCTTGAGCACGATCTTGACCTGTTCGGGCAAGGAGCTTTGCGCGTCGATCTCCTTTAACGCGCTGGATAATGCCGGTGTCAGAATGGCCAGTAGCTCGGGATTGTGCCCCGCAAAGGGCCGGTCGAGATTGGCAGCGTCGAGGACCAGAACATTGCGCGATGAGTTGAAGATGACCGGAGCGGCGAAATAGTCCCGATGAGCTTGGCCCAGCGGCCCGGAGCGGGTCATCTCCACCCGGATCGGCTCGATATGCCGGCCGGTGCCGCGTCGTCCCAGCTCCAGTATGGCGGCAAAGGTCACATCGGCTGCTGCATCCGGCTCCAGTTCGACGGCATGGATCCAGTCCACCAAAACCTGCGCTTCGCGGCCTTTTTCGACGAGAGTGAGTTCCTCGGGCGTGCAGAGCCGTTTGAACCGGGCCAGACGCACAAGACCATCGCGAAAATCCCTGGCGAAGAAGGCCGACATAGTGGCTGGCGGATGCACGGATGTGTCGGTCTCGATGGTCAGAGTCAGGCCGATCGCTGGATCACCGGTCAGCTCTTCAAGGGCACGCCAGAGCGCAAAGTATTGTGCCGTCGTCACCCAAGCGTCGTCTGAGACGTGCAATGTCACCGGCAGCTTTGCCTGTCGGAGCAATGCGGCGGGCGGGATGCGGGCGCGCTCTACAGCGCGCCAGAAGGCGTGAGGAATCTTGCACTTGTCGACAGGGAACCTGGACATGATAACCTCCGCTTTTCTCTTACATCTGGCTCTTGATCATACGGTCGAAAATGCGGTCGCCGAGCCATTTGCGGATCCAGATCATCGGCTTGGCATAAGCGCCGACCGCATAGCGGGTCTTCGGGCGCGATGATGCTATGGCCTTAGAGACAGTTTCTGCGATGACGTCCGGGTTGGTGCCGCGATTGTGGCCGTAGCTGGACTGCATCGACTTGACCACGCCGTTAGCGATCTTTTCATAGGGGCCGTTCTTGGAGCGCTCGGCAATACCCTGCTGTCCGGCATCGCCAAAGCCGGTTTCGATCAGGCCGGGCTCGATGATGACAACGCGGATACCGAATGGCTCGACCTCAAGGCGCAGGCTGTCCGACCAGCCTTCCAGCGCATGTTTTGTTGCATGATACCAAGCCCCGAGCACGGTGTAGATCTTGCCGCCCATGGACGTTATGTTGACGATGGTACCGGCTTTCTTCTCGCGCATGGCGGGCAGAAGCAGCTGCGTCAGGCGCGCGGCGCCGAACATGTTGACCTCGAACTGGTAACGAGCTTCATCGAGCGGGATTTCTTCCACCGGTCCATAAAGGCCGAACCCGGCATTGTTGACGAGAACATCGACGCCGCCGGTCTGGGCCAGAATGGTTTCGACGCCCGCCACGATCTCTTCGTCCTTCGAGACGTCGATGCGCAGTGGCTGAGCACCGAGGTCGGCGAGGTCCGCCATTTTGTCGACACTGCGCGCCGAAACATAAACCTGATAGCCATCGTTGATCAGGCGCTTTGCAATAGACTTGCCCATGCCCGACGATGCGCCGGTGACCAGAGCCGTCTTCTTTCCTTTGGTGAACATCTCAGCCTCGCTGTGTTTCGATGACCAAGAGGTAGGCTGTGTTGCGCGACAATACATTATCGTAGTACGCCAGCACGATAGCAAATTACGCCAAAATGTTCGCAATCTCCTCAAATACCAATGTATCGGCCAGGCAAATCCGGGTTGCCCATTTAACGGTAATAAACGCCTGTCCTGTTTTCTGGCGGTAATTCCAAGTGCGTCCACCGAAACCTGAGCGACCGCTTTGGTCCTCTTAGCTGTCTGTCGGTAATGCGCCCTCATGTCGGACGTTCGAGTTGTCGGAAAGTTTGCTGAAAGCGGTCGTTTCTCTTTTAATATTAGTAGCGACCGCGAAGGGCGGGAAAGCGGATAGTTTGCTCATTAGCAGCCTATGCGAGCAGCGGACGTCGCTTCGCGCTCGCCGTAGTTTAAAGGCATTACTGCAGTCGGTTGTGGGGGGCGCCGCAAATCACATTCCAGCCGACAGCCTTGTGCCCAATAGTTGCCGGACTGTAACGGGCGTAAAGCTCTTCGATTAAGCGGATCCGATTAATACCAAATGCAGACCTTCTGTTTTGATTGAATTCATCCGAGGTAAGTTGGAATGCGCAGCAGAAGCGCTCATCCATGAACGGAAATAGAAATTGGAACGAACGGGTTCTTTGGCCCTGTTAACATCGCGGGTTGTCAAGGTGATTGCTATGTCCTTTACGCTTAAAAGGGTTTGGTATTTTCAAATAACCCTTCGAAAAATTAGTCGTCGCTTCGCTGAGAATGCGAGATCTGCGAATATCGGAAAATCACACAGAATGTTTGGTGTTGTTTGTTAAATAACGACATTAGATATATTGCAGAAACGATTGAAATTACATTTCATTTTGCAGATTTTAATTTGAACTATACATTTATTGAATGGGGTTGATAAAAAGTATTCCAATATACGATGAATAATGAGAATATAAAATCTGACAATTAACGTACTTAAGTCCGCTGATAACAATAGCTGCCAATGGCTTGTAGCTTTTGGATGGAGAAAAACCGCTGACTCCATGACAGTCGGCGGCCTTTCATTTCAAGAACCCAAAGTGGCTTTTAAAGTCGATTATTTGTAAGCGGAAACCACGATTTCAATCAGCGTGTCGCTGCCCAGATCGGCAACGCCAACGGTTGCACGGGTTGGCAGCTGCGAAGGATCGATCCATTCCTTCCAGACCTTATCCATTTCAGGCTTCTTGCTGAGGTCTGTTACGAAGATGGTGGCTGCCAGAAGCTTGGTCTTGTCCGTGCCTGCCTGTGCCAGATAGCTGTCGAGCTTGGCGAGGATTTCGCGGGTCTGACCAGCCATATCCAGGCTTTCGTCATCACAGGTGGTTCCACCGACATAGACAATACCGTTGTGTTCGACGACGCGATGCATGATCGGCGTCTGAATGAAACGCTCAGCCATAGTTTAATCCTTTCAGATGGTTAGGGAATTTTCCGGCTGCTCGCTGGTAACGGCGAAGACAGCATCGGGGGTTTGGGGTAGGGCTGCGATTTCACTGAGCGGCACCGGTTTCACCGGCGCGCGCAGACGATAGAAGCCGACATTTTCCGGCGCGCGGTTTTGCACCTCGGCCAGAATTTCTGTGACGGTGGAACTGCACAGGCGCCCCTGACAAGGCCCCATGCCACAGCGGAACATCGTTTTCAGCTGGTTCGGGCCGGCGATGTTACAGGCCGCCGCGTCGCGGATTGCGCCTACGGTCACTTCCTCGCAACGGCAGACAATCGTGTCTCTGTTCGTCGGTGCGCGAAATGCCGGTGCAGGCTGGTAAAGCGCATCGATAAAGGATCGACCACGTTCGAAACGTCGCGCCAGCGCTTTCAGCTTTACGATTTTTGATGCCAACGATGTTGCCAGTGCCGGAAAGATATCCTGACAGGCCGCGAGCGCAGCGATACGCCCGCTGGGCTCGGCAACCAATGCACCGCCAATGCCGCTACCGTCACCAGCGATGTAGATGACCGGTATGGACGAACGCCCGCTACCGTCGAGTTGCGGTTGAAAACATTTCTGACCGTCGTTCCAAACCAGAGCGCAGCCGGAAGCATTGGCGAGAATGTTGTTGGGGATCACCCCCTGATGCAGGAACACGCTATCGACAGCAAGTCTGTGAGTCTTGCCTTTGGCCGAAAAGCGGATCGCTTCGGCTTCGTCTTTTCCTTCAATGGCTATTTCGGTGACACCGGAATAAACCGGCACCGACTTGCGCACCTTAAAAAGCAGGGAAAGCCCCTTCAAGGCATAGGGCGAGAAAAGGAATGAAAGCAGGTTCGGTGCAGCTTTCGCGTAATTTGCGCCGGGTGTCGTATCGAGCAGAGCAGCAACCTTGCCGCCCGCCTGCAACAACTGCGCGGCGAACATGTAGAGGAGCGGACCGGTTCCTGCCAGAACCACACGTCCGTTGGGCAGGAGGCCGGAAGTCTTCAGCGCAATCTGTGCCGCGCCAACGGTCATTACACCCGGCAACGTCCAGCCCCTGACAGGCATCGGACGCTCCATTGCGCCGGTCGCGAAGATCACCCGGCGCGCGGAGACAATCCCGCTCTTGCCGCCCACTGACACACGCAGTTCGACGCTGTTGCTGTCGTCGCCATCCCGTGGCTCCACACTCCAGACGAGAGCCTGTGGCACATAGGTGGCATTGCTGGCGATAAATGCTTGCAGGACTTCTTTGCCCCGCCAGTAGTCGGTGCCGAGAAACGGTTTGCGGGCAGTCGTATTGTGTTCAATGCCACGGTAAATCTGGCCGCCGGCGGCAGGGTTCTCGTCAAACAGGACCACTTTGGCGCCAGCGATACTGGCTTCCGCCGCTGCCGACATGCCTGCCGGTCCCGCGCCGATAATGGCAAGGTCGTAAAACGCGTCGAGCGCATAAATATCAGAAATTCTCTTGAGCATGGTGATCATGGTTCCACCCGACGTGCGCCGGTCTGCGAAGAAATGACCATTCCATCGACAACGGGCGTCATACAGGCTTGGCGGTTCTGAACACTATCAATGGTGACTAGACACTCGAAACAGATACCCATCAGGCAGTAGGGCGCTCGCGGCTGATCACCAACGACGCTATCTCTGAGCCGGATGATACCCTCTCCAAGCAGTGCTGCAGCGACAGTTACATTGGCAGGCACCGTCAAAGTGCGCGCATCGAATGTGATCGTCACGGTTTCCTCTGGTGTCTCAGTTTTCAGGAACATTTTAGGAGACATGAAACCTCCGGCCGGAGAACGCATGACCAGCAAGTTGTTTGGCATCGGCTGCTATTTCCTGCGCCACGATCAGGGCGTGGTTGGCTGCAAGCGTGACGCCGGAATGGCACATGACGACATACGCGCCCTTGTGGCTTTCGGATTGTTCGTAGACAGGCAAGCCGTCCGGTGTCTTGACACGAAATCCGGCCCAACTGCGAATGACATTGACATCGGCCAGATGGGGGAACGTCCGCACCGCTCTGTTGGCCAGAACTGCGCTGATATCCTGATTGGTGGCGATCTGATCCGTATGGGTTTCCTGACTGTCGCCGATCATGACACCACCCTCATCCGCCTGCCGCAGCGTCGCCGCTGTATAGGGGAAGAAGGGCGCGCATTTCTCCGTTACAAGAATTTGACCTTTGCTGCGCACAACCGGCGCATCGAGACCGACACTCTTTGCAAGCTCTGCATTGCCGTTGCCCGCAGCCAGAATGACGCGTTCCGTGAAGACTTCACCCCATGTGCCACTCAGGAGAAAGCCGCCGTTTTGCGGGGTGATGGACGAGACTTCACAATGCGGTTCGTAGGAAGCACCGAGGTTGATCATGCCCGTATGCAATGCGCGAAACAGGCGCAGTGAATTCACGTCGCCGTCCATCGGCGAATAGATCGAACCGATCACATCCCGGCAGATGGAGGGGACCATTTTAGCAGTTTCCTGGTGGTCGAGTACAACGTGTTCCGGGGCGTCATTGCCAAGCTCTCGTGCTACTGTCGCGACGTCTCCGGCAAACATTTGAAGCTCGCGCTCGTCGAGGCAGAAGGTAAAGGCACCGGTCTGTTTCAACGCCACATCAAGCCCGGTGACATCCCGCAATTCATCTGCGAAAGCGGGCCACAGGCGCGCAGATTGCATTGTCCAACGGGCATAGTGTGGTGCCCCTACGCCTTTGCCCTGTACCCAGATGAGCGCGAAATTGGCACGGGATGCGCGCAGGGACAGGTCTTCCCCATCGAGAAGCATTGGACGCAGACCAGATCGGGCGAGACCCCAGGCGATGGCAGAGCCAACCAGTCCCGCTCCGATAATGATTATGTTTTGGTCCGGCAATCTGCGCATTCGTAAATTCAATCTGTTGTCACAGCGTCGTCAGTGTTGGGCCTGACGAGAGCCAGGCCCGATTGTGTTGGCTCAGTTTTGCGGGCTTACGTCCACCTTGAACCACTTCTCGGACAGCTTCTTCACCGTGCCGTCGGCAATCGCGGCCTGAATGGCAGTATCGAAGCGACCCTTCAGGGCGGTATCTTCTTTGCGCAGACCGACACCGATCATGCCGAAGACCTTGCCCGAAAACAGCGGGCCAGCCAGCTTTGCGCCCTTCATGTCGTCCTTTTCCAGCGCAGCCGCAAGAACTGTGGCATTGGCGACAACCGCATCCACACGACCGCTGGTCAGGTCGAAATTGTGTTCTTCGGCGGTCTTGTACTCACGCACATCCGCGCCATCCTTGAAATATTGCTCCATGAAGGCCGAAGCGGTTGTGGAACCCTGAACGCCGACGGTCTTGCCGTTGATTTTCTTGGCGATTTCTTCGAGAATCGGCTTTGCTGCATCGGAATCGACATTCAGCGGCTTGCCGCCTTCCGGCAGATCGGCGAGGTCGCTGTCTTCCATGACTGCGAAGGAGTTGATGGCCGCCGCATAAGGTGACGAAAACGCAATCACTTCCTCACGCTTCGGTGTGATGCTCATGCCCGCCATGATGGCGTCATACTTGCCCGCGGTCAGCGATGGAATGATGCCGTCCCAGTTCTGGGCGGTGATTTCGCATTTCGCTTTCAGGCGCTCGCAAAGGTCTTTGGCGAGATCAATCTCGAAGCCCTCCAGCACACCGTTCGGGCCGGAGAAATTCCACGGCGCATAAGCACCTTCGGTAGCGATGCGCACAACATCTTCGGCATGCGCGGTCGGGGCAACGGCGAGAACGCCGAGGATGGAAAGGACGCATTTCAGTTTCATATGTTCACCTCTGTTAGAAAACCGATTGATCGGTTCATGCGTTTTGTTTGGAAATGAATTGCCGGAACCGTTCGCTTTTGGGGTTGCCGAAAACCTCGTCGGGCGCGCCTTCTTCTTCAATCACGCCCTGACGCAGAAACACGACACGGCTGGAAACATCGCGGGCGAAGCCCATCTCGTGGGTCACGACCAGCATGGTGCGCCCATCTGCCGCCAGATCGCGCATGACCTTCAACACCTCGGCCACCAGTTCGGGGTCAAGCGCGGAGGTTGGTTCATCGAACAGCATGATCTTCGGACGCATCGCTAACGCGCGGGCAATTGCGGCGCGTTGCTGCTGGCCACCAGAAAGATGCGCGGGATAGAAGTTGCGCTTATCGGCAATGCCGACCCGCTCCAGCAGTGCTTCAGCCTCGGCAATGCACTCCGACCGGTTTCGCTTCTGCACATGGATAGGCGCTTCGATCAGATTTTCGAGGATAGTCAGGTGCGACCACAGATTGAACGACTGAAACACCATCGTCGCCTGACCGCGCAGCCGCTGAACCTGTTTCGCATCGGCTGGACGCGCTGCGCGCCCGGGCTGTTGGTCGAGCTTGTATGCCTCGCCGTGAATAGCCACACTGCCTGCATCCGGCACTTCAAGCATATTGATGCAGCGCAGCAGAGTGGATTTGCCTGAACCTGACGCACCCAGAATGGAGATGACTTCACCCTGGTGGGCCTGCAAGGAAACTGTATGCAGAACCTTGTGCGCACCGTAACATTTCTCGAGGTTCTTGATCTCGACCGCAGGCGTTTCGAAACGTTGCATTATGAGTTCCCTCCGGCGGCATGCACGATGACAGGCTGACGCTGGGCCGCCGACGAGCGATATTCCAGCAGTTTGAAAATTCTGGTGACTACGAAGTTCAGGAGGAGATAAATCGCGCCTGCACAGATGAAGACTTCGACAGGGCGATAGGTGGCGGAAATCAACTTGGCCGCCAGCCCCGTTACCTCCATCATGGTGATGGTTGATGCCAGTGCGGTGGACTTCACCATCAAGATGACTTCGTTCGAATAGGCGGGCAGCATCTGTCGCAACGCTTGTGGGGCCAGAATGCGGCGGACGAGGGTGAAGCCGCTCATGCCATAGGCGCGCGCCGCTTCGATCTGCCCGGTCGCAACCGACAGAACACCGCCTCGAATGATTTCGGCGCTATAGGCAGCCGTATTGAGTGCAAGAGCCAGTACTGCGCACCAATAGGGTTCCCGCAAAAACGGCCAGAGAAAGCTCCGGCGCAGTTCTGGAAACTGGCTGAGGCCGTAATAGATGATGTAGAGCTGCACGAGCAGCGGGGTGCCGCGCAGCACAAAGATATAACCTCGCGCAATGAGGTCCAGTATCAGATTGCCCGACAGACGCATCGTAGCCAGTATGGTGGCCAGCACGGCGCCACTGATAACCGACAGCGCCATCAGTTGCAGCGTCAGCGGAATACCCCGGCACAGCTGAACGAAACTGTCGAACATGAACGGCAGGTCGACAAAGCTCATACTGCCCTCCGGATGCCGCGCATGACGCGCTTTTCGGCGTTATTGAACAGCAAGCCCGATATGAATGTGATGACGAGATAAAGCAGCCCGGCGGTCAGAAAGAAGGTGAAAGGCTTGCGGGTTGATCCAGCGCCGATTTGCGCCTGACGCATCAGCTCAACCAGTCCTACGACCGAAATCAGTGCCGACTCTTTCAAGACAAGCTGCCAGACATTGCCAATGCCCGGAATGGCAAAGCGTGCCGCCTGCGGAACCATAATGCGGCGAAACAGCAGACGCGGTGGCATGCCATAGGCCTTGGCAGCTTCGATCTCACCTTTGGGCAGTGCCAGCACTGCGCCGCGATAGACTTCAGCTTGGTAAGCGCCAGAAACCACGCCGATGGCCAGTGCACCGGTGATGAAGATTGGCGCACTGACGAAGCCTTGCCCGCCGAACAACGCGCCGATCTGGCTTAACACAGCGCTACTGCCGAAATAGAACAGGTAAATGACCAGAAGGTCGGGGATGCCGCGAAGCACTGTCGAATAGCCGGCAGCCGCAATTCTGAGAATGCGCTGCGATGAAAATGAAGCGGCAGCGGCAATCATACCGAACACCGCACCTGCCGCAAAGCCGCAAAAGGCTACCGCGAGTGACATGCCGGTGGCCCGGAGCATATCGTAGCCCCAGCCGTCTTCAGCAAAACCCATCAAATCCAAATATGCGCTGACCGCACCCAACTGCCTAGTTCCCTTTTTATGTCCGGTCCTTTTGCTGCGCCGGTACGTTTATGGGAGTGGTTTGACAGCGGGGATCAATACAGTCAAATTCGAAATGAAGCCTCAAGCATAACCAAATATTATGGTGAAACATGAACCTGCGTCAGGTCGAAGCGTTCCGAACCGTCATGCTGACCGGAAAAATGACGGCTGCGGCGGAACTGATGTCGATCACCCAGCCCGCCGTGAGCCGCCTTATCCGTGACTTTGAGATCGACACGAAACTCAAGCTCTTCAACCGTCGCGGAAACCAGTTGGTCCCAACACAGGCGGCCATGACGCTGTTGCAGGAGGTGGAGCGGGCTTATGTCGGGCTCAATCGCATCCGGAGTTTCGCCGACGAGATCAACCGTCAGAATGCGGGCATGCTGCGGATTGCGGCTATGCCTGCGCTTGCAAACGGGATCATGCCGCGCTTTCTCGCCCGTTTTCTCAAGGCGCGACCCAATATCCATGCCTCTCTCAACGGTATTCCTTCCGCGATGGTTGTTGAGGCCGTCGCATCTGGTCAGGTCGATCTCGGTTTTGCCGACGGTCCGCTCGACAGACCCGGTTTCAATATTGAAACCCGGGCGATACCGGCGGTTGTCGCTGTCCCGCTAGGGCATCGTCTTGCAGACTATCCGGAGGTTTCACCGGATGATCTCGCCGATGAACGTATGATCACGCTGGAGCCGGGGTCGCTGTTTGCCATGCGCGTGGAAGTTGCCCTAGCGCGCATTCCACGGTCGGCCACCATTGAGACACGCCTGTCGCACACAGCGCTGACGCTTGTGGCTGAAGGTGTCGGCATAACGATCATCGATCCGTCGTCGGCAACCGATTTTCGCGGACGTGGTGTGGCGATCCGACCTTTCACAAGCTTCGTTGACGCCGGATTTTTGGCCATTCGTCGCAGTAATGGTCCTCATAACAGTCTCGCTCAACGGTTCATAGACGAGTTCTGGGCCTATCATGAAACGCTACTTGCACAGCCATGAAGATAGGGCTTCGGGGCTCAATCCTGGTAGATGCGCTCCTCAAGGGGCGTTGATGCAATAATAGATTTCAGTCCGGCCAGCATGGCCTTTTCCGCCTTGTTGAGGTTGGCTTCAGGATTGTGGATCAGGAAAACATCGATGGCAGGCGGGTTGTCGTATGGCGGCAGACGCCAGAGAAGGCCGTCATCGATCTCGCGTCGCGCGACGTGTAATGGAAGTGGGCCGATGCCAAGCCCGGTGATGATCATCCGACGCACTTCCTCAAGGCTCGACGAGGTGCCGACAACATCAGGTGAGAGTCGCGCCTCACTGCGCAACAGGGCTACGGGTCGTAGCGCGTCTGCAATATGATCGGTCTGGAACGAAACCGATGGTTCTCCCTTCAGATCGGCAAGGGTCAGTCCGGACTGGCCAAACATCCGGTGCCGGGGGCCGCAGAAAAACCCGAAGAACTCACGATAGACCATGGTGTAGTCCAGCGCGGGGTCGCGATTACTCACCAGACCAAGGCCGAAGGAAGCGCGTTTCTCGCGCACAAGCCGCGCGACCTCTGTACTTGCGGATACGTTGATCGTCAGTGTCGCATTGGGATGCTGTTCATGAAACCGCGCAAGCGCCTGATCGAAGATCGGCGATATGATGTGGCTGGCGACAGAGATGGTGACATGGCCAGTCACATTGTCACCGACCCCGCGCACCAGTTGCGGCAACTGTGAAATGGCGCCAAACACCTCGATACTTTGCTCGTAGAGCAGTTTGCCAACGTCCGTCAACTCAAAATGGGTTGCGTCGCGCTCCACCAGCCGCTGGCCGATGCGGTCTTCCAATCGGCGCAACGCATTGCTTACGCTTGGTTGTTTGAGGTTGAGACGCTCTGCCGCGCGGGTGATGCTTTTCACCTCCGCGATTACCACAAAACTGCGCAGAAGGTTCCAGTCCAGATCCCAGACAAGGCGTTCGGGGCGATGTAGCGACATGGCATCATCCATTCATGAAATCTATGTAATCTATTCCCATTATCTATTTGCTAAATGCATTCATAAAAGCAATCATGAATATTGGAAGGCATCAAAAAGCCTCAAGAAAAACAAACAAAGGGAAGTCGGGAACAGCATGTTTAACAAATTCACGGGTTTCATTGCCGCGGCCGCGATTGCCACCGCCGCAGTTTTTGCGGTTGCGCCTGCACAGGCGGATGATCTTGAAAAGATCAAGGCAGCGGGCGAGTTGAAGATCGCCATGAGCGGCCAGTACCCGCCGTTCAATTTCGTCAATGAGAAGAACGAAGTCGTGGGCTTCGACGCTTCCATCGGTTCGGCGATTGCCGAGCGTATGCAGCTTAAGCCACAGCTTATCACCACCGCATGGGATGGTATCGTCGCCGGCCTTCGGGCAGGCAAGTTCGACACGGTGGTCGGCTCCATGACGATTACGCCGGAACGCGAGAAGGCCGTGGATTTCGTAGGACCTTACTATCACGCGGGCCGCGCGGTTTTCGTGAAGGAAGACTCTACAGTTCAAAAGCTCGACGATCTCAAGGGCAAGACACTGGGCGTCACACTTGGTGAAACCCATGAAAAATGGGCGCGCGAACAGGGCGGCTGGACCATTCGCACCTATAAGGGGCTGCCGGAACTGATGCTCGAACTGAATGCCGGTCGCGTCGACGCTATCGTCGTCGACAACATCCCGGTCATGGTGGCGATCAAGGAAACCGGCCAGAAGGTCCGTAGGCTCGATACGCCTGATATCGAAGGCGGCAGCGTCGCCATCGGCATCGCCATCCGCAAGAACAATCCCGAGCTGAAGGCTACGATGCAGAAGGCTCTCGACGAGATCATGGCCGACGGCACCTATGAGAAGATCTCGATGCAATGGGTCGGCAGCGATATTCGCTGATACGTCATCCCGGCCCGGCATATGTCCGGGCCGGTTGAGAACCGATTGACCGGAGTTTTCCGATGGATTTTGCGTTGATGCAGCGCGTCCTCCCGTTTTTTCTGGAGGCGGCATGGGTGACTGTCCAAATTTCTGCTCTGGCCCTGGTGTTGGGTCTGGCCGTCGCAGCGGTCCTCGTTAACGGCCGTCTGTCCCGCTCGGTCATCCTGCGATGGCTTGCGGCAGCCTATGTGAGCGTCTTTCGCGGAACACCTTGCCTTGTACAGCTCTTCATTCTCTATTTCGGCGGTCCACAGATTGGCATTAATCTGGAGCCGTTTGCCGCTGGTGTTATCGGACTGGGGCTGAATATCGGCGCATACATGTCGGAATCGATCCGCGGCGCAATTCAGAGCGTTGATCGCGGCCAGACGGAAGCCGCCCGTTCCATCGGCTTTGGGCGAGGGCAGACGATGCGGTTCGTCGTGCTGCCCCAGGCCGCCCGGCTGATGATCCGCCCTCTCGGTGTCAATACGATTGCGCTCCTGAAGGGCTCTGCGCTGGTTTCCACCATTTCAGTGGTTGAGCTGACCTATACGGCGCAGCGTTTCATCGGTTCAACCTACAAACCGTTCGAGATTTTCGGCGTTGCAGCCGTTCTCTACATGATCATCATCTATATCGTGGCGCGCGGGGTCGATCTTCTCGACAAGCGCTTCGCGGCGCAGTGAGGGAGGACTGGATGCAAGCTCTCGATTTGAGCATCGTCGCACCCTATACGGATCTACTTTTGACAGGGCTGTGGTGGACGCTGGTTCTGACCGTAGCGTCGGCTTTCCTCAGCTTCGTGCTCGGTATCGTATTTGCGCTGGTGGTGCTTTACGCGCCTAAGATTCTAGCATGGCCGGTGCGGTTCTTCATGTGGCTGTTCATGGGAACACCGCTTCTGTTGCAGCTGTTCCTGATCTATTTCGGGCTAGTTCAGATCGGTATTGATATTCCGGCACTTGGCGCGGGCATCATCGGTCTTAGTCTGCACTTTGCCGTCTATAATGCCGATATCATCCGCGCGGGTATCGTGGCGGTCGATCCGGGTCAGATGGAAGGCGCGCGTTCCATCGGCTTCAGCCATGGTCAGGCTTTGCGCTACATCGTCATCCCGCAGGCGGTGCGCAATACGATCCCGCCCATCGGCAACAATATGATCGTTCTTTTGAAGGATACGTCACTGGTTTCGATCATCGGCATTGCCGAACTGGTGCACAGCGCGCAGCTTGCCATCAGCGAAACCTTCAGCCCGTTCGAATTCTACATCACCATCGCCGCCATCTACTACGTGGTCAATCTGATTCTGGAAGCCAGCCTGCGGCGCATTGAAAGAAAAGTGGAGGTCACGCGATGAGCAGCCCCAAAATCGCAAAACCGATGGTCGAAGTGAAGGGTGCTCGCAAAGCCTATGGCGAGCTGGAAGTGTTGAAAGATATCGACCTTTCCGTGGCGCGTGGCCAGATCGTCGCCATCATCGGCCCCAGCGGCTCCGGTAAGAGCACGCTTCTGCGCTCGATCAATCATCTTGAAACGCTGAATGGCGGTGAAGTCTGGCTCGATGGCGTGCAGGTCAATCAACCTCTCACCGGGCAGGCTTTCGAGAAGCACATCAATGCCGTGCGCCAGCAGATGGGCATGGTGTTTCAGCACTTCAACCTGTTTCCACATTTGACAGTGCTGGAAAACATCACGCTCGGCCCCATCAAACTCAAGGGCATGATGAAGGACGCTGCTCGTACTCTAGCACTGGAGCTTTTGAAAAAGGTCGGGCTTGCCGACAAGGTCGATGTCTATCCCTCGCGGCTGTCCGGCGGTCAGAAGCAGCGTGTGGCCATTGCCCGTGCGCTCGCCATGCAGCCGAAAGTGATGCTGTTCGACGAAGCGACGTCGGCGCTCGATCCCGAGCTGGTGGACGAGGTCAATGCTGTCATGAAGCAGCTCGCCGCTGAACATATGACGATGCTGATCGTCACGCATGAGATGCGATTTGCGGGCGAAGTGGCAGATCGTATCCTATTCATGGATGGCGGTGTGGTGGTGGAAGAGGGGCGGCCGGATCAGATTTTGAGCAATCCGGTGCAGGAGCGTACCCGCTCCTTCCTCAAGAAATATCTGGCTGCGTGAGGTGATGGCATGAACGAGAGAAACGGCAATGAGTTTGCCGATCTTAGGGAATTTCCCGATTTCGGGCTGACCCCGGCGCAGCGACGCGAAGCCGTGCTTGGGCATTATTATGAATATCCCGGCATGGACGGGCCGCGTGGCGAAATCTGGTGCTACACCGATGCCTATTCTTATCTGCCTGGCACAACGGTTCATTTGCAGGTGAGTGCGACCGCGTCGCGTTTCGATATCGAAATCGTGCGGGATGGGGCGGTTGAAACGCCTGTCTTCTCAAAGCGCGGGATAGACTGCAAATGGCAGGAAACGCCTGCCCAATGTTCCGTTGTGGGCTGCGGCTGGGAGACGACATTTTCGTTCAAGACGGATGAGAACTGGCCTTCCGGTGCTTATCGCATCACGCTGAAAGCCGAAGGCAATGACGGTCAGCTGATCCATTGCCACCATCTTTTCATCCTGCGGCCTGTGGCAGGCCGTAAGCCCGGTCGTATCCTGCAGGTTGCAGCGACCGGCACGTGGACGGCCTATAATACCTGGGGCGGTTCCAACCACTATCAGGGCATTACCGGGCCGAATGGCGATCAATACGCGACGACGGTGAGCATCGAGCGTCCGTTCTGCCGTGGCTTTGCGCTGCTGCCGTCCGATGCGCCTCGCGTGCCGCTGGAGTTTGTAACGCCGCCTGCTGCTCCTCCACGCTATCCGCATATGGAATGGGCCTTTGCCAATGGCTATTCCAAGAAATATGCCTCATCCGGCTGGGCCAGCTATGACAGCCTGTTTTTCCGCTGGGCTGAACGAAAAGGCTTTGCGATTGATCTCGCCAGCCAGCATGAGTTGCATTTCTCGCCGGAAATCCTCGACGGTTATGATTGCGTGGCCTTTGTCGGTCACGACGAATACTGGACATGGGAAATGCGCGATGCCGTTGATCATTATGTCGATGACGGCGGCCGTGCGGCCCGTTTTGCAGGCAATTTCATGTGGCAGACGCGGCTTGAGAATGATGGCAAGCGCCAGACTTGCTACAAATATCGCGCCCGCGCTGAAGACCCGGTCTATCGCTCCGCCGATCCACGCCGCACCAGCGGTTGCTGGGAAGCGACGGAAGCCGGACGGCCAGCTGCCGAAACCTTCGGCCTCAATGCGCTGCGCGGGCTTTATGTCGGCTGGGGTGGCTGCGCCCCGCGTGGCGTGCGCGGTTTTCCGGTCTATCGCCCGGAACATTGGGCCTTTGCGGGAACCGGCATCTATTACGGTGATCTCTTGGGCGCTGACGGTCACGCCTTCGGCTATGAGGTCGACGGGCTCGACTATGTGATCCGGGGCGGTCTGCCTGAACCAGAGGAGGGCAGCGGCGCACCTGATGGATTGCAAATTCTGGCGCTCGGCATGTCGTCTCTCAAGGAAGAGAGCGCGGATATTCCAGCCGACGACCAGTTCCTCTCCGATGCCGATGCCAAATTCGTGGCCGATACGCTGATCGGCGACAATGGCGATGCAGCCGTCGAACGTATCAAGCGCGGCTGCGGCATGATCGTCAATTTCCCGCGCGGCAAGGGCGAGGTTTTCCACGCAGGAAGCTGCGAGTGGGTCGCGGCTCTCAAACGTGGCGACCGCATGGTCGAGCGTGTGACCGCCAATGTTCTCAACCAATATCTCAAGCGCTGACAGAGTAACGCAATGCTCAACACAAAAGCACAGAACGAACGCCCGGCATCGCATCTTTTCTACCAGTCGCGCCTGCGCAGGCCGCTGGTGGATCGTGCCGAAGGTATCTACATCTGGGATCAGGACGGACGCCGGGTCATCGACGGCTCTAGCGGCGCAATGGTGGTCAATATCGGCCACGGCAATCGCAACGTGCTCGACGCCATGAAAGAGCAGATGGATCGCGTCACCTTCGCTTATCGTCTGCACTTCGAAAATGAACCGGCGGAAGATCTGGCGCGCATGGCCGCCGAGCGTATGCCGGAAGGTCTGGACAAGATATTCTTTGTTTCCGGTGGTTCGGAAGCGGTGGAATCCTGTATCAAGCTTGCCCGCCAATGGGCGGTTGCAACCGGGCAGGGCACGCGCTGGAAAGTAATTTCGCGTTTTCCATCTTATCACGGCGGCACGCTTGGCGCTCTGGCTGTCACCGGCTATGCGGCCTTAAGCGAGCCTTTCGCACCCATCATGCGCGAAATGCCGAAAGTCCTGGCACCGACCGCCTATCTCGACCGTGACAATCTCACGATGGAACAGCGCGGCCAGAAATATGCTGACATGCTGGAGGAGAAGATTCAGGAAGAAGGTCCTGAAAGCGTGCTCGCCTTCATCATGGAGCCGATCGGCGGAGCGTCGACCGGCGCGCTGGTCGCGCCCGACAGTTACTATCCGCGTATCCGTGAAATCTGCGACCGCTATGGCATCCTGCTGATCCATGACGAGGTGATGAGCGGCGCCGGACGCACCGGCAAGTTTCTGGGCGGCGACCACTGGAACTGCAAGCCTGATCTCATCGCGCTTTCGAAGGGTTTCGCCTCGGGTTATTGCCCGCTTGGCGCAATGGCGGCGCCCGGACGCATCGTGCAGCCGGTTCTGGATGCTGGCGGTTTCCTGCACGGCTTCACGTATGCAGGCAATCCGCTGGCTTGCACGGCAGGCAAGGCGGTGCTTCAGGAGATTGATCGTCTCGATCTGGTCGGCAATGCCGCCCGTATGGGCGATGCGCTGAAGGGCGAGCTGGAAGGATTGGCGAAGCGCTTCCCGTTCGTCGGTGATGTGCGCGGCAAGGGGTTATTGCTGGCAGCCGAATTCGTGTCCGATCCCGAGACCATGAAGCCGTTGCCGAAGGAACTGAATGCCCATCAGCGCATGGTGGATCTTGCGTATGAGCGCGGGCTCATCATCTATTCGCGCCGCACGCGCGGCGGTGTTGAAGGCGATCATTTCCTCGTTTGTCCGCCGATGGTCGTAAGTCAAGAACAAGTTGGCGAGATCACCGCGATCCTTGGCGATACGCTTGAGGTTCTGTCGCGTGAACTCAAGCTGCCCGTGAACGCTTAAGGAAACCGGATCATGACCGACAAAAAGAAAACACAGCGCAAGGTGATCATCACCTGCGCAGTGACGGGCTCCGTGCACACTCCAACTATGTCGCCGCATTTGCCGGTTACGCCGGAGGAGATCGCCAGTGAAGCCATCGCGGCGGCGGAAGCGGGCGCATCTATTCTGCACCTCCATGCTCGCGATCCCCATGACGGCAGACCATCCGCCAATCCGGATCTGTTCATGCAGTTCCTGCCGCGCATCAAGCAGTCGACCGCGGCGGTGGTGAATATTTCCACCGGCGGCTCGTCATTGATGACGCTGGATGATCGTCTGGCCGCGCCGCTCAAGGCGCAACCGGAAATGTGCTCTCTCAATATGGGCTCGATGAATTTCGCGCTGTTTCCAGCCCTCGACAAGCCACGCGAGTGGAAGCACGCCTGGGAACCCGAGCTATTGGAGGCGACGCGTCATTCGATCTTCAAGAACACCTTCGCGGATATGGAAGGCATTCTGACCAGTCTCGGTCAGGGCTGCGGTACACGCTTCGAGTTCGAATGCTATGATGTCGGGCATCTCTATTCACTGGCTTATTTTCGCGACCGTGGGCTGGTTACCGGTCATCTGTTCATCCAGTTCGTCTTCGGTATTCTGGGCGGCATCGGCGCAGACCCGGAAAACCTCATGCATATGAAACGCATCGCCGACAAGCTTTTCGGGGACGACTATTCCTTCTCGGTTCTGGCAGGAGGCAGGCACCAGATTCCAATGATCACAATGGCGGCGGCCATGGGCGGCAATGTGCGTGTCGGCCTGGAAGACAGCCTCTACGACGGACGGGGAAAGCTGGCCAGCAGCAATGCCGATCAGGTTCGGCGCATCCGCAGCATCCTTGACGGCCTGTCGCTGGAAGTTGCCACGCCCGACGAGGCGCGCGACTATTTGGGGCTGAAGGGTGGAGACAGGGTGGCGTTCTGATGCCAAAGATTGAATTGGGTGGCAAAGCGGGCGTTGTGATCCGGCTTGCCGAACCTTCCGATGCCGAACGAATTCACGAGGCAATCCGCGCAATGGGTGCGGGGCTGGGTGCTGCGGGCAAAGTCTCCAGCACGGTGGAAGATTTTCGCCGCCATGGCTTCGGTCCCAACGCGGCTTTTACCAGCCTGATCGCCGAGGTGGACGAGGCATTTGCGGGGCTGGCGCTTTTCTTCCCGATCTTCTCGACATGGCTCGGAAAGCCCGGTGTCTTTGTGCAGGACCTCTATGTCGATCAGGCGTTTCGCGGTCGTGGTGTGGGCGAGGTTCTTCTGCGCCATGTCGCTTCCTGGTCGACAGCACGCGGCGGCGTCTATCTGCGGCTGGCGGTGGATCGGGACAATGTTGCCGCGCAGCGCTTTTACCAACGGCTGGGTATCGGCTGGATCGAAGCCGATCTCGATCATGGCGCTTATGGCGAGGATTTCGCCCGTCTGGCGCGTATCAATGCAAATTAGGGAGCAGTCATGAAAGCCTTCTACGCTGTTGAGCAAACGCTTCACGATCCGAAAGCCTTTCTTTCCAGCGGCGCGCCGAAGCCTAACCCCGAGCAGCCGGAGCGCGTCGAACGTCTGCTCTTTGGCGCAAAGGCTGCGGGCTGCGAGATTATCCGTCCGCAAAATCATGGTCTTGGCCCGATCGCTGCCGTGCACACACCGGAATATCTGGAGTTCCTGCAGCATATCTATCCGCGTTGGCGGCGCATCGAGGAAGCTTCGGAAGAAGTCATCCCGAACATTCATCCGTTGGCGCGTGACGGTCGTTATCCGGCATCTGCCGTCGGGCAGGTCGGCTATCACATGGCCGATACCGCTTGCCCGATAGCTGAACACACATGGGAAAGCGTGTGCTGGAGTGCCTGGAGCGCGATTGACGCCGCCAATGCATTGCTTGCGGGCGAGGTCGCGGCCTATGCGCTCTGCCGCCCACCGGGGCATCATGCCTTTGCCGATGTTTCAGGCGGCTTTTGCTTCGTCAACAATTCGGCGGTTGCCGCTCAGCATCTACGCTCGAAGACCGAACGCGTGGCAATCCTCGATGTCGATCTGCATCATGGCAATGGAACGCAAGGCATCTTCTACGCTCGTCCCGATGTGCTGACAGTTTCGATCCACGCCGATCCGCTGCGCTTCTATCCGTTCTTCTGGGGCCATGCCGATGAACGCGGTGAAGGCGCTGGGCTCGGGTACAATCTCAATCTGCCCCTACCGCGCAAATCCGGCGATGCCGAGTTCCTTGCATCACTCGATACGGCTTTCCGCCGTATCGAAGCTTTCGCGCCAGATGCGCTGGTGGTGGCGCTTGGTCTTGATCCGTTCGAAGGCGATCCTTTCGGCGGATTGTCGGTCACCACCGGTGGCTTTGGACGCATTGCGGAAGCAATCGCAAAGCTTCGTCTGCCAACTGTAATCGTGCAGGAAGGCGGTTATCTTTGCGATGCTCTGGGTGATAATCTCACCGCTTTTCTGGGTGGCTATCAGTCGGTGGCGCGATGAGCGGTCTTGTGACTTTTATAGGCGTCGTACATCCGTGGATGTGCGACGTCATGGGACATATGAATGTTCGGCATTATGCCGGGATGTTCGATGATGCGAGCTTTCAGCTCTTGGGCCACATTGCCGGGAAAATTCCGGATGAGAGTTTCGGTTGGGCGGATGTGCGCTCGACAACGGACTATAAAAAGGAAATGCCAGCCGGAGACTTGCTGACGATCCGCTCACAGGTGTTGAAGGTCGGACGTTCATCAATCACGTTTCGCCAGACAATGGCTGGTTCGCTTGATGGAGAACTGCGCGCCATCAATGAGACAACGTCCGTCTGTTTCGACAAGATTGCGCGACACTCACTTGAACTTGAGCCAGCAATGCGAATGCGAGCGGAAAGGCTCATGTAGGGCCACAATCTGATCGGCTAGCCGCAGGCATGATCTGCTGCCAAATGGCCGCTAACTCCGCTCATAACGCATAAGCGGACGGTCAGCGTCCGGCCCCAAATGTGACGTCTAGCCTAGAAACGTTATTAAGTAATTCAGACAGATAGCATTCGCATTTTAAGATCGTAGGTTCACATCCCATCAAGGCGTTTTGTGATTGTGTTCGGCACAGTGATAAAGGCGATTCTTGACAGGAATCCGCAGTCCTTGAGAATGAAGCACTTCCGACAATTTCTAAGCTTTCCTGATGCTTCGCGCTTTCGATTAGTAGGTTACCCAGTATTCCCAGTTCAGAAGATTTTGGTTTAACGACACCACAACAGTAGCTTTCCGCCAGACTTTAGGTATGCAAAATCGGCATACCGATCAGCGTACTTTCGATTTCTGCTTTCGAGGTGCGGCTCATATAATGATGTATCATTCATCAATATGTCAAAAAATCCAAGAGGACACGATTATATGGCGTATGTAACTGCAGAAATTCGAGCTTCGAAAGTATATCATGGATATGATGAGGATCGGAAAGCTGTCATCGATGATCTTGGCGCGGGAGGATTTGTAACAAAACTCATAAAGGTTTCCAGAATTTTGTCGGTTACCGAAGATTATATTTTTATTGAGTGTCCTCACAACACCGTTCAGACGTGGGAGTATAAGGGAACGCTGGAGGATTTCAGGTTGAAACTGCGTCAGGCGGGGGTCGCGGCGGAATGAGTGCTTCTCCTGCACGTGGGGTTTGAAAAATGAAAATTGTGTCCGTCAACGTTTACTATGTGCGCGGACAGGGCCTGAAGCCCGTTCTGGTGAAAATTCAGACGGATGAAGGCATATCCGGATTAGGTGAGGCCGCCATTTCCTATGGAAGCGGTGGCACAGCTGTTGCGGGTATGATTAAAGATCTGAGCGAACGGTTTTTGCTGGGGGCTAATCCGCTGTCCATCAATCGGATCGTTTCGGACATGTACGACCAGGCGTTCTGGTTAAAGAACCCCGGCGGAATTGCTTGTGCCGGGATGAGCGCCATGGAACAGGCGCTGTGGGATATTCGCGCCAGAGCGTTGAATGTGCCAGTATATGAACTCTTTGGCGGAAAAATTCGCGATGAACTGAACTACTATGCGAATGGCTGGTATTTTGGAGCGACATCCAACTCAGACCTGATTAGAAAAGCTGCCGACGCTGTTGACGACGGACATTATGCCCTGAAGTTCTATCCGTTGGCGCAGATACAGCCAAATGGAACATTGCGGCATCCAAATGGTCGATACTCTGACAATCGTGACGCCGTCACCGCTGGAATCGAACGCGTGCGCGACGTACGAAAGGCGATCGGTTCCGATATCAGGCTTATGCTTGATTTCGGTGGCGGCATTTCTATCGCAGATACCATGCGGTTTTGTGAGCGTATCAAAGAATATGATATCGAGTTTGTGGAGGAAATCACCGATCCCGGCGACCTCGGTGCGTTGTCTCAAGTCGCTTCGTCGATTGATATTCCGATTGCGACTGGAGAGCGGCACTATCTCAGACAAGGTTTTCGCGATCTTCTTGAGAGACGTGCGATCAGTATATTGCAGCCCGATATTGGCAATGCGGGTGGTTTCGCGGAAGTCCATAAAATATCAGCGATGGCTGACGCCTATGGTTTGAAGGTGCAGCCGCATGTGTGCGGAAGTTCTATCGCAGCCAACATCGCGACCCACATGAGCGCCTGTTTGCCCAATTTTTATGTTCAAGAACATTTCCCATATTGGGCTAACATACCCGGATATATTGAAGTGGCTACCGTGCCCTTCGAGGAAACGGTCAGGAACGGACGCCTTCCGATCTCAGAACACATTGGGTTTGGAGTCGAGCTGCATGAGGATGTAATGAAGGAACATCTTTGGGCTGTTATCCGATAAAGGCCGTTACTTCATACTGACGGGTGAACTGCAATCTAACATCGCTATTGTCTGCTATTTCGTTTGCCCTTGGCACTGTTGTAGGCGAGTGTGTGCCACAACTGAAGTGCTGGGATTAAATTTGATGAAAAAGCCAGGGAAACAAAACTGGGAAGTAGGGATGAACCTCATCTACTTTTCAGCCTTCCGGGCAGTGATGCTAACTGGAACGGTAAGCGCCGCTGCTGAACTTATTGGGCGAAGTCAACCCGCCGTCAGTCGGCTTCTGAATAAGCTTGAAACCGAGTTGGGTGTCACCTTGTTTGAGCGCAGAAAAGGGTTGATCACGCCGACATCGGTTGCCCACCTTCTTCTGGATGAAATCGATAGAGCGTATACATCTCTCGATTCTTTGCGAAATTTTGCGGCAACTGTTGCCGAAGGTGAAACCAGCCGTATAACCGCGGCTGTAATGCCCGCCCTTGGGATAAGTTTCATGCCCCAGGCGCTAAAGAAGTTTAAAGATAGCTGGCCTCAAACACGTGTGCAGCTGAATATACGGCTTTCTGCCAAGATCGAAGAATGGGCGGCGTCCCAACAGCTGGATTTTGGTCTTGCTGAACTCCCATTCCGCAGATCTGGCTTTCAAACAGAAGTTTTCAGCGATGCCGCTTATATTGCTGCGGTTCCACGTGACCACCATCTCGCGAGCCACGAAAAAATTGAACCACCGGATCTTCGAAACGTACCATTTGTATCATTTGCATCATTCACTGCAGCTGGCCCGATTATTGCGCAGGCATTCCGCGCTGCAGGTGAAAAACTAGACCCAGCTTATGAAACAACGATTTCCGCTGCGGCATATGAATTTGCCAAAATTGGCTTGGGGGTCGCGCTTATAGACCCTTACACGGCCATTCACCAACTTGATGATCGGGTAACGCTGGTGCCATTCCTGCCTAAAATACCGTTCAACGTGGCGCTTCTTCGCCCTTATTCCCGTCCACAAAGCCGCGTATCGGAAGCGCTTCTGGACCTTCTTTTCAGCGAGCGAGACGCAGTGTTGGCGAAGTTGCCGCACTTTTGACGGATAGGAATCTTTAAGTTGCCAGACTTCCGGGGTCTCAATCCATTATGCATTTACTGCATAATGGAGGCCAATTTTTCTATTTTGAGCATTCCGAATTAGCTGCTGTACTCGCCCGACGCCGAGGAAGGAAGCAGTTAAATGAATATGGAGGCCGCACGGGACGAAAGTTATGATGTGATTGTCATTGGCGGCGGTATCAACGGTACCAGCGCAGTCCGCGAACTCTGCGCCGCTGGGTATAAGGCCTTGCTTGTTGAAAAGGGTGATTTCGCAAACGGCGCGTCGAGCAGATCGTCCAGGATACTCCACTGCGGTCTCAGATATTTTGAGACGAGACATCCGGTCCGCACGTTCGCATCCTCGCCTCTGAAGTTGAAGAACGCGATTTCCATGGCGCGCGCCGCTATGAATGCGCGGGAAGAACTGGTGCGTCTCCAACCAATGCGATGCAAGCCTTTCAAAATGTGCTTTCCTTTATACGAAGCGGATGATCTGCGTGGATGGCACCTGGACATTGGGCTTTCGCTCTTGAAGCGTCTTGGATCGGGTCGACTCCCGCTGAAGTACCAACGGCACAAGCGCAACTTTGATAGCTCAGTGCCTTTGGCAAAGGACCTTCGAGATCGGAAACAACTGAAGTCGATAGCGACTTACCGCGAATACATCATGGACTGGCCCGATAGGCTTTGCGTCGATGCGGCCATCGAAGCAGAAAAGCTCGGCGCTGATGTCCGCTTGTTCACCAATGCGAGCATCAGAGAAAAAAACTCTGATGGGCTGTGGCGGGTCGATCTTAGCTCTGCAGATCGTGAAATGAGCAGCGTGTTCGCACCTATCATTCTCAATCTTGCCGGAACTTGGATCGATGACGTTCTACAGGGGGTGTCCGGGGAGGGGAATGATCGTCTGATTCACGGGACGAAAGGCGCGCATATAGTCGTTCGTCTTCCGGATTATTATCGTGGTCATGGGGTTGCGGCGCTTAACCGATTGGGAATGCCGATTTATTGTCTGCCGTTCAAGGAGGACCTTTATCATATTGGCCCGACCGAAACCTATTTCGAAGGCGACGCTAGTAGCGTTAGGGCCGATGACGTCGATATTGAGTTTCTACTCGATGAAATCAATTTTCTTCTCCCTACTCTCAAACTGACGAAACAGAACGTCGAATTTACCTGGGCCGGTGTGCGGCCGTTGACCTTCAATCCCAAAAATCCTGACGGCGACAGAGTTCGGCAAATCCATGATTTGAAGGGCAAAGGTCATTCGGGAATTTTCGCGATGACCGCCGGACCGGTTATGAGCCATATGAGTGCAGGAAGGGAGCTGCTGGCAACGGTAGATGCAAACATTCCGATGCGGCCTGATCGGCAAAGAAGGCTATTGCAGCAGACGAATACACCGTTGACAACCGATGAAGGCACGTTGTCGTTTCGGCATTATGTCTCGCGAGAACATGCCCAGGATCTGAAAGGTATCTTCTATACCCGTAGCGGCATAGGTTGGGGGCGGCACATAGACCGAGCCACTGCAACTGATGCGGCCAGTGAAATCGCGGATTTGCTAGGATGGGAGCCAGAGCAGATCGAGCGCGAAGTAGACAAGTTTCTTCAATACCAACGGGAAATTCACCGTTCGGGAGAACCTGCAAAATCCTAACGAAACAAAAAAGAGGAGTGAACTGAAATGGGTATGCGCAGACATCAAAATCTTGCTTTGGTGGCAGTTTCCACGCTTACTATGGCGATTTCGCTTTTTGCAAGCCAGGCTCGTGCTGATGGCGAGCGATTGAAGGAAATCCTGGAACGCGGCACTCTCCGTGTTGGTTTGCAAGGGGCTTTCAAGCCCTGGTCTTTCCCAGGTGCGGATGGCAATCTTCAAGGTATCGAAGTTGATCTCGCCAAGAGCGTCTCGGATGCGCTGGGTGTCAAACTAGAGCCCGTCATTATAACATCTGCGAACCGCATGCAGTTCCTCCAACAGAACCGGATCGATCTGATTGTCGGCGGTATGTATGATACTGCGGAACGTCGTAAGGTCATCGGCATTATTGAACCCGCTTACTGGGCCTCGGGGCCGACCTTGCTTGCCAAGAAGGGTGTCATCAAAAGCTGGGACGACATTGCTGGAAAGCCGGTGTGCGGAAAGCAGGGAAACTACTATAATCAACAAGTCGAACGGCAACTGAAAGCAAAGTTGATTGCATTTACCGGAAATTCCGAAGGTAAGGAAGCGCTGCGCGCCGGACGTTGCATTGCCTGGGTCTACGATGATGTCAGCATCATGGCTGATCTCGAGACACCAGAGTGGCAAGATTACGAAATGCCTGTTCAGGCCCTCTATAATAATCCGTGGGCTGCTGCTGTCCCGCTTGAAGAGCGCGATAAGGGCTGGGGCGCATTCATGGCGGGTATGGCATATCGCTGGCAAGCTGATGGTACGCTGATTGAACTCGCCAAGAAATGGAATGTCGCACCGTCTGATTGGTTCACCGAGCAGAATAAGAAGCTCTATTGGGATACCGCTTATCTCGAGCCGAAAGAGTAAGGCCGGTGCTTTCTGATCAGCAGTAGCTCGGAGTGAAGATGATCGAACATATATCAAGTTTCTTCCGCAATCTGAACGAGACTGCGGGCTTGAACTTTATCGTCTTCTATGACGACTACGAGTTCAGCCGCTTTCTCGAAGGGGCGTTGATTTCCCTGCGGCTTATGGCGTTTTCCATCTTGCTGTCGCTGGTGATCGGCGTGTTGGGAGCTTGGGCACAAACGTCAAAAAGCGCGATAATTCGCGTGGCGGTTGATGCCTATATCCAGGCGTTTCGAAATACACCTCCGCTGATCCAGCTTTTGTTCTTCTACTTCGGCCTGGGCGCGTTCACGCCAGCCGTGGACATGGGGGGATATTACGAGCCCATTATCTCTTCTTTTGGTTGGGCTGTAATCTCGCTTGGTATCTTTGGGGGGGCGTTCAACGTCGAGATATTTCGGGCCGGCCTGGAAGCCGTTCCTGAAACGACAAAAGAAGCCGCTGAAAGCCTCAGCTTTTCGAGCTGGCAAATCTATATGTATGTGACACTTCCACTGGCGTTTCGCATTAGCCTGCCAGCTTTGACGAATAACCTGGTGAGTTTGGCCAAAACAACCTCGCTTGCTTATGTTATCGCCGTTCCAGAAATGACCTATGTCCTCAATCAGGTTTGGTCGGACAACATCAACGTGCCTGAGATGATCCTCGTGCTTTTTGTGTTCTATGTCGCGGTCGTGAGTATTCTCGCCTGGGGCCTCCACGCTCTCGAACGCCGTTTGGCATTACCGGGGTATGGACATGAATAAGCGCGCTTTCACAATCGTTCCTTCGCACTACGGCGTAACGGCATTCTCTACCGCTCTGTCGTTGCGATACGGAATTGTTCTCGTTGCAATGTTTTTCGGATCATTGTGTGTTGCTTATGCGCAAACAATGAGTGCCGGAACGCCGACCGCAGTCGAGACACTTTTCGGGTGGGTTCCATTTATCTTGCGTGGCTTTTTGCTGAACCTCTATATGAGTTTTTTAGCGATGGCTTTGGCGACGGTTCTCGGAATTCTGCTCGGTCTCATGCAGATCAGCTTGTTCTGGCCGGTAAGAGCCATTGCGCGCTTGGTGACGCATCTCCTGAGAAACTCGCCTTGGCTCGTTATTCTCTTCATCGCCATGTATATGATGCCAGAGGATTTTCGTCTTCCGGGCGGGATTGTGATACCGTTTCCTGGCTGGATGAAAGCAACCGTCGCTTTTGCGCTGCCCGTCATGGGCAACATAAGCGAGATCGTCCGTGGCGCGGTTCGTTCCATTCCGTCGGGGCAGTGGGAATCGGCCGAAAGTCTTGGCTTTACCCGTGTTCAGACACTTTGGAACATCATATTGCCACAGAGCTTCCGGCGTTCAATACCCCCATGGATGAACTGGTATGCGCTACTCACGCTCTCCACTCCGATGGCCTCTATTTTCAGCGTCAGAGAGTCTGTTGCCAACGCACAGGCTGCAATGGAAGCGTCGGGCGGACGACCGGAATTTCTCTTTCCGTTCTATCTGTTCCTTCTCTGTCTGTTCTTTGCGTACATCTATCCAATCGCACTTCTGACAAGGAAACTGGAGAAAAGATATGCTGCATAATGAGATTATCGATGCACCCCCTCTGGTTTCTCTAAAGGATGTGCACAAGGCGTATGGCGATCTGGAAGTTATTAAAGGGATAAGTCTTGATGTTCGCAAGGGCGAGGTGATCTGCATCATCGGTCCGTCGGGTTCGGGCAAATCGACTCTCATACGTTGTATCAATGGCCTAAGCCCAGTGCAGAAGGGCTCGATAATCGTCGCCGGGCAGGAGGTGAACGATCCCAAGCTCGACAAGCTCGCATTGAGGCGAAAGGTGGGAATAGTCTTTCAGCAGTACAATCTGTTTCCGCATAAGACGGTTTTGCAGAACGTCATGATGGCGCCGATCAAGGTCCTGCGTGAACCAAAACAGGAAGTTGAGGAACGGGCGCGTGCTCTGATTGCAAAAGTCAAACTTACTGGTAAGGAAAACCAGTATCCCGGCCAGCTGTCAGGTGGTCAGCAGCAGCGCGTTGCCATCGCGCGAAGCCTGGCCATGCGTCCTGACGTTATGCTTTTCGATGAAGTTACCGCAGCGCTCGATCCTGAAACCGTCAAGGAAGTATTGGCGACGATAAAGGAACTCGCGTCCGACGGGATGACCTGCATTCTGGTTACTCATGAAATGGGCTTCGCACGCGAAGTGGCCGACCACATCTACTTCACGGATCGAGGTGTGATCGTCGAGCATGCTCCACCGAAAGAGTTCTTTACCTCAGCCAAGGATCCTCGGACCCAACAGTTCTTAAGTCAGATATTCTAGCCGAATTACGACACGACAATCATCAGTAGCATCAGGAACATGCCAGGCCGAGCGCCAGGTATGAACGGGTTTCTATAAACCAAAAGGAAAAGCTATGTACCAGCAAGCCACCAACGGTGTCAAAAATGACCCACTGCTGCAGCCGCTGAAAATCAAGCATCTTGAACTTCGCAATCGCATCATGAGCACCAGCCACGCGTGTGGTTTGGAGATCAGCGGGCTACCGCTTGAAGCCTATCAGCGGTATCATGAAGAAAAGGCCAAGGGTGGAATAGCCCTGTCGATGTTCGGTGGATCCTCCAATATCGATATCGACTCCCCGAATGTCTTTCGGCAACTGAATGTTGGAACAGATGACATCATCCCACATTTTCAGCAGTTTGCCGAGCGTATGCATCGCCACGGCGCTGCACTCATGTGTCAGATAACCCATCTCGGTCGACGCGGCGAAAGTTATGGTGGCGATAGGCTGGCGATGATTGCACCGTCCCCTCTCCGGGAGACGCTTCATCGCAACATCCCCAGAGAGATGGACGACCATGATATTAATCGCGTTGTGAAGGCATTTGCCGCTGCGGCGGTACGATGCAAGGAGGGAGGGCTGGATGGCATCGAGACGCATGCCGGCGGTCACATGATCGGGCAGTTCCTGTCACCGATTTCCAATCGCAGAACTGATCGCTTTGGCGGTTCGCTCGAAAACCGAATGCGGTTTCCGCTGATGGTGCATGAGGCAATCAGAAAGGCCGTCGGTGATGATTTTGTCGTTGGTATCCGCATGGCAGTGGATGAGGGGCCCGATGGCGGCATGGGTTTTGAGGAATCTCTGAAAGTTGCGCAAGCACTTCGCGATATTGGCGGCATTGATTTTTTCAATGCGATTTATGGCATGATGGACACGACCCGTGGTCTGGCTGAGGACGCTATGCCAGGAATGGGATCGCCACTTGCGCCCTGGGTCGAGCCGGTCGGACGCTTCCGGCAGGAGCTCGATATTCCGGTATTTCATGCCGCACGTATTTCCGACGCTGCTTCCGCCCGATACGCTATCCGTGAAGGCAAAATGGATATGTCGGGCATGACCAGAGCGCAGATCGCTGATCCATACCTTGCAAGTAAAATAGCATCGGGACGGGAAAACGAAATCCGGCCATGCGTAGGTGCTACACATTGCCAGTCGCCGCATCGTCCTGCGTGCCTCCATAATCCGGCAACGGGCAGAGAAACGGTCCTGCCTCAGGTCTTTACAAAAACCGACAGCGGCAAACGTAGGGTCATCGTGGTCGGCGGAGGGCCCGCAGGCCTTGAGGCAGCCAGAATATGTGCGGAACGGGGTCATGAGGTTTCGTTGTTTGAAGCGGCACCCGATTTCGGCGGTCAGCTTCTTCTTGGCGCGAAGGGATCGTGGCGCGGTGACCTCATCGGTATCGTCGAGTGGCGGGTGGCTGAACTCAATCGTCTTGGTGTGTCGCTACAAACGAATGCCTATCTTGATGAAAATGAAATCCTGGCACTGAATCCAGATGTCGTCTTGCTAGCAACGGGCGGCATGCCGCAAATTGATCTTCTGCATGGCGGTGATCTATGCGTTTCTACCTGGGATATCCTGGCTGGTCAGTCCAGACTATCAGGTGAAGTTCTTGTCGTTGATGGTACCGGACGACATCCAGCCCCCTTGGCGGTCGAGAAGGCCGTTGGTGCAGGAGCCAGGGTACAATTCGTAACGATTGATGCCCAAATCTGTGAAGAACTGACTTATGCCGAACGGGTACGCTGGAAAAAACTATTTTTGAAATTCGGCCTGTATCCCAAAACTGAAACACGTTTGACGGCAGTCGACCGCCAGGACAACCGCCTGATCGCAACTCTTGTGAACGACATTACCCGGGAAACAGAAACAGTTGTGGTCGATCATGTTGTTGTGGAGCAGGGGAGTATTCCGTCCAACGAAGTTTTTGAAGCGCTTCGATCCAGTTCTTCAAACGACGGTGTGACCGACCTGCAGGCCATGGTTGATGCCAGACCGCAGCCCAACCACGAAAGACCTGGATTTGAACTTCACAGAATAGGAGATGCTCTGGCCAGCAGAAACATTCACTCCGCGATGTTGGATGCAATTAGAATATGCAGCTCGCTTTGAAAACTTTGGGAGCACACTCAGCGTCCGAATTTATCCAGCAGCTGATACCATGCGGCTACTGTACGGACAGCCGGCGCTCTCATAGAGAAAAATGGGATGTCTTCCGGTTTCTGGCGCCGCATCAGCGCCAGATCGGGCTTTTGGCCTTGCAAAAGATCAATCACGTAGCGTCCGAGAAGACTCGACATCGCGATTCCTGTTCCATTGTAGCCAAGCGAGAACCCGATATCCTTGTCGATCAACCCAATCTGCGGAAGACTGTTCATCGTCATAGCGACAAGCCCCGACCATTCATTGGCGATCCTGCAGTCTTTCAGCTGCGGGAAGATTTCAAACATTGCTCTCTCAAGGGTCGCGTAGGCGGCTGCCGAGTCATTTCTGCCAAATGCGCCCCTGCCGCCGAAAAGCAAGCAGTCCCCGCCTCGTCGAAACCAACGCATCATTCTCCGCGTCTCGCTGTAGCTCCGATTCTTGCAAAGAATTTCATCAAAAACAGAACTGGGCAACGCTTCCGTCGAGATGATCGCACTCCGGAACGGTATGATCGTCTTACGCACATTGCTGGTAGCGGTCGTGATGTCGGAATAGGCATTCGTTGCGATCAGAATCTGTTTGCAACTGATCGATCCGGTTTTGGTACAAACGAGTTTTGTCGAACCGTGTTTCACAATGCGAAGAGCGGGACTATTCTCATAAATGAGGCCTCCGGCCAGAAGCACGGCATTGGCCAAACCCCGACAGTAACAAAGAGGATGAATGGTGCCAGCGTGAGAGTTCAAAACTCCTCCGTAAAAGCGCGTACTTCCGGTCTCTGTCGCAACTTCACTAGCTCCAAGCACTGCGATGCTCGTATCGCCGAACATGTCCCTGATCGTCTTCGCTTCTTCCACGAGCGCCACGAATGCGGTCTCGTTATGCGCACAGCGAATGTTCCCGGTTTTCGTCAGTTTCGCTTCCCGGATCTGAAACCGCTCGACATAGCTTTCAACGCAATCCATCGCTTCGTGACCGAGCACGTTCATGCGTTGAGCGATTTGCCGACCGTGAGTTTGCGCCATGGCGCTTAACGATACACGATACTTCGTCGATACCACGCCGCCGTTTCTTCCAGAGGCGCCGAAGCCGACTTCTTCTGCTTCGAGAACAACTGGTTTCAAACCAAGTTCAATCGCTCTTATGGCTGCAGAAAGGCCGGTATACCCACCTCCGATGATGACGACATCGGCGGAAATGTCGTCCTCCAATGCTTTGCAGTTCAGAGGTGGCGTTGCGGTCTCGCGCCACAAAGATCGAGGCAGATTGAGTTTTCGCATCTGGAAAATACCTGAGTTTACCTACAAGTTATTTTCTCTCGCTTTCGACAGCATCGGCGAGTTCTCGCAAGGTCGAAAAATGGAAATCCGGCACCGTGACTTCTTTGGGAACGGGTGTTCCACCGAAGCCCTTGAGGCCCTTTCGACGCTCGATCCAGCAGACCTTGTACCCGAGCTCCTTAGCGACGCCAATATCGTGATACTGGCTCTGGGCAACATGCAGGATTTCATCTTGCTTGAAACCAAATGCCGATTGGCGCCCAAGATTGTAGGAAAAGAAGCGTGGATCCGGTTTTGGATACTTGGCGTCGTCAGCAGTGACGCTGTCGTGAAACGGGTTGCCGAGTTTGTTCGAATTGGCGCTGAAGCCGACACGATCATAGTTGGTCATCGCAACCAGTCTAAAATGCCTACGCAATCGTCTGAGCGCTTCAGCGGAATCCTCGAATGCGGGAAAATCAAAAAAGTGGCTGTGGAATTTGTCACCTGCGGCGCTGTCGCCGGACAGTCCAAGTTCCTTCGCAGCGTAGAGATAAACGTCGCGCATGACCTCACTTGCGCGGCCAGGAAATTTCTCTCTTGCTTTCAGATAGGGCTGGAAAATCTGATCATCACTCAGCCTCTTCGCGGCCTCTCCGCCTGCGACGCGGAAACCATCCAGAATACCCTTCTCGAAGTCGATGCAGGTTCCGACGATATCAAAAGTCAGAACTTTAAAATTTTCGAAGGCCATGAAAGTTGTCTCTCCTGTTCCGGGCAAAAGCCAGTTGTCGGGCTACAGTGGGATGCTTTTGGTCCTTCTATCAATTCCAATAATAATCACCTCTGGGGTTACATTTTCTAATGTCACATATTCGACGACTCCTTCCCTCGCTCAACGCACTCGTCGCCTTTGAAGCGGCAGTCCGATGCGGAACATTTGCAAACGCGGCACGTGAGCTTGGAGTTACAAGTCCCGCAGTCAGCCGCACCATCGGGCGTCTGGAGCTTCATCTTGGAATGCAGCTTTTCAAGCGTACGCCGACGGGAGCAGAACTAACGGAACATGGAGGTGATCTTTTTGCGGAAGTCTCGAAGAGCTTTTCAAACATTGAACGTGTTTTGGCTGGACTAAGACAAAATGCGCAAACGAAGCGACGTACAGTGCGAATATCAGTCTCGGGGGCTTTCGCTACGCATTGGTTTATGCCGCGGATGAACCAATTCCAGGCGCTGTTTCCTGATGTAGACATTCAGTGGCAACTGATCATTGGGCCGCTCGATTGTCCGGTTAACGACGCCGATATCGCGATGCGGTTCGACCCGAAGGTGGATGACCGGTATCGAATTTTTCCACTTATGCCAGAGTTTCTGTTGCCAGTGCGATCTCCGGTTTTCGATTTCAATTCGACACAGTCCCAATCGGGTTTGAATCAGGTGATTACTCTTAGTGGGTCTCAGTTCAGATGGGCAGATTTGTATTCCGTTGATGCGCTGAAAGAGATAGCCCGTGAACTTCAATTCTCGGATTACAATGTCGTTGTACAGGCCGCGCTGATGGGACAAGGCAACGCAATCGGCTGGTTAAGTGTGGTGTCGACCCTGCTAGCCAACGGCTCGCTTGTTCCATCGCATCCTGTTGTCGTTTCAACAGGCCGACGCTGTGATCTGGTGACTTCGATCAAGCCGGATGAATGGATCATTCGCGATATTTGCGACTGGATTATCGATGAATATCGACGGGATGTGAATGAGATAAATAAGACATATGAAGGGCTGATCGACGAATTCTGAGATTTGCTCCGGTAGCGGCAATCCTGATTTTGCTGTCAAATTGAGCAAAAAATCGCGGCGTGTTTCTATCCAAAGCGCGTATGATGTGATCTTGACTGCCAATCAGGTCAAGCCAAGCAGTTCTTTCTTCCAAACTTTTTTCGCATGTTTTCATCATTAACGATGACGGAATGAAGTAGGGATGCCAAATTCCTCCATGAATTTGTCGTTTCTAACAAGCTTTTGCTTTGCTCCCTAACTCTGATCAGAAGTCCCGCATGGTCTTACCACAACCGCGCTGTCCTGCAATAATTCAAGGCGTAGGAGCGCTGCCTTGCAGATTAGCCGCTTTGATTGGAGAGGAGCGACAATCAAATGCCCGGTCGCGGCGTGGCGCATGACTTCGATCGGCACGCCGTAAATCACCTGCACCCCGCTTGGGCTCCATCACACCGGCGGGTCTTGTTTGGGCAATGAGGAGCGACCACTGTGCAGCGCGAAGATGGAATCGCAGAAGCGCGCTGCCATGACGGTGCGATGCCGTTCAATTCAATGGCTTTCTCCACCTTCGCTCGGTCGGTTTCGCCAAAGCGGTTTCATGTCCGCTTGGAAAATGCTCCGGCGAACATTCTGTCACGGGTATCTCACTAATTCACGATTTTCGTGAGCCTGGGAAAAGCAAATCGACAACCTTGGCAGCCGTCGGTTGCGGTTCATGGTTGGTAAGGCCCGGACGCTCGTGGGCTCCGATGAAGACATAATCTGGCTTTCCGGGCTGCTTGACCATAAAATCGATCCCGATAACGGGGATGCCGATTGTCTTCGCTGCCTGGTGAACAGGAGCAGTCACGCAGTGGGACGTACCGACGCCATCTGTTAAAACGATTTAAACAGGCTGGAGAAGGCCACTCAGATGGAATGTCAGCCGAGAGCGCACCTGTTCCCAGCCGTCAAATTATACCGTTCAAAAGCCCCAGGTCGTCAACAGGGACCTATCACGCACTTTCATCGGAACGAGAGGGCTATCACTGCCATCCAAATGGATGGAGACAGTGGAGCACAAGGCTATGTGAACTAATCTTGCTCGTGGATGATCCAAAACTTCTGCAGATCGGTAGGATTGCTCCACGCGGCGATAGCGTCGGGACGAATAAGGAAAATGTCCCCTGCCGCAAACGTCACGCTTCCTTCGTCAGGGTTGGACAAGGTAACCTCGCCGTTGCGCAGCATCATCAGTTCGGAAAAGGAATAGGTGATAGGATGGCGAGCATAAGGCGTAGTAGCCCAAATCCCCCAGGAAAGTGGATCGTCACTCTGGAATTCGTGACGATGGGTCGTAGGAGCGGGCGTTGTGAGCAGCGTTGCATTGGGCGCGCCACCGGGGACCATGGGATGGTCAAGGTCGAGTTTGGTGAATGACACTGGCGCGGTCCCCTGATGAATCGTGAGGATTACGCAATCGGCCGCCTGTGCCTTCCATGCAAAACTGGACGCGGGTAGGCTCGCGGCCTCACCCTTGGCCAGCACGATTTCGAAACCGTTACTGTCCACGAGCGATAAAGAGCCCTTACGAACCATTACAATAGAGGGGAACAGGCTTTTTGTCCCTTTTCCTTCTCCTGAAAGAACAGCGCGTCCGACGCCGAAGGGTTCAGTAGACTGTCCATTCAAAGTGAGGGCTTGGAAAGCTGCTTCCAAATCCGCGGCGCAAGAGGGCGCAATTCCCAGATTGATTACGTTTTTCAACAAGTTCAGTGCTTTCTGCAGAGGGTTTATTTCGATGCGAATCCAAGACTGTCCTTGACCCAATACCAGCGGATGCCAACATCCATGACGGGTTTGCGGATCGCGTGCCAGGAAAGGCGCGGTATCTGCGTGGTGGGATAAACCATGGGGCGGCCTTCGGCGATGTATTCGGCATACATCTTGCCAAAAGCGGTCGCCATCGCTACGCCTCGGCCGTTATAGCCAAGCATTGCGTGCAAACCTGGAGCGGGATTGTGAAGATGAGGCAGGCCATCCATCGTTAGCGCCACATGACCGGACCAGTGATAGTCGATGCCAATGCCATCCAGTTGCGGAAACAGCCTCACCATTCCGGCCTTCAGCGCTTCCATGAGTGCCTTCTTTTCGTTCATTCCCACGGCGCCGCGTCCGCCAATGAGAAAACGCCCGTCTACTGATTGACGCATATAAAAAGCAATCTTGCGCGTTTCGGAAAGTACCACACCCCCCGGCATGATTTCCCCGCGTTGCTTTTCTGAAAGGGGCTCTGTCGCGATCAGCATGCTTTGCACAGGAAGAATGCTTTGGGCGAGACCCGGCACGAGTTTGTCGGTGTAGGCGTTGGTTGCGACGAGGGCCTCTCTCGCGCGAATTGCTCCACGCGCCGTCCGTGTGACCCAATCGCCGTTTTCGTGCGTGAGAGACGTGACGGACGAATCTTCAAAAATCTGAACGCCGCGTGCCGAAGCGGCCCGCGCCAGCCCTCGGGCATAATCCAGCGGTTGTAAGGCGCCGGCGCGTGGATCACGCCATCCACCGAAATAGCGCTCCGTGCCGGAAAGTCTGGCAATCTGCTCGCGGTCCAATATCTCGACTTCGACGCCTTGCGCCTGCCATTGTCGGGCACGCTTGTGAACGGCAGCGGTTGCAAGCTGAGAATGTGCGGCCTGAATCCATCCGGCGCGAACGGGCGAGCATAGGATAGCGTGTTCGCGCACAAGGCTAAAGACAAGATCGGCTGCGCCGCCTACAAGATCGATCATGCGCTTGCCATGTTCGAGCCCATAGGTCGCAATAAGATCTTCCGGATCGTGCTTCAAGCCGGGGATCACCTGTCCGCCATTACGTCCAGATGCACCGAAGCCGACATGACGCGCCTCAAGGACCACGACCGTCTTGCCACGCTCGGCAAGGAACAATGCGCTTGAAAGACCCGTAAAGCCGCCGCCGATAATAACGACGTCCGCATCGTGTACGCCGTTCAGTTTGGGATGGTTCGGCTTTGCTTCGCCAGCTGCGTTCCACCAGAGCGAGCGCGAGAAGCTCTCAGGACTGCTTGCCATTTTCATCTTTCTCCAGCGTTTTTTGGCCTGCCAGGTGATTTCACTCGGGTTTGTTCACCCAGAGAACGAAAGCTTCCGCTTCACTATTATTGAAGAATCTGTGGCGGGTCGTTGAAGGCAGGGCAAATCCGTCACCTGCCGAAAGCAGATATTGAGCATCTTCAATCTGCAACGTGAAACTGCCCGAAATGACGTACCCCAGCTCCTCGCCGGAATGGGTATAGCACTCCTCACCAGAACTCCCGCCCGGAACGATCCGCACCGCGAAGGATTTCATGGTTTCAATGAGTTCTGGCGAGGCGCGATGCTTGATGACACCGCCGCCGTTCAACACTTCGGGCTGTTCGCCCGCCCGCAACACATAGGGATTGGCGCGCGCGGCTGCTGCGAACCCCTGCGGGTCAATGAGCTGCGCCGGACTCATGGAGAGCACATCGGCAATCGTGTAAAGGGTGCGCACAGTTGGCGACACCAGGCCGCGTTCAATCTGAGACAGCGCCCCTGTCGACAGGCCAGACACTTCCGACAGATAGCCAAGAGTGAGGCCCAGTGCCTGCCTGCGCGTACGGATACGTACTCCGATATCCCCCGCATCGTTCGGTGTGGGTTCGCTGATAGGGGCGATCCGCGATATCTCTGCCTTGTTCACTTTTGGCATCTTTTAATGGCTCTCGCTACGAACTTGAATGAATCGGGGTTGATTAGTGTTTAGTATTCTGCTTCATAATCTCCAGGGATTCAATAAACTAAAAAGAAAATCCATCCAGAACATGGAGGGGACATGTCAGAAATGGCTCACAAGGATACGCCCTACTGGTGGGAGGCCGCCCCGCCGCGCAGCGTCGGACAGCGTGCCATCGAGCCGGACTGCGATGTAGCCATAGTTGGCGCCGGTTATGCGGGCCTTTGCGCTGCACTTTATCTGGCGAGAGCCGGGCGCAAGGTTCAGGTTTTCGAGCGGGAACAACTCGGCTTCGGAGCTTCCAGTCGCAATGGCGGGTTTACCAGCGGCAATATTCGTCCCGATGACAAAACACTGATCCGCAAATTCGGTATGGAACGGGCGGTAAAGATTGCTTCTGAAGGCCATGAAGCACGCCGCTTCATGATCGATTTCCTGGCAAAGGAAGGTGTTGATGCGGATTTCAGGCTTGTGGGCCGATTCAGCGGAGCGATGACGCGCGCAGAATATGACGCCATGGCTCGAAGCGCCGAAGCTATCCAGCGAGCAACCGGTGTCGAATCCTATGCGGTTCCTTTTAGCGAGGTTCACCAGCATATCGCGACCGACCTCTATGCAGGGGGTAGCGTGCGCATGGATATTGGCGGCCTCCATCCAGCAAAGTTTCATTCAGAACTGGTACGGCTGGCGATTGCTGAAGGGGTATTGATCCACAGCGAATGTCGCGTGGAAGGCATCGATCAAGGAACTGGTAGAAAAACCGTAATAACTGCACGCGGTCGTGCTCGGGCGCGCGATGTCCTTGTTTGTACAAACGGATATACCGATCATTCGGACCGCTGGCTGCGTCAGCGATTGGTGCCGTTGCGTTCGCGAATAATCGCAACCGAGGATCTGGGCGAGGAACGTGTAAGCGAGTTGGTGCCAGGATTGAAAATGCTCACCGACACCCGGGCGATGACCTACTATTTCCGCCCATCACCGGATGGGCGACGCATCTTGTTTGGTGGCCGGGATGTTACGAGCCGCGGCGATCCAGATAGCGCTACGCAACGCAACTATAAAGAAATGTGCAAGATTTTTCCGCAGCTGGAAGGTGTCGGTATTTCGCATAGCTGGTTCGGCTATGTGGCCATGAATCGAGACATGGTTCCACGAATTTTTCAGCGTAGGGCAGTGCATTATGCAACAGGCTTCTGTGGTTCGGGTGTTGTCTGGGCGCCATGGCTCGGCTTCAAGGTCGCACAGAAAATATTAGGCGTTCCCAATAGCGCAAGCAGTTTTGACTTCCGTGCGCCGCAGTTTGTGCCGACCTGGCGTGGAAAAGCCTGGTTCATGCCGCTGGTTTTTGCCAGCCTTGAACGAAAGGATCGCAAGTTGGAAGCAACAGCATCCAATGAACGGGTGTTGAGAAACAGTGCCGGCTTCCAGGGTAGACGCAAGTGAGCAACGCCAACGCTGCCTACAACGGACTTCACTTTAACAAACGCGGGCTCAAAACCGCCGTTACGAGTAACAGGCTTATCGCTGCATTTAGGAAGGAGAATGCCATGCGTCTCAAGAAAATTTTCGGTTTGGCAGCTTTGGCGGTCGTCATATGTGCCGCGACGTCTGCCTTTGCTCAGGAAACAGTCAAAGTAGGTTCTTCACCTACCGGTTTGCCTTTTACCTTTGTGAACACGGAAACTAAGGCTATGGATGGCGTGTTGATCGATGTTGTCAAGGCCATCGAACCAGATATCGGTATCAAGGCGGAATTCGAGGCCGTGCAGTTTTCAGCGCTCGTGCCGTCGCTCACCGCGAACAAGATCGATATGATTGCTTCGGCAATGTTCATCACTGAAGAGCGCGCAAAAGTCGTGGACTTTTCCGATCCGGTCTATGGCTATGGTGAGGGCGTTTTCGTGCCGGTTTCCGATGACACGACTTACAAGACCTATGCGGATCTCAAGGGTAAGACCGTAGGCGTGCAGGTGGGGACCACCTTCGTCGACCTGTTCAAGAAGAGCGGCCTGTTCAGTGAGGTAAAGGTCTACAAAGGCATTCCCGATATCATTGCCGACGTGAATGCCGGGCGCATCGACGCTGGTTTCGGGGATGGACCGATGGCTGCCTATTACCTCTCTCAAGGCCGGTACCCCAAGGTGAAGATGGTCGAGAGTTATGAGGCTTCGGCCGGTGGCGAATTCGGTCTGGCTCTGCGAAAAGGCGACGAACGTATGTCCAAAATCAATGCAGCTATCGCTCGCATCAAGTCGGACGGCACGCTTCAGAAAATTCTTGCGAAATACGGACTGAAATAATTCCGATGTGATCATGGGGATGATCCCCATGATCAAAATTTCAGGTGTGCTCCGCGCGCGTCCAAGCAAAAGCTCTCCACGCTTTTCGGTCTGCGCCCGAAACGGGGCTACCGGCCGTAGCGCCTCATCCCCGTCTGATCGCGCCAGTTAAACAGAGTTAAAGCTAATGCAAAATTTCCTTATGGACATTCGCGAGTTCTTCCCGATCTTGCTGGAAGGCGTGAAATATACACTCCTCGTGACCTTGGGCTCCCTTGTCCTTTCTACCCTTCTGGGGCTTGTCTGGGCGTTGATGCGGGTGTCGGGAATTCGCTGGCTGTCGACCATTGCCGGGGCTATCGTCAATGTAATCCGCGGCATTCCTATCCTGGTGCAGCTGTTCTATATCTACTTCGTTCTACCGGAATTCGGCATTGCGCTTTCCGCTCTTCAGGCCGGTATCATAGGTCTCGGAATTGCCTATTCTGCCTATCAGGCAGAGAATTTCCGTGCCGGCATCGAAGCTATCGACCATGGTCAGACGGAAGCTGCTCAGTCCATCGGTATGGGCTGGTTCATGACGATGCGCCGCGTGATCCTCCCGCAAGCCGTTCGAGTGATCCTCCCGCCTTACGGCAACATCATGGTCATGCTTTTGAAGGACAGCTCGCAGGCATCGGCCATAACGGTTGCCGAACTGACCCTGCAAGGTCAGCTACTCGCTTCTTCGACCTTCAAGAATATGAGTGTCTATACGCTAGTTGCCATGTTCTATCTCTGCCTAAGCTTGCCGCTGATGATGGCTGTCGGGCGTCTTGAAAAGCTCTTTAGTAAAAGAAACGGACATTGATCATGGCGATGATTGAAATAAAGAACGTCACCAAATCCTATGGTCCGCTTCAGGTCTTAAAAGGCATCAGTGCTGAGGTGCAGAAGGGCGAAGTCGTCTGTCTGATTGGCCCTTCCGGCTCTGGAAAGTCGACGATGCTGCGCTGCCTGAACGGGCTCGAAACCTATCAGGGTGGCGACATTTTGATCGTAGGTCAGCGGGTTGACGCGAAGGATCGATCGATCCGCAATCTCCGCACACGTATGGCGATGGTTTTCCAGCGGTTCAACCTGTTTCCCCATCGCACGGCCCTCGAAAATGTCATTGAAGGACCGGTTTACGTCAAAGGCGAAAACCCAAGTGAAGCTCGTAAATACGGCCAACACCTGCTTCAGCGCGTAGGTCTAGGAGACCGGGCCGACCATTATCCGGGCCAGCTTTCGGGCGGTCAGATGCAGCGTGTTGCGATTGCCCGCGCCTTGGCGATGCGACCGCAGGCGATCCTTTTCGATGAGCCGACGTCTGCGCTCGATCCTGAACTGGTGGGCGATGTGCTCGATGTCATGCGCAGCCTTGCTGACGAGGGGCTCACCATGCTGGTCGTAACGCACGAAATGGGCTTCGCCCGCGACGTGGCTGACCGAGTACTTTTCCTTGATGGCGGCGTCATCGTGGAACAGGGTAATGCAAAGCAAGTGCTCGGCGCGCCACAGCATCCGCGTACGCAGGACTTCCTGCGTCGCGTTCTCAATCATTGATTTATATGGATGCGCGACGCGGGCTGCGTGTCGCGCAAGGGGAGGCGTTATGGCTTTCTATTGTTCCCTCGACGCGACCCGCACCGGGGTGATCCGCGATGTATTTGCGCGCGAATTGCCGGAAGTGGAGTTCCTGTCCGGGGAGTTGGATGCCGATGCTTCGGCAAGGGTACGTCATTTGTTATGTTGGCAGGTTCCTGAAGGACTGCTGGATCGGTTCCCCGCGCTCGAGATTATTTTTTCGAGCGGGGCGGGTGTAGAGCAATTTCTGGAAGCAGGTATCCCTTCTCATATCCGCATTGTCCGCATGACTGAGCCGGGTCTTGCACGCATGATGCAGGAATATGTGACACTCGCGGTGCTGGCACTATTCCGACAGTTGCCCAGTTATTTGCAACAGTGTCGTAACGAGGTCTGGCAGACCTTGCCTCAGCCGAGCGCGCGTCACAGCCGTGTAGGTGTAATGGGGCTTGGATATCTTGGGCAAGCTGCGTTGACGGCACTCAAGCCTTTTGGTTTTCCACTGTCCGGCTGGAGCCGAAGCGAGAAGAATATTGATGGCGTGCAGTGTTTCTCCGGCGCGGAAGGACTTAAAGCATTCACTGCGCAAACAGATATACTCGTCTGCCTGCTGCCGCTCACGGCAGAAACGGAAGGCTTGATCAATGCCGAATTTTTTGGCTGTTTGCCCACGGGGGCAAGCGTGGTTCTGGTCGGTCGCGGGCCGCAGACGGATTATGACGCGCTTCTCGCGGCGCTCGATAGCGGCCAGCTTTCCTCCGCCTTCATTGATGTAACAGCACCGGAACCGCTCCCGTCCGGACATCCACTCTGGTCTCATCCAAAGGTGATCGTTACCCCGCATATCGCTTGCATGACTGACAGCCAAGGTGCGGCAGACGTACTCGTTGAAAACCTGGAACGACTGCGTAGGAGCGAAGCGCTGTTCGGCGAGATCAACCGCGAGCGAGGATATTGAAGCATAGGATGCAGTGGCGGAGTGGACTTGCTTCGGAAAAGTGGAGAGGTTTTCATGAGTTGAAAGGAAACCTTTATGACGAAGCGAGGGTTATGTCGCAAATTTTTCATCAGGTTAAAAGCGGCATGATCTTCAGACGCAATTATGCTGCAAGCTCCGCAAAGACCTCGAATGGCGAGCGGTTGTCATTTGCGAACTGCTTCTTGCGGATCATATGTGCCACTTCGATGCCCGCGATTGTCGCTGAAGCCGAATGAAATGCCTTGAAGCCCAACATGTGTTTGGCAATTCGCTTGATAAACCGGTGATCCTGCTCAAGGATGTTGTTGAGATATTTAACCTGCAGGATTTCAATCATCTTTCTTTGACCGGTGATTTTCAGGATTGTGTTTACAGCTTGTGCTCCGGCCAGATTGGCTCCGCTTTTATCAATGACAATTTTGTCTGGAACACCGTTGGCTGCAATGGCTTTCTTGAAGAAACGCCGTGCAGCACCGAGATTTCGGCGTTCGGCGAGCATGAAATCAAGCGTTTGTCCGTCACAATCAACGGCTCGGTACAGATAGGTCCATTGACCACGAACCTTGATATAGGTCTCGTCAACACGCCATGACGCAAGCGTTCGACGTTTACGCTTCTGTGCCTGATCTGCGATCTGTGGCGCGTAACGGACAACCCAACGGTTCAATGTTGCATGGTCAACGCTCACACCACGTTCGGCCATAATTTCCTGCAGGTCACGATAGGACCCGGGATAGCGCACGTAGAAGAAAACGACGTAAAAGATGACACTTTTAGGAAAATGAGCCCCTTTGAAATCGATTGCCATACCCTGTCACCTCACTCAATTATGCGCTCCGAAGGGACAGTAGCGCAGCAGAAGTGAAAATTTCGCGACAGAACCGTCATCCGACATGTTGCTGTTTGGGCGACGGGATAGAGCGGCTCCAACCTTCCTGTTTTAACCGGAAACGCTCTATATTTTTCGGCGTGGAATCGTGCTCGAATAGATGTTCAACGACTGCAGATAGCGGTCCGCATTTGTCAGGGCTTCCACAGATTGGGAGCGGTTGCGGTTGGCCAGAAGACCACAAAGCACTTCGGAAACGGCCAGCGCAGGGGTCAATGTATGAAAGAAGGTTTGGCTCTCGGTCGAAATCAGTACGCTCTGATTCGCGATTGAGACCAGCGGCGAAACCTCGCTGTCGGTGATGGCCACAATCGACATGCCTTTTTGCCGGGCTGCTGCGGCAAGTTCCAGGGTCTGCAAGGCGTAAGGATTGATCGAGATGACAAACAGGGCGTCGTCGGATGTCGCGCGCATGAGTGCGTCGCCGCCAGTTCCGGCGGGGCCGTCCAGATGGATGGTTTTGTCGCCAAGCAATGTCATCACGTAATGAAAGTTCCAGGCGACGGAATGGCAGGATCGCAGTCCGAGAACATAGACGCGACGCGCTTTCAAAAGGTAGTCGGCTGTGGCGTTCAGTTGTCTGAGAGATTGCGGCTCACAGAGCCGGGCGATCTGGTCTGACAGCCCATGAAGCATACGGCGAGCAAGATCGTTAGTGCCCGCGCTTGAGTCGTCAACGTTGTTTTGAAGCGCACGGGCGGCGAAACCGTCTGCGCTGATTCGGATGACTTGAGCATGGTGGGAGCGTATTTCCTCATAGCTGTTCAGGCCTAGGAATTTGGTCAGGCGCGTGATCGTCGAAGGCTGCACGCCTGCATTGCGGGCCAGCTCCCGCATGGACACGAATGCAACATCCTGTGGATGTTCCAGGATGTATCGTGCAGCCTGCTGGAGCTGATGTGACATTTCGTCAAAGCGTGCAATGATGCGTGCCCGCAGAGGGTCTTCTTGCAACATTTGTATCGTCTTTCGTCCGATAGGGTTCGACAGAATTCAATGGTGTCGAGAAAAAAGTCAAATAATTTCGGAAAGTTATGTCGCTTTTTTCGAAGCCGCCAGGACGAGCTGAATGTTTCATAAATGCATAAAAAATACGTTTGTGCCTACAAAACAGACAATAAAACAAATGTTGCAATCCCGGGCAAAGCCTGCAACAAATGTGTCGAAACGCAGACCGATGAAAGTCTTTTAAGAACAATCGAGAGATACATGACAAGAATTCTCCACCGTTCCATCAGCGCCAGTTTGCCAAGGGCTGTAGCCGGACAGGGCATCTATATCACGGACAGTGAAGGGCGCAGCTACATCGACGGGTCGGGCGGAGCTGCCGTCAGTTGTCTCGGTCACGGCAATGCGGAAGTCGCTGGTGCCATGAAGGCGCAGATCGATCGCATCAGCTATGCGCATACATCGTTCTTCACGACCGATGCGGCTGAATCTCTTGCTGATCGTCTTGTCGCTGCAACGCCGGGCGGGCTGGATCGTGTTTATTTTGTCTCGGGTGGGTCCGAAGCGGTCGAGGCTGCTTTGAAAATGGCCCGCCAGTATTTCGTCGAAACCGGACAGCCCCAGCGTCGCCATATCATCGCCCGGCGCCAGAGCTATCACGGCAACACGATCGGTGCGCTCGCGACGGGCGGCAATGCGTGGCGTCGCGCGCAGTTCCAGCCCATCCTGCCCGAGACCCACCACGTATCTCCCTGTTATTCCTATCGCGATCAGGGCGCGCAGGAAGATGGGGCGGATTATGCGACGCGTCTGGCAGCGGAACTCGAAGCCAAAATCATTGAACTCGGCGCAGATGAAGTCATTGCTTTCGTTGCCGAGCCGGTTGTGGGCGCAACGCTGGGTGCGGTTGGCCCGGTCGCCGATTATTTCAAGAAAATCCGCGCCGTTTGCGACAAATACGGTATCTTGCTCGTCCTTGACGAAGTCATGTGCGGCATGGGGCGCACGGGTACGCTTTTCGCGTTTGAGCAGGAAGGCATTGTTCCCGATCTTGTCACGATCGCGAAAGGCCTGGGAGGCGGCTATCAGCCGATAGGCGCGGTTCTTCTGTCCGAGCGGATTTACCGGGCTTTCGCAGACGGGTCCGGCATGTTCCAGCACGGCCATACCTATATCGGCCATCCCGTGGCGGTCGCTGCCGCCGACAAGGTCGTCGAAATCCTTTCACAAACCGACATCATCGACAATGTCGTCCGTATGGGCGACCGGTTGCAGGCCGGTCTTGAAGCCGCACTCGGACAAAATGCAAATGTGGGCGACATTCGAGGGCGAGGGCTGTTCAGCGGAATTGAGATTGTGGCTGACAGAGACACCAAGGAACCGTTCGATCCCACGAGGAAGTTGCACGCTAAGATCAAGCGCGAGGCCATGGAACGTGGACTCTTATGCTACCCGATGGGCGGCACGATTGACGGTATTCGTGGCGACCATATCCTGCTGGCGCCGCCTTACATCATTCAGCCTGAAGAGGTCGATCTGATCGTTGATCGGGTATCGGCAGCAATCGACGCTTCGCTTCGGAGCTGAAGGATGTCCCACCGCATCGTATTTGCCGGTTTCAATCTTGAGTCCGTCACGGCCGTACCGCAGATCGTCGGAATGCAGGATTTCGAACGCGTATGCGTTCGCGGGTCAGCTCTGATCGAGCAGTTTCGCGGCACGAATACCGTTCCCGGTGGCGTCATCAAGATTTGTGAGAATAACGGTGTCGAACTGATACCGTTGTTCCACACATTGCTTGGCGCATTGGGACCGGCTGCCGATGAGGCGATTGAATTCTATAAGAACGAGATTCTGGCTGGGCTGGATCGATCCGGCGATATCGACGGCATCATTCTGTTCCTCCACGGTGCCTGCTGGGCACCCGGATATGAAGATGTCGAGCGCTTCATCATCGATGCCGTTCGCGACAAAGTGCCGAATATGCCCATTGCCGTCGCCCTCGACTATCATGGCAATATCGACCGGGCGACCTTGCGCAATGCCGATATCGCCGTCGCCTATGGGCACTCACCGCATATCGATATGGGTGAGACGGGAGAACGGGCCGCCACTGCCCTTGTGAGAACGATCAAGACCGGCCTTCGCCCCGGTCTTGCCGTCGCACGTCCTGACATTGTGATTCCGTCGATCATGTCGGCGACCTCGTTGCAGCCTCTGGCAGCCATTATTGCGCAAGCACGTGCCACAGAGGCTGAGAGCGATTGCGATATTTCCGTCATGGCGGGGTTCTCCTATGCCGACAGTCCGAATACTGGTATGTCGGTTATCTGCATGGATTGGTCCGGCGAGATGGTAGCCCAGCGCAAGGCGGACCGGTTGTCGTCGACGCTTCATGAAAACCGTCGGGCACTGCTGGCTGCGGTGCCGGTCTCAGGCGTGGAAGCGGCGATTGCGGATGTCGAAAAACGACCGGCTCAAGGACGGCCCATTATTCTGCTCGAACATGCAGACCGCATGAACGATTCCACGCATGTTCTGCGTGCCTTGATTGACAAGAATGTGGGGCGTGTTCATGTCCCCTTTCTCCTCGATCCGCAGACGGCGCAAGAAGCCCATGCGGCCGGAGCCGGTGCCGGGATTGTTGCCAATCTGGCCGGCAAGACGGACCCTGCCACGGGCGGACCATTGCAGGTCGCTGCCAAGGTCGTCTGGAGCGGCCAGAAATCTTACCGCGTTTCCGGCCGTTATCAGAAAGGCTCGTCGGTCGATCTTGGACTAACTGCCCTGATCGATGTCGGACCAATCCGGATATCGGTGGTTTCCCATTTCGCCTTCGCGGTCGATGGCGATCCATTCTACATTTTCGATGAGCGTCCTGAAGACTACGATGTCATTCTCTTGCGTTCGAAAACCCACTTCCGCGATTTCTATGAACCGATCGCCGACCGCATCATTGTGGTCGATACGCCCGATCTCGGTCCGGCGGATGTGCGCCTGATCCCCTATCGACAGCTCGATACCTTGGATGTCTTTCCGTGGAATGAAGCTTCTTCCAACCATAAAAATAATCTCTCCAGAGGTGTAAAATGACTATTTATCACAAAGGCCTGCCCGCCATCGGCCTTCTGGCGGCAAGCATGTTCGGTGCACCGGCATTTGCCGAAACCACATTGACTGCGGTCATGCAGGCGCCGCTGCGGACACTCGATCCGGCGATCAGCACGGCCCAGATCGTCCGGACACACGGCTTCATGGTCTTCGATACCCTGCTCGGGATGGATGCCAATTATCAGCCGCAGCCGCAGATGGCCGACTATACGGTCTCCGACGACAGGATGACCTACACGCTTACGCTGCGGGACGGCCTGAACTGGCACGACGGGTCGCCGGTCACCGCCGAGGATTGCGTTGCCTCGCTGAAACGCTGGGCCGAGAATGACGGGGCAGGCCGCACCTTGATGGCGCATGTCGCCTCGATCGATGCGGCTTCCGACAAGCAGATCGTCATCAAACTCGCCAAGCCATTCGGTCAGGTTCTGGAACTGCTCGCCAAGCCTTCGCCGATCCCGCCGTTCATGATGCCGAAGCGTCTGGCCGAGACCCCCAAGGGTCAGCAGATTTCCGAAATGGATGGATCGGGTCCCTTCAAGTTCGTCGCCAGTGAGTACCGACCGGGCGATCAGGCCGTTTATGTCAAAAACACCGACTATAAGCCTCGTTCCGAACCGATGAGCTGGACCGCGGGCGGCAAGATCGTCAATGTCGATCGGGTGGTCTGGAAAGCCATGCCCGACATGCAGACTTCGATCAATGCGTTGCAGTCCGGCGATGTCGATCTCATAGAACAGGTGACGACCGATCTCGTGCCGCTTCTGGAAGCCAACAGCGATGTGAAGGTCGGCGTCATCAATCCGCTCGGCAATCAGGTTACGGCGCGTCTCAATCATCTGTTGCCGCCTTTTGACAAGCCTGCCATCCGACAGGCGGCAATCTATGCTCTCGATCAGGAGCAGCTTATGCAGACGGCCATAGGCGATCCCAAATATTACAAGCTCTGTGCATCTGACTATGGATGCGATGTGCCGCTGGCATCGGATGCAGGTTCGGAATTCATTTCCGGTACGCCCGAAGAGCGGATGGCCAAGGCAAAGGAGCTTCTCAAAAGTTCCGGTTATGACGGCACGCCGGTGCTGATGATGCAGCCCACGGACTTAACCGTGTTGAGCACCCAGCCCATTGTTGCCGCCGAGCGGCTGCGCGAGGCCGGTTTCAAGGTCGATATTGCATCAATGGATTGGGCAACGCTCCAGTCCCGCAAGAACAGCACGGCTGCGGTGAAAGATGGCGGCTGGAACATGTTCTTCACCTATTGGGGTGTGACTGGCATCTGGAATCCGCTTGTCAATGTTCTGCTGGATGGTACCGGCAAGGACGGAACGTCCTGGTCCGGTTGGCCGAAGAGCGATGAAATCGAAAAACTCCGTGCCGATTACCTTGTAGCTCCGACACTTGAAGAGCAGAAGGCAATTGCCAGCAAAATCCAACAGATCGCCTATGAAGATGCCTTCTACTACAACGCTGGTGAGTTTCAGTCGGTGGCAGCGTGGCGTGCTGAGTTGAAAGATCTGCAGTCGGGTCCGATCACGCTCTTTTGGGGAGTCACCAAGTAACCCAACCAGAAGGCCGGTACTGAACAGGCATAAGAGCCAACGATAGGGCGATCGGATGATTTATTATTTTGTGCGAAGAGTTTTGATGGCGATACCCGTCATGTTCTTCGTCGCGCTGTTTGTATTCCTGCTGCTGCGACTTACGCCGGGCGATCCGGCGCAGGCGATTGCGGGCGATCACGCGACGCTCGCCCAGATCGACGCGGTCCGCCAGACCCTTGGTCTGGATGCGCCGCTTGTCGAACAGTTTTTCACCTGGTCCGGCAATCTCATTCGCGGCGATTTCGGTGTATCGCTGATCTCGCAGCGACCGACGCTGGAAATGATCGGCCAGCGCATTGGTCCGACGCTCTCTCTGGCCGTTGTCGCCATGCTTCTGACCGTGGTGATATCTCTTCCGCTCGGTGTTTTGGCTGCCTGGCGCCATGGCGGCATTATAGACCGCGCGGTCATGTCGATTTCGGTTCTTGGTTTCTCGTTGCCGATCTTCGTGATCGGTTACATTCTGATCGCGATTTTCGCGGTGCACCTGAAATGGTTTCCGGTGCAGGGCTATAAGTCGATTTCCGATGGTTTCGGACCGTTTCTCTATCGCATCTTCCTGCCGGGATTGGCGCTTTCGTCGATCTATATCGCCCTGGTTTCACGAATGACCCGAGCCTCAATGCTCGAGGTTTTAAAAGAGGACTATGTTCGGACAGCCCGCGCCAAGGGTTTGTCGGAAGTGGTGGTGCTTTTCCGACATGCACTGCGCAATGCGGCAATCCCTATTCTCACGGTCGTCGGTAGCGGTTTCGCGATGATGATATCCGGTGTGGTCGTAACGGAAACAGTGTTCAACATACCCGGCCTTGGACGACTGGTCGTGGATGCGGTGCTCTCGCGCGATTATCCGCTGATTCAGGCGATTATTTTGCTCACCGCAGGCACCTATGTTCTGATCAATCTGATCATCGACCTTTCCTATGCTGTGACCGATCCGAGAATCCGCTATCAATGAGTGAAACCTTGACCTTAAGCTCCCTGACACCTCGTCGTCGATTGATCGAGAACGTCCCGCATTGGACCACGATAGCGGCGTTGATCGTACTCGTTGCAATCGTCGCTATGGCGATATTTGCGCCATTGCTGGCAAATTTCGAGCCCACAAAACTCAACCCCGCCATGCGGCTCAAACCCGCCTCTGCCGAATATTGGCTGGGTACCGATAGTTTCGGGCGCGACCTCTATTCCCGCGTTGTCTATGGTGCCCAGGTTTCCCTGCTGGTTGGCGCCGGTGTGGCAATCGGTTCGTTGGTGATCGGCCTTCCACTCGGCTTGATTGCGGGCTGGTTCAGAGGCGTCGATGCGGTTCTGATGCGCATGATGGACGGTTTGATGGCCATACCCGGCATTCTTCTGGCAATCGCCATTGTTGCATTGACCCAGGCGGGGCTGGTGACGGTTATCCTCGCCATTATGCTGCCCGAGATTCCACAGGTCGTGCGTCTCGTGCGCTCGCGTGTCATCGCCGCGCGAACCGAAACCTTCGTGCAAGCCGCGACCCTTCTTGGCACCCCGACGCCAAGGCTTATCCTGCGCCACCTGTTGCCGACGACGATTGCTCCGCTTATCGTTCAGGGCACCTACATCTATGCTTCGGCAATCCTGACCGAGGCCGCACTTTCATTCCTCGGCGTGGGCATCGGTACGGAAATCCCGACCTGGGGTAATATCATGGCCGAAGGCCGCCTCTATTTCGCGCTCAATCCGTGGCTTGTGTTCTGGCCGGCAATCGTGCTGTCGCTTTGTATTCTGTCTATCAATCTGCTGGGCGATGCGCTGCGTGATCGTCTCGATCCTAAAATGAAGGGGAGGGCCGGTTGATGGCTGAAATAGCACATAAGGGCTCGCCCGTACTCGCGGTTCGCGGATTGAAGGTCGCGACCAAGGGCAAGCGACCTTCTCCAATCCTGCATGGTATCGATTTTGACGTCTATCCCGGAGAGACCGTGTGCCTCGTCGGAGAATCCGGATCGGGCAAGTCGGTCACGTCCCTGGTGACGATGGACCTGTTGCCCAAGGAGGAGTTGCAGGTCGTCGCAGGCGAAGTTTTGCTGAACGGAGAGGACATTCTCAAATCGAATGCCGCCCGGACGAAGGCCCTGCGTGGCGCAGAGATGGCTATGATCTTTCAGGAGCCGATGACCGCGCTCAATCCCGTTTTGACCATCGGTTTGCAGATGGATGAAGTCTATCGTGCGCATCGCAAGATGTCGCCGAAGGATCGTAAAAAGGCGGCTCGCGATGTTTTCGAGTCCGTGCATCTGCCCGACCCTGCCAGAATTTACGACAGCTATCCGCATCAGCTTTCGGGCGGCCAACGTCAGCGCGTCATGATCGCGATGGCGCTGGCGTTGAAACCCAAGCTTCTTATCGCTGATGAGCCGACCACCGCACTGGACGTTACCACCCAGAAACAAATCCTGTCGCTTATCCGGGAACTGCAGGAGGAGCAGAATACGGCGGTTCTGTTCATTACGCATGATATGGGCGTGGTGGTTGATATTGCGGATCGCGTCTGTGTCATGTGTCGCGGCGAGATGGTTGAAACCGGCCCCGTCCATGACGTTCTCGCAAGCCCACAACAGACCTATACGCGTGAACTCTTGAGTGCCGTCCCATCTTTGACCCCGCGCCCGATGCGGGAAAAGCAGGATGCCGGTAATGTCGTGGATGTCAAAGGCCTGGAAAAAATCTACGAGACCGGCAGTTTTCTGGATCAGTTGCGCAGAAAGCCGCCGCTTCAGATCAAGGCCGTCGTCGATGTGAGCTTTTCCCTGTCGCCGGGGAGAACGCTGGGCATTGTCGGCGAGAGCGGATCGGGTAAATCGACGGTTGCGCGTTGCCTTCTCCGCCTGGAGAACCCGACAGACGGTGCCGTCATGGTCAATGGAGAGGACATCGTTCCGCTGCGCGGCGATCGGGCGTTGTCCCGGTCGAGGCGCGCCGTCCAGATGATCTTTCAGGACCCGAACCGTTCTCTCAATCCGCGGCTTCGTGTTGATGAAAGCCTGATAGAGGGGCCGTTGAATATGGGAGAGACAAGGCAGAGCGCAATGCAGCGGGCCGCCGATCTGCTGCAGGTTGTTGGTCTTCCGAGTACCAGTCTGGAGCGCTTTCCACATCAGTTTTCCGGCGGGCAAAGGCAGCGTATCGCTATTGCGCGCGCATTGATGATGGAGCCGGATGTCATCGTTGCCGACGAAGCTGTTTCGGCATTGGACGTTTCAGTACAGGCGCAGGTGCTCGACTTGCTGGCGGAAATACAGCAGCGCTGTAATCTTGCAATCCTGTTCATTACGCATGATCTACGCGTGGCTGCCCAGATTTGCGACGATGTCATGGTGATGCAACGTGGCAAAGTGGTCGAATATGGGGCCGCGAACGAAATCCTCGCCAATCCACGGGAAGACTATACGAGAGCGCTTATCGAGGCAGCTCCCGGCCGTGATTGGGACTTTGCCGCAGGGCGGCGCATTATGGAAGTTGCATGATGATATCAGCCAGTCTTATTCAATTTGATGTGGTGCCGCTTGCCGCTGAACGGAACATCGAACGGATGTGCACGTTCATCGAGACCGAGGCCGCACATGGGGCCAAGCTGGTGATTTTTCCGGAGCTTTCCAATACTGGCTATGTCGAGCCGTTGGTTCCCGGTGGGCCGATGGTGAGCGCCGTACCACATTACGGAAAGGCATTATACGACGCTTGCGCCGATCTCGACGGACCGCAGGTCCAAAAACTAAAAGATATGGCCGCGACTTATGATGTCATGCTGGTGGTCGGGCTTGGCATAAGGGACAGGCGTTTGGCCGGTGTCATGCACAATGCTTCACTTCTGATTACCCCGGCCGGTGTGGAAGGGGTCTATGTCAAGATCCACCAATGGCACAATGAGAAACTCTACTTCACCAGAGGTGATCGTATCTCGACCTATCCCGCGCTCGGCACGCGTCTGGGCATGCAAATATGCTATGATATCCGGTTTCCTGAGATCACACGGATCATGGCCTGCGAGGGCGCGGGCATCATAACATCCATCTGGGCATCGTTCGGCGCTACGTCGGAGCCTGTAGCAGACGAGGGTCTGTACATTCATCGCGCCTATACGCGAGCGGTTGAAAACGGAGTCTATTTTCTAAGCTGTAATCGAGCAGGATCGCATGGGGACCAGCGTTTCATGGGGCGCTCTTGCGTCATCGCTCCGGACGGTCGTGTTGTGGGCAATCTCGCGCATGACCGTGAGGATGTTCTAAGGGTTGAACTCGACCTTGACGACATTGCGCGTTATCGCGCCGCAACAGGCATCTGGACCGACCGAGCTCCGGAACTCTATGCGCAATACGCATCTTCATTTGACAAAACACGATAATAATGAGATCGCAATGACCGATACACCATGCCTTCCCATAAAGGATTCCGATTGGCCTGCAGCAATCGAGGACCTTCGGTCCGGCTTTGCCGGTGCTTTGAATGTCTATCGTACGATGGCGTACCATCCGGATCTCGTGCGGGCTTGGGCGCCTTTGCGCCAGCATATCGTGAAGGATAGTGCACTGGGTCTGGAGCGCTCAGAGCTGGTTATTCTGCGTTCAGCATATCGCATGGGGTCTGCTTACGAATGGGCGCATCATTTGAGCCGTGCGCGTGCGCTTGGAATGTCCGATGAGCGTATTGCTGCTATGCGATCCTCGCCTACCGGAGACGATGGTCTGATCGCAGAAGCGGTCGATTGTCTTTTCGATAAAAGGCGTCTGCCCCGCGATCTTGAAGAAAAGCTGGCCAGCCGAATTGGAAGAGCCGCGGTGTTCGATTTGCTCGCTACGGTTGGCTTTTACTCAGTTCTTGGTTACATCCTCATGACATATGAGACTCCGATTGATGAAGCCGTCGCCAGAGAAATTGAGATTGCACCACTTTAGGTAGATCTGATGGGATGGACGCCTCCGGCTACGTCAAGGCAGGCATAGTTCGAAAATGAAAAGGCATAGCACCGCGCCCGGCGTCGAGTTACGGAAATAGAAGACATGTTCCTGGTCAACCCACCGCGTTTCCAAGGTACCTGACATCTGTTTCCTCGGGTTTACCGTTCCAATCACGGCGTCGGTCCTGATTGATTTCAAGGGAGGGTTATTTTCCCTGAAAAAGAGCGCCCAGTGCCGGTAAAAGCGCGTAAATGTTCTTGACTGGCAATCAGGTGGGGGTGTCTGGGGAAAACGCCTGCTTCTCTAAATTACGACTAGTCCAAATTGTCTGTTTCCATTCCGGTCATTTAACGCTTTTCCTTAGCTTTACATCCAATCAGAGTGACGGCATTTTTGTCCTGATTGGGATCACTTGAACATGATATCGACGGGGGTCACGTTCTTGAGATCGATTTAGCTTCGGAATTGAGGCTGATTTGAATGTTCGTGCGTTAAATTCTAATCAGGTCTCGATTTCACAGCTGGGAGATATCATGGATGGTTGCGAAGGGCCGTCAGGAAATCCTGAACCGAAGCGCGCAACGGTTCGTTTCGCCGATGAAAGGCGACGATAGAGACCTCCGGCATATCGTTGATCGGCAGTGAAACCAGTCCCTGCATGGCGTAATCCTGCGCAGTCATCGCATCCACGACGCCGACTCCACCGCATGCACGAACCAGACTGCAAACAGTTCCGCAAAACGGCACAACGCATACAGGATCATAGTTTAGTCCTTGAGCGGCAAAGGCTGTGCGAATGGTGCCGCCCATGGGCGACCAGTCTGCATTGTAACAAACCAGCGGGTGTTTGGCGATAATCGCGCAGGTAAGTGACTTCAATCTAGCCAGTGGATGATCCGATTGAATGACTGCAACCAAAGGGGTCTGTCCGACAATATAGGAGTGAAATTCGGCCTTTGGCGGTAAAGCCATTTGTAAACCGATGTCAGCCTCCTCTTTGCGCAGGTCCTCTTCGGGTGTGTGAACCTTCAAAAGTAGGCGCTGTCTCCAGTCACGGTAACCTGCATTAAGAAGCACCGGTCCGATAAAACTTTCAACGAGTGCTGGCGTTGCAGAAATCGCCACTGGGCGGGACGCGCGATGACGCAAGGTGGATAATTCAGAGCGCACAAGGGTGTGCGTCGTGAAAATTGGCATCGAGAGCGCAAAAAGCTCATTTGCCTCGCGTGTCGGTTCAAGACGATTGCCGGTACGATGAAAAAGCGAGAAGCCGAGCCTGCTCTCCAGGCGCTTCAATTGTCCGCTCACACTGGGTTGAGATATTCCCAGCAAGCGCGCGGTTTCAATTGTCGTTCCAACGCGCATGAGCGTCCCGAACAGTTCCAGTTCACGCAAATCCATTATCAGCCTATTAATAAGAGATAGCAGATTTATTATTATCCATACGGGTGGTTGTTGTCTAATTTCTTTGTTGAAGAAGCGGTGGCTATAAAAAATAAGGGGATGCCGCTTCAATCACAGCAAATGGTGTAGGAGCACTTTCATGCTTTCCAGGCTCGGCCTAAAAGGCCTTTTTCTCGCCTCTGTCTTTTCGCTTTCCGCTCTCACGGCGCAAGCTGATCCACTGCGTGTCGCTATCGGTTTTGATCCCATCACACTTGATCCGATTGCAACCAGTGACAATGGTTCGATCTGGACCCAGCTGCTCATTTTCGACACGCTCGTTCGCCCGGACAAAACCGGCGAAAAGCTTGAGCCGGGCCTTGCAGAAAGCTGGACCGTTTCTCCGGATGGGCTGACGCTGAAGTTCAAGTTGCGGGATGCCAAGTTTTCTGACGGCACGCCGGTGACGGCCGAAGACGTGAAATTCTCTATTGAACGTGCTGCTTCCAAGGAATCCGGATGGGGTCGGTTCTATCGTCCGATCACAGGCTTTGAGATCGTCAGTCCGCATGAAATCACGATGAAGCTCGCCGAACCTTTTACGCCGGCCTTCAACAATCTGGGGCTTTTTGCCGCTGCGATTCTACCCAAGGCGCAGGTGGAAGCCAAGGGAGCGGCGTTCTTTGATGCGCCCGTTGGATCAGGTCCTTTCCTGCTGAAGTCCTGGGTGCGGGGCTCGAAGGTGGAGCTGGCTAAGAATCCGCATTACTGGCAGCAGGGCAAGCCTTTCGTTGACGAGGCGCGTCTCGATGTCGTCACCGAACCATCTGCACGCGCCATCAAGCTTGAGGCGGGCGAAGTCGATGTGGCGCTCGATCCGCCCGTCAATCAACTAAAGGAGCTTGGCAATAAGGAAGGTATCAGTGTTGGCCAGACCATCCCTTATCGCGCCGACTTCGTGCAGCTCAACACCACACGCAAACCCTTTGATGATGAACGTGTGCGTCAGGCACTGAATTATGCGATTGACAAGAATGCACTGGTACAGGGCGTGCTTTATGGCGCTGGCAAGCCAGCTGCATCAGCCATGCCTGTCATGGCCTATGCCGATGCGAATCTAACGCCTTATCCTTATGACCTGGCCAAGGCAAAGGCGCTTTTGACTGATGCGGGTTACGCCGGCGGCTTTGAGGCCCAGCTTGTGGTCGACTCAGGCGCCGCAACCAGCCGCAATGCAGCTATTGCACTTCAGGCGATGCTGCAACAAATTGGTGTCAAGCTCAAGGTACAGATGCTGGAAGGCGGTACCCAGTGGGAAACGACCAAAGCGGGCAATTACGATATGTCGGTGTCCTACACCACCTCCGATACAATTGACCCCGATCAGATCATCGGTTTTGTCGCCGTTAATCCGGAACGCGCGAATGCCTACCACACCCAGTGGAAGAATGATCGTCTCAACGAGCTTTACGCGGAAGAGCGAAAGACCGCTGATGGGGAAAAGCGTGGTGCTATGTTTAAGGAAATGATCGGTATCCTGCATGACGGCGCACCGTATATTTTCCTCTATCATCCCGCGACAGCCTGGGCGGTGCGCAGCAACGTGAAGGGCTTTGAAGTGCTTCCCACTTCAAACTTCCGCCTTGAGGATGTGAAACTCGAAAAATGAGGTGAGCCATCGCCTCGCGATTCAGCGCCTGCGGGTCGATTAAGGATAGCAGGCGCGAATCCCGCCGCCTATCACGGTTACGGCATTTCCCAGAGCCATGCGGCCGGTCAATTCCGCAAGGTACGGCATTCTTAATGAAGTGAGCCATCGCCTTTTCGAGAGATACTTTCGAAGTCCGGGCGGTACGCCAAAATCGAACGCCAGCGAACGCAATGATTTTTTCCATTCTCAAACGTCTGCTGATGCTGATCCCGGTTCTGTTGGGGATTACACTGATCAGTTTTCTGCTTCTTCAGATAGTGCCGGGCGATCCGGCGTCCCATGCGATGGGAACCCGCGCCAGCCCTGAAGAATTGCAGGCCATGCGTGAACTCTGGGGACTCGATAAGCCGTTATGGGTCCAGTACATCTATTTTCTGCGTGATTGCCTGACGGGGAGTTTCGGGGTTTCGATCTTCCACAAGCAGCCAATCATCGCTCTGGTGATGGAGCGATTGCCCTTCACATTAGCAATCGTGGCTTATTCAACCATTATAGCGCTTCTGATCGCCCTCCCGTTCGCCATTGTCGCCGCGATTTATCGCGGCCGGTTCATCGACAACGTCATCCGTCAGGTGTTTGTGGCGCTCATTGCCATGCCGCCGTTTTGGCTTTGCTATATGCTGATTATCTGGCTAGCGCTTGGCATGGGCTGGTTCGCTACCGGTGGTGTCGGCACTGGCTTCTGGATCAACATAAACCGGCTTTTCCTGCCCTCTCTGGTTGTCGGTCTTTCAACCGCAGCCCTCATACAGCAGAGTCTGCGCGCTGCGCTCATAGACACGATGAAGGCTGATTATATCGACACGGCCCGCGCAAAAGGTCTTCGCCGTCCGGAAATCTTTCTGCGCCATGTGCTGCCAAACAGCCTTATCTCAACAATATCCATCATCGGCGTGCGGGTAAGCTGGATAGTCGGCGGCACCGTCGTGGTCGAGAAGATCTTCTCTGTACCCGGTCTTGGAAGCCTGTTGATCGATGCCATCGTTTCGCGCGATCTGCCCGTCATCCGCGGCCTGACCGTCTTCTTCGCAATCATGGTTGTGATTGTAAATTTGATTACCGACATCTGCTACGCGCTGGCCGATCCACGCGTCAGGATGGAGTAGACCATGTCCATTCCCGGCAAACTTCTGCACACCTGGTCCGGTGCAATTGGCCTGCTCATGCTGCTGATCACACTGGCCGCTACTGTCCTGACACCGATATTGTCACCTTACGATCCCTTCGCGCTCGATTTTGCGGGCGCGATGCAACCGCCGTCTGCGCTGCACTGGTTCGGCACCGATAATTTCGGGCGCGATATTTTTACCCGCATTCTGGCGGGCGCCGTATACGATCTGCGTCTGGCGCTGATCTGTGTCTTCGGTCCCATGATCATGGGTGTGATGATCGGTCTGATCGCAGGTTACTTCGGCGGGATTGTCGATGCGGTGCTGATGCGTATCACCGATATCGTCTGGGCTTTTCCATTCTATGTCCTCATCCTGGCTATAGTCGGGGTGCTTGGGCCCAGTGAAACCAATCTTTATATCGCCTTCTTCATCGTTAACTGGATCGGCTATGCGCGCATTGTGCGCGGTGAAACACTGCTTGTGTCGCGGCTGGAATATATCGACGCCACACGCGTTTTGCGATTTGGCAAGCTGCGTGTGATGCTGCGCCACATCATGCCCAATGTCGTCACGCCGGCGATTGTCTATTCAATGTCCGATGTCGTGCTCACCGTTCAGGCCGTGGCCGCCATGTCCTTTTTCGGCCTCGGTGTGCAGCCTCCCGCGCCGGAATGGGGCCTGCTGATCGTCGAAAGCATCGATTATATGCGCGAGGCGCCCTGGATGACCATTTTTCCGGGTCTCGCCATCGTCTGGATCGGCATTGCATTTTCGCTGCTTGGCGAAGGTCTGTCCACCACGCTGAAACCGAAGGGGTAAGTCATGAGCCTTCTTTCTGTCCGCGACCTCATGACCGAGTTTGGCAGCCCGTCGGGTGTCGTTCGTGCCGTCGATGGCATCAGCTTCGATGTCAATCCCGGTGAAATTTTTGGAATTGTGGGCGAATCCGGCTGTGGCAAGTCAGCCACCTGTCGCTCGATCCTGCGCCTTTTTGGTGGTGCCGCCGCGCGGGTCAGCGGCGGTCAGATACTGCTCGAGGGCGTCGGCGACCTCGTTCCGATGAAGGAAAGAGCACTCTCAAAGATCCGCGGAAGCGATGTCGCCTTCATTTTCCAGGATCCGCTGACGGCGCTCAATCCGACCATGCGTGTCGGCAAGCAGATCAGTGAAGTCATACGCCGCCACAGAAATGTCAGCAAAAAGGCAGCCCGCGAGGCGGCGCTGCAACTGTTGCGGGATGTCCATGTAACGTCGCCGGAGCGCCGACTTGACGCCTATCCGCACGAACTTTCAGGAGGCTTGCGTCAGCGGGTGGTTATCGCGATGGCTCTCGCGTTGCGCCCGCGTCTGATCATAGCCGATGAGCCTACCACTGCGCTCGATGTTACCGTACAGGATCAGATATTGCGGCTCCTCAAAGAACGTCGAGACAGCCTTGGTGCCTCAATCATCTTGGTCACCCACGATCTTGGGGTCGTCTCCCAGATCTGCGATCGTATGGCGGTGATGTATGCCGGGCGTATGGTGGAAACGGGCACGGTGCGCGACGTCCTGGACAAGCCTTCGCACCCCTATACGAAAGCGCTGCTCGCCGCGCTTCCGGGTCAAGCCGCTCGCGACCAGGAACTTGTTCCCATTCAGGGAGCTCCCCCAGGGCTCGTCAATCCGCCTGATGGTTGCCGCTTTGTGCCACGCTGTTTCCGTGCCCAACCTCGGTGCGCGATCGGACGCCCGCCGGCGCTGGAGTTACGTGGCGGCTCATCCTTCGGTCATCTCGATGCGTGCATTCTGAATGAGGTTGCCAATGTCAGTGCTTGATTTCCGGAAGATCGAAAAGAAGTTTCCCGTCAGGCGCAGCCTTCGCGATGTTATTGCCAACCGTCCGCCTGTCAGTCTGCATGCGGTGCGTGGCGTCGACCTTGGTATCGAGCAGGGAGAAATACTCGGCATCGTCGGAGAATCCGGATGTGGCAAGAGCACGCTCGCGCGCATAGGCGTCGGACTGCAGCCCGGCAGCGCAGGGGAGGTGGTGTTCAATGGCCGTCGGCTTGACGGGCCGGACCGTGATGGCCGTCTTCAGATGGTCTTTCAGGATCCCTATTCCTCGCTCAATCCACGCATGACAATTGGCGCGCAGCTGGAAGAAGTGATCTCCCATTATCACCGCAATATTCCTGCCGGCGAGCGTAGGCAGCGGGCGCTTGACGTACTCGGGGAAGTCAATCTGGTAGCCGAAACGGCGTTGAAATTTCCGCATGCTTTGTCCGGCGGACAAAGACAACGCGTCTCGGTGGCGCGGGCACTCTGCGCCAATCCGCAGGTTCTGTTTGCCGATGAACCGGTCTCGGCCCTTGATGCCTCTGTTCAGGCGCAGATCATCAATCTTATGAAACGGCTCAACAAAGATAAGGGTTTGACCATAGTCTTCATTTCCCATGACATGAATGTAATCCGCTATCTGTGTGATCGCGTTGCAGTCATGTATCTGGGTGAGATCGTTGAATTGCAGGACAGTGCCGCCCTATTTGCTTCTCCCCGTCATCCTTATACAAAGGCTTTGATTGCAGCTGTGCCCGATGTTCGCCGTCCGCAGGCAACAGGCGAGCCGATCAGTGGTGAGATACCCGACCCCTTTGCCGTCCAGCCCGGTTGCCGTTTTGCGCCTCGTTGCCCGATTACCGAAGACATCTGCCACCAAAGCCAGCCCATGCAGCATCTTGTCAACGGCGGGCTGGTCCGCTGCTGGAAAGCTGAGCGCGCCTAAACCGTGAACGTCCTGATAGAAAGATCATCCAGTGTTCTTTGAAGATAATTCTGATTGGTCGCGCCGCTGTGAAGTCATCACCAGCTGCCTGACTGACACGTTTGCCGACCGCGGCCTGCGGGCCGACAATTTTGGTTTCGTCGCATTGCGTCAGAAAGGTCCCGGTGAAAAGCCGGATGGCTTTTCATATCGTGGCGACTGGCGCTGCTACCCCTGCAGTCTTGTCAAAGCATTTCATCTGGTCCATGTGCTCAACGCTATTGACCATGGCAATGTCGCCGATCATGAAGAACTGTCTCGCGCCATGCGTGACATGATCCTGTGGTCATCCAACACCGGAACCAATTATGTCATCGACATCATTACGGGTACGACCGGCGATACCATGTTGGAAGGCTCCCAGTTCAACGAATGGCGGGAAAAGCGCGAGCACCTCAACAGCTTCTTTTCCGGGCTCAACTGGCCAGAGTTCGAGGGTTGTAATATCACGCAGAAGCTGATGGACGATGTGCGCTATGGGCGTGAGGCTCAATATGCAGGGCTTGCGGGAGAAAATCTGAACGCGCTGACGCCGCTTGCCGCAGCGCGTCTGTTCAGCGCGCTTTTCTCCAGTCAGCTTCCGCTCTCAGCCGCTTCTGAAAACAGGGCAAAACAGACATTGCTACGTGACCGCAATAGTGCCGAAGCCAGACAGCCGCATTTTCAGGTTACCGAATTTCTTGGTGGCGGTATTCCTGCTGATGCGCAGATATGGAGTAAAGCGGGGAAGAATACCTGGACCGGTGATCCCAAAGCATCCTATTACAAACACGATCTGATCCGAATTGCCGTCACCGGAAAGTCTCCTGTCATCATCTGCCTGATGACACAGGGTAAAGAAATCTGCGAAGAATATCCGGAGGCATTTCCAGAGATTGGAGAGCTATTCTTTGAAACTCTCCTCAACGATTGACAGCCTCGACAACCTAGCGGAAAAATTTTTAACAGGCTATTGCTATGCTCAAAAAGCGAACAGTTTACCTCAATGGAAACTTCGTTCCCCAAGACGAGGCGAATATTTCTGTATTTGACCGCGGCTTCCTGTTTGCCGATGCTGTCTATGAAGTTGTGTCAGTCATTGATGGCAAAATTCTCGATTTTGACGGACATGCAGCCCGATTGGATCGCTCACTTTCCGAGCTGCGCATCCGTCAGCCGCTTCACCGCCAGACGCTTCTTGATATTTTGCGGCAACTGATCATAGAAAACCAGCTCGATCAGGGACTGGTCTATCTGCAGATATCCAGAGGAAACCCCGGCGACCGGGATTTTGCGTTTCCAGACGAAGCCGTTCAGCCGACAGTTGTGATGTTCACACAAGCGGTGTCCAATCTGATTGACGGGCCAAAGTCAAAGACAGGGGTCAAGGTGATTTCTGTGCCCGATCTACGGTGGGCGCGTCGTGATATCAAGACTGTGCAGCTGCTTTACCCCTCAATGGCAAAAATGTTGGCAAAGCAAGCAGGCGTAGATGATGCGTGGTTCGTTCAAGATGGTTTTGTTACCGAGGGCACTGCCAATAACGCGTATATCGTTAAGGACAACAAGGTGATTACCCGTGCACTGTCTAACGATATTCTGCATGGCATTACGCGAACCGCCCTTTTGCGCTATGTGGCTTGTACGACGCTGGAAATTGTTGAACGCAGTTTTACTATTAAGGAGGTGATGGAGGCTGACGAAGCGTTCATCACTGGCGCCTCGACATTTGTCACGCCCGTAATTGCAATCGATGGTGAATCGATTGGTACCGGGAAGCCAGGCCAAATTACACGCGACCTGCGCGCGCTTTATATTTCCGAGGCACGAAAAACCGCCATCTAGAAGGGATTTTGAGTCGGCCGCGATATCCAGAACCGTTGGACAAAGAATAGTATGTTCGGAACTAATGGCCACTACAAAGACGAAGGTTAATTCTATTTCTGACTGGCAATCAGTTCACCACCCCCAAGATTTGTACGAAATGATACCGTGTGAATCAAATCAATACCGATATATCGCTAACGCCCATGCCCTCACGGATGTGTCGAGAGAGTTCTTCAACAAATTTGTCCGGGTTTGTGGCAAGTGCAACTAACCGCGCGTGCCGGTCTGCTATTCCCGCAATATTCAGTTCATGTTTCTGGACATTCAGCATGGCCAGTTCAATCTGATCCTGTAATGCATGATACGACTCCAGAAGACGCCTGTGATCAGCGCATTCGATCAATATCTCATGAAAGCGACGGTCGGCCGCTGCCAGCGACTTGAGATCTCGGTTCTCGGCAGCCGATGCGATAGCAGGTATGGCCGCCGCTAAAGCGGAAGATGTATAACTTCTTTGAAGCGCTAAACGGGCTCCCATGACTTCAAGAGCCGTACGCAAGGTGGCCAGTTCGAAAATATCTCGTTCATTGAAGCTAACAACGATATAGGAACGGTTGGGTGATTTCTCGATCAATCCACCCCTCTCGATTAGCCTCAGGGCCTCACGCAGCGTTGCGCGGCTGACGCTGAGGTCTGATGCTATGCTCGATTCGCGTACCCTTTGTCCTGCTGGCAATTCCCCACTTAGAATTTTTCCTCGCAGACTGGTGGCTAAGATCTGCACCATGTCGCCGGTACGTCCTTGCGGATCGTTTTGCTCGTCTGAAGGCGTAAAATTATTAGACATGGCTCCATCTTTTCTATATGTGTCGACAATAAAATAAAAAGTGCCGACACTTTCATATCGGGAACTTAGAGGGAAATTGATTCCCATGGAGGGGAAATTATGGATGAACATACCGCTCGACAAGTGACACGCAACATAATGCCGCTGCTCGGGATTAGCTTTTTCGTATCAATTCTGGACCGCGTGAATGTTGGATTCGCGTCTCTAACAATGAACGCTGACATAGGCCTTTCGGCTGCAGCTTATGGTTTTGGCGCAGGTATCTTCTTTCTTGGCTACTTTGCATTCGAGATTCCTAGCAATCTCATTTTGCAGAAGGTCGGCGCGCGCCGATGGATAGCGCGTATCATGGTCACATGGGGCCTTCTTTCCATGTGCATGGCTTTGGTACAAGGCCCTTATTCCTTCTATGCGGTCCGTTTCCTTCTGGGTCTTGCCGAGGCCGGTTTTGTTCCCGGTGTCGTCTATTATATGAACCAGTGGTACACGAAACGTGAGATTGGCAGGGCAACCGCGATCTTTTTCGCGTTCGGGCCTATTGCGAATGCTGTTGGTGCACCGCTGTCAACAGCGTTGATCGAGGCCTTCGACTGGCGCTGGATGTTTATCATCGAGGGTATACCTGCCATCATCCTCGGTATTGTTGTCTTTCTGAGGTTACCTGATCGCGTTGAAGACGCAAAGTTTCTTAACAATAGCCAGAAAAGCGTACTGCGCGCACAGTTGCAGGCGGAAGGCAATTCTGCTGCAAAGCATGCCTCGCCACTGTCTGCATTAATGGATTTGCCTACACTTGCGCTCGCGCTCCAGTATTTCCTTATCCTGACAACTGGCTATGCGCTTAACATGTGGCTTCCGCAAATCGTTCGCGAACTGGGTGTTCAGACTTCGATGGTGGGCTGGGTGGTGGCTGTCCCCTATATAGCAGCCGCGCTCGCGATCTATTTCTGGAGCCGGTACACGAAATATACGGATGATCGCCTGTTTTACGTGCTCATCCCCTGTGCTCTTGGGGCATTGGGGTTTGTGATAGGTGCTCTGACGACAAATCCGCTGATTTCGATGTTCGCGTTCTGTTGTGTTGCGGCGGGCATTTATGCCGGCGGGAGTGCCTATTGGGCGCTGCCGCGGCCTGCTGTATCAGGCGCTGCGGCGGCGGCCGCGATCGCACTGGCGAACTCACTTGGAAATCTCGGCGGATTCACCGGTCCCTACCTGTTCGGGATCATTCGCGATACGACCGGTAATTATGAATATGCGCTTTTCGTCGCGGCTGCTTTTCTTCTGTCGGGAGGGCTCATGAGTTTCGTGAACATCCGGCTTGCACGGCGGCGTGAGGCGCTAATTGTTGCTGCCCGCTAAAACTGTGTGGAAGGAAAGAAATTTCAGTCTTCTAACGCTTTTAAAAGGAATGGATTCATGGAAAGTTTTCGTGCTCGCTGCAAGGCACGCTCACCGCTGATAGGAACGTTTTCCGCTATCCCCCATCCTGTCGCGGTCGAAGTGACGGCTGCCACCGGGCTTGATTTCGTCTGCATAGACTGGGAACATTCGCAGATCAGTCGTGAGCGTATTGAGGATCTGATCCGGGCTTGCGATGTTCACTCTGTGCCGGCTATGGTCCGGGTACCGGGTCATACACCGGAAGCGATTGCGGCTGTGCTTGATGCCGGTGCGCAAGGTGTTCTTGTGCCGCGCGTATCAACGGCTCACCAAGCACGGGCCGCAGTTCAGGCAACGCGCTATCCGCCGATCGGCGCTCGAGGGGTTGGACCTGGTCGCGCCGCGGCCTATGGCTATCGTATTCCAGACTATCTAACCGCAGCAAACGATGCCATCGCTTTGGCGATCCAGGTCGAAACGGCTGAAGGTCTGGCCAATATCGAAGAGATCTCAGAAGTTGATGGTGTCGATGTGATTTTCATAGGCCCCGGAGACCTGTCCGTTTCCATCGATGCGATGGGACCGAATGGTCGCGAAAAGCTTGTTGCTGCGATTGAAAAGATCACAAGAACAGCAATTTCTACGAACAAAGCCGTAGGCATTTTCCGCCCGGATACAAGCGACATAGCCGCTTGGTACGGGAAAGGAATCTCGTTCTATCTGCTCGCAAGCGATACGATGTTTCTCGGCGCTGCAATGGCTGGAGGCATATCGCAAACGCGAGCCGCGCTCACTGAAACGGAAAGGAAATCTGCATGAAGATCGTCAAGTGTGATGGCGTTCTCGCCGTTGAGCCGGAACAACATGCCTATCTTGCGGAGCTCGATGCGGCCTTCATAGAAAAGACACTTCTCAATGAAGAGGAGCTGATTGAGGAATGCTACGACGCAGATGCGTTGATGATCTTGCGGGAACCGGTGACTGAGCGTGTTTTGAAGGCGCTGCCAAAACTCAAAGTCATCGGTCGTTTTGGTGTAGGACTCGATTCCATTGATGTCGAGGCCTGTACACGGGCAGGAGTGCAGGTCACTTATGTGCCAGACTCCAATCTGGACGAGGTCAGCACTCACGCCGTGGCAATGATGTTGGCTCTCGCTCGTCGGCTGAAGCGCTACGACACTGCAGTGCGTGAAGGCCGATGGCAAGCTATGGTTGACGGCGAGGGGATTATTCGGCCATCGCATCAAACGCTCGGTTTGATCGGTTTTGGTCAAATCGGTCGTATGACGGCACGCAAGGCCTCAGCATTCGGGTATAAGATCATCGCTTACGATCCCTATATGGCTGCGGACCGCATTGCTGCGACCGGTGTGGAAGCAGCCACGTTCGAGGAAGTGATAACTCAATCCGATATTGTTTCGCTTCATGTTCCCGCCACGCCTGAAACACAGAATATCATCTCACGAGACGTGCTTGCACGAATGAAGAAGGGTGCGATCCTAGTCAACGTTTCCCGCGGCGGCCTTGTGGATGAAGGAGCGTTGGCTGACGCACTCCAATCGGCACACCTGTCTGGCGCCGGCATTGATACGCTGGTTCAGGAACCGGTAGGGATGGACAACCCGCTTCTGAGCGTGGAAAACCTCCTTCTTTCTCCACATGCTGCACATTATTCCAAGCAGTCTTATTCAGAGGTGAGAAACAAGGTATTCGCAGACGTAGTAGCCGTGTTGCGCAATCGGGCACCAAGGTACGGATTTAATTCAGTCCTTAAGAGGGATTGATCTCCTGGTCATGCTGCTTTCAGTAATGACGAGAACAATGGCCTTGGCGCCAACTATATCAGGTGGCAAGACATAGAGCCTCTTCCGCCTTGTGTGCGGAAGAGCATCTTGTTCTTATTTAACTATCAGCGGATCGCCCATTACGGGGGCAGCGGTTCATACCTTTTCAAGGCGTAGCGAATGCTTTAACGACAGTTGGTTTCTTGGCTGGATATCAGGTGACTGTCCGCTTGTCGTTTTATGCGGTCAAGCTGAGTCAGGCGCCCCGTTGCTGCGGGCAGCAAAATAATACCAATTAACCTTAAGTTTGCGGCGAAGGGCGGCGGGTATTGAGCCTGTTTGTGCACCGGGCTGCGTGCCCAGTGCATATCAATCTGTGTTCTGAAATCTGCCACACAAAGAATCAACAAACGCGGCTATCCCACAAGCCGTTATCGTCGCAATCGGCAGAAGGCTCGTAACCACCGCCTCCTCCGTGGCTTATGGAGGCATCAAAAAACGTTATAGATAAAGTTGCTGCGCTGGAGTTTAGTCTAGCTAATTATAATAGCTGGTTCAGTGCTACAGCGGCATCACCATCGATAATGAGGCCGTTGACGATGCCACTTTTCAGAAGCGCTTTGGCCGCAAGCGCTTTCTCCTGCCCGGCGATGAGCAGCACGACTTGAACCTTCTTCAGTTCGGCAAAGCTGAGAGCGATGGTGCGCTGATTCATCTCGTGCTCGACCTGCTGCCCGTCCTTGTCGTAGAAAATGCCATTGGTGTCACCAATTGCACCGGCGGCACGCAGGCTTTCCAGTTCGGATTTGCTGAGCATGTTCTGGCGGCGCAGCAGTGAGTCCTCCGTCAACTCGCCAGCGCTAATGAAGCAGACGGAGGCTGTGCGGGCAATCTCCAGCGCACGCGCCACAGAACGTTGCGAGATGAGGACTTTTCGATCTTCTGCGGAATCAGCAATGAACGGAACTGGCAGGAAAAAGCCTTGCCCGCCCGTGGACCAGAATGGCCGCTGCGACGAGAGCCTGAGTCGAGAATGCCACGAGAATAAGTACAAAACCTTTGCGCCGTTGATGGGCAGGCAGATCACCTGAACAGGCGGTGGTGACTGCTCCATTCGTTGATCGTTTCCGACCACTCTTTGCAATAGAACGCGTAAGCAAAAGGTGTACCGGCACGCAGAGAAACAAATGGAGGCAAGCGAACAGCAAATAGGTCTGTTGCCAGGTAATCCAGTGCTGAAGCGTTGTTATGATGGGCCAGAAAATTGTCGAGGCAAAGCCTGCAATCAGTGTCAGATAGGTAATGCTACGCTGGGCAACATTTGGCGCTAATTGCACCAATAATGCAAAAGCTGCTCCATACTGGACGAGATTAGCGGCGATTTCGATGATCGTCAGCGCGCCTGCAAACGCCAAGGCATTTGGAGAAAACGAACACAGTACGAGAGAGATGGCGGCCAGTATCGAGCCTGTCGTCATCATGCGACCTGCGCCGTAACGATCAATCCATTTGCCTAACCAGGGAGCCAGAAAGCCCCCGGCTAGCAGAGCAACCGACAGCGCTCCGAAAATCCATTCGTTGGAAACGGAGAAGTCCCGCGCCATGGATGGCGCGAGAATACTGAAGGAATAATATAAAGTGCCGTAACCGATATTCTGGGTCAGTCCGAGACCGGCAATGGCCGCAATGGGAAACCGTTCAGCGCTCATATTGATTTCAACGAAACACGCTTTTCGAGTTTGACCGCTTCTTCCTGGCGCTCGCTATATCGGTCTGTGAGGTGATCCGAGATGCCCCGTGTCAGAAGTGTAAACTTCATTAGTTCTTCCATCACATCGATCACGCGATCATAGAACGATGAAGGTTTCATCCGTCCAGCGTCGTCAAATTCCTGCCATGCCTTTGCGACGGATGACTGGTTTGGAATGGTGATCATTCGCATCCAACGCCCAAGAATGCGCATCTGATTGACAGCGTTGAAGCTCTGCGATCCCCCTGAAACCTGCATCAATGCCAGAGTTCGGCCCTGCGTCGGACGAATTGCTCCGCCCGGCAAAGGAATCCAGTCGATCTGCGATTTCATGACGGCGCTCATGGCTCCATGACGTTCTGGACTGGTCCAGACTTGCCCTTCTGACCAAAGCATTGCCTCACGCAATTCCTGAACCTTCGGATGCTCTGCCGAACCGTCGTCTGGCAAGGGAAGACCATTGGCATGAAAGAGACGCGTTTCAGCGCCCATCGCATCGAGCAGACGCTGCGCTTCCAGCGTCAGAAACCGACTATAGGAACGATCACGAAGTGAGCCATAGAGCAAAAGGATACGAGGCTTATGCTTTGGAAAGTCGGCGCGTAGTGCATCCAGGTTGGGCAATGCGAAGGAATTCTGATAGAGGTTCGGCAGGTCCATGTCAGCGCGACTTTCTTTCATAGGTGATGACTTCTCCGTCCTCTTTGGTGAATGACGACACCGGGTTTTCCAGAATGTCGAGAACCAGTTCTGACGGACGGCACAGTTTGGTGCCAAGCGGCGCTTCCACGATTGGACGATTGATCAGGATAGGATGCGTCATCATGAAGTTGACCAGTTCGTCATCGGTCCAGTTGGGATCGGACAATCCCAACTCGGCATACGGTGTGCCTTTCTCGCGAAGGAGTTGGCGAGGCGACATCTGCATTGCAGTGAGCAGTTCGACCAGTCGTTCTCGCGATGGCGGATTTTGCACATATTCAATGACGACAGGCTCTTCGCCGCTGGCGCGGATTATCGCCAATGTGTTGCGAGAGGTCCCACAGTTCGGATTGTGATAAATCGTAACAGACATCAGAGTTTTCCTGTTTCGGTGACTGGCTTTTGATTGGCACCGCGTTCGTACCACCCCTTTGAGCGGTTCACGATCCAGACGACCGAGAGCATGACGGGCACTTCAACAAGAACGCCAACCACTGTTGCGAGCGCCGCGCCAGATGAGAAGCCGAATAGGCTGATTGCTGCTGCTACTGCCAGCTCGAAGAAGTTGGATGCGCCAATCAAAGCTGACGGACCAGCAACGCAATGTTGCTCGCCTGAAATTCGATTCAACAGATAGGCGAGGCCAGAGTTGAAATAGACCTGGATGAGGATCGGGACGGCCAGCATCGCAATGATCATGGGCTGTGCGATGATCTGCTCTCCTTGAAATCCGAAGAGCAGAACAAGTGTCGCCAACAGCGCAATCAGGGACAGCGGCTGTAGTGTTCTGAGCATTGCATCGAAAGCTCGTTGTCCACCGCTGGCGAGAATACTTCTGCGCAGGATTTGCGCGATAATCACCGGAATGACGATATAGAGGACAACCGACAGAACGAGCGTGTCCCACGGGACAGTAATTGCCGACAGTCCGAGCAGTAGCCCGACGATAGGGGCAAATGCCACAACCATGATCGCGTCGTTCAAGGCGACCTGGGATAGCGTGAAATGCGGCTCGCCCTTGGTCAAGTTGGACCAGACGAACACCATTGCTGTGCAAGGGGCGGCCGCCAGAATAATCAGACCAGCAATGTAGGAATCGATCTGGTCTGCAGGCAGATAAGGGCGAAACAGCCAGCCGATAAATAGCCAACCGAGAAGTGCCATAGAGAATGGTTTGACGGCCCAATTGATAAAGAGCGTGACGCCAATGCCACGCCAGTGCTCAGTGACCTGTCTCAATGCGTTGAAATCGATCTTCAGCAACATGGGGATGATCATAAGCCAGATGAGAATAGCAACCGGAATATTGACCCTGGCGACTTCAGCAGATCCGATTGCATGGAATACTGTCGGAAAGAAGTGCCCCAGAGCTACGCCAGCGACAATGCAAAGAGCCACCCAGACAGTCAGATATCGTTCGAATATGGACATCAGTTATTCTCCACATTCCAGGTTGCCTTGCTCAAAATTGAACGCACGACGTTACCCGTGCTCAAGCTGAGCACGCTATAAACCCTAGCTGTCATTGTATCAGTCCGTTTGGTGGAAGGCCGAATTCGTCGGTCTCGTGTTATTGTGTAGTCGCTTTCGGTTCGCAACAGGGTGTTAGGCTTTGTATGAGAGGTTCGCAGAGTTCAGCACTACCGCCGCAACAGTCTTTGATCATGAAAAGGGTCAGTTCGCGAAAACGGTCGAGGTCGGCGCGATAGATAATCGAACGGCTCTGACGTTCACCTTTTATAAGTCCAGCGCGAGATAATATCGCCAGATGTGCAGACATCGTATTCTGCGGTACATCCAGCATGCGCGCCAGTTCACCAGCAGGAATACCCGTAGGTTCGTGTTGCACCAACCTCCGGAATGTATCCAGTCGTGTCGGTTGGGCCAGGGCAGCGAAAGCTGTTATTGCTTCTTCATTTTCCATATATCCAGAATAATGGATATAAAGAGACTGTCAATAGGCAAAGCTGTTTCGAAACGTTGTCGCCAGTTCGTAAAATTGTCCGGCTGTCCAGCCCCTAAGCCGCCCGGAGGCGTATTGCGCAGGAGTTGGGGAAGTCACAACAATAGTTGGTACAGCAGTATTCACACATTGGCAGCATTATTGATATGGATAGCCGCGGATCGCTGTTGAGAACCGCAGCTTATATGACCAAGGAAGCATTTTTAGCGACGCAGCCAGTCTGAGTTAACGGCGATGGAACTGCAGCCATATTTGCTTTCTCCTTACATGAAGCGCATGATGCTCAAAACGGCAGTAAGTGAAACGGGTGCTGTCGTTCAGGTTTCAAATACCTGGCCCGCAACAAAGGAGGACAAAATGTCTTCCATCGCGTTGAATTCCAGAAACATCACTATGATTTCGCGACTTCTAAGGGAGGCTCGTAAAACCGGCGACACACAAGATTTGCGCACTGATGCTGCACGTTATCTGACACGTCGATTTCAGGAGGGAACACGTGACGAAGGTCGACTACAGATCGCCCTGACACAATTTATCAAGAAACATCGAAGAATGGCAAATGCCGTCCATCGTTGCGATGACGAAGGCGACGCAGTAAAAAGCGAAACGTAATGGCCCTTTCATTTCCAAACCCCAGCAGAAGTTTCGATGATCTTGAGATGGGCGTGCGATTTGTCGGCTACGATGGAATGACCTCCGTCCCATTTCTAATCGATAAGCCCGCCCTGGAGAATAATGGCGTCATTGCAGCGACGGAATCATCGCTTCTTGCCGCCTTCGACGTCTCACGGAAACTGATCTACGATGCTGCTCGCGAGGTCTATTCACAGGCTCGGCAAACTTCCTATCGCATCACCGTGGAGGACATGAAGTAGCTTTTTATGCAATGATTGACCCGATCTGCCGTCGCAATTCAGCCTCAGTTGCTTTGCTCAAATTTAAAGCGCATGGTGCATGTCTCGACAGCTTTTGAAACGGGCGCTGTCGGTTGCGAGTGCATACTCCAGCCCCAATACAAGGAGGACGAAATGTCTTCCAAAATTATCAAGCCCTACTTTGGACCTACCGACTTTCGAATGATGCGTGAAATACTGCGACGCGCCGGCTATCGGCTTTACGATACCGCAGAAAACCGTGCCGCTCACATATCCGCAGCAAGGCTACTCATTCAGGAATTTCAATCTGGGCACCCACCATCGCGAGCGATGTCGCAGCTTTCTCGGCAACATCCCTGTAAGAATGTGGAAGTATCTCCAGCGGTGATTTGAACCATCACTGGATTGGTCCGGTATGAAAGAATTAGTTAATTCCTCAAAAACAGGAAGTTTTCAAAATGCCCCGTGGTCAGAAAAGAAGTAACCGAGAAATAAGAGAGCCAAAGAAAGATAAGGTCAAGGAGAAAACTGCGTCAACAGATGTCGTTTCAGGTCGCTTTCCTACTCCTGCCAATGACTTGATCAAAACCAAACGGCATTAGTTATAGCTGTGTCTCCCACTTTTCTTGGTGAGGAGACACAGCCCCTATCGGGGGTACAATCATGCCAACGTCTACATTTAGTTCAATAGGCAATTTGTATTGCGAAGGAAAGAACCTCGGTTCTGTTAGCTACAGTATTTCCATACTCACGGAAGGCGAGAAGACGTTTACAAAGGGCGTCTTGTGGGCAAGCATGGACATACTCCGGCAGGCCTATCTAGGAGATCTTGTTCAATTATCATCGGAAAAAGGCAACGGTTTGCTGAACGTGGATGTAAAGAACGTCGGAATACATGGAAACTCTGACTTCATTATAGTTGGAAAGCAGACGTTTTAGGATATCGCATACCAGTACTTAATAGACGTAGGAACCGAGCACCCACGCGACCAATCCGATGTCGATGCATATGATGAGAAATGCGATCAGATACACGCTCAATTTACGATCCAAAGATTTTTGGGCTGACATTCTATCCTCGCCAGATTGATCACGTGTCATTGAGACGATGCCAGCCCGGTAAGTTCCTCGTGAAACAGGCCTCTCGATCCCCACTCGAAGTCGCCGTATTAAGCCCGACGTCACGAAACGCGGATTATCAGCCATGGGCCAACCTCAATCGGAGCCGCTTTCGAGGAGGCCATCGCAAGACCAAGGATTTTGCAGTGACTTGCGGGGCCGTATAGCCCCCCTCATTCTCCCAGGCTTCCAGTTCTCTTTGATTAGATTGTGATAGCCGTTGGGCGCGAATTGCCAAAAGCATGTCCAGCATCTGCACAGGATTATGGCTTCCGTCGCTGAAAATTTCACAAAGGTGTTTGGCGGCTTCCATGCGAGTCTCTGGCTTTTCGCAACCCTCCAGCGAATATCCGGAACGTTGCAGGAAAGCACGTAGCGAAGGGAAATCTTCTGGGCCAAAGTAGGATAGACGTGAAGCGGAAGACATCGCATGTCCCCTTCATTTTGGGGCAGGAGATTGTTCTCTCCCAACGACAGCGCCCGTTTCAATTGCTGTGCATAATAAACAGTGCGCCTTTTCGAATTAAAGCGCAAGCAGACATGTAATATTTATTTATTTATTTAAAAATAATCGGCTTAGAATTTTTATCAGATAATCATGAGACGGAGAAAATCAACGCGTTGCATTATACTTTTGCATCTTCTCAATTTCATGAATGAATTTTTCCGCATACTGCGCTGTATTAACGTAGTTCAGCTCATTGGAGCCAAGAATATGATGATGCGTGAATACTGCTTTAAGTCGATCCAGAAATTTGGGTTCGGTCTCGGCTAGATGCCCGATGAGAACCTGAAGTATCTGCTCATGTGCAAGAACCTTTCGTTCTAGAGCTGTGGTGTCATTAGCCATTGCGTTTGCTCCTCGGTAAAGAATGACGTGGCGACCTGGTACGTGAGAAACCGCCGCAAGAACGCCGGAGAATATTCGCAAGCTGCGACCAATCTTTAGATGGAGAAGTCATTTGTTCATGAGCATTTCTGAGATCGCTTCTGCTGGCCGTCGTGTCCTCATCATGCCGTGGACGTACAGAAACAGTTTCCAAATTAATGCTATGGGTAAGTTGTTTATTCATTATAGCCTCCTCGTTCGGTTTCCCGGCCACATTAAAGCGCCTTGGCGAGTTCGTTGCCGCACGCAGTAGCGAGCGCGGTATTGGGTTGCTGTGCTCCCAACGGTGTCGCCCACCCTGTCTTCTCGATAAAGGTACCGCGGGAGTAAGCTGGTGCGGCCTTAAAGTCAGCCAGTATGTTTACAACGGCCGGATCGTTTTTCGATTTTTCAAGACAGTAAGGCGTTAGAGCGAGTGCTACCCCGTCGGTCATGTTGGATGCAATCAGGCGCTCAGAAGTGCCTTGTGTTACCCACCCACCTACGGAGAACCCGACAGCAATTGCCGCAATGGCACCAACCGATGCGCCGCCGAGTGCGGGCTTTAACCAATCAAACTTGTTCATGATGGTATCCGATCTTCAGTGATCGAACGCACATAATTATGCGTTGGATTTTGATTATAGCACCAATGTAATCAACTTTTGCGAGAATTCTATATAAATTTTAATTTTAAGTTGTCTTGCGTCGCCGAGTTGAATTTTTGTGCTTACATAATTTTTCCGAACCGAGAAAACTCCCACTGCTAGTGCACCACCTTTTCCAAGCGTGGCCTTACTGGTTGCGAGATTTCACGGGCTTTTGCAGAATACAGTGTGCTCGTTATTGGAACATAGCCACCACCCGTTTGTTGTGCTGAAAATGATAAAGACATTGGGCACATGACAGATCTTAAAAAACCATACCATTCGTCGAGACAGTTTGCTGCGGGCGTGAGACTTTGTGATCTCCCGTCGCAAGTTATAGCAGAGGCGTTGAAAGACGGTTTGAGAGTGAGGTTCTCCAACAATAATGCAGACACGTTTTCGGAGCTTTTGGCGCGCCTCGACGCTGCAGAGAAAAAATATCGCGAGTGAGCCGTCGCTTGATTTTCTCGATTCTAAAAATAAAATTTGTTTGCCAATGACATATGACTTCCAGCCTCGCACGTTTTCGCTACGGGGTTCTTTTTACCGCGCCAAGATCACGTTTTAATAAAAAGAAAGTCAAGACCTTGTAAAAATGCTTGGTTAGCGCTAGATGATACGCATCGAATTTGTTATCGAACGACGTGGCTGAAATTTAAAGCCCTTCTTTTTCTCTCAAATCGTAAAACTCGCAGCAAATTAATTTTCGTTATTATTTAACCGTTCGATTTGAAGGATATTCAATATGACCAACGGAACAGTAAAATTCTTTAATGGCACAAAAGGCTTTGGATTTATTCAACCTGATGATGGCTCTCCGGATGTATTCGTTCATGTTTCGGCTGTTGAGCGTGCAGGTTTGCATGCACTCAATGAAGGCCAGAAAGTAAGCTTCGAACTCGTAGCGGATCGCCGCTCGGGCAAGAAGGCTGCCGATAATCTTCAGGCTATTTGATTGGAGCAATGATATTGTCTCGGGTCTTTGACCACGGATGTACTGGCATTGCTCGTTGAGACAATTGGAAGGTCGGGTCTGCCCGACCTTTTTTATTTGGTCCTTTTTTTCTGACCCGAATGCGGATCCAACAGCCGGAGGGACAGTATAAGATGGGCGAGCCTACCAAAGAAACGATCTTCAAGCAGCCTCGCACACGTATGGAAACAAAAAACGCTGTGACCGACAAGACTGCCAAGGGCATTCTGGAAAACGAAAGAGCAGCAGTTAACGCAAAAACCGCCCGGCTCCGAGCTGCACGTTTGGAGCGCGAGCGCACCAAATTTTCAAAAGAGTAGGATAGAAATTGCAGGTACTCGTTAGAGATAACAATGTCGACCAGGCACTCCGTGTACTGAAAAAGAAATTGCAGCGCGAAGGTGTCTTTCGTGAAATCAGAGAACGTCGCGCTTATGAGAAGCCGTCAGAAAAACGCATCCGCGAGAAAGACGAAGCCATCCGTCGCGCTCGCAAAGATGCAAAAAAGAGAGCGCAACGCGAGGGCCTTTTGCCAAAGCCGAAACGAAAGGCCGCGCCGATGCGGCCACGAAATGCGGCGGCCTCAATTCTTAATAGCCACTGAGTTGCTTTGTTGACTCTCAATTAGCGCGCAATATTAACCCCTTATCGGGGTCCAATCTTCACCCCATTGTAGACGATTAGCGCTTGGCCGGCCCGGCGCTGGCCGGGGTTGCAGAGGGTAGGCCAAGCGCGGGTGATGTGTATCTTCGCTATAGCTTTGAGAGCGGTTTTTGAAGCGCCAGGACTCATTTCCGGTTTCCACGATCTCGCAGTGATGGGTCAGGCGGTCGAGAAGTGCTGTTGTCATCTTGGCGTCACTGAACACCGACGGCCATTCATCGAATGCCAGGTTCGTCGACGATGATCGAGGTACGCTCGTAGAGCCTGCTGATGAGGTGGAACAGGAACTGACCTCCGGCCTGCGCGAACGGCAGATAGCCAAGTTCGCCGAAGATGATAAAGTCGAGGCGTGTGAGATAATCGGCTATTCGACCCTGCTTGCCGTTGCGCGTTTCCGTTTCAAGTCGATCGACCAGATCAACGACGTTGAACAAGCGGTCGCGGGCGCTGTTGCGTATGAGTGCCCGAGCAATCGCGATAGCTAGATGGCTCTTGTCCGGTCCCGTGCCGCCGACGAGAGCAACGTTGCGCTGATCGGCAACGAAGGTGCCGGTGGCCAGTTCCCGCACCAGGATTTCATTGACGGGCGTGTCGGCGAAGTCGATGTCTTTTGCCAATGGCAGCTTGGCAATTCTGAGCTGGTAGCGAATGGACCGGGCCTGTTTCTCGTCGATCCAATTGCAGGAGGTCGCCTACGACGCGCGATGGTTCGTGCTGCCTCCTGATGCCATTGCCCATGACCTCGTCGTAGGCGCTGCGTATTCTGTAGAGCTTCAGCGTGCTCATCAATTCTAGAACTTGCGTGCGTTCCATCAACTTATCCTCCTGAGCCTGTCGTAACGGGCGCAGTCGGCGACCGGCTCATTGGCGAAGCGCATTCAGGATTTGCAAGATCGCAACGGGCAGAACCCATGCGCGGAACGGAGCGCCGTTGCGCAGAGAAGTTGCCTGGCGGGTCTCTTCTCAACATAATGGAGCGATTGGCAGCCAGCCATAAACGCCTTCCAACTCTTTCGGCTTCGCGAAATAGGGAAATACACTATCCGAGAACGGAGTTGATGGCTGCTGCAATAGCAGCATCGCTAACGGGCTTGCGCACGATGGTTATGTCACAAAGCTTTTCGGGAATGAGCACCCTGTCGCTATAACCTGTGGTGAACAGAAAAGGAATCTTCAGTCTGAGAAGTAATTCGGCGATATTCTCCGAAGTACGGTCCCCCAGATTAAAATCAAGGATCACTAGATTGGGTTTCGATCTTTCAATAATCTCAAATGCCTCTGGAGCGTTAGAGGCAAGATTAATATCTTCCGCACCAAATCTCCGCAACGTGTTTTCCATATCAAGAGCGATCAGGCTCTGGTCTTCGACAACCAAAATCTTCATTCCGTTCATATGAACTTTCTCAACAACTCCTTTTTGAAGATCTGGCGTAATTAACTCATCGGTCAATTTCGTCACATATAAGGATGGAACAGAAAACTGTGCCCGAAGTCCATCCCGGTGGTATTCGATCTTGGCTTTTCCGCGGAGGTCGTACTCAAAAGAATTTCGAATTAGCTTGCTACCGAATCCGGTCTGTGAGGGCCAAGTAACGGATGGCCCTTCGGTCTCGCTCCAGAAAATCTCGCAGTCGCCGGAGGCTTGCTGTTTCCACCTGATAGTCAGGCGTCCTTGTGGAATTGAAAGCGCGCCATACTTCGCCGCATTTGTTATCATCTCGTGAAAGACCATGGCGATAACGCTGAATGCGCGTTGATCGAGATGAACCGGTGGACCTTCCAGAGTTATGCGACCAGGGGCATCACCATAAAGGTTGACCTCGGTTTTGAGCAAATCTGCTAGCGAACCGCCGTTTTTGCCGTCCAAAGACAGGTCGTGTGCCGATGCGAGCGCACGTAATCGTCCTTCAAGCGTTTGAGCGTAATCAGCAACATTTGTCGCGTTAGCTCCCGTCTGAAGCGCGATTGACTTCACCAGAGAAAGAATATTTTTCACACGATGATTGAGTTCGGCGTTTAACACCTGGCGTCGCTGTTCGGTTTTCGCTCTTTCCTGTTCAGACAACTCATTTTGCCGGAGTATAACGTCACGCAAATAGGTGCCAATCGACTGAGCTACCGAAAGGTCTGTTGCTGTCCAGGGCGTTGAACGCCCGCGAACTTCTTCCCGCCAGGTATCAAAGCTGCCTCTCGGCGTTAATCTGGGGCCGAAAGGCGTTTCAACGGTGGTTTTCACCGGCTCGCCCGCCCACTCGATAGCGTGCGCCTCTTCGTTGCGGAACAAAACAAGATAATCATTGAACGCCATCGAAAGTGGTATTGCCAGCAGGCCTGCAACGCTTCCGGCATAATCGGCCAAGTGGGCCCTGATTTCCTGACTTGCCCAAAGCTCGCGTCGTGATTGACGGCTTGCGGTTTCGAGCACTTGGCGAGTTTGATGTTCGTTGAGTACGTCGCCACTTTGAAGCCATTGCCCATTCATCCATAATGCAGCTCCGTTGCCGCCAACCAATTCGGAAAACCGGCTGAGTTGTGCCCCCAGACTCTCGCGAATTTCGTCACTGATGCTTAATTGGGATACGATCGCGTCGAGCTTTTCTCGTGCGTCCGCGGTGAGTTGCAATGTTTTGCGTCTTTCACAATCGGCAATATGTAACGAAAAATACTGCCCGAACAGTTCAGCGCCTATGCGTAGGGGAAGAGGGGTGACTTTAGGGCTGTCGTGATGACAAGATATCAGGCCCCATAATGCTCCATCAACGACAATCGAAATCGACAACGAAGCGGAGACACCCATATTCTGCAGGTACTGGCAATGGATCGGGGAAACACTACGCAACTGTGCAAAGGACATGTCGACAGCGGGTTCGTCTGCCGCCAGTGAGGGACAAAGTGCGATCGGCTGATAGGACGTGTCGGAAATCATCCTTATTGTATTGATAAGATAAAGACGCCGGGCTTGAACCGGTATATCCGACGCCGGAAAATGTTGTCCCATAAAGCTGCAAAGCATGGGAGACTTTGCCTCTGCGATGACGCGACCGGCTCCATTATGGAGAAATCGATAAACCATCACGCGGTCGTAACCCAGCATTGCTCTTACAAGGCGCACGCCCGTTGCTGCAGCTTTGTCTACCGTTTCCTCGCGACCAATGCGATGAATGACGCTGCGTGTGAGATCAAGCGCCTGACGGGCACTTTGCCCACGATCCGCGCAGGGCTCTATTTCGACGAATGTTCTTCCCTTGTGTGTATGGATCACAGCGTCAAAGAGCAGGGATTTGCCTGGAAAGCGCAGGCCAAGTACGACAGATGACAAGCCCGGCTCTCTCGCTTTTGCGGCTGCATTACGGAAATCATGGGCATTTTTCTCGCCAACAATCAAAGAAATGGCGATGCCAGGGATCAAATCCCCTCTATAGCCCGTTATGCATGGAATATTGGCAGAAGCAAAAAGGAGATTTTGGCCAGACTGATCCATAACCAGCATTGCGCCGTGCGGTTGGATCGAACCTGGAATGTGGATTGGTTCGCGGTCACAATTAGTGAGATTGACAGGTTCGGACACATCCATTGCGGCAGAACTTTCCCGGACTTAACCGTTCGTGAGCGCACCTTTTCCAGGATTGCTAAATTATCTGAGAGCTGAAAACGGCAAGACGTTGTGACCGCTGACAAACGAAAACATCCATTGAGATTGTATTATTAATGATGGAGCACACAAACAAACACGTCTTTTCAATGGGTTACGTTAAGTACGTCTAAAAGTAACATAGACCGAAAGGATCGTCCGTCCACTATTGGACACAACGGTCGCGAAAAGAGGAACTCGACTGTATGAATTTAACATCGACCCACGAGATGTCGGGCAATTTGCTTCTGATGATGCTCAATGAGGAGGACCGACAAAAGCTGCTGCCGCATACGGTCTTCTACGAACTTGAAGCGGAGGCTGTTTTGCAGAAGGCGGGAGATGACGTTGTTCACACATGGTTTCCGTGCGGGGCAGCGCTCGCGAGTTTTCAGCGCTGGGTCGATGAAGACAATAGCGCCGTCGAAATCGCGCTGATAGGAAGGGAAGGGGCTGTGGGGGGGATTGTGTCGAACGGAAGTCTGCCCGCCTATGCCACTGCCATCGTTCGTAACTCGGGAAGTTTTGTCAGGATCAAAACGGCCGCACTCGAACAGTTGAAGCTGGATTCCATTTCGCTTCGGCACTGGTTTTCCCGCTATTCTGATTGCCTGATGGCTCAGGTATTTCAAACGGCTGCGTGTAACGCGACCCATACCATAACCCAGCGAACTGCCAAATGGCTGCTAGCAGCAGCAGAACGAACCGGCACAGATCAATTTGAGATGACGCACGATCAGTTGTCAGAAATGCTGGGAGTTGGCAGGACTTTTGTAACGCGCATTATTGGTCAATTGCGTAACGAGGGCATTATTGCCACCAGACGCGGATTGTTCATCATAAATGATAAAAGCGCTTTGAAGCGCAAATCCTGCAGATGTACGCAGGAAATCGAGGAGCATTACGACGCCGTAATGCACGGAATTTATTCATGACGTTTTCCTCGTTCACTGCTTGAACTGCTCACCATCTAGAAAGCCTATCTGGCAATGTCGGCAAAACGATATTACGTAGTCTTCACGAGCCTAACGAACGATGGAAATTTTTTCTAATGACCCAACACACTGTCCCGCAACGCCGTTGGGATTTGAAAGCCGCTACCGCGCCCCACCACGACCGAATTGACAGACTTGGTTCGTTATATGGCATGTTCGATTCATTGAATGCCTACAGGAAATATCTAAAGGCCACCTGGCACAGCAGATTGATTCTGGAAACATTGCTGGATGAAAGTGAACTGAAAAGAATATTCTCAGATTGGGATAAACATAAAATTCAATCTGACCTTCAACAGGATTACGCGGACCTGTCCGACGGGGAAGAACTGAAGAGACCGGAATTGAAGTTCCCCGTTGGAACGCGTGTTGATTTGCCTGCCGCGATTGGCACGCTATACGTGCTCGAAGGTTCCGCATTGGGGGCGACATTTCTCATCCAAAAGACTCGATTGCTTGGTCTTGGCGACGAGTATGGTGCGCGTCATTTAGCAAAACAGGTCGGAAATTTAGCTGGATGGAAGAAGACCGTTTCTTTGCTGGAATCCGTACCGCTCGACAAACAGGATGAAAAGCGGTGCATCGAGGCGGCGATTTACAGCTTTCGTACGTTTGAGATCAATTACGAGAAAGCATTTGGTGAGCCATAAGATCGCGAGTAAAATAAGAGCTTGTTCAGCTGTTATGAATTCACTTAGCTAATGCATGATTTATTGCTAAAAAGTCAGAGTTCGAGAGTGCTGCTTGCGATGACGCCCTACATTTGAAATCTGGTGTGATCCAGATTAAATCTGTTTGCGTATAATGCTGATGAACACAAAAGTTTCATTCCTCTCGCAACAGTGGCACATGGAAGCTCAGCATAATTTACAGGTTCTGGCTTCGCTACTTCTGAGCGGATGGGGTTTAATACGGATGAATGGACAGACCGCACCTGAAGACCAGCCCTCAATGGAGGAATTGATGCTGGCGGTCAGTTCCCGACGCGATGTGGACGCTTTCGAGGTGATTTTCAAGCATTTCGCACCCCGGGTGAAGGCTTATATGGCCAAACTGTCTGCTGATACGCAAACAGCGGAAGAATTAATGCAAGAGACTATGATTGCGGTCTGGAACAAGGCAGATCAGTTCGATGTTGCCAAAGGAGCCTTGTCCACCTGGATTTTCACCATTGCACGAAACCAACGCATCGATGCAGTGCGACGCGCCCGGCGCCCGGAGTTCGACCCAACCGATCCGGCCTTTGTGCCCGATGAGGAACAGCCCGCTGACCTGAGGATTGCCGAGCGGCAATCCGCCAGCCAGTTGCGCGCTGCAATGGCCGACTTGCCGAAGGAGCAATCCGCCTTGCTTGAACTCGCTTATTTCGAGGAACGCACGCATAGCGCCATCGCAAAGAAGCTGAACCTCCCGCTTGGTACGGTTAAATCCCGCCTGCGGCTGGCATTCAACAAATTGCGCGCAGCGCTCGATAATTCGGGAGCGCATTGATGGATATCAAGCATCATTTGAGCGACGAACTCCTTTCAGGCTATGCTGCGGGCACGTTGGCCGAGGGTTGGAGCATCGCAGTCGCCACGCATCTTGCGCTCTGCCCGGCCTGCCGTTCAAGGTTCAAGCAGTTTGAACAGATTGGCGGTCAGCTTCTTGACGCGGTTGAGCCGCAGAAACTCGAAGCATCCACATGGGATAGTTTCAAAGACAGGTTGCAGAAGACACCGCAATCAAGGGAACCTTCTGCACCGCGCTTCGAGATAAAGCAGCCTGCCGTGATACCGGAACCACTGCGATCCTACGTCGATGGCGATTTGCCGGACCTGAAATGGAAATCTCTTGGCCGGGGTGCCTATCAGGTGCCAATTGAAACTCGAGACAGCGAAACGCAGGTTCGACTTTTGCGAATTCCCGCAGGAAAGCCGGTGCCAGAACATGGGCATGGCGGTCGCGAACTGACATTGGTGTTGAGCGGCAGTTTCCATGATGGAACCGGGCTCTTTGCGCGCGGTGACATTGAGGAAGCGGACGCTGATCTCGTGCATCAGCCGATTGCCTCGTCGGATGGCGACTGCATCTGTCTTGCGGTGACCGACGCACCGCTAAAGTTCCAGAGTTGGCTTATGCGGCTTGTGCAGCCATTGATTGGCATCTAAAGAAAAGGCGGCATGATTGCCGCGTATTTGATTAGTTCAACACGACAATTGCCGTGTTCAAGGCTGTCGCCAGCGATAGCCATATGAGGTAAGGCACGAATAGCAGTGCCGAGATGCGATCCGGTTGCCATGCGCGAATGATAAACAAAAGCACACAAAGCCAGACGCCGATGATTACGACAAGCCCCAGCACGGTCATGTGAGCGCCGAAGAAAATAGGCGTCCAGACGAAGTTCAATACCATCTGACCAAACCACGGTCCGCGCCGCCGCCAACCACGATCGTTTATCCATGTGCGCCAGCCTGCAGTGGCAATGAAGATATAAAGTATCGTCCAGATGGGGCCAAAGGCAGCGTTAGGCGGGGTAAACCAAGGTTTTTGAAGCGCTGCATACCATTCGCCCGGCGGAAAACCCATACCGATTGCCATTCCTACAACAATGATGACCAGGACGAAGGCGGCCAGAAGACCCCATTTTTGCATATTCTTACTCCAATCTAGCCGCTGATCCGCGACGTAACCCAATAGCCAACATAGGCTGACGCGGTAGACAGGACAGTGCCCCAGACCATGTCTGCGATTGTCAGGGTCCATGACCAGTTTTTCAAAGTGGCCTGATTGGTCAGATCATAAGTCGCATAAGCGACAAATCCGAGAAGCGCCCCGTGAACGAGTGTGACTGTACCACTACCGGCCAGAAGTCCGGGCTTGACCGCGAAGAAAACCAGTCCAAACACGAAAATCACATAGAAAACGACAGCTGGTGCGAGACGAAAACCCGGCGCAAGCATGTCACCCATGACAGGGCGGTAAAACACGTTCGCCATATTGGACAACCAAAAGGAGTCGATTGCCAGAAATGCAACCGCTGTGACCACATAGGCTATGAGATAATCTTTCATCGATAGCTCGCTCTCTTACTTGATGCGGGTCCAGCCCACATTGCGACACAGGAGGCCAGCCAGAACGCAGCCATTGGTCGTCATAGTGTCGCCGTCAACTTTCACGCTGATCTTGTAGGTCAGGTTGCGTTGCGGATCGAAAGCCGTACCTGAATATTGCCCGTCCGCAGTTTCGTTGATGCTCATCACCAGCCGGTCGCCGGTTTTCTCTTTTGGTGTTCCGGGCTTGATCCAGGTGTTGGTCGCGCAGATATCCTTGCCGCATCCCGCTACTCTCACCCGCGCGTTGCCATCTCCGCGCGCCCAGTTACCGTTGATCTCAGCCGGCTGCGCCGAGAAGGGAAACAATACCATCATCATGCCGACCGTCAGTATCCATTTCATCGACGCTTCCTTCGTTAGTAGGTGTGGAGTCTACGCGTGTTCAATCGTGTAGAGCCCAACATTGATTGCACCTTCCTCGAACCCACCTTCGCAATAGCAAAGGTAGTATTCCCAAAGCCGCCGGAATTTATCGTCAAATCCAAGCTTCTCGATTTCAGGCCAGTTGGCGATAAAGCGCTGACGCCATTCGGCAAGCGTAAGCGCATAGGAACGGCCGAAATGCTCGGTCTCCTTTAAAACCAGACCGGCCTTTGCAAGGTCGCGTTCAAGCACTTTATCCGACGGCAGAAAGCCTCCCGGAAAGATGAATTTCTGGATGAAATCGGCCTTGCGACGATAGTTTTCGTAGCGTGTTTCTTCTATCGAAATGACTTGCAGGACGGCTCGACCGCCGGGCTTGAGACAACGCTTCAGGGTTGCGAAATATTCAGGCCAATAGGCTTCGCCAACGGCTTCAAACATTTCGATTGATACAATGCGGTCGAACTGGCCCTGAATATCGCGGTAATCTTGCAAGCGAAGGTCAACGGCTTCGCTGAGCCCGACGTTTTCAACTGCGGCTTTTGCCCAGGTGAGCTGCGACGGCGACAGGGTTATTCCTGTCACATGGGCATTACGACAGTTTGCGAGATAGCCAGCTAAGGCACCCCAGCCACAACCGATCTCCAGAATTCTTTCGCCGCCCTCAAGCGCCAGTTTTTCAGAAATATACTGCAACTTCTGCTCCTGGGCACTTTCAAGGCTATGGGTCGTCTCAGTCCAGATCGCTGATGAATAAAGCATCGAGTGGTCGAGCCACCGGGCATAGAAATCATTGCCGAGATCGTAGTGGGCTTCGATGTTGCGCCGGCTGCCGCGACGCGTGTTTGCATTGAGCAGATGGCCGATACGGTTCAGCGCTCGCGTCCAACCAGATCCGCGTAATGTGGATATAAGCGTATCGCGATTGCGCGCCGCAAAACGGATGACCGATGTGAGATGGGGCGATGTCCATTCGCCTTCGATATAGGCTTGGGCAAAGCCGATATCCCCGCCCGTCAGCAGGCGACGCAGGCTGTTCCATTTAACAATTGCAATTTTGGCTTCCGGTCCGGGCAATCGACCGTTAACGGCAATGACCTCACCGTCGGGCAGCGAAAGCACCAATCGCCCATGCTGAACCTGCTTCAGCAGGCGTTTCAACACGATAGCCGAGGGGCTGAAAGCCGGTCGTTCAGTCCGGGTTGATGCCGATAGTTGATGATATTCGTCGAGCTGGCTCATGCGGCCTTGTTCCTCTGCTGGGCGGTCTCGTTACGAACAGATGTGATGGAAATCTCAGGCGCTGCGGGTCGTTTGCGTAAACCGATGCCCTTCAACCATATTTTCAGCGCTTCCCAGTGAATGCCGCCAATCACTTTCAAGGTGAGAAACGGAATCGAAAAAAACGCACGCAACAAGGTGGCGTCGCTTAGCTCAACCCGGCGTGCCAGATGGCGGGCCGTCAAAAGCAGGCCTTCATCATCAAAACTGTTGATGCGGATGGAAAGCTGGTCTGCGGGAGGCGTGACTTCAAACTCATATCGCAGCTTCATATCCATGAAGGGCGAGACGTAAAAAGCCTTGTCGCAGCTTTGTACGATGCGTCCGTTATCGCAGTTCTGGACCGGGATCATATAGCCGTGGCGCTGGCGGAAAGTGTTATCAACCTCCCAGAGGACCGCCACAAGCTCACCGCCACAATTATAGCAGAAGAAAACACTGAGCGGGTTAAAAGCCCAGCCCGCAATACGCGGCATTGTGAGCAGGCGGATCGCACCACCATCAGGTACTATTCCGGCTGCCTCCATGGCGCGTTCCACTTGCTTGCGTAGCGGCTGGGCGGATCCGTCGCCTCTGTCTTTCCTGTAGAAAGAAAACAGATTGAAACGGTCGAGCGAAAACAGCTTCAGTTTGCAATCAAGCGCTTCCAGCTCATCAAGGTCGAGCAGGAGCGAGTAGATTTTATAGGCCAGCTTATGAACCTTCGGTCGTAAACGCGCATGGGTCACATGGCCGGGAAACAGTGCGGACTGGAAGTTCTCGGTCATGCCAGCGCCCTTTCCCAAATAGGGAAACTCTGGCGAACGATGCGCCCGCTTTCGTGCTCGACCTGCCATGGACGGCGCAGGCCGCCCAGATCTTCTGCCACGGCAAGACCTGCCTGAAGGCCGTCCTCATGAAAGCCGGAGCCGAAATGCGCGCCGCAAAACCATGTCCTGCGCTGCCCCTGCAAGGACCAGATTTCTTTCTGCGCACGATCTGTTGCCATGTCGAAAATCGGGTGTTCATAGATAACGCGACGGATCACCAGTTCCTCGCGTGGTGCACGACAAGGATTGAGCGTCACAAAAGTCTCGGGCGCTTGGCCCAGCGGTTGCAGACGGTTCATCCAGTAAGTGATGGATGGCTGCGCCTGGCCAGTTGCTGCATTGGTTAGGTAATTCCAGCTCGACCACGTCGCACGGCGTTTGGGCATCAGCGAAATATCGTTGTGCAGCACCGCTTCATTTCGTGAATATTGAAACGCGCCGAGAATGCGGCTTTCATCCGCGCCCGGATCGGCCAACATCCGCAAAGCCTCATCGGCATGTGTGGCAATCACAACATCGTCGAACACATGGGAAATACCGTTTCCGTCGATCAACTCGACGGAATGTTCGGCGCGTTGCACGGATTTGATCGGCGTTGAGAGCCTGATCCGGTCTGCATAGGGCTTTGTGATCCGCCTTACATATTCCCGACTACCGCCAGTTACCGTACGCCAGATTGGCCTGTCACGAAGAGCTAGAAGGCCGTGATTGCAACAGAAGCGGACGAAGCTTGCAGCCGGATATTGCCCCACTTCCATGGCAGGGGTAGACCAGATCGCTGCCGCCATCGGATAAAGATGATCTTCACGAAAAGCCCGGCCATAACCATTGCGTGCAAGATAATTATCAAGCGAAACATCGCCCATGAACCTCAGGTCTTTGGGCGCATTGCGATAAAATCGTAAGAGATCGCGGATCATCGACCAGAAGCGTGGACTGACCAGATTGGAGAACTGGGCAAAGAGGCCTAGGCCGGTACCGCCGGAATATTCGTAAGCGCCATTTCCGATTGAAACAGCAAACGACATGTTCGACGCGGCTGTTGGAACGTCAAGCGCGCGAAACAGGGCAGTCAGATTGGGATAGGTCACTTCATTATAGACAATGAACCCGGTATCGACGGCCACAGGACCATGACTGCTCTCAAATTCGACGGTGTTGCTATGACCGCCAATACGGTCCGATGATTCAAACAAAGTCACATCATGCCGTTGCGACAGTAGCCATGCAGCAGATAATCCAGAAATCCCGCTGCCGATGATCGCGACGCTGAGACGTTTGGAGCTACCCGGACGGTTCGTGATATCCATAGTCCCTCTCTTCACCGCGCGTTGAGCTGCGTATGTGCTACATTTTCGTCGTTTTACGTTTTGAGAAGAAGTTTGGTTCAATCCGCGACGAAACTTTTTTATTTTTTTGAGCCGCTTAAGAAACCAAGCAGACAAACAGAACGTATTGCATGAGGAAAAGCGAACTCCCAATAAAGGTCCGCCATGCAACCCGGTCTGCTCTTAGTTGTTGCCATCAGCCTGTCTGCCATCATGGCATTTGCCTGGGCGCTTGAACGAAAGACCGGCAAAAGCGGCTGGATCGACGCTATCTGGTCGTTTTCAGTGGGGGTGGGCTCAGTCATAGCCATTATTCTTGCAGATGCGACATGGCAACGGCGCTTAGCTGTAATGATCCTCATTCTGGTGTGGTCGCTGCGTCTTGGCTTTCATATCGCCAAGCGTAGCATGCGCCATGGCGAAGACCCGCGTTATGCAAAGCTGCTAAAAGAATGGGGCGAAAACGCTTCCGTTCGCTTATATTGGTTTTTGCAGATACAGGCTCTCGCAGCCTTCATTTTGATTCTGGCTGTCTATCTCGCTGTGGTTGGTCGCCCCGGTTTTCCATATGTCTGGGACATGGTCGGGGTTGCAATCATCGCCATAGCGTTGATTGGTGAAGCGCTGTCTGATGCGCAGCTTGCGCAGTTTCGCATGACTCCAGAAGCCAAAACAGAAATTTGCGAAACCGGTCTTTGGGCTTATTCCAGACATCCCAACTATTTCTTTGAATGGCTGTTCTGGTGCGCGTGGCCGTTGATGGCAATTACCGGATCGCCATGGAGTTGGCTGTCGCTGCTTGCTCCGATCCAGATGTATTGGCTGCTGGTGCATGTCTCCGGCATCCCTGCGCTTGAAGAACACATGCTGAGATCGCGGGGTGAAAAATTCCGTACTCTGCAAGGCCGGGTCAACGCGTTTTTCCCTGGTCCCCGAAAAACCCCGGGAAGATTACAGCGTTCGTCATGAATATGGTGAGATTTTTGCGTCTGAAAACATGCCCTGCAACCGTTTAACGAAGGATCAAAGAATGACTGCCAAAGCGCTTGTATGGTTGCGCAACGATCTGCGCCTTGCTGACAATCCTGCCCTCCATGCCGCATTCAAGCTGGGTGGCGCGATCACGGCCCTTTTTGTGCATGAGTCCAATCCGCAATTGCGTGTCCCGGGCGCTGCCGTCCGTTGGTGGCTGGAACAGAGCCTGGACTTGCTGGCAAGAAGTCTCAATGAACGAAATATAGAGTTGATTGTTGCCGACGGCGAAGCGCTCAATATCATCGAACAATTAATTGAGGAAAACAGCTTTGATACCGTTTTCTGGAACCGTCGTTATGCTCCTCAAGAGCGAGAAGTCGATGCAATCATCAAATCCAGCTTAAAGGACAAAGGACTGCGCGTGGAGTCTTTTGCAGGCAATCTGCTAGTGGAACCCTGGGAGATCAAATCCGGCAACGGCGGATCTTATCAAGTTTTTACACCATATGCCAAATCACTGCGCCAGCATGGTGTGAGCAGACCACTACCCTCGCCAGACCGAAGAGTCGAGACGACGACCGTCAAACACACGCCCAAGCAGAAAAACTACAAAGAGGCTGTCTGGTCCAGAAAGATGAGCGGTCTTTGGAAGATCGGCGAAACGGCTGCCATTGACCAACTTTATCATTTCTTTGATACAACTATTCGCGATTATGCCGGAGATCGTGATCGTCCGGACGTTGAAGGTACATCAAAACTATCGCCCCATCTCCGTTTTGGCGAAATCAGTCCACGACAAGCATGGCATGCTACACTGTCACTCATGGATCATGATCAAAGCACTCACGCTGGCGGTGAAAAATTTCTTTCTGAGCTGATCTGGCGCGATTTCCATTATCATCAGCTCTATTATCGTCCTGATATTGCCGAAAACGACATGCGCGACACATTGGCTGATATCCGCTGGCTCAACAATCCGGAGGCGATTGATGCATGGAAGACAGGCAAGACCGGTATCCCAATGATTGACGCTGGTATGCGTCAGCTTTGGGCGACAGGCTGGATGCACAACCGTGTAAGAATGCTGGTGGCATCGGTTTTAAGCAAGAATATGCAGATCGACTGGCGTGAGGGCGAGAAATGGTTCTGGGATACGTTGGTGGACGCGGATATAGCCAGCAACCCGGGGAGCTGGCAGTGGGTCGCTGGCTGTGGTATGGATGCGGCACCTTACTTCCGTGTGTTCAATCCGGTTTTGCAGGGCGACAAATTTGACATGCATGGCGTCTACGTACGCAAATGGGTTCCAGAGATCGCCGCAATCCCGGATCGCTGGATCCACAAGCCATTTGCGGCGCCAGAGCAGATTTTGCGAGAAGCTGGGGTTGTTTTGGGGCAAACCTACCCGCTTCCCGCATTTGGTCTGCCCCCTTCAAAGTGATCCTTCATAAAGTATGGCTTATGAGCCTCAGAAGGACATTGAAATGGTAGCGAAAAGACACAAGGCAGAAGAGATCGTCACGAAGCTTCGTCAGGTTGACGTGTTGAATGCGCAGGGAAAATCGATGGCGGAAGCAATCCGGTCGATAGGTGTGACGGAAGTTACATACTACCGTTGGCGGAGCAATATGGCGGTTTGAAGGGCGACCAGGTAAGGCGCCTGAAGGAGCTGGAAGCGGAGAATGCCCGGCTCCGGCGCGCTGTTTCCGATCTCACCTTGGACAAGACGATTTTAGCTGAGGCCGCCAAGGGAAACTTCTGAGCCCCGCCCGTCGCCGCGCTTGCGTGGACCATGTGATCGATGACCTGAAGGTGTCCGAGAGACGGGCGTGCCGAGTCTTGGGTCAGCATCGTTCCACGCAGCGCAAGATCGCAAAGACTCCGGATGATGAAGCAGCGTTGACTGCGGACATCACGGCGCTCGCCCTCCAGTATGGTCGCTATGGCTATCGCCGCATCACGGCGATGCTGCGCCAGGCTGGATGGATCGTGAACGTCAAGCGGGTTGAGCGCATCTGGCGACGGGAGGGGCTAAAAGTGCCTCACAAGCAACCGAAGCGCGGTCGGCTGTGGTTGAACGACAGCTCGTGCATCCGGCTTCGACCGGAATACCACAACCATGTCTGGTCCTACGACTTCGTCGAGGATCGCACGCACAACGGCAGGAAAATCCGCATGCTCAACGTGATCGACGAGTTCACGCGAGAATGTATCGCCATCAGGGTCGAGAGAAAGCTGAAGGCCGTCGATGTCATCGACGTGCTTTCCGACCTCTTCATCCTACGCGGTGTCCCCACCCATATTCGTTCCGACAATGGCCCGGAGTTCATCGCCAACGCACTCCGAGAGCGGATCGCAGCAGTCGGGGCCAAAACCGCCTACATCATGCCGGGCAGTCCGTGGGAAAACGGCTATTGCGAAAGCTTCAACTCGAAGCTCCGTGACGAACTGCTCAACGGCGAAATCTTCTATACACTCAAGGGGGCGAAGATCATCATCGAAAACTGGAGACAGCATTATAATACCGTGAGGCCTCACTCATCGCTGAGCTATAGGCCACCGGCACCCGAAGCAACGGTCTGGTCTCGCCGAAATGGACCGGCGTCAACACCAATAGTGGCCAGAACGCCAAGTATGCACTAACATTCCAAACGGATCACCCCATCGGGGCAGACCAGCAGCTACTGCGCGAGTTTATTGTCCCAATTCCTATCAGAGGTTCCACTCAGGTCTTCTGATCACCCAGGCAAGACGAGGGGTTTTATCTCATATCCGTTTGCTTCATTTCGCTTGATGTGGCTGAAGGCCGGAGCCGGAAAGTGATAGGGCGCGATGACCCAGTTGTTCAGCGCACAGGTTTCCAGAAGTTTGATCCGCGTTTGGACCGACTCCTCCGGATTTATGCAAAAATTCGATGCCGGAGCATTATTAGGCAACTGGATAGGGTGATGTATCGCATCTGCTGTGAAGACAATAGTTTCATCGCCGCTGCCCAAGATCAGACCGATCATTCCGGAAGTGTGGCCAGGCAATGCAATTGTTTGAAGACCGGCAACGATTTCGCCTGGTTGCACCGCCAAATAGCCGGGGCCGTCGATGATTGGCATGACACTATCTTGCCAGGCGCCATGGAGTAGATTCGACGAATTGGACGTTGCTTGGGCTTTAGCCAACATTGCTTCAAGCTCTCGTGCCGGCGTAACATAAGTCGCCGAAGGAAACGTTGGGCGCCAGCCCCCCCTAGAGTCTGCAATGGTGTTCCAGCCGACATGGTCGGCGTGTAAATGGGTATTGATGACGAAATTAATATGATCGGCATCTAAACCAAGTCCTTCCAGAATGGCAAGAAACGGACCATTCAACCTATCCCATGCGGGTCGATCGGGGCGGTACTTACCATTTCCGATCCCAGTATCTATTAAAACATTTCCAGCACGGGATTGGACAAGATAGATATTGAAACTAAGCGATAATGTATCGGCAAGTCCGTTATCGGCGCTATTCATCGGAGATGTCGGATAGGACTCGTTCCGAGTGAATTGCATCTCACCAAAAAGCTTATCACGCCTCCATTGAACGGGACCGAGATCCGGAATGCAAGTTACAAGCGTCTCGTCCTCAAGTGCCAGTTGTTCAAGGCTGATGCCCAAACTGGCAATCCAGATGTGATTGTGCTTCATAATGCGGGCTCAAGTTTACATTCATCGGCAAACACATCTCCGGACATCTCAGCGATCTTATCTTTCGTCACCAAACTGTACCCACCCTTCCCATCATTTTCGACGCGCATAGCATACCAATCCTGAACCGGATGCTGATTTTTGCCAAACGCAAAGTTACCTCGAACGGATGAGAAATCAGCCTTCAACATTGCAGAACGAAACTTTTGGGGGTCCTTAAAATCACCGCCGGTATGTGCCAGTGCCGCTCCGATAGCCCGCGCTGTATCATAGCCTTGCGCTGCATACATGGTTGGGGTCCGGCCGTACTCGCCCTGAAATGCGGCAACGAACTGCTTATTGGCGTCGTTGTTCAGATCGACATTCCAGGAACCCGAGACATTGAGGCCCTCTGTAATTCCTCCAAGAGAACGCAGGATGGCATGATCCATGGATGGCTCAGCAACCACCATTGGTATCTCATTTAACAGGCCTGACTGCTGGTATTGACGAAGAAACGCAATCCCCAAAGCACCAGGGTGAAACTGGAATACTACGTCAGGTTTTGCAGACCTTATGCGCGCCATTTCCGCTGCATAGTCGATCTGGTCCAGACTTGTGTAGACCTCTTCTATAATTTCTCCCTCGAAAGTACGGCGAAAGCCCTCGACCGCGTCCTTACCTGCCTGGAAATTCGGAGCAAGCACCATAGCTCGCTTAAAGCCGAGAGCCTTTGCATTGCGCCCCGCGCTGCCCTGCATACTGTCGGTGAGCCATGACATGACGAAATAGTTCGCATTGCAGTTAACACCGGCAAATTCAGTGGGCCCGGCATTAGGGCTTATCACGATCTTACCGGCGTCGATTACCTCGGGAATGATAGCCGAGGCCACATTCGAAAAAATCATACCGGTTATGATATCGGCTTGCTCGTCATATAGGAACCGGTCCGCCAACTGGCGGCCTGTCGATGGCTTCAGTCCATCGTCGGCGATAACAACATCGACCTTTTGGCCACCCAGAAGACCATTGCCCTGTTTAACCGCGAGATTGAAGCCGTCGCGCACGTCTTCGCCGAGATAGCCTGCAGCGCCGGTCAGGGTGGTAATAAAACCTATTTTCACGGCGTCGGCCGCATGCGCGTGAGTGCCCCCAAGAGTAGACGATACCAGAAAGGCGCCCGCGATATGTTGCAATTTAGAAAGTCGCATCCATTCAGTTCCTCATTTGACCATAATCGTAAGAGCATGCGGCGAGTTAGCCGCATATCGAAGTAGCAACCGGCAAGAACACCAACATCATTCGATAGTGCTGCATTCCATCATATGTCGAACCATTATCCACTGTCATAGGAGAGATGCCAGACTGGCGGTCCCGCAATGGTCTAGAGACTATTGACCAAACGATGCGAGACGTTCTTCACGACCGTATAGTGATGCAATCCTTCTGCTCCGCCCTCGCGGCCAAGCCCACTATCCTTGACACCACCGAACGGTGTCTCAGCGACAGATGCTTCGAGCGTATTGATCGAGACGTTCCCAGCTTCCAGACCCGACATAAGACGGTCCACATTTTCCGCGGAGTTCGCAAAGCCATATGCGGCAAGACCGAAGGGCAGCGAGTTCGCCTTTTCAATAGCCACATCAAGGGACGGCACTGGATTGATCAAGGCCAGCGGACCGAAAGGCTCCTCGGACATCGCACGGGCATCGCTGGGCAATTCCGCCAGAGCCGTCGGCGGGAAGAAATAACCGTTGTTCTTCAGACGGCGACCGCCAAAAAGCAATTTTGCACCCTTGGCTTCGGCATCGCTAACCAACTCTTCCAGCGCCATAATGCGACGATCATTGGCAACAGGCCCCATCTGCACCCCTTCCTCCAGTCCGTTACCGACACGGATTGACTGCGCCGTTTCAATAAAAGCTGCAGTAAAACGCTCATAAAGGGTTTCATGAACGAAGAAGCGTGTTGGGGAGGTACATACCTGGCCTGAATTGCGGTACTTTCGGCGTGCTGATGCGATGCCCGCCAGAACCGGATCGGCGTCCTCGCAAACGATGACCGGGGCGTGGCCGCCGAGTTCCATAAGAGCGGGCTTCATATGACGCGCGGCGATTTCGGTCAAATGCTTGCCGACAGCTGTTGATCCGGTGAATGCGATGGCCCGAATTTCGGGGCTGGGGATGAGAAATTGCGAAATATCCGCCGGAACGCCGAAAACCAGATTCAACACACCTGCTGGCAGCCCTGCATCTTCAAATGCGCGCGCAATATGCGTAACTGCAGTCGGCGTTTCTTCGGATGCCTTCAGAATAATGGAGCAACCGGCAGCCAGAGCGCCCGCAATCTTGCGAGCAGGTTGGCTCATTGGAAAATTCCATGGTGCGAAAGCAGCGACTGGGCCGATTGGCTCATGCACAACAATATAGCGAATACCGGGCGCGCTTGGTATGACACGGCCATAGAAGCGAATGCACTCCCCCGCATCCCATTCGAAAAATTCGCAGCCCCGGATGACCTCAAGCCGGGCTTCAGCTATAGGCTTTCCGTTTTCGAGCGTGATCGCGCGTGCGATCTCTTCCTGCCGCTCGCGCATAAGCGCCGACGCCTTCATGATGATCGCAGCGCGGGCCGCCGGCGCAGTGTTGCGCCAGACCTGATATCCGTCCCAGGCTGCCTGAAGTGCCGCCTCCAGGTCCCCCCGTTCCGCCACCGCAACCTGGCCGATCTCGGTCTCGTCTGCAGGGTTGATAATTGGAAGCGTATTGGCGCACTTGCGCCATTCGCCGCCTATGAAAAGCTGTACGTCGGATTTTTGCATCAGAAAGCCTCTGCAATCTACTAGTTGGGCCAAGCCCAGATTATCGTTACGGATAGAATGAGGGGGTTTAATTCATGTGACAATTCATATTGAAACTATATATCCATGAGTTTTATCACATGAGTTTGTATGAGTGTCGGCGAATTTTTCACGCACCAAACTGCCAGCCGCGCAGAGCCGCGCGACCACAAAACTTCTTCTAGAAGCCAGTCAACCGATGTTGCGAATCCCGGCGAGCAGGGCCTGCGACATCTCGGTTTCTGGCGAGCACCAGTCCATCAGAATATTGTAATGGTTTCGGTTCGCGACCTCGATTGCCTTCACCCTTCCGCCAGCCACAGCCCAGCAATCGGCATAAGCGCGTGACTGGCGTTTGAAGCCGTCCGCTTCATGCTCTGACCATGCTACGGTTATCGGACACCCACCCACAGGAATGCTCCGGATGGGACTAAGTTGATCGACATCAATAGGACTAAGATTCAGCCACTCCTGCGGGAAAGTTGCAGCCACAGGGGCAAGCTCGAAAAGCCCGCTGACCGGCATGGCAAACTTGACTACATCCTTTGGCAAACCGAATTTGCCCTGCCATCCCTCAGAAAGGAGCGCGCCCGCAAGGTGACCGCCGGCAGAGCTTCCCCCGACCGTTATCCGGTTCGGATCAAGACCATAGTCCCGACCGTGACGCCAAACGAAGGCCAGAGCAGAGCGTACCTCCCGCGTAATTTCGGCAAGAGATACTTCGGGTGCCAGACGATAGTCGACGACGACCGTGGCAATGCCTTCGCGCGCAAGCATTCCAGCCATCATGGCGGAATCTTCCTTGGACAGCGCCCGCCAATAGCCACCGTGAATGAATATAAAAACCGGATTTAGTCCGCCGCTTGACGAAGGGCCGAAAATATCGATCCGTTGCCCGCTTTCTTCGTCGTAAACCACGTCGAAATGCTGCCCCCAATGAACTCGCGGCTCAACACTTGCCTGGCGGTAGCGTTTCATTTCGGCGGCAAAGGTTTCCGGCGAAACGGTAGCTTTGGCATTATAATCGCGATCAAGGCGAGCGGGGTCTAAACCCGTTTCTTCAGCCAGATGCCGAATGTAATGTTGGTTCTTGTTCATGTCTTCATTCCAAGGCTGCTTCTCGCTTTGGGAGAGTGTGTTTCTAAATTGCCGTGGTGGCGACCCGGTTGTCGATAAGGCGGACGAGATTTAGCGCCGTCATTTCCGATGATTTCGGATTGGTCGCGAGCGGGCCGTTTTCAAAACGCAGGTGCATCCTGCCGAAATCGCCTTCGGCAATGATTTCATGCATGTTGAGGCGTGCTGCCGGGTCTGCGACCAATGAGACACGGGTACGATCGAGACCAATCCCGGCAAGCGAGGTAATCACCGCGACATTGGCATTTTGCGGAAAGGCGTCTGCAGCCTTACGGGCCGTATCCGTAAAGAACGTGGTTGCCTCCGTGATTTCATCGAGCGGTATCAGTTGGGCGGCTTGTGTCCCCGCCCAGGCTTTTGCAGGTTTGATGATGCGATGTTCGACGCTTGCAATGGTAAGACGGTTTGCTGCCGAAAGCGCGTCGATCCCGCCAAGCGCGCCGGGTGGAATAATCAGTTTCGCACCGCGGTTCGCCGCGATGTCTTTCAATCTTTGAAAGATCGCATCATCTACGAACGCCGATGTCGATGAAACCGCGAAATCCATTCCCGCGGAAAGAGCCGCTTCACCCCATGGCAAGACGCTTGGGCGCCCCGCAACTTCCACGACAAGTCTTGCGCCGGTGGCTGCGAGTTCGGCGGGATCTTCGATCAGTATGGCGCCGACAGGCAGTCCGTCACGAGTGACCGACCGGTCGCGAACCGCGACTGCACCGATTTTGACTGGACTTTTTCGCTCGGCGAGGAGTTCCGCAACCCGTTTGCCGATAGCTCCCCATCCAATCAGGACGATTGACTCAGATACCCACATAAGCATGCACCTGATCTTGGTCACGTTCGAGATCGGCGCTCGTTCCACGCCAGACTGTTCGGCCTTTTTCGACAATATAATGGCGATCCGCCAGCCGCTTCAAAACGGCGATATTCTTGTCTATCAGCAGGATCGATTGGCCCATTTCGCGCAATTGCATGATGCAATGCCAGATTTCCGTGCGGATGACGGGGGCAAGTCCTTCCGTCGCTTCATCAAGGATCAGAAGATGCGGATTTGTCATCAGCGCACGCCCGATTGCCAGCATTTGCTGCTCGCCGCCCGACAGTGTGCCGGCCGTCTGGTCCGCCCGCTCCTGCATACGTGGGAAAAGCGCATATATCTTGCTGAGATCCCACGGAGACTGCCGCTTGCATCGGTTTGAAGCGGTTGCAACCAGATTTTCCCGCACCGTCAATGTCGGAAAAATCTGTCGTCCCTCCGGCACAAGGCCGACGCCAAGACGCGCCACCTTTTCTGGGCTGTAGCTGGTCGTGTCTCGCCCTGCAATCTGGACTTTCCCCCCTTTGGGGGCGAGGAGACCCATCAACGTGCGTATCGTGGTCGTCTTGCCCATGCCGTTACGGCCCATGAGGGTTACAAGTTCTCCTTCGTTTACTTCGAGCGAAACGTCGAACAATACCTGTGAGTGGCCGTAAGCGGCCTGCAATCCATCGATTTTTAGCACAGTTCCTCCTCTCCACCGAGATAGGCTTCCCGCACAGCTTCGCTCGCCCGTATGTCTTCCACCGTGCCCGTTAGGATGACGCGGCCATAGACCAGCACAGATATGCGGTCGGCCAGCGCGAACACCGCCTCCATGTCGTGCTCGACAAGCAGCATCGAAACCGTTCCCCGCAATCCCTGCAGAAGCTCGATCATTTCCTGGCTTTCGACATGGCCGAGACCGGCCATCGGTTCGTCGAGAAGCAAAAGTTTCGGCTTACCGGCGAGCGCCATGAGCAGTTCCAGCTGCTTGCGTCCGCCACTTGAAAGATCGCCTGCTAGTTTTTCCGGGTGATTGGCCAGTCGGCTTTGGGCGAGAATTACATCAACCTCATGCCAGATGGCGCTGCGGCCTTTCAGACTGTCGAGAATCCTGAAATTATGTCCCTCGCGCGCTTGCACCGCCATGGCGATGTTCTGGCGCACACTCATTTCATTCAGAAGTGTTGATATCTGGAATGTGCGTCCCAACCCGCGACCGACACGTATCGCGGCGGGCAAGGTGGTAATGTCCTCCCCCATCAGGCTGATCGTCCCTGATGTGGGCGTAAGCTCACCGCAAAGCTGGTTGATAAGTGTAGACTTTCCTGCGCCGTTCGGGCCGATCAGGGCATGGATATGCCCTTCCGTGACGTCCAGTGTGACATGATCCGTCGCGACCAGCCCTGCAAAACGCTTCACCAGATTACGGACTTGTAAGATCGCAGTCATGCGGTCACCTCCACTTTGCGGTCCTTGCGAGACAGACGGCAAAGCGCACGCCAACCACCGACAATGCCGCCTTTGGTTCCCAAGACAAGGACAAGCAGAATGATGCCCATGGCGAGCTGCCAATGCTCAGTCCAGGAGGCGAGATAATTCTGCAGGATCAGGAATGCGGCTGCACCCCAGATGGGACCGAAGAAAGTGCCGACGCCACCCAGAATGACCATCACCATCAACTCGCCCGATTTAGTCCAATGCAGTGTGTCTGGGCTTGCAAACCGCATGAAGATGGTGAGAAGCGCTCCAGCCAGACCCGCGCCCATTCCGGCAAGAACAAAGCCGTAGAGCTTGTAGCGATAGGTTTCGATACCCATGGCGGTCATGCGTCGCTCGCTCTGCCGAATACCGGACAGCACCGCGCCGTAGGACGAATGCACGACCCGCCAAAGAAAGCCGAAATATAAGATCATCGAGACGAGGATGACATAATACATCGTCGTCTTATCCCGCAGGCTGAAGCCGAAAAGATCGTTTGCCCGGCGGACAATGATCCCGTCTTCGCCACCATAGGTCTTCAGCGAAACGAAGAGGAAGAAGAGCATCTGGGCGAAGGCGAGCGTAATCATGATGAACTGCACGCCCGAAGTACGCAGCGCCAGAGCTCCAATGATCAGTGCCGCAAGTCCCGCTACCAGCATTGCTGCAGGAACAGTGATCAGAAATTGATCAGAACCCGGAATAAAACCGAAGAGCAGCGTGTCTTCTGCATGGTGAAAATAGAGAATCCCGACGACGTAGGAGCCGATCCCGAAGAAGGCGGCGTGACCAAAAGACACCATCCCGCCATAGCCGAGGATGAGATTGAGGCTGGCCGCAGCGATAGCATAGATCATGATCCGGGCGACAAGGCTTGACGCAGCCGGCTGCCCCAATGCGTCGGCGCCGAAAGGAAATAATGCAAGCGCCCCGCAGCCGAGAAGAACGAATAGAAAGCGATATGACATGTTTCAGGCTCCCACCGGAAAGAGGCCTCTCGGGCGGAACAGAAGAACGATAGCCATCAACAGATAGATACCCATGGAGGCGATGCCCACGCCGAGCGCGTCTGCCTCGGCGCCGGCCATGAACTGGCGCAGTATTGAAGGCAGAAATGCACGCAGGCATGTATCTATGATGCCGAGCGAAATACCAGCAATGAAGGCTCCCTTGATCGAGCCGACGCCGCCGATTACGACAACCACAAAAGTGGCAAGCAATATCTGCTCTCCCATGCCGACTTGAACGGCGAGGATCGGCCCGGTCATGAAGCCGGCAAGGCCCGCGAAGGCAGCCCCGAGCGCGAACACCATTGTGTAGAGAAGACGGATATCGACGCCGAGAGCACGCACCATATCGCGATTGGTCGAGCCTGCGCGGACCAGCATGCCAATGCGGGTGCGGTTTATGAGCAGGTAAAGCCCGCCAGCCACCATCAGACCCGCTGCAATGATGAGCAGTCGAAACGGGGGGTAGCTCAGGCCTGAAAACAGCTCGATCGGTTGAGAGAGCGATGCGGGCAACTGCGTGAAAATTGGCTGGCGACCAAAAATCAGCACGGTCAGTTCATTGAAAATCAGAATAAGCGAGAAAGTCGCAAGCACCTGATCCATATGATCGCGTTGATAGAGTTTTCGCATGACGCCGAGCTCGATCACGATACCGGCAAGCGTTGCTGCCAGAACTGCTGCCGGCAGGCCCAGCCAGAAATTTCCTGTCTGCACAGCCACCCAGGTCCCGATGAAAGCGCCGATCATGTAGAGCGAGCCATGAGCGAGGTTGATAACGCCCATGATCCCAAAGATCAGTGTTAGGCCTGCTGCCAGAAGGAACAACATGACGCCATAGAGAAGGCCATTCAAAAGTTGCTCGAAGATGAGTGTCATTGGAGGAAACGACCTTCATAAAAAATAAAAAGAAGCGTTGCGCGCACTTTCGCACGCGCAGGGCGGTGGCTGTCAGAGCTTGCAATCTGCAGAATAGGAATCACCGTAATTTTCGATCAGCTTCTTCTTGATCTTGGTGGTCGGCATACCATCGTCACCCTTCACGATCTCGAGGAGATACCAGTCCTGCAACGGGTGCTGGTTCGGGCCGAAGGAAAAATCGCCGCGCACCGATTGGAAATCCGCCTTCCGCAGCGCTTCACGCACTGCATCGATATCGTCAACGCCACCGGTCTTCTTCAACGCAGAAGCAATCAGGCGAGCCACATCGTAGCCTTGCGTTCCGTAATATGTCAGCGGGCGGTCAGGGTAAGCGGCTTTCCACTTAGCGACGAGTTCATTGTTTGCGACATTGTCCATATCCGGGCTCCAATGGCTGGTAGCCATGAGGCCGACCGAAGCATCGCCCAATGATTTAAGGATCACAGCATCGCTGGATGGCTCGGACAGAACCATTGGAATCTTACCGAGAAGACCAGCCTGCTGATACTGGCGCAGGAATGCGATGCCCATGCCGCCCGGATGAGACTGGAAGACCACATCAGGATTGGCGGCACGTATCTGCGCCATTTCGGCTGAATAATCGGTCTGATCGAGTTGGGTGTAGATTTCACCGACAATCTCCCCCTTGAACCGACGTTTGAAGCCGGCCAGCGCATCTTTGCCCGCCTGATAGTTTGGTGCGAGAATAAAAGCGCGCTTGAAGCCTTCCTGTTCCGCCGCGATCCCGGATGCCTCATGAAGCGAGTCATTTTGCCACGAAACCACGAAATAATTCGCGTCACAGGCCTTGCCCGCCAAGTTGGACGGCGCAGCATTGGCGCTGATATAGAGGTTGTCGTTGTCGACGATATCCGGCACCGCTGCGCCGGCAACATTCGAGAAGATGATGCCGGTAAAGAGCTTGACGCCGTCCTCCGACATGAACCGTTCGGCGATCTGACGCCCGTTGCCGGGCTTGGCTGCATCATCTTCGACCTTCAGTTCAACCGGTACGCCGCCGAGCTTGCCGCCTTCTGCATCGATGGCAAGCTTCATGCCATCGCGCACGTCTTGACCGAGATAGCCTCCTGGACCTGACAAGGTCGTTATCACGCCAATCTTGACTGGTTCGGCGGCAGTCGCGCCAGTTGTCAGCCCTGCCAGCAGGCCGATCATCAGGAGTTTCTTTTTCACTTCATTTCCCCTTATGTTTTATGCTTGTGCATGGGCGCCCGGCAGTATCGCCGGGCGTGCTCTTGTTAGAGCGCCACCCAACCTTCCGGCGGGTTCTTTCCGGGATGAACGGTTTTGCAATGCGGGCAGGTACGCAGCTTCTCATCGTTGTAGAAAGCGGCGTAAAGAGGCGGCAGATCGTCCACGATGGATTCCAGATCAACTTCAGCACGGTGAACGAGGCCGCTGCATTCGAAACAATACCATTCGACGGCATCAAGAGCGCCTTCAGGACGGGCTGGTTCGATAACCAGACCGATCGAGCCTTCTTGTGGGCGCTGCGGCGAATGGCGGATATGCGCTGGCAGAAGGAAGATATCGCCTTCGCGGATCGGCACATCGTAAAACTCACCCGTCGACGTATCATGCAGCTTCAGCAGCATGTCGCCTTTGAGCTGATAGAAGAACTCTTCGACCGGATCGTCGTGGTAATCGGTGCGCTTGTTTGGACCACCGACAACCGTAACCATAAGGTCTGCGTCCTTAAACACCAGCTGATTGCCGACAGGTGGCTTCAGCAGGTGCTTGTGTTCATCGATCCATTTCTGAAAATTAAAGGCGCTCAGTTTTGTCATTCTCGTTCCCCTTTTCGGTTCGATCAGGATAGTTTGAGACCGCAGCCATCAAATGCCTGCCGGACTGCCCTTTTCTCGGCATCGGTCAACTCAAGCATCGGCGCACGAACAGGCCCGCCGACCTGGCCGAGCAGCTCTTGCCAGTATTTTTGGTGCGAGGTGGGCTTTTCAGCCGGTCGTGACGACTTGAAGGCGTGCCGGACAGGCTCCAGACTTTGCCAGACGGCGCGTGCCTCATCAGCTTTGCCAGCAAAGGCCAGATCGGTATAATCGCGCATGCGGCGATCAACACTTGTCTGCAGCGTGTAGGGCGGCGAAGAGCAGAGATATAGCTGCCAGCCCAATTCGAGAATATTGTCCAGCCACTCATCTTCCGATGCAGTCGAAACCAGAATGCGGTCGCCCGCCAGTTCGGTGAGCTTGCGATACATGTCGCGCGGGACCGAATATTTGATTGCGACGACGGTTTCGATGTCGGCCAGACGGTTGCAGAGTTCGGGGCTCATCAGATAGCCACTATCGGGATGCGACCAGAGCGCAAGGCCGATATCCACCTTTGAGGCGATCGTTTCATAATAGCGCATCAGTGTGTCGTCTTGCGCGCGCAGGAAGTGCAGGACAGGCGCATGGACGACGATATAATCGGCGCCACAGGCCTGTGCATGCTTGGCCAGATCGATGACCACATCCATGTTCTGGTCTGAGCAGGACATGATCGTCTGCGCCTTGTCACCAACTGCCGAGACAGCCAGGTCGAACATGCGTTTGCGTTCGTCAACCGACATGGAGAAAAATTCGCCCTGCTTTCCCGCGACGAAAAGTCCGTCAATGCCGAGATCGTTGACCCAGTGGTCTACATTCTTGCGGAAGCCGCCTTCATCGATCGATCCATCCTCATTGAAAGGCGTGTTTGCCGCAGCCCAGATACCGCGCATCGTAGCGCGCGAGTGGGCTTTGGCGTTCTGACGGTCATACTTCATCGGAAACCTCGCTTCGGGGGCGGGTCAAATCAAAACCCGCGTCTTCCTGATCGAGCCCGACTTTCTTTCATTCGAGAAGTATTGTAAGTAGAATATATTCATAATAAAAAACTCATAAGTGAACCAATGCGCCCCACTCTCCGCCAAATTGAATGTTTCCAGGCCGTGGTCGAACTGGGCAACTTTTCTCGCGCAGCCGAGCGTGTCAGAACGACTCAGGCTAATCTTTCGCATACAATCCGGGATCTCGAGGCCGTGCTGGATGCGCGGCTTTTCGACAGGACGACACGGCGCGTTAGTCTGACGGATGCAGGCCGTGCCTTTGCCGAAGGTGCGCTTGCCGGTCTCGCAGAAATTGATCGCGCCGCCGAAACGGTGCGCGATTTGGGAAAGTTACGGCGGGGCCAGGTCAGTATAGCAGCTCCACCTTTGCTGTGCACAACAGTGCTTCCGCGTCTCGTTCGCCTGGTGGCTGATGAATATCCCAATCTCGTTATCAAGATTGACGATGTGGGGCCTGAAACTGTCATAAAACAGGTGCGCAATGGGCGTTGCGATCTTGGCATCGGCACATTTTCGGGTGAAGACTCGGATGTTGAGAGCCAGACTGCGCTTCGGGATCAGTTGATGGTTTTTGTATCTCCAGAACATGATTTTGCTGGATATAAGCAGGTCTGTTGGTCCGAACTCGACAATCAGCCAATCATCACGCTCACCCAGAAGAGCAATATTCGACTTTTGACCGAACTTGGCTTTGAACAGGCGAAACTGGCACTGCGGCCCCATATAGAAGTCAACCAGATTCATACGGTTCTCTCTCTGGTCGAGGTCAATGCCGGTATCGCCGTTCTGCCCGCCTACGCTTTTACTGCTTTGCGCGGTCGTGGCATTGTAGCTCGCCCTCTGACGGATCCGGCTGTTATACGTGAAGTTCGTCTCATCGCTCCCCGAGATCGTGAGCAATCTGCGGCCACTATCGCAGTTCGTGCGATCTTGCGGAACCTTCTTCGTCAGATGATTCCCGAAATTCCCGGACCTGACTCAAAGACCAAGAAGATTTGACCGAATCAACAGCGGCGCTTTCTAAACCTATTGTGCTGCAGGTCATTCGTTGGACTGGGTAGGGACGGCGAAACTGCCGGGGCGTCGCCGATGGGTCGCAGCGTTCCGTGCTGCTTGCGCAAAAATACCCGTCATCAGTTCCAGCGTGCGCGCTGCGCCTTCCAGGCGCTGAGCCAGTTCCGGTACGTGCTGCACCGCATCTATCAGCAGGGCAGACCGCACTTCGGCATATCTGTCGGTGACGTCCTTTCCCAGCGCGGTAGCTTCATAGGTCACGCCCGCGCGACCACTTCCATTACGCTCGACCAGTCCGCTCTTGATCAGCTTGCGCAGACTATATTGGATGTTCGGGATATCCTCGCGATTGGTCATATATGCAAGATCATGTATGCTCTTGGGCCGGTCGTTCATTCTGATCGTGTGGAGTAGAGCATTCTCCGGCCCGCTCGCTGCAAAATCTATGACCGAGGAAAGGCACTCGGTCTGCCAACGGCCAAAAGCCTCGAATGTGCGCATCAAGGCGTATTCAAATTCTACGACGTCGATTTCCAGTGGGGTATGGGCCAAGTGCCAGGTGCGGTCGAATTTGTCCATGCTCTTGTTCTTGCTTCTGCGCGCCATGTGAATCTCCCTTCCAGGAGGATGCAGCAGCGTTCCTCTTGCGTCTACATAAAATATCAAATAGATTTTCTATTATAAAATTCATCGTAAGGAGGAGAACGATGACAAATTCCCAAAACCGCATGTTTAATTCGGATACGTTCCTACTTGGGACTTTTGCCACCAACTGTTCCAGCGGGTTGACGGTTTCGAAACTACCGGAGCGTTGGAATAATTCCTGGGACAACAATCTGCGATTGGCGCGGATGCTCGATGACGCCGGTATCGACTTTATGCTGCCGATCGCCCGCTGGGTTGGTTACGGCGGTGAAACGAATTTTCATGGCGGCGTTCTTGAAACCATGACCTGGGCAGCGGGCTTGCTTGCCATGACGCGCAACATTACGATTTTTGCGACGGTCCACACCACCGCCAACCACCCGATGGTGGTGGCGAAGCAACTCGCCACGATCGACCAAATTGGCCATGGTCGTGTCGGTCTCAACATTGTCGCGGGATGGAACAAGCCCGAATATGAGGCGCTGGGACTGACACTGCCCGACGACCACGCGACCCGGTACGGGTATGCGCAGGAATGGTATGATATCGTCAAGGCACTCTGGACCCGCACCGAAGCTTTCGACTGGGATGGCACCCATTTCAAATTGAAGAATATTCTGGGCGACCCTCGTCCATCGCGGCAACTGCCGATTCTGAATGCCGCGGGTTCCGGAGAAGGGCGAGCCTTTGCGGTCCGCAATGCCGATTTCCTGTTCACTCCAGCTATAGACCTGTCCCGTTCCGCGGAAGAGATTGCCGCACTGAAGCAGCAAGGCAGCGATGCTGGCCGTGACGTTAATGTGTTGACCTTCTCCCATGTCGTCTGCCGCCCGACTGAAAAGGAAGCTAGGGAGTTTTTGGAATACACCGGTAAGAACAACATTGACTGGGCGGCTGTGGACAACCTCGTGCGACTGTTGTTTAGCCATGCGCAGTCCTTCCCGCATGATCTGCTCGCACTCATTCGCGACCGCATGGCGGCCGGTCACGGAGGGTTTCCTCTCGTCGGTACGCCGGAGCAGGTTGCGGACGGCATCACCGCGCTGCATCAGGCGGGTTTTCGCGGAACCACGCTTTCCTTCTTCGATTACGCTGAAGAGTTTCCTTATTTCCGTGACAACGTCCTGCCGATCCTCGAGGCGCGCGGTATTCGCCCGGCACATCGTTCCGCCGAAGCGGCTGCGTAACGCGACGGGGAGACATATCATGTCGGATGGACTTACCTTCCACGACATGTCCGGCGAACAGAGTGTGGCTGCGTTTCGCGCTGCCATGCGGCTGGTCGTTGGCAATGTCAGTCTTATCACCGCTGGCGTGGGGACAGACCGGTCGGGCCTTGTCGTCATCTCGATGGTGTCCTTGTCGGCACAACCGCCGAAAGTCATTGCCTGTATCAACCGATCGTCCTCGACATGGCCGATCATCGAGCGCTTCGGTCATTTCGGCGTGAGCGCGCTCGGACCGGAACACCAGGCATTGGCGGAACGTTTTTCGGGCTTCGGCGGCATCAAGGGCGCCGATCGCTACGAGGGCGCGGAGTGGATGACGATGGCCACCGGCGTGTCGCTGCTCAAGGATGCGGTCGTGGTGTTCGACTGTAAGCTTGATGAAATGATCGATCGCGGTTCACATTCGATCATTATCGGCTCGGTCAAAGCTGTGGGCACCAAAGATGAGGGTGGGACTTTAGCCTATTGGCGAGGCGGTTACAGACCGTTGCATGTTGCGGCCTGACGCCGATGTACGGTGCGGCTCTGGCCGCACCGTCCGTTATGGCCGCGCCACGACTTTCACACCAGTTTAGTCTCAGCAAAAACCGGACGATCATGGAACCCGGTTCATACTTTTGTTGATGCTCTGGTCCGCTTTCTACGGGTTACGGTTGTGCGGGGCACAGGCGAGGCGTTTCCAAGTCTCTCTTGTGGGGAACTTTCGGTAGATGGCTCCTGATCGGCAAAGGTCGGGATGTCGAGATTAGTCAGGACACGGCGCAACAAACTGAAGAGCTGAGCCGTTTCGGCTTCGTCAAAACCTGCAGTGATGGCCTTCGCATGGCTAGCCGCTGCCGGAGCGAGCTGGTGGTAGATATGTTGTCCACCTTGGGTCAGTTCGACCTGGACCACGCGGCTGTCGTGATCAGAAATGCGACGGACAACGAGTCCATCCCTCTCCATCTGATCAATCAGCCGGCTGAGGGCCGATTGTGGAATCAAGGTCAGCTGCACAAGTTCGCCCATATTGCGAGCGCCTTTGTTCATGATGACCATCAACACTCGCCAGCGCTGAACGGTTACGCCGAAGGGGCGCAGTCGCTCCAAAAACTGTTGGTTGAGACCTGCCGTTATCAGATTAAAAAGTGAGGGAAGGAACTCTTCCAGTTCCAGCGTGCGCGATACTGGCCGGGCGGAAATCTTGGAGTCTTTCTCAACCATGGTGCCTTGCCTCACTTCCTACTTTCTATGTCTGTTCGTAGCGAAGCCGTCTTTCGTCCGCAACCGATGCATTGCTTCCACCGTCAACAATGGGGCGTCTGTTCCCACAACCAGGGTCTCATGCAAAACGGTCACAATTCCCCGGTCGGGTTTGGAACGCGACAATGTCTTATCTATAACGGTAGCGCGTATTCTCATCGTGTTGCCAGAAAGCAGAGGTTTGTGCCAGCGAATCTTGTCAAGGCCCGGTGAAGGCATGACTGCATCGTCCCAAAGGTGCAGATCGAAAAATATTTTAAAGCTTAGCGATAGGGTATGAAACCCCGATGCGATAACCGATGGAAGTCCCACCGAAAGTGCTGCAGCATCCTCAAGGTGGAACGGATTGGGATCGAAACGCTGAGCGAAGTCCAAAATTTCCTCGCGGCTTACGGTATGAGGGCCTGCCTCGAAAATTTGCCCGACAGTGATGTCGTCAAAGAACAATCCCGACATATTTTCCTTTCCGCCGACGAGGCGATCCGCTGGATAGCTGCCTCAAAATAAAGCCGACTACCGGACTCGACACATAAATATGATTTGTCATATAAATATGAAAAAGACAACTGCCTTACAACTTGAGCTTAGCGGCACCAACATTCAGCGGCCGTGCCGTACCGGACCAGAGCGAACTGCGCGATGAAATATGAATAATCATATATTGTATTGAGGGAGAAAAGAAAAATGGCGGAACGCTCATTTGCCAAAGAAGTCGAGGACCTGCGCCTTGGTGAGGGGGAAATTTTCAGGGGTGAGGGCATTCTCGCTATCACCAAGGCTTTACTCCAGTCAGGCGTTTCCTATGTCGGTGGCTATCAAGGTTCGCCGATCTCACACCTCATGGATGTGCTGGCCGATGCCAAGGACGTCTTGAACGAACTGGACGTCCATTTCGAATCGTCGGCGTCGGAAGCGGCAGCGGCGGCTATGCTGTCGGCCTCGGTGATGTATCCGCTACGCGGCGCGGTCACATGGAAATCGACAGCGGGCACCAACGTCGCCTCGGACGCGCTTACTAACCTGGCCTCCGGTGGCGTCATGGGCGGGGCGCTGATCATTCTGGGTGAAGATTTTGGCGAAGGATCATCCATCCCCCAAGAGCGCAGCCATGCCTTCGCGATGAAGTCACAGATGTGGCTTCTGGATCCACGTCCCAATCTAGAATCAATCGTCAAGTCAGTGGAAGATGGCTTCGAACTTTCGGAGGCCTCCAACACGCCGGTCATGTTGCAGGTCCGCATCCGCGCCTGCCATGTGCATGGTCAGTTCGTCACGAAAGCAAACAAGCGGCCCACGTTCACCTTGAGGCAAGCGCTTGAAAATCCGAGACGCGATGTCAGCCGTGTGGTTCTGCCACCCGTCTCTATCTACCATGACAAGGAGAAGCTCGAGCAGCGTTGGCCGAATGCGGTGGACTTCATCCGAACGCGCAAGCTCAACGAGTTCCTGGGACCTGCCGACGGTGACGTCGGCATCATCCTGCAGGGAGGCATGTACAACAGTGTCATGCGCGCGCTGCAATTCCTTGGGCTCGCAGACGTTTATGGCGGATCGCTCATTCCGCTCTACGTTATGAATGTCACTTATCCGATGATCGATGACGAAGTGGCCGAATTCTGCGTCGATAAGAAGGCAGTCATCATGATCGAAGAAGGCCATCCCGCTTTCATCGAGCAGGCACTCATCACCGCGCTCCATCGCAAGGACATCAACACCAAGGTCCACGGTAAGGACATACTGCCACTCAGCGGCGACTACACTGCGTCGGTGATTGAAAAAGGGCTGCGCACATTTTTCAACATCCACGCGCATAAGCTTTTGGGTAACCGTTCTGAAGCGCCGGACGCTACTCCGATACTCGATAACGAGAAGGTAAAAGCTCTCCAGGAGATCGTTCCGCCTCGCCCGGCCGGTTTCTGTACTGGTTGCCCCGAACGCCCAATCTTTGCCGCCATGAAGCTGACTGAGCGAGAGCTCGGCCAGCATCATGTGTCAGGCGATATAGGGTGCCATATCTTCTCTGTCCTGCCTCCGTTCAATATAGGCGGCAACACGATGGGTTACGGCCTGTCCGGCGCGGGTGCTTCCGCCTTCAATGTTGAGGCCGACAAGCGTTCAATCGCTGTTATGGGTGACGGCGGCTTCTGGCACAACGGTCTCTCGACCAGTATAGGCAATGCCGTCTTCAATAAGCATGATGGCGTAATCCTGATAGTCGACAACCACTATTCAGCGGCCACCGGCGGCCAGGACATCCTGTCGTCACGCGCTCAAAATCCCGATCGCTCTACCAACAACGCCATCACCGATGCCGTGAAGGGTGTGGGCGTGAAATGGGTGCGCCAGATTGATCGCACTTACGATGTTGCCAAGATGCGCGACACGTTGAAGGAAGCTCTGACGACTGACGAAAAGGGTCCGAAAGTTATTATCGCTTCTTCCGAATGCATGCTGAACAAGCAGCGCCGCGTGAAGCCGCAGTTCAATAAGGCGGTGAAAGACGGCAAGCGCATGGTCAAGGAACGCTTCGGCGTCGACGAAGATGTGTGCACCGGCGATCACGCCTGCATCCGCCTTTCCGGCTGTCCCTCGCTCTCCGTCAAGCACACTGACGATCCATTGAAGGACGATCCGGTGGCGGCGATCGACAACAGCTGCGTCGGCTGTGGCAATTGCGGCGAGGTTTCCGAAGCCGCTGTGCTTTGCCCCTCCTTCTACCGCGCCGATGTCATTCACAACCCGACCCGTCGCGACCGGTTTATGGCTAAGATTCGGACTGCAGTGATCAGCTTCTTTCAACGTCGCGCCGACCGTCGGCGTGTAACCTTTGCGTGAGATCATCATGATTGACGTAACCTCTCCGAAACTTACTGAAGTTCCATTCAAGCGGCCGATCTCGATCGCGATCCTTGCCATGGGCGGTCAAGGCGGGGGCGTACTCGCCGACTGGATCGTCAACATGGCAGAGACCCAAGGCTGGGCGGCGCAATCCACTTCGGTGCCAGGCGTAGCACAGCGCACTGGTGCGACGATCTACTACATCGAAATGCTTCCTGATTTTGAGGGAAAGCGGCCAATCTTCTCGCTGATGCCGACCCCCGGTGACGTCGACGTAGTGCTGGCGTCCGAGTTCATGGAGGCCGGGCGTGCCATGCTCCGTGGCATTGTCACGCCGGATCGCACGACGCTGATAGCTTCGAGCCATCGCTCTTACGCGGTTGTCGAGAAGCAAACTCCTGGCGATGGAACTGGCGATCCGGTCGCCGTCGTCGAAGCAGCCGGTATCGCGGCCAAGAAAATCATTGCGTTCGATATGCAAACACTTGCCGAAAAGAGCGGCAGCGTCGTTTCCTCGGCGATGCTCGGAGCGCTCGCAGCAGCCGAGATTCTACCGTTTCCGCGCTCGGCTTTCGAAGATACAGTCCGCGCTAGTGGCAAAGGGGTTGAGTCGAGCCTTAAGGCGTTTTCAGCCGCCTACGATCGCGCGCGCGAAGATCGTCGTGATCCGATTACCCGTTCGCCCGAAAAGAACTTCTTGCCGCTACCGGTAACAACCGCAAACACCGAGCTAGACGCTATCGTGGCGCGCATTCGCTGTAGATTCCCGCAGCATGCGCAGGGGATACTGTTTGCGGGCGTATGTCGGCTGGTAGACTATCAGGATCCTGCCTACGCGATGCAATATCTCGATCGGATGGAACGGATTCTTGGCGAGGATATCGCCAATAGCGGATCGGTACAGAATTTCGGCTTCACCTGTGAAGTGGCAAAATATCTCGCGGTCGCGATGGCCTATGACGACGTCGTGCGCGTTGCCGATCTTAAGACACGCAGCAGTCGTTTCGAGCGTGTGCGCAAGGAGATCGGTGCCAAGGATGACCAAATCCTTTATATGACGGAATACATGCATCCGCGCATGGAGGAAGTCGCGGGCACCCTGCCAGCCTGGCTCGGCGGGATGATTGAACGCCGACCACGGCTTTATCAGGCGCTGGACCGCATAATCAACAAAGGCCGTCGCGTGCAGACCGGCACCGTCTGGTGGTTCCTGACGCTTTACGCGGTGGCCGCGACGAAGCGCTTTCGTCGCGGCAGCCTGCGATATAAGCGGGAAATGGCTCACATTGATACCTGGTTGGGTGTCGCTCTGCCGCTTCTGTCGATCAACTATCAACTTGCCTGTGAGGCTGTGACATGCCGCCGTCTGGTAAAGGGCTATTCCGACACGCATGCGCGCGGGAACTCCAAATTCGACCGGATTATGGCCTTGGTTCCGCAGCTTGTGCAGAAGCCCGACGGTGCCATTTGGCTTCGCCGCATTAGGCAGGCTGCGATGCTCGACGAAAATGGTGAGGCGCTTGAAGGCGCGATCAAGACTTTCGAGAGCGCCTACGCACCTTGAGAAACGGCGCTGGGCTCGCTTCGGCCCATTCCCAACGAATGGACCCGCACAGCAGACAGCTGGGGCGGGTCTTCCGTTGTGTTCGCGCTTTTCGCCGCGATCCCAATATTTGAGGCATATGCGAAGGAAAAGGGGCGCGGTTTCCACGCCCCTTTCAGGTCGGTCATCCAATTGTTCCCGGAGGAGCACTCGCTTACACGTTGACCCCATATCGCTTCAGCGTTTTTGCCGCCACCGCGCGCAAGATACGATCGAAGAGAAACCCGAGGCAGCCAAGGACGATGATGCCCACGAAAACCCAATCCGTCCGTCCATAGTTTCGTGCATTCCAGATCAAGGCACCGAGCCCTTCCTGGGCCGCGACGATTTCCGCAGAAACGATGGTGAGGAACGAGTTGCCCATCGCGATCCGCGCACCGGTGATCATAAAGGGCACCGTGGAGGGAACGACAACGGTCAGGAGTGTCTGGACCCTCGTCGCGCCGAGGCTGGCAGCCGCCTTGATGCGCAGATCGGAGTCCGCCATAGAGCCCGCGAGCGCATTGAGTGTTACGGTGAAGACGGTCGTGTAGAAGATCAGCGCAATTTTTGAAGCTTCGCCCGGTCCGAGCCAGATTACGCTTAGAGTGACGAATGCGATCGGTGGAATGAAGCGGAAAAATTCGATGTAGGGATCGAATATTTGCCGAACAAGGCGAAAATAGCCCATAGTCATACCGAGGGGGATGCCTACCGCAACGCCTGCCGCCCAGCCGCAGAAAATCCGGAAGCTGGAGGCGGTGATAGAGGTCCACAACGTTCCATCTTCAACCAGCTCCCAGAAGGCGATTGTTGTGAGGGCCGGTGAGGGAAAGAAGAGAGGCGACATCCTGAGACTGAGGATTTGCCACACAAGCAGGCCGCCGAGGATCGAAAGAGCAACGATTACTCCATGTGAAAGGCGGGCGCGCGCCGATTGCGCCCCGAGGACCTTGGGGGCCCTATCGGCCACAGAACGTGAGACTTCGTTCAAACTCATGCCGCCGCCTCCGTCAAAAGTCCTTGCGCGATCAATGTACGGTTGACCTCCGCTGCAATGTCCTGTCTCAAGCTCTCGATAAGTTCAGCCGCGCGGGGATGCGACAGGTCGCGAGGATGCGGGAGATCGATATTCAAGATCGTTTTCACCTTAGCCGCTGGTCCTGCCGTCATTGTCACTACCCGGTCGGCGAGAAGAATGGCCTCGCCAATGTCATGCGTGACAAAGATGATTGTCGCGCCTGTCTCACGCCAGATTTTATCCACTTCCCGTTGCAGCACCTCGCGTGTTTGGGCGTCGAGGGCGCCAAATGGTTCATCCATCAGGATCACCGACGGTTCGTTTGCAAGTACGCGCGCAATCTGGGCGCGTTGTCGCATTCCCCCTGAAAGTTCACTTGGGAATTTTTGTGCAGCATGCGAGAGCCCGACCATGCGGATATAAGCTTCGGCCTTGGCGGATCGTTCGGTCTTTGATACGCCGCGCAGGCGCGCGCCATATTCGACGTTTTCCTGGACCGTGAGCCAGGGAAAGAGCGCTTCCGAACTCTGAAAGACGACACCCCGATCAATGCCGGGGCCGTGTACAGGTTGACTATCGACGAGCAGCCGACCGGTGACAGGAGCAAAGCCGGCGATAGCGTTCAGCAAGGTCGACTTGCCGCAGCCGGAGGGGCCAAGCAGACAGACGAATTCGCCGGGCTTGATCATGAGGTCGACACCGCTAGTAACGACATGATCACCGATTTGAATGCCAACGCCCTCGATAGTGACTGAATTTCCTCTCGACATCGCGGTCATTCCTTAAAAAATCCCTTTTGAACGTAGTTTTCGATGTTGACGCGCTGCGGTGTGCGCTTCTGCTCATAAAGGAAATCGGCGATGCCAGCGAGGCTGACGAGGTCGGCTTCGGAGAAGTCTCGCGTCTGGAAGGACAGGCGTTCAATCAGAGGCACCGTGTCAGCTGCGCGCATTCTGGTTGCTTTCTGGAAGTCGATGGCAGCGGCGTTCCGATCAGTGGTGATATCGCGATTGACTTCGGCCACGACAGCCAGGAACTTCTTGGCTTCTTCTTGATGCGTCTTTAGCCACTCGCCCTGAGCACTAAGCCACATAGTATAAACGTATCCTACGTCGCCACTTGTCAGAAGTGTCTTGCCGCCTTGCTGCCTTCCCTGCTCGTTGAAGGGCGGCCAGCCGAAGAATGCGTCCACATCCCCGCGCTGGAGCAGGGCCGGAAGATCGGGAGCGCCGGCGGGCACAAGTGTCACAGCGGAGGGATCGAGTTGATACTTCTTGAGTAACATGACGGCAGCATATTCGCTCACCGTCCCCTTGATCACGCCGAGCTTCTTAATCTGGCTGGGATCACCAATGTCAGGACGGCTGATGAGTTCCAGATGGGTCCCTGACTCGCTGACGACAGCAAGCGGCTTGATGTCGGCCCGGGCCAGCCGTATCATCACAGTCTGGTCGGCTGCAATCCCAAAGGTTGCCTGACCCGCGACGACGGCGTCCATTGCGTCGCCTCCTTGCGCCATGCGTAAGAGCTTGACGTCTAGACCGGCCTTTTCAAAGAGCCCCCGTTGTTCGGCGACATAAACCGAGATGAAAGCAGGATCCGTACCAAGCGCGACGGTCAGCGTTTCCGCCTTCGCCGCTGTTGCAGTCAAGGCAAGGCCGCAAAAGGCCGCGTTGATTAGATTTCGAATGATTGACATGCTGCTCCCTCAATTTTTTTTTAATAGCGCACCGTGGCGGGCGCGTTTTACGGCGGCGGCTCCAGTTAGAGATCCACAACAACGACAATCAAACAGTAACGGTGGTCCGAAACAACGGAACGAAAAGGTATTAATCCATTAGAAAAATACATGATTGCCGACCTGAGCGGGAACAACCAAATTTGGGATAGGAATTTGTAACGTCTTAGCGCTGTGCAAATGGCGATAGACCGGACTATCAGGTGTAAGGCTGTCTTTGTAACGGAGTTGGGTGTTTGGTTCCGTCATGTGATGGTGTGGTTTGACGATAAAGGCCTCTGGCCTTAAGTTGTTTGGTAAAGTTTATGGGGTCAGCCAATCACGCACAGGCCGCCCGGAACGATTAAAACTTCGCCGGGACAGGAGCTTCAAAGCGATGTTGAATTTCCAGCTATTCAGATGGACTTTGCGATACTGCGGATGGCCATTGGTTTTCTTCTCCGGGCTGATTGGCGCTAAATTCGCCTTCGACAGCGAACACCCTATGGCATTGTTCACCATAGTGTACGCTGTCGCTGTCGCTATGCTGTTTATTATGGAACGCATTAGTCCGTATGAAGGTAGCTGGCTTGAGGCGGATGGTGAGACCTGGAATGATATCGCTCATACGTTGTTGACTAAGGGACTTGTTCAACTCGCCGCACTTGGTGCGGCGCTGTTCCCTATGATAGCTGCCAGCTTCCTGCAGCCGCTGGCTACGCTTCAGTTCAGCTTTTGGCCGACCACATTGCCTTTTGTGCTACAGGTGGCATTAGCCGTCATAACTGCAGAGTTCGGCCTGTATTGGTCGCATCGCATCGCGCACGAGCGGCTGTTCTTCTGGCGCTTCCACGCACTGCACCACTCCGTGACCCGGCTTTGGGTCGTCAATACCGGTAGGTTTCATGTCATCGACTCGCTGTTCAAGGTCGGGCTAAGCCAAGCTCCGCTTTATTTCCTGGGTGCGCCATTACAGATATTTTGGTGGTTAGGTGCCGTCACCGCCTTTGCAGGCATTCTCACCCATTGCAATGTCGACATGAGGACGGGGATATTTGACTATGTCTTTAGTACGCCTCGCCTCCATCGCTGGCATCACTCAAAGGACATTCGCGAAGGAAACACCAATTACGGCGAGAACATTGTCTTGTTCGACCAGATTTTCAGGACCTATCACAATCCGGATCGACCGTCATCTGCAGACATCGGCATCAAAGGACAGGTCGCAAAGGGATTCCTTGCTCAATTGGCACAACCTTTCTCGAAGGATGGTGTTCGTCAAATCCTTGGTTTGCCTTCAAAAAATTGATGGCGTGGCATTATCAATGCCGTTCAGGATGGAATATATGTCAGCGTTGCTTGCGGCACGCCAACCTGGCGGCAAATATTGCTTGAATCAACCCCGCCAAGTCAGGAAGCGCTTCTCGATCTGTCCGATGATGAAGTTGACGATAAGTCCCATCACAGAAAGGATTGTGACGCCGGCAAACAGCTTTTCAAGATCATAGAGCGATCCGGCTTCAAGGATATATGAACCGACGCCGAACTGGGCACCGAGCATTTCGGCTGCGACCAGCAGAATGATGGCGATGGAGATCGATACTCGCAATCCGGACAGGATTGCCGGAAAGGCAGCGGGCAGGATGATCTTGCGCACGATAGACCACCATCCAAGTCCGAAGCTTTGCCCCATACGCACAAGCGAACGATCCACATTATCGACTGCGCCGTACGTGGCAACCACGGTTGGCGTAAAGGTGCCAAATGCGATGAGCATATATTTCGACATTTCGTCGATGCCGAACCAGATTACGAAGAGCGGCAAAAGCGCGATCTTCGGGATCGGAAAAAGAGCGGCGACGAGCGGCACCAGACCTGCGCGGACATAGCTGAATAAGCCGATCATTACGCCCAGACTGACACCGACTGCGATGCCAAGGCTCGCGCCGATGATAAGCCGCCGCAGCGATGGCAGCAGATGCTGCCATAGAAGGCCGGTCTGCCAGAGCTGGACGAAGGTTTCCAGCACAGCAGATGGGCGCGGCAGTGTCAGATTGGATATGAAGCCGCTGCGAGTTCCGATTTCTGCCAGTGCGAGCAGCGTTATGAAGAGGATCAATGCCATATGGCGCACCGGCTGGGGTGCGAAGCCGCCACCCCGGAAGGGAACCGGGCGTACACTTTGGTCGGGCTGCTTTATCTTTGCGACTTCAACCATTGATCAACTCCTGATCCGCTGCCTGCGCTTCAGCCCGCATCAACTCCCAGAGCTGTTTCTGCTTTTCTTCAAGGACGGGATCACCAAGATGGCGCTCCGAAAGGGGGATATCGATATCGACAATCTCTCTGATCCGTCCTGGCCTTCGTGAAAGTACCACGACCCGATGGCCGAGCCGCACCGCCTCGTTAAGATTGTGCGTGACATAAACGGAGGTGAAAGGCTGGCGTGTCCAAAGCGCAACCAAGTCGTCCATCAACAGTTCCCGTGTCTGGCTGTCGAGCGCGGACAAAGGTTCATCCATCAACATCACGGCGGGGCGCACCGATAAGGCGCGTGCAATTGCCACGCGCTGACGCATACCACCCGACAATTGCTTCGGCAAAGCCTGCCGGAAATCTGAAAGCCAGGTGCGTTCCAGTACATTGGTTATGATCCGGTCCATCTCTGCTCGGCCAAGTCCATGGTCCTCCAGCACGAGTTTGATGTTTCCTTCCACGGTGCGCCATGGCAGAAGCGCAAAATGCTGGAAAACATAGGTGAGGGGATTGAGTGAATCCTTCGGCGGCGAACCGATCTGCAGCACCTCACCCGAAGATGGTCGTTCAAGACCGCCCAGAAAACGCAGAAGAGTGGACTTTCCGCAACCTGACGGGCCGATCAGGCAGACGATCTGTCCCTGCGGGATGGTGAGCGAGACATCTTTTAGAACTTCGACCGCACCATAAGAATGGCCGATGTTCTTAAGCTGCAAATCCATTTCAACTCCAGTTGGAAAGTCCGCCCTCCGATATTAGCATCCCCGTTTGAGATGCCTGTCTTCGGGCTTGGTGCCCGACCAACCGCCGGGCACTGAATGTTCGGTCTCGCTCGATCTCAGATCGTCTTGACGTAGGATGTGTCGAACAGCTTTTCCTGCGTGACCGCTTCCTTCACCATGCCTTCAGACCGGAACCAGTCCAACTGCTCCACGCAGCTGTTGAGCGACAGGGCCAAACCCTTGTTGATGCGCATCGCGCCATCGATCAGGTTCTGTTTTGCGGTCTCGAACGGACTGTCGCTTTCGACATATTTGTGCACGATCTTCGCAATATCGTCGCGTGCTGCATCGTCTGCCGTATTGTCTACAAAGGCGGCATTATAATCATCGATTGCCTTGGAATAGGCTTTGACGAAGGCTTCCGTCATGGCGCGCTCGTCACTCGCATTCTTTGTGGATGTGAATGCCGTTGTGACCTGATAATCCGGTGCATAATCGGAGACGAGGCCGATCTGCTTTGCCGCGCCTTCGCGGATGAGCTTTTTGGCGATATTGGGCTGGATTGCCCAGGAATCGATCTGCCCGGTCGACAGAGCACCAACAACAGCGCCGAGCTTCTGCAAGGGACGAAGCTGGATTTCAGAAAGCGGAGTATTGTTGGCCTTGGCGATCTTGTGCGCCATGAAATGGAATGACGATCCCGCCGTGGTGATCCCGAAACTGTGTCCTGCCAGTTTGGACGGTTCAGTCAGTCCGCCTACGTAGGCCTTGTTGGAGGCCAGAATGACGTTTCCGGTGATGCCTTTTTCTTCTGCAAGCGCGCCGCCGATCACCTTGATCGCGCCTTTGTCGGCGAGACTGATCAGACCGCCACTCATCGCCGTCACACCGAAATCGGCATCGCCAGATGCGATGGCGACGGCCATCGGCTGCGCGGCTTCGAAGAACTTCAATTCGATATCGAGACCGGCATCTTTAAAATAGCCTCGCTCATACGCGATATAGCTCGGCGCGTGGCTCGCCAGATGGAGCACCGCCAGATTACGTGCCGCGGCGCGGGCAGGCGACCCGAAAGCCGTGCTGACGCCCAATGCACCAAGTCCCATCAATGTCTGACGGCGTGTCAGGGTGAAATCCATTCTGGCTCTCCTCCAATGCGAATGTTAGCCCGGCACAATAGATTTCCCGCTAAGCCCGACAAACAAAATTTCATTACGTCTCTACCATGAAAAATATGGAAGATTGCTTCGCATAAAGCCACGTGGGGGGATTTTCAATAAGATTAACGACTAACTTCCTTCGCGATAATCGATGCACCGGCATCGATTTTAAGCAGAAATGGAGCTAATCGTGCCAATATGGAAGCCGATGCGGTCTCGGGCAGCAAATGACCGCCCGCCAGAGCTTCGCCGTCAACATCGCTGGCCCAATCCGCCCAGATATCGAGCGGTTCACGCCCGCCGCCATAGCGTCGGCCCTCTTCCCAGAAGACCAGCGCCGGCACGTGAATACGCCGACCTGCTACCCGATCCGCAAGATCGTCGGTTTCATCCACGCCAGCGCCGGCACGGTAGTCCTCGCATATCCAATGCCGGACGTCAGCGTTGTCAAAGGCTTTTCGATAATCTTCAAGTGCAAGTGGATGCAGCTTGTCGAGACCGTGCGCCATTTTCTGTAGGGTGGTATCGATCATAAAGCGCGGATTGCCACACAATAGCATTTCAGGCAGTGGCTCGGGCTGGGCCAACATGAACCAATGCCAGGCACCCATACCGAATGCTTTGCTCGCACCTTCCCACATTTCGGGTGTCGGTACGACCGTGACAGATACGAGCCCAAGCACCTTGCCCGGATGGTCCAGTGCCATACGATAGGCGACCCGACCGCCGCGATCATGCCCGACCACAACAAACCGGTCGTGACCGAGCGTCTGCATCAACTCGACCAGACTTGCGGCCATGCGTCGCTTGGATCCTGCACCAGTTGGATTGGAAGTGATGCGACTGCGCCCATAGCCCGGCAAATCCGGGACAACGACAGTGTAGGATTGCGCCAATACCGGTGCGATCCGGTGCCATGCGGCCATGGTTTCCGGATAACCGTGCAGCAGCAGGATCGGCATACCTTGTCCGCCTGTCGTGACAGCAAAACAGACCCCGTCCGTTTCAACATATTGCATTTCGAAACCGGGGAAGAGTTGCTCGATTGCTGGTTTCATTACTCACCATCTTAAGCTTGCCTGAAGCGAATTCAGCCAATCTTATAGACGCCTTGCCTGGCTCCGGACAATCAGGATCAAAATGAGGTACGTAAATCAAAAAATGCTTGCTATTCGTTTTTCTTCACGTATCAATTGTTCCTGAGGATAGGGCGGTATGTTTTTTGCATGCTGTCCGATGGGGTGATCTGGGCGCAAATGCCTTTGGGAGGATCAGCCATTCAAAGAATAAACAGCTCCGAAGTGGGCTGTTTTGTTGTGCCGAACTCCGGGGGGCAATGTGTTCGGGGGCGCGGTTTGGTATCAGCCGGTCGTAAGCCGGCGTTGTTTGGAGGAGGTTTGCATGAAACGTCGTAATTTTCTGACCGGCGCGCTGGTTGCCGCAGCTTTGGGCATAGGCGCGATGACATCCACGCCGGTGTATGCTTCGCCGGAAAATCCGGTCATCGGCTTTTCCATTGATGATCTTCGCGTCGAGCGCTGGGCGCGTGACCGCGACTATTTCATTGAGGCGGCAGAAAAGCTAGGCGCCAAGGTCAATGTGCAATCTGCTGACGGTAACGAAGAAAAGCAGGTCAAGCAGGTTGAAAACCTGATTGCGCAGGGCGTTGATGCCATCGTCATCGTGCCGATGAATTCGAAGGTTTTCGATGCGGTCGTTGCCGATGCGAAGGCATCCGGTATCAAGGTTCTTTCCTATGATCGCCTGATCCTCAATGCCGATATTGATGCCTATATCTCGTTTGACAATGAGCGCGTCGGCTTCATGCAGGCGGAAGCCGTCCTGAAGGCCAAGCCCGAAGGCAATTATTATCTCCTCGGCGGCTCGCCGACGGATAACAACGCCAAGCTCCTCCGCGCCGGTCAGGAAAAGGCTCTCAAGGAAGCCATCGATTCCGGCAAGGTGAAGGTGATTGGCTCACAGTGGGTGAAGGAATGGAGCCCGACTGAAGCACTCTCCATCATGGAAAACGCTCTGACGGCCGCACAGAACAAAATCGATGCGGTGGTAGCTTCAAACGACGGCACTGCCGGTGGCGCCATCCAGGCGCTTGCCGCGCAGGGACTGGCCGGGAAGACTGCTGTTTCGGGACAGGATAGCGACCTTGCCGCCGTCAAGCGCCTGATCGACGGTACGCAGACCGTAACGGTCTACAAACCGCTGAAACTCATTGCTTCCGAAGCAGCCAAGCTGACCGTCCAGATGGTCAAGGGCGAAAAGCCTGAGTTCAATTCCAAACTCGATAATGGCGGCAAGCAGGTCGATACGCTTCTGCTGACGCCAACTGCCGTGACCAAAGACAATATCGACATTTACGTCCAGGATGGCTTCTACACCAAGGAGCAGATATCCGGGAAATAAGTCTTTGGGCTGATCGCCTGAGCCCGTCTCAGACGATCAGCCCAACAGAATAGTGCGATCAGAAGTTTTGAAAAATGTTCAACTTCCGGTCCCGCCAATGTGTCGATGCTGTCTGTGACAGCGTTGTCTGGAGTAATTCCGCCGTGGGAGATGGTGTCGGCGGTCTTCGGATGGCTTATTCTGCTGCAACACTGCAAGGTCGTATGCGATGTCCGAATATCTTCTAGAGATGCGCAATATCGGTAAGGACTTTAACGGCGTGAAAGCGCTTGACGGTATTTACCTGAAGGTGCGTCCGGGCGAGTGCGTCGGCCTTTGCGGCGAGAATGGCGCGGGTAAATCCACGCTGATGAAAGTGCTTTCTGGCGTCTATCCCTATGGCGCCTGGACCGGCGAGATTTTGTGGGAAGGCCAGGAGCTGAAGGCCACAGGTATTCGCGATACAGAAGCGGCTGGCATCGTTATCATCCATCAGGAACTCATGATGGTGCCGCATCTGTCGGTTGCGGAGAACATCTTTCTGGGATCGGAGCCGACGAGCGGGGGCTTCATCGATTATGACCAGATGAATGCGCGTGCGACGGAACTTCTGGCGCGCCTCAAGATACACGACATCAATGTAGCACTTCAAGTCTATCATTATTCAGGTGGCAAGCAGCAGCTGATCGAGATCGCAAAGGCGATCAACAAGAATGCGAAGCTTCTCATTCTGGATGAACCGACATCGGCGCTGACTGCAGCCGAAACACGCGTTCTTCTCGATCTCGTCAAGGACTTCAAGGCGCAGGGAATGGCCTGTGTCTACATTTCCCACAAGCTGGATGAAGTGGCTGAAATTTCCGATACGGTGACAGTCATCCGCGACGGCACGCATATCGCCACCAAACCCATGGCGGAACTCACCACGCCAGCCATCATCACCATGATGGTGGGGCGCGAGATGAAAAACCTGTTCCCGCGCGAGCCGCACGATATTGGCGAAGTCATTTTCGAGGCCCGCAACATAAATTGCTGGGAGGTGACTAATCCCGATCGCAAGGTGGTCGACAATGTTTCGTTTGCGCTTAGGCGCGGGGAAATCCTCGGTATTGCCGGGCTCGTGGGCGCGGGGCGGACCGAACTGGTGTCAAGCCTCTTCGGTGTCTGGCCCGGAGCGCATGAGGGGCAGGTCTTTCTGGAGGGCAGGGAACTGAAGATCCGCACGCCGCGCGATGCTGTTCGACAGGGCATCTGCATGGTGCCGGAAGACCGCAAGAAGGACGGCATTCTGCCCATCATGCCGGTGGGCTATAATATGACTGTCTCGGTGCTGGATCGTTTTTCCCTGTGCGGATTGCTCGACAAGGAAGCGGAACTAGCGACGATCCAGCGTGAGATTTTGCGTCTCAAGGTGAAGACTGCCGATCCAATGTTGGAAATCGCGTCACTGTCCGGTGGTAACCAGCAAAAGGCGGTGCTGTCGAAGATGATGCTGCCGGACCCCAAGGTGCTCATTCTGGATGAGCCGACACGGGGCGTCGATGTTGGCGCGAAATATGAAATCTACAAACTGATCTTCGCGCTCGCGAAACAGGGGGTTGCGGTGCTGATGGTCTCTTCGGAAATGCCGGAGGTACTCGGCATTAGCGATCGCGTATTGGTGATCGGCGAGGGCAGGTTGCGCGGCGACTTCGCCAATGAAAATCTCACGCAGGAGCAGGTGCTTGCAGCTGCAATAGGCAAGCCCATAAGCAATGTTGCCTGACCCTCGAAGAACGATTGGTTATCCCGCATTCTTCGGGCTCCAGTTGTTCAACTCCTTTCTGGAATACTCAAATTTGACCGGTGCATGATATGACATTGACGGGCAAAGGCCTCCGAAAGTTTCTCGCGGAATATAAGATCGTAGCTCTCCTGATCGTGGTCGCGCTCATCTGGGCGTTGTTTGCAGTACTCACCTATGATCCGGAGATGGGGCGTTCGCAGTTTCTGACAGCGCGCAATTTTTCTAATCTCCTGCGCCAGATGGCGATCACGGGAATGCTGGCGTCCGCGATGGTTTTCGTCATCGTCGCCGGTGAAATTGATCTTTCGGTCGGGGCGCTTCTGGGGCTTCTAGGCGGCATTGCCGCCGTTCTCGATGTCGTTTACGGATGGCCGCTATGGGCGACGATCAGCACCGTTCTGGTTCTGGGTGTGGCACTTGGCGCTTTCAACGGCTGGCTGACCGCCTATCTTGGCATACCCTCCTTCATTGTTACACTTGGCGGACAGCTCGTCTTTCGCGGTATAGTGCTGGGTATCATGGGCGGCGTCACAATCGCGCCGATCTCGCCAGAATTCAAATATATCGGGCAGGGTTACCTGCCGGGTTGGCTTGGCAATCTCAGCGCAATTGCGCTGTTCGGCGTTCTTATCCTCATGACGCTACGTACGCGGGCCAGCAAGAGCAAGCATAACCTCCAGACACTTTCGCCCGCTATGGAAGTCGCGAGGCTTCTCGGTATCGGTATCCTGATATTGGGCTTCATCCTGATCCTCAACAGCTATCAGGGCGTACCGGTCCCGGTGCTGATCCTGCTGGTGATCCTTGGCGTTTTCACTGTTATCGCAAAACAGACGGTGTTCGGTCGTCACATCTATGCGGTTGGCTCCAATACCGAAGCAACCCGCTTTTCAGGCGTGAATGTAAACTTCGTCAAGATGGCAGTCTTCGCCTTGATGGGACTGATGGCGGCGGTGGCTGGTCTGACGACCACCTCGCGCCTCGCGGCAGGCACACCATCAGCAGGTATGGGGGGAGAGCTGGATGCCATTGCCTCCTGTTTCATCGGCGGTACTTCCATGCGCGGGGGCGTCGGTTCTGTGCTCGGTGCATTGGTGGGCGCGCTCATCATGTCGAGCCTCGACAACGGTATGTCCATGCTCGGCGTCGATACATTCTGGCAGCAGATCATCAAGGGCAGCATTCTTGTTTTGGCTGTATATCTCGACATCGTATCTTCCGGCACACGGCGCGGATGAGTGTAGTCCGATATACAGGGCGACCAAACATAGCGGGCCTTGCCGCTTGCTATAGTCCAGATTCAATGCGGTAGTTTTGACGACTAAAGGACTATGAATTGTTGTCTCTTTGCGAAAGAATGTGATCCAGCATCTGATTTCGTTGAGTGCGCAATGGGCTTCCATTGGACTCTGCTAATAACTTTTGCGCACGGCAAACCGTCGGGTGCCAAGCGGCATCGTCCATACCTGATGGACTGCATCAATCTTGCCCTTCTTCGAGCAGTGAAAAGTTGTTTCAGGCAAGCGGAATTCTGAATTCCAATCTGAACACGGGGAGTGCCGTTGCCCCAAGATGTCCGTAACCTTGGATCAGAAGAAACCCCTCAAAACGCTGCCCGTGTCCAGAATCTTTAAAATATTCGTATTGACCGTCTTGATACACCAGTTCCCTTAGCTACTCTCACTGTGCAAGCGGTACAGAGAATGAGTTCTAGCCACCGCTTATAGCGCTGTAATCGCTAACTTGATCTGATCGAAGCTTTCGGTATCGACCGTTCTTGCGGTCAATGAGTTCGGCATGGCTGCCCTGTTCGGCAATTTTACCGTCTTCGATCACTATGATGCGATCAGCATTGACGATGGTTGCAAGCCTGTGCGCTATCACCAGCGTCGTGCGGCCCTGCGACAGTTCGGCAAGTGATTGCTGGATGGCGCGTTCAGTCTCGGTGTCGAGCGCGGAGGTCGCTTCATCAAGGATCAGAATCGGCGGGTTTTTCAGGAAAATGCGTGCGATGGCGAGACGCTGCTTCTGTCCGCCCGATAGTTTCACGCCACGCTCGCCAATGACTGTGTCCAGACCATGAGGAAGTGAGGCGATCATCGTGTCGAGCCTTGCACGGCTAGCCGCGTCCAGGATGTCGGCTTCGGTGGCGTCGAGGCGTCCATAGGCGATGTTCTCACGGATCGTGCCGGCGAACAGGAAGACGTCCTGTTGCACGATGCCAATGTTAGAGCGCAGGGACCTCAAGCTCATGTCGCGAATATCTGTGCCATCGATGCTGATCGCGCCGACCGGCACCTCATAGAAGCGAGGCAAAAGCGAGCATATCGTTGTCTTGCCCGCGCCCGACGAGCCGACGAAAGCGACGGTCTCTCCGGCGCGGATGGAGAGGTTTATTCCGTCGAATATAAGCTTGCTCGAATTGTAGCCGAAGCGAACATTTTTATAGTCAATGTCACCAGTCAGCCTCTGGATGGAGCGTGCCTGTGGCCGGTCTGCGATATCCGGTATCGTATCCAGGAACTGCGTATATCGCTGAAAGCCCGCAATGCCCTTCGGGTATGTTTCAATGATCGAATTGATCTTATCGATCGGTCGGAAGAACACTCCAACCAGAAGCAGGAAGCCGACGAAGCCGCCCGCCGACAGTTCGCCGCGCACCACGAACCATGCGCCTGCCAGCATCACAACGACCTGCACGAAGCGTGTTGACAGGTAGGACAGTGACATGGACGCCGCCAGAGCCTTGTAGGTTTCCAGCTTGGTCATCAGATAGTTTTGGTTGTTCTCAGCAAACAGTTTCCGTTCATGATCCTCGTTGGTGAAGGCCTGCACTACCCGGATACCGCCGACGTTTTCCTCAATGCGGGCATTGAACTCTGCCACACGTTCGTAAAGCGCGCGCCAGGTTTTGGTCATACGCTTGCTGTAACGAGTGGAAAAGATCGCAGTCACGGGCACAATGGTTGCGGTGATCAGCGCCAGCGGCACATGCACCGACATCATCAAAATAAAAGCGCCGATCAGCGTCATGAGTGCGATGAACAGATCTTCCGGGCCATGATGGGCGACCTTGCCAATCTCCTCGAGATCCTTGGTCAGTCTTGCGACAAGGTGGCCGGTTTTCTGGTTGTCGAAGAAACCGAAAGAAAGCTTTTGCAGATGGTCGAAGGCTTTCCTTCGCATTTCGGTTTCGATCTTGAGACCAAGCATATGGCCCCAATAGGTGACGATGACCTGAAGACCAGCATTGACAAGATAGATCAGGAACAGGCCGAGAGATGCCAGCGCAATCATGCCCAGTTGGTTGGTGGGAAGCAGGCGGTCGATGAACAGCGTCACCGCGACCGGAAAGGCCAGTTCCAGTAGTCCGGCGACGACGGCGCTGGAAAAGTCCAGCACGAACAGCCCACGGTGTGGCCTATAATAGGATGTGAAGCGTTTTAACAGGCCAGCCAAACTGGATCCCTTTCGTTTGGTGTCTTTCAGTAAATGTTGCGAACAACGGAATGGTCCGACGAATTTTTCCGGTGGAAGCTGATTAAGAAGCCGGTTTTGGTGTGACCGGAGATCGTGATGCGCTTGTCTTCATGTTCCCTCTCGGCACGATGAGCGGAGTACCAGCGACTGGATCGGGGATGACCATGGCCGGCAGTCCGAAAACGCGTTCGACCAGTTCGGCATCGACGATGTCTGCCGGGGCGCCCTCTGCTAGGACGGCGCCGTCTTTTATGGCGATCAGGTGCGTGGCATAGCGGCAAGCATGATTGAGATCATGCAGCACTGCGATAATTGTTCGCCCCCTATCATTAAGGTCAGCCAGAAGATCTAGCAGCTCGATCTGATGGGCGATGTCAAGGAAAGTGGTCGGCTCGTCGAGCAGAAGGATCGGCGTTTCCTGCGCCAGGACCATTGCAACCCATACGCGTTGACGTTGGCCGCCGGAGAGTTCGTCCACCGGTCGACCGGAAAGTTCGGTGACACGGGTTGCTGCCATCGCGGCGAGGACGGCTGCCTCATCGGCTTTCGACCATTGGCGCAAAAAGGACTGATGCGGATAACGACCGCGAGCGACCAGATCGGCAACCGTAATGCCGTCCGGTGCGATTGATGACTGTGGCAGCAGCCCGAGCCGCCGGGCGGTTTCCTTGGCCGGTATATCGGTAATGCTTTTGCCGTCAAGGATCACTCCACCGGCAGAGGGTGTTATAAGCCGCGACAGAGCTTTGAGCAGCGTGGACTTTCCACAGGCATTCGGCCCGATGATCGCAGTGAAGGAACCATCCGGAATTGAGACTGACAAATCCTTTGAAATTGTCCGTTCGTCATAGCGCAGCGTCACTGCGTCCGCATGCAGCCTGTAGCCAGAGGGGAGGGTGTTTGCACCATTCATTTGCGACCCTCGCGAATAAGAAGCCAGATGAAGTAAAGACCACCAACACTAACTGTCGTGACGCCAACAGGAAGCTGAACGCCGAATGCGTGCTGTGCAGTCCAGTCAGCAACCAACAGCAGAAGCCCGCCCATCAGTGCTGACGGAATGAGCGCGATACCAGCCGAACGAGTAAGCATGCGGGCGATCTGGGGCGCCGCAAGTGCAACGAAAGAAATTGGTCCGGCTGCGGCTGTGGCGATTGCGGTCAGCGCTACGCCGACGATCATTAGTGAAGCTCGTGTACCGTTGGTGTTGACGCCGGACGCTTTCGCCACATCGTCACCCATTTCGAGTTGCCGCGTGGGGCGGGAGAGGAAGCAGGTCAGCGGCGCGACGAGGCCCAGCACGACCACGACCGGCAGAAGTTGTTCGAACCCCAGGCCGTTCAGCGAACCGGCTCCCCAGATGGCAGCCGACATCGCCATTTGAAGATCGGCCTCCCGTATCATCCACGTGTTAAAAGCCGACAGCATGGCGGCAACACCAATACCGACAATGATCAGCCGAAAACCCTGCACGCCACGCCGGTAAGCAAGAAGATAAACCGCCACCGCCGTCAAGACACCGCCAATCAGGGCCCCGGCGGCGGTCTCGTAATAGCCCCCAGACAGAAGCAGGATGACGACAAGCGCTCCGGTATGGGAACCGGCCGAAAAGCCAATAATGTCGGGGCTACCCAGCGGATTGCGCGTCAAGCTTTGGAAGATGGCGCCGCTCATGCCGAGCGCGCCACCAAGCAGCAAGGCGAGCGCGACGCGCGGTAGCCGCCATTCCACCACGATCATCCGGACCATGTCGTCGCCCCCACCGGCGAGCGCGCCCAGTACATCAGACACGGCGATCGGGTATTTGCCGCTCGCCAGCGATGCCGCCGCAATCACAGCGGCCAGTATCAGCAGTAAAAAAACAGCAAATATCGTCCGCAAGTCCAAACGGGAAGAAAATCGGTCGCCGAATAGACGTATCGCACAAGTTCGAGGGGCAAAGTTGGGCGCAGAAGCAGCGGTATCCATCATAAACCGCTCGCCTTCGGTCGTCGTGCGAACAGGATCAGGATGGGTGCTCCGATAAATGCGGTGACAATTCCAGCTTCCAGTTCACCGGGAAAGACCACAAGTCGCCCGAGAATATCGGCGGCGAGCAGCAAGGTTGGTCCGAATATGATCGTCATGCCGATAATCCAGCGTTGGTCGGGACCTGTGAACCAGCGTACGACATGCGGGACCATCAGACCGACAAAGCTGATCGGGCCAACTGCCGCTGTTGCCGCTCCGGCAAGCAACGTTACCGAGAGAACGACAAGAACCCGTGCGCGGTGGATGTCGGCGCCAAGTGATTGAGCCAGCTCATTTCCGAGCGCGACAGCGTTGAGTGGTCGGGAGGCAACAAGGCCAAGGACCATCCCGATTACCATGAACGGTGCGACCGTTGTCACGACATTCATATCGCGACCGGCGAGTGATCCGATTGCCCAGAAGCGCATCGTGTCGAAAGCACGCGGATTGAGCAGCGTGATCGATGAAGTAATGCCAGCGAGCACCGCTGATAGCGCCACGCCTGCGAGCACCAGACGAACAGGCGTTGCCCCCTCCCGACCTGTTCCGCCTAGAATATATACGAACAACGTCGCGCTGATCGCGCCCGCAAGCGCCGCCAACACGTAAGCATTGAGCGAATGAAACCCGAACATGCCTATCGCCACTGTGACGAAAAAGGCTGCTCCGGCGTTGACGCCCAAGAGCCCCGGATCGGCTAGGGGATTGCGCGTCGCCGCCTGGATGAGCGCACCGGACATGGCAAACGCCGCGCCGCATAGAAGCCCAAGCAGGGTTCGCGGCAGACGATAATCATGAATGATGATGTGATCCGGCAAGTTGGGATCGTAGGCGATAAGGGCGTTGAGGACGGACGCCGGAGCAATTGGTCTCGTGCCGACCAAAAGGCTGAGGGTTGCCATGAAACACAGCAGCAGCACGCTTGCCGATAGGACCCATCCTTTGGACGTAACGCGGATCGAGGAAGCTGGTGCGGTAAGGCTGGATAAGTTCTTGCTCATCCGCGCGACTGTCCTTCGATCCAGTAACCGACCGAAGTTATTCTGTCCTTGCTGATTCCGACAACATCCCGGAAATGTTTACGCACTTCCGAAGCGGCTGTCGCTTCGCCTGCGATATAGAGGTAGCCATCTCCTTGCGGTAACTTGATAGTCTGCGCGATGTCCAGCAGCCGTGTTGGTTTGGAGTCCTTCCCGAAACTGTCATACCAATAAAGCGAGACATCTTGCCCAGCTTGTAGCTCCTGCCTGTCGTCTTGATGCGGCAGCTCGATATGCGCCGAGATCACATTCGACGTTCCCTGTTCTTCGATGATGCGCGCCACGGCTGGCAAGCCCGTAATATCGGCCAGTAGCAGAGTTCATCCGCTTTCGCCCGGCGGAACGAAGCGTCCGAAAGGAGCGCTAACCACGATGCTATCACCGGGGCGGGCTTCCTTGGCCCAGCTAGCGGCTACCCCGTCGTCATGGATGACAAAGTCAATCGTTAAGATGCCTGACGCTGGCACCCATTTACGCACCGTATACGGGCGGGCCGGGGAGAGTTCGCAGGCTGGGGGCGACTTCCATTTGCCATCCAGCAAGATAGGGAGTTCGACCCTGCCACCCGGCTCTACGGGGAACATAAGCCGGGTCCATTCATCTGGCCTTCCACTTGATTGGAACTCCGCCAGACCCTGACCTCCGAATTCGATGCGGATCATGTGTGGAGAGACGCGCACAACCGATATGACCTCGGCGATAAAATACTCATTCATGAAAAGATTCCTTGGCTTTTTCAGCACGGAACGCGGCTTGCGCCAGACGTGGAACAAGCCTTGGGATTTCATAAGGGATTGACAGAACGCTAAGCGCCGACATGGCCCAGACTGACGACGGGTCAACAAGGGCGATGTAGCTGCCGCGCTGCACGACGCGCAGCGTTCGAAATAATGGCTGTTGTTCGGCTACGTTCTGGTTGCCGCTCGTGTACCACATGATGAGAATGTCGGCATCCAGGCGGTCCATCTGCTCCGCGCTCACAGCCAGCAAGGTCCTGTTGGGGTAATGCGTCGATAATGATGCAATCCCCGGAGCCAGTTTCAGACCAAGTTTTTCGAAAGCGGCAACGCGTGGATCGGTGGAGAGATAGACGGAAAATCCGTTGAAGTAGGTTCCAATAGCAAAGGTTTTTCCTGTAAGCACAGGATTTTCAGCGCGCGCGGAGGCGAGAACGCGCTCGACATTTGTCACGAGGTCGCTTGCTTCTGCGGGACGGCCAAGGGCGGCACCCACCAGTTCGGTCTGCTCTTCGAGTGTGGCTTGCCATGGTCCCGATCTATACACCACGGTGGGCGAGATCCGGGAAAGCATCCGATACTCGTTGGCATTTATCCCCGAGGAAACAGCGAGGATCAGGTCGGGCCCAAGACGAGCGACTTCCTCGAAATCCAGGTAAATGCCGGAAAAAAGTGTCGGCCTTTTTCCACTTAGTCGCTCTTCGTTCCACGGTGCAATGCCGCTCTCGAATATAGAACGGCGCGGCATCCAGAGCGGGGGCTTGGCCAAGGCTATGGCGATATCGTCAGAACCCCAGCCGAAAGTCAAAATACGCTGTGGTTCGGATGGCACCGTCGTGGAGCCAAACGCATGTTCGACAGTCACCGGGAACGATCCGGACCGCGAAGTATCGACCGTCGCGGCGCTCACTGTCACAGTTGAGAGGATGAGCGCCAGCAGAGCAATTTGAATGAATAAGCTTCTCAGCCCATATCTGCGCCAAGTCGCCGAATTCGGCCATATGATCCCTGTGATTGCCACCACCATCGGTCGATCAGAACTTATGCGTGAGGCTCAGCGTGACGTTCCTTGGCGCTCCGATAAAATTGCCATAGGCCGTCGAGGTGCTGAGCTTCGAATAATAAGTTTTGTCGAAGACATTGTTCACATTGAGCTGCATCGCGGTGCTGTCGTTGAAGTCGTATTTCGCCATAAGGTCGACCACGGCATAGGCGGGTTGTTCCTTATAAGACGTCGTTGCGGTGTAGTAGGTTTTGCTGAAAGCTCGGACGCCGCCGCCAACGGTCAGGCCCTCCAATTTCTGGTCGAAATCATAGGATGCGTAGAGCTTGAACATGTTTTCGGGCGAGACGGCAGAATTATAGATCTGACCTTCCTTGGTCCCTTCCACATATTCTGCCTTTGCAAATGTGTAACTCGCCGACACGTTCAACTGGTTGGTGATCTTGCCATTCAGCTCGAATTCGACGCCCCGTGTTCGCACTTCGTCGGCAGCGGTGTAGCAAGATGGGCTGCCAGCGCACGCTGTCCCATAATAGATCGGCAGATTGTTTTGATTGGATTGGAAGATCGCGACCGACGCATTGAACCGATCATCAAAGAAGCTGCCCTTTACGCCAGCTTCAACGTTGCGGCCCTCAATCGGTGCAAGAATGCTGCCACTCGGATCGTAGTAAGGTTGCGGCTGGAAGATTGAGGTGTAGCTTGCATAAACTGAAACCGTATCGGTCAAGTCGTAGACAGCACCGACATAGGGTACGAACTTCGCATCTTCCGAGAGCGAGACTTTTTCGACCGGGGAGTTATAATCGTACCAGCTGACACGAGCCCCAAGAATGAACTTCAGATCGTCGGATATCGTAAAGCGGCCCGCGCCATAAAGGCCGGTCTCCGTTATTGTCGGGTCCGTGTTGTAATAATTGGTCGTCATACTTGGCTTACTGATCGCCGAAGGGTCCCAGTTAAAGATATCGACCGCATAAGCCGGTGCGCTGAAAGCCGAGTAGGAGAAATCGTCCCTATGGGTGCTCGCCCCAAAAATCAGATCATGTGTTCGACCAAACAGTTCAACGGGGCCGGAAAACCGTCCATCAATGGCATAGGACTTACTATCGCCATCGTAGATGCGGTCGTTCTTTAGGTAGGTTCCGTTGCTGTAGGTAAGATAGGATGATTCAATCGTGCCACTGCTCCACGAATACTGGGCCGTAACATTTGCTTTCCAGTCGTTGCCGAAACGGTGCTCAAGATCGAAATAGGCGGTCGTCTTGCGCTTGTCGGAATACTCCCAGTCACTGCCGAGGTAGTCCTTTGCCGTCCAATCGTAAAAGGATCCATCGGGCCTGGTCGGATAACCTCCATTCCCGTATCCATCGACATGCTCTTTCTGATGGCTGATACCAAGGCTCGCAGTCGTGTTCTCGGTAAGGTCGGCCTCAATAACCCCATAAAGGACAAAGTTGCGTTGGTCATTGTAGTCCCGGTATCCCTCGCCACCAAGAAATGAACCGGCAAACCGTCCCCGGACAGTTCCTTCTTCGTTAAGGGGGCGAGAGGCGTCAACTTCAATGCGCCCGTTTCCCCATGACGAACCAGTCGTCGTGACAGATGTTTGAGCGACGTCGGTGGGCTTTTTCCGCACCAGATTGATCGACGCGGACGGGTTGCCAGTACCCTGTAGCAGGCCGGTTGCTCCACGCACAACCTCAATCCGGTCATAAAGGATGAGATCGTCCTGGGTGGTTCCGTCTCGCGAAAACGTCGTCACAGAATTCGTCAGTCCATCATACTGAATGCTGTTGACCAAAGAACCACGAGCATAATACTGCCATCGGCTATCACCAAAATCGGGCGTGGCTATCAGGCCAGGCACGTCGTTGATGGCCTGATCCAGCGACGTATAGGCCTTGTCCTTGATCTTCTGATTGGTGACCACGCTGACCGATTGCGGCGTTTCTTTAATCGATAAAGGCAGGCCCGTTGCCGAGCTCATTTCGGGTATCGTATACGCTCCTGTTCCTTCGGTTGTTACGCCCTGACCCTGGACGGTAATTGTTTCCAGTATCACGGAGCCATCCGGTGACGTGGCGGTGGCGGCATGATCCGAACCGATGATCCGAACCGTATTTTGATTGGTAAAGGTATAAGTGAGGCCGGTGCCGGAGAGAAGCCGTTGCAAAGCGACTTCTGGCGACAGGGCGCCGTTTACCGCGGTCGATTTCTTGCCCGAGGCGAGGGAGGATGTAACGAAAATCCCGAGCTTCGTCTGGCGCGAAAAAGCGATCAGTGCCGTCGAGAGTGATTGGGCTGGGATATTGAATTTGGTCGATGTTGCCGATGTCGTGGCGGATTGCGCTTTGGCTTGCTCGACAGCTGGAACGGACATCATGGCCGTCCCGGCCAGCAGAAATGTGACTATGCCCGCTGACCGTCTTATGCGCGCGCTATTTCCGTCACCCATTCCCGAAACCTCGTCTCCAGATTGCATGGAGACCGGTACAAAAGTGGTCTCCTATTGTTGAAGACGCTGAATTCGGAAAAAGTAATTAGTCGTTTCTCGTATTTTTTTCAAAATCATCATTTTTGCGCAATTGCGACCAGCAGATTGGTCGCGCGATAAACCCGCAGATTGAGGCTTTCGGCAATTGTGTCGAGCGCTGCATCGGGGCGATGTGTGTCAAAAACCGCCGTCACGCGAAGATTGCCAGCATCCCCGCTTAGCAACTGGATGCGGCCATGGCGATAACGCTGCAACTCGGCGATTACCTGATTAAGAGGAGCGTCATTAAACACCAGTTGGTCGTGACGCCACCCCTGAACGGTTTCGAGATCAGCATTTTTGACAGGCGATACGCCCTTCGCATCGTAATGGACAAGATTGCCTTCGCTCACTCTTTTTCGGTCGCCAGCCGCACTCACCTCAACCGTGTTATGCGTGACTGCAACCGTTACGCCATCCTCGATCTTGACGTTGAACGCTGTCCCAAGGACTGCGACCTGTCCACCGCCGGCCTGGACGACGAAAGGTCTTGCGGGATCCTTGGCGACGGTAAAGAAGGCTTCGCCCGTCAAGAGCTTAATGGTACGGCGCTCACCACTGTAATTCACATCGATGGCGCTCGATGTTCCGAGTTCGATCTGTGAGCCGTCTTCCAGACTGACGGTCTGACGTTCACCCACGCCTGATCGGTAGTCAGCCATTATACCAACCGGGACCAACTGCCAGCTGGCGATCAGCGCCAGCGCAAGACAGGCGGCGAGCATGACCTGCCTCCAGGAAGTGCGGCGCGCCGCTCCCGCAGCTATGCCGGGCACTCGCGAACGGTGCGACGCAGCGCGGACTGTCGGGCTTTCAGAGGTCAATGCTTGTTTTCCCGGGAGAAGATCGAGACCTTCCCAAACGCGCTCGACCTCCAGCCAGGCACGTTTATGCTCCGGATCGGCGTCAAGCCACTGTTCGAAGCGTTGGCGATCATCCTCGGTGACATCCTCATCCCTGAGGGTCACGAACCATTGGACGGCCTCGTCCTCGATCAGCTGTTTGTCCGCAGTCCCCATCATCTCTCCTGGACGATTGGCTGCATTTTATGGCGCTTACGCTTCACTCGAATCCTCTGCCTCAAACGTTCACGGCGGCTGCACACCATTCGAAGTGTGGCCGTCCTATTTACTTAGACGATTGCCGGAAGAAAACTAATTAGTCGCGCCGTGCATTATTTTCGCGCAACCGGGACTTCAGGCATCCGAGCGCTTTTACCATATGAACCATCACCGTATTTTTGGCGATGCCCAATTTGTCGGCGATTTCCGCGTAGCTCAGTCCCTCGAACTTATGCAGGATGAGGACCTCCCGGCATCGCGCTGGCAGTTCCAGCAAAGCGGCGTTCAGTGCCAACGCATCCTCGCGGGAGATCATCAATGCGTCCGCAAGCGGCTGCGGATCGGCGTAACTGTCAACAATGAGGGCGTTAGGGTCTATTACCGCCGCTGCGCGCCGTTCAACACGATGAACGTCGATGGCGACCGTCTCGGCAGTGCGCTGAACATAGCTCTTGAGGTCCCGGATATCATTGCCGGGCGAACGGAGCAGGCGAATGAATGCTTCTTGGACGGCATCGGCCGCGCTTTGGGCCGACATTCCCTTGCCAACCAGCATGCGCTTCAGGCGGTTCTGCTCTTCAGCGTAAAGTGAAGCAATGCTGGTGAAATTCTGGGTCATTCCGAATACGCGATACCTTGGGACACCGGCACTCCTTAGGGCCGGTCAGATCAAGAACTGCCTTTCTGTATCGAAACCAAAATTTGCGTGCAACGACAGAGATTTAGAGAAATTCTAACCAATGGGTTGTCTTACATAGCCCGCAAGATAAAACTTGCATTAAAAAGTCATGTTTCATGCTGATTTTATTGAAAGTTGGATTTTACATCCTGAGTAAATAGGCCGGACACGCGGCCATGAGATGGGCACATTAATTTCCGCTCTGTTGCCAATTGGCAACGGTATTTGGCGTTATGAGCAACTGCAGAAACAGAACGACAGCCTTCGTAAGATGGCGGATGCGACCTGTTCATCGCATCCGCTATGGCTTTGGATCAGGGACGAGAGGCCTCGCCCGAAATGCCGTTACCGCTGGCGGCAACCACAACCTTGTCATTATTCAGGCTGAAGCTCTCGCGGGTGACAACCAGAATGATGGCCAGAATGATCGCTTCCATGATCGCGAAGGTCAGGAAAGCGCTGACAAAAGACCCACCCGAAACCTTGATGACCACGCCCATGACCCAGGGCGATATGAAGGTCGCAAGAATGGCGAAAATCTCGGCATAGCCAACCGCTGCCGTCGCCAGCTCTTCAGGATATTTTTCGCTGAGGAATGCAAAGATCGCACCGCCGCCGAAAAGTGCCACGCCGCTCAAAAGCGCCATCAGGATGAGCCAGCCGAAGCCAAGCGGTATCGCCATGCCGACGGTGAACATTACCGCGACGAGGACGGCAAGCACCGTTCCGAACTTGATCATCCCTGTTTTGTTCAGGCGGTCGGCGGCGTAACCGCCGATGACGAGAAACACCACCTGCGACAGCCCCATCAAGGTGCCGATCAATGCCGCATCTTCCACGGGCATCTGATGCACAGCAATATATCCGGGAATGACCCAGGTGGCGGTTCCGGCAATGGCCATCGTGCAGGCCGAAATGCCCAGGCTGCCGACGATAATCCATTTCGAGCGGAAGATGCTGGCCAGTGACGCCGTCGAGGTCTGCTGCTTTTCCGGTTCCCAGCTGAAACCCTTATAGCCGATATGAGCCGGATTGTTGCGGGTGAAGAGCAGCACGGCAGCCGCCGTCACCAGCGTTCCGATGGCAAGAATGGCGAAGAAGGTGCGCCAGCCATAGGTGATGGAAAGCGGAATGCCAATCGCGAAGTCCAGCGTGATTGCAAGACTATAGGCCGCGAGGATCAAGCCGATCATGCTGCCGCGTCGCTTCTGCGGGAACCAGCCGATGATGAGTTTCATATTACCGAGGAAGATTGCTGCATCGAAGAAGCCGATGAACAGGCGGAGGGCAATCAGCTGGGCGTAGGTTTGCACATAGACTTGCGCCACCATGCCGATCGCGGTGCAGAACAGGCCGATCAGCAGCAGCGATCGGGCATTCATGCGGCGGCTCAATTGCGACCAGACAATCATGCCGAGACCATAGGTCAGCGCGAATATCCCCTGTGCCAGGCCGGCCTGCGCGGAATCGAGCTGAAGTGTTTCCGAGATGAAAGGTATCACCGCCGCAAAGGCGTACCAGTCGGCGGCGAGAAACATCTCACATAACAGCGCCAGCGCCAGCATGCCCCATTGCCAGCGCTTTATTCTGGATTGATCGAAGTCCGATAGGCTTTCCCATTGCATGGTTTGGTTCCCCTTATTTTTACCTGCAACTTCATGATGCTCCCAGGCGGGAGCGTGCGGTCCCCAATGCTTGAAAACGGACCTCAGACCGTCGACAGGAAATCGCGCACAAGTGTCGCCGCCGCTGGCGTCTCTTCAAACAGCAGATGGCCGGTCGCGCCGAGCGTCTCCAGACGTGCGCCACTGATCCCGCGCTTCCATTCTTCGGCATATTGCGCGGGGATAACCCGGTCTTCCTCGCCCCAGAGGATCAGGGTCGGCATATTCAGCCGGTGCAGCCACTGGCCAAGCTTTTTATTGCCGCGCCCATCGGTCGCGTGGACCCGCGCCAGCGCGCCCATTTCGCGGCCGAGCGCTGCATCGAAACGGCTATCGGGCGCAGATGGAAAATAGCGGAGTGCGACTGCCGGATCATGCGTGAGATGGGCAGGGATATCGGCTGGCGCGACTTGAAACAGATCAGGAAGAGGGATTGCCGGAAGATCGAGACCGGCAGGTGCCGCGAGAAACAGACCGGTGAGCCTGTCCGGCTGCCTGATCGCGTATTCGGCTGCGATCCAGCCCCCCAGCGAAAAGCCGCCAAGGCCGAACTGATCCAGCCCCAACGCATCGAAGAAATCCATGTAATGGAGCACATAATCGCCGATCTGCACGATATCGGCATCATCGTCGCTTTCACCGAAATTGGGATGAAACGGAATGATGAGCCGGTTTCGCGAAGCAATGTCGGTTAGGCTGTTAAAGCCGGGAAATGTCCCGGTTCCGTGCAGAAAAACGATGTCCTTGCCTTCACCCTTCACAAGATAAGTGATGGTTTTGCCTCGGATTTCGACCGTGCGCTTTTCAAAACTGCTCGAGTAATTCAACATCTTTCCACCTTATGCCGCTGGCTTGGTGTGACTGGACCAATTGCTTTCTTATCTGGTCGACGGCGCTGTCGATCCGCTCTTCGAGGGCCGGAGGCAACAGCCCGTCCGGTTCCAGTTCCACCGAACAGGCATAAATACCGGTTGCGACGGTTCCGGCTTCGAAAAAGCCGAATAGCGGACGCAGATGATGCTCGACGACCAATGCGTGACGATGCCCGCCGCCCACCGCGCACAGCACGGTCGGGCGACCGCGCAGCGCAAATGGATGCACGAGATCGAACACATGTTTGAAAAGACCGGGATAGCTTCCCTGATAGACCGGGCAGCCGACGATCAGAGCATCGCAATGCTCGATCTCCGAAATGAGGCTTTCGGACTGCCGGTCCAGTGCCTTGCGATTGACGGTAAACAGGTTCGGCCCGGCATGGGACAGGTCCAGATGCGTGACTGACACATCGTTTTCCGCTTCCAGCTTTGCGGCAATCGCCTGGGTTAGCCGGTGAACTTTCGTCGGGCGATCACACCCGACGAAGCTGACAATATTTCGCATCATGGCTGGTCTCAGTTTTCGCTGATGCCGAAAACGGTCCATCGCGCATCGGGTCCAGGCAGGCCGAGCAGACCCTTGCCGCATTCCTCCACGATCTGGTCAGCGAGCAGAATATGCTGGGTGCCGGAATGGATATCGCGGTAAAAGCGCTGCATGGCCGTGTTGTGCAGCGATGCACCGCGCGCTGCACGATGCGCGAACGTCGCCACATCGGAAACGATATCGTGCATATAGCGCAGAGAGAGCTTCACCATCGTCATCTGGTCGAGCGATGGAACACCACCGGACGCAGTGGTCTGTGAGACATCTTCCCATGTTTCGATCGCAAGCGCTCGCGCCGCCCGATAGCGGGCTTCCGCATTGGCAAACTGGAACCGCAGGCTGGCACTATCCGCACTCTTGCCGAACGGGTCCTGCCGCTGGCGGATCACCTTGGCGAGTTCGTCGAGTGTCCGGCGACCAACGCCAATGGCCCAGCTCGTATGGGTGAGGGCGCTGTAGCCCGCCAGTCCGAGATGGCCCTGCGTCTGACCGCGTTTTGGCGCGGATTGCGTGAAACTATAGACCATGGAATCCGGCACGAAGAGGTCTTCGTCGGTTGCCAGCGTGTAGTCGAAGCTGCCGGTCGCGCGCAGGCCCAGCACATCCCAATTGCCGAGCAGCTGAATTGTCGAGCGCGGGTGATGCGCGACGATGATCTGTGGTGCGCCAGTTTCGTCTTTCAGCAGCGCTTTGCCGCTCGGGTCCTTGGGATCGAGCAGGAAACAGCCGGAATGAATCCATTCCGCGTGAAAGATGGAGCTTCCATAGGCCCAGTTGCCGCGGATCATGTAGCCGCCATCAACCTTGCGGGCGAAGCCGCGCGGCACGCCGTTGCCTGCGATGGTGACATCGACGCCATCCTTGAAGACATTGGCAATCCCCTCATCGTCGAGGTAGATCGCCATGGTCGTGCCTTCCATATTGTTGACCATGGTGCACCAGCCAGACGATGCATGGGCATAGGAAAGCGCGGACATAATCTTCATCGCATCGATGGGTCGCAGTTCCGCGCCGCCAACCTCCTTCGGAAACAGCATCGTGTAGAAGCCGCCCTTGCGCATTGCGTCCACGACGTCATCATGCATCCGCCCGAGTTGTTCCGCTTCTTCGGCCTTTTCTTCAATCAAAGGTAGAATGGCTTGCAGGCGATCGTTGAAGCCCTGAATGACTGCGGAATAGTTGTCGGCGGTGTGAGCCCGGTGCACGCTGGTATCCAAAACGGTTCCCCTTGATTTAGTCGTTGTAAGCGGGAATGATACGAACAAGAGCGGGAACAAACATTCCCCCCGAATGGGGGGGGCTTGGGAATTCGGGAGATAGAATGCCCAGGGAAATACTATCGATAGACGAACGGGTCTCTGCAGCGCTTTCTGTTGCGGAGAGCCGTAATTATGACGATTATACAATAGCTTGCGATTATTTTGCCGCGCATGTGCTGCGCGTGCGTTCGCTTGGAATTTATTTGCTGGAGAATAATCGGCCGCGCCTTTTTCACAGCATCAACACGCCCACAGGCTTTCTTCTCGAATATCAGAACGGGCTGGCAGATTCAGATCCGATGATTGCAGCTGTGGTGCAGAATGCCAGCGCGGTTGCGGGCTCGCGATTGCCCCAGAATGCAGCAGGCAATGTGCCGCTGATGCGCACGCTGCTCTATCGATGGAATTACAATGATAACTTGTGCTGTCCGATTTATGTCGGCGGCAACATCCAGGCACTGATTTATGCCGCTGGTTTCGAAATGCATGCAACGCAGCTTGAAGAGCAGGTTTCATTGTTGTGCCGTTCGTCGGCGCTTGCCTTGCGCAATATTCAGGAAGGGTATCCGGCGAAGACGCCCGGCGCCAATCTGACCAGCCTTTCTCCGCGTCTTTCGACAGTCGCCCGGTTGCTGGCGGCTGGCAATACCAACAAGCAGATTGCACGGCATCTGGAACTTTCGCCCCATACGATAAAGGATTATGTCGATGATCTGATCAAACGCTTCGGTGTCCATAACAGAACCGAAGTGGCCGTGATGATCAACCGCATGAACGGCGGGACGAAAGCCGAGCAGGCCAGCTTTGCCTTGTCAGGACATGAACAGCGTGGCCTTCCGATAGAGCATTTCTGAAAACCCTTTTGGCTCTGTCACGGGCAGAGAAGTGGAGGGCGCGCTTCAACCCTCCTCAACGAACACCTCGTCGCGTTTCTTGCGTATTGATGGAAGCAGCACGACCACGAGAACCGTTGCGGCTATGGCGAGCAGAATTGCGCTGATTGGCCGGGTGAAGAAGGTTGCCGGGTCGCCGCGTGACAGGATCATGGCGCGACGCAGATGTTCTTCCAGCAACGGTCCGAGCACAAAGCCAAGCAACAGGGGAGCCGGTTCGCAGCGCAGTTTAGCCAGCAGATAGCCGATGAAGCCGAAGAAGGCGACCGCATAGAGGTCGTAGACATTGGAATTGACGCTATAAACCCCGATGGCACAGAAGGTCATGATAATGGGAAACAGCACATAATAGGGCACTGTCAGAAGCTTCACCCACAGCCCGATCAGCGGCAGGTTCAGGACGATAAGCATGAGATTGCCGATCCACATCGACGCGATCACGCCCCAGAACAGGGCGGGCTGCTCTGTTGCAACATTCGGGCCCGGAACGATACCCTGAATGATCATGGCGCCGATCATCAATGCCATCACCGGATTGGCCGGAATGCCGAGCGTGAGCATGGGAATGAAGGATGTCTGTGCACCGGCATTGTTGGCGGATTCCGGTCCTGCAACGCCTGCAATCGCGCCTTTGCCGAATTCCTCTGGCGTCTTGGAGATGCGCTTTTCCACGGTGTAGGAAGCAAAGGAGGCGAGAATGGCGCCGCCGCCTGGCAAGATTCCAAGCGCTGAGCCGATGACCGTTCCGCGCAGGATCGGGGCTGCCATGCGTTTGAAATCGTCTCGTGTCGGCATCAGCCCCGTGACCTTCGCCATCAGCACTTCGCGCGAATGTTCGCTTTCAAGATTCCGCAGAATTTCGGCAATGCCGAACACGCCGACCGCAACGGCTACGAAATTAAGGCCGTCGGCATATTCCGTAATACCCAGCGTGAAACGCGGCGCGCCGGTGTAGATATCCGTACCGACAAGGCCAAGCAGAAGTCCCAGAACGACCATGGCCAAAGCTTTGATGATCGAACCATGCGCCAGCGCTACGGACGAAACCAGCCCCACGACCATCAGCGAGAAATATTCCGCTGAGCCGAATTTCAGTGCGATTTCAGTCAGCGGCGGAGCGAAGACCGCCACCAGAAAGGTAGAGACTGTACCGGCGAAGAATGACCCGATTGCCGCGATTGCAAGCGCTGCACCCGCGCGCCCACGGCGCGCCATCTGGTAGCCGTCGATGGCGGTCACGGCGGATGAGGATTCTCCCGGCATGTTGATGAGAATAGCGGTCGTTGAACCGCCATATTGGGCACCGTAATAGATGCCAGCAAGCATGATCAGTGCGGAAACCGGGTCGCCGATCTGAAACGTGACTGGAAGCAGCATGGCGATGGTGGCCGTGGCGCCGATGCCGGGCAGGACGCCGATCAACGTGCCGAGGAGTACGCCTATGAGGCAAAAGCCGAGATTAGCCAGCGTCGATGCGGTTGAAAAGCCGAGCGCGAGATTGCTGAAAAGTTCCATGCTCATGCCCCCTTAGAATGGCCACCAGGGCCCGAAACGCTGATAAGGCAGCGCGAGCGCATAGCTGAACACAATGACGGAAAAGACCGTGATCGCAGCAGCGAGAATGATGGCTGCGAGCGGCTTCATGCGCATTGAGGCGAAAGAGGCGATAAGGCAGGTCAGGCATAGCGAAGGGACAAAACCGAGACCACGAACGGTCAGGCCGAAGAATATCGGCGCGGGCAGAATGAAGAAAAGGCCGCGCCATGCGATTGGGCCCATGGGCTCGCCGGAGACCCGTGTAGCCTGGATGAGAATAACCAGTCCAAGCAGGATCAGAACACCGGACAGGACAAGCGGGAAATATCCCGGTCCCATGCGAAGCGATGTCCCTAAGTCAAGACCCAGCGATTGATAGGCAAAAAAAGCGCCGGTCAGTGTGAGAAGGGCACCGCACAATCCGTTGGTCGGATCGATCGATAGTTTCCGCGAAGACTCGTTCATGGGCCAATCATCTTTCGGATTTGCCGTTGAAAGGGCTATGCCGGTGGTTCGGCATGTGAAGTCTGTCCTTTATCCCGGTGGCTGCGGTTTTAACGCGCAGATGCGGGAAACGATACTAGTGGTCTGATTCCAACATTTGCATCCGTTGGTTCACGCGCTGAGCAAATGTTGGAATCAAAAAGACCACTAGCAAGTATGTGTATCTAGTGGATTTTTCGAATTTGACGTTTGAAACAGCATCTATGTCAGCCGGGATTCAAACGTCAAATTCAATCCACTAGAGGCGCGTTAAAAGGCGCGCCTCTAGTATTTGCCCTATGGTCAGTCTGCGTATTGTCCCGCAGCTTCGATGACCGGCTTCCACCGCGCGACTTCGGACTCGAGCTTGGCCTTCAATGCGGCTGGGGTTGCGTCGGAGTCCGATGACGGCTTCGTGCCCAGTTCCGCGAAACGGGCAACCACATTCTGATCCTTCAGGGCCAGTTGAAGCGATTTCGACAGTCGCTCGGTAATGTCAGTCGGAGTTCCCTTGGGTGCATAAATGCCGTGCCAGATACCAACTTCCATACCGTCCAGACCAGCTTCCTTGGTTGTCGGAAGGTCTTTCAACACGTCCAGACGTTCAGGGGATGTCACAGCATAAGCCTTGATCGTGCCGGCCTGAATCTGCTTCGTCGTGTTGGTCGTTTGATCGCACATGATGTCCACCTGACCGCCGAGCAGATCAGTCATGGCCGGGCCTGTTCCCTTGTAAGGAACTGTGACGAGCGGAGTTTCAATCGCGCTCATGAAAAGCATGCCGCAAAGATGCGATGCTGCGCCGATACCGGCATTGGCCACTGTCACGGTGTCCTTGTTGGCCTTGGCGTAATCGATCAGTCCCTTGAGATCGGTGGGTTCAAGATCCTTGCGCGCAACAATGGTCATCGGAACTTCCGTGACAAGGCCGACATATTCGAAGGCATTCAGCGTGTCATAGGCGAGCTTGCGATAGAGCGTGGCGCTGGTGGCCATGCCAATATGGTGCAGCAGCAGCGTATAACCATCCGGATCGGCGGTTGCGACACGGCCTGCGCCAAGTGTTCCACCTGCGCCGCCAACATTTTCGACAATGACCTGTTGTCCAAGATCCTTGGACATCGATTCCGCGACAAGTCGCGTCACCGTGTCTGTCGGTCCACCGGCAGCGAATGGCACGACCATAGTGATCGTTCGTTCCGGATAATTTTGTGCGTGCGCGGTGAAAGCCGCAGTGGAAATAGCAAGTGTTGTCGCCAGAGTGGCGATAAGCTTTATCATAGTGTCCTCCCAGACTATGTTGCGACGGGCGAGCCCGCATTATGAATTTAGTCCCCACGCCTCTTCGGGCGCTTCGGGTAATCTGATGCGATATTATTCAGTCACTGCAATGAAATGCTTATGCACTGAATTTTCTCTTGAATCGGCGCAACTATCCGTTGCTGTTTAAATTGAATGTAGATGCATCCCGGCGGATTGCCAATGCCCGGACTTCAATGAAAGCACTTATACTACCAAAGTCTGGGTAGCCTGTTCCTCGCGCTTGGACATCGCGTCCATACATTGTCTTGCAGACGTGCAGGAGAACGACACTGCCTTCTATTCGTCCGCACCGTTGCGAAGCAGTTATGAAAGAAGAGATGGCACCGAGCGGGTTTTCAATGTTAATCACATTGGCGGGTCTGGTATTTGTGAATCTTACGCAAATCTATTGCTCGTCGCGCGGAATACCAAAATAATGCATTATATAATATGTGGGCGAGTTCGCGTCAGAAATCGGCGGTTGTAGAGATTCTCGAGCGTTTACGCCGAAAATCGCTTTAAAATGGCGCTTCTAGCGTCATTAAATACCCGAGATCGCTCCCAATATTTGGAATTTTTATCCCGATTGCCAACAGATGTTTTGCAAACCGTCTCCAATGCATAATGCATTATCGGTTGACATTGGGTGCGAACCGTATTTAGATTTCGGCAAGTCATCCATTTAAACGATTTGGGAGGATCGAGGTATGGCTGGTATCAAGTCAGTGCTTGGCGCTGCTTCAGCATTCTTTTTAACGATGGTGTTGCCGGGCGCGGCCCAGAATATTGGCATCGATGAGGCAAACAAGATCGTAACAGTGGGTGCATTCACCCCTGTAACGGGGCCAGTTCCATTTTATTCAATTCTGACGCACGCGGCAGATGCACATTTTCAGCATGTCAACGAAACGGGTGGCGTCGAGGGCTGGAAGATAAAATACGTCACACAGGATGACGGTTATGAACCTGCGCGGTCCGCCGCAGTAACCCGTCAGATGGTGGAAGGCGAGGGTATTTTCGCTCTGGCCGCGTCTGTAGGAACTGCGACCAATGCTGCTGTTCTGCCATATGCTGCAGAAGTTGGCCTATCGCTGATAGGTCCCATTGGCGGTGCTTCGGCTTTTTATGTGAATGACAAAGTGTTCCCGCTCTTGCCAGACTATGGTTGGTCGGCGGCGATGAATGTCGATTATGCAGTCAATGATCTCGGCAAAAAGAAGATTGCTCTTCTTTGGGAAAATGACGAGCTTGGTAAATCCGGCAAACGCGGATTCGACCTTTATATGAAAGAACATGGTCTGGAAGCCGTAGAGTCTGTACCGTTCGATGTGAAGACGACCAGCTTTGCCGCACATATCCGTCGCGTTGAACAGGCGGGTGCCGATGCCGTGGTGCTTTTCGGCTCAAATGCGAACCTTGCCGCAGCATTGAAAGCAGCCGATCAGGTAGGGTTCGAAACGGCCTGGTTTGCACCGTTCTTCACAGCCGACCCATCCACCTACAAGCTCGCCGGCAAGCTGCTCGATGGTGTTTATTTCTCGTCATGGCTGTTGCCAGTGACCAGCGATGAGCCGACGGTTGCTGCATATCGCGAAGCCGTGGGCAAATACTATCCAAAAGATCCGCAAGGTGTGTTCGGCCTCAATGGCTGGAGCAATGCGTCGCTGTTCACCGAAGGGTTTCGCGCGCTGGTCAAAAGTGGCAAGCCTTTGACCCGTGAAAACCTGACGCTGGCGATGGAGAGCCTCAATAATGTGACGGTGGGTGGCGCCAAGGGCGTGAGCTTTATCAAGGGCGATCATCGCGGCACCCGCGCGGAGGGTATCATTCAGGCGCAGGACGGTAAATTTGTTCTGGTGCGTGATTTCAAGCCCTATCCAAAGGTCGTCTTTGAGGCCAAAACTAACTGACACGCGTGCCGTCTCTGGAGGATGGGGAGACATGCGTAAGAGATAGAGCGGTTCCAACGACGACGCGTTAATCGGAACCGCTCTAGAAAATGAAAATGGGAAGGGTAGGAGCATGCAGAAAATTCCGCTGAGCGGTCCAGCGCAGTTGCAAGGTCAGGTGGCCATTGTAACGGGCGGTGCCGGGGCGATAGGCCGAGCCACAGTTATGGCGCTGGCTGAAAGTGGCGCCACAGTGGTGGCGACCGATCTCGCTGAGAGCGCCGATTACGGGCATCCATCGATTGATTATCGCAAGCTGGATGTGACCTCGCGGGAGGCTTCGTCTGCACTCGTTCGCGACGTTAAAGCTCAGTATGGTCGGGTCGATATTCTGATCCTATGTGCCGGAACCATTTCGAACCGCTCGCTTGCCGATGCAAGCGACGATGAATGGCATTCTATCCTCAACGTCAATCTTTTGGGCGTCGCCAACCCGCTGCGGGAAGTCCTTCCGCTGATGGAGGAACAAGCCTACGGCAAGGTTGTGGCGCTGGGGTCTATTGCCGCCAAGATCGGTGGCGTCGCCTCCGGTCCGGCCTATATCGCGGCAAAATCCGGTGTCCACGGCGTTATCAAATGGGTCGCCAAGAGTTTCGCCTCAAAGGGTATCTACGCCAATGTCGTAGCGCCCGGTCCCGTCGAGACACCGATGTGGGAAAGCGTAACGCAAAAGGCGGCGCCATCCGCCAATGGAAATGTCCCGCTCGGTCGTTTTGGTCATCCCGACGATATCGCCCAATCTATTGTCTTTCTTGCGTCGCCACAGTCGAACTGGATCACCGGTACGGTCCTCGACGTGAATGGCGGCATGTTGATGGATTAAGATCATGAGCACGGAAACGATCGGTTTCATCGGACTTGGCGTTATGGGCGGGCCAATGTGCCGCAACGTGGCCACAAAGCATAAGGGTCGTGTACTGGCGCAGGATTTGTCTGCGGAAGCCCTGGCAGCGCTCTCGGACACCAAGGCCGAGGCGGCAAGTTTCGAAGATCTGGCCAAAACGGCCAGTCTCGTCTGCCTTTCCCTGCCCGGCGGGCCGCAGGTGGAGGCGGTGACGGCTCGTCTCGTCGAAGTCGGGTTGCGTGCAGGTGCGATTGTCGTCGATCTTTCCACGACGCCGGTTGCTGTCGCACGTAAAGTCGGTGCGGAGTTAGCCACGCACGGAATTCACTTCGCTGATGCACCGGTGGCGCGCACGCGCGACGCTGCGCAACGGGGCGAATTGTCGATCATGGTCGGCGCTTCACCAGAGAATTTCGCCCGGATCGAGCCGGTCCTGCGCTATATGGCGACCGATATCACCCATGGTGGCGACATCGGTGCAGGGCAGGTACTCAAACTCGTCAACAACATGCTGGTCTTTGAGAATGTGGTGACGATTGCCGAAATGCTGGTATTGGGCGAAAAGGCGGGCGTGTCGCCCAAGATATTGATCGAGGCTGTTTCCAAGGGCTCGGGCGATAGTTTTGCGCTGCGCAATCACGCGATAAAATCCATGCTGCCCCGTGATTTTCCCGACAAGGCATTCTCGCCGGAATATGTGCTGAAGGATATCGGCTACGTCTTTGAACTGGCCGAGCAGACCGGCGTGCCGCTTCGCGCTGCCGATGTCGTGCGTCGCTATTATCAGGATGCGATAGACCAAGGCCACGGCGGGCAATATTATCCCGGTGTCATTCGTGTGGTCGAAGCCGGGCAGACGAAGGAGCGCGACGATGCAGCTTCTTAGCGATCTGTTTCCGCTGGTCTGGTCGGGCCTGATCATGGGTTGCCTCTACGCATTAGGCGCCATGGGGCTGGTGATGATTTTCAAATGCTCCAAGGTCGTGAATTTCTCGCATGGCAATGTCGCGGGTCTCGCCGCCTTCCTGATTTATGGTCTGTCGAGCGGTGCATTGTTAAGCCTCTCATGGGGCACGTCAGTTCTCGTGACGCTTGTGGCACTGGTGGCAGTCGCTTGTCTGGTCTATGCGCTCATTTCGCCGCTGGTCTTCAGCTCGGATCTGACCGCGACGATTTCGACGCTTGGCATCGGCCTGATCGCGCAGGGCGTAACCCTCGTCGTGTTCGGCGCTGATATTGTGTCTCTTGACTTGCCGATCCCGGATTTTCGCTTCGCAATTCTTGGACTGCGCATTACCGGCTATGATCTTACCGTGTTGGGCGTTGTAGCCATCACCATCGTCACGCTGTTTCTGATTATCGATCATACCAAGCTCGGCATTGCGTTCCGGGCGATTTCAGCCAATCCTTTTGCGGCAGAGGTTTGTGGTCTGAGCTTGCGCAATGTGCATCTTTTCGCCTGGGCGGTTGCAGCGGTTCTCGGGGTTATCGGCGCGTTGCTGATCGTGCCGACCACTTTCCTCAGCGTAACCACTGTTTCGGCCTTCATGTTGCAGGCCTTTGCTGCGGCAGTGCTTGGCGGGTTCAGTTCTTTGCCGGGAGCATTGATCGGCGGCGTGCTGATCGGCGTTTTGATGAACCTCTTCAACTATTATGTCTCACCGCAATTCAGCTCGACATTCCTGCTTGGATTGATCCTTGTGGGGTTGAACCTCTTCCCCAATGGCGTTCTTGCCGCAGCCGGTGGAGGTTCGCGTGTCTGACATTCCACTGCGTGTGCAAAACAATAGCATGTCCGAGATGATGCTGCTTTTCCTGGGGCGACCCGCTGCTGTCGTGCTGGCGTTGATCCTGATCGTGCTGCCACTGATTGTTGCGCCGTCCTGGCTGTTCATTCTGGGCATTTGCTATGCCAATAGTCTCGGCGTTCTCTCGGTCAGCTTTCTTGTTCGCTATGGCGGCGAAGTGTCCATCGGCCACTCCGTTTTCATGGCAGCCGGGGCCTACACGGTGGCCATTCTGGAAAAGCACTATGGTGTTTCGATCTGGCTTTCGTTGCCGCTGGCCGTGATGATCGGTGCCGGACTGGGGGTGGCCTTTGCCTGGCCGTCGCGCAAGCTCTCAGGGATCTATCTTGCAGTCACGACCATGGCGCTCGCGCTGGCACTGCCTGAGATCATCGATGCCGGTGATCGGTGGACCGGCGGCTATGAAGGGCTTTATGTGTCGCAATGGTTGCTGCCGTTCGGCACGCTGAACATGCAGCGTTATTATTTTGCCCTCGTGCTGCTGCTGGCCGGCGCCTATGTTCTGGTGCGGCTTCGTCAGTCGCGTCAGGGTATGGCGATGCTTCTGGCGCGCACCCATCCCGCTGCCGCCGATGCGTTTGGCACCAGAAAAGGCTGGGCCCGCATGAGCACCATGGCAATCAGCGCCGCTCTGGCTTCCACCTCGGGTGCCGCGCTTGCCTATGCCAGCGCCACCGTCTCCCCGAGCGGCTTTACACTTTGGTCCTCGATCTTCCTGTTGGTCGGTTCGGTGGTGAGCCTCTATGGTCTGACGCTTGGACGGGCACTGATCGGCGGCGCATTTTTAACGCTCATTCCGCAAATTCTTGCCAGTCAGGGTGCGTGGATTCCAGTCTTCTACGGCACCGCACTTCTAGCGGTCATTTTGATCGGATACCACGGACCACGCATGAAGGCAGTCTTTGATCGGCGCCGTGCGGCGAGGAGGGCCTGATGTCCCATATGTCCCTTGTTGCCAAAGACATTCAGCTTGCATTCGGTGGGATCAGGGTTCTGCAAGGTCCGAGCCTTGAGCTGAACGCCGGTGAGATTACCGGCCTTATCGGGCCAAATGGTGCGGGTAAAACCAGTCTTTTCAATTGTCTGGCCGGAGCATATCGGCCGCAAAGCGGCTCCATCTCATTTGCCGGGGAAGAGCTTTGCAACATGCCATCGGCGGCGCGCGCCGAACGTGGCATCGTCCGAAGCTTTCAGACCGTGGCCCTTTGTCCGGATTTGACGGTCGTCGAAAACGTGATGATGGGGCTTGCCCGAAATTACAAATCGGGCTGGCTCAATGCGTTCTTGCCAATGGCACGGGGGCATCGCGAACGGGAGGAAATGCGGACGCAGGCCATCGCGGCGCTTGAAGGTTTTGGTCTTGCCAATGTTGCGGATGAGTTTCCGGCGCAATTGCCGCCCGGCAATCAAAGGCTCGTGGAAATCGCCCGCGCTATTGTCGGAAAGCCGAAGGTTTTGCTGCTGGACGAGCCAGCGGCTGGCCTCAACAATTCCGAAACGCGCGATCTGGCGCTTGCTCTGGAAAATCTTGTGTCGCCTGAACTCGTCATGGTCGTGGTGGAACATGATATGGATCTGGTCATGTCGCTCTGCGACCGCATCCATGTGCTGAACTTCGGTCAACTCGTCGCAAGTGGTACACCGGACGAAGTGCGCAATGACCCGGAAGTAATCCGCATTTATCTGGGAGGCGATGATGACTGATCTGCTTTCGGCGCATGACATTTCGGTTTTCTACGGTGTTCGGGCGCAGGCGGTTGAGAAGGTTTCCTTTAACGTCGGGCCGCGCGAGGTTGTGGCTCTGCTGGGGGCAAACGGCGCGGGAAAAACCTCGGTCATGCGTGCGCTGGTCGGCCTAGTGAAAGCAAGCGGCGAGATCATCTTCGACGGCGCGCCGATTTCCGGCCTGTCCACACGCGAGCGTGTTGCACGCGGCATTGTCTATGTGCCGGAGGGTCGCGAGATTGTCGGCTCGCTGACGGTGCGTGAAAATCTGGTTCTCGGCGGCTATCAGCTTTCTTCCGGTTTGCGGAAAAGCCGCATGTCCACCGTGCTCGACCTTTTCCCGGAAATCGCCAACAAGGTGGATCGACCGGCTTGGCAGCTTTCCGGTGGTGAACAGCAAATGCTGGCTATCGGGCGCGGCTTGATGGCTGGGCCGAAACTGCTGCTTCTGGACGAGCCTTCGCTCGGTCTCGCGCCGCTTCTGGTCAGGCGCGTATTCGACCGCTTGACGGCCGTTCGCGCAGAAAGCGATCTCTCCATCGTGCTGGTCGAGCAGAATCTGCAAATGACCATGCGCCTTGCCGATCGCATCTATTTTCTGCGTTCGGGCCGCATTGTCGGACATAACCATAAGCAGGAACTGCAAAGTGAAGCGGCCCGGCAGCAAGTCATCGACGCTTATCTGGGCGCAGGCCAGCATCTCGTAGCATGAGGCAATAATGATCCCTGAATACGAAATCTTCGGCATTCGTTACGGCACCAATCCGGGCCGCAAGCGTGGGCAGAGCTTCATCCTCGAAGCCGAGCCGACCGCGCCGCTGGCGATGGATTTTTATTGCTGGTTTTTGCGCAGCCGTGAACGTGTAATCGTGATCGATACCGGCATGGACCCGAAGAAGGCGGAAAAGAACGGCCATACAATGCTGGTCAATCCGCCCGACGCGCTGCGGCAATGCGGCATCGATCCGGATCAGGTCGATACGGTGATCCTGACCCATTTCCATTACGATCATACCGGCCATCTGGCCGCTTTCCCCAATGCGAAATTTCATCTGCAGACGGAAGAAATGCATTATGTCACCGGGCCGTGGATGCAGCGCCACTGGTTCCGCCATGCCTATGCGGTGGACGAAATCTGTCAGGGCGTGGAATTGCTGCACAAAGGCCGCCTGCACCTGCATGACCGCGATCTTGAGATTGCGCCCGGCGTCAGTGTGCACTGGGTCGGCGGACATTGCGCGGGGCAGGAGATCGTACGCGTCAATACTGCACGCGGCTGGGTCGTTCTCGCGTCGGATGCGCTGCATTATTATGAGGAATATGAGCGTGGCGTGCCCTATTCGGTCGCGTTCAATCTTTCAGACATGATTGCGGGGCACGAAAAGATACGCGCTCTTGCCGATAGCGACGATCACGTTTTGCCTGCTCATGATCCACGCGTGGCGCATATCTATCCCGAGGCCGGTGTCGGGCCGAAAGGTTCGGTGTTCCGGCTCGATCTTGCGCCAAAAGCCTCCGCCGTCTGAATTGTTTGCATAATGCATGGTTTTTGGGGTATCTCGATCACAAAGGGCCTTTTGAAGGGGAAATCGCGTGCAATATCAGACCAAGGAAGAACTTGTTGCCGATTTCCTGCGCGAAGGAATCATTTCGGGTCGTTTCCCGCGTGGCTCCAAGCTCAAGCAGGTCGAGCTGGCCGAGATGCTAGGCACGTCGATTACGCCGGTGCGGGAGGCGATGAAACTTCTCGAAGCGGAAGGTTTTGTCGATGGCAATTCGCATCGCGGTGCGATTGTGGCGCCGCTCGATATCCATGCGACCGAGGAAATCGTCGATTTGCGCGTGACGCTGGAGTGCAAGCTGGCGCTGAAAGCACTGCCGCTTTTGGACACAGAGGCAATCGACGAGTTGCGCAAGCTGCAAAGCCAGATCGAGGAAGCGTCCGCCAAGGGCGACCGCGAAGCCGTGCGCGTGATCAATTATCGCTTTCACGAGCGCATCTATATTGCCGCCGAATTGCCGCTGACGCTGAAATTCGTGCGCACTTTATGGGCGCGATACCCGTTCGACCTGATCAACCGGTTGGACAACCGCATCGGACGGGCGAGGGACGAGCATCAGGACATGATGCAAGCCATTCTAGCGCGCGACGAGGCCGCGTTGATTACGTCGTTACGGGTTCATATCCGCTCAGGCTGGGACGAGTTCAAGGCAAGTTACAAGTCCAGTTAACAGGACCAGTATTGCTGCGCTCCCAGCCTCATGATTTTCACAGAGGAAAGGGAGTAGCGCAATGACGCTCAAGAGCATGTTGCTGGTTATGGATATGATGAACGATCTCGTTCATCCGGATGGGGCGGGTGCGAAAACCTATGTGCCCCTTATGCGGGAGCGGGACGTCTATGGCGCAACAAAGCGCGCTATTGCGCGCGCTCGTGCGGGGAAGGTGCCGGTCGGCTATGTCCGCGTCGGCTTTTCACCCGATTATCGTGAAGTCTCTGACCGTTCCCCCGTATTCACGGGCGCACGCAAGGCGGGCATTTTCAAGCTCGGCAGCTGGGGCACCGAAGTCTATGCCGATTTTGCACCCGAAGCGGGCGATGCGGATATCGTCAAGCATCGTGTCAGTCCGTTTTACGGCACAGCGCTTTGCCCTTTGTTGAGCGCCAGGGAAATCGGGCGTCTGGTGCTGGCCGGAGTTTCAACAAATGGCGTTGTGTCGGCTGCGGTGCGCGAGGGCCACGACCGCGACTATGAATGTGTCGTGCTTGAAGACTGTTGCGCCGGTTCCACAAGTGAAGAGCACGAATTTGCGTTGGCCGGGCTGCGCCGATTCTCAAAAATCATGACCTCCGCAGACTTCTGATACGCGATGCGTATCTCGGCGTAACGAGCAATCAAAATAATGCATTATATTTTGATTGCTGTGCTGCAAATTTTGAACAATTCCCGGTAATTCGCCGAAAATCGTTCGGTCCGTTCATTTTGGCGATTGACGACCCAAAAGATAATGCACAATATACAAACTGAGGAGAGATCTTGGAAAGATCGATAGAAGCGGCAGGCCTGGCTCGCGTGCTTCGTGTCAGTCAGGCCAGGCTTTAGGAGGATAAAGTGACGACGATTGAGCTTGAAAAGAAGAATGTGGTCGAGGTTGGTGGTGCACCGGCGGAGGGTCGTATTACGGACGAATCCGTTGCGGCTGCACGCAGCATGATCGGGTTGCAGCTGCGCCCGGAAGGTCCGTATCTTCAGGATGCTTCCACCGACACGTTGCGCAACTGGTGCAACGGTATCGGCGATCTCAATCCGCTTTACCGTGAGCAGGAATATGGCCGCAACAGCCGTTTCGGCGGTCAGGTTGCGCATCCGATGTTCCCGATGGCTTTTGGCTGGGTCGGTCGTACCCGTTGGGGTCTGCCCGGTGTACACGGTTTCTATGCCGGTAACGACTGGGAACTGTTCCGTCATATTCGTCCGGGCGACCGCATCTCCGCCATCGAACGTGTTGTCGGCGTCGAGGAAAAGGAATCAAAATTTTCCGGCCGTCTCGTGCTGCAATATGTCGAGGCAAGCTATTTCAACCAGCATGGCCAACTCGTGGCACGCGCCCTTGGCACCTGCACGCGCCACGAACGCAAGGCGGCGCGTGATACCGGCAAGTACAAGGACATTCAGACCCACGAATATACGCCGGATGAATTCGCCGAGTTGGACGAAGCGATCATGCGCGAGCCGCAGAATATTCGCGGCGCGAATGTGCGTTATTGGGAAGACGTGAAGGAGGGAGAGTCTCTCGATCCGATCGTTCGCGGCCCGCTTTCACTGATGGATACGATGGGCTTCCTCGTTGGTTGCGGTCGCGGCCACACGCATGGCGTCGTGTTCATGGCGGCCATGAAACACCCGGGCCATTTCTTCCGCAATCCGGAAGCGGGTGGCGGTATCGAATATACCGGTATCGGCCATCACCGTGAATCAACCGCCAAGGAAGTCGGTGTGCCGGGCGTTTACGACTACGGTCCGCAGCGTTCGAGCTGGATGGCAACACTTGTCACCAACTGGATGGGTGACGCAGCCTTCCTGAAGCGCTGCCGCACCGAAATGCGCCGGTTCAACACCATGGGCGACAGCACCTGGTGCCGCGGCAAGGTTACCCGCAAATATGTCAAGGACGGCCATGCACTGGTCGATATCGAGATCAGCGGTGAGAACCAGCGCGGCGAACTGACGACGCCGGGTCTGGCAACCGTGATCCTGCCGTCGCGTGACCCGAATATTCGCGTTCATCTCGACGGTTCGAACCTCGATCTCGGACTGCCTGTGGTTCGCTAATCTTTGGAGAATACCCCCATGGTACAAGCACTTCCGCTCCATGGTATCCGGGTCGTGGAGGTTTCCTCCACAGTTGCCGGGGCCTATGCCGGACGCCTCCTCGAGGCCATGGGGGCAGAGGTTATTTTGATCGAGCCGCCCACGGGCAGCCCTTTGCGCACGGTGCCGCCGATCATTGGCGACAGTGCTGTGGGCGCTCTCTTTGCCAGCCTTTCCGTTGGCAAGCGGTCCGTGGTGCTCGATCTGTCTGATACGCAGGACCAGATGGATTTCGATGCCCTTGTGGCATCGGCAAGTATTCTGATCGATGACACCCCACTGGATCGACGCCAGCAATGGGAGCTTGATCAGGGTTCCATTGCGGTCCGTCATCCGCATCTGGTGCATCTTTCCGTGCTGCCCTTCGGGGCCGCTGGTCCCAAGTCAGGCTGGAAGGGTGAGGAAGTCAATCTCTTCCATGCTGGGGGCGAAGGATATCTGATGCCAAATGGCTTGTCCACCAATATGTTTCCCGACCGTGCGCCGATTAAAGTACATGGCTACTTCGCCGAGCGTCAGGGTGGGGTTGCGGGCGCGTTGGCTGCGCTGTCTGCCCTCTGGTCAGGGCAGGGGCAATTTGTCGATGTGGCGGTTCAGGATGCCAATATTGCGGTCGGCGCCTTTGCGATCCAGCGCTATGGTGACGGTTCTCTAGAACACCGGTCGACGCGGTCTTTCCGTTATGGCGGGGTGATCGAATGCGCCGACGGTTATGTCGAGCTTTTGACCCTTGAAGAGCGGCAATGGGAAGGTCTGGTCGAATTGATGGGGCGGCCCGAATGGGCACTGAACCCCACATTGTCGGATTCTGTCGCCCGCAGTGTGCATGGGCCGGAAATCAACGGGCATATCCGGCAATGGGCCAAGGAACAGTTCGTGGAAGAACTGGTTGCGCAGGCGCAACGCCTGGGTGTTCCGATGGCCCGCTACAATACACCGGCTCAGGTTGTTTCGGGAAAGCACGAGCAGGCGCGTGGCATTTTCGCCGGGCTGAATGTGGGCAGATTGAAGGATCTGCCATTGCAAACTGCACCATTTCGCTTTGGTAAAGATCCGCTGCCGCTTTCGGGAGTGGTCCCGGAACTTGGCGCCGATCAAATTTTGGCCGAACCGGACCAATTCAGTTCAGATAAAAGGGCCAGTCCAGGCAGGAGGGCGAGCGTATGAAACCCTTGCAAGGCATCCGAATTGCGGATTTCACCGTCCACGCCGCTGGTCCGTTCTGCACGCATATGCTGTCGCAGCTCGGTGCGGAATGCATCAAGATCGAAAGTGCCGCGCGCCCGGATATTTTCCGCAAGCCACATGCCGTCTACGGCCGCTTTGGCCCGGCGACCTTTGATCAGGTGGCATCGAACAAATTATCCGTTCGGCTCAATCTCAAACATGCCGAAGGTGTGGCGCTGGCCAAGCGGCTCGTTTCCATCTCGGATATTGCAGCTGAAAGTTTTCGAGCCGGCGTGATGCAGCGCCTTGGTCTCGGTTACGATGCGCTCCGTGAGATCAAGCGCGATATCGTTATGGTGTCCATTTCATCGTCCGGCCAGACCGGACCGGATTCGCATTTTGCGGGTTACGCGCCCCTGTTTGGCGCCTGGGGCGGGCTTGGTTATCTGACCGGATATCGTGATGGTCCGCCGGTCGAGATGCGGCATGTCATGGACCATTCTGTCGGGCTCAATGCAGCCTTGGCTACAGTTTCCGCGTTGCACAAACGGCGTCTTACCGGTGCTGGCAGTCATATCGACGTGGCGGCGCGAGAAGTTGCGACCTCCATGATTGCAGAGAGTTTTCTGGCGGCAGCCGCTGGGCACGAACCGGGACGTCTAGGCAATGAAGATGCAATCTGCGCGCCATATGGTGTTTATGCCAGCGCTGAACATGACCGTTGGATCACGCTTGCAGTGCGTACCGACCTTGAATGGCAGGCGCTGGCACGCGTCATGGATAAGCCTGAACTGGCCAATGCCGCTCGCTTCGCCACGCCTGAACAGCGTCATGCAGCCCGCGCGGAACTTGACGGTATCGTCGGCCAATGGCTAGCCGGTTGCGAGCCTGAATCCATTGTCGAAACGCTACAGAAAAACGGCGTTGCGGCACATATTTCATGGACCGCGCGCGATTTGGTCGAAGATCAACATCTGCGTTTTCGCAGGGCCATTGTCGATGTGCCTGAAGGCGATGCGGGAACCGTCCGCGCAGCTATTGGAGCACCCGCACGGTTCAGCCGTTCGGACAATCCTTCGATCGATCGCGGGACACCGAAGCTCGGCGAAGACGAGACATATGTTTTTGGCGAACTTCTGGGCATTTCAAGTCGCGAATATCGAAGACTTGTGGATGACAAGATCATTCACTGAAACGACAGGGCGGACAGATGGATACGCGTGTAAGTGATTTTTCTAACGTAATCGGGCGCAGTGAAAGCCGAACGGCAAGGATCGGACGAGAGCGGGCGGAACAGCTGGCGGCAACGATTGATCTCGCCGAGATTCCCGGCGATGGAACAGCTTTGCCGCCCGGCTGGCACTGGCTGTGGTTCAATCCTTTTGTGAAGCGCTCCGAAATCGGTCCCGACGGCCACCCGAGAAAAGGCGGTTTCTTGCCCGATGTGGGTCTTCCGCGCCGCATGTGGGCTGGCGGGCGCATGACCTATCATGCGCCGCTCCCTTTCGAGGTAATGGCTGAGAAGACAAGCACGATCTCCAACGTTGTAGAGAAAAACGGCAAGGCTGGCCGGTTGGTCTTCGTAACGGTTCGTCACCAGATCAACGCCGATGGGGTTCTTTGCATCGAAGAAGAACAGGATATTGTTTACCGCGAAGCGGCAAGCCCAGACGCGAAGGCTCCAACGCCCACGTCTGCACCGGAAGGCGCACAATGGGACCATGAGATCGTGCCTGATCCTGTTCTCCTGTTCCGCTATTCGGCCCTCACGTCCAACGGTCACCGTATTCACTACGATGTTCCTTATGCCCGCAATGAAGAACACTACCCCGACCTTGTCGTACATGGACCACTGACGGCGACATTCTTGCAGAATTTCGCTGGTGAAATTCGCAAAGGCGCAAGGCTGAAGCGCTTTGCGTTTCGCGGTATGTCGCCCTTGTTCGTTTCCGCACCGTTCCGGCTGCAGGCAAAAACGGGCAGCCAACCGGACGTATTGGAGCTTTGGGCTGTCGGACCGAACAATGGCCTGGCCATGCAGGCGGAGGTAGAGTTCGATGTCTGAGCGGCGACCGTTCGAGATAGCGCGCAGCTTTCTGTTCGTGCCAGGTCATCGGCCCGAACGTTTTGCGAAAGCAGCGGCTACCAATGCCCATCAGATCATCATTGATCTGGAAGATGCTGTGGGACCCGCTGAAAAAGATGCAGCACGCGGCCATGTGGTCGAATGGCTCGCACAGCGCGGAACGGGATTGGTTCGCATCAATGCAGCCGATACGCAGTGGTTCGAGGATGATATCCGTGCACTGGCCGATATACCGAACCTTGTGCTTGTACTGCCGAAGGCAGAACCGGAAACGGTGCAATCGCTCGCCGCGCTTGCACCGAAGACGCCAATCATTGCTCTAGTTGAAACCGTGGCAGGCCTGTTGAATCTGGGCGCGTTGGCTCGGATGCGATCCGTTCGTCGCATCGCCTTCGGTCATCTCGATTTTGGGGCCGATGCGCGCATTCCCGGTACAGGCGGTGTTCTCGACATGGTGCGCTTTCAAATTGCACTGCATGCGCGCGGTGCCGATCTTCCCATGCCGATCGACGGTGTCACTGTGGAACTGACCGATGAGGCGGTGATCGCTGCCGACGTCGCACGCTGTCGCGAACTGGGCTTCGGCGCTAAGCTTTGCATTCATCCAAAGCAGGTCGATGCGGTCAACCTTGGCTTTGCACCGTCCAATAGCGAGCGCGACTGGGCGACGCGGGTGATTGCCGCACTTGAGGCTGCTGGAGGGGCGGCGGTGCAGGTTGACGGCAAGATGATCGACAAACCGATGATGACGCGCGCGGCTGCCATATTGGCGGAAGCGGCATGAAGAATTTGATAAGGGTCGAAGGGGAGGTTTCCATGTCGCACAAGGGTGTTCTGTCTGGAAAACGGGTGATTGAACTTGGCTCAATGATTGCAGCGCCGTTTGCCACCCACATCCTTGATGAAATGGGGGCCGAAGTCATCAAGATTGAACCCCCGGAAGGCGAAACGACGCGCCACCTTGTGCGTGGCGGTCCGAGCGGCACTTTCATCGCATATAATCGTGGCAAGCGCAGTCTCTGCCTCAATCTCCAGACTGAGGAAGGTCAAGCCGCGTTCCAGAAGCTGGTGGTCAGCGCGGATGTGGTTTTGCACAATCTATCGCCGGGTGCGGCACGCAAGCTTGGCGTGACATGGGAGGCTTGCCGGGCGCTCAATCCCGACATTATCTTTTGCCATATCCGCGGCTATGGCGCAGGGCCGATGGCCGAGGAAATCGCGTCAAACCCGATTGCGGAGGCTGCAACCGGCGTGATGTTTTCCAATCGTATCAATGGTCGCCCTTCGCGGCTTGGGCCGTCTTATCTCGATCAGTTCGCGGGCTGCTATGCAGTGATTGCGGTTCTAGCCGCCATGCTGGACAAAAGCGGTTCGCCAGAGCGTCGAAACATCGAGCTTGGGCTTTATGAAGCCGGTCTGCATATTGCGGCCCGGGAACTTGTCGGCGTTCAATTGAAATCGCACTTGCTGGGACGTGCAGAAACTGAACCGTCGCCGGAATTTTCAATTCCCGGTTATGGTGCTTATGAAACCCGCGATGGACGCTGGATTTATCTGGTGATGCTTTCCGACGAGCACTGGCGTCGCTTCTGCCGTTCGACGGGCCTTGCTCCCGATCCGGAACTGGCAACGTTACGTGATCGTCGCCGCAATCGCGAAAAAGTCGAATCTGTAGTCGCTGTTGCGGTGTCGCAATTCGATTATGATGGGATCTCTGCCGCTCTCGGTAAGGAGGGTGTCGGGCATACGGAAGTCTTGTCCGCTGACCGGGTGCTGGCGGCCGCGCAGGCCCGCGAACCGCAGAAATATGCAGATATCGCTTTTGCAGATTATGCCTTCCAGTCGCCGGATTTTCCGGTGCCTGTCTGTCGGGACACCTCACCGGTCGGCGAGCCACCACGCCTTGGCGATCACACGCGTGAGGTACTGGCCGGATTGGGGTATAGCGAGGGCCAGATTGGCGCGATGTTGGATGCTGGTGCAGCCTTTGCTGCCAATTCCGACAAACCTCTCTGGTCCAAAATCGGGGCTGGCAATTCTCTGTAGGCGAGCCTAATTTGTCGCTTTCCCTGGAAAGCAATAGTTGAGGACCCATGTGTGACGGCAGTTCTTACGCGCTGCCGTATCTTCTACGAAATTGAACCGATTACACTGCATAAATTCCGAATTGAATTGAATATCTCGTATATAGCTACGGTCGAGTTATGCCTAAATTTACCCGTCCCGTTAGATAACGGCAATGAGGGGTAAAATGAAAAAATTTGCAGTTGGTGCCACTTTCGCGGCCATGTTCACCGGACTGTTAAGCGCCGCACCGGTCCACGCTGAAGATATCGCTATCGGAGCTGTGGTTCCACTCTCCGGTGCAAGCGCCACCACCGGCAAGGACCAGAGTCGCGGTATCGAGCTTGCGGTCAAGGAAGTCAACGCCAAGGGCGGCGTGCTTGGCAAGCAGTTGAAGGTTATCGTTGAGGATTCCGGCGGCAAGCCGCAGACTTCGATTGACGCGGCCAAAAAGCTGGTATCGGTCGACAAGGTGCCGATTGTCATTGGCGAATATTCCTCCGGCAACACCATTCCGCTTGGCCAGTATCTGGTTCAGGAAGGCATGCCCCACATCAATCCGGCGTCCACCAGTGGTCTCGTTCGCGGAATTGGTGCGACATCCTATAGCGTCGTCGGTCTGGACAATGTCTCGACGGAATTTGCTGCGCAGGACGTCATCGATCATGGCTGGAAAAAGGTCGCCGTGCTGGCGATGAACAATGCTTTTGGCCAGGGTGTTGCGGAAGAGTTCAAAAAGCACTTCACCGCGAAGGGGGGCGAAATCGCAACGACCGTCATGTATACGATTGGCCAGTCCACCTATCGTCGTGAATTGCAGCAGGTGGAAGCCACCGCTCCCGACGCCTATGTCTTCACCGCTTACGGTACTGAAGGCGCGCTCATCATGCAGGAAGCTTATGAGCTGGGAATGCAGCAGGGCAAGCCGTGGTACTCCATCCTGATCACGATGATGAACAAAGATACGCCCGCAGAGTTCAAGGTTGGCCTCCGTGGCATGGACGTGGGCTATATCGGCGAGGGTGGTGCGACCTACAAGGTCGAATATGAAAAGGCCTACGGCGAAGGCTTCCTGTCTGCTTACGGCGGCTATGCTCATGATGCCGTTCTCTTCGCAGCGGCGGCTCTCAACAAGGCTGGCAGCACGGACAGGGCAGCCGTACTCAAGGCGATTGAAGAACTTGGCAAGGAAGGGGTCAAAGGCGCAACGGGCGAGATCCAGTTCGACGCCGATGGCCAGCGCACGCACCAGCCTTATCTGAAGTTCAAGGTCGAAGGTGAAAAGCTCGTCGCCTACGATTGATGGTTAGCAGAGATACCTGCCGCAAGACCTGCGGCGGGTATCGCCTGTTGGACCGGACTGCCGTCCGATGGCGGTGGTTTCGGGGCTTCTTTCCTTTTCACACAGTTCCGGACCAAGGCACACTTGCGCCGGAACTGTCCAGATGGACATGTCTATGTTTCAATTCCTCTTCGACGTCCTGATCAGGTCCGTCGATCTGGCGCTGATTGCCGTCGCATTGAGTGCCGTTTACTCCCTGATCAAGTTTCCCAATGTCGCACTGGTCCAGTATGCGGTGGTCGGCGCCTTCGTTGCCATGTCGCTGCACGCGGTGGGACTGCCGCTCTTCGTGGCCGGGCTCATCGCGGTGTTCCTTGTCGGTTTGCTCGCCGTCGCCCTGAATGTTCTCATTTTCGAACGTCTGTTGAAGGCGGATTCAGCTATCGCGCTGATCGGCTCACTGGCCTTGAGCATGATCCTCTCGGCTGTGTTCCTGCTCACCTACGGCCCGACGGCTTATCGTTTTAAATTGCAGGTGTCGCCCGCAATGCGCGTTCTCGGCGCGCGCATTACTGATCATCAGATCACGACATTGGTGGTCACGGCAGTCGCACTTGGCATTTTCGCGCTCATTCTGTTTAAAACCAGTCTCGGTCGTGAAATGCGCGCGACAGCGACGAATGGTGTGCTTGCTTCGGCCACAGGTATCGACACGCGTCGGGTGACGAACATTGTCGTGTTCCTTTCCGGTATCCTCGCGGCGCTCGGCGGCATCACGCTTGCCATGCGCGGCAGCGTCAGCATCGACCTCGGCACGAATATGATGTTGCCGGTTTTCGCCGCGGCCATTCTCGGCGGGCTTGGCAATGCTTTGGGCGCAATTGTCGGCGCGATCATCATTGCCGCAGCAGAAACGGTCATCACCAACACCAATATCGGCCCGCTGATCGGATCGGATTTCTACTTCCTTCCAGCCAGTTACGCTCCGGTTGCATCATTCATCATCCTTGTGGTGTTCCTGCTGTTCCGCCCGCGCGGCCTGTTTACCAGCGAGGTGAACCGTGTTTGATTTCTTCGTGCATGTCGCATCGATTGCCTGTCTCTATGGAATTCTGGCGCTCAGCCTCAATCTGCAAGCGGGTTTCACAGGGCTCATCAATTTCGGGCTGATTGCGCTTTTCGGTTGCGGCACCTACGGCGCGGCTCTCGCGAATGGCATGGGCTGGCATCCCTTGGCTGGCCTACCTCTCGGCGTCGCGATGGCAGCAGTTTTCGGGCTCTTCTACGCTCGCCTCGGACGCAAGCTGTCGAGCGACTATTGGGGGATCGCCACTCTGTCCATCGCGGAAATTTTCCGCATAACCCTCACCAACGAGCAGGCGCTGACCGGCGGTGCGCAGGGCATTTCCGGTTTGCCTCTGCTGTTCGCCGAACTGAAACCTTACGACGGCGCAGCGCGACTGGTCCTCTATGCCCTCGTTCTGTTGCTGGTCTGGTTTATTTGTCAGCGCATTGTAAGAAGTTCCTATGGTCTTGCGATGAAATTGACCCGCGAAGAGCCGCAACTGGCCCGTTCTCTTGGTTACAATCTCGACGCTATCCGTCGCACGGTCATGCTGGTCAGCAGTGCCATTGCTGCGATTGCAGGCTTCCTATACGCGCATTACCTCACTTTCGTCGGTCCCGATCAGTTGGTAGCGCCTGAAACATTTCTGATCTGGTCGATGGTGATCATCGGCGGTATCGGCAACAATTGGGGTGTGGTCGCAGGCGCTATCGTCATGCAATTTGCCATGGCTTATGTGCCGTTCGTCAAGGATATGCTGGACCTGCCAACCGACTTTGTGGCGGCTGCGCGGCTCCTCATTGTCGGGGGCGGCCTTCTCGCATTCCTGCTCTGGCGGCCCAAGGGTCTGTTCCCCGAAAAAATTGGAGGCAGCTATGGCCGGTAAGCTTCTGGAACTCAGCAATGTCTCCAAGGCATTCGGCGCTCATCGCGTGCTGGAAGGCGTCAATTTCAACGTCGCAGCGGGCGAAATCGTAGGCCTGCTTGGGCCCAATGGTTCGGGCAAGAGCACTGCACTCAACATTATCTCCGGATTCCTCTCGGCGGATGGTGGCAGCATCCGCCTCGGTGGAGCAGATATAACCAACGGTTCGCCACAACGCATCACGGCGCAAGGTCTCGTGCGCACTTTCCAGCTTCCTTCCATGCCGCACAAGATGACGGTTCGGGAAGTGCTGCAGGCGGGTGCAAGCGCCGAGGCCAGCCTCGGTTCTATCTTCAAGGCGTTCCGGTTCGACAACGAACTGGAAACGCTGCTGGAAGCCTTCCGCTTGACGCATGTTGCTGAACTTCCCGCCAGCGCTTTATCCGGCGGGCAGAAAAAACTGCTTTCGGTGGCAACAGCCTTGCGTAGCCGACCAAAACTGCTCTGCCTGGATGAACCGACTGCCGGTGTTCACCCCAATCTCAGAGCCGACATGGTCTCGATCCTCAAGCGCTATCGCGATGCCGGTCTTGCTATCCTGGTGGTTGAGCATGACATGCTGTTCATCCGCGAACTTTGTTCACGCTGTGTGGTTCTTGATCGTGGCGAGATCATTGCAGATTGTACACCGCGGGAACTGGAAGACAATCCGCGGGTTGTGGAAGCCTATCTCGGGAAGGCGGTTGAAAAGGGGAAGACAGCATTATGATCGAAGCCAAGGACATTCGTGCTGGCTATGGTGACGGTGCCGATATTCTTACGGGCATTTCGCTCACAGCCAATCCCCGTGAAATCGTGACTATCCTGGGACCCAACGGCTGTGGAAAGTCGACCCTTCTGAAAACGATAGCCGGTTATGTGCGACCGCGTGCAGGTAGCATTGCGTTTCACGGCCAAGACGTCAGCAATGTGCCGATCCACGAAAAAGTGCGGCACCACAAGGTCGGTTATGTGCCGCAAACGGATAATGTTTTCGGAACGCTCACCGTCTTTGAAAACATCATGCTGGGTGCGCGGCTCTTATCCAAGCAAGAGAAGGAAAATCGCTTCAACACACTCATGGAGCAGTACCCGGCGCTTGCCGGCAAAAAGAACCGCAAAGCCTCGGCACTCTCCGGTGGTGAGCGGCAGATCCTGTCGCTGGCACGGGCGCTCATTGCGGGGCCGGAAATCCTGTTACTCGACGAACCGTCCGCAGGGCTGTCGCCTCTAATGATGCATGATGTCTTCGACGCGATTGCTTCGATCCGCGACAGCGAAAACATGTGCATTCTGATGGTTGAACAGAACGCCTTTGAAGCGCTGGGCATTGCTGATCGTGCTTATGTGCTTTCACTGGGTCAGGTGGCGCTAACCGCGAGGGCGTCAGGCCTGCTTGACGATCCTGCAATGCGAAAGCTCTATCTCGGTGCAGAAATAGAAACGGCTGCCTGAAACGCACTTTCCAGACAGCGGACCTATTTATCGGAGAAGGGGCCCTGGCCCCTTTTCGTATTTGATCAAAGAAACAGCGACAGCGCGCCGTCGTTTTTGATTTCTTCCATAACGGCATAAGTGCGCGTTTCACAAACGCCCGGCCAGGCGAGGACAATCTCCCCCAGAAAGCGCCGATAGGACGCCATATTAGGCAGCCTCGTCTTGACCAGATAGTCGAAGCCGCCAGCGACCATGTGGCACTCCAGCACTTCCGGCGCAAGTCGCACAGCGCTTGCAAATTTCTCGAACACATCCGGGGTTGTTTTATCTAGCAGGACTTCAATGAACACCAGCAAATCGAAGCCGATCAGAGCCGGATCGAGTCTGCAACCGAACCCAGTAATAAAACCGTCGCGTTGGAGACGGCGGAAGCGGTCGCTCATGGACGTTTGCGGAATGCCAAGCCGATGGGCAAGGTCACTATTGGTGATACGAACTTCAGATTGCAGGATCGTCAATATACGACGGTCCGTCTTGTCGAGATCAGGCAAACTTTTCTCCCCGATTTACCAGCTTGCTTGCATTTACGAGCGTGATAGGGCGATTGGCGGTGGCTAATTGCCCGTCAATAGAGTTACAGGAATCACAGCGGCTCGATGTTGAAATATGACCACCAGCCCTTATCGAACGAGCGTTCTCGGATTGATCCTTAAATTAGTTTAATAGATCAATTATTGGTTGTTTACTGGAAGTTTTTTCTAATTTAGCATATATATGCGACATGGCTGAAATTTCCCCGTTGTTTTTCAATAAAGATTGCTGAAATATCTCATATATTTATGAGATGTATATAATTCTTTTGAATTGATACTCGGTTATTCGCAAATTGGAGAGAAATATACTTCATTGCCCCCGCTGCCAAAGGCTCGAACGCTACAAGCGTTTCGGTGGTGCGGGGGAAGTCGCCTATTTGACGGGCGATCGCAGAAGTCAGTCTCGGGACGGGCTTCGCTCGCGGTTTAGGCGATGCGAAGCTCACTTTCAAAAATATTATTTAAGAGGATTCTAAAATTAAGGCGTTTGTATTTATTAACAAAAGATGTACTAAAAAGCCGAGCTATTAACGGTTACACCTCCTGCTTCCACAGTTGATTATATTTTAGAAATATATAGAAGTTTGGAATTTGAGACGACCATTGGGGCGGCCCAAATCGGGGAGAATGGCTGTGCTGAAAAAGCGTTCTTCGGCTTCAATCGGGGTGGAATTATGAAGCTAAAGGGGGACTGTGAATGATCGGACCTACAGCATCTTTGGTGAATCGCCCATCGCATGGGTCTGAGAATTCCTTTGGTACTTTTGATGCAAATTTGAAAGCACGTAGCGTGCTCATCCGTGGTGGCCGAGTGGGTAAGTATAAGGGCATCGTTGGCGGAATAGCGCCTTGTGAAGCAAGTTTTGCGCTGTCTCTATCTGCTTTACCAGCCGTTTCAGCGGCTGTGTTTGCATCACTCTTTGTTTGGTCGTCGCCATCCTTGGCAGGTAACTGCGTCCCATCGGGTTCTGGGGCCTGGACTTGTTCTGGCCCTGCTTCTGGCACCGGAAGCGATCCATCGGTTGGTATCTCATCCTCTCCGCATATAACGATTGTCACGCAGCCGGGATTTGGCCTTTCGACCGGCGCCGACCCGGCCCTTATCGTCGACTCAAGTGGCGGAATAAGCATAACGGACGAAAATGCTTCTTCCATCACGTCCTCTGGTGGCCGCAGCATTGATGTCTACAATGATGTTTCAGGCGACGTCTCGATCACGTCGAATGGCAGCATAACCGGCACTGATGCTATTTATATCGCCAACGCTGGCGCGGGTTCCACTACCGTCACAACTTCGGGTATGGTGACTGGAACAACCAATAACGGCATCTCCATCGTTAATTACAGCGACACAATGGATCTGACCGTAAGGCAGGCGGCCGGAACGATCATTGGTGCTGTAGACGGAATTTATACATCCCAGAACGGAACTGGCGCAACCACGATTACTGTTGCTGGTGATGTGAACGGCACGAGCGCAAACGGCATATCGGCGATAAATGCAGCTACCGCGACAAACATCACTGTTACCCAGACAGCCGGAACTATCACCGGTGGGACGGATGGGATTCACTCAACCAACTACGGAACTGGTGTGACGGTGATCGGTGTCGCCGGTAACGTGAACGGTGGGAGTGACAATGGCATTTGGGCAGAAGCCTTTGGCGCCGCGACAGATATCACGATCACCCAGGCAGCCGGTAGCACGATTACCGGTTATACGCATGGCATTCGCGCCGATAATTGGGGCGCCGGCGCTATATCGATAACGACCGCCGGGATTGTAAACCAGACCCAGACAGGTGCGTCTAATAGTGACACCTATGGTGTCTATGGCTACAATGGAGCATCTGCGACGGATATTGTCCTTATGCAGACAGGGGGATCAATCTCCGGCAATTGGTTCGGCATGTATGCCAAAAATGAAGGGACTGGTTCTACGACAATCGTAAGCTTCGGCGATGTAACGGCGACTGTATCTGGCGGTCTTTATGCATTCAACGCCAGTTCAGCGAAGGACATCATTGTTAATCAGACATCTGGAACGGTCAAAGGTGGAGACTATGGTGTTTACGCAGACAATGCGGGAATCGGTTCGACCACGGTTTCGTTGTCCGGCAATGTGACTGCTTCCGGTGATTATGGTGTCCGTGCAACTAATGGCAGCAGCGCCACCGAATTGACGGTAAAACAGACAGCGGGCGCCATTGCTGGCAGAACTGGTATTTTGGCACAGAACAGGGGTACTGGATCGACGTTGGTCAGCGTTGTGGGTACAGTAACCGGCGGTGCGGGCGCGGGTATTCAGACGATAGCAGCAAACGGCTCGACGATCGATATTGCAGCTTCTGCAACAGTCAAAGCAACATCCGGGATCGCCATTCGGGATGGCGGTGTTGCTGGTAATCCAACCGCATCAGACGCGATTGGCGGTAATGTCATCGTCAATAGCGCCGGAATGGTAACCGGTGATGCGATCCTTGGCCTCGGCAACGATACCTTCAATCTGGCTGGTGGAAGCTATGCCGGTAATATTTACGGCGATGACAGGGACGATCCCCAGAGCAATGACGGTATCGCCAACCATGAAGGCAATGATACGTTTAACTGGACGGGCGGCAAACTGACTGGTGGTTTCTACGGTCAGGACGGTTCCGACACTGCAACGGTGAGTGCATCGACCTATGATGGGTCGCAGGTGCTGGACGGTGGCGATGACACCTCCGTCGCCGATGGCATGATTGATACGCTTACGCTCAAGGGTGTGACCGCGACCACGAATGGCGGCAAGATCACCAATTGGGAAGTCGTCAAGCTGGACGGTGTCAATCTGTCCATCGATAATGGTGCATGGCATGTCGGTGAACCGGATGAAGGAACAACTGGTGTGTTCCTGAACAACGGTTCCACCCTTGACGGCATGGCGTCGCTCGACTTCGACGGCAATATGGCGATAGATTCAAGCTCGACTTTTGTTGGTACGGGCGACGGAGCCGGGGTTTACGCGTTCAGCGGCGATGTGACCAATGCCGGAACCATCACCACGGTCGATGATGCCGTGGGCGATGTTGTGATCATCGGTGGAAATTACAACGGCAATGGCGGACAGATGCTGTTCGATGTTGCGCTCGGTGATGACAACTCCAAGACGGATATGATCATCGTCAATGGCGATACATCGGGCACGACAAATGTTGGCGTCAACAATGTAGGTGGAACCGGCGCGCAGACCAATGAAGGTATCCGTATCATCGAAGTGAACGGCGCTTCCAATGGCTTGTTCTCACTCATCGGCGATTATACGGTTGGTGGCAAGCAGGCGGTCGTTGCGGGCGCCTATGCCTATCAGCTCTATCAGGGTGGCGCTTCGACGCCGACTGATGGCAACTGGTATTTACGTTCGCAATTGACCGATGTATCCAATCCATCAACAACGCCGACAGCGCCGCTCTATCAGGCCGGTGTTCCGACCTATGAAGCCTACCCGCAGGCATTGCTCGGACTGAATGGCGTGCCCACCTTGCAGCAGCGCGTTGGCAATCGTTTCTGGGCCGGTAATGGCAACAAGGTCGTCGCGCAGGGCGCCGATCCGGTCGGCACACCTTATGCCGCTCCCGAAGAGGCAGGCGTTGCGATTGAAGGCAATGGTGTATGGGGCCGCATCGAAGGCGCCCATAATAGCATCGAACCGCGTTTTTCGACCTCTGGCACCGATTACGACCAGAACGTCTTCAAACTTCAGGCCGGGATTGATGGGCTGTTGACTGAAACGGAAAGCGGCAAGCTGATTGGCGGCGTCACAGTCCATTACGCCCATGGCAAAACCGACATCAATTCTGTTTATGGCGATGGTGAGATCAAGACGGACGGGTATGGCTTTGGCGGCACGCTGACCTGGTATGGCGAGAATGGCTTTTATCTGGATGGTCAGGGCCAGATGACCTGGTACACGAGCGATCTCGACTCTATTCTCGCCCGCAGGAATCTTGCCGATGGCAATGACGGCTTCGGTTATACGCTGTCGCTGGAAAGCGGCAAGCGCATAGCCATCGATCCCGCCTGGTCGGTCACGCCGCAGGCCCAGCTGGTCTATTCCAATGTCGACTTTGATGCGTTCACCGATGCATTCGGCGCACGGGTCAGCCTCGACCGGAGTGAAAGCCTGCAGGGCCGTCTCGGCCTGACGCTTGACCATGAGAACTCATGGCAGAATGACAAGGGCTTGCTCAATCGCACCCACGTCTACGGCATCGCCAATCTCTATTATGAGTTCCTTGAGGGAGCCCGGGTCGATGTCCAGGGGGTAAGCTTCGCCAGCCGTAATGACCGTGTATGGGGCGGTCTGGGGATCGGCGGAACCTATAACTGGGATGATGATAAGTATTCGATCTATGGCGAAGGTCTGGTCAACACCAGCCTGAATAACTTTGGCGACAGCTATTCTGTCAAGGGACAGGTGGGCCTGCGCGTGAAGTGGTAATAGGGTCGTTTTAGCCGGTCCTGAAAACCCGAACTGTGATAAAGCCGCTGTCGATCCGCGATGTGATTGGCAGCGGCAACTTGTATTCTTTCAGCATTGCCAGCGCCATGAGAGAGTCCCTCCGCTCATTGGATCACGGTTAGTCCAAACGTTCGCGGGTGCCCAGCGACAACTCTTTCAAGATAATTGCGCATGAGGTCGCTCCTGCATCTCACGCCCCCAAGGATCTTTCGCTAAGGCGGCTTGCTCTGCCGACTTTGGCCACGAGATTGATTGTGGAATCGCGGCCCCTTTCGGCCGCTTCAACGGAGGCGTCAATGGCCGGGACAAGTGTGTCCAGCCGAGTCTTGTCGCCGACTTTGGCCGGACCAATGGACTGAGCGCCCTCCAGACCTCCGTGCAGCATGTGGCTGAATCAGTTTGGGTCAATCTTATCGGAACCATCAGGCTTTTCCGCGAATGCGGTGAACATCACACCGTAAAGCGGTCTCATCGAGCCGAGACGATGTGGACCACCGTGAACAACGGGATTAAACTCTTGTAACTTTAAAAATACAGTTGTAAATGTGCCAAAGATCTTAATGTGCGGAGCGAAATTCATGGCGTTTCGCACATCGATTTGCGGGCAGGTGAGGTTGCCTGGCCTGATTTTGCTTAGGGAGGAATCTAATGAAAAAATTCGCTACTTTGCTGGCGCTTGCCGCCTTTGCATTGCCGACTGTCGCAATCGCGCAGGATGCGCCGGGAACGACGAAGAAGGATAGCTATCGCTTCGTTATCGTGCCGAAGGTCGTGCATCCCTGGTTCGACAAGGTCAATGATGGCGCGCAGCAGGCCGCAGCAGCGCTCAAAGCGCAGACTGGCGCGAATGTTGAAATCGTTTATTCGGCTCCGCAGAGCGCGGATGTCGTACAGCAAAACCAGATCATCGACAGTGCGCTGGCAACCCGTCCTGACGGTCTGGCGCTGGATCTGCTCGACCCGTCTGGCAATCGGGCATCCCTCGAAGAAGCGCAGGGACAGAAGATTCCGCTCGTCCTGTTCGATTCCGTGCCGCCGGAAGGCATGGCTATTACCCATATCGGTTCGGACTTCTGCGAGCAGGCAAAGATCGCCGCGCGCCGTCTGGTCGAGGTGCTTGGCGGTGAAGGCGAAGTCGCGATCATGATGGGCGTGCCGACGGCGCCTAATCACTCCATCCGCGCCGATTGCCATCGTCAGGTATTCGCCGAGCATCCGGGAATCAAGGTTGTTGCTGAAGGCATCGACAATGACAGCATCGAAACCGCTCAGCAGCAGGCAGCCGCAATCATGCAGGCCAACCCAAATCTGAAGGGCTGGGTCGCATCGGATGCCGCAGGTCCGATCGGCATCGGTCAGGCTATTGTCGAAGCTGGCAAGCAGGGCAAGGTCACGCTCGTCGGTCTCGATAACCTGCCGGAAATGCTCGACATGATCCGCAACGGCGTTGCTGATAGCTCTTCGGCATCGCAGCCGGAATTGCAGGGCTACTGGTCGGTCATGGTGCTCTGGGCCCAGGCAACCGGCGCTCCGGTACCGGGCTATATCGATACCGGCAACGCATTCCTGACCAAGGAAAACGTGGGTAATTAATCCCACCGATCACGCTACAGGAGCGTGGAGTTTCTCCGCGCTTCCTTTGTCCAATGCTGTCCAGGATGTCCCTCTATGGCTTATCTTGAAACGCGCGGCCTCGGCAGGGATTTTCCCGGTGTGACCGCTCTGGATGGGGTCGATCTCCAGATTGAGCTCGGACGCACCCATATTCTTGCTGGCGAGAACGGCGCGGGTAAATCCACCCTCGTGAAAATTCTGACCGGGACCGATCACGCATCGCGCGGTCAGGTTCTGATCGATGGGCGCGATCCTGCGTCAGATCCGACGCTCTATAAGAATGTGGCCTATGTCCCGCAGGAACTGACTCTGTTTCCGCAGATGAGCGTAGCCGAAAACCTGTTCCTGCCATTCAGCCGGACAGGTCATGGCGGTTTTTTGGTCAATCGCACGGCGTTGATGGAAGAGGCCAAGACATATCTCGACCGGTTCGGTATCGAAGCGCATCCGCATCAGCTGGTTGCCAATATATCGGTATCCGACCAGCAGCTTTTGCAAATTGCGCGGGCCTGCACCAATTCTCAGATGAAGGTTCTCATTCTGGACGAACCGACATCGTCACTGACGCGTGTCGAGGTGGAGCGCGTTTTCAAGGTTATTCGAAGCCTGCTCGATCGTGACCATGCGATTGTCTTCATCAGTCACAAGATGGATGAAGTCTTCCAGATCGGTGATGATTACACGGTCCTTCGCAATGGCACAAAGATTGAGAGCGGCAAGATCAGCGACGTGACGGAGGCGGATCTCATCCGCGCCATGTCTGGTCGCGATCTCGCGCTGGACGAGCATTTCCGACCGACGGGCGAGATCGGCGCGCCGATCATGGAAGTTCGTGGACTTTCGGGCCCGCGATTTGAAGACGTCAGCTTCGATCTGCGTAAGGGCGAAATTCTCGGTTTTGCCGGACTGGTCGGCGCTGGCCGTTCGGAAGTCATGCAAACCATCTTCGGATTTCTCAAGGCGCGCGCCGGAAGCGTGAAGGTTGAGGCCAAGGATTGGGCATTGAACGACACGTCGCGTTCCGTGGCCGGCGGCATGCTTTATCTGTCGGAAGAGCGCAAGCATCACGGGATTTTCCCGCTGTTGTCGCTGCGCGAGAATATCGGTCTGTCGGTGCTTTCACTGACCAGCGGCTCGCTCGGCATCAATGACCGCCGCGAACGTAACATTGTTCAAAAGATCATTGACGATTACGGTATTCGCACCTCCGGCATGGGCAAGCGCATATCGCAACTTTCGGGCGGTAATCAGCAAAAAGCGATTATTGGGCGCGCTATGGCAACGCGGCCGCGCGTGCTGATCTTCGATGAACCGACCAAGGGCATTGATATCCGCACCAAAACCGAAATCTATCGCATCATGAAGAATCTGGCCGAGGAGGGCGTGGGCGTCATCCTGGTTTCCTCGGAACTGAACGAACTCAAGAAATGCGCAAGCCGTATCATCACGATGCACAACGGGCGCATTACCGGCGAGTACGACGCCACCGAAACCAACAATGAAACACTCGTAGGCGCGATCTTTGGAACAGAGGTAAAAGCCGATGCAAACTAAACCGCTTTCCAACTTGATACGCACGCCGCTTGCAGGCGTCTTCTTTGCCCTGCTGGTGATTTTCGCCCTGTCGGCGGTGATTTCGCCCTATTTCCTGACGCCATATAATCTTTCCGTCGTCGCACGCGGATTGGCCTTTGTGGGTCTCATCACCATTGCCCAGTCGATGCTAATGGTATTGGGAGAACTCGATCTGTCGCTGGGCGTCATCGGCGGTCTGTGCGGCGTCGTCTCCGGCATCCTGATGGTCAAATTGGGAATCGAGCCTTATACCGCCATGCTGTTGGCACTGTGTCTCGGCGCTTGTCTTGGCCTGCTTAACGGCTTGCTGGTCACCGTTCTTGGCTTGCATTCGCTGGTTCTCACCATCGGTACGGCGGGTATTTTCGGCGGCGCTAATCTGGTGCTGACGCGTGGTGTCGCGATTACCGGCATACCGCGTGAGGTACAGTTTTTGGGACGTGGCGACCTCTTCGGCGTTCCGGTGCCGTTTCTGGTGATGATCGCCGCACTTCTGGTTGCAACCTTCGTAATGCTGAAAACGCCGTTCGGTCGCTATATGTATGCCATTGGCAACAACCGCGACGGTGCACGTATGCTGGGTATCCGCGTCAACAAGGTACGCCTTCTGGTGTTCGTCGTGGCGGGCGCCATCGCGGCACTGGCCGGCGTGTTGATGGTGGCGCGTCTGGGAACGGCGCAACCGTCCATCGGCGATAGCTGGGTTCTGGCCCCGATTGCAGCCTCTGTCATTGGTGGTGTCGCAACCACGGGCGGCATCGGCAGCCCGATTGGAGCGATCCTTGGCGCAGGTATAATCGCCATCATCGAAAACATCATCGTGCTGTTTGGCGTCTCGCCTTACTGGCAGGGGATTGTGTCCGGTGCGATTGTGGTTCTCGCTATTTCCTTTGATGCAATCTCGCGCCGCTATCTACGACGCGATGCCAACTAAATCCGCCGCTGAAGTTTGATGAGAGATACGAACATGAATGAACAGGTCAGAACCAAAAAGCTGATTAATGCGCCGGAAAACATCATTGCGGAATTGATTGAAGGCATGGTTGGCGCTCATCCGGATATGCTGCGTGTCGAAGGCGAGACCGGTCGGGCCGTGGTGGCCGTTGATGGTCCCCGCGACGGCAAGGTTGGTATCGTTGTGGGTGGGGGCTCGGGACATGAGCCTGCCTTTGCCGGGTACGTCGGTCGCGGACTGGCTGATGCCGCGGCGGTTGGAAATATTTTTGCCTCGCCATCGCCATCGCATATTGCCGAAGCGGCGCGCGCGGCGGATGGTGGTGTCGGTGTTCTCATGCTGTACGGCAATTACACCGGCGATGTGCTCAACTTCACAATGGCAGCGGAAGAGCTGGCGCAAAGCGGAATGGATGTGCGCCATGTGGCTGTTGCCGACGATGTGGCCTCCGCACCGCTTGACCGGAAGACGGAACGGCGCGGCATTGCAGGCGATTTCTTCGTCTTCAAGGTTGCCGGTGCCGCCGCTGATCTGGGTGAGCCTCTGGCGCGCGTCGAAGCACTGGCGCAGGCCGCGAACGACGCGACACGCTCGATGGGTGTAGCCCTCAGCCCGTGTTCCTTGCCACAGACCGGCAAGCCGAATTTCACCATCGGCGACGAGGATATGGAAATCGGCATGGGGCTGCATGGCGAGCCGGGTATCCGTCGCGAAAAACTTGCGCCTGCCGATGCTGTTACTGACGAATTGATGGCGTCCATTCTGGAGGAACTGGCTCTCAAGCGTGGTGACCGTGTTGCGGTTCTGGTCAACGGACTTGGTGCGACATCGCAGATCGAGCTCTATCTGGTTTTCCGTCGGGTCAAGCAGTTGCTGGATGGCAAGGGCGTGAGCATCCACGCGTCCTGGGTGGGCGAATATGCAACATCGCTCGAAATGGCTGGCGCTTCCATTACGCTGATGAAGCTCGACGATACATTGCAGGCGCTGCTTGATCATCCGTGTCATACGCCTGCGCTGACGGTCGGTGCCGTGCAGCCCAAGGAGCGTCTGGCCAGTCGCAGCCATAAGGTGGAACATACCGCAGAAACTCGCGATCCTGCCCAAGACGCGCCGCGTGAGCTGATCAAGGATGGTGATGTGACGCCAGCCATTTTCAAGATCATGATGGCCAATGTCGGCGAGCAAATCATCGCCGAGAAAAACTGGCTATCGGAGCTGGACGGCGTTATCGGCGACGGCGATCATGGCATCACGATGGAAATCGGCTGGAAGGCAGTGCAGCACGCGCTGGAAGACGCGCCGGAAGACGAAACCATCGAAGCCATCTGCAAGCGCATGGCCAAGGCATTTCTCGACGCGGTGGGCGCATCCTCGGGGCCGCTCTACGCGACGGCATTCCTGCGGGCGGGTACTGCGGTATGCAACCGGTTGAACCTTGATGGTGCGGGCATGGCCGATTGGCTGGCGGCGGCTTGTCAGGGCATTCGTGATCGTGGCCGCGCCGAGCCGGGCGACAAAACCATGATCGATGCATGGGTTCCGGCTGTGGCTGCCGCTGCGGAAGCCGCAAAGCAGGGTCGCTCGACGCTGGATGTCCTCCTTGCGGCCCGCAAGGGTGCAGAGGCTGGTATGCAATCGACGGCTGCCATGGAATCGCGTCGCGGTCGTTCCGCAAAACTCGGTGAGCGTTCCGTTGGCCATATCGATCCCGGCGCAGCATCGACATTTGTGACGCTGCGCGCCATGGCGGAAGCATTGCAGGCATCCGCGAAGAAGTAAGCAATTGCTTGCAGGGGTTGCTTAACGTGGCCCCTGCAACAAAGCCCGGGCTACGCCTTCATTGGTGACGAGGCGATTGACATATCCGCCCCGCAATATGGCGCGGATGATTGGAATTTTATTGAGACCACCAGAAACAAGAACCGAGACGGGTTTGAGTTTCAGCTTGTCCGGCGGCAGGGCGATAATTGAATCATTGAGAAAATGTTCGATCGGTCGTCCCCGAGCGTCGAGAAAGCAGCCCATGAATTCTCCGACTGCGCCAAGTTTCAGCACCGTATCGAGATTGTCTTTGACAACCCGGATATGTGTCAGCGACGTTTCTTGCGTCAGCGGGCCGCATGAAACAAGCCCGATATCGGCAATCTCAGTTCTGGCCAGAACATCGGTCAGTTCATCATTGAGCAGCAGCGCATTGCGGCTTTCCGGGTTTGCGCAATAGATTGGCGCGGTCAGGTAGTGACATTCCACGCCCAATGCACGGGCAAAATCCGTTGCCACTTCGAACGTGTTTGTCGCTGAACCGCTGGTGACGCCGCCAGTTAATCCGACAACCCAGCTCTCGGGCTTGGGACGCAGATGGAGCCTGCGAACCGCAAAGCTCAAGGTTCTGCCAGAGCCGATCCCGACGCCCATGTCGCGCCCTTCAATCAGTTCCGACGCCATTGTGCCTGCGGCTTCACCGATAACCCGCTTCTGCTCGATATAATCGTTGAGATCGGGCACGACGACCGCCTCGACCAGATCGTATCGCGCCGCTACCTTCTCAGCCAGTTCAATGCAGTCTGTCAATGGCAGGTTGACGTTGACTTGCACCTGTCCAGACTCACGCACATGCCCGATGATCTTGTTGACCTTGAGCCGGGTGATGTTCATCCGCTGTGCAATTTCTTGCTGGGTCTGCCCACCGATAAAATAGAGCCAGGCAACGCGCGCGCGTTCCAGCTCGTCATCCAGCGATCCGAAATCCTCGTTCATTTCCGTGCCTTGCACATTGCGCGCGCCTTCAGCTGCCATCCGTCTCGAAACAGTATCTCCACTCATAGCAGGCATATCAATGCTGGCAACCGGCCAGTTTCGCAATGGCAGGAAGCGTGTTCAGGCATGGAATGGAACATGACTTCTTTCAAAGGCGGTATCGGGCGCAATGAGGCGGCGACTCGCTTTGCAACACGATGCGGCCCGGAATCCCCGGAAAGGAGCTATGTCGCCGAAACATAGTAATTACAAGGAGATGGCTAATTGCCAACGATCACGAAATAAAAAAATTGAACACAAAATCACATTTAAATCGTTATAATGTTATAGCCACGTTGTTAATATCTCAGGATGATGTTAGTGGGCTCTGGCCTGCTGACCTTTCTCACGAATATGCGTGCGGCAGGCAAAAAATCAGTGATTGGCAAGGAGGTTGCCGCCATGAATTTCGCCTCGCCCGTATTCGACATGCTGCAACTGGCAAACTGCATCGAAGACGACGTGATTGGCTTGAACGGCTTCGGCGCATCCGCGTCGATGCACGGCGAAATTTCTTCTGGAGCAAGGTGAATAATAATGGCTGGCAATTTTGCGCCGCTGGTTCTGGCTGGCGATAATGACCGCATCGAGGCTGATACCGTTGGAAACTATCTCGATGGCTGGGCAGGGCAAGATGTTCTGCGACTGGCGACAGCCAATGCGATCAAGGCCATTCTCGCGGGGTCGAGCAGGCTTGCCGGGCGCATTGCACGCGGTTCGTTGCCGGGTGATCCGGGAAAGCTTGTTGGCGTCAACAGCGATCAGGATCAGCAGAAAAGCATCGATGTCGGTTCGCACAATCTGTTTGTTGATTTGCTGATTGAAGCGGGTGCGGCCTCCGTTTTATCGGAAGAAGCTGATCTGCCCGTGGCAGGCAAGGCTGATGGTCTGATTGCGGTTGCCATCGACCCGCTGGACGGTTCCGGCAATGTAGGTCTCGGCGCGCCGCTCGGCACGATCTTCTCGTTCTTCCCCGCTGATACGGACGAACCCTTCCTGCAGCCGGGCAGCAGGCAGATTGCAGCAGGCTATGTATCCTACGGCAATTCTGTCGATCTCTGCTTTTCGGTTGGCGATGGCGTGATTTTCGCCACCTTCGATCCGGCGAGCGAACTATTCCAGATTACGCGCCGCAACGTGACCCTGCCAGAACGCGCGTCGGATATTGCGTTCAACGCATCCGTTCAGCGGCATCTTTCTGCGGGCATGCAGGCCTATGTGAATGACGTCTTCCTCGGTAAGGACGGGCCGCGCGGTCGCAATTTCAACATGCGCTGGCTCGGCGCGGCGGTTGGCGACATGCATCGCATCATGCAGCGCGGCGGCCTCTTCTTCTATGTGGATGATCGCCGTGCGGGCTACGAAAAGGGCCGCCTGCGGCTCGTTTATGAAGCAAATCCGATCGCTTTCCTTTGCCGGGAAGCAGGCGGAAAAGCAACCAACGGTTCGACCGCTATTCTTGATATTCTGCCGCAATCCTACCATGAGCGAAGCGCGCTCGTGTTTGGCGTTGCTGAAGAGGTGGATGTTCTGGGTGAATATTACGCGCGTGAGCGCATCTGACCGCGACTGGTAGGGAGACTGAAAAATGGCACGCATCACACTGCGTCAATTGCTCGATCATGCAGCCGAAAAAGGCTATGGCGTTCCGGCATTCAACATCAACAATATGGAGCAGGCGCTGGCGATCATGGAAGCGGCAAATGCCGTCGATGCGCCGGTTATCTTGCAGGCATCCCGCGGTGCGCGTTCTTATGCCAATGATATCATGCTCCGCCACATGATGGATGCAGTGACGGAAATCTATCCGCATATTCCGGTTTGCGTCCATCTCGATCACGGCAATGAAGCTGCTACCTGCATGACGGCCATCCAGGCAGGGTTCACCTCGGTGATGATGGACGGCTCGCTTAAAGCTGACGGCAAGACGCCTGCCGATTGGGACTATAACGTCTCGGTCACCCGCCGCGTCAGCGAAATGTCGCATCTCGGCGGTATTTCGGTGGAAGGTGAACTGGGTGTTCTCGGTTCGCTGGAAACCGGTATGGGCGATGCGGAAGACGGCCACGGCGCGGAAGGCAAGCTCTCGCATGATCAGCTTCTGACCGACCCGGATGAAGCGGTGAAATTCGTCCGCGAAACCAAGGTCGATGCACTGGCCATTGCCATGGGCACCTCGCACGGCGCATATAAGTTCAGCCGCAAGCCGGACGGTTCCGTGCTGGCCATGAATGTGATCGAAGAAATTCATCGCAAGCTGCCGAACACGCATCTTGTCATGCATGGTTCGTCGTCTGTGCCGGAAGACCTTCAGGAAATTATCAACAAGTTCGGCGGCAAGATGAAGCCGACCTGGGGTGTGCCGGTCGAGGAAATCCAGCGCGGCATCAAGCACGGTGTGCGCAAGATCAATATCGACACGGATAACCGCATGGCAATGACCGGCCAGATCCGCCGCATCCTGCAGGAAGACCCAAGCGAGTTCGACCCGCGCAAATATCTGAAGCCAGCGATGGCCGCGATGACCAAGCTTTGCAAGGACCGTTTCGAGCAGTTCGGCACCGCCGGACACGCATCCTCTATCCGTCCGATCCCGCTTGCCGATATGGCAAAGCGCTATCTCGACGGCTCGCTTGATCCGAAGTTCAGCTAAGCTTTAAGCTTGCTGTAAAAATAAAAGCGGACGGTTTCCCGTCCGCTTTTTTTGTCATGTCCTGACGAATAAATCAGCACTTGTTGTACTTGGCGTCGACATCGTTGATGGCGTTCACGTTTCCAGCCGAGCGACCGTTTTCGTCAAAGGTCTGGGCGAGGAATGCATCGGCGATGGTCTTGGCGACTTCCGATCCGATCACGCGCGCGCCCATGGTGATGATCTGGGCGTTGTTCGACAAGGCGGCGCGTTCAGCCGAATAGGTGTCATGCGTCAGCGCTGCGCGAATGCCGGGAACCTTGTTGGCCGCGATGCAGACGCCGATACCGGTGCCACAGACGAGAATGGCGCGGTCATAGGTGCCGTCCAGAACAGCCGATGCAACGCGGTCGGAAAGATTGGCGTAGAACGCGTCGGCGCCAGCCTCGGTGCGCGAGATTTCCGAAACCTCGAAACGGTCCTTGAGGTGGTCGGCGAGAACCTTGGCCAGACCTTCGCCAGCGCTGTCTCCTGCTACTGCAATTTTCATGATCTCACTCCTTAACTAGTCTGAATTCTCAATTCACTTGAATCTTGGCTGCGCATTTGGCCAGAATGTCGAGATAGCCCTCGACGTTCCAGGCGGAGCGTCCGATGAAGAGGCCATCAATATGCGGGCAGGCGATCAGTTCTTCGCAGTTGCCGGGATTGACTGAGCCGCCGTAAAGGCAGGGAACGCGGCGGCCGAGAATGCCTTCAGCGACGGCGATAATTTCTGCCTGTCGGGCATCGGCATAGTCGGCGGAAGCGGGAATGCCGTTTTCGCCGATGGCCCAGACGGGCTCATAAGCGAACAGGATTTCGGCCTGCTTTTGCTCGTCCGACAATTTGGACAGCGCGCCGCGCACTTCTTCCGCGAGAACCTCTGCCGCCCGACCGCTTTCACGGTCCTCCAAGGTCTCGCCGATGCAGATCAGCGGGATCAGCCCGTGGCGCACCGCAGCTTCAACCTTGAGGCCAACAGTCTCGTTGGTCTCGCCGAAATGCTCGCGCCGCTCGGAATGGCCGAGTTCCACAATGTCGAGATTGCAGTCTTTGAGCATCAGCGGAGAAATTTCACCGGTCCATGCGCCTTTATCAGCCCAATGCATGTTTTGTGCGCCGACCTTTACGGATGTGTCGGACAGGATTTCCTTCACTTCGCGCACAGCCGTGAACGGTGGAATGATGAAACGCTGAATATCAGCTGATCGTTCGCCGTCAGCGGCCTTCAGCGCGTCGGCAAAGGCCCGCGCTTCCGCCAGCGTCTTGTTCATTTTCCAGCTCGTTCCAACCCAAAATCTGGCCATGCCCAAATGCTCTTTCCTAGTCTGCTATTGTCAGTTTGATCCCAGCCTGTTCCAGCTCGGCTGTGATTTCGCGGCCAGGGGATGTATCGGTGATGATGGCATCGAAATCGGCGAGGTCGGCCATGACATGTAAAGCGGGGCGCCCGAAGCGCTGATGATTGACCAGAAGGCAGGTGCGTGTCGCCGAAGCGGTCATTGCGCGTTTGGTGCGCACGACATTTTCGTCCATATGATATACGAGTCTGCCATTGACGGCGGGTGTCGAAATGAAGGCGATGTCGGCACTCAGATGTGACAGTGCCTCTTCCGTCAACAGGCCGAAAAAAGCGTTGAACTTGGGCGAGAAAACACCGCCGAGAGCAATGAGATTGATCCCGCTTTCGCCTTTCAGCTCATCGATGATGACCGCGTTATTGGTGATGACGGTCAGCGGCCGCTTTTCGGGAAAAAGCCCGCCCAGAACCGCAGCCGTGGAACCGTCATTGATCATGACGGTCATGCCCGGCTCGATCAGTTCCAGTGCCGCTCTGGCCATCTGAAGCTTGGCTTCATTGTCCTGGCGCACGCGAAATCGAAAATCGCTTTCGAATTGCGAGCCTGCATCCATTGTCGCGCCGCCACGAACCTTGCGCAAAACACCAGATTCTTCCAGCGAATCCAGATCGCGATGGATTGTCATTTTGGACACGGCAAAGCGATCCGACAGATCGTCAAGATCGACGGACTGATTTTCAATCAGTAAATTTATGATCGCCTGTCTTCTGTCGTCGCGCTTCACGCTTGTGTCCGATCTGTCTCGCGAAACATTCAACGACGATAAATCACAAAATCACAAAAAAATCTACAATAAATGTGATTTTGTGACGTTTTCACGTTCGCTATTCGACGAGGAATTTGGCTGTGCGCTCATCGGTGATCAGGCCGTAAAGACGCCCGCTTTTCAGGACTGCTCGAATGGCTTCGGCTTTCGGCAAGCCGCCCGCAAGGGCGATAATGCGGCTCATATCCGCGTTTTCAACCGACGCGGCGATGGTGCGTGCGGTGAGACCGGTTTCCAGTCGCTTGCCATTAGCATCGAAGAAATGTCCGAGCATTTCGCCGACGCCACCGAGATAGGCGATTTCTTCGACTTCGGCGAGTTCGATCATGCCGGATGTCACGAGTTGCGCCTGCGAATCCACAGTGCCGATCCCGACTATTTTCAATTCTGCCCGGCATCCCATATCGAAAACAGTGGTGACGCCGCGCTGGGCAAGCAGCACTTCGCGATCTTCAGCCGTGTTGGCGAAGAACGGCACCGGCATCACATAAGCGGGCATGCCGGTTTTTTCCGCGATGCGATGCATCACGTCATGGGGATTGGCGGCGAAATTGCGTGTAAGGCCGCCGAGAAGCGAGACAAAGCGCAAATCATTTGCCACAACGCGCGGCATATAGTTGACCGCAGCCGACAGGGTGCGGCCATGGCCGATACCGATCACCTCATGGTCGCCATGTTCGATTTCGCGGCGAAGAAAATCCGCGCCCGCGTGGCCAAGCGCGGTGAGGGGCAGGCCTTCCTCACCGATATCGGGTACGACTTCGCAATAATCGAGATCGTATCGATCTGCGAGACGGTTCTCCAGATCGATACACTCGGTAATGTCGCCGTCGATGGTGACCTTGACGGCACCATCCGCAACCGCCTTGGCGATGAGACGATGCGCCTTCACGGAAGGTAGCCCGAGGCGCTTGGCAACAGCCGACTGGGTCATGCCTGCAACAAAGTGGAGCCAGGCTGCACGAAGGGCGAGGGAATCGTCTGCATCTGCCATTTCGAGCTGTCCGGTCCCTTCGCAGGTCAGGCGCGTTTCAATCTGATCTTATCAGAGGCGCGCGCCTTAAGGTCTTTCACTTGAAGCATTATCCTGTCGAACGTGGTGGCGCTTCGGTCGGATTCTGCCCTTCTTTATATCTTCAAATCCTTGACGCCGGTGTCAATGTGCGGGGCCCAGAAAGCCACACTTTCCGCAATCTGCGGAATGACTTCGCGGTCGTTCGGTTCGCGTTCCTTGAACGAGAGTTCGAGGCAAATTTCATTGTCTTGGGCACCGCCCTCGGCGAAAGCCTTCAGCAAAGGTTCCGGCTGAATGCGACCCTTGGCGTTGAAGGCCGCGGTGAACGGACGATGGCCGCCTTTATCCATCAGGCTCTGCTTGATGTGGATGATCGGCGAAACTTTTGGCACCGCGCGTGCCCAGGCATAGGGGTCAAAGTCGTCCGGATTGGCCGATGTGACATCGCCGTGGTCGATATCCGCCATCATCCACATCGGGATCGTCATATGTGCAGCGGTCAGGCGATCCTGAAGTTTCATGCATCCGGCGATGGTTTCGCCGAATTCCCGACCGATACTCATCGGCTCCCAGAATACATAATCCAAACCGGCACCGGCTGCATGGTCGGCCACTTCCGCCCAGCAGTCGATTGCAATGTCTATAAGCTCCTCGCGACGCGCGGGATTGTCAAAGTCTTTATAGGTGAAGATCGCAAACTGTGTGCCGACCGATTTGCCGCCAAGGTCGCCGATAATATCGGCAAATGTCTTGAACCAATCGACATAATAGCGACGCACTTCGCTGTCGGGATGGCCGAAGTGATTGAGGCGACCATAGGGCCCTGTCATGCCCGATGTCACGCGAACGCCTGTCCGCTGCAAGGCCTTGTCCATTGCGCGCGTCAGACGGCGGATCGTGGAGGCTTGCCAGCTGGGATTGATGAATTCATGGGTCAGCTGAAGATCGCGGAGGCGCAGATCGCGGGCCACTGTTTCGATTAGATCATCAGGCTCGGCAAAGCGATTGACCAGCGGGTTGGTGTTCAAAGAGAGCGTAAGGGCCATGTCGTCCTCAGGCAGCAATATGTGTGTTGTCGAACCACTCCGTGACGGCAGCGCGTTCGGCTTCAGTCAGATGCAGGTAGTGCTTGGTGCGGCGGTAGAGAATATCTTGTGCCGTCTTCGCCCATTCTTTTGCGACCAGATAGCGAATTTCGGCCTCGTAAAGATTGCCGCCAAAATGGCGGCCAAGGCCTGGGAGGCCAGCCGCACCGGCGACGACATCCTTGGTCCGCGCGCCATAAAGGCGACCGTAATGGTGCACAAGCTGACGTGGCATCCAGGGATAGCTGTCGCGCAAGCTATTGGCGAAGGTTTCGTAATCGGCGTTGGGTATTTCACCGCCGGGTAGCGGCGCGCCATGCGTCCAGTCGCCCCCCATATTGGGGAAAATATGCTTCAGGCGATGCAGGCCCCGCTCGGCCAATTCTCGGAATGTCGTGATTTTACCGCCGAACACGTTCAGAAGGGGTGCATCGTTGGTTTCATCCAGGTCGAAGACATAGTCGCGTGTGACAGCCGAAGGGTTGCCCTTGCCGTCATCGAACAATGGGCGCACGCCTGAGAATGCGTGCAACACATCTTCCCGGCGCAGCTTTTCCTTGAAATAGCGGTTCACCGCGGCGAGCAGATAATCGATTTCCTTTTCCTCTGCGGCAACGTCTTCCGCGCGGCCCTCATAGGCAATGTCTGTGGTGCCGATCAGCGCCTTGTCGCCTTCATAAGGGTTGATGAAAATCACGCGCTTGTCGTGGTTCTGAACGAGATAGGCATTCGAACCGGCCCAGAATTTGGGCACGATGATATGGCTACCCTTGACCAGACGCACATTCCGGCTTGAGTTCGATCCGGCCACATTGTGGATAACATCCGTTACCCAGGGGCCTGCGCAATTGACGATGCAGCGGGCGCGGAAGCTGCGGTTTTTGCCTGTATCGCGGTTGCGCGTTTCAACGATCCAGCCGCCTTTTTCGCGGCGCGCCGACACGACCGGCGTGCGGGTGAGGATGGTCGCCCCTTTTTCAGCGGCGCCCAGCGCATTGAGCGCGACAAGCCGGGCGTCATCGACCCAACAGTCTGAATATTCGAAGCCCTTGGTATATTGGTCGAGAATCGGTGTGCCTTCCGGGTCGCGCCTGAGATCGAGCGTGCGGGTGCCGGGAAGTTTCTTGCGTCCGCCGAGATGATCGTAAAGAAACAGGCCAAGCCGCACGAGCCATGCCGGACGGTCCTGCGGGCTGTGGGGCAAAACGAAACGCATCGGCCAGATGATGTGCGGCGCCGCGTTGAGCAGCACTTCGCGTTCGATCAGCGCTTCCCGAACAAGACGGAATTCGTAATATTCCAGATAGCGCAGGCCGCCATGGACAAGTTTACCGGAACGTGACGAAGTGCCTTCCGCCAGATCGTCCTTTTCGGCCAGAACGACCTTGAGACCGCGCCCGGCAGCATCGCGCGCAACGCCTGCGCCATTGATGCCGCCGCCAATCACAAACAGGTCACAAGTTTCCGTCTCAGCCATTGCATGCTCCTTGGAATGCCGATGTTTCGGCACGTCTCATCATATTGCGCCAATCCGCCCGGCCTTACCTGTCGGCGGCCAGTTGGTCCCAAACCGGCGCCAGCGCCAGCCGGGATTCCCGATAGGCGAGATAAAGCTCTTCATAATGCCGTGCGCGGGAAGCGTCGGGTGCTTCCGGGGTTCCGAGCAGAGGCTCCACCCATTCGGCGATACAATCATCCATCGTCGCATAGGCCCCAATGGCGACAGCAGCCATCATTGCTGCACCGGCTGCGCCAGCTTCCTCGCGGGAGGAAACGCGAACCGGCGCATTGACGGAAGCGCTGAGTGTGCTGCGCAAAGCGCGTGATCGCGCGGCGCCGCCCGTGATGCGCAGTTCGGCTGGCATGTCGCCCATGGCGGCATAACAATCGCGCGTTGCCATGCCCAGTCCTTCGACCACGGATCGCACCAGTTCGGGGAAACGATCACGGCTCGAAAGACCGATGAGGCTTGCGCGCGCGCTGGCATTGACGAAAGGTCCGCGTTCTCCTGCCTCTGAAATATACGGATGATAGAGGATTGCACCCGGGCGGCTTGCATTGAACCATACGTCGAGGCGCGGGATAAGGTCATTCAGCGAAACAGGCTTGTCCGGTGTCGACATGAGGTCGGCGGCCACCTGCAATATCCAGTCGATATTGATCGTCGCGCCCATATTGGTCTGAACTTGCGTCACAATGCCGGGAATTGGCAATGCGATAACATAGCCGGTGCCTTCCCGATTGAGGTGAATGTCGGCGATCGGCTTTGCGCGCATATGCACGCCTGTCGAGCCGATGGTGGAGCAGCCCGCATCGGTGGTCCCGCCACGAACGCCAGCACCGAGTGCAGTCATGGCCATGTCCACATAGCCGAGGCTGACAGGCGTTCCGGCCAGCAAGCCGGTTGCGGCTGCCGCCTCTGCACTCAACGGATGCATGGTCTGTGTGCCGTCGATGATTTCAGGCAGAAGCTTGCGGCGTTTTTGCAGGCCCAGTGCTTCAATGACGACATCGTCATATTGACGGTTGCGAAAATTGCCGAAGGTGAAGCTTGCTTCCGATGGGTCGGTGGCCCGAATGCCGGTGAGGTTCAGATAGAGCCAGTCCTTGCAGTGAAGCGCGACCTCGGTCTTGTCGAGCAGTTCTGGCGCAACGCTATCCATATGCGCCATCTGCGAGCCTTGTTGGCATGTATTGAGTCCCGTGCCTGTCGCTTCGAAGCGCGCACGGTTCATGGGGCCAGCGGCAAGCCGCGTCACCGTTGTGGCGGCGCGCGCGTCGAGCCAGATCCAGGCATCGGTAACGGGCTGGTTGTTTTTGCCGACAAGCCAAGTGCCGTCGCCCTGGCCGGTGACGGCGATCGCCGCCGCGCGCTCGCGCAGGTTGGGAACTTTTTCTGCAAGGCCGAGCAGGGCGCTGGCGCAATCTTTCCAGGTTTGTGACAGGGACTGGGTCACTGCACCGTGATCGCCGGTATCGTATTTGTTGCGTACGGCGGCAGACTCGATCTGGTGTCCGTTGAAATCAAACGCGACTGCTTTGAGAACGGATGTGCCAGCATCGATCCCGATGATGAGATCACCTTTATGACGCATGGCCGCTACACGTATTTATCGACATCTGGATTCCTCCCACGACTGAAATGCGTCGCCGCAACCCTGTTTTTAATGAAATCGGGCATTCGCGTTTAACTGAGATAACATAGCGGCTCGGCAATGTCTGTAAAATTTTTATGTGTACGAATTATTTTTCACAAACTTGTTAGCCGAAGGGAAGTCACTTCGAGAAGTGAGGCGATTTTTGACCCTTTGGCAGCGGGAAATCGTTCGCGCTTTATGATATAATATATTGAAATAGCATGTTTTTTTATTGAATCTCTCTACGAGAGAGCTAAGCCTCAATCCGGTCGTCAACAGCCGCGATGGCATTTAAATATGTGGATTGAAACAGTCGTTTCTGGTGCCATAACGGGCGGATTTCTCGCCGAAAAACGAACTTCCCCCGTCTGTTCCAAAACATCGGATTGACAGTTATCTATGTTTATAACATCATAATTGGAGTTAATAACACGTCGCTATCATAATGCATGGGGCGATGCCTGTTTCCAGTAGGCACGGAGGAGCGGAGCCCTGGGACCGCGTGGAGGATGTCATGATTTTGTCCGTTGTCCCGGTTGCCGCGCGAGTGGAGAATTTCGCTGGCTCGATCTGACGGCAGGGCTATTCGCAAACAGGTGAGTGTTCACGGCGGTCAGAACTGGCCGCGATCCGTTCCGACAATTCGGCAGGTTTGAATAATGAGTGCACAGACTAATCAAGTTTCGCGAGCTTCGCCCAAGCAAAACCGCGCCATTCTTTGGAGTGTGATTGCGGCTGTGGTCGTTATAGGCGCGATTGGCTTCGATACGAAGATCGTCAAGATCGGTTCTGATTCCGATGTGCGTCAGCAGGCATTTTCGCCTGAGGCTTATGGCGCTTCAGAGTTTCCGAAGGTTAAGTCGAGCATTATCGAACGCGCCGCCGATGCAGCCGAAGTTGGAACGGCGCTGGCAGCCGACAAGACTGCGGCAGGTAAAAAATATGGCGTCGGCAGCGTCAATCCGGTCATTCCTGTGAAGTTCACCGGCGTGGTTGAAGAGCGCAAATCGAACTATAATGTGATCAAGGTCGATGGCTTGCCTGAAGGCATGGCGATCCGGGTCCAGACCGGTCCCGCCGTCAATGGCACGGATTTGCGCGATGCGACCGGCACAATCGAATTTGGTCAGTTCAAGAACCAGATCGAGTTCCAGAATGCAGGTTCTGCGCTCAACAACGAAATGAAGAAGCAGGTTCTGCAAGGCGTGGATGCCGACAATCTCGTCGGCAAGACGGTTTCGGTGACCGGCGTGTTCAAGCTCGTCAATCCAAAGAACTGGCTCGTGACGCCAGTAGAGTTCGCAGTCAAATGAGCGCGGCACCAACAATCGAAAATCCCGGAATTGAAGGCAAGAACGGTGATGTCGTTCTGGCCGCGCAGAATGTCGCCAAATCCTATGGCCGCATTCACGCTCTCAAGGGTGTGAATTTCGAGATACGTCGCGGCCAGGTCACCACGCTTTTCGGCGAAAACGGCGCCGGCAAGTCGACTTTGATGAAGGTGCTGTCGGGAGTTATTCAGCCGACATCCGGCACGATTGTGCTGGACGGCGAACCGGTGACATTCAATTCGTCGACGGAAGCGCGTGACCGAGGCATCTCGATCATCCATCAGGAACTGAGCCTCGCACCCAACATGAATGTGCGTGACAATATCTTCATGGGGCGTGAAATCCGCACGCCGACTGGCGTAAATTTCGCCGAAGAAGAACGCCTCACGCGCGAACTCATGAAGGAACTGGAAGAAGATATCGACCCGCTGACACCGGTAGAAGAGTTGCGTCTCGGCCAGCAGCAGATTGTGGAAATCGCCCGGGCTCTTTCGGTCAATTCCCGCATTCTCATCATGGATGAACCGACCTCCGCATTGAGTGCATCGGAAGTCGAGGTGCTGTTCAAGGTCATCCGCGATCTGACATCGCGTGGCGTTGCGATTGTCTATATCTCGCACCATCTCGAAGAAGCGCTACAGATCACCAATCATGCCGTCGTGCTGCGCGATGGAACGATGACGGCCTATGCGCCGCGCAACGAAATCGATCTGGAATGGATCGTTCGTAACATGGTGGGCGAGAACTTCGATCTTGGGTCTCCTCCAACCGGATATGAATGGGGGGACGTTGCTCTTTCCGTAGAGAACCTGACGGTTCCAGATCCTGCTGGCGCGGATTTCGCGCTGGTTGACCGGCTGTCGCTCAATGTGCGGGCAGGCGAAATCGTTTGCATCTATGGGCTGATGGGTGCGGGTCGCACCGAGCTTCTCGAAACGGTTGCCGGTCGTTTGAAGGCCAGTGACGGTCGTGTGCTTCTCAAGGGCACCGACGTCTCGGGTTTTTCCATCGCCCAACGCATCGAAAAGGGGCTGGTTCTGGTTCCGGAAGATCGCCAGCGTGATGGTCTGGTCCAGACGATGACAGTCGGAAAGAACCTGTCACTGGCCAGCATAGCCGAGATCACCAAAGGCCTCTTCACGTCCCGAAAGAGCGAGAAGAACATCATCGATCAGTCGATCAAAAATGTTCATATCAAGACCGACGGGGGTGACGCGGCGATCGGGTCGTTGTCCGGCGGTAATCAGCAGAAGGTCGTGATCGGCAAGATGCTGGCCACCGAGCCCGAAGTAATCCTGCTGGATGAACCGAGCCGGGGCATCGACATCGGCGCGAAGGCCGAGGTGTTCAAGTTGCTGGCCGAGAAAGCCAAGCAGGGGCTGGCGGTCATTTATACGACTTCCGAAGTTGGTGAATGCCTTAGCATTGCTCATCGCATCATCGTGATGCATCGGGGGCGCATCTCAGCCGAATTTGGTTCGGATGTCTCCAAGGAGAAGATCATGGCCGCCTCGGGCGAAGCCATGGTTGGTCATTGAAAAACTGCTGCATGTCCTCGGTTTTCGAGCGGGCATGCGCAAGTCGAAAAGTTCGAGCACCTGATCTGATGTTACCAGATCGCTGGAATGCTTTAGTTATGGAGCACTGATAGAATGTCAGTCACGAGCACAAAAGACAAAGCGGCAACCCCAGGCGGGGCGAAGCGGAAAACCAATATCGTGCATCTGCTGCTCGAAGGTCGTGCATTTTTTGCTTTGATCGCAATCATCGCTGCCTTTTCGTTCCTGTCGCCCTATTATTTCACGGTCGACAATTTCCTCATCATGTCTTCGCATGTGGCCATTTTCGGGTTGCTGGCGATTGGCATGTTGCTGGTGATCCTGAATGGTGGCATCGATCTTTCCGTCGGTTCCACTTTGGGGCTTGCAGGTGTCGTTGCGGGTTTCCTGATGCAGGGCGTGACGCTGCAGGAATTCGGCATCATTCTGTATTTCCCTGTCTGGGCCGTGGTCATCATCACCTGTGCATTGGGGGCGTTTGTCGGCGCTGTTAATGGCGTACTGATTGCTTATCTGCGGGTTCCAGCCTTCGTGGCCACGCTTGGCGTGCTCTATTGTGCTCGCGGTGTCGCCTTGCTGATGACGAATGGTCTGACCTACAACAATCTTGGTGGCCGTCCGGAACTGGGGAATACCGGCTTTGATTGGCTCGGTTTCAACACGCTTTTCGGCGTTCCGATTGGCGTTCTGGTTCTGGCTGTGCTGGCGATCATCTGCGCCGTCGTTCTCAATCGCACTGCGTTCGGTCGCTGGCTCTATGCTTCGGGTGGAAACGAGCGGGCGGCAGAACTTTCAGGTGTTCCGGTCAAGCGGGTCAAGATTTCCGTTTATGTGATTTCGGGCATCTGTGCTGCCATTGCCGGTCTCGTCCTGTCGTCGCAGCTGACCTCTGCTGGTCCAACCGCCGGTACAACCTACGAATTGACGGCAATCGCAGCGGTCGTCATCGGCGGCGCGGCGCTGACAGGCGGACGCGGCACCATTCAGGGTACGCTGCTCGGCGCTTTCGTTATCGGCTTCCTCTCCGACGGTCTGGTGATCATCGGCGTATCCTCCTATTGGCAGACCGTCTTTACCGGCGCGGTGATCGTGCTCGCGGTTTTGCTCAACAGCATTCAATACTCCCGACGATAGGAATAGGGCCAGGTCCGATTTCGGATGGGCCGTATTCCAAGGGCGTATCGAAAGGTTCCAAGACGGCGATCAACCTCAAAAGCCTCGCCCAATGGAAATGATACCCGCCGGGCAACCGGCACAACACAAACAAAAATGTTACGGGAGTGAGACATGTTTAAGAAGGGTATGCGCGTTCTGTTCGCTGCTGCAGCGGCACTGCCGCTTATCGCCAGCGCTGCCTGGGCTGAAGGTTTGATGACGATCATCGTCAACGACCCTTCGAACCCATACTGGTACACCGAAGGTGAAATCGCCAAGAAGACGGCTGAAGGCCTGGGCTATTCGGCTGTCGTTGGCGGTCACAAGGGCGACACCAACACCGAAAGCAACCTGATCGACACCGCGATAACCAACAAGTCGGTTGCGATCATTCTTGATCCGGCAAATGCTGACGGCTCGGTTGGGGCGGTCAAGCGCGCTGTCGCAGCAGGCATTCCGGTGTTCCTCGTCAACGCCGAAATCAATCAGGAAGGTCTTGCCAAGGCACAGCTCGTTTCCAACAACGCGCAGGGCGCTGCAATCGGCGCAACCCAGTGGGTTGAAAGCGTTGGCGACAAGGGCAAATATGTCGAATTGTTCGGTGCGCCATCGGACAACAATGCGGCAACCCGCTCGAATGGTTACGAAACGGTCCTGTCGCAGTATCCGGATTTGGTGAAGGCCGGTAAAGATGTTGCCAACTGGAACCGCACCCAGGGCCACGACAAGATGCAGGCCCTGTTGCAGGCCAATCCCGACATTATCGGTGTCATCTCCGGTAACGACGAAATGGCTCTTGGTGCAATCGCTGCTCTGAAGAAGGCTGGCAAGCTGGAACAGGTCAAGGTCGGCGGTTTCGACGGTTCGCCGGATGCGGTCGCTGCGATCAAGGCCGGTGAGCTTCAGTACACCGTGCTGCAGCCGGTTGCCATTTTCTCGGAAGCTGCCGTCAAGCAGGCTGACAGCTTCATCAAGACCGGCAAGACCGGTGTTGATCAGGAAAAGCAGCTTTTCGATTGCTTCCTGATCACCAAGGATAATGTCGACAAATATACGGCTCCGTTCGTTCTCGAGCAGTAAGAGCATAGACCGGAGCGCCGGCTCTAACCGGCGCTCTGGATATCGTTCCCCTTTTTGTCTGGCGTAGTCCGCCAGAACCTGTCAGTGACAACGAAATAATGGCTGGGAACGGATGGCAGGCATGACGGTGAGCAACAAGGCAAGCATTGACAATCTGATGACAGATCAAGTGCCGAACGACAGTCGGCATGCGCGTCAGCTGGTGCGCCGCCAGCAGATCGCGGAGACTGTGATGGCCGAGGGGTCGATGCGGATCGAAGATTTGACGGAGCGTTTCGGCATCAGCCTGATGACGGCGCATCGTGATGTCGATGAACTTGTCAGCCGGGGACTTTTTCGCAAGACGCGTGGGGTCGTTTCCGCAGCACCCACCAGCCTGATCGAAGCAAGCGATCTTTACCGGGTGTCGCGGCAGTCGGAAGAAAAGAAACTGATCGCGGAAGCCGCGATGCAATTTGTCGAACCGGGGCAAGCCATCTTTCTGGATGACTCGACCACTGTTCTGCAAATGGTGCCGCATCTTCAGGCCAAGACGCCTTTGACCGTTATTACCAATTCGCTGATCCTGATGAACGAAGTTCGCGATATGCAGGACATCACGCTGATCGGTCTGGGTGGGCAGCTTTACAACTGGTGCAATGCCTTTGTCGGCGGCATGACGATCCATGAAATCCGTCGCCTGCGTGCCGATGTGGCGTTCATCTCGATCGCCGCAATCACCGACGATCTGTTGTTTCATCAATCGACCGAAATGGTTGAAACCAAAAGAGCGATGCGCGAATGCGCAGCAAAAAGTGTGCTTCTGGCCGACCACACAAAGTTCGAACGGCGCGCTTTGCATAATTTCGGCGCCCTGAGTGATTTCGATGTGGTGATCGTCGATGAAAACACGCCCGAGACGCATATCGAACATATGCAGTCCCAGGAAATAAATGTCGTCATCGCCCGTTCGGGCGGTCAGAAAGAATAACAAAATCGCGGCGAACGCGTTTTGCCGAGCCTGCATTACCATACCAGGAATACGATCCATGCCCTGCCTGTTGGGAATCGATAGCGGACTGACCGTCACGAAAGCCGTATTGTTCGACATTGACGGCAGGACGCTGTCAGTCGCGCGCCGCCGTGTCGCCCAGTCGTTTCCGCATCCCCGTCACGTCGAGCGTGACATGGACGAATTCTGGAATGCCACCGCGGACGCGATTGCCGAAGCGATTGCCACGAGCGGCAGGCCTGCTTCCGATATTCTGGCCATCGCCACCACTGCCCATGGCGACGGTATTTATATGCTCGACAGTGAACACCGCCCGCTCGGCGCGGGCATTCTGTCGCTGGATAGCCGCGCTGTCGATATTGCGGAAAACTGGGTGAACGGTGCCGTCGCAGAACAGTCCATCGCCATTACCGGACAATTGCCGCATGCTTCCGCACCTTCGGCCATTCTCGCTTGGGTAAAAGAAAACGAGCCTGAGCGCTTCAGTCGTATCGCACATGTCATCGCCTGCAAGGACTGGCTCCGGTTCTGCCTGACCGGCGAGGTTGGAACGGATCGGACCGAAGCGTCCACCTCCTTCACGGATGTGCAGAGACAGGATTATTCACGCGACGCGCTTGCATTGTTCGGACTGGAAGCCCTTTGGAACGCGTTGCCACCCATGTCGCGTTCGGACGAGATCGTGGGTGGCGTTTCTGCGGCTTGCGCGGCGCGCACCGGTCTTGTTGCCGGTACGCCGGTTGTTGGTGGTCTGCATGATGTTACGGCATCGGCGCTTGGCGTTGGCGGGTTGAAGATGGGCACTGTGGCGGTGGTCGCGGGAACCTATTCGATCAACGAGACGCTATCCTCCGAACCGCATGTGAATCCGAACTGGTTTTGCCGCAACGGTATCGCGCCGGGGGAATGGAACAACATGTCGATCTCGCCAGCGTCAACGGCGAACTACGACTGGTTTCTCGATAAGCTCTGCCCATCCGAGCGGCGTCTATCGGAAGAGACAGGTCGCTCGATCCACGACATGTTGCGCCCGGAAATAGATGCTGCACTGGCAAAGCCCTCAACAGCATTGTTCCATCCTTATCTTTTTGGTTCGCCTTATGGCGCCATGGCAAGCGGCGCTTTTTTCGGTCTGCGCGGCTGGCAGGAACGCGGTGATATGTTGCGCGCCGTATGGGAAGGGATTGCCTTTAATCACCGCATCCATGTCGATCATCTCAAGGAAGGGTTCGCCATCTCCGCTGCGCGGTTGACGGGCGGGGTATCGCGCAGCCCGGCCTTTGCGCAAATGTTTGCCAATGTGCTTGGGATGCAGGTGACCGTCACTGAGACGGATGAGGCAGCAGCCTGGGGCGCAGCGCTTTGCGCAGGCAAAGGCGCGGGTGTTTTTGCTGACGTTTATAGCGATCCGCGCGATCTTGACGCGATCGGCTGCACTTACACGCCAGATGCGGAGCGCAGCACGCAATATGAAAAACGCTTCGCGCTGTTCAAGGAAATTGCCTCGGCGCTTGGACCGTTATGGCCTAAAATTGAAGCCCTTTCGGATTGAAGACAGAACGAATGTATAGCGCGCGATTGCGCAGACAACAGATGTAAAGACGGTGAAATGAACAGTTTCGTAGGCCCTGCCGAAATGAAGACCCGCATCGCCCAACTGGAAGCGGATGGTGTTGACGTCCTTATTCTTGGCGCGGGCATCAACGGTGCGGGGCTGTACCGGGATTTGTGCGAACAAGGCGTGAATTGCCTTATCGTCGACAAAGGCGATTTTGGATCGGGCACCAGTGCCGCACCGTCGCGGCTGATCCATGGTGGTTTGAAATATCTGGAAACCGGGGAATTCGGTCTGGTTGCGCAATCCACGCTGGAACGAAATCTGCTTTTGAAAAACGCGCCGCATAATGTTGAGCCGCTGCCGACCTTTATTCCTGTGTTCTCGTGGACCAAAGGGATCACCGCGGCCTTGCGCACATTGTTCGGTTCCACAACTGCGCCGCGCAGTCGCGGTGCCGTGCTGATCAAGATCGGCCTTGGCCTCTATGATTATTTCGGTGCGCGTGAGCGCGTTATGCCGCGCCACCGTTTTGTCCTGAAGAAGACCGCAACGCAGGAAATGCCGTACATAACGCCCGCGATTGTCGCAGGCGGTATCTATCATGACGCCAAGGTCAGCCGACCCGAGCGGCTGGTCTATGAACTGGTCAGTGACGGACTTCAGGCCAATTCAAAAAGCGCGGCTGCGAATTTCACAGCCTTGGTCAAAGCCGGTGATGGGGCAATCAGCTTTGAAGGTCCAGACGGCGCGGCATTCTCAGTCAGGCCGAAGCTTGTGATCAACGCGGCTGGCCCGTGGATTGACCGGGTGAATTCTGCGCTTGGTAAACCCACCAAGATGATCGGCGGCACTAAGGGGTCGCATATTCTGATCGACCATCCCGAACTGGTGAAAAGCCTTGTTGGAAGGATGATTTATTTCGAGGCCGATGACGGTCGTATCTGCCTTGTTTACGACTATCACGGTCTTGCGCTGGTCGGTTCGACCGACATTCCTTCCGACGATCCGGACAATGTGCGCTGCGAGGACGATGAGACAGATTATTTCATTGAAAGCCTGCGTTCACTGCTGCCGAAATTGCAGTTCGACCGCAATCAGATTGTCTACACCTATAGCGGCATCCGCCCGCTGCGTGCGTCCAATGCCTCAGAACCGGGGTTGATCAGTCGCGATCACTCGGCGCCGGTGATTGAGCCCGATCCGGCGCGTCCATTCGCAATCATCTCGCTGGTAGGGGGCAAATGGACGACGTTCCGGGGGTTTGCCGAAGAGGTTGCGGACACGGTCTTGCAACGGTTGCAACGCACGCGCCTCCGCTCGACGCGCAATCTCGCAATCGGCGGCGGTAAGGATTACCCGCTGGATGACAATGCGCGCCGTGCGTGGGTCGCAAAACAGGCAAGTACAACGGGCCTTGAAGCTGCGCGTGTCGAGCTATTGCTCAAGCGTTACGGCACGACAGCGGGCTCCATCATCCGGGACGAAGCCAAAGTCGGTGTCACCTATTTGCCCGAGACGGATACGGTGAGCCGCGCCGAGATTGCCTGGATCGCTCGCAATGAACTGGTGGTTCATTTGGCTGATGTTGTGCTGCGTCGCACAACGCTTGCCATTGACGGCGCGCTGACCGCCGATAATCTGGCTGCGATTGCGGATATTCTGGCGCTGGAACTGGGTTGGGACGAAGCCCGCAAGGCTGAGGAAATTGAATCGGTGACCGCAGAACTCGCCAAGCGCCACAATGTCATTTTGGCGGCGCGGCCCGCAAAGCGGCGCTGAACCTTTCCAGAGATACGCGACCGGGAGGATGTCGCGTATCCGCTGCTTTCCGCGCTTTGGCTTAAAGCGGTATCGACAGAACTCTATAGGGTTCGAGCGAAAACGCCCTCTTACCTTCTATGCTGACACTCTGCTCTTCTGGCGTGACATTCACGAGCCAGAGTCCACTCTCAACCGCGAAGGCAAGAACGTGGGCCGGGCGGGATGAATGATAGGCGCGCCATTCTTTTCCGGCCAGTGCGGACAAGGCTTTCACGCTGTTGAAAATCGGGCGTGTACGCCCCGCAGGCGTGGGTTCGTTTTCATGCGCAACCAGCCCGAAGGGGCCGGTCAATGTTGATAGCGTCAGACAGTCGAGATTTGCATCTAGCACCCGCGCTGCATAGGCAAAGGCAAATGCTTCCGCGAATTTGCCATTGTGGCGCGGATCGCGATTGGCCATGGCGATACGTTTGCCATTGGGGTTGTCCATCGTCCGGCTCCCATAGGGATTCTGGCGCATGGGAATGGTCGATGGGCCGATGCGGTAGGGTTTGTCGCCATAAATGGCGCGTACCGAACGCGTAATGAAGGCCAGCGCCTCCAGCGTTTGCATGACGCTCAGGTCGTCGGCGGCATGCACGATTGGATTGGTGCAATGCGTCACAAAATCGATCAGGGCGCCCGGCACGCGCTTGCGGTTCAATTCCGTGAAATAGCTCAGCATACCGCCGCCGAGGTTAGCACCCGGAAAAGCGGTGCGCGCGGCGTTATAGACTTCTTCCAGTGGTGGGCAAGGCGGCCAAGCGCTGCCGGGCGGCGTGGACTGGCGATCTATTGACGGTGAGACAATGATAGCGTCGGGCGCAAAGCCTGCTGCTTTCATTTGCGTCGCAATCTGGGTGGTTTCGTCGATGAGTGACCCTTCACAGGGAAGTGCGATCTCCAGCGATGTGCGCCCCTTATATCCAGCGGCAAGAGCAGCAAAGTCTGCAAATGCTGTTGCGTCATGTCCGGCGTGTGGATCGTAATGGAACAGCAAATCCTGCGGAGAGATTTCGCTTAGCAGGCCGGACGAAGCAAGGCTCGCCTTGGCTTCTTCCGGAGTGATGATGATGCCGATACTTGGCATGATGCCGCGCGCGTCGTCAGGCGTAATGAACACTGGTTCGGTGTTTGAAGTGACGGCAGTGGATGCACTCGACCGCTTATCGTGGATGGTCAATACGACCCGCTGATGGATTGGTTCGTTGGCTTCAATCCGATAGGGCCAAGGCAGCGCGAGAGGGCGCACATAGGTTTTATAGGAGGCATCGGACCAGTTGCGCTGATCCTCCATCTCGAAGACATCGCCTTCCATACGGCATTCGACCAACACACCCGGAAGGGCTTCATGGGTGATGGCGCGCATATCCTTAAATGGTTGCCACGGCTCGATGAGATCGGGCAGATGGTTCTGTACATGCGTTCCATCGACATGTTCCACCGTAACCGGCGAACCGGCAAGCCCGACAATCGGATGCAGAATACAAAAGCCGCAGCGGTTGGTTTCGAAGCCGGTTGTCGTTGTAGCCACAGCGTCGAATGTTAGTGTGCCACCAGTATCTGCCGATATGGTCACAGCAACCAATAGCTCGCTATCGCTGGGACCGCTGACATAGGCCTGATAGGCGACAGTAAAACCAGCGGCGTTTCTCTCTACGGTGAAGTCGCGAATAGAAGGGGCATATGTCCCCCAGTCGCGGTCGCGTACGAGATAAGACACCGCGCGCAGCACTTCGACACCATCATAGGTGATGCAGCGCAAATTCCCATCGCTCAGATCGACTGCGAGACGCCCAGCTTGCAGGTGCAGTGGCCGGGCATCGGTTTCTTCCGTGCCATAAAGCAGAAACGGATCGACGCTGCTCATCCCAGCATAGCCTTCACATCGACGCGGTTGCCGCTGGCCGCACTGTCATAAGCTGCATCCACCAGCGCGAAGGTTTTGAGATTATCGGCACCCGACGTTGATGTTTCCGCGCCGGAGGCAAGTTTGTCGATCCAGTGTTGCTGGATCGCGAAGACGCTCTCCTGAATATTGTGCCAGGGACGCGATGCCCAGGACAGCAGTTTGGGTGAAACGTCCGAAACGGTTGTGCCTCTGGCATTGATGACTTCCAGACGGTATCCCTGATAAAGCCGGATTGAGCCTGCTGTGCCATCCAGTTCGATGAGGGTTTCCGGGAAGGGGTCAACCTGAAGTCTGGTCGCATAGCTGACATCGACGACGGATGTGGCGCCATTTTCATGGTCGAGCAAAATGGTCGCGACGTCCTCGCCCTTAATCTTCGGGTTCACGCGTTTGGTCCGCGCGACGAGGCTTGCTACATCACCGAGAATAAAGCGCGCAATATCGAGCGTGTGAATGCCGAGGTCTTCGATGATGAAGCGCTCGCCTTCCGCAAGATACGGCTGGCCTGAGAAGACGTCGAAGCCAGAGCGGAAGGAAAAACGCCCCCAAAAGGGATCGCCTATCGCGCCGCTATCGAGTGCTTTCCGAACGGCCTGTATCGGTGTCTGCCAGCGGAAATTCTCGTGAACCATCAAAGGAATACCGGCATCTTGGCACGTTCTCACCATGGCCTTAGCGTCCTCAAGCTTCTTGGCAAAGGGCTTTTGGCAGATGGCGGGTACTTTATGTGCAGCGGCCATTTCAACCAGCATGCGATGGCTTCCAACTGTCGTGGCTATATCGACAAAATCGATATTTCCATCGGCAAACAGCGCCTCGGCATCGGTATAGCGACGTTCGATCCCGAACTGATCGCCAACGATCTTCAGTCGCTCGGGGTCGCGGTCGCAGATCGCCACGATTTTTGCGCCGGTAACATCGTTCCAGGCGTGCATTTGGTTGATTGCGAAGAAGCCGCAGCCGATGAGCGCGCCCTTGAATTCGGTCATTATCCTGCCTTTGCCATTTGCATGAGCGTGACGCGCTGCTGAAGGCGGCGCTGTGCCTGGTCTACAACCACGGCGATGATGATGACGAGCCCCTTGATGACCATCTGCCAGAAGGACGACACCCCCATCATGACCAGACCATCAGAAAGAATCCCGATCACGAAAGCGCCGATAATCGTTCCACCGATGGTACCGCGCCCGCCCGACATGGAGGTTCCACCCAGAACGGCCGCCGCGATGGCATTGAGTTCAAAAGAGTTTCCAGTTGCCGGGTGCGAAGCCATCAGTTCAGACGAAATGATAAGACCGGCAATGGCGGCGCAAAAGCCCGAAAACATGTAGACGAACATTTTTACGCGGTCGACGCGGATACCGGACATGCGCGCTGCGCGTTCATTGCCACCCACCGCGAAAATCTGTCGTCCCAACGGCGTGTACCGGGCGACATAGGCTGCGCCCAATGCAACGACGATCAGAAGCCAGATGGAAACCGGCAAGCCGAGGATGCTGCCCGCGCCGAGAAAGCCGAAGCCGGTGGTGCCGAGATCTTCTCGCCCGACGAGGTTCGGGAAGGTCTGGCCGTCAGACGACAACAGAGCAAGGCCGCGCGCGACATATAGGGTTCCGAGCGTGGCGATGAATGGCGCCACGTTGAGCCTGGTAATCAGGAGCCCGTTGATGAAGCCGACCGCGACACCCACAGCCAGTGTGATGAGCGATATCTCGATCACATTGAAATAGATTGTATAGCCGATGCCCAGATCGATGCCGTAGATCAAAAGACCACCGGCGACCATGCCACACAGGCCGACAATCGAACCGACTGACAAGTCGATCCCGCCCGTGATGATGACGAAAGTCATGCCCATGGCGAGAAAGGCGTTCAGCGCCACGTGTTTCGACATCAAAATGAGATTGGCTGTCGAAAGGAAGTTCGGTGCGGCGAAGGAGAAAAAGATGAAAACTGCAAAAAGCGCAATGAATGTCCGCAGCTTCATCAGCGTCAGCAAGGCCGATCCGCTCGAAAAGGTTGGGTCAGTGGCTGCCGTGGCGGTTTTGGCTGTCATGACGCGAGTTCCTTGGTTTGCAGATCGTGGTTATGGCCGTGGCCCTTGGCCGAGGCCGCTATGATATCGGCTTCCGTCGCATGCTCGCGGTCAAAGATGGCAATCAGCTTGCCATTGCTGAGCACGGCGATGCGGTCGGATAAGGCCATGACTTCTTCCAGATCGGAGGTTGAAAACAGGATGGCCAAGCCGTCGCCAGCGAGGCGACGCATGGTGCGGAAAACATCCGCTTTTGCGCCAACGTCGATGCCGCGTGATGGCTCGTCCATCAAAAGCACTTTCGGATTGGTCATCAGCGCTTTGCCGATCACAACCTTCTGCTGGTTGCCACCCGACATCGAAGTCACTTCGAAATCCGGGTTCGGGGCTTTGATGGCGAGATCCTTGATGGCCTGCCTGACGGCTTCCTTCTCACGCTTCGGCGCAATGTGGAACAGTTTCGTAAGCCGATCGAGACTGGCCATTGTCAGGTTGCTGGCAATCGACAGAACCTGCACCAGACCCTCGCGCTGACGGTCTTCGGGAATAAGCGCAAGTCCACGCCTTATGCGGCGTGTCGTATCGCGCTCGGTCACTTCCTGCCCGTCTATGAAAATATGGCCGGTCGAATGGCGGTGCTGACCCATGACGCATTCAAAAAACTCGGAACGGCCCGCACCCATAAGGCCGTATATTCCCAGAACTTCACCGGCGTGGACCGACAAGGACACATTATCGACGGCAAGGCCGCCTGTGGCGCGGGGCAGGGTGATGTTTTCGGCGCGGAACCGCTCTTCGCCTATCGTGTGGTTCACCGATTTGGCAAAATCCTTGGCATCGGAGCCGATCATGGAACGCACGATCCATTGCGTATCGATGTTCCTGACTTCTTCCTGCCCGGTGATCTTGCCATCGCGCAGCACAGTGATGTAATCGCCAATGCGCATCAGTTCTTCCAGACGATGCGAAATGTAGACGATGGCGACGCCTTGGCTTTTGAGTTCGGCGATGACCTTGAAGAGAATATCGACCTCGGCGGCTGAGAGCGCAGATGTCGGTTCGTCCATGATGACGATGCGCGCATCAAGTGAAATGGCTTTGGCGATTTCCACCAATTGCTGCTGGCCGATGGGAAGATCGGAAACCAGCATATTGGCATCGATGCCAGCATCCAGACGCTTGAGATATTCGTTGGCCTTTTGGACCTGCGCCTTGTGATCGATGCCGCGTACTCCGCGCATGATCTCACGGGTGGCGAAAATATTCTCGGCCACGGACATATTGGCGAACAGATTGAGTTCCTGAAAGATCATCGCGATGCCGCACTTTTGCGCATCGGCAGGACTGTCGAAAACCACCGGTTCACCGTCGAGAATGATCTTGCCCATGGTCGGGCGCTCAACACCGGCGATGATCTTCATCAATGTGGATTTGCCAGCGCCGTTCTCGCCCACCAGCACATTGACCGATCCGCGTCGCAATTCGAGATTGGCGCGTTTGACGGCGACGATCCCCGAATAGACTTTCGATACGTCTTCAAGTTTGAGGACGATATCGTCTTTGATTGGCTGCTCCGCTTCCATGGCTCACTTCTCCAGCGCAATGGATACGGGCGTGAAAAGCGGTAACTGGCCCTTGGATGGCATGGCGAAGGCGCCACTGGCCTTTACTTTCATGCCGACCAGATTTTCGCGTGGCAGCTTCGACAAAACTTCGTCGTTGACGCGGGTATTGAACGATTTCCCGAACTGCGCCCATTCGATCTGGTTGCGGAATTCATTGAAGTTCACAAAGCTCAAGCTGTCGCGAATGGCCGTTCCGCGAACGGTTGGTCCGATCTGAACACGCGCATCCGCCTTGCCATCGCCATTGCTGTCCACATCGACATAGGCAGCCCGCGATTTGGTCTCGGCGCCAACAACCGTACCTTCCAGCTTGGTTGCGAAGGTCCAAGGCGCGTTGCCCTGCTTTTCGCGGTGGCCGAATTTGTTTCCCGCCGCGTCAGCGTCGGTATTGGCTGCGGTCATGACTTCATCAAGCGTCACGGTCTTTTCCGCGAAAAACGGTTTGACCTTGGAATCCCAGATGTCGGCAACCGAGCGGTCCGGGTTGAAATTGTCACCGCGGGCGACTGCGGCTTCCTCAGCTGTTGGCGTCTTGATGATTTTGCAGCCCGAAAGCGCAACACCACAGGCCAGCACAACAATGGACGCTGACTTCAGCACTGACATGAAGATATCCTCGGTATAGGGAATATGCCGGGAGCATTACGGCTCCCGGCTCTCAACTTTCCGGGGCTCAATCCTTCAAAGCGAAGGTTTCGAGCTTTTCCGCATTGTCGCCATTGATCAGCACGCAATCCATCAGCTGCTTCTCTTCAGCAGGCTTTTTGCCCGACTTGATGAATTCGTCAGCCTGAACGACAGCGGTTTGCGCCTGCGCGTAAGCTGGCTGGAGGACGGTGGCCTTGATGCCGCCAGCCTTGATGGAGTCGCGCACATCGTTGGAGCCGTCGAAGCCGACGACGATCACGTCCTTACGACCGGCCGCTTCGAGAGCTGCCCAAGCGCCCATCGCCATCGTATCGTTGCCTGAAATCACGCCTTTGATGTCCGGATTGGCCTGCAGAATGCTCTGCATTTTGGTGAAGGCTTCCGGCTGGCTCCAGTTGGCCGACTGCTGTGCGACCATCTTCATATCCGGATAGTCGTCGATAACGTCGTGATAGCCCTTGGAGCGGATGCCCGCATTGAGATCGGCTTCGCGGCCAAGCAATTCCACGTAATTGCCTTTTTCGCCCATCAGCTTGACGAATTCTTCCGCGCCGAGCTGGGCGCCCTGATAGTTGTTGGAAACAATCTGCGAGACGGCAATGCCGGTCGCATTGATTTCACGGTCGATCAGGAAGGATGGAATGCCTGCATCCTTCGCCTTCTGCACTGCAGCGATAGACGCTTCGGACCCGGCATTGTCCAGAATAATCGCCTTGGCGCCACGCCCGATTGCCGTATCGACGAGCTGAGATTGCTTGTTTGCGTCGTCGTCGTGAACGAGGATCAGCGTTTCATAGCCAAGTTCCTTTGCTTTTGCCTCTGCGCCCACGGCCTCAGCCTTGAAGAACGGATTGTCGTGTGACGGCGTGATGATCGCGATGAGGTCCGCCGCCCAGGCTGGCATGACTGTGCCTGCCGACAGCGCACCAGCGACGATGGCCAGCGCGATACCGCGCGTCAGTTTCCTGCGTGTGAATTCCATAATTTCCTCCCAGTGTGTTCAGCCCTGTTCCCAGCAGGGCAGTGAAGGAGGGCGCTTGACCCTCCCGTTGATTATCAGGTGATACGGCGAATGCTTTCGGCGATCTCCTGCGGTTCAAACACGTTTTTCCAGTCGTCGCGCATCAGCGCGGGTATGCCGAACTCGATTGCCTTGTTGCAGGCATCCGAGAATACGCCGTCGACTTCCTTGAAGATGACCGCGCCCAGAACATTCATATGGCCGAGCAGGAAGTCGCGGGCCGCTTCTTCCGGTACGCCACGCCGCACGCATTCGTCCATTGCCTGGCGCATGACGACGAGAAGTGAGGCGCAGACGGTTTCCGAAAGACCCGGCTCCAGCATCGCCATTTGTTCGACCGTGACGCGATGCGAGCGCATGACGGGGGCCCAGATCACCTTTGCGATTTCTTCGCCCAGCGCGTAATCCGTTTCCGGCCCCTGCATGAGCGCCGAAACGATATGCTGCTTGGCGAAAAGACCACCGAAATGATCCTTCTTTGCCTGCATGTCCGTCTCGTCGTTGAAGATCGGCGGATGGCATGGGTGGGTGACGAAATAGGTCAGATCGGCGCGTTCGGGCAGATGACCTGCGAAGGGAGCTGCCGCGTCAAGCGCGATCACCATGGTGCCGGGCTTCAGCTTGTCGATAATGCCTGCGGCCACTTTTCCGATGAGGGTGTCCGGCACGGCCAGAATGACAACCTCGGCGCCTGCAAGGCCCTGATCGGCATCGACTGTATCGATGCCCAGATCGTTCTTCAGACGCGCCTTGCCTGCATCGCTGACTTCAATATGGCGGACGTCGAAGCGCGAGCCCTTCAAGTTCTTGGCCAGACGGTAACCCATCTTGCCGCCTGCGCCGAACAAAGCGATTGCTGTCATGGTTGAATTTTCCTCCGGTGTCTTTGGTAACTTAACTGGTATAACCAGTCAATGAGTATTCCAGATTTCAGTTGGGTAAACCGTCGCGTATTTGGCTGAAATAATTGTCAGCGCCGACCTGTCCGCCTTTCAGTGCGATTTGCAGGCCATTGGTCGCAGTATCGCCACCATGCGCAGTGCAAAGCGGCGAGCCGGGTGTTTGCGGAAGCGGCAGCAGCGTGGTCAGCGCATCGACATGCAGCTCGCGCAGGGCGTGACTGGACGTGTCGCCACCAGCTATTACGGCGCGCGGCAGTTTTTCGCGCTCAACCAGACTGCGCAGGATCGAGCCCAGAATGCGCGCCAGTCGATGGCGGCTCCCGGCGATACGGTCGATTTCGCGACCGCGATCAGCAGAGGGGCCGAGCGCCGTGTTGAGAATGACGCTTCTGCCAGCCTGCAAGGTTTTTTGCGCATGTGCGACGGCGGTTTCCATCGCCTGCGCAGCATTTTCGCCAAGGAGTTCGAGCGGATCGAGATCGATGCCGACAAAACCGGCTGCGGTTGCGGTGCGGATCTGGCGTTCGGTCGTCGGCGAAACGCTGCCCGACACCACGGCGATACGATCCACTTTGCCCGGCAGAGGAAAATCTTTCCGAGCGCCGATCAGGCCCGCCTCCCGCCATGCGGCAAGCAGCGCATATTCGATGCCCGAGGAACCGGCGACAAACCAGCCTTGGGGGGCACGTAAACGCCAGATTTGTTCACCTGCGCGCAACTGGCTTTCGGTGCTATCCACATCGAACAGCACCATGCCGGTCGCCTTTTGCGTGATCGCGTCGATACGCTTATCCGCTTCAGATGCGGCCAGCGCTGCACTATCAACCAATTCGGCTTTCAATGTCGTTTGTTGGGCCAGATGCAAACGCAGATCTGCTTCATGCATCGGCGTCACCGGATGACGGCTCATCACCGGATGGCGATCAATCCGGTAGGTCTCACTCTGATAGGCGGCAAAGAGATTGCCGAAGGATGTGTAGCGCTTGAGTTGCGGCGCACCGACGATCAGCGGAACATAAGCCTGCTGGAAGACCGATTTTCCGATCTCGATCGCCTTGCCGATATTGCCGACATGCGGCGCGGAATCGAAAGTGGAACAGACCTTGTAGTGGCAAATTGCGGCATTGAGGCTACGCAGCCAGTCGAAGGCGGGGGTCAGATGCGCCTCCATCCAATCCGGGGTTTCGCTGCGGCTGGTGCCTGCGAGACCGATGGCCCGGCAATGGCCAAAGCGCGATAGAAGCGCGTCATCCGGCTTGTTCATGAACAAGACAGTTTCGATACCATTCGAACTGAGCGCTTCCATTACATCCGTGGAACCGGTCAGATCATCTCCGTAATAGGAAAGCAGCGGTGCGAGGCTGGTCATCCTTCGCCTCCATTGCCGAATTTCGCCAGCGAGGCTGCAAGTTCGGGGTGGTCTTTTGCGTAAACCTCAAGCGGAATGTCGGCCACTGCGGCCTCCCACGCCTGCTGTACAGCGCGAACCCCTGCTGCAGGTCCGCCGGGATGGCTGACGATTCCACCGCCGCACAAATAGAGGAGGTCGGTGGTGCGGCCCGTGCGTGCATAGGTTTCCGGTGCCTGTCCGCCCCATTGACCGGAGCCTGCAACTGGCAGCGGGCAATCGGAGGGATCGAAGAGCGGTGTACTGATCGCCTTGAACGACGAGACGAAGCTTTCGTCCGGCTCCCAATATTTCACGCGAATGCCATTGATCTGAAACTGATCGACGCCGAGCAGGCGCCAGAACTGCTGATAGACGCGGAAATCCATGCCGGCGCCCGGATTGCGGGTCAGAACGTCCCAGCCGTTGCGATGCGCATGCAGGACAAGACCCGAGCGCTTGCGCAGGAAACTCATGCCGCCGAAGCCGATGGAGTTGATATTGACCACGGCGCAATTGCCACCCGCTTCGAGCACCATGTCATGATTGCGCATCATCTCGTCGGGATCGGCATGCGAGATGCCGAAGGCATACATGACCTTCTTGCCGGTCTTCTGTTCGTGATCGAGAATGCGCGGCATGATTGCCGCAATGCGGTCTTTCAGCGGCGAATAAGCGGGGCTCATCAGCTTTTCGTCGTCCTTGATGAAATCCACGCCGGACCTAATCAATTCGCCCACCAGTTCCGCCGTTTCATGGGGGCGCAGGCCAAGCGCGGGCTTGACGATGGTGCCAATGATCGGACGCTTTTCAACGCCGGTGAGCTTGCGGCTTCCCTCAATACCGAATTGCGGGCCAGGATGGGCGTTACGGAATGCCTGTGGCAGCTTCATATCGACGATGCGAATGCCGGTCATGCCCTTGATCGAATAGACCCCGCCGATGGCGATGGTCATGAGAGCGGCGAGATCGGTGCCGACCGCATCAAGCGGAAAAGCAATATCAACATCGGCGCGCCTGATCGGGCCGTGATCGCGTTCCAGTTCTGGCCAGGCTGGAACCTGCGCGTCTTCCAGAGGGCGGATATCCAGCACCTTGGCGGCGACGCGGGCCTTCAATTCCTCCGTTTCACCGGGAACGGCAACAAAAGTGCCGGTGGATTGATCGCTGGCGATCTTGGCCGCCATCTTCTCAATGTTGCCGGTGCTTTCTATGCGATAGGTCAAGCGGATGTTCATCGGAATTGCCGTCACTCGCTGTTTTACTCGCGCCAGCGAAAAGCGCATGGCGTTTGAATGCAAACTGGTATAATGAGTATTCCAATATGTGCAAGAGGAAAAATTGTGAGCCCCTGCACGTGGGTGTGGGTAACGGCTTTCATCTGCGCCGTTGAAGATGCATAAGGGAACAAAGCTCATGACTAGTGAGATGCCATGACCCAGCCAATCGAACCTATCGTTCGCCGTAAATTGTCAGACGAAGTTTTTGACCGGCTTGAAACCATGATCACGTCGGGCGAATTGCTGCCAGGCGATGAAATGCCATCCGAACGGGTTTTGATGGAACGCTTCGGTGTGGGGCGTCCGGCGATCCGCGAGGCAATGCAGTCGCTTGCTAAAATGGGTCTGGTCAGCATTTCGCATGGAGAGCGCGCGAAGGTTCTCAAGCTCACTGCAAGGTCGATATTTCAACAGGTGGACCCGACCGCGAAGATCATGCTCGCGCAGTCGATGGATACGCTCGAGCATCTGAAGAGCGCGCGTATCTTTTTTGAACGCGGCATTGCACGTGAGGCGGCGCAGAAGGTGACTGCGCGCGATATTTCCGAATTGCGGGATATCATTGAACGGCAACGGCAGTCATTGGGTGATGCCGATGCGTTCATCGCCGCGGATATGGAGTTTCATATTCGCATAGCAAAGATTCTGGATAATCCGATCTTTGTGGCGGTCAGCGAAGCCATGCTGGCGTGGCTGAAAGAATACCACACACACATGCTGATCTGGACCGGCAAGGAAAAATACACGCTTGCCGAGCACACCGAAATTCTAGACCGCTTGGCTGAAAATGACGCTGAAGGCGCCGAGGCGGCAATGCTGGCGCATCTGAAGCGTTCACGCGACTTATATGTGAAGTGATCGACCGTTTTGGGTGAATTCCGTCGTAAGTTTGCATTGAGTACGGATTTTTCTGCTGCGTCTGCCCCAGACGTACATATTCCGATATATTTGCTTTTCCGGAAATAGCAGCATGTATAATATTTATTTATTAATTATTATATTTTAAATATATTTTGGTGGAATCCATGAAATATATTTGAATTACTGCGCAATGAAGGCGGGAGCCTTCGTTGATTGTGTCAGTTTTGCAATTAATTAATGTCACTCTTGCCAATTTCAATTTATGTGGTGTAGCTTAAATAAGGGAATGCTGCATCTATCCGCTCTATATCAAAGGTATATACCTGACCGGAGGACCAAAGCATGAAAGCTCAAACTGAGCTTGCGTCACAGATAATTGGTTCAAATCGGCTTGAGAGTTTCGCTGACGGTCCGCCGTCGGGCGGGTAGCGTACGCACTACCAACTGGCACCAACACAATCATTGAGCTCCATTCATCCGCGACTTGTTCTTGGTGGATGACGTTTGAATTGCGGTGCAGTGCATAAAACTGAATAGCATGCGTCTTTATCATCCCCGACAACAAAGGAGAATTGCCGTGACTTTTGTTAAAGCCAAGGATGGAACAGAGATTTTTTACAAGGATTGGGGCCCGAAGGATGCGCAGCCGATTCATTTCCACCATGGTTGGCCATTAAGCGCCGACGATTGGGATAATCAGATGCTATTCTTCCTAAAGGAAGGCTTCCGCGTTGTTGCTCACGATCGTCGCGGCCATGGCCGGTCGAGCCAGGTCAGCGAAGGGCACGATATGGATCACTACGCGGCCGATGCTTCGGCCGTCGCGGAACATCTCGATCTTCGCAATGCCATTCATATAGGCCACTCAACCGGCGGCGGCGAAGTCGCTCGTTATGTCGCCCAACACGGCCAGCCACAAGGTCGTGTCGCCAAAGCCGTGCTGGTCAGCTCTGTTCCACCACTGATGGTGAAGACAGAGAATAATCCTGAGGGCACTCCGATCGAGGTGTTCGATGGTTTTCGCGCCGCTCTCGCCGCCAATCGCGCACAGTTTTTCATCGATGTGCCGGCCGGCCCTTTCTATGGCTTCAACCGCACGGGAGCGGAGCCTTCACAAGGCGTGATAGATAATTGGTGGCGGCAGGGCATGATGGGCAGCGCCAAGGCGCATTATGAAGGCATAAAAGCCTTCTCGGAAACTGACCAGACTGCGGACTTGAAAGCGATTACAGTCCCGACCCTAGTGCTTCAGGGCGATGATGACCAAGTCGTTCCCTATAAAACTGCCGCGCTTATGCAAGACAAGCTGCTGCAAAACAGCAAGTTGATCATCTATCCGGGCTTCTCGCACGGAATGCTAACGGTCAATGCAGATGTGGTTAACGCCGATTTGCTCGCTTTCATTCGCAGCTAAATGATGGATGCGCCGGTATTTTCCGGCGCATTTCACTTTGATTCATTGCGCTTGGCTTTTTGCCAGATGTTGAAAGTTGAACTATTGGAGCGGCGGTTCAAAAAACCAATTGCTCAATTTCCTTTTAATGTGGCCCAGAACATAGGCTGCATGATGAAATTCGGAACGGGAAGTACGTTACGGTAAAGTCGCCTCCGCAGATCGGCGGGCAGGAAAGCCGAGAATAACCTCTATACGGGATAGTTTTTGGGTAAACGCAGCCTGTTTCCAGCACTGTGTTCACCCTCGTTATATTTAAACAGGCTCAACGATATCAAAGGGACTGGCACAAGCGGGTTTTAGCTACACGACTTCAATTCGCCCCTTCATATTGGGATGAAACCGGCAATAGTAATCAATGTTGGCTTTGTCCGTGATGACCCTACTCGCCCGTTTCCCGGGTGGTATCATGATTTCCCATCCACCTTGAACTGCAGCGGTAGGAGCCATCGGGTCCTTATTTGTCCACTCAACGGTCCAGCCTGCCTTTACTTTGACAATGCTCGGTTCCCCACTTCCGTTATGATATACCTTTGTAGGTCCGCGCGTCAGCGATATTGGAAAAGTTCACCATCAGGAACCGGCTTGCCGGTTATCGCGGCTGTGATGTTTTGCGATGCGATCATGGCAAAGGTAATTCCGTTGCCACCGAAACCCATGGCTGCGAATATGCGTTCATATCCCGGTACACGGTCGATGATCGGCAAGCCATCTTTCGTAATTCCGAATGGCGAGGACCAGATATAATCTGGCTTATCGATCGCAATTCCGGTGAGGTCTTTCAGCTTTTTCGCGATGATGGCCGCTTTATATGCCAGCTTCTTTGGATCGTGGCTGCTTTCTTGCGCCTGCTCGTCTTCACCCCCGGCGATGATGCGCCCAAATGCATCGGTTCTCAAATAAAGATAGGGATCAGCAGCTTCCCAGACGAGCATGTTGCGCATCCAATTGGGCACACCAGACATAGGCTTAGAAGCGATTGCCCAGGTCGATATGATGCTGTGCCATTCGGTTTCCATCTGGGGGAGATATTCATAACCGGTGCAAAACACGGCATGTTCCGCAACCAGAACTTCGCCCTTTCGGGTCGCTAGAGCTACGCCGGAGGGCATCTCAGCCATATCGGTGATCTCGACAGGAGAAACAATATGGGCATTGCGCGTCAGCGCCTTGTGCAGAAGCCCGGCGGTCAGCTGTGCTGGATTGGCAGATGCGGAAACATCCGACAAAATCGCGGCGGGACGATCCACTCCGAAGCGCGCAATCAGAGCTGCGCGGTTGAGATAGTCGGCTTTGATGCCGATCTCGTTGCGCGCGACCACCTCTTTGGCCAATGATTGTGCGCCCATTTCGTTGCCTGCGAGATAGAGCGCTGACTTGCGATGCATCTGACAATTGATCTCAAGCCGGGCGGACAAATCGATCAAGTCCTGCACAGCTTGTGCTGACCGAATCCAGGCCGCATTGGCTGGTGCGGCTCCGATTTTCCTGCGCAGTTGCGTGAGAGGTATGTCGATTTCATGCTGGATCATTGATGTGGACGCCGAGGTTGATCCGCGTACAGGTGGCCGGCGGTCAACGATCAACACGCTTTTTCCACTGCGGGTCAGTGCTTCCGCCATCAAAGCCCCGGAGATGCCTGCGCCGATGACGATAACGTCAAAAGACTGATCGGGAAGATGCCGGTACGCTCGCACCCTGGAATTCGGAGTTTTTATCCAGAAGGGGATTCCGGTTCGCAACTTGTCTTTGCGGGTTGCAGCATCATGATCTGCCATGAACAATCTCCTCCAAAGATACGTGAGAACGGGATTTATGAGCGTTTGTGGCAGCCATTGATCTGATCGCGGACTGAAAAGCTGGAACATCTGCCATGGTAATAGGTTTTGAGGCAAACAGTTCCCTTAAAATCATCGAGGTGCAGGCATGACCAAGTCCAAAAAGTGGTCGGCAGAAGTGACCGAGCATAGCGATGCGCTGACACTGGAGCCGCATATTTTCGAAGATAATGATCCGAAGAAGATTGCGCTTTCACTGAAACGTTCGGCCGATCACAGTCGAAAGCGCAAAACCACTCCATTCCAATCGGCGATGTCGATGCTGACTTTTTATATCAATCGTGCTGGCACAAAGCTGCCGAAAGAGCGCAAACGAATATTGGAGCTGGCGAAAACTGAATTGCGCAGTGCTTACGGAAAGCCGGAGAAACGTTAGACAGCCGACGGAACAATCGCCTCTGCGACAGGTTCGGCCCTTCTGGAAAAGAGGAAGGAAATCCGATGAAAACGCTGCAACCCGATACCGCAAATGCTGCCCAATTCAAGAAGAAGGCTCTGGAATTGCAATCGGGCGATCCCCCGGAATTACCATCGCCTGAACCCGAAAAAGTCCCCCAGCAGCCGCCGGATACCATACCCCAGCCCGATGGTGATCCCATTGGTCCTGACGAACCGGACCAAATACCGCCGCTTCCCGATCCCGGGCCACCTTCGCCGGAACCGGACAACCCAAGCCAGCCCATGATGTTTTAATGGCTACCTGGATAGGGGTGGTTCTTCAATAAATGGGCAAGATGGACACAATTTGCAGCGACCATTTTCGTCGTTGAAGCAACGACTTCGGGAATTGTGTTGAGATCGACGAAGTTGGTTGATTGCATCGCTTCACCCACCCAATAGGTGACGGCATTCGCTGGCAAGGTAAAACCAACATCGTTCAAAGCCTGATATAGCTCTGCGGATACGTGATGAGCTCCATCCTCATTGCCAACCACAACCACCGCAGCAACACAGTCATAGGAAGGCATCCGGTTCTTATCGTCTGTTTCGGAAAGAAAGGCATCCATGCGTTCCAAAACACGTTTGCAGATGCTGGATGGCTGTCCGAGCCAGATCGGGGTGCCGAGAATAAAAATGTCCGAATCTAAAATCTTTTGCCGCACCATGGGCCATTCATCTTCGTCGCTTTCGCGGGATGACACACCCGGCTCGATATTGAATGCGCTCAATCGCAGATGTTCGGTCTCTACCCCATATGGAATGAGATGAGAATCCAGATAGCGTAACAGTTCATCGGTCGAGGACGGCGTATGATCCGCCTTGCCTTTCAATGTCGCATTCAGCGCGAGCGCCTTGAGGGGGATGGGGATTGGAGAAGTCGTCGTCATTACGTATCTCTATTTTTCTTCGTGGTGTTGGACTTTGGCTCGCTTAAAGCATCGGAGAGATTTCTGCGGTCGGGATCTGACAGGCTGTGTCCCGCTGCATCGCGTTGTTTGTCGGGATTATCTTCTGCCGGTTCATAACCGCGCGGTCGGTTTTCCGGTGGACCTTCCCATTTTGGTTTTTGATCGGTCGTTCCCGGCTTCGTTGCATGTTTTCCCATTGTCCAGCCTCCATTGATTAGGGAGGTCTAACTTCTCAAAACCACATATGTTTCGAACCAAATCGGTTTCTGTCGAAAGACTTGCGGGAACGCAGTCTACTTCGGGCGGTGTTGTTTTGCTCTTCGGGTCGCATTACGCAGCAATTCCTCAACATTCACTTTTGTAGTTTGTTCTCCGTTTTCGTCCTCAATTGCCGTCCGTATCGCTTCGACTTCGCTTTCGGTGAGGTGTTCAATGCCGATAAGCTGTGAACGCGCGCCTTCCAGACAACGGATGACTTCGTCCAGCTTCGCCTCCACTGCCGTGGAATCGCGGTTTTGCGAATTCTGGATCAGAAAGACCATCAGGAAAGTGATGATCGTTGTGGCTGTGTTGATGACAAGCTGCCAGGTGTCGGAAAAGCCAAATATCGGACCCGAACAGGCCCATATGAGTATGAACCCCAAAGCAACGCCGAACGCATAGGATGTCCCTGCCAGTTCAGCGATAGTCTGGGAGAGACGAGTGAAGAACTTTTCCATGGCAATTGCTCCTCCAGGATAGTGGAAGCCGACACAGCGCTCCATTGAAACTTATTTGACTGGGATCGGTTCCTTCGTGGCGAAGTCTATAAAGTAAAACGGCGTTGTCGAATTCCGAGGCTCCGGAAGAATTCAGCAAGAGGTCGCCGGAACATTTGCTCTACGAGATCGTTGGGCCAGGGAGGTTTATGGCGATGATTACACCCAACAAAACCACCGGTAGTGCCCGTGTCGATAGAGCGCCGGGCGGTCAGAAAGCGGAATCTGAACGGCGCCGCGGATTGCAGGAAGGCCGTATCTATCTGATCTGGTGGATGGTCATTCTCGCGATCATCTGCATCGGTTACGCCACTACGTTCTGGATATGACGAGGAAGCCCAGCCGCACAAGCTTATCAAAAGCCAATCGATTGAGGACACCATCATGACTGAGCAAGAGCAAAACCCGACTCCGTTGACTGAAGATGAGGATATCAAGTTTCTCGCCGAGAACTCGGATCTTTCGCCGCTACAGGCACGAGAATTGATCGAACGTTTGGGACACCGTGACCGGCAGAAGCTTCTCGCAGAGGCCAAAAAGTTCAAGGCGGAAAGCTAGTGTGGTGTCGGATGACAGTTGCCCGGAACAAGTTCGCGGTTCTGCGAGTTTACCCGAACAGGTAATCTGACACGGAATGAGGAAGCCATGGCTATCCGCGCAAACTGGAAAGGCCAGCTGAAAGTCGAGCAGCTTTTGATGCCTGTCGGTCTTTATACGGCGGTATCAACCTCCGAGCGGGTTTCGTTCCATCTGGTCAATCGCAAAACGGGCAATCGTCTCAGCCGCGAATTTGTCGACAGCGATACAGGCAAACCTGTTCCGCGCGAAGAACAGATCAAGGGATATGAAATCTCTTCCGGTCGTTATGTGAGTTTCGATGATGATGAAATCCAGTCGGCCATCCCGGACAGCAACAAAACGTTGAATATCACTCATTTTGTCAAATATGGTGATATCGATGATGTTTATCTGGATCGCCCCTATTATCTGGCGCCTGTTGATGATGACGAGGTCTTCTCGCTTTTTCGCGACGGTATGAAAGCCGAAAACGTTGCGGCGGTCGCAGAGGCGGTGCTTTTCCGCCGCGCGCGCAAAATTCTCATCCGCGCGGAGGGCGATGGATTGATCGCAACGACGCTTAATTTTGATTATGAAGTTCGTCCTGCGAACGAAGCTTTTTCAAATCTCGAAGCATTCAAATTCGACCGGGAAATGCTCGATCTGGCTAAGCATATCATCGACACCAAGATGGGCCGTTTCGATCCCTCAAGCTTCGACGACCGTTATGACGCGGCGCTTGCCGAGCTGATAAAAGCGAAGATCGAAGGCAAGCCGCTCAAAAAGCCTGCCGCTCCAAAGACTGCTGACGTGATCGATCTGAAGGAAGCCTTGCGTAAGAGCGCAGCCATGAGCGCGCCGAAGAAAAAACCGGCGAAAACTGCGACAAGCAAAGCGAAGCCCCGAAAGGCCGGATGATGGGACAGCCGCTTGAAACCTATAACAAGAAACGCGACTTCAGCCTGACGAAAGAGCCGCGCGGCAAGGCGGGGCGGAGCAAGGGCGACCTTTTTGTGGTGCAGAAACACGACGCGCGCCGGTTGCACTATGATTTCAGGCTCGAAATGGACGGCGTGTTGAAAAGCTGGGCGGTCACGCGTGGACCAAGTCTGGTGCCCGGTGAAAAGCGTCTGGCTGTCCATGTGGAGGATCATCCTCTCGAATATGCCGGTTTTGAAGGCACAATCCCCAAGGGCGAATATGGCGGCGGCACAGTCATTGTCTGGGACAATGGGCAGTGGAAGCCAATCGGCGATCCACACAAACAGTACAATAAGGGGCACATGGAATTCGAACTGGATGGCGAAAAGCTCAAGGGCCGTTGGCATCTCTTTCGAATGCATGGAAAGCCCGGTGAAAAGCGCGAAAACTGGCTGCTCATAAAGGGGGAGGATGAGTTTGCGCGGGAGGCAAACGATCCGGATATTCTCGAGGAAGAACCGCAATCGGTAAAAACCGGGCGGGTTATTGCCGAGGTGGAAGATGAAGCGCCGGGCTGGTCATCCAAAACCGGGCCTATCGCTAAAACCCGCGTTGCCAAAGAAAAGGCGCAACCTCTGCCGAAGCTCGCCAAAAAGGCTGCGATGCCGCAGTTCATCGAACCGCAATTGGCGACGTTGGTATCCGCTGCTCCAGAAGGGAGCCGCTGGATTCACGAAATCAAGTTTGATGGCTATCGTATTCAAGCGCACGTTTTAAACGGCAATGTCGTGCTTTATTCGCGCAGTGGGCTGGATTGGACCGAAAAATTCGGCCAAGCGATCACAAAAGATATTCTGGCGACCGGCGTCGACAATGCCATTTTGGATGGAGAAATTGTGGTGGAAAGCGGCGCGGGCTTGTCGGATTTTTCCGCGTTGCAAAGCGATTTGAGCGAGGGGCGTTCGGATCGCTTCGCCTATTATCTCTTTGATCTCCTCTATCTTAATGGCCGCGATTTGCGTCAAGTGCCGTTGGTCGAGCGCAAGGCGCTGCTGGCAAAGCTTATCTCCCCTTCGATGGCCACATTACGCTATAGCGAGGCTTTTGATGCCGACGGAGAAGCTGTGTTGAACAATGCCTGCGGTCTGGGGCTGGAAGGCATCGTCTCGAAGCTGAGCGAGGGCCTTTATAGTTCGGGACGCAGCAAAGACTGGCGCAAATCGAAATGCATCGGACGACAGGAATTTGTCATTGCGGGCTTTGTACCTTCCAGCGCAACGCGCGATGCCATCGGTTCGTTGTTGCTGGGCGTTCAGGAAAAGAGAGGTCTCGTTTCGGTCGGGAGGGTCGGAACCGGATTTTCGGTCAAACTGGCCAAAGATCTTTATAAAAAGCTCAACGCGATGCGTCAGGAGAAAAGCCCCTTTGCCACGACGCTGACAGCTGAAGAAAAGCGCGGCGCGATATTCGTCAAACCGCAGCTCGTCGCAGAGATCGAGTTTCGCGCATGGACCGCAGACAGGAGATTGCGCCACGCGTCTTTCCGCGGCTTGCGGGACGACAAGGCCGCGAAGGAGGTCATCTTGGAGAAAAGTGCCATGCCAGCCCGGCCCGAAAAAGCAGCTCCCGAAGAAGCCGATGTGAAGCTCACCCACCCGGACCGTGTGTACTGGCCGAAAGAGGGTATCACCAAACAGGGATTGGCGGATTATTACGCCGAGGTCTGGCCGCGCATTGAGCCGTTTATCATCAATCGGCCACTGGCTTTGCTGCGCTGTCCGACGGGCATAGATGGTCAGCACTTCTTCCAGAAACATGCCTGGAAGGGTCTGAACGAACATATTGTCGAGGTTGATGATCCGTCTGAGAAGGATGAAGAACCGTACATAGCAATCAAGGATTTCGACGGTCTGATCGGTTTGGTGCAGGCCGCCACGCTGGAAATACATCCATGGGGATCGACCCCTAAAAACTGGGAACTGCCAGATATATTGACGATGGATCTTGATCCCGGAGACGGTGTCGCTTGGGAGCGCGTCGTCGAAGGCGCTTTTGAAACAAAGGAGCGGCTCGAGAAACACGGCCTCACCACTTTTATAAAAACGTCGGGCGGCAAGGGGCTGCATGTCGTTGTGCCGTTAAAACCGAAGGCCGACTGGGAAAGTCTGAAGGCTTTCACCAAGGCAATCGCCGACGAGATGGCGGCGGATAATCCTGATCGCTACGTATCAACCATTTCCAAAGCCAAACGCAAAGGCAAAATCCTCATTGATTACTTGCGCAATCAACGCGGTATGACTGCGGTTGCGCCATACTCGCCTCGCGCTCGTCCGGGTGCAGCGGTTTCCATGCCGCTCGCATGGAATGAAGTAAGCCCGGCAATCGGTCCGACCCATTTCACCATAGTGAACACGCCGACGCGGCTTGCGGCTTTAAAGAACGATCCTTGGGAGGATTTCCGCAAAGCGGCAAAACCTTTGCCGAAGTGGTAAGAGAACGCGCCAAAATAAGCAGTTAGCGCTGTTTTTTCTCGTTGGCGAGACTTTTGCGCAAAGCATCCATGATGTTGATAACATTGCCGCTGGTCGGCGGGGGCGTGGCGCTGGATTTGGCCTTTGCGGGTGCTTTTGTTTTCTTCTTCTTGGCGGCTATCATCGATTTCAGATTCCTCTGAACCGGGTCCTTCAGCAAATCCGGATTCCAGTCTTCCGTCTTATCCTTGATCAGCTTACGAACCATGGAAAACAGCTTTTTATCGGGCTTTTCGCCCCCGATATTTGAAAAATAATCCTCAGGTTTTCGCACTTCATCGCCGAAATGCAAGGTCCATAAGACAATACCTGGTCCACGTGGCTCCAGAAGGACGGCTCGTTCGCGCCGGTACATCACCAGTCGCGCCAAGCCGCAGACGCCGCTTTTGTCCATCGCTTCCCGAATGACGGCAAAGGCTTCTTGCCCAACCTTGTCAGCGGGTGAGAGATAATGGGGCTTGTCGTACCAGATCCAACCGATGCTATCGCGTTCTACGAATTTATCGATATCGATGGTGCGTGTGCTTTCGAGGGCCACCGCTTCCAGCTCATCATCTTCAAGGAGGATATAGTCGCCTTCCGCTTTCTCAAAGCCCTTGATCTCGTCCTGATCGCGCACAGGCTTGTGCGTCACTGAATCGACATAGCGGCTGATGACCCGATTGCCTGTTTTGGCGTTGAGCGTGTGAAAGCGCACTTTCTCGCTGTCGCTGGTCGCTGGCATCAACTCGACGGCACAAGTGACGAGCGACAGTTTCAGATAGCCTTTCCAGAATGCGTGCGGCACCGTTTCATCCCCTTTCAGGTGGAGGATAACCAATTGAAGGCTGGAAGGTTCCGGTTCAGGGCCGCGCTGGAACCTGATAGGCGTTTGGGTGGTTATCAGCGAAGGAGATTCCGCCACAGCCATTTCGGGGAAGCACCATTGCTCGAAAAATCGCCGATCCCGCATCGCCTGATCCATGTCACTGATACCGAGCCGGGCCTAAAGCGCATTCGTTGCGGCACGGGCTTTCGTTATCTCGATTGCCATCGACATGCGGTCAGTGCGGGGGAAAAGGTGCGGATAGCGGCCTTGGCCATTCCACCCGCATGGAACGACGTCTGGATATGTCTCGACCCGTATGGCCACATACAGGCTACAGGCCGCGACGCACGGGGCAGGAAGCAGTATATCTATCATCCTGCTTGGATAGCAGAGCGCGGACAGAGCAAGTTTTCAAGCTTGCAGGCTTTCGGTCAGAAGCTCAGCGGTCTCCGGCAAAAGATCGACGCAGACACGCGGCGACGTTCTCTCGGTCAGGAAAAGGTGGTCGCAACCGTCATCTGGATGATGGATAGACTGTTGCTGCGCGTTGGCAATCCCAACTATGCGCGGGAGAACAACAGTTTTGGTATCACCACCTTGCGCAATCGCCATGTCAAGGACGACGGAGCAGGCTTGCGTCTGGTTTTCACGGGCAAGTCGGGCAAGAGCTGGAACCTGAAACTGTCCGACAGGCGGATTGCACGGATTGTGCGGTCAGTACAGGAGCTGCCGGGGCAGCAAATGTTCCAATATATCGATGACGAGGGAGCCCGGCACGCCGTTTGCTCGCAGGATATCAACGATTATCTGCGAGACGCCATGGGGGCAGAATTTACCTCCAAGCATTTTCGCACCTGGGCTGCGACCGCAGAGGCAGTTGAAGCACTCTGCTCGACGGAATTACCTGAAAGCGAAGCGGCCAGAAAGCGCGCGCTCAATCAAGTGATTGACGGTATCGCGCAATCGCTTGGCAATACGCGGGCGGTTTGTCGCAGCGCCTATATTCATCCGGGCGTTATCGAGCATTGGGAGCAGGGGACGCTAGCTGGCGAAGTGGAGGCCGCCGGAGCGAACCGACTTGTGGCGCCTCGGCTGAGCAAAGCCGAACGCAATACGCTGAAATGGCTGATGGCGAATGCCTGAATAACGGAACTATTTCTCCCACATCTGGTTAGTCGTGAACTGACAAGGAAGGACGCAATTATGAAAACGGCCAAGTTTCTGCTCGGAATTTCGGGGTTAGCACTGGGATTTGCTCTGGCAAGAGCAGCATCGCCGCAAGTGCCCAAAGGCGTTGTGCCGGTGAAACCGTTCGATCTTTCCCGCTATCTTGGAAAATGGTTTGAGCTTGGCCGTATTGAAAACCGCTTCGAACGCGGTCTCACGCGCACAACGGCGGAATATTCTCTGAACGCTGATGGAACCGTCCGCGTCGTCAATAGCGGGTTTGATCCATGGAAAGGCCGTTCGACAAGTGCGACCGGTACTGCAAAATTTGTAGGCGCGTCCGACGAAGGTGCGTTGAAAGTGTCCTTCTTCGGCCCATTCTATGGCGGTTATAACATTGTTGATCTTGATGAGAATTACGAGTGGGCGATCATCGTCGGGTCAAGCCGCAACTATTTCTGGGTGCTTTCCCGATCCACAGTTCTCACCGAGGAACTGAAGGCCCGTGCGGTAGCCGTGGCGTTGCTTCTGGGGATTAATCCCGACGCGATCCACTGGATACCGCAGGAGAAGCCGCTGTAGAGGCCGCTCATTCCACAGGATGATTTGCCATCTCCCTGCAGGATGCGGCGCAGCGTTCGCAAGCCGCCACACATTCTTCCATACCATCCAGCGCGCGACAGCTTTCCGCGCAGTCGTCGCATATCCGGGCGCAGAGCCTGCATAGCTCATTGCGGATGGGGCTCTTAAGCATCATCACGTGCGCCGCAGTACGACAAAGTTCGGCGCAGCCCAGCATGGTTCTGAAATGTTTTGGTTCGACATGTGCGCCTCCACGTTCCAGACAATGGTTGGAAGCCATCTCGATACAAGTGCGATAGCAGTCGAGACAGGCGGCGATGCATTCGGTCTGCTTGGCATCGTGCATTTTCCGGTTCCTCCTTTGACATGTTCGAACCCCAAACCACGAAATGGCGTTATTGTTTCAAATGGAACAGAAGCGTATTTTTGCGGTTATGCCTCGGGATGCTCCAGGAGGAGAGCCGATGGCTAGTGGAAAATGGAAAAAGCGAATCCGTCGGGCCAAGGGTGGCCACGAACTGGAGCAGGCGGCAGCACTTCCCTATCGGTTTGAAAATGGCCACCTTAAGATCATGCTGGTCACGTCCCGCAGCACGCATCGCTTCACCTTGCCGAAAGGCTGGCCGATGAAAAAGCGCAGCCTCGCCGACGCTGCACGTATTGAAGCCCTTGAAGAAGCGGGGATTGAAGGAAAAGTCAGCCGTTCTACGATCGGCCACTATCTGTATTGGAAGCGCCTGAAAAGAGTTTTCATCCCGGTTAAGGTGAGGGTCTATCCGTTGCATGTTCAATGCGAAAACGCCCGTTGGCCAGAACAGAAGCAGCGCCAGCGCAAATGGCTTTCGCCGGATGAGGCGGGTCTGCTGGTGGACGAGCCGCAATTGATGAGCTTCATTGCGTCCCTCGATACCGATCATCGAGCCTAATTTTGTGGGAACATAAACTGCGCTTGTCGGTTAGGTGCCGGTCTGAGCCCAGAAAACTCGTCCAAAGGAGAATGAGATGGACGATTATCACATCCCCAAGCAACTCCGACAAGAGCATAAAAAGACATCAACAACGCCTGATAAGAATTCCGAAAAGTCGAAGGACCAGAAGGCCACTGACAGTCTAAGGGACCGCGATGACAAGGAGCATTGGCTCTACGCGCAACGCGTGCCAGACAAATGAGAACGCTCCTTCTCTTGGCCATCGGTGTGGTGTTGCTTCTGGTGGTAGGGTCTCTATTTTATCCTTCCACCGATGACGATGCTGGAACACAGCCTTCGCCCCATTCTTTACAGACGGATCCTCCCGATTGAAGCGCCCGCTTAAAGCGGGCGCTTTCTTTTAGAGAATCGGCTTTCCGCCCGTGACTGCAATGGTTGCGCCTGACGTATAGCTCGATAGTGGATCTGCCAGCATGACATAGGCGGAGGCAAGTTCCGCAGGTTGGGCGGGTCGTTTCATCGGCGTCTGTTTGCCGAATGATGCAACAGCCTCTTCCGGCAATGTGGAAGGGATCAGGGGCGTCCATACCGGACCCGGCGCCACCGCATTGGCGCGAATGCCTTTTTCAGCCAGCAATTGCGCAAGCCCAGCAGTGAAATTCTGGATAGCGCCCTTTGTCGTTGCATAAGCCAGCAAGGTTGGGTTGGGCATATCCGAATTGATCGAAGCCGTGTTGATGATCGCGGATCCCGGTTTCATATGAGGCAGGGCGGCCTTTGTCAGATAGAACATTGCGTGGATGTTCACACGGAAGGTCAGATCCCATTCTTCATCGCTGATATCTTCCAACGCGTTAAAACTGGCCTGATGCGCGGCATTATTGACCAGGATATCGATCTGCCCAAATTCTTTGGCGGCGCGCTCTGCAATTTCCCGGCAGGTCTGGGAACGCTGAATATCGCATTTCATCAAAACGGCCTTGCGGCCTTCTGCCTCGATCAGCGACCGCGTTTCAAGCGCATCGGCCTCTTCCTGAAGATAGGCGATCAGAACATCAGCACCTTCTCGTGCAAAGGCGATAGCTACCGCGCGTCCGATCCCGCTATCGCCGCCCGTGATGATGGCTTTTCGTCCTTCCAGCTTGCCAGAACCCTTGTAGCTTTCTTCGCCATGATCAGGCTTGGGATTCATCTTTTCCGTCAAGCCGGGCATGGCCTGATGCGGCGTATCGAAGGGAGGGGCGGGATATTGTTTATTCATAACGGGTTGTCCTTCCTCAGCATTATTATCGCTTCGGATCTAACCACCGGAATCCTCCGGTGTTCCCATCATGTGGCGTAGAATGTGTCCGTGACGTTCGGGACTACTGTTCCAGACCGCGACGACGAAAAAGAGCTTCGGCAATGACCGACAGATCATTGTCACGATTACTCAGCACGAAGCCGGTAAAGCCCTTGTTATCACTCGCCGGATTCATGGACAGGGCGAAAATGAACGGCGTTGATCGCGTTTCAAGCGCATCGACGAGCGGCAATACAGTTGCCGGCTCCAGCGCCACATCAAGTATAGCGGCGTCGACTTCTTCGTTTTGGAGAAAATGGAGCGCTTGCTCGGTGGTGTTGACGGGGCCAAGAATTACAGCACCAATCGCACCAAGTTTGCGACCGGTTTCCTCCGAAAGAAGAAAACTGTCTTCGAAAACGAGAATGCGCTTGCCCGAAAATGAATACATGGCCCTATCATTTAGACTTATCATAACAAGTAGTTAGTTAGTCATGTCCGAAGGCAAAACGCAAGATATCGGGCGATGGTTTTGCGCTTCAATCAAAACGCTATGAACAGGCAGTTCGACAGCTTTTCTTTCATCAACCATCGACGATATCGTGCAGCTTATGGCGGGCGCGATGCAGACGGCTTTTCACTGTACCAATCGAACAAGCGCAAATTTCAGCTGTACGTTCATAGCTTTTACCTTCCAGCACCACCAGCGAAAGCACACGGCGATATTTCTGTGGCAAGGTTTCAAGCGCGATCTGCACATCATGTGCTTCGAGCGTATATTCCTGTGAAGCACCGACGCTTGCGGTCGGCGATATACATTCGGCAACACCGGGCGCTTCTCGCTTTTGCAACCGGATGCGGGTGCAAAATGTGTTGCGCATAATGGTGAAAAGCCAGGATTTCAGCGGGGAATAAGGGATATATTTCTCCCGGTTTGCCAGGGCTTTAACGAGCGTTTCCTGTACGAGATCTTCGGCATCTTCCCGTTGGCTATAAAAAGTGCGCGCAAATGCGCGCAATGCCGGGATCATATCAACAAGCTCGTCCGGTTCCAACGTGTAGTCGGAATGGAGGGGGCAAGACATCAGTCTGACCTTTCCGAACCACGGTTCGGTTTGAGTGTGGGGCGGCTTATGCCGCCCCTTTTTTGTCACGAGTTCTTGTGGCTTTGCTGCCCCGCCTTCACATGCTGCTCGTGTGAGCCGCCGCGTGAGGAAGACTGCTGATTATTGCCACCGCTAGCCTGCTTGCCGTCGTTCTTATGGCTTTGCTGACCAGCCTTGACATGTTGTTCGTGGGTGCCACCCTGGGTATGGCTTGGTGTATGACTCTGGGCCATTATCTTTCCTTCCGGTGGGTTTCATGCTTTCCAAGGTTGTTGTGTCGCGCGTGACATAAGCCTAACCCGACCGGCGCGCCGATGTTCCGTGCTGTCGTTGTAACAAACTTCACGTTTGTCCAGAGTTCGGATTAATTGGCAAAATCCGCAGCCATCGCGAGCTCTTTGAGGAACAAGGCGCGTTCTTTCTCGAAATCCGGTCGGCTTCGTAGCCGCAGCAGGTAGGAAGGGTGGATGGTGACGAGCAATTGGATATGCTCACCGTAAGCGAGCAAGCGCCCGCGCATGTCCGCTATCCGAACTGGCTTTCCCGACAGGGATTGCACGGCGGTCGCTCCCAGCGCCACAATAAGTTGCGGGTGGACCAGTTCGATCTCCTGCTCGAGCCACCAGCGACACGCCTCAATATGGCTGGTAGAAGGGCGCTGATGGAGCCTTTTCTTGCCCCGCTGAATATGTCGGAAATGTTTGACCGCGTTGGTGAGATAGCAACGATCGCGTGAAAGGCCTACTTCCGCGAGGCAGCGTTCAAACATCTGCCCTGCCGGACCGATCAAGGGGCGACCGCCTTGATCCTCCTTATCTCCCGGCTGTTCTGCAACGAACATGATACCGGCTCCCACCGGCCCTTCGCCAAAGACTGTTTGCGTCGCATTTTTGTATAGCTCGCAACGCCTACAGCTAAGTGCTTCATGCCGAACGGAGGCCAGGGTAGCCTCCGTAATTTTTGTCGCCGGACGTGTCATTGCGCCCCCGTTGCAGAAGCAGGAGGTTTCGATTCCGTGGATGCGGGCGGCTTGCTGTTGTCATCCATGAAACCCCTGCCGGGGGTCAACTGGCCGTAAAATTCGACCGCTGCCCAGACAATCATCGCCAGCACCAGACTGACAATAAGGATCAGGAAAATCCGGCTTCCCTTCCGGCCTTGCCGGGCATCCTTGGGAGTAACCTCCTTCATGCTGGCTGCTCCACTTCTAAATTATGTCCATCGGCGGCGTTCTTGCTCGATCTGGTCGGATGTGTATGGCGCGCCAGAAGCGCTGAATCCTTCCCAACCTTCATCGACATAAGCATTGCGCCGTTTCCTGATGTCCACACGCGCCCACTCGTCGAAAATCGCTTCCACTTTTTGACGGTTTTCTTCGTCGCACCGAACGACGACCAGCGTGCTGCCCCGGCGGATCGCTTCGGAATAGGCTTGCGCTTCTTCCTCCGGAATGCCGCTTTCCATCAGCGCTCCGACAATGCCTCCTGCAACACCGCCTGCAGCTGCACCACCGACCAGCCCGACGAGGGTGACTGTGAGCCAACCGCCGGCAACGACGGGCCCGACACCGGGAATTGCAAGCAGTCCCAGCCCCGTCAGCAGTCCGGCTCCGCCGCCAGCTACCGCCCCGACACCAGCGCCAGTTTCCACGCCTGTGATGGTGGATTGATCTTCTCTGACAGCATCATCGGCATATTGGCCGTTGGTATTGTTGGATATCAGGCTGATATCGTCAGCTGAAATACCTGCTTCTTGCAGTGCCCTGACAGCGTCGAGCGCTTCGTCATGATTATCGAAAAGACCGGTGACATGTACCATTGTCATCTCCTTCGTTCGTTTTGGGCTGCGTTATTATTGCGTGGTTACGTTGCCCTGAAAGTCGAGTTGAACTTTAAAGGGCTGTCCATCACGCGCCGCTTCGGCGCGCCAGATGCCATCTTCGCCCAGTTTGAGGTTCATGATGTTGGTGTAACCTGCGTCGGTGAAACGCTGCTTTGCCTGCTCTTCGGTGAAACTGTTCTTGCCCGGAACGGGTGCGTTCGGATTGGTCTCGCCTGGCGTTGTAACCGCAGGGGTTTGCGGCTCATCAGAGGGCGCCGTTTGGGCGAAGGCAGTGGTGGCAATAAGAACAAAAGCAACGGCTGCTGGATATCGGACTGAGCTTTTCATGGAATTCCTCCCTTCATCGTGAGAGGTGTCCTAACCAGCGAGAGGCTAGGATGTTCCACTGCCTTGTGTTTTGATCCAAAAGAGTTGGATAATGGCCGTAAGTTTCTGGTTTTACGCTGTATTCTAACGGGCGCCGAGAACCATTTCCCTGATCCAGCGTGTCAGAAGATGGTTATAAGTCTTCTGGTGAACAGCGTCCTCAAGAGCGTGGTCTGCACCATCCAGCATACGCAGGGTCAGTGAATGAGAATGGATGAAAGCGCTTTGATAGCTGGCGATGGTTGGATGGGGTACAATTGTATCGTGTTCGGACTCAACGAGCAGGACGTCCCCGCGAAACTCCCGTGCCTGACGGAGCGCCCGATTTTCCTCCGCTCCGACCAACGCCGAGCGATAGGATTGGAGATCAACCCTATCAAGTTGCGCTTTCGGCAATTGCCAATAACTGTCGCGATAAAGGGCAGGGGCTCTGAGAGCCAACCACCTGACGGGCCGAAATTCCGTCAATAGCGTCGCCAGATAACCGCCATAGCTGCTTCCGACGACGACAATCGAACCATCCTCTACGATCTTCAGGCTTGCCAGCCGGTCATAGGCGGCAATGACATCATCGAGATTCTCTCCGCGCGTTACGGTCTTGTTGCTGGTGACTGTATGTCCGTGACCGCGCATGTCGAATGTCAGGCAAACGCAACCGAGTTCCGAAATTGATTTAGCCCGTTCGATATCGCGTTCCTGATTGCCAGCCCAGCCGTGGAGAAACAAAACGCCTGGAATGGTTGTGTCCGGTGAGATGACCGTGGCGTCCAGTTGGACTTGGTCTACATCAATGGTGGTAGCATTACGGATCATGATAGAGTTTCTCTATTCGTGCATATTTATGGAGCGGCTGGCCGATATCGTCCTCGCCCGCATACACAACAAAATCATCGGCTGCGAACCGGGGTTCTGCACCGAAAGTCTCGCGTGCGACAACCTTCAAGGCGCTGACGGAACTGTCCGCAGTCATCGCCTCCAGAGCGAGCATTTCCGCGGGAGAAGCCCCGCCCACTCGCCATGATTGCTCTAGCACCCCGCAGCAAAAGCCGTCTTCCGTCACGGGTCCGACCAGAACGTCATAGTTTTTACGCGAGGCGACGAGGCCGAAATGCTGTTCGGCTGCGGTATCGTAGCGTTGCGCGCCTTCGATAATTCGATGGGCGACAGGCATGCGCAGTCGAATTCGCAATGCATCCCAGCCTCCGCGTACCACATAGAGCCGACTTCCCGCATAAACGGTCTCGCCATTGAGGTCGCTCGCGGTATATTGGCGACCGAGATAGCTCATGGTCAGACCGGCAAGACTGACCTGCCCAACCGAATAAGTCGATGAGTTTTCAATATCTTCCTCAATTACCATTCCTCTAGCGATATCGCTTTCCGAAAGCGTTTGAAGAAACAGGTCCAGTTCGTGGTTGTTTTGAAAGACACTTTGCTTTTTGCCGCCCGATGCATAGGGATCTTTCAATCGGATCTTTCGCTTGTCGAGAAGAAACGCACCCGCTTGCGCAGCATGGTCATGCGAGAAAACGGAGTAACCGGAGAGGGCAGCACCTTCCAGATCCTTCGCGAATTGGGGCATCCAGCCGGTCGGCAGAGCGTCTTCTTCGGTCCAGGCGGGGTGTGTCGCCAGTTTGGTCGTCATGAATTCCTGATCCACACAGCCACCCCAAAACTGATCGGCATCGAGTTCGGGGTGGCTTTGTCGGATAAGCGAGAAAGTCGGCACAAAGAATGTCCGCACTGCGTCGTCGAAATGCTGCACAGTGGAACCGAGACGGATTCCTGTCAGTTTCGCCAACCGTTCAGCGATGGCCTCGACACTGGCAACATTATGCCGCCTGTCGGAAGACTGGCTGACGACGCAAATTTTCTCGTAGCTGTCCATTAAACTCAGGCAGCTTCGGCGTGACGATTGGCTGACGTTTCAGCAAGCTGGGTCAGGTCCTTGTCGGTCTGGCCTTCTTCCTGCAAGGTTTGATCGAGCAGCTTGGCCACATCATTGTAGCCCAATGTTTGCGCCCAACGCTTCAGGGTGCCGTATCGGGTTATTTCATAGTGCTCAACCGCCTGCGCGGCAGAGATCAGGCCTGCATCCAGAGCGGGGGTCTCGGAAAATTCATCCATAATCTCTTCGCCCTCGGCAATGATACCCTCAATCGCTTCGCATGTTTTTCCCTGTGCGCGCTTTCCGAGAATTTCGAAACATTGCTGCAAGCGTTCGACATGCCCTTCCGTCTGCTCATAATGTTTCATGAAAGCATTCTTGAGCTTTTCGTCTTCGGCGGCGCGCGCCATTTTCGGTAAGGCTTTCAATATCTTGCGCTCAGCATAGTAGATATCTTTCAGCGTATCGTAAAAGAGGTCCTCAAGTGTGCGTTGCTTGGTTCGGGCCATTTCCAACTCTCCCTTTGGTGTTTCAGATGTGGATGCCGCTCCGTTACAGCGACAGGCCTGCCCAACCCATCAGGCCGCTAAATGTTTCATCGTCCCGATAATTCTTGCAGGTTGACGTTCAGGACTTGGATGCGTGTTTCGGCTTTCCCTTTTGCTTGGTGGAAGCCATTCTCTCGAGTTCCGTCTCGCTCATGGATTTTTCCATTTGCTTGGACGCGCCTTGCAAACTGCTTTTGGCTTTGTCTCCGCGTTTTGCGGCGAGGGCCGCCCCGGCGGCCTGTTGCTGTGCTTTCGATTTTGCGGGCATGTCTTTTCCTCCGGCATCAATGCGCTCATTGGAATGGAGTGCTTGGTCCGCTACGCACAGACGCGAAGCGAAATAGCCCTACCAAACCGCGCGATACGGAGATTGTTCCAAAAGGAATGACGACAGATAGCCGATTACTTGCGACCGCGCTGTTCGTCCCTGCATTTCTTCGCGTCCTGACCTGGCACACACTTTGTGTGCTTCTCAATCCGGTCTTTACGATCATGTTTTGGTGGTTGCGCTTTTTCAGGAACGGGTACGTTCTCTGGTGCAGCAGGCTGCTGATTGGACGAAGGCGGCGGGTTTCCCGGCACCTCAGGTTCCTGTCCACCCGATTGGGTCGGCATGCCGGGTGTTTGCGCAGACGCTGCAGTCGAGGCGACTGCAAAAGCTATCGCGATAATGAACTGTTTCATTGCTCTATCCTCATCGCTGCAAGATGAGTAGATCAACAGTCTCGCTGGAATAATGTTCCGACAGGTGCGATGCACCCACAGAGTCGCTGATGCGGGTTTTAATTGTCAGTGAAGCAAAATGGCGGGCGGATTGCTGGGGCCGGCCTCGCCACTTTGCTCCTGATCGAAATCGATCAGCGGTTATTTATCAATGCCTGAACAAGATCGGCTTCCAGATCTTCCGGGTCTTCCAGACCGATGGAGATGCGAATGAGCTGAGCGCCAATGCCCAGATCATTCTTCTGGTCTTCTGGCACAACCGCATGTGTCAGTGAAAACGGATGCTGAATGAGGCTTTCCACACTTCCGAGGCTGACAGCGAAGTGGAAATAGCGGGTCGAAGTCAAGATGCGTTCGACGCGTGCAAGGTCACCTGCGACTTCTATGGAGATGACGCAACCGAAATTGATCATCTGATCCGCCGCCAGTTTATGCTGCGGGTGGCTTTCCAGACCGGGATATACTACCTTGGTCAGCCCCAGTTCTTGAGCTCTTTGTTCGAGATGAGTTGCAAGCTTCAGCGCGGTTTCCGATTGCCGGATGCTGCGAATTTCCAAGGTTTTCAGCGAGCGATGCAAAAGAGCGCAATCGGTCGGCGACATCACGGAACCGAGCGCATTTTGCAAATATTTGACGCGTTCTGCAAGCCCGGCGGGAGCGTTCGAAGAGACCGCAACCACTCCGCCGAGAAGATCGGAATGCCCGTTCAGCATTTTCGTTGCCGAATGGACGACCACATCAATTCCGTAGTCTATCGGGCGCTGGCCAGCTGGCGAGGAGAAGGTGCTGTCGCAAACCGTGATCGCGCCAACCTTGTTGCCGAGTTCCGCGACCAGAGAAAGATCAACGATTCGCAGTGTTGGGTTGGATGGTGTTTCAAACCAGAGCAGAGCGGGCTTGTGATCGGCGACGGCCTGGCGAAGAGCGGCTTCGTCGGAAAAATCCACGAAACTGACATTATGCGCCGCCGTGATCGGCTTGACGTCGGCAAGCAGTCGATAGACACCGCCATAGAGATCGTTATGCGCCAATATCGAGGATCCCGCCGGGAGCGCTTCAATTAATGTCGCCGCTGCTGCAAGGCCGCTCGGAAAAACGAACGCGGCTTCTGCACCTTCAAGGTCTGCGAGGCAGCGTTCCAGACCATTTCGGGTTGGATTGCCGCTGCGGGTGTAGTCGAAACCCTTGCTCGCTCCAATCCCGTCCTGCACATATGTCGTTGCATGGTAGATCGGAGGGATCACGGCTCCGGTCAAAGGATCTGGTTCCTGACCGATATGGATCGCGCGCGTTGCAAAACCAGCCTGATTGCGGGGAGGGTTCTTGGCCAATTTTCCGTCTTTCTATCGTTGGTCTGTGGTGCCGGTTTTGCGCATCAACCGCTCCCCGGATCGATAATATTTTTTGTGTCCAGCCGAACATCGTTCGTGTTTCAATAAGCGATCAATTCGCTCGTATCCTTCAAATAAAGCGGGTGGCCGGGCGAGCCATTATTTGTAATCTTCAGCGCATGGAGCTTAATATTGTTGTTGCGCAGCGCATTCGTGATGAGCTCGCCATGATGCGCCAACTTCTTGTGCAGTGATCCATAGGCCATCACCACGATTGCTGCATGTTTGGCCTGTTCGAGAATTGTCTGAACATTCTCCTCGGTGCAAGGAACAACGCCTTCTTCCAGCAACATTTTTGGATGCGTGGCGCGATAATCCATCACGTTGCATTTTACATAGCGGCTGTAGCCCCAGCGGCGCGTAAACTTCTGCTCTTTGAAAACCGTTGGATCGTCCACATCATAGGCTGCAGTGCTGGGGTTCATGCCGATCCAGAGCACATATCCGTCTTTATCTCCACCGTCCCATTCGCGCGTCAGAAGACGACGGTATCGACCGCATTCGGAAAAGACTGCGTCGCCTCTGATCTCCGGTTTAACCTTCAAGCGAACCTTGCCGCCTGGGTCATGGGATTCGTGATTCATCATCGCTGCGTCTCGAGTTTCCGTGGTCGTCATGTCTTTCTATGGAGGATTTAGCATCCGATGCGCTGAACGCCTAGCGTATTATAATGTGAAGTAGAATTTGCGACCGGGCCGCTCGCCGACCTCGCCTTTGCAGCAGTGCGAGATATGCAGATGATGAAAGGAAGACAGCGGTAAGCCGCCTTCCTCCCTATGGAGTTGTCAGGCACTGACTGGTTGACGCGGGCTGCTATTCTTTTGGGATTGTAGAACCGTTTCTGCGCTTCGATTTACAGAATAAACATAATGAAATGCATCGGCTCTGCCACCTATCAGGCATATATCGTGACGGTTCCAGCTCCACTGTTCCGCATCAAGCATTCTCTCGAACTTTGACGATGTGGTTGCCGACCAGAAACTTGCCGCCCCTGTCGGGATCAGAGCTCTTCCCAGGACGGCGAGGCCGCTTCCAGAATAAATCGCATTGTTCTGTTCTCTTACGAGAAAATCAGGACCATTATCGGTATCCATCAAAATCAAATCATATGCCGCAGGCCGCTGTCGTAACGTCTCCATGACGTCGCCAACCTGAAGTTCAACACGATGATCCCGAATTGGATGGTCGGCCAGATGACCGATGACGGAACGGTTCCATTCGACAATTTCAGGAACGAGTTCACACACGGTTATCTGCGTGTCCTGCGGAACAAAATCGAGCGCTGCTCGAAGCGTGAAACCCATGCCAAGCCCACCGATGAGAATTCTCTTGGGCGTGTGATTTAAGAAGCGCAGTGAACGTTCAGCGAGAACAATCTCCGATTGGAAATTGACGTTCGACATCAATTCCAACCCGTTATATCGAATTTCATAGATATCGCCTCTTTGTCGCAACAATATTTCGTCGCCAGCGTCATTGCCGGCGCGCGCCAACTCAGTCCAGATAGCCATTCAAAAACCCAAACGTTGAAAAGAACGACTGGCCCTGCCAGTGCGAACTAGGTGTTTCGTAGTGATGGGAGTGTCGGGGTCGCTGCAAACTTATGTGTGCAGCAACCCGATGGCATCGTCTGATCTGGCATCCATCATGAGAGGAAATGCCGACACATTCTTCAAACCGTTGGAAATATTGAGCAAGATTTGAAAAATATTCGTCATATCAAAATTCTTGATCACATCCTGATTGTGTAATGGCCTTCTTTTAGTACCAAAGTGGCTTTTTTTATCAAGATGCTCGGGTGAAATGTCGCACAAATCCGGCATGGCTTCAGCAACGTTCGACGTTGACCGTTATTTTCTTTGATAGGTGATCTGTTCGCCGTCTTCCTTGGTAAAGGACGCAATCGGGCTTTCGAGAATATCGAGGACCAGTTCTGATGGACGGCAGAGTTTGGCGCCAAGTGGCGTTTCAACGATCGGGCGATTGATCAGGATCGGATGCGCCATCATGAAATCGATCAGCTCATCATCCGTCCATTTGGGATCGGAGAGGTCCAATTCTGCATAGGGCGTGCCTTTTTCCCGAAGGAGCTGGCGGGGTGTCATCTGCATTGCGGTGAGCAATTCAGCCAGTCGTTCGCGTGAAGGCGGATTTTGAACATATTCGATGATGACCGGCTCCTCTCCGCTGGCGCGGATCATAGCCAGTGTGTTGCGAGAAGTGCCACATTTCGGACTGTGGTAAATCGTAACAGTCGTCAAAGTTTCCCGTTCAGAGTCCGTAGGCGCGGATTATCCCGCCTTCATCTATGAAAAGGAACCTCGTTTCAAGGCAACAGTGGCTGACCTGCCAGAAAAGATTAGGGCCGCTTAGCTGCGGCCCCGACTGTTCTTTATTTAGCAACGATTGCCTGGATGCCGGCGAGTGCACATTCGGCATCCGTTGCGCCCGACGGTGCGCCGCCGACGCCAATTCCGCCCACTAGCGCATCGCCGATCTTGATCGGCAGCCCGCCCGCCTGGATGACGAAGCGTGAATCCATATCCCGCATGCCGCTATTGGCTGGCTTCGACGCGATAAATTCTGCGAGTTCGCCGGAGTCACGGCCAAGAGCTGCCGCCGTGAACGCTTTTCCTGTGGCGCTGTTGCCAGTGTGCGGGCCGGAAAGATCGGCTTTCAGCAGCACCTTCGTCGATCCATCACGCGCAACAACTGCGACGCTCACATTGTTGCCCTTGGCGACACATGCATCGAGTGCAGCCTGAGCGGCTTTGGTTGCCAGATCGAGCGGCAGATAGGGCGTCGTGGGAAGGGTCTGAGCGAAAGCGGTAGCCGGAGCCAGCGACAGAGCGATAATAGCAAGTTTGCGGATCATGGTCGTTCCTCAGTTTCGATGGGTGTGATCTAACTCTGCCCGCCCTGAAACTGAATCCGTAGCCTTTGCGATCTTATCCGTAGTTCTACGGATTTGCACTTCCTTCGAGCCACAGGCGAGTCATTTCCGCTTGCGATGTGGTGCCCAGTTTCACGCCAATGGCTGCACGGTGACTGTCGATGGTGCGTGGAGATAATCCAAGACCATCCGCAATCTGCCGGGTGGTGAAGCCTTGCGCAATACGGTCCAGCACATCGCGCTCGCGTGCTGTCAACATATCGAGCAAGGCAAGTGTTTCGGCTCTCAGCGCCTTGCTGCCCAGCTTGTGGTCCAGCAATTGCTGGGCTTTCTGGATCGCATCGATCAGGTCCTGCTCATCGACGGGTTTGGATAGATAATCTACAGCGCCATTGCGAAAAGCACGGCGGCAGGCTTCGATATCGCCGTGGCCGGAAATAATGATCACAGGCCAGTCGATTTCCTGCGCAGCCAAAACTTCCTGCAGTTTAAGGCCCGTCATCACCGGCATACGAATGTCGAAAATCAGGCATCCGGGCGTCAGTCGTGGCAATTGCGCCAGAAATGCAGACGGATCGGCAAAAGTTTTAACCTCGATATCTATGGTCGAGAGCAGAAGGCTGAGGGCCTTTCTGACTGCTGCATCGTCATCGACGAGGTAAACAGGCTGAACCATTAATTTCAACTTTCTCTGTCGGCAGCCATCGGAAGCACCACGCGAAATAGCGCGCCGTGTTCCTGTGGGATATAGGAAATCTCGCCGCCGAAGCGTTCAACCAGACGTTGGCTCAGCGCAAGTCCAAGGCCGGTTCCCTCGGGACGGTTTGTCGTAAACGGCGTGAAAAGGCGAGGCAGCAGTTCGGGCGCGACACCTGGGCCGTTATCCTGAACCTCCAGAACCGCCATGGTTCCTTCCGTTTTAAGCGACGCTGTTACGTGCCGATCACGATCATCGTCGGTGTCACGAAAAGACTCGATGGCATTGCGCAGAAGATTGAACATTACCTGCTCCATTTCCACCGGGTCTACTGCGGCCAACAAGGGGCTTTCAGGCATCAGAAGGTCTAACCCGACACTTTGCCGTTTTGCTTCTGAGGCCAGCAAGGTTTGTACATTTTGCAGTGAAAGGCGCAGGTCGGCTTTGATGTTTTCCCTGCGTTGCGGACGCGACCAGTTGCGCAACCGATCCAGAATGGCCGAAGCGCGGCGCGCCTGATCCACCATATCGTCAAGCGCACTCGCAAGCGCCGTTGTGTTGTTGCGGCTCAACAGGCGGCGTCCGGCCTGCGCCCCAGCGAGAAGCGCCGTCAGCGGCTGCGTCAATTCATGCGCCATACCGCTTGCCATTTCACCCATCGTGTTGACGCGCGATGCATGGGCCAGGCGGGCTTCAAGGCCGCTCAGTTCTGCGCGACGCTCCGCATGGCGTGTGCGTTTGATTTGGCGAATGATGACCAGCCCCCCGAAGAAAAGCAGGTTTGTGAGAACGAGGATCGGGATCAACTGGTCCAGAGGCAGCAGAGCGGCCCATCCCACCTTCATGGCGGTTTCGAAAAGAAGCGGCTGAGAGGCGCTTCCCAATTGCTTGGAAAAGAGCGCTGCGCCAAATGATACTGGGTTGCTGAAAAGAATTGTTCCATCCGGCATCAGAAGACGGCGCGCAACACCGCTACGGCGCCAGAATGCATCGTCCGAGCTGATCAGGGCGTCAGCATTGATCGATAGCGCCAGCCCATCGTGGGGATCGTCGTTATTCGGGCTGCGCTTTATAATCAGGTAATGCCCGGGACGCGCCGCTGGTGTGATCAGTTTCGGAACGCCGCTCGATGAGAGTGCCGCCGCTCGTATGGTTGCGGTCAGCTCCGGTTCCAGCTCTCTTGTGCCGGTGACAGGCGCTGACGGGTCGATCGGCACAAGTTGAATTTCATCGATCCGTGGATAGAAACGTGTGATGGTCGTAGCGACTTCGAGAAACACGTCGTCTTGTGAGAGTTCGGCAGTTCGCACCTTGGATTGGGCTATCGTCGAAAGCGCAGTCAAATGGGCATCATGCTGAACCGCACGTTGAGAAGCTTCACGATGTAACGTGAAACTGGCTGCCTGGAGTTCGGACAACAATTCGGATCGCTGATAGACTGCAAGGCCGCTGGTCACCAGAAAATTGAGCAGAAGCCATATGATAAATGGGAGCAAGGCAGAGCGGAACCGCGCCCATATGCTTCCATTATGCAGGTTCATAGTTCCATCCTGATACCGATCGCTATTCCGGCAAAACATATCGATACTGATTTGCTGCGCCAACAGGAAATCGTCCTGCGTTCAGGTTCCAGTCATCTGAGCGAGATTATCAACGGTCATAGGGCTGCTGGTGTTTCGCAATAGCGCTATTCCGGTGGCAGATGGTTTGTTCTGAAAGGATATCTTGATCATGGATTTCATGCGTCGCTCATTTTTGTTGTCCGGTGCGGTGCTGGTGCTTGCGGTATCCGCATGTCAAAAAGAACAAGTCCCGGCTGCGCCCAAAGCTCAGGCTGGAATTTGCAAAAAAGATGTCGCAGAAACCCTCGCTGGCAAGGATAGACTTACCGACGCCGCCGCCATGCAGCTGACAGGCGCAACCATCGTCCGCCAAGTGAAGCCCGGCGATCCGGTTACGATGGATTTCAGGCAGGAGCGCATTACTATCGAAACAGACGCCACGACCGGCAAAATCAGTCGTGCATATTGCGGTTAGCTGTTTCTCATAGCTGGGACGCAAATAAACAGCGCAAGAGAAACTTTGCCAATCAGCTAAGTTTTCTCTTGCGCATTGTTCCGATATCTGAATAGTTAGCAATATGGCTAAGCATGATCCAGATCTTTCATTATTGTTCCACGCGTTGGCAGACCCGACACGACGGTCGATCCTGACCCGTTTGGCCGGTGGGCCCTCAGCGGTGACGGAATTGGCTGGTCCGACGGGGCTGCGCCTGCCGACGGTGATGCGACACCTTTCCGTGCTGGAAGAGGCCGGTTTGATCGTCTCATCGAAGGATGGACGAATACGTACCTGCGCTATCCGCCCTGAAGCTATGGAGCCAGCGCGCAGTTGGATGGATGAACAGCGCGCCATTTGGGAAGCACGTCTGGATCGGCTGGATGCGTTTGTGATGAATGTGATGGAGGAGCGCAAGAATGACACGGATTGAGAAGCCCGGTAGCATGGGCGTAGCAGCAGCAGGTGACAGTCGTTTTGCAACGCTTACCTTTGAGCGGAACGTGGCGGCGCCGGTATCCGTTCTGTGGCAGGCGTGGACCGCACCCGCCGCACGCGCGGTCTGGGCTGCGCCAAACTCTGCCGTCGAAGTGGAATTTCTGGAAGCCGACACACGGATCGGCGGTCGCGAGGTTTCGCTATGCAGGGTGAAAGGTCAGCCCGACATTCGCTGCGAATGTGGCTGGCTCGAATTGCAGCCCGCGTTGCGCAGCGTGAATTACGAAGTGATCTCCAGCGAAGGCGTGAAGCAATCGGCAGCATTGGTCACGGCCACCTTTGCCGATAAGGGGGAACGCAGCAGTGTGGCGGTGACGGTTCAGCTGTCTTCGCTGGCCGGGAATATGGAGGCGGGCTATAGCGAAGGCTTCGGCGCGGGTCTAGACAATCTGGCACAAGCCGCCGAGCGCACCATGGTGTTGCAGAAAATCATACGGGCGCCGCGAGCGGTTGTCTGGAAGGCATGGATGAACCCCGAGACGTTGCCGCTTTGGTGGGGGCCGGAAGGTTTTTCGTGTCGCACAAAGAGGATCGATCTTCGTCAGGGCGGCGAATGGGTTTTCGACATGATCGGCCCGGACGGCACAGCCTATCCGAACCACCACCGCTATTGTGAGGTCAGGCCGGAGGAACGGCTGGGCTATACGCTTTTGTGGGGTGAGAACGGGCCGAAACATGCCGATGCATGGGCCGCGTTCGAGGATCAGGACGGGTTTACGAAAGTAACCTTAGGAATGGTCTTCAGCACAGCGGCTGAATTCCAGGATGCCAAGGGCTTCGGAGCGATTGAGCTGGGGACGGAGACACTCGGCAAACTGGATCGTTTTGTCACAACGAAATGAAATTCGCCAGTTCAGCTCTTAAAGCAATCGATGGCGCATTCGTGGGAGGCGGTCGGTTGTCTCCTACGAATGCAGCCCTTTGATCTGTATGCCCACAATTTCTTTAGCCAGGGCAATCCTGTCGGCGTCGGTATCGACGCTTCTGGGTTGATACCAGATCGACAGCCAGTTGATGGCGCCGAGCACTGCTTTGGCCGCTATCGACACGTCGACATGGCGAATGCTGCCGTCCTCGATGCCTTCGCGAATGACCTGCTTGAACAAATCCTCAAACCGGCGTCTGATCGAGATCAGCTCGTTGAGCGTTCTGCGCTGGTCAGGTGTGGTCGCCGCGAGCTTGTGCATGTGAACGCCTTGCACCACCACAGCTTCGAAAGCGACGTTGTTCATCATGGCAAGCGCGTGAGCGGTGAGCATCTCTTCAAGCCGGTACAGGCCTGAGCCATTCAGCGTCATAACCGGCTCAACGGCCTTGAACAGTCGTTCCATGCCTTCGCGGTGCACGTCGAAGAACAAATCCGTCTTGGAAGAATAGTAATGATAGATACGCCCCTTGGTGGAGCCCATCCTGCGCGCCACATCATCAATGCTTGTGGTCGAAAAGCCTTGTTCCATGAAACACTGGGCGGCGGTTTCTAGGATCACGACATTCCCGGTACTGTCCGTGCGGTTAGATCGGCGGCTGTCAGCCATCTGCTACTCCGATTTATGCGTAGGTAAGCGGCAACCAAGCCTAGCAAATTTCGTAAGGAAAATGCCACTAGACAAAGCGATGTTCAAGTGCATACTACTCAGTATGTTGTTGATTAATGCGACCGCGTTCCATTTTTCAGCGCTCGGAGGACAAAAATTTGGAAATACAGCCTAATTCTGCTGCGTCTGCGCGCTCCGCAAGCGCAGAAAGCCAGCTCCTGTACTCGGACTGGATCAAGATCGATCAGCAACTTGTGGATCGGTTTGCGGATGTGATCGACGATCATCAATTCATTCATACAGACCCCCAACGCGCAGCGACTGAAAGTGTGTTCGGTGGCACCATCGCACACGGGTTTCTTGTGCTCGGCCTATTGACCAAGCTCAGCCGCGAGGTTTTGCCGGAGGTTGCAGCCGGTACGGTTGAAATCAACTATGGCTTCGACAAAGTCCGCTTCCTTTCGCCAGTGAAGGTGGGTTCTTCCATCCGTGGCGTGTTCAGTTCCAAATCGGTGCAGCCGAAGGGTAGCGGTCAGCTCCAGACTCTTGCAGCGACCGTTGAAATCAAAGACGAAACCAAGCCAGCACTCGCCGCTGACTGGCTCATACTGACAGTAGGTTGAAGATCACATGGCCATTTCTTTTGAAAATCGTGTTGCAATTGTAACGGGTGCGGGCGGCGGGCTTGGGCGCGCTTATGCCCTCGAACTGGCAGCGCGCGGCGCAAAGGTCGTCGTGAACGATTTCGGTGGCAGCCGCGACGGCACCGGGGGGGCATCGGAGGCAGCCGAAAAGGTCGTTGCGGAAATTCGATCCAAGGGCGGTGTCGCCATTGCCGACGCCGGCAACGTCACGAAGTTCGAAGACATGCAGGTGCTGGCGAAGCGCACGGTCGAAGAATTCGGTCGCATCGATATTCTCATCAACAATGCCGGGATCTTGCGCGACAAGAGCTTCGCGAAGATGGATATGGCCGATTTTCGCGCCGTGGTTGACGTGCATCTTATTGGCTCGGCCAATGCCAGTCGGGCGGTGTGGGACGTCATGAAAGGCCAGAACTATGGCCGCATCCTGATGACGACCTCTACGTCTGGCGTTTATGGGAATTTCGGCCAGTCCAACTATGGTGCGGCCAAGGCAGGCCTCGTCGGCCTGATGAATGTGTTGCATTTTGAAGGCGACAAATACGACATTCATGTCAATGCGATTGCCCCGACTGCTGCAACGCGCATGACCGGCGATGTGCTGGATGAGGAAATGCTGGTGCGCCTCGCACCCGAAAACGTCGTTCCGGCTGCTCTCTTCCTCGTCAGTGAACAGGCGCCAAGCCGCACTGTGCTTCTGGCTGGTGCGGGAACTGTGGCCCGTATGGCGATTGTGGAAAGTGAAGGCGTTTATCTGCCGAAAGGCGAGCGGACACCGGAAGCCGTTGCGGCTGCTTTCTCAAAGATCGATGACATGACTAATTTCATCGAGACGGATGCCGGTTTGGCGCATGTGGACCGCATCATCGCGACGTCCCGCGCCAATGAGGTTATCGAATGACGGCGTCAAAACCCCGACCGAAGGCTGAACCCCGGTCAGCCTATCGGGAGTTCTACGATATGCAGACGCGCTGGAGCGACATGGACATTTATGGCCACGTCAACAATGTCGTCTATATGCAATATTGCGATGCGGCATTGAACCGGTCGCTGATTGCGTCTGGTGCTCTGGAGTTGAACGGCTCTACACCCATTGGTATCGTTGCGCGCAATTCAACGAATTATTTCTCCGAAATTTCCTATCCTGACAATGTCGTTGTCGGGGTTCGCGTCGAGCATATCGGCAATACCAGTCTGCTGTGGGGTTTTGGCATCTTCAAGGATGACGAAGAGTTGACCGCCGCTGTAAGTGAATATGTGCATGTCTATGTAGACCGAGACACGCGACGGCCGGTTCCGCTGACTCCGGAATTGAAAGAATTGGCCGACAGGCTTTACGTTTCGGCGTCAGTGGAGGAGTTTTGATGAGAGAAGCTGTCATAGTATCAACTGCGCGCACACCGATTGGCAAAGCCTATCGCGGAGCCTTTAACGACACGTCTGCGCCAGCGCTGGCGGGTCACGCGATTGCCGCTGCGGTTGAGCGCGCGGGCATTGATGGCGCGGAAGTAGAGGATGTGGTTCTCGGTGCTGCGCTTCAGCAAGGCACGACCCACATGAATATCGCCCGCACGTCCTTGTTGCGGGCTGGCCTTCCGGTTTCAGTTCCGGGTCAGTCTATGGATCGTCAATGCGCGTCGGGGCTGATGGCTATCGCAACAGCCGCCAAGCAGATCACCGGCGATGGTATGACGATTGCTATTGGCGGTGGTGTGGAGCAGATTTCACTCGTGCAGAACGAGCATATGAATGTCTATCGCTGGCGTGATCCCTGGCTGACGGAGCATCTGCCCGCCACTTATATGAGCATGATTGAGACGGCGGAGATCGTTTCAGCGCGTTATGGTATATCGCGTGAGGCGCAGGATGAATATGCGCTGCAATCGCAGCAACGCACCGCGGCTGCACAGGCCGCAGGCCGCCTGAACGCCGAGATTGTCCCGATCCAGTCCACCATGCTGGTCAAGGACAAGGCCACGGGCGAGGTCTCCGCAAAAAGCGTTGAGCTGGCCATGGACGAAGGCAATCGCCCCGAAACCACACTGGAAGGTTTGCGCGGGTTGAAGCCGGTCTTTTCCGGGGGGCAGACAATAGCGCAGGGTGGCTTTATTACCGCTGGCAACGCCTCGCAATTGTCGGATGGTGCTTCGGCATCTGTTTTGATGGAAGCAAAGGAAGCGGAAAAGCGGGGCCTATCTCCGCTTGGTGTTTATCGCGGAATGGCGGTCGCCGGATGCGAACCTGACGAGATGGGTATCGGCCCGGTTTATGCCGTACCGAAACTGCTAAAACAGCATGGCCTGACGGTTGATGATATCGATCTGTGGGAACTGAACGAAGCCTTTGCGGCACAGGTGCTTTATTGCCGCGACAAGCTTGGTATCGACAATGAAAAACTGAACGTAAGTGGCGGCGCTATTTCGATTGGCCATCCTTATGGAATGTCGGGCGCGCGTATGACCGGGCATGCCCTCATCGAAGGCAAGCGGCGCAATGGACGTTACGTGGTGGTGACCATGTGCGTTGGCGGCGGCATGGGCGCTGCGGGCCTGTTCGAAATTTGCTGATAGATACGAAAAAGGCCGGTCAAACCGGCCTTTTTCATGATGTTACCAGCGGCGCTATCAATAAGCGGCTTTATAAATCGCCAAGGCATCCGCCTCAGTGACCTTGCGCGGATTGTTGACCAGAAGCCGCGTCTGTTTCATTGCGTCGCGCGCAAGCAGGGGCAGATCGTCTTCCGTAATATTCACTTCGCGCAATGTCTGCGGCACGCCGAGCTCACGGCTGAGATCCGCCAGTTTTTCGACAAAGGCTTCAGCACGTTTTTCTGCCGACACGGTGCTCAGTTCCGGGAAAACGTCTGCTGCAATTTCCGCATAAATGTGGCTGGCTTCCGGCAAATTGAAGCGCAATACATGCGCAAGCACGAGTGCGTTGGACAAGCCGTGCGGCACATGGAAATGCCCGCCAATCGGGTATGCGAGTGCATGCACAGCAGCAACCGGAGAATTGGCAAAGGCCTGACCGGCAAGCAACGATCCGAGCAACATAGCGGCGCGTGCGTCGCGGTTGCCGCCCTCAAAGACCGCAGTGCGAATATTGGCGCCGAGCAGTTGCAGGGCGTTGCGCGCCAGCGAACGCGACAAAGGATTGTTGTTGGCCGAAGCTGAAGCATAAGCCTCGATGGCATGGACCATCGCATCGATGCCGGTGGCAGCGGTTACCGCTGCTGGCAAGCCGACAGTCAAATCCGCATCCAGGATTGCCATGTCAGGCAATAGCAGCGGGGAGACAACGCCCTTCTTCTCCGATGCTCCCGTGGTGATGATTGATATCGGTGTGACTTCCGATCCCGTGCCCGCCGTCGTTGGTACCAACACGAGCGGCAGGCGTGGCCCGCGCGCGATGTTCACGCCGTAAATGTCGTTCAGCGTTTCACCGCTTTTTGCCAACAGGGCGGCAACCTTTGCAACATCCATTGATGAGCCACCGCCGATGGCGAGAACGCCAGTCGCTTCGTGGGTGACGATCTGGTTCTTCAGCGCCAGAACATTGCTTTCCGGTGGGTCGGCCTGCACATCATCGAAGATCGAAACGGCAATGCCCGCCTGCTCCAAGGCGTTTGTCGCTGGGGACAGCAGTCCGAGCTTACGCAATCCTTTGTCGGTGACGATAACAACGCGCTTGCCCAATAGGTGTCCGGCAATATCGACAATCTTCGCCAGCCCGCCGGTTTGCAGCACGATGGATGGCGTTGTGTTGAAGATGAAATTTTCCATGATGTTCAGGTCTTTCGATTTTGAGAGATCAACTCGCGCGCTTCACCTTGAGCTCGCGATCAATCGTATCTCCAGTAATGCCTTCGCTGCGTAGTACATGTTTCTGAATTTTACCGCTCGAGGTTTTTGGAAGAGATTCCAAAATTCGTACATAGCGCGGCACCATGAAGCGGGGCAGACGACCTGCGAGAAATTCCAGCAGTTCTCCGGCGACGATTTCCTGCCCTTCGACAGGGGTTACGGCGATCAGAACTTCATCCTCGCTCAGTTCACTCGGGACTGCGATGGCTGCGCATTCCTTGACGGTGTCGTGGAAAAGCACTTCGGCCTCCAAAGCGAAGGAGGAGATATTTTCACCGCGCCGCCGGATGACGTCTTTCAGGCGATCCACGAAGAAATAAACACCGTTTTCATCCTTGCGAAAGCTGTCTCCAGTGTGAAACCAGCCATTGCGCATGGCTTCGACGGTAGCTTTCGGATTGTTGTAATAACCTTTCATCAACGCCCAGGGGCGGTCGGAGCGGATGACCAGTTCACCAGCCGTGCCATCCGGCACTTCGATGTCGTTTTCGTCAACCACGCGCAGCTGATACCAGGGGCGCGGCTTTCCGGCGATTCCCTTTTGCGTGATGCCGGGTCCAGCAACAAGCGGGCTGGCGATTTCGGTCATGTTGTAGATGGTCCATGCCTCGACGCCGAATCTTTCCGCAAATAATGGGCCATCCTCGCCGAACGGGGTAATGAAGGCGCGCCGCAGCGGGTGGTTGCGATCATCCGATGAAACCGGCTGTTTCAGAAGGAAACTCGCCATGACGCCCAGCAACAGGCAATAGGTCGAGTTCGTATCCCGAACGGCCTGCCAGAAATGCTGGGTTTTGAACTCGCGCATCATACCGATGGAAAGGCCACGCGCCAGCATCGCATAGACATAAAGGGTGGAGCCGCAATGGAAGATCGGACCGCAGATCATGCAGCGATCCGTTTCATCGACGCAGTCAAAGGCGTCCGGGCCCATCGTATAAAGCTGCACATAAGAGGTTACGACGCCCTTGGCGTTGCCCGTCGTACCCGAGGTGTACATGATGGCAAGCGTGTCCCACGGCTCAATCGGCTTGTCGAGAACAAGTTCGGTTTCGCTGACTGTTTCCACGTCAGACAAAGGCAGAGTTTCCACACCATCGACTGCACAGCTAACAGAGCCTTCGACCACCAGAACCTTGCGCAGTTTGCCGGGTGCGACATCCAGCAATCGTTCCACCAGATCGGCGTGGGCGATCATCAACGGTGCATCCGCATCGTCCAGAATATGTTCCAGAGGGCGACCGAGTGCTGCGGTGTTGATTGGCACATAGACTGCGCCGATATAGTTGATTGCGAACCAGGTGGTGAGCAGATCCGGGCCATTGCCCATAAAACAAAGCACGTGATCGCCGCGTTTTACGCCATGGGATTGCAGCGTTGCCGCGCGCTGGCGAACTCGGTCGCGGGTCGTCTTGTAATCCCACTCCGTCGACGGCCAAAAATGCACGAATGGTGCCGTGGGGCGCTCGGCTGCATATTGATCGAGAAGATATCGCAACACGGAATGGTTACGGTTGAGCGCGCGCTGGTCTGGCGTCATGTTCTGAATTCCTCCTACCCGGCCACAACTAAACCTTCAAAAGAGGGCAGTTGCAAACCTGTTTGGAATATGCAACATACTCGGTAGTATGTCAAAGCGAAAACATCTGGGAGGATGGAAATGGCCATAGTCGATATCAAGCGCGAGGGACCGATTGCGGTGGCGCGCTATGACCGCGGCGGCAAGGCCAATGCTCTCAATGAAGAATCGATCAAGGCGCTCATCCAGGCAGCGGACGAGTTATCGGCGGATGACAGTGTTCAGGTCGTTATCATCGCCGGAACCGAAAGCCGCTTTTCCGGCGGCGTCGATCTGAAAGACGAGAACCTGTGGCGCACCAGTGCGGGCGCCGTTGCACGCCACACGGCCATGTCGCTCGGCGGCGTCATGTGCGATCGGTGGCGGTTGTTGCCGCAGATCACCATTGCAGCGGTTGAAGGTCCGGCAGTTGGTGGTGGCGGCATCCTGGCCTTGGCAGCAGATTTCCGCGTTATGGCGGAGGGGGCCTTCTTTCAGTTTCCGGAAGTCCGTCTGGGCATGACGCTGGGTTGGGGCGGGCTGCCCCTCCTGTCATCGCTAATCGGCCCGACGCGCGCCAAGCGGGCGCTTTTCGCTAATGACCGGATCGGCGAACAGGACGCGCTTCATATGGGTCTTTGCGACAAGATTGCCCCGGCGGGCGGTGCGGTCGAAACCGCCAAACTCTTCGCGCAGACCATCGCCGAATGCCCGCCGTTGGCCTTGCGGATGACGAAACGAGCTATTGATCAAGAACACCGCGCCAACTGGGCTGCGCCTTATGAAGCCGACCAGTTTTATCTGGCGAGACTGATTGCGGAAAGCAGCAGCCAGTCGGGCTGACACCGTTGTAATTTGGGAGGAGGAAAACATGAAAATGAAATCAATGATGCTTTCGGGTGTGTTTGCCACCATGATGCTCGCAAGTCCGGCTTTGGCAGAACCGGTTCGGCTGGGCGTGCTGACGGATATGTCCGGCATGAACTTCGACCTGGCAGGCGAAGGTTCGGTCGTGGCCGCAAAAATGGCGGTGGAGGATTTCGGCGGAAAGCTGAATGGGGAGCCCATCGAGGTCATCGTCGGCGACCATCAGAACAAGCCGGATATCGGTTCGACGCTGGCGCGCAGCTGGATCGACGAGAAGAACGTCAAAGCCATTATCGACGTGCCGACATCATCGGTCGCCATGGCGGTTCAAGAGATCACGCGTGACAAGGACATAGCGTTTCTGGCGTCCACGGCAGGTTCCTCGGACCTGACCGGCAAAGCCTGTTCGCCAACGACGGCGCAATGGACCTGGGACACCTATTCGCTCGCCAATGGCACCGGTCGCGCCATGACGCAGGAGGGCGGCAAGAAGTGGTACTTCATTACCGTTGACTATACCTTCGGCCATGCGCTGGAACGCGATACAGCGGAAGCCGTCAAGGCAAGCGGTGGCGAAGTGGTGGGCGCGGTGCGTCATCCGCGTGAAACCACTGATTTTTCCTCCTTCCTGCTACAGGCGCAAGCATCGGGCGCTGACGTGATTGCTCTTGCAAATTCGTCGGGCGATACGATGACCGCCCTCAAGCAAGCCAGTGAATATGGTATTACCCAGGGCGGCCAGAAGATCGCAGGCATGTTGCTGTTTCTCTCTGACGTTCATAGCGTTGGCCTCGAAACTGCAAAAGGCCTGACGCTGACCACCGGCTTTTACTGGGATTATGATGATCAGACCCGTGCCTGGTCGAAGCGTTTCGGGGAACGGATGAACGGTAAAATGCCGACGATGGTTCATGCAGGCGTTTATTCGTCTGTCATGAATTACCTCAAGGCGTCCGAAGCGGCAAAATCCACCAGCGGCAAGGCCGTGCTCGACAAGATGCGCACGATGGATATCAGTGACTTCTTCGCTCGCAATGCAAAGCTGCGCGCCGACGGTCGTATGGTTCACGACATGTATCTCGTTCAGGTCAAGTCACCTGAGGAATCCAAAGGTCCGTGGGACTATTACAAAGTTCTGCGCACCATCCCCGGTGACGAGGCATTCCGTCCGCTCGACAAGGGCGGCTGCCCGCTTGTGACGCAGTAAAGAGGCTTTTTGGATGACAGCTTCGACTGGCAATGTGACGGCTCTGCGTGAAGCAGGGCCGGCGACCTCGACTTCTCTATCGCAGGCCGCTGCGCGTCCTGTTTTGTCGGCGCGCGGCTTGGGCAAGTCGTTTGGCGGCTTTTATGCGGTGAAGAATGTCGATCTTGATGTGGAACATGCCCGCGTTCATGCGCTGATCGGCCCGAACGGGGCTGGCAAGACGACGGTGTTCAATCTTCTGACCAAGTTTCTGCAGCCGACAAGCGGCGAGATCACGCTTCTGGGCGAAACCATCACCAAAACCGACCCGGCCAAAGTGGCGCGGATGGGACTGGTGCGTTCGTTTCAGATTTCGGCCACCTTCCCGCATCTCACCGTGCTGGAAAACGTCAAGGTGGCGCTGCAACGCCCGAACGGTCTTGCCACGCAATTCTGGCGTTCGCTTTCCGCGCTGGACCGGCTGGATGCGAGAGCCGTCGAGCTTCTGGAGCGCGTCGGCCTTGCCGATGCCCGTCATGCACTGGCTGCCGATCTGTCCTATGGCCGCAAGCGCGCGCTGGAAATCGCCACCACGCTGGCGCTTGATCCGAAAGTGCTGCTGCTGGATGAGCCCATGGCCGGCATGGGCCATGAAGACGTTCACACCATTGCCGCCCTCATTGCCGATGTCGCGAAGGACCGCGCCGTTTTGATGGTGGAACACAATCTCAAGGTGGTGGCCGATATCGCCCACCATGTCACGGTGCTGCAACGCGGCGAGATCCTCGCCTCCGGCAGCTATGCCGATGTCTCGAAGGACGAGCGCGTGCGCACCGCCTATATGGGAACCGAACATGAATAAAGGCCAACCGCTCCTGTCCGTGCGCGGGCTGAATGCCTGGTATGGCGAAAGCCATGCCCTGCATGGCGTCGATCTCGACATCTGGCCCGGCGAAACCATCACGCTTCTGGGCCGCAACGGCGTCGGCAAGACGACAACCTTGCGCGCCATCATGGGCATCATCCGCAAGCGCACCGGCACGATCACGCTGGAGGGCAAAGACATCATGCGCGTGCCTTTGCATCGCATCGCCCATGCGGGTCTTGGCTTCGTGCCGGAAGAGCGCGGCATCTTCGCCACGCTCAGCGTGCACGAGAACCTGCTTTTGCCGCCGGTTGTCGCAAAAGGCGAGCAGAGCTTGATGTCATTGGACGAGATTTACGCGCTTTTCCCGAACCTGCATGAGCGGCGCAACAGCCCCGGCACCAAGCTGTCGGGCGGCGAGCAGCAGATGCTGGCCATTGCGCGCATCCTGCGCACCGGCGTCAAGGTGCTGCTGCTGGACGAGCCGACCGAAGGTCTGGCGCCTGTCATCGTGCAGCGCATCGGCGATGTGCTGGTGGAACTGAAGAAGCGCGGCATGACCATCCTTCTGGTCGAGCAGAACTTCCGCTTTGCCGCGAAGGTCGCAGACCGCTTCTATCTGATGGACCATGGTGTGGTGACCGAAAACTTCCCAACCGCCGAACTGCTCGACCGCATGGCGGCCCTGAACGAAGCGCTGGGAGTCTGACATGACAATGATTTTTGGAATCCCTCTGCAAGCGCTTCTCGGCCAATTGCTGGTCGGTCTCATCAACGGCTCGTTCTATGCCATGCTGAGCCTTGGCCTTGCCATCATCTTCGGGCTGTTGCGCATCATCAATTTTGCGCATGGCGCACAATATATGCTGGGCGCTTTTGTCGGCTATCTGCTGTTGAGCTGGCTTGGCATCGGCTATTGGCCAGCGCTTATTCTGGCTCCGATCATCGTCGGTCTCGGCGGCGCGATTGTCGAGCGCGTGGCGCTGTCACGGCTTTATAATCTCGATCCGCTCTATGGCCTGCTCTTCACCTTCGGCCTGGCGCTCGTGATCGAAGGCACGTTCCGCTATTATTATGGTGCTGCCGGACAGCCCTATGCGGTGCCCCCGTCGCTTGCAGGCGGCAATAATCTCGGCTTCATGTTCCTGCCGAATTATCGCGCCTGGGTGGTGGTGGCTTCGCTGATCATCTGCCTTGGCACCTGGCTTCTGATCGAAAAGACAAAGCTTGGCGCTTATCTGCGCGCCGCCACCGAAAACCCGACACTGGTCAAGGCCTTCGGCATCAATGTGCCGCTGCTTCTCACCTTCACCTATGCGCTGGGTGCTGGCCTTGCGGGCGTTGCCGGCATCATGGCGGCCCCGATCTATCAGGTCAGCCCGCTGATGGGCTCGAACATCATCATCGTGGTCTTTGCCGTGGTGGTTGTCGGCGGCATGGGCTCAATCCTCGGCGCCATCATCACCGGCTATGTGCTGGGACTGGCCGAAGGGCTCACCAAGGTCTTCTACCCGGAAGCCTCCAGCATCGTCATCTTCGTCATCATGGCTATCGTCCTTCTGGTGCGACCCGCCGGACTGTTCGGGAAGGAGGCCTGATATGGCTGATACCGCTCTTAAAGCAACGGCTGCAAGCCATAGCGCCACCCCGACCCGCAAACCGGCGATCAACAGCCTGTCGGCCACCATCCTCATCATCGCCATCGTCGCACTGGCCGCAGCACCCTTCGTGGTCTATCCGATCTTCCTGATGAAGATGCTGTGCTTTGCGCTGTTTGCCTCGGCGTTCAACCTGCTGCTTGGGTTTACCGGCATTCTCTCGTTTGGCCATGCAGCCTTCTTCGGCGGCGCGGCCTATATCACCGCGCATACGGTGAAGGAATGGGGCGTGACACCGGAAGTGGGCCTGATCCTCGGCATTCTTGCCGCCGCAGCGCTTGGCCTCGTCATCGGCTATCTGGCCATTCGCCGTCAGGGCATCTATTCGACCATGATCACGCTGGCGCTGTCGCAGATGTTCTTCTTCTTCTGCCTGCAGGCTGCCTTCACCCATGGCGAAGACGGCTTGCAGGGCGTGCCGCGCGGATATCTGTTTGGCTTCATCGATCTCAACAATCCGATGAACATGTATTACTTTGTGCTGGCGCTGTTCGTGCTCGGCGTGTTTGCCATCTGGCGCATCATCAACTCGCCCTTCGGCATGATCCTGAAATCGGTGCGCGAGAATGAAAACCGCGCCATATCGCTCGGCTACTCCGTCAATCGCTACAAGCTGGCCGCTTTCGTGATGTCGGCTGCTCTTGCGGGCCTTGCAGGCGGTCTGAAGGCCCTCGTCTTCCAGTTTGCAACGCTGACTGATGTAGGCTGGCAGATGTCGGGTGAAGTGATCCTGATGACGCTGCTTGGCGGGATCGGCACGCTGATCGGGCCCATCGTCGGTGCAGCCTTCGTCGTCGCCTTGCAGAACTATCTCGCAACGTCCGACTTCCCCGTCACAATCGTCACCGGCATCATCTTCATGGCATGCGTCATCCTCTTCCGTAAAGGTATCGTCGGAGAGTTTTATGCTTGGCTGGAGCGGAGGAAATAAGCATGAGCGAAGCGTTGCCCATCTATCGCACAAGCGTTTCGCCGGGCTGGATAGACTACAACGGTCATATGGGTGACTATGCCTATGGTATCGTCTTTTCGGATGCCGCCACTGCCTATATGGACCGAATTGGCATTGATGCCGCCTATCGTGAGGCAATTAATGCCACGCTCTATACCCTCGATAGCCGTATCGGATATTTGAAAGAATGCCACGTCGATGAAACATTGAACGTCGAGCTGTCTGTCTTGAATGTCGATCACAAGCGTATGCATGTTTTTATGCGGATGCTGAATGGAGACGGGGAGGAAACGGCCTTCTGCGAGCAGGTTTTGATGCATGTCAGCCGAGCGTCGGGATCGCCGCGTTCAAGCAAAATGCCTGAGTTGGTACAGGAGAAGCTATTTGCCGATCTTGAACTGTCCAAAGCCACCATCAAGCCCGATTGGATCAATCGGCGGATCGGTTTGGAAAAGCATCGTAATTGAGCTACGCCAGCGGCTGCGGTACATGCAGACTGCTCAAGCGTCACACGGCGTATACCTTGGTATATGCCGTGTACCATAATGCACCTTGCAAAACCCATGCATTTTCGTAGCTCGCGAAAGGCGCATCTGGTAAAGAGATGCCGTCGGAGCAACAAGCTCCTTAACACAGGAAAACACAATGCCAAGCGACAGTAGTCGAAAGCTGTCGCCACTGGGGTTGTTCGACGAGAGCTAATCTCATGCTCTTGCCCGGACGCTCGCAGTGGCGCGTCATGAGGTAAGAGATGAATATTGCAGCCGCAATCGCCAATTTTGGCGCGCGCTTTGGTGTGCCTATGCATTCTATTAGCCGCAAAACCGCTCGCAGCAGCGTAACCACTTATAGCCACGTGTTTGAAGTCGATGTGAACCGTGACGGAGCCATCGGGAAGGCTCCCCAGCTGACAACGATCTGGTACGTCAATCCTAAAAACGGACGCGTGGAATGTCGCTGGACAACAGACCCCAAAGAGATTGCACACTATAGGTCGTTGCCGGTGCTGGAACGTTTCGGCCTGTTGCTTGCTGCCGGGCAGCAGAACCGAACGTCAACCTGGGTGCATTGATAAGCGAAATCATTCAAACAGTGGAATTAGACCATGGACGATGACCCCAGCAGGCCCGCTCGGTTATTGCCGGTAGCGTTAATCGAGCAGGCTTTTCACAATCTTGACAGGAAAACAAACCGGACGTCGCTTCGACGGTGCGGCATGGCTTGGCATATCCCTTAAGGGGGGCATGTCAGCGCTCGTGCCGGACGTGGCGGCATGAGGATAATGACATGAACGCCATATTGAAACAGCCCGTATCTGCCGCTGCCCGCAAGGACGACAGGAAACTGTCAATGCGCGCCGTGCGCGAGGCACAAAACAGCGTTGATACGACGCTCGCAAATTTCAGGACGACCATCAACGGCCTGACTGAGACTGAAGCGAAACACCGCCTGATCAAGGACGGACCCAATCATGTAGCACATGAAAAGCGTCCGCATGCGTTGGTACAGTTTCTGCTCGCCTTCAAAAACCCGTTTATCGCCGTGTTGGTAACGCTTGCGGCTATATCGTTCGTTACGGATATCATTCTTCCGCTGCGCAACGGCGAAGACCCGGAATATACCGGCGTGACGATTATCTTGACGATGGTGTTCCTCAGCGCATTGCTGCGTTTCTGGCAGGAATTCCGCTCCGGCAAAGCTGCGGAAGCGCTTAAGGCCATGGTGCGCACAACTGCAACAGTGTTGCGCCGTCAGGGAAGCGGAAACGCACAAGGTGTGGAAGCAAAACTGGTCGAAGTTCCCATGGCCGAACTCGTCGCAGGCGATATCGTCAAGCTTTCAGCTGGCGATATGATCCCTGCCGACGTGCGACTGCTTGAATCGCGTGATCTGTTCGTCAGTCAGGCGGCCCTGACGGGTGAAGCTCTACCCGTTGAAAAATATGACACGCTTGGCGCTGTTGCTCAAAAGTCTGCCGAGGCTAAAGCAACCGTCGGTGATCAGATGGACATGCTTGATCTGCCGTCGGTCTGCTTCATGGGCACAAATGTTGTCAGCGGCACAGCGACTGCTGTCGTGGTCGCAACCGGCGCACGCACTTACTTTGGTTCGCTTGCGAAGGCGGTTGTGGGTTCGCGCGCAGAAACGGCCTTTGATCGGGGTGTTAACAGCGTGAGCTGGCTTCTGATCCGCTTCATGCTGGTAATGGTGCCGGTGGTCCTGCTGATCAACGGCTTTACCAAAGGGGACTGGCCTGACGCCTTCATGTTTGCGCTCGCTGTGGCGGTTGGTCTTACACCCGAAATGTTGCCGATGATCGTTTCCTCGAACCTCGCCAAAGGTGCTGTCGCAATGGCGCGCCGCAAAGTCGTGGTGAAGCGTCTGAATGCCATCCAGAATTTCGGGGCGATGGATGTGCTTTGTACAGACAAGACCGGCACATTGACTCAAGACAAGATCATCCTCGAACACCATCTTGATGCTAACGGCCAATGTGATCCAAGTGTATTGCGGTTGGCATGGCTCAACAGCTACCATCAGAGCGGCGTGAAGAACCTTATGGATCAGGCCGTTATTCGCTTTGCCGAAGACAGCCCCTCAAGCACTGCTTCAGCTCGGTTCTACAAAAAAGTGGATGAACTGCCGTTCGATTTCGTTCGTCGCCGCTTGTCGGTTGTGGTTGAAGGTTTTGGTGGCGAGCATCTGCTGGTCTGTAAAGGCGCAGTGGAAGAAATGCTGGCGATCTCAACCTCAATTCGCGACGGCGATGAAATCAAGCCGCTGGATGATGCGCGCCGTAAAGCGCTTGTCGAACTGGCACGCGATTACAATCGTGATGGTTTCCGTGTGCTGGTGGTCGCCACACGAGAGATCGATCCGTCTTCCACCGTGGCGCGCTATGATATCCCGGATGAGAAAGAGCTGGTGGTGCAAGGCTTCCTCACCTTCCTCGATCCGCCAAAGGAAACTGCACGTCCCGCTATTGCCGCCTTGGCCGAGCATGGCGTTGCCGTCAAAGTACTCACTGGGGACAATGATGTCGTCACCACAAAGATCTGCCGTGAAGTTGGACTGGAGCCGGGCACGCCAATTCTTGGTCGAGAAATCGAGAAGATGAACGACGAAAAATTGCGCGCGACGGTTGAGGAAGCCACAGTTTTTGCAAAGCTCACGCCATTGCAAAAATCACGGGTTCTCAACGCGTTGCAGGCAAATGGTCATACGGTTGGGTTTCTTGGCGATGGTATCAACGATGCCCCAGCGTTGCGCGATGCGGATGTGGGTATTTCGGTTGATAGTGGCACTGATATTGCGAAGGAATCTGCCGATATTATCCTTCTCGAAAAGAGCCTGATGGTGCTGGAAGAGGGTGTTCTCAAAGGGCGTGAAACATTCGGTAATATCATCAAATATCTGAATATGACCGCCAGCTCGAATTTTGGCAATGTGTTCTCCGTGCTGGTGGCGAGCGCTTTCATACCGTTCTTGCCGATGCTGGCAATTCATTTGCTGATCCAGAATCTGATGTACGACATTTCCCAGCTTTCCCTGCCATGGGATCGCATGGACAAAGAGTTTCTGGCAAAACCCCGGAAATGGGACGCCCGGAACATCGGTCGTTTCATGATTTGGGTAGGGCCGACGTCATCGATCTTCGACATCACGACTTTCGCGTTGATGTGGTATGTCTTTGCGGCGAACACGCCGGACATGCAGTCACTGTTCCAGTCGGGCTGGTTCATTGAGGGCCTGCTGTCGCAGACGCTTGTGGTGCATATGCTGCGCACGCAGAAAATACCGTTCATCCAAAGCACTGCCGCTTTGCCCGTGATGCTGATGACCGGTTTGATCATGGCGCTTGGCATCTACATTCCATTCTCGCCGCTTGGAACTATGGTCGGCTTGCAACCGCTACCCTGGGCTTACTTCCCATGGCTGCTCGCAACGCTGTTCGCCTACTGTGTTGTCGCCCAAGGCATGAAGAGTTTCTACATTCGTCGCTTTGGTCAGTGGTTCTGATGTGACGCTGTCGGTGCCTCGCAGCGTCACATCGAAGGAAGTGGCCAGCAGCTATGCTGCTGGTCACTTTTTCATAGAAACGACTGTGTGGCTCGAACGCATGCCGGATCTTGCGAAGTATCATGGTAGATCAAACCAAAGGATTGGAGCTATAAGGTTCAAATGAAGCTTCAAACTTAACACCAGAGAGGAGCGCTAGATGCGAATGAAAGGCCTTCACCGCATGTCTCCGCAGGACATTGCGGCATCTCTGGTACTCGCCATTTTCTGCGCCACCATTTTCGTATTCGACACAGTCACCGATTACGCGATAGCCGCCGCTGTTTTCTATACAGCTATTGTGCTGGTTTCGGCCAGATTGTTCTCGCACCACACAGTGATTGGTGTCGCCGCTGGCTGCATCGTCTTGACTGTTGTAAGCTTCGGTTTGACGCGCTCGGGCTCTTATAATGTTGGTTTCATCAACACGTTGATCAGCATTGTGGCCATCGCGTGCACAGCATATCTGGGCCTGAAACTGGTCGATGCGGAAGCCGAAGCCCACGAGACGCGGGAACGCTTGTTGCGACTTGCACGACTGACCACCCTTGGTCAGCTGACCGGCTCTATTACCCATGAAGTCAGCCAGCCACTGGTTGCAATCGAAACCAGTGCGGGCGCCGGCCACCGTTGGCTGTCACAAACTCCGCCAAACGTGGCGCGTGCTCTATCAACGTTTGAGCGGATATCTGCAGATTCTCATCGTGCGAGTGAAATCCTTGATCGTGTTCGCCGCTTGTCCAAAGGCGAAAAGCCAAAGATCGGGCGCTTTGATTTCAACATGGCTATCCGTGAAATGGCCGATCTGGCCGCAGCAGAGCTTCACCGGAATGGGATACGCCTTCAACTTGACTTGGCGAGCGATCTACCGTCCGCTTGGGCAGATCGGGTGCAAATACAGCAGGTTATCGGCAACCTGATCCTCAATGCCATTGAAGCAATGGCGGGGACGGATAGGGACGATCGGTTTCTCCTGATAAAATCCCAGTTCGGCGTAAATGCCAGCTTGCGGTTTACGATAGCTGATACGGGATCAGGTCTCACGAATGCAACGCGAGAACGCCTTTTTGATGCGTTCTGGACCACGAAAGACGGCGGCTTCGGGTTGGGGCTGACGATCAGCCGCACTATCATAGAGGCCAATGGTGGTCGTATCTGGACCGATGCCCAAGGTGCATTGGGTGCCGGGTCGAATGGCGTGACGTTTCTGCTGGAAGTGCCAGCGGTCAGGATGGGCGAGCAATGACGGCTACACACGAGAACGCAGCGGTCGTTTACATTATCGATGACGATCTCTCGGTTCGGCGCGCCTTGGAAGATTTATTTGCTTCCATCGATATGAAGGTGATCAGCTTTGAATCTGTGCGGAGTTTCCTTGATTTCGAACGCCAGTCCGGCCCGTCCTGCATGATACTTGATGTGCGAATGCCGGAGCAGACAGGTACGGATTTTTTCGCCCAGATGACAGGCCTCGGTATTCGTATTCCGGTTATCTTCATTACCGGTCACGGCGATATCACCATGGGCGTCAATGCCATCAGAAACGGGGCTGTTGATTTTCTGCCGAAACCATTTCGTGATCATGATCTGTTGGACGCTGTCTATCGGGCCATCGACGGCGATAAGAAACGTTTGCAGGACGAACAAGCGCGTTCTGAGATTCACGACCGTTGGATGAGCCTGACAGCGGGCGAACGCGATGTGTTCACGCTCGTTGTCCAAGGTCTATTGAACAAGCAGATAGCCGCTCAACTCGAGGTGAAGGAAATCACCGTGAAGGTGCGTCGTGCGCATGTCATGCAGAAGATGCAGGCAGGATCGCTGGCCGATCTGGTGCGTATGTCCGCTCTGATCGAAACCTAGCAAAACGTAGTTCGCTACACACACAGAAAATGTGCTGTTTGTTACTGTAACAAACTTCATTTTCCGTGCGTTTAAGATACCCTTTTCGATATGAAATGGGGAAACTTGCGATGTCGATCTTCACGCGTACAGGTCTTGGACTGCTGTTGTCCTTCGTTTTGATGAATGGCGTTGCAGCGCAAGAGCATCAGTCGGTAAACGACGCCAATAATCCCCTGACACCGAAGATTACCGTCAACTTCCATAACTATTATGTGCCGGAAATATATGGATTATCCGGTCGGCGGTCCAATCAGTTTCTCCTGCGTGGACTGGTGCCAGCGGAGATAGTCGGTTTGCCGCAATTGTTACGGTATACGCTACCCATCGCCACAGCGCCGGAGTTTCCCGACGGATATGTGACAGGATTGGGTGATCTGACGCTGATGGACATTTTCATTCTCCCCAAGCATGGAGACATCACATTCGGTGCGGGGCCGATATTGGTTATCCCAACCGCGACGGATGACGCACTTGGCAGCGGAAAATGGCAGGTCGGGGCGTCGGGCGTAATCGTTGCGCCGCAAAGTTGGGGTCTTTTGGGCGGCCTGGTGACCTATCAAACATCGTTCGCAGGGCATGGCGACCGAGAGAGGGTAAGCTTGGCAACCGTCGAGCCGATCATCAATTACAATCTGAAGGATGGCTGGTATCTTCGCTCGACAGCAACATGGAACTTCAATCTTGAGGACAATGAAGGGTATATTCCGGTCGGTTTGGGTATCGGTAAAGTTTTCGAGCTTGATAAAGGCATCACCATGAATGCGTTTATCGAGCCGCAATATACGGTTTGGCATCAAGGCGACGGCGCGCCGAAATGGCAGATATTTGCGGGCGTCAATTTTCAGTTTCCTGTTAAAAAATAATAGTGCCTCGTCGCGGCTTTTGTGCGGCGCGTTTGAGCGTATCAAAACTTGTTTGAGGCAAATTGCTGTCTCAGCCATTTGGCAGCGGGTCCGTGCGGGCGGAGCTTGTTCCAGACCAGTTCAAGCGCCACGGGATGGGCGCCACCGTCGAATTGCAGTTTTGGGATAACAAGTTCATCCGCCAATGGTGAATCCCTCAATATATGTTCCGGGATATAAGCCCAACCGATGCCCTGTTTCAGAATTTGCAGAATGACCCAGTGGCTTTCCACCCACCAGACCTCGGCGGCCACGCGAAGCCTGTGTTTTTCGTCCTCGTCACTGCGTTTGCGAACCATGATCTGCCGGTGCGTCCGCAGGTCTTCCCAATTCACGGGGCTGCTCGCAAGGGGATGGTTTCGACCGCAGACAAGCACAAGCGGCACCCAGCCAATGGTCTGGAACCCGAGTTCGGGCTGTATCTGATCCAGCCGCCACATGACGCCAAGATCAACCTTGCCGTTTTTAAGCAGCCCGGCGATCACGGATGAATGCGGAAACTGCAATTCGAGTTCGACATGGGGATAGTGCTTCGCAAACGCGGCGAAAAGGGCGGCGACCGCCGGTTCGGGATAGAGTTCATCCAGAGCAACCACAAGGCGGGACTCGACATGCTCATCGAAGTTTCGTGCGACTGAAATGAGATGTTCACGCCGATCCAGCATCAGACGCGCTTCGGGCAACAGCCTCGCGCCTGCTTCGGTCAGTGCCGGACTGCGCGTCGCTCGGCTGAAAAGTTTGACGTTAAGATCGTCTTCCAGAGAGGAGATCAACACACTGACGGCTGACTGCGCTTTGCGCAGATGGCGGGCCGCAGCCGAAAACGATCCGTGTTCAGCAGCGGCAACAAACGCTTCCAGTTGGTCCAGCTCGACATTCATCTATCGCAAATCCAGATAGTATCTAACTTTTAAAATCCATAATAATAGATAGAAAGGGCGCACCAATATCAAGGAATAAATAAGTGCGTAGTTTTGCAGATCGTGTTCGCCATGCGGCGATGTTTGAAATTATTGGACTGGCAATCTTCATTCCATGCTCGGCGATTATTTTTGATAAGCCGGTGGATGCGATGGGTGTCATCGGCGTCATATCCGCCACCACCGCGACTATCTGGAATTTTCTTTTCAATCTTGGATTTGATCGGGCTTTGCTGCGACTGAGGGGAACGGTGCATAAAACTATGCCCATCCGCGTTGCACATGCCATCTTGTTCGAAGCGGGTCTGATTGTGCTGCTGATACCGTTTATTGCCTGGTATCTGGGCATTTCGATCATCGCCGCGCTGATGATGGACGTGGTGATCGTGCTTTTCTATCTGGCTTATGCCTTTGTTTTCAATATCGCTTATGACTGGTTGTTTCCAATTTCATCACAGCTTCCGGAGAAAAGTGCCGCTTAAAACTGTGCGGTGAGGCACTATTCTGCCTCACCACATTCTATGACGTCAAACTGGCAAACGGTGACGCACCAAAGTTGTCCAATAAGAGCAACCCCAGGCAATAACATCATCGTTGAAGTCATATTTGGGGTGATGGAGATTGGCGCTTGGGCCGTTGCCGATATTGATCATCGCGCCCGGAACTTCGTTTAGCATGAACGCGAAGTCTTCGCCGCCAAGTGTGGCCGGCATGTCGCGCGTGACACGATCAGCGCCAGAGACGGCTTCGGCAGCAATGGCTGCAAGTTCGGTTTCGTGCTCGTGATTGACGGTCACGGGATAGTTGCGCTGATAGTCGAGCGTTGCCGTTGCTCCGAAAGCATCGGCAATGCCCTGCACTGCACGGGTCAGTTTTTCCTCGATGTGATTACGCACGTCCTCGCGAAGCGTGCGAACCGTGCCGGTCAACCGGATTTTCTGCGGAATGACGTTGAATGCATCGCCTCCCTGAATAGTCGTGATCGAAATCACGGCAGAATCCAGCGGATCGATGGTGCGCGCTGTCAGGGTCTGGATTGCCTGAATGAGAGCGGCTGTCACCGGGATTGGGTCGATGGTCTGATGCGGTGAGGCCGCATGTCCGCCAACACCTTCAATGGTGATGTCTAGAACGTCGACTGATCCCATGATCGGGCCGGAATTGATGGTGAAATGCCCGACCGCAAGGTTTGGACGGTTGTGCATGCCATAAACTTCGTTGACCGGCCAGCGCTTGAATAGGCCGTCATCGATCATCGCCTTGGCGCCAGCGCCGCCTTCTTCGGCAGGCTGGAAGATCACGATAACCGTGCCGTCGAAAGCGCGACTTTGTGCCAGTTCGCGGGCCGCACCGAGAAGCATCGTCGTGTGGCCGTCATGACCGCAGGCGTGCATTTTGCCTGGCACTTTCGAAGACCATTCCGCGCCGGTTTCTTCCAGGATCGGCAGCGCATCCATGTCCGCGCGCAAGGCAATGGCACGGCCAGACTTGTTGCTCTGACCGCGTATGACGCCGACAACGCCAGTGCGCCCGATGCCGGTTGCGACTTCATCGACGCCAGCCGCACGCAGTTCATCGGCAACCTTGTCTGCCGTCCGGTTTACATCGTAAAGCAGCTCCGGGTTTTCGTGCAGGTCACGACGAAATGCGACGAGTTCATCGAGCTGGTTCGACGTCCAGTTTTCAACCGGCATATCAGGCTTCCTTCGTATTTTCTTCGGTGGCGTCGAGACGATAGCGAAAATCGCAGTGGCTCGCGCCCTTCATGATGGTCTGCGTGCGTTCCAGCTTCATTGCGGGATTATAGCCGATGCAAAAATCGCCATCGCGATTGCAGGAAAGCAGATGCCCGATATGGCCAAGGCCCATCTCGCGGTACATTTCCGAATAACGGCAGCGCGTGACATTGAAATCGAAATGGTTTTCGCCCTGCGAAATCACGTCGATTTCCAGCGCGTTTTCCTTCGTCCACAGCGGCTGGATGTCGGCAAAATCCTGGATCGTTGGCGTGCGGCCCAGTTCTTCTGCAAAGCTTTTGCCCTGTTCAATTGCCGAACGGCTGACAGCTTCGCCAACTACAGCTTGGGCTTCTTCGTCACCGGAACGTTCGCGCAGCACATCATAGATGTTCTTAATGACCATCGCCTCAATGCGGCGGCGTTCGAGAATTGGCATTTGATTCATGGACCTGACCTTTCACATGAATAAGCTGATTTAGAGATTGGGTTCGGTGAGATCCTTGCGCCGAAGCCAGGCGAGATAGAAAGGCGCGATTTTCCGCGCGACTTTGTGAAAAGGCAATGGCGCGGCCTCTGAAACGGGCAGCGCAAGCTCCTGCACCGATTCTCCATCGAGCGCACGCGCGAATTCGCGACCAAGTGATGTGCCAAGCGCGACGCCACGTCCGTTGCAGCCGATCCAAGCCCAGCCATTGGTGCCAAGCTGATGAACGCGTGGGAAACGATCCCACGTCATGCCGATAAAGCCGCTCCACACATGGGTGATTTCCGGTTCCCCGAGGGCGGGAAAAGCTTCCGCCATGCCGCGCGCAGTCTTGCGCTTTACGCGCTCGGCGACATCGTAGTCACCCATCACAATGCCGCCGGTGATCAGCCGGTTGCGCGCATCGTAGCGGAAGAAGCGCAGGTCACCACGCGTATCGGAAACCGCCTGCCGTCCGGGCAGAATTAACGCGCGCAGATTATCGCTGACGGGTGCGGTTGCCATCTGCCATGAGAGTACGGGCACGATTGTCCGGGCCAGACGCGGGGCAAGCCTTTCGCGAAGCTCGCCGGTATAGGCATTGGTGGCGAGCAAAAAGCCTTTGGCGCGCACTGTGGCGTTGTCGGTATGCACTGCCCAATGATCGCCGACTTGCCGATAGGATGTAACCGGGCTTTGCTCGTGAATGATTGCGCCATGGCGCTCCGCAGCAGCGGCAAGACCGCGCGCGAAGGCCAGCGGATTGATATGGCCACCGGTCGGGTTGAACATGCCGCCGTACCAGAAATCGCTGCCGATCAGTTGCGATGTCGCGGATCGGTCAAGAAATTCCGCCGGAAAGCCGAACCGCTTCCACGCCTCGACACGCATTTGCGAAAGCTTTACCCGACCCGGCGAATGGGCGGGCTGGAACCAGCCTTTTTGTTCGGCTTCAGCCTCGATATTTTCATCGCGCACGATGGAAAACAGAATATCAGCGCTATTGCCGATCAGGCGGGCAAAGCGTTCGCCCGCAGCGCCATAGCGCTTGGCAATCGCATCCGGCTCGGCGGACGTCATGGTCGGGATGACTTGGCCATTGTTGCGACCGGAAGCACCCCAGCCGACCGCATTGCCTTCCAGCAGGATGACGCGCTTACCACGCTTTGCCAGATGAAGTGCTGCCGACAGACCCGTGAAACCACCGCCGACGATAACAACATCGGCTTCCGCGTCACTGGTCAACGGCTTTGCAGCTGTGCGGGGAGGCGCCGTGGCGGCCCAGATAGAGGGCGGAAATTCTACTTTTTGCATGGCGTCACGCATTCTCAAAACGAGGTGGCGTCCAGTTCTTGCCGGGGATCGAGGCAAGCAGGCGCTGGGTATATTCGTGGCGCGGATTGGCGAAGACTTCAGCCGTCGGGCCGGTTTCGGCGATCTCGCCCTTGGACATCACGATGATGCGGTCGCAAAGCTGGGCTGCGACGCGCAAATCATGCGTCACGAAAAGCAGCGACAGGTTCAGCCTTTCACGCAGGTCGGCCAGAAGGCGCAGAACCTGCGCCTGCACCGAGACGTCGAGCGCGGAGACGGGCTCGTCGGCGACAATGATGCGCGGCTCCAAAGCGAGTGCACGGGCAATGCCGATGCGCTGGCGCTGCCCGCCCGAAAACTCGTGCGGAAAACGGTCGGCGGCGGCAGGCGAAAGCTCGACCAGTTCCAGAAGTTCGCGGGCCTTTGCGTGCGCCTCAGCCTTCGGTACACCATGGACAATGGGGCCTTGTGCGATCAGGTCCACGACACGGCGTCGCGGATTGAGCGAGGCCATCGGGTCCTGAAAGACCATCTGGATATCCTTCCGCATGGCGCGCACTTCACGCGGGCTTGCGCTCAGAAAATCCTTGCCGTTCACATCGACCGTGCCGCTGTCTGCTTCCAGCAGGCGCGTGACGATGCGCGAAACGGTCGTCTTGCCCGAACCGCTTTCACCGACGACGCCCAGCGTTTCGCCTTGGCGCAATTCGAACGAAAGGTCCTTTACGGCGGGCACGGCACTGCGTTTGCCGGTTAGCAATCCGCCACGCGCCTTGAAGGTTTTGCGTAAAGCGCTTGCCTTGAGAATAATCGGTTGGGCTTCAACTGACGGCTTCGGTTCGGGCGGGGTGAGTGCGGGAACCGATGCGATCAGCGCTTTCGTGTAAGCATGCTGGGGATGGTTCAACACCTCATTTGCAGGGCCTTGCTCAACCAGCTCACCAAGTCGCAACACGGCGACGCGGTCGGCGATTTCCGCCACCACACCAAAATCATGCGTGATGAAGAGAATGCCCGTGTCATGCTCGCGTTGCAGATCACGGATCAGCTTCAGAATTTGCGCCTGCGTGGTCACGTCGAGTGCTGTAGTCGGCTCATCGGCAATGATGAGCCGCGGCTTCAGGATCAGCGCCATGGCGATCATCACGCGCTGGCGCTGCCCGCCGGATATCTGGTGCGGATAGGCGTTAGAGGCGGATTCCGGATCGGGAATTTTCACCTCTGCAAGCATGTCTAGCACAGCGGCACGGCGTTGCTTGCGGCCAAGTTTGGTATGGAGGCGCAGCACTTCATCGATCTGCCAGCCAACTGTCTTCTGCGGGTTGAGCGCTGTCATCGGCTCCTGAAAGATCATGCCGATGCGGTCGCCGCGCAGCTTTTTCATGTCCGCTTCACTGAGCGAATAAAGGTCAGTGCCTTCAAGTCTGATCGTACCATGCGTCACGCGCACATGTGGTTCCGGCAAAAGGCGCATGATCGCGCCTGCCGAAAGCGATTTGCCGGAACCGCTTTCGCCAACAAGGCAGACGATTTCACCGGGATTGATGGTCAGTGTCAGGTCCTGCAAGGCAAAAGAACGGTCGGCGCCCTTCGGCAGCGCGATTTGCAGGTTGCTGATTTCGAGAACGGGTGCGGCGGTCATTATTTCTTCTGCCTCGGATTAAGCGCGTCGTTCAGGCCTTCGCCAAGCAGACTGAAGGAAAGAACGGTGAGCAGAATGGCAATGCCGGGAATGACCGAGCAGAACCAGTCGGTGCGGAGCACGGCGCGGCCCTGGCCGATCATGTTGCCCCAGCTGGCATAATTAGGATCACCGAGACCGAGGAAGGCGAGCGCGCTTTCCATCAGGATGGACGTGGCCATAACGACAGATGCGAACACGATCACCGGCGGCAAAGCGTTTGGCAGTATTTCGCGGAAGATGATCGATATATTGCCGACGCCCAGATTGCGCGCCGCGTCGATGAATTCGCGCTGGCGCAACGCCAGAAATTCGGCGCGCACCATGCGTGCAGGCGCGGTCCATGAGACAATGCCGATGCAGATGATGATGTTTTCGATGGACGAGCCGAAGATCGCCACCAGCGCCAGAAGCAGCACGAAGCTCGGCACGGTTTGAAAGGCTTCGGTGATGCGCATCAGCACATCATCCACCCAGCCGCCATAATAACCGGCAAGCGCACCGATAACGATGCCGATGACAATCGAGATCAAGGTCGCGACAACGCCAATCAGAAGCGATATCCGCGCACCGTGGAAAATGCCAGCCATAATGTCACGCCCGAGTTGATCGGTGCCAAGCGGCGTTGCCGCATTGAGGAATGGCCAGACAAGCGGATCGCCAGCGCGGCGCAGCGGGTCGCCGGGCGCAATGACATCGGCCAACAGCGCGATCAGAACCACGGCGATGAAAAGGACAAGGCCCAGCACGGCAGCGCGGTTGCGGCTGAAGCGCTGCCACAGAACTTTCGTGCGGGAGACCTGTGGGCGGGTGAGGGAAAGGTCCTGGGATGTCATGACAGTTCGATCCTGGAATCAAGCCGCGCATAGATGAGATCGGTAATGAAATTGACGATCACCACCAACACCGAGCACAGGAAGATTATACCCATCAGCGTGTTGAGGTCGCGCTTGATCACCGAGGTATAGGCAAGCTGGCCAAGGCCGGGCAGCGAGAAGATCGTTTCGATCACAACCGAGCCGCCAAGCACGGTGGAAAACTGAAGGCCGAGCAGCGTTACGACCGGCAGGAAAGCGTTGCGCATGATATGATGGAACATCAGCCTTGCGCCGCTGGCGCCCTTGGCGCGGGCGGTGCGGACATAATCGAGGTCGGCGACTTCCAGCACGCTGGTGCGCATCAGGCGCATGTAGAAGGCAAGATAGATCAGCGAAAGCGCCGTCGTCGGCATGACGAGGTGCACTGCAATATCCCAGACATTCTTCCAGCCGGTATAAAACCCGCCCAGCGTCTTGTAACCGCCAACGGGCAGCCAGCCCAGCTTGACGGAAAAGATAAACATCAGGATGAGGCTGAGAAAGAAGCTCGGCATAGCGTAGAAGACAAGACCGAGCGTCGAGATGACATTGTCGGTCAGCGAATAAGCCTTGCGCGCAGCAAAGGCACCAAGCGTGATGCCGAAAATGAACGCTACGGAAAGCGAAGAAATCATCAGCAGGAGCGTCGGCACGAGCCGCGCCATCAGCACGTCCAACACGGGCAGTTCATAGACATAGGACCAGCCGAAATCGAACCGAGCCAGCTTGGTCATGTAAATCCACAGCTGCACCCAGACTGGTTGGTCCAGACCGTATTCCGTGCGCAGATTGGCGACGAATTGAGGGTCTGCACCGCCCATGTCACCGACAAGCGCGTCAACCGTGTCGCCAGGCGCAAGCTTGATGAGCAGAAACGCCCCGATCATGATGAGAAGGATGACGGGAACCGCCTGCAAGATGCGGCGCAGCGCAAAGGTCAGGATTGGGGGCAGGGACATTGCGGATTATCCTGCAAGATATTCATAGTCAGCATTCTAAAACTGGTGAACCGCTGCCGGGTGACCGGCAGCGGTTGGCATTGCTTATTGGTCGATCCAGAGATCGTACCAGCTTGAAGAATCCCACCGTGGCGTGTTGTGGTGGTTTTTGAGAACCTTGTTGGTCACGCCGACGAACGGATGTTCGATGGCGAAGATGACTGGCAGGTCTTTCATCTCAAGCTGCTGGATCTGGTGATAGAGATCGGCGCGCTTGGCCGGGTCGAGCTCGCTTGCGGCCTTGTCGATCAGGCTGTCCATTTCGTCAGACTTATAGTCGAACTGGTTGGACCATGCCGTGCCGACCGGAGCGCCGGAGCGCAGCCAGACGGTGGTGGAAACAGCCGGATCGGAACGGAACTGGTGCCAGCCGCTTGCCGTGTCGAAATCGTGATCGCGATAGACGCCGTTCAGGAAGCCCGGTGCGTCATTGGTCAGGATTTCAACGTCGATGCCGACTTCCTTCATGGCTTGCGCATAATATTCAGCCCAGAGCTGAGTATATTCGCCCCATGGTGCCGGACGATGGCGCAGCTTGAAGCGGACGCCGTTTTCTTTGACGGGATACCCAGCCTCGTCGAGCAGCTTCTTGGCCTTTTCCACGTCATATGGATAGGTCTGGACCTGATCGGTATAATTTGCACCGCCAGCGCTCGGGATCGGACCGCGACCCGGCTTGGCGTAGCCGCGCATGATCGTCTTGATTGCAAAGTCGATGTCGAGTGCGTGATAGATCGCCTGACGAACCTTCAGATTGGCAAGGATCGGGTTGCGCAGGTTGAACTCGATGGTCGAGTGGGCAACGTTGTTTTCGAAACCCTTGGTGCCTGTGTCGAAGCGGCCATCCTTCTGGAGGCGCTCGGTGTCCGACATGGAAATGCCGTTGAAAGCGGTTTCCATCATTTCGCCAGCCTCAAGCGCTGCCGCTGCCGCTGCCTTGTCCGGCATGAAGCGCCAGATAATGCGGTCGAGGTAAGGATATTCCTTGCCGCGCCAGTAATCATCATTGCGCTCGGCGATGATGTGCTGGCCGCGCTCATATTCGACAAACTTGAACGGACCCGTGCCGACCGGCGCGGAGTTGTACTTGTTCTTCAGGATGTCGGTGCCTTCATAAAGATGCTTCGGCACCGGATGGCCGAGATCAGGCATCGCGGCGACCAGCAATTCCAGCGGCATCGGCTTGGAATAGCGGAACACGGCGGTATGCGGATCGGTGCAGTCGACAGCTTCGAGATTGGCCTGAAGCGTGGTCGAATAGTTAAGCAGCTTCTTCCAGAGGTTCATTGCGCTGAACGAAACGTCATCGCAGGTGAATGGCTGGCCGTCGTGCCAGCGCACATTTTCGCGCAGCTTGAAGGTGATGGCCTTGCCGTCTTCCGATGAAGACCAGCTCGTTGCCAGAACCGGCACGTAGCCCTCGTAAGTGCGGTCGATCAGCGGCTCCATGATGCGACCGGTGATCTGGTAAACGCCGGTCGAGGCGCGCAGCGCAGGGTTGAGTACGCCCTGCTCGGTATTCATATGGACAATGACCGTACCGCCGCGCTTCACTTCTTCAGCGTTGGACGACGCCGTAGCAAGTGAAAAGGCTGCGAGAAACAGGCCAAGGCCAGCTTTTCTGATATGCATTCTATGTTCCCCTGAAGGACGTTGAGGAGGGCTTTCCGGCCTCTTTTCCCGCACGTCCCGATATTGTTCAAGCCCCTGAAACTGCTCTTTAAAGCAGCATTCAATGGCCTTTTCCTTATGCAAGCACCGTTATGCTAGAATCCGCTATGATTTTGTCAAGATAAACTAATTTGTGCGATAAAATTAGTATAATTTCTCGATAACCATGCGTTAATAAATGTCGATTTTCTATCTTGGAGTTTGTTGATGAGCCAGATTTCTCCCGAACAGAGTGAAAATGCGGGCAAAACAAAACCCGGAGCGGTCTGGGTCACCGGCGCCGGTTCGGGCATCGGCGCTGCAATGGCACGCCGTTTCGCAAGCGAGGGTTGGCCGGTGGCCCTGACAGGCCGGAAGGCGGAAGGGCTGGCCATCATCGCGGATGAAATTACTTCTGCAGGCGGCGAGGCCCGGATATTCCCGGCTGATGTGCTCGACCGCAAGGCGATGACAGATGTCGCTGAAGCGATCGTCGAATGGACCGGGCGTCTCGATGTTGTCTGCAACAATGCTGGGCTTAACATTCCGCGCCGCAGCTGGTCGGATATCGATTTCGATTCATGGGATGATGTCATTGACATCAATATCAAGGGCGCGATCAACGTGATTGCAGCCGCGCTTGCACCAATGCGGGCGCAGGGTGGCGGCCTGATGATCCATACATCTTCCTGGGCGGGGCGTTTTTCGTCGCCCGCTGGCGGCGTACCCTATGGCGCCTCCAAACACGCGCTCAACGATTTGAGTGCGAGCCTGAACGCGCAAGAGGGACAAAACGGTATTCGTTCCACGGTGCTTTGTCCCGGTGAGGTGGCGACGCCGCTTTTGGCGCGCCGTCCGGGTTTCGATCTCGCGCGCATGGATGACGTCATTCAGCCGGAGGATATGGCCGAAACCGCGCTCTATGTCGCCAGAATGAATCCGAAGGTCACAATTCATGAGATTGTGCTGGCGCCGACAAAGAAATAAGCCTCAACTCTTAGCATCTGATTTTATCAAAAAAGGAAACTCCATATGTCTCACCCGGTAAAAGGCGTCGACCACGTTTTTCTGCTGGTTAATGATCTGGAGAAAAGTGCCGAGCAATACCGTCGCTTCGGATTCACGCTGAGCCCGCGCGGACTGCACAGCAAGGAAAAAGGCACCGGCAATTACACGATCATGTTTCCGGAAGATTACTTCGAGCTTCTAGGCATTGTTGCCGAAACCCCGGGCAATCAGCACCAGCGCCAGAAACTTGCGGCGCTAGGTGAAGGACTGCATGCCATCGCCTGCCGGATCGACAATGCACGCGAGGCAAAGGCGGAGCTAGCAACACTCGATATAGCGACGGGCGAAGTTGGCACATTCCAGCGCCCGGTGCAGCTGCCGGGCGGCGGCGAGGGCGTCGCAGCGTTTGAAACAGTCTCTTTTGCCGACAGCGAAGTTCCGCAGGGCATGGTTTTCATGTGTCAGCACAAGACCCGCGAAACGGTCTGGCTGCCGGAGCTGATCGAACATGAAAATGGTGCTATCGGTCTCTCGGCTATCGTCATCATTGCTGCCGATCCTGAAACGTCTGCTAAAGGTTTTGCCCGTCTTTTCAAGGCCGGGAAAGCGGTTGAGCAGGATGGCGGATGGAAGGTTCTGACGGGGCCGAACTCGGCCGATCTACTGGTTCTCGATCGCGAGAAAGCGTTGTCATTTTATCCGAATGTCGATTTGGACAAAACACCTGCCAGTGCTTTTGCAGCCTTGCGCATTCGCGTGAGATCACTGGATAAAGCGCGTGCTGCACTGACCGCACATGGCGTGTCCTTTGCGTCAACGGCGGCAGGCGTGGCCGTTCTGCCCGAGAACGCCAGCGGCACAATTCTGGAATTTTCAGAGCAGTAGGCGTTGTGCCCGTAAAGGACTCAAGGCGCGGTTGCCATAAACCGCGCCTACAAGCTACGGTCGAAATGATCCAGTCGCGCAATTGAAATGATTGCGTTGATAACTTTCAGTTGGCTATTTTTTACGCAAATGCTCGATAACATTGCATTTTTGAATGTCATATCTTTTTCTGTAGCGTCATTTCAGGCGCTTGGTATTTGAAAAGAAGGTCGCCCCCCTTTTTCGCGCACAATTAATGCTTAATACTTATTCAAATTGATCAAAAATTATTCTAGAGAGTGATCATTATGAGATTACATACCGACTCTGGAGATGAAATTTTGGTCAACGTCCATGAAAAGCTCGAGCCCATTCTCGAAGATGTCCTCCATCGCAACGCGGGTGAAATTGAATTCCACCAGGCCGTGCGAGAGGTGTTGGAAAGTGTTGGGCGCGTCATTGCGAAACGACCATATTATGCCGACAATGCCCTGATCGAACGCATTTGCGAGCCGGAACGGCAGATTATTTTCCGCGTGCCGTGGGTTGATGATCAGGGTCGCGTACAGATCAATCGCGGTTTCCGCGTGCAGTTCAATTCGGCGCTTGGACCTTACAAGGGCGGGATTCGTTTCCATCCTTCGGTCAATGTCGGCATCATCAAGTTCCTCGGCTTCGAACAGACGTTTAAAAACGCGCTGACCGGCATGCCGATTGGCGGCGGCAAGGGCGGCTCGGATTTCAACCCGCGTGGCCGTTCCGACGCTGAAATCATGCGCTTCTGCCAGTCCTTCATGACCGAACTTCATCGTCATATCGGCGAATATGTGGACGTTCCGGCGGGCGACATCGGCGTTGGTGGACGCGAGATCGGCTATATGTTCGGCCAGTACAAGCGACTGACCAATCGCTATGAAGCTGGCGTATTGACCGGCAAGGCGCTGTTCTACGGCGGTTCCAGGGCGCGCAAGGAAGCAACCGGTTATGGTGCGACCTATTTCGTGCAGCGCATGCTTCAGGCCCGCAAACAGGATTTCGATGGCAAGCGCGTTGTCGTTTCCGGTTCGGGCAATGTTGCCATCTACACAATGGAAAAGGTGATCGAGTTTGGCGGCAAAGTGGTCGCCTGCTCCGATTCCAATGGTTATATCGTTGACGAGAACGGTATCGATCTTGATCTCGTCAAGGAAATCAAGGAAGTGCGTCGCGAACGTATTTCCGAATATGCACGCCAGAAGGGCCAGTCCGTCCATTACATTGAGGGCGGCTCGATCTGGAATGTTCCCTGCGATGTGGCCATGCCGTCGGCAACGCAGAACGAGTTGACCGGCAAGGATGCCAAGACGCTTGTGAAGAATGGCGTTATCGCTGTCGGTGAAGGCGCTAACATGCCCTCCACGCCTGAAGCGGTGAAGATTTTCCAGGATGCGAAAGTTCTCTTCGCGCCCGGCAAGGCTGCCAATGCGGGCGGTGTGGCGACTTCGGCGCTTGAAATGCAGCAGAACGCATCGCGCGATAGCTGGACCTTCGAGCAGACGGAAGCGCGTCTGGCTGAAATCATGCGCAATATCCACGATCTTTGTGCGGAAACCGCCGAGGAATATGGCACGCCGGGCGATTATGTCCTCGGTGCCAATGTCGCCGGTTTTGTGCGGGTGGCAGAAGCCATGGATGCTCTGGGCATTATCTGATTGAACAGGAGGGCGGGGCCATAGGGCTCCGCCTTCAACTTTTCTACGCGGCTCATTATAGAATGACAGTTGCTTCGGTATGAGCTTGCGCTACCATTATTTCCCATCAGAGTTGTTGCTACCATTAGCCAGCTTCCATTTTTGGAAGATGGATTGCCGCGATTCTCGGCAGTTTCGGCGAACCGTCGACGGGTTCGTCATTTTGCTCAAATTGCTCCCACAAATTTTGCAAAATCCACGGCTTGAACGGTTGATCCATCAATGGAACTCTGCTCAATAGTTCTATGAAAGCGGTGACTTAGGGAGGGGATCGCTGAATGTCTGTAATGCCCGAATTGCGTGCTGATACCATAATTTATAACGGCACGATCTGGTGTGGATACGAAGAGGGCACAGTCGAAGCCCTGGCAATCTGGCAAGGCAAGGTGCTTGCCACCGGCACTAAAGATCAGGTCTGGGGCCTCAAGGGCGACAAGACGCAGTTGATCGATCTGGAAGGGCGTTTCGCCACACCGGGACTAAACGATTCTCATCTTCATCTGATATCGGTCGGGCTGACGCTCAAATGGATTGATGCAACGGCTGATGCCGCACCCACGCTGGAAAGTCTTCTGAATGCAATCCGCGAAACGGCCGCTTCTGTTCCTCCGGGCACCTGGATCAAGGCGCGCGGCTACGACCAGACCAAGCTGGATATTGGTCGTCATCCGCATAAATCGGAACTTGATGCGGTTGCGCCAGACCATCCCGTGATGCTCGTGCGCGCCTGCGGTCACGTTTCGATCTTCAACTCGAAGGCCTTCGAACTTGCAGGGATCGATGAAAATTCTCCGGTTCCCGACGGCGGCTTGATCGAGCAGCGGAACGGCGTGCTGACCGGCATGGTTGCCGAAAATGCGCAAGGCGCGGTTCGCAAGGCCATCCCGACCGCGACGACAGAGGAAATGATCGAAGCTATCGAAGCAGCAGGCAATCTGCTGCTTTCTTACGGCATTACCAGCGTCATGGATGCAGCGGTCGGGCAGGTTGCAGGTTTCGACGAAATTCGCGCCTATAATATTGCCAAGCTGCAAAAGCGTTTGCCGGTGCGAACGTGGCTGGTACTGCTGGGCGATCCGGGCCCGTCAATCGTTGAAAAATGCTATGAGGCCGGGCTGGTCTCCGGTGTCGGTGATGACATGCTGACCGTTGGCGCCGTCAAGATATTCCTCGACGGTTCTGCGGGCGGTCGCACGGCCTGGATGAGCAAACCATATCTGGGTGACGACAACAATATTGGCGTGCAGATTTTGCCCGATGCGGAGCTTGAGGCACTTGTGCTTGATGCGCACAAGAAGGGATATCAGCTTGCGTGCCACGCGATTGGTGATGCTGCCATCGGGCAGCTCATCACCGCTTATGAGAAAGCTTTGACTGCCTATCCAGACCCGAACCGCCGTCATCGCATTGAGCATTGCGGATTTTCAACGCCGGAACAGCATGCGCGCATGCAGAAGGCGGGCATTTATCCATGTCCGCAGCAAGTCTTCATCTATGATTTCGGGGATGCCTATATTTCAGTTTTGGGCGAGGAGAGGGCTCTTTCAAGCTATCCGCTCAAGACGTGGAAAGACCTTGGTTTCAAACCGGCAACGGGAAGCGATGCGCCGGTCTGTCATCCAAATCCCTATCCCAACATCTATTCGATGCTGACGCGCGAAACGGGCAAGGGAACGGTGATGGATGCGCGACAGCGTGTGACCATTGAAGAGGCTCTTCAGGTCTATACGGAATATGGCGCGTTTTCGCAGAAGCTAGAAACCGTAAAAGGCAAACTGATCCCGGGACAGGTGGCTGATATTGCAGTCTTTTCGCGCAATATGCTCACCGCGAAGCCGGAGGAAATTCTCAACGATACGCATTGCGTGCTCACCCTTCGCGAAGGTGAAGTGGTGTTCGAACGTTCGTAGGGAGAACAGGCAGCGTAGCCTCGGTTGCGCTGCCTGAATACGTTCATTCATCCGATCTACAAAAATCAGAAGGGGAAGATCATGAGGAAATTTGCGTTGCTTGCGGCGGTGTCCGTCGCATTGTTGGCCGGAACTGCGGCCTTTGCTGCCGATACGCCGCGCTCGGGAGGCGTCGTCAACTTCGTTGCGCCTTATGGCGACAGCTTTTCGACACTGGATATTCAGGCTTCGCCTGCAACACAGGACGAATTCTACGCCAAGGCCATTCATCGCACGCTCTATGACTGGGATGCGGATCTGAACAAGCCGGTTCTGGCGCTGGCGACAGATGTAGGTGTTTCGGACGACAAGCTCGTCTATACTTATAAGCTGCGTCAGGATGCATTTTTCCATGACGGCAAGCCATTGACGGCAGATGATATTATCTGGAGCTACACCCGGATAATGGACCCGAAGAAGGCCATGCCTCCAGCGCGCTATATTGCGGAAATCAAGGGCGCTGAGGATTATGCACAGGGTAAGGCCAAGGAAATTTCGGGTCTGAAGAAGATCGACGATCACACGCTGGAAATCACGTTGAAGCAGCCGATTGATCCGGGCTTCCAGTTCATGCGCAACAATACCGCAATCTATCCTGTGGGTCAGGGCGACAGCGAAGAGTTTCAGCGCCATCCGATCGGTCTTGGACCTTACAAGTTTGCCGAATATGTGCCCGGCTCGCGTCTGACGGTCGAGAAGTGGGACAAATATTACGATAACGGCAAGCCCTACGCCGACAAGATCAATATCATGATCATGGGCGATGCGGCAGCGCGCGATGTTGCCTTCCGCAACAAGGAAATCGATGTGGCCGTGCTCGGGCCGGCACAATACAGCACCTATCGCGCGGATCCGGAACTCGGCAAAAACATGCTCGAAGTTGCTGAAGCCTATACGCGTGCCGTCGGCTTCAACCCCGATTTCAAACCGTTTCAGGATAAGCGCGTCCGTCAGGCGATCAACTATGCCATCGACAGTGATCTGATCATCAAGCGTCTCGTCAAGGATAAGGCTTACCGTGCGGTTGGCTGGCTCCCGAACTCGTCGCCTGCTTTCGACAAGGATGCCAAGCCCTACCCCTATGACCCCGAGAAGGCAAAGGCTCTGCTCGCAGAGGCCGGTTATCCGGATGGTTTCGAATTTGAACTCACTGCCACGCAGAATGAAAGCTGGGGCTTGACCATTGTTCAGGCCATCATCCCGATGCTCGCAAAGGTTGGGATCAAGGTGAAAGCAAAGCCTGTCGAAGCATCGGTTCTTGCCGATGTGGTTCCAGCCGGTAATTTCCAGGCCTATATGTGGTCGCTGGAAAGCGGCCCGGACGCATTGACGGCGATGCAGTGCTTCTATTCCACGACACCGCAGTCGGCCTGTAACTATCAGAAGTTCTCCAACGCGGAATTCGACAAGATTGTCGATGCCGCGAAAGCAGCCAAAACCGACGAAGAGAAGAATGAGCTTCTGAAGAAAGCCAACAATCTGTTGCAGGACGAAGCGCCAGTCTGGTTCTTCAACTATAACAAGGCTGTCATGGCGCATCAGCCATGGCTGCATGGTTTGCAGCCAAATGCGGCCGAGATTGCAATTCAGTCCTATGAAAAGCTTTGGGTCGACGACACGGTTCCGTCCGGTCGTTAATCCGAGCTTCCATGGATCGGCCCGCTCGTTTTCGGGCGGGCCACAAATCCCCTTTGCTCCGGCGTTTCATCGCTGATCCGAAAGGAGGACTGCGTGCTCTATTTTATTGTCCGCCGCGTCTTGCAGATGATACCGACAGTTCTGGCGGTATCGTTGCTGGTCTTCGTCATATTCAGCGTTGTTCCGGGCAGTATTGCTTCCGGCCTCGTCGCCAGTGGCAAAGGCACGAGCGACCCGAAACTGGTCGAAAAAATCACGCAGGAATTCGGTCTCGACAAACCCGTTCACGTGCGTTTTGGCAATTATCTCGTGCAATTGGCGCAGTTCGATCTCGGTACGTCCTATCGCTCGCGGCAGCCCGTTGTTTCGCTTATTCAGGAGCGCATGTGGCCGACATTGAAGCTCGCCTTTGCGGCCATGGGACTTGCGATTTTGATCGGTGTGCCGCTGGGCTTTCTGGCCGCGCTCAAGCCCGGAAGCATACTCGATAGCACGACCATGATCGGCGCGGTGTCGGGCCTTTCCATGCCGCAATTCTGGCTTGGTTTGCTGGCGATGTATCTGTTTGCGCTGACACTCGGCTGGTTACCAAGCTTCGGTTATGGCGATGGAGGCATACGCAATATCATCCTGCCTGCTCTGACTTTGGGCGTTGCGCCCTTGGCGTTGCTGGCGAGAACCACCCGTGCAGCCGTGCTGGAAGTGATGGGGGCCGATTTTATCCGCACGGCGCGTTCAAAGGGCATGAACAGTTTCAGGCTGGTGAAATGGCACGTCATGCGCAATGCGCTGGTGCTGATCATCACGACCATCGGTCTGCAATTCGGATCGATGATGGGGCAGGCCGTGGTGGTGGAAAAGCTTTTCTCCTGGCCGGGGCTTGGTTCATTATTGATCGACAGTGTTTCGCTGCGCGATATCCCGGTGGTGCAGGGTGCAATTCTCGTGATCGTTTTATGGTTCCTCGTCATCAATACGATCGTTGACATTCTCTACGCGGTCATCGACCCGCGTATCAGCCACGAGTGACGCCCATGAAGCTCCGTTTCAATCTCATATTCGGCGGGCTGGTATGCATCATCATTTTGATGGCGGCAGTCTTTGCACCGCTGCTGGCGCATTATAATCCGGTTCTTGATGCCGACCTGATGAATGCCGAACTGCCGCCCGACGCCCAGTTCTGGTTCGGGACCGACGCACAGGGGCGAGACGTCTATTCGCGTATTCTCTATGGCGCGCAAGTGTCTCTGACGGTTGGTATCGTCTCACAGTGCATCAACACGGTGATCGGCCTTAGCTTTGGCATATCGGCTGGCTATTTCGGCGGCTGGTGGGATGATTTTGTCAACGGGTTGACCAATCTGATGCTTGCAATCCCGTCACTGATCTTTGCGCTCGCCATCATGGCGGTTCTCGGTCCGGGCCTGCCAAGTCTCTTGCTGGCGCTTGGGCTGACAAACTGGTCATGGACGTGCCGCATTGCCCGCAGTTCCACGCTTTCCCTCAAGAAGCAGGGCTATGTGCAGGCTGCAAAGATGCTCGGCTACAGCGATATTCGCATCATGATCACGCAGATCGTGCCGAATATGATCGGACCGATCCTCGTTATCGGCACGCTTGGCATGGGCGACGCCATCCTTGCAGAGGCGGCACTTTCCTATCTCGGGCTCGGTATCAGCCCGCCAGATCCAAGCTGGGGAAATATGTTGACCGACGCCCGCGAACTGATCGTCAGCGCGCCATGGGCGGCAATCTTTCCGGGTCTGGCGATTTTCTTCACCGTGCTCGGCCTCAATCTGTTTGGCGATGGGCTGCGCGACTGGCTCGACCCGCATATGAGGACACGCAAGGTATGAGCGAAGAAGCACTTTTGGAGGTGGAAAACCTTCGCATCGATATCGTTTCCGGTTCTTCCCGGCACAATGTGGTGGAAGACGTGTCTTTTACCATTGGCGCGGGTGAAACCTTCGGCCTCGTGGGGGAATCCGGGTGTGGTAAAAGCATAACGGCCTTGTCGATGATCGGCTTGCTGCGCAAACCGCTGGCGATTACCGGCGGCGCCATACGCTTTAAAGGGCAGAATCTGGCTGCCCTGCCGTCCCGCCAGTTGCGCAAGCTGCGGGGCAATCGTATCGCCATGATTTTCCAGGAGCCGATGACGGCACTCAACCCCCTATCGCCGGTAGGGCGGCAGATCGCGGAAATGTTTGTGCTGCATCAGGGCGCGACATGGCATGAGGCTGAACGCAGGGCCGTCGAAGCGCTTGCAAGTGTTCAGGTTCCGGCACCCGATCAACGGGTCAAAAGCTATCCCCATCAGATGTCGGGCGGCATGCGCCAGCGCGTGATGATTGCGATTGCGCTGGCCTGTGATCCCGATCTTCTGATTGCCGACGAACCGACCACAGCACTCGACGTGACGGTACAGGCGGAAATTCTGCGTCTGATGCAGGATCTTTGCACCGCCAGAGGAACGTCTGTGCTGATGATCAGCCACGATCTGGGCGTCATTGCCAAAATGTGCCGTCGTGTTGGCGTCATGTATGCCGGGCATCTGGTCGAGGAGCGCATAACGGCGGGGCTGTTCCGACATCCGTCGCATCCCTATGCGCACGGACTTCTGGCATCGCTGCCACAACTCGGTTCGCGCCAGAAGGAAGGTCAACGGCGACTTCAGGAAATCGAAGGCGTCGTGCCATCTATTTCCGCCTTTCCAAAAGGCTGCCGGTTTGAGCCCCGCTGCACACGCGCAACCGAAATATGCCGTGCGGAAAAGCCCGGCTGGACTCCGCTTCAGGATATGGGTGTGGTGAGGTGTTTTCATCATGAATGACATGCGTTCAACCCAGACGACCGATGCGCTCGTTACTATTGACGATCTATGCGTCTATTTTCCCGTCAGCGGTGGACTATTCAGCCGTTCCAGGCAGTTGCTGCGCGCTGTCAACAATCTCAGCCTGACGCTCAATAAGGGCGAGTGCCTGTCGATCGTTGGCGAATCCGGCTGTGGGAAATCCACCCTTGCGCTTTCAATTGTCGGGTTGCAAAAGCCGACGAGCGGCGAGATTTACTTTGCAGGCCGTCCGATCACTGGCAAGAACGAGCCATCGCGGCTTGAACGCTCGCAAATGGCGCAAATGGTGTTTCAGGACCCGTTCGCTTCGCTCAATCCGCGCCAGACCGTTTATACATCACTCGCTGCGCCTTTGCGGCTGCATGGGGTGGCATCGCGCAGCGAAGTTAACGGGCGGGTCGAAGATATTTTGCGGCTTGTTGGTCTCAAACCCGAGCATGCGAAACGTTTCCCGCATGAGTTTTCCGGCGGTCAGCGTCAGCGCATCGGCATTGCGCGGGCGCTGTTGCTCAATCCGAAGGTGATTGTCCTTGATGAGCCTGTTTCGGCACTTGATGTTTCCATTCGCGCGCAGATCATCAATCTGTTGCTGGAATTGAAGGAAAGGCTTGGCCTGTCCTATATCATGATCAGCCACGATCTCAGCGTCGTGGAGCATATGAGCGACCGCGTGGCGGTGATGTATTTCGGGCAAATCGTCGAAAGCGGGCCATGGGACCGGATTTTCTCCAACCCCACCCACCCTTACACAAGGCGATTGATCTCAGCTATTCCCGATCCGATGACCGAACTTTCCGGTGGGCGTCTGCTCGACGATGGCGCAGCGCCGCCGGCGCCAGAAGGCTATATGTTCTATCCGCAGGGTTTTGGTGGGCATGATGTCCACCAGATACCACCGCCCACGCAATTCATCGACATTGGCGGCGGGCAGCGCATTCGCGTTATTGAGAGAGCGTGAGAAGCAGCGCAGATTGATATCACGCCGATATTGAAATGGGTCGCAGAACGCCCACCAGCATTTCTGTTGGAACGTCATCCGCTTCGCCTGTGACGGCGAAGCGGATGACCAGAATTAATATTACTTCGGCGGAGCCACCGCGACATAGACGACACTGTGTCCGTTATACTTTGGCTCGAACCAGTTTCCGTTGCAGTCCTTATAACTTATGCCGTTGACCACAACGTTGGTACAATCTGGCGGAACATTGGCAATGACCGAACCGATGGCGGCGATAATTTGCCCCGTCGTATCTGGTTCATTTCGGACGGGATGAACAAGACGAAAGGTCAGGAGGCCATTCTCAATTTGATCTCGGCGGAGATTATAACGGACAAGTCTGCGAAATGCGGACAGCCTCGCATTGATCTGACGAACCTCAAATTGCCTGTCCCTGCCTTGAAAGACAACAAACATGCGCTCGAAAAGCGGTTCGGCAAGGTAAGCGCCAAGCAATTTGCGCGTTATTCGAACGAACATAAAGTTTCAGGTGCGGCAGTTGAGCAGTCGCTGGTGTACCAGCTGGATGGAGACCGGATTATTGGCGTGGCGTTCTCCCAGGCCGCAGCGAAGTAGCATATCTCGTGTCCAGTCAAGCATAGGTAAGAAAGTCGGGCATATGGGATTTCGCTTCGCGTTAGCCATGTTCATTGCCATACGGAATGTCATGGGTCTCGCGATTGGTATTTTCGTCTTATCGGCTCCATCATTTGCACAGTCTGCGAGCGACGATATCGATGAATTGGCGCGGAAAGTCTCCAACCCCGCTTCCTTCATGATCAGTGTGCCAGTTCATTCTGATATTGTTTTTGGTCGTGGAAGCGGAAAGGTGCGGGGCTTCTCTCTCTCGATATCGAACCAGTCATTCCTATGCGGTTCAATGATCGCTGGAACGTTATTTCCCACACCGATATTCCGTTAGTCTATTTGTAACCCGTTTGGCGAGGTAGGCAGCACTTTCGAGATCGGTGACAATAACGTACGTTCTCTTTGACTCCATCCGCCCATGGCCCATTCATAGGGGCGATAGGGCCGCTGTTCTCGTTCCCAACGGCGGCAGACGACTTGCTGGGGTCTGGTAAGTTCTCTCTCGGGCCATCGGGTTTGCTGCTTTATCAAACAAGTGCAATCACGACTGGCCTCTCGGTAAACCATATCTGGTCCGTTCTTGGGGCGGATAGCAGGCCGGACATGAACCGAACCGAACTCCAGCCGTTTATGGGCTGGCATATCGGCAAGGGACGAACAATTTCGGCAAATCTTGAAGCTGACTATGACTGGACAGCCGATCAATGGACTGTGCCAGTGTCGGGGGCATTCTCAAAGATCGTGAAGCTTGGCGATCAAACGATGAGCCTGTCGCTTGGAGCGAAATACTGGCTGGAAGGTCCATACGAAGGCCCCAAATGGGGAGAAAGGCGGCCGTAACCTTCCTCTTCCTCCAAGCGGTCAAATAGCGCGGTTGCCACACACCGGAACACGGTGTCAAAGTCCAGCGACCTTTTTCAGATCATCGACAGCGCCGGGGGCGGCTGCAAATACAGGATGGCCTTTCAGGATATTCTCGCCGTTCACAGGGAATGGATGGGTGTACCCGCCAGCTTCGCGCACGAGGCAAAACCCAGCCATGCAATCCCATGCGTGCATGTAAGGCTCGTAGTAGCCGACAAGCCTGCCTGCCGCCACATAGGCGATCATTAGGGCGCCCGACCCGTTGCGTATGAAAGTGCCACCGGCTTCCAGCAGATTTTCGACGATCTTCGCCACGTTTTGCGGAGTGACATAGTTATTTGCGCCAATGCCTGTGACTGCGTTTTGAAGTGTCTTCGTTGAATCGAGCGCCAGTTTCTTGCTATTCAGCGTCGCGCCAAGACCTTTTGCCGATGCATAGAGCTCATCGAAACAGGGTGCCTTGATAACGCCAATGACAGGCTCGCCGTCTTTCAAAACGGCAATCGACACACACCAGTTTGGCATACCGTTTACGAAAGGGCTTGTTCCATCAATGGGGTCTACAACCCAGGTAAAGCCCGATGATCCGTCGTTCAGTCCGTATTCCTCGCCAAGAAACCCGTCTTCCGGAAATTTTTCGGAAACAAGCGTGCGAATAAGCTGCTCCACTTCCCGATCAGCAATGGACACAACGTCTTGGGGATCACGTTTGAATTCTATGGTCAGCGCTTCGCGATTGTTGAAGTAGTCGAGCGCCTTGGCGCCAGCCGCCTGCGCAATGTCTTTGGCAAGCGCCAGCCGCTTTTCCAGGTCGTATTGGAGATTGTTGGTCATTCTTTGCTTCCGGCAAGAGTGATAATCGGCACGTTTTGGCGGGCTATTGATTGATAAGCGCAAGCCCGCGTGACTTGAAGTGTATCGAGACATCCGTGAGCGTTGGCAAGGCCTGTTCCGCTTCGGGGTCAACTATGAAGAGCTTGCCATGTTCGGTTTCGATCTCATACTCGATGTGATCGCCAAGATAAGCGGCATGCGCCACGCGCCCCGGAAAATCGCCTCCGGCGAGCGGCTGCAGGTTAACGGCGTTCGGTCGGATCGCCAGTTGTGCGGCCCCTGTTTTGGCGTTACGCGCAGCGACACGGTGGGTCATTGCGCCAATGCGTATGACGGCCTCGTTATTCTCGGTGGCGATCACTTCGCAGGGCACGACATTGGCCTCGCCCATGAAGTCCGCGATAAAAGCCGATGCCGGTGACTCATAGAGTTCACGCGGTGTGCCTTTCTGCGCAATATTACCATCCTTCATTACGATGATCGTATCGGATACGGCCAGTGCTTCATCTTGATCATGCGTTACATAGACTGCCGTGAAACCAAGCCGTTGCTGCAATTCGCGGATTTCCGTGCGCACGCGCCGCCGAAGCCGTGCATCGAGGTTGGATAGCGGTTCGTCGAGAAGCAGCACTTGTGGTTCCAGCACCAGAGCACGCGCCACGGCCACGCGCTGCTGTTGTCCGCCCGAAAGCTCGGCGGGCAGTCGGTGGCCCATGCCGCCCAAACCAACCAGCTTCAGTCCTTCTTCTGCTCGATCGCGGGCTTCGGCTTTCTTGATGCCGGAAGATTCCAGCCCATAGGCGACGTTATCCAGCGAATTCATATGTGGAAACAGTGCGTAGGACTGAAACACCATCGAAACATCGCGTTCATTGGCTGGCAGATTGGTAACATCCTTGCCGCCGATCAGAATGCGGCCCGAGCTTGGGTGTTCCAGCCCCGCAAGCAATCGCAATGTGGTGGTCTTTCCACAGCCTGAAGGGCCAAGCAGAGTGACCAGCGTTCCCGGTTCGACAATCAGGGACAAATCGGGCAGGGCGGTGAAGTTTCCAAATTTCTTGGAGACATTCTCGAATGTGACGGAGCCGGGGCGGATCGTCGTCATGCTACTTTCTCCTGATTGGCGGATTTGATCGGCGTGACAGCGGCGACACGATTTTCTCGCCTGAGTTTTCGTTCTCCGACAAGCAACTGAAAGCCGGTGATGATGACGATCATCACCACAATCAGCATTGAGGAGTAGGCAATGGCGACCCCGAATTGCCCATTTTCAACCAGTCCGACGATGTAGGATGTCGCCATGTTATACTGCGCGGACACCAGAAAGATGACGGCGCTGATCGATGTGATCGCGCGCACGAAGGAATACACCAGCGCTGCGGTTATGGCGGGGCGCAGGAGTGGCAGAATGACCTTGCGAATGGTGCGGAAGCTGTTTGCCCGCAAGGTCAGGGAAGCTTCATCAAGGCTTTTGTCGAGTTGGCTCATTGCAGCGACGCCGCCCCGAACGCCGACAGGCATGTTGCGGAAAACGAAGCAGGCGATGAGGATTGCTGCAGTGCCGGTCATTTCGAGCGGCGGCAGATTGAACGCCATGATGTAGCTGACACCGATCACCGTGCCCGGAATTGCAAAGCTCAGCATCAATGCGAATTCGAACAGATTGCGGCCGACAAAGCGTTGCCGAACAATCAGATATGCGGTGAGCAAGCCAACAGCGGCTGTGAGCGGCGCTGAGATCAGCGAGATTTTCATGGTGGTCCAGAACGAGTTCCATGCAACACCGGTCCATGCAATGCCGGTCTCGGTCCAGCCAATGGAGAAGGCGCGGGTATAATGCTCCAGCGTCAATGTATTATCGAGCCCCCACTGGCGTACAAAGCCGCCGATAAGGATCATGAGATAGACGATGACGGTGAATATCATCCACGGAATAACCAGCGCATAGACGCCGACTTTCAACCCGTGTGGCAAGGCGGCATGCATGCCTGAATCGCCCTTGCCGGTCACGGTTGCGAAATTTTTGCCCGCGAGCCAAAGGCGCTGGATAAGAAATGCGGTGAGCGTGAAACACAGCAACACCATGGCGAGGACAGCTGCGCGCGATGGATCATTTTGCGCACCCACCACTGCAAAGAAGATTTCCGTCGACAGCACGCCGTTGCTGCCGCCCAAAACCATCGGATTGCCGAAATCGGCCATGCTCTCGATGAAAGCGATAAGGAAGGCGTTGGCAAGGCCCGGTGCCATCAATGGCAGCGAGACCCTTCGGAAAGTGCGCCAGCGGTCTGCGCGCAAGGTTTGCGACGCTTCCTCCATCGACGGCGACACACCCTCAACAACGCCGATGAGGACCAGAAATGAAATCGGCGTAAAGGAAAGAACCTGCGCAATCCAGATGCCGGTCAGGCCGTAGAGCCAACGCCCCGGCTCGACACCGAATATGTTTGAGATCTGTTCCGTGACCACGCCCGCGCGCCCGAACAACAAGGTAAGGGCCAAACCGACGACGAAAGGCGGCGTGATGATTGGAAGGATGGTGAGAAGTCGAAGCCCTTTCTTGAAAGGGAAGTTTGTGCGCGTCGCCACCAGGGCAAAGGCAAGGCCCATGATTGTAGAACCAGAGGCCGTCATCAGTGCAAGCCATAAGGTGCGCCATGCGACACCGCAGCGGCCTTCCCCCACCACGCAGGCGAGGCTCCAGATGGAGGAATCTTGTATGTTTCCGATGAACCCCTCCGGCTTGAATGAACCGTCGAAGTCCTGAACGGAACCGACAAACATGCTGAGCACCGGGTAGAAGACAAATACACCTACCAATGCGACGAGCAAGGTAATGGAGGAAACGACGAAAGCATCGCCTTTCATCACGCCACGTTCAGCAAGACCGAATGCGAAAATTAGCAAAAAGCAGAGAGAGGTCAGGATTGCGCCTGCACCAAAGGCTGGTTGTCCATCGGCGAGCGTGCCAAAGAGACTTTCACTGATTGTCCAATTCCAACCGGAACCGCCAACGGCCAGCCCTTGAAGGACGAGAAACCCCAGACCAAAAAGGCTTGCCCAGATCAAAATGGAACTGCGCCTGCCGACAGGCAAGGCTATGCGGGCAATTGCACAAACAAGCATAAGGGCCGCCGCCACGCCGAGCCAGGGACGGGAAAAAGCAACGATTTGCAGGATGCCGGGTGCAGTTGTGCTTTCGCTGAACAGGTCGCCAAGCCAGCCAAAACCAAGAAAGCCGTCTTCTATCCGATACCAGGGCAGTAAGACGAAGGCCACCAGCGCAAATGCGAGAACAATATCCAGTCTGCGGTTTTGCTGTACCATAGTGCGTCCGCTTCATTTCGGGTCTTGGAATTGTTGCGACGAACGGCGAAGCGTTAGCTGCAACGCCATTCAGGCAGACGCGTTGCCGGAAGCGGCAACGCGTTCAAACGGTGATCGAAGGTTTAAAACCCATCAGTTGGCGTGCGCGCCAATTTCCTTGTCCCAGCGCTCCAAGAGCTCCTTGCGTTTTGCAGGGTCACCATAGGTCTTGAAGTCATAATCGATGAGTTTGATGTCTTCGAAGCGCGGCGATTCCTTCGGCACTTCGGCAGACTTGTTCGATGGAAGCTGGAAGGATTTGGCATCCTTCATATGAGATTGTACTTCCGCGGTCAGCGCCCAGTCATACCATTTCTTGGCATTGTCGAGGTTCTTCGCGCCTTTAATGATGGACATGGAACCGATTTCGTAACCGGTGCCCTCACACGGCGCGACGGATTTGACTGGGAAACCTTCGGCAGTCATCGACACCGCATCATGCATGAAAACGATACCAATGCCGGTTTCACCACGCGCGGCGGATTTGACTGGTGCCGAGCCTGATTTGGTATATTGGGAGACGTTCTCATTGAGCTTCTTGAGGTAATCATAGGCCTTGTCTTCGCCCATGATCTGCACCAGCGTTGCAAGCGCCGTATAGGCCGTGCCGGAAGAGTTGGGATTGGCCATCTGAATTTCGCCCTTGTAGGACGCATCCAGCAAGTCAGCCCAGCATTTTGGTTCTTTGAGCTGCTTCTTGGCAAGAATATCGGTATTGTAGCCCCAGCCGAGCGCGCCGGCATAGACGCCAACCGTGCGATAGTTCGCGCTTTCCGCCTGCTTCTTGGCCCAATCCTGCAACTGATCAAGCATCGGTGATTTATATTCGAGCGTCAGCCCTTCGCCAGCGGCCTGCAAATGGGGATCGCCCGTGCCCGCCCACCAGATATCTGTTTTTGGATTGCGGGCCTCTGCGCGAACCTTGGCATAGGTTTCGCCTGAAGAAAGTCGCACCATGTTTACACTGATGCCGGTGTCTTTTTCGAACATGTTTTTCATTTGCTCGCAGATCACTACATCTGCCGAACAAATCAGATTGAGATTGCTAGCCGCTTGGGCCGCAAAAGCCATTGACGAAATGCCAGCGGCAAGCGCCGTAACCAAAAATGTCGAACGCATTCTTTCCCTCCCGTTTTACGACGCCTCCACGCCGACGTTTTTGCAAACGTGTGCACAGTCTTTGCCTTTTATCGATAGCTGTCAACGGTTTTGCAAAATTCATTCTGAATTTTTCAGAAATAGTTCAATTGTTCTGTTTGTTGCGAAAATATGCACAGCCGTGCAGGGTACGAACTAATTGCATTGGCGATTATATATGAATCGTATATGGTATGTGTATAACACAGCAAATTCGGAGCCAACGATGGGTATAGTGAAGATCGCCGATGATCTGCATGAAGAATTGCGCAAGGCGAGCGATGTCATGTGTCGTTCGATCAACGCGCAGGCAGAATACTGGATGAAAATCGGCATGCTGGCGCAGGCCAATCCAGATATGTCATTCAACGAAATCGTGCAGATGCAGTTGCGCGCCGCCCAGGTGGAAATTCCGGTCATGGCTGTACGGCCATCATGACCAAGACGCCCGCCGAATTGGAACAGATGGCGATTTCAGGAGCGCTGTTGGCTTCTGTTTTCACACTGCTGGACCGTACACCGCTTGCCGGCATGACAACGATGCAGGTCAACGATCTGGTTGAGGGTTACATTACGGATGAGTTGAAAGCGCGACCCGCCAGCAAAGGACAATATGATTATCCCTTTGTGCTGAACTGCTCGAAGGACGATGTCGTCTGCCACGGAATGCCGTCCCATGATGATGTTATCGCTAAAGGCGAGATCATCAATTTCGATATTACGCTTGAAAAGGGTGGCTATATCGCGGATTCCAGCAAGACTTACATGATCGGCGACGTCGCGCCGTTTGCCTCCCGTCTTGTACGCGTGACTTATGAAGCCTTGTGGAAAGGCATTGCAGCGGTTCGACCCGGCGCCACGTTGGGCGATATTGGTTATGCCATTGAGCGTCATGCCAAGCGGAACGATTACAGCATTGTGCGCGAGTATTGCGGCCACGGCATCGGACGAGAGATGCATGAAGAACCGCAGGTTCTGCATTTCGGCAAACCGGGTACGGGGGTTCGCTTGCGCGAAGGCATGGTTTTCACCATCGAACCAATGCTCAATCAGGGAACGGCCAAGGTGAAAACCGAAAAGGATGGATGGACCGTCGTTACACGCGACGGAAAACTATCGGCGCAATTCGAGCACACAGTTGCCGTCACCGGCAATGGCGTGCGTGTGCTGACCTTGCGTCCGGACGAAAAGAAAATGCTGGCAGCCATAAAGCATGCAGTATGACTGCCGGTTTGGCTATCGATTGTTCTCACGCCGCCATGTCTGGAATTTCTGCTCGAATTTCTCCTTGGTGCAAGGATAGAGCCCAATTATCGCTTCACCGTTCTTGACCTCTTCGAGCACGAAATCTTCGTATGTTTCCATCCCGATGCATTCCTCGGCGATTTCTTCGCAAAGATGCGCCGGAATGACCATGACGCCATCCGCGTCGCCGACCAGCACGTCTCCGGGAAACACGGCGGCGTCGCCGCACGAAATCGGTACATTGATGTCGATGGCTTCGTGCAAAGTCAGATTTGTTGGCGCCGACGCTTTTGCGCAATAGGCGGGCATGGATAATTCGCCAATTCCGGTCACGTCACGAAAGCCGCCATCGGACACAATGCCTGCCGCGCCACGCAGCGCAAGTCGCGTTACCAGTATCGACCCGGCGGTTGCCGCGCGTGCATCCTTGCGTGCATCCATAACCAGCACCCAGCCGGGCGGGCAGGTTTCGATGGCAACGCGCTGTTTGTGATCAGGATTGCGGAAAACAGTGATCGGGTTTCGATCTTCACGCGCGGGAATGTAACGCAAGGTGAAAGCCTGCCCGACCATGTTTTCGGGCTTGCGCGCCACTTGAAGCGCGCCTTGAATGAACTGATTACGCAAACCGCGTTTATAAAGCGCCGTAGCAACCGAGGCCGTCGAAACTTTCTTCAGCTTGGCGCGGGTTTCTTCCGAGAGAACATAATCGGTCATGGTCTGCCTCTTAATAGATCACCGGTTCATCAACCGGACGGCCAAAATCGGTTTTCAGAAAATCGAAGTCGCAACCCTTGTCGGCCTGTTCCACATGTTTGGAAAACACAAAGCCGTAGCCACGTTCATATTTGGGTTCAGGTGTCTTCCAGGCGGCGCGGCGTTCAGCCAGTTCTTCGTCTGGAACAAGCATGTTCAGGCTGCGGGCGGGGATATCCAACTCCACCATATCGCCGGTCTTAAGCAGGGCTAGCGGCCCTCCAATGAAGGATTCCGGTGCAGCGTGGAGCACACAGGCGCCAAAACTTGTCCCCGACATGCGAGCATCGGAAATGCGCACCATATCGCGCAGGCCGAGCTTCAAAAGTGCCTTCGGCATCGGGATCATACCCCATTCCGGCATGCCCGGTCCGCCTTGTGGACCGGCATTGCGCAAGACAAGCACGGTGTCCGGCGTCAAGGGATAATCGGGATCATCAATGATCTTTTTCAGCTCGGGGTAGCTGTCTGCAACCAATGCCGGGCCTTTATGACGATGGAATTTCGGGTCGCAGGCCGCAGGCTTGATGACAGCTCCATCAGGACACAGGTTCCCCTTCAATACCGCCAGTGACCCCTCATGATAGACGGGGTTGGAAAGCGGGCGGATAACATCATCGTTCCAGACCTGGACCTTCTCCAGCCCTTCCACCAACGCGTCACCTGTTACGGTGATAGCCGTGGGGTCGAGCTTGTCCGTGAGTTGTTTCATCAATGCGCGGATGCCGCCCGCATAATAGAAATCTTCCATCAGATATGTCGTTCCGGATGGTCGAATATTGGCAATCACCGGTGTGGTGCGCCCGATGCGGTCGAGGTCGTCCAACTCCAATGGAATACCTGCGCGCCGCGCCATGGCAATCAAATGAATGATGGCATTGGTTGAACAGCCGGTGGCCATGGCGACGATAACGGCATTTTTGACAGCAGCAGGTGTAATGATCTGATTGGGTTTCAAATCGTCCCAAACCATATCAACAATGCGGCGTCCGCATTGGGTCGACATGCGTTGGTGGTTGGCGTCGGCTGCCGGTATGGACGATGCGCCGGGAAGGGAGAGGCCCATGGCTTCGGCAATCACGGTCATCGTCGACGCGGTGCCCATCGTCATGCAATGCCCATAGCTGCGCGCAATACCGCCTTCAATGCCTTGCCATTCTTCCTTACCGATGGTGCCTGCGCGGCGCTCGTCCCAGAACTTGAACATGTCAGTGCCCGACCCTAGCGTTTTCCCGGCATAATTGCCGCGAAGCATTGGACCTGCGGGCAGGAAAATGAAGGGTAGACCGGCGCTTGTTGCCCCCATGATGAGTGCAGGCGTGGTCTTATCGCATCCGCCCATCAAAATGGCTCCATCGACCGGATGCGAGCGCAGCAGTTCTTCGGTCTCCATCGCGAGCATGTTGCGATAGAGCATTGTTGTGGGTTTCACGTAGCTTTCAGACAAGGACAGAGCGGGCAGTTCAAGGGGAAAGCCGCCTGCCTGCAATATGCCGCGTTTGACCCATTCGACCCTGTCCTTGAAATGGGCATGGCAGGGCTGCGCATCCGACCATGTATTGATGATCGCGATGATGGGCTTGCCCTCCCAGTCCACCGGATCATAACCCATCTGCATGGTTCTGGAACGATGGCCCGAAGAACGCTGATCATCCGGCAACATCCAGCGCGCAGAACGCAGATCGGCATATTGCTTCCTGGGCATTTCAATATCTCCCCGAAAATTTTCGGCCCTGCCTGTTATCAGCGAGCCTGCTTTAGTTGTGACTGTGCCCCACGGATCGGCGCATGAAAGCTAATCGCCACGCGTATAGTCTTGTGCTGTGAAAGCGCCGCCCTGATAGCGCCGCGTGATCGAATCGCCAGTTTCGGCGAGGTCGCCAAAACGCGAGGCGTCATCCTGCGGCACATAACCGATGCGGCTGGCATCGTCCTTTTCCCACCAGCGCCCGGCATTGGCGGAGATCCCCCAGACGACGGCAAAGCCGGTTTCCTGCGCCTCGACAGATCCGATCAACAACCGCACAAGATCGTCTTGCGAAAGCCAGGTGGCGAGGTGTCGTGCTTCGGTTGGTTCAGGAAGGCAGGAGCCTATGCGCACGTGAACGCTTTCGACGCCGTGTTTGTCGAACATCATTTGCCCAAGCAGTTCACCATAAGCTTTCGACAATCCGTAATAGCCATCAGGCTTGAAGGGATCATCGCTGCTCAGCACCGCATCGCGTTCATAAAAGCCAATCGTATGATTGGAACTTGCAAAAATCACCCTTTGCTTTTCAGCGCGCGCAGCCTCGAAAATATGTGTAACGCCGAGAAGGTTAGCACGGGCGATCAGATTGTAAGGCTTTTCGATACTGATGCCGCCAAAATGCAATATCGCATCGGTTCCGCAAACCAGTTCGGCAACCGCATCGGCATCGCTCAGATCCGCCTGTATGAATTCTGCACCTTCGGGCAAGGCATCGGGGAATGGTTCAATGTCGGATAAGCGCAGACGGTAACCGGCTTGTGACAGTTTTCGGGTGAGCATACGGCCAAGATTGCCGGAAGCCCCGGTCAAAAGGAGGTGTTTCATTCAATTAAATTCCCTTCATGCGCGCCACTTTTGCCCCGGCAACGGTGCTGGTTGCGAGATGCACACCGCCCGATTGCGGAGCTTCGGCCAATTTGTCGGCGGGCGCCAAGCGATGCGAAGTCAGCGCGATCTGCTTCAGACCGGGACCGCAGAAACAAGGCATTGTCGGTGCCGGAACCGGAACCGAAAAGCTTGCGAGCAGATTTCCATCCGCATCGAAGCGATTCAGGACACCAGCCGACACACCCGCACTCCAATAAGCACCTTCGGCATCGCAAGCGCCGCCGTCCGGTCTGCCGGTACCTTCGTCGAGGTCGCGAATGCGTCTCTGGTTGCTAATACGGCCCGCCATGCGGTCAAAGGCGTAACGGTCGATCCATGGTCCCCGGGAATCCGTATGGAACATCGTGGTCGCGTCCGGTGTCCATGCAAGGCCGTTTGAAACCTCAAATCCCTTTGCCATGACCGCAGCTTGCCCATCGGCAGTAACACGATAAAGTTTCGCGATAGGTTCGCGTGTCGGGCGACAATCCATGCTGCCGATCCACAGCGCACCGTCGGGACCGATCTTGCCGTCGTTGAGCCGCGATGTTTCTGGCTCATCATAGCCGCCCCACAGGAGTTGCCTGTCACCGCTATCTGGGTCGAACAGAATGACTTCGCGTGCCAGCGCGACGATCAGCTTGCCGCTTTCGGCAAGCGCGACGCATGGAACTTCGGCTTCAAAGGTCCAGTCTCGAACCGGGCCATGTTCAAGATCGATTTCGTAAAGCTTGCGCCCATTGATATCGCAGGCAAAAAGCTTCGCCCGGCGCTCGTCCCAGACGGGGCTTTCCATCAATGCGCCGCGCAGATCGGCAATACAGTGAAACGGTCCAATCATAATGCGTCTGTCTTTCTGCGGATAACATCCGGGTGGTTAAGAACGAAATCGGAGAGCTCCAAGCCAAGCCCGGCCCCTTCAAAGGGATAGATCATCCCGTTTTCAATCCGTGGCATCACCGTGACCAGATCGCGATACCATGAAGTGTAATAGGCCCGGACCGACTCTTGATAGATGGCATTGGGCGCATTGAGCGACAGGTGAATGGAGGCTGCGAAAACGACTGGTCCCGTGCAGTCATGCGGCGCAATAGGGCGCTGGAAGGCTTCGGCCATGGTGGCGATCTTCTTCGCTTCGGAAAGTCCGCCGCACCATGAAATATCCAGCATCACATAATCGGACGCATCGGCGCGCAGGACGTCGAGGAATTGAGCGCGGGTTGCCATTGTTTCGCTTGCACAAACCGCAATGCCGGATTTCTGGGCATAGACCGCAAGCGCTTGCGGATTCATCATTTTGATCGGGTCTTCCGACCAGAACGGGCGGAACGCCTTTAGCTCGCGCGCAATGGTCAGCGCCGATGTCAGGTCCCACATGGAATGGAATTCGACCATGATTTCCATTTTGTCGCCGACAGCACTACGTATCTGGCGGAACGGCTCCAGAGCCTTGTCCAGATCCTGCGCATGGATGAAGTTTCCCCCCGAAGCCACGGCGAATGGATCAAACGGCCATATCTTCATAGCCGTTATGCCTTCGGAAAGAAGACTTTCGGCAAGCGCGCCCGCGTCACGGTGAAAGGCAAGCTGGTCCTCGTAAGGTCCTTCCTTGCCTTCGTCCGTATCGCCGATATAGCGACGCGCACCGCTTTTGTTATAGGTGTAGCCTGCACAGGTATTGTAGGTGCGGATGGAGTGTCGCGACAACCCGCCCAGCAGCTGGTGGATGGGCTGGCCGGCGACCTTGCCAAAAATATCCCAAAGCGCGATGTCGATGGCGGACGCGGCGCGAATTTCCACGCCGGAAGACCGAAAGCCGACATAAGGCTCCAGCAGGAGTTTGGATATCCGGTCGATCTCCAGTGGGTTCTGCCCGATCAGTTGCGGTGCGATATCACTATGGATATAGGCCGCCACGGCATTCGCGCCGCGAAACGTCTCACCCAGACCCACAATTCCCCCATCGGTGTGGATTTGAACCCACAAGATGTTGTTGAGGTGCGGCAACTGCACCGTCTCCACAGCCGTGATCTTCATCATAGGCTCCTGTTCAGTCTGTCACGTTAATGCGCGGATGGTTGACGGTTGCGCGCGACAATTTGCGTGGGGTTGACGAAGCGCAGCGCCAAAAGAAGCCATACCAGCGAAGTCACCATGTAGATCACGGCCATGGCGTCGATGGATTGGACGGAACGAACACCGGCTGCGAACACCGAATAATAGAGTGCCACGACGAGTGTTTGCGATGTTGGGCCCGCTGTCAGGAAGGTAAGTTCGAACATGGCCACCGTTCGTACCAGAACCAGAAGCATGGCGGCGAGAACACCGGGCAGCAACATGGGCAGGAGCACATGGATGAAGAGTTTGAATGTTCCAGCGCCGAAGACCCGCGCCGCCGCCTCAACCTTGGGGTCTATCTGTTCAATGAAAGGGATCATGACGAGAATGACGAAAGGTACGGTCGGCACGAGATTGGCAAGAACGACACCCCAGAATGTTCCGCCGACACCGAATTTATAAAGAACGGTCGCGAGCGGAATACCGAAGGTTATTGGTGGCACGAGCAACGGCAAAAGGAAGATCAGCAGCACGAATTTCTTACCGGGGAAATCGCGTCGCGCCATGGCATAGGCGGCGGTCACACCGAGAATGCCGGATAGGATCACAACGGCAAAGACCACCTGAAACGTCACCAGCAAGACCTGATCCAGCTGGAATTCCGCCCATGCGGCTGCATACCAGCGTGTCGTGAAGGCATCCGGCAGCCATGTGCCAAGCCAGCGGGTGCCGAAACTCGACACGACGACAGCCGTAATAACCGCCAGAACGTTGAGGACAAAGAAGCCGGTGACAAGCCAGACGGCGGTGATCCAGAGTTTGGAGAGAAGGGATGTGTCGCGAACCATGATTTATCCCTTTCCGCCCGCTGTCGAGCCACGATAGAAAAGTGAGCGGACGCCAAGAAGTGCGCCAACGACGAGCAACTGTACCGCTGCCATGATCATGGCAATTGAAGACGCCATGGAGTCGTCATATTGCTCGAACGCGGCCTGCGCCGCCGCAATGGATATGACGCGCGTAGGGCCGGATGGAGCGCCCAGAAGCACGGCGGATGGGAATACCGCGAAGGCCTGAACGAAGGTGAGGCAGGCCGCCACGACCAGACCGGGAACCAGCAGGGGCAACATGACATATCGAAAGCGCTTCCAGCTATTGGCTCCATGGGTGGCCGCCGCCCGTTCCAGTGCCGGATCGATGCCGGTTATATAGGAGAGCGTCAGTAGAAACGTGAATGGAAAAACGGTGATGACAAGTGAAGCGAACACACCCCAGTAATTATTGGTCAGCTTCAGCGGGCTGTCGATCAGGCCGATGAAAATCAGCGTGCGACTGAACCAGCCTTGAGGACCGAGATAGTTGAGAAGACCTTCCGCGATCAGAACTGTGCCAAGCGTAATGGGCAGGACAAGTATGGTCGTCAGCAGCCGCTGGCGTCGCATCAATCGAACGCGCAAGGCGATTGGTACGGCAAACATTACACTGATGATCGTCACCGGAACAGCAAGCCAGAGGGTCGCGCCGATGGTTTTGTAAAGAAATGGATCGGAGAAGAATTTGGCGTAGTTGGCGAGCGCGCCGCCTCCATCCAGCGGGTTGAACGACAGCACCAGCCCATAGAGGAATGGGTAGATGAAGACACCCACCACAAACAGCAATGCTGGGAGGATCAGTAATGTCACACCGTCGAAGCCGCGATTGGCGAGCCTTTGTCGCAGACTGGGCGTTAATGGCGCCTCGGCGTATCGCTCCTGAGCTAGATCAACCATGCCTCAGTCCTCCGCCGGAAAGACGAGTGCATTGGCTGCATCAATGCCGAGCGCAATCTGGCTGCCCGGTTCGACGCCTTTCGGGCCGTGAAAGATCAATTCCAGACCTGTTTGCGTGCGCGCTGTGCCCACATATTCGCGACCGCGATATTCGATGGTTTCAACGGTTGCCTGCAACGTATTCTGATGGCCCGAGCCGGAAACGACATCGTCGCCGCGTGCCATCAAAACGGCTTCATCGCCAGTTTTTAAGGCGTCAACCGCACGTCCCGTCAGCGCGTTACCAGCGACGTCAATGGTTGCCTGACCATTTTCGATGCGCGTGACCTTGCCGGGGAGGGCGTTTCTGAACCCCATGAAGGCTGCAACATCTCTGTAGAGCGGCGCTTCATAAAGTTCGTTGGGCCTGCCGACCTGACGAATTTCACCATCGCGCAACACCACAATGCGGTCTGCAAGCGACAGGGCCTCGTCCTGATCGTGCGTAACGTAGATCGTGGTGGAACCAAGCTGATTGTGGATGCGACGAATTTCGGCGCGCATTTCGAGGCGCAGTTTTGCATCGAGATTGGATAATGGTTCATCCATCAAGACCAGAGGAGGTTCAATGACAATTGCGCGGGCGATAGCCACGCGTTGTTGCTGACCGCCAGAAAGCTGTCCGGGGAGTTTTTCTTCCTGCCCCTGCAGGCGCACCAAAGCCAGTGCCGCTCGCGCGCGCTTTTCGATCTCGCTTTTGGCGAGCCCGCGCATTTTAAGGCCAAAGCCGACATTTTGCAGAACATTCATATGCGGAAACAGCGCATAGTTCTGGAAAACCATGCCAAAGCCCCGATCCTCGGGCTTCAACTGGTCAACGCGACGATTGTCGATATAGATGCCGCCGCCCGTCGTGCCGAGAAGACCGGCAATACAATTGAGAGCCGTAGATTTTCCGCAGCCGGAAGGGCCGAGAAGTGCGATGAACTCGCCTTTCCGGATGGTGAGGTTGATTTCCCTCAGCGCATTGAAAGTTCCGAATGAACGGCTCATCCGGTCTAGCCGGAGTTCTTGAAAGGACATTGACGCAAACACCATGATTTGTTTGGCGATCATGGGCGCTTCCAGACGAGCAGACGTGGCTCGCCTGGAAATACCCGCTTAAGAGCGCATCCCGAAAAGTGTGAAACGGTTTTCGGAAAGGATGCGCTTTAAAACGAAGGCCTTAGCTGGCCGCGACCTCTTCATCCCAGCGCCGGAATGCTGCGACGAGCGCCTCGGGTTCAAGTGGAAGTTCAATTGGGTTGTTGGCGATCCACTCGGCATATTCGGGCCGACCGAACTCAGCTATGATGTTCTGGCTTTCCTTCGGCGCCATCTCGATCGTAACGTCTTTGACTGCTGGGCCCGGATAGAAATAACCAGCATCGTAAGAATAAGCTTGCTGGTCCGGCCTCAGCGCAAACTTGATAAACTCCATCAGGACGGCGATCTTCTCTTCCGAAACGCCTTTTGGAATTGCAAAATAATGCGCATCACAAACCCAATGGAAACCGTCGAGCTTGCTGACGCCCATTTCCTTCGGCACCACGCCCAGTGCACGTGGATTGATATCCCAGCCGGTGGTGGTCACCGTCATGTCGCGGGTGCCTTCGCCCAGTTCCTTCATCAGGGCGCCAGTGCCTGCCGGATAATATTCGATGTTTTTGTGCAGTTCCTTCAGATAGGCCCAGGTTTTATCCCAGCCCTTGATCGGGTCTTTTGGATTGCTGTCGCCGAGAAGATAGGGGAGCCCCATCAGGAATGTGCGGCCCGGGCCTGAATTGGCTGGACGTGCATAAATGAACTTCTTGGGATTTTCCTTTGTCCAGGCCAAAAGTTCTTCAGCGTTTTTAGGCGCGGTCTTGACCTTGTCGGGATGGTACTCAAGCAGCGGTCCCGACGGGTAATAGGACACCACCACGCCTTTGCCCTTCGACATTTCCTGCATGCGCCATGCTGGCTCAAGATAGATGTCCTGAAGCTTGGGCAAGCCGTTTTCCGGCAAGGCGATGATGTCGGTCCAGATATCATCTGCAAGTCCTGCCGAGAGCGCGTCAGGGCCGACAATGACCAGATCGATATCGATGCGATTGGCGCGCTGTTGGGCCTTGATCTTGCCCGGCAGTTCCGGCGCTGGCGCTTTATTGAAAGTAAAGCGCGAAACGAGCGCCTTTTGTTCGGATGCAAAATTGTCAAATATGGGCTGGGTCAAAGCGAGGTTGCCCGCAGCATCGATAACGTTCAGCGCAACGGGCGATGATGGCAGTTTTGCCGACTGGGCCCAAGCACCTTTCGGCAGCATGATGCCCATACCTGTTGCAAGCCCGGCCCCCGCCATGAATGTACGGCGTGAAATTCCCTTATTCATGTTCTCCTCCATTTTTGGTTCTGCGGTGCGCCCATCTTCTCCCTGTCAGGACGCCCTGATTTCATCTGTCAGACTAAGCCATCTGTCTCCCAACCTGCGACAATCTGCTGGAGCGTTTCGCGGTCGTGTTTTTCGAGTTGCGGCAATCCGGGAAGCCGGACCTTGCCCACGGCAAGCCCCTGAATTTGCAAGGCTTCCTTGACGACCGTAACATTGGCGCCATTGCGGTATTTCGTGCGCATGGTTTCAAATTCAGCGATGCTTTCGACGACCGATCGCGCGCGGTCGTAATCACCGGCCTCCAACGCATTCCAAACAGCAAGCGAACGCTGCGGTGCGACATTGACCAGTCCTGAAGTGAAGCCCCGTCCGCCAAGCGCGTAGAAGGGCAGGGCCCAGCTTTCCGCGAGACCGCAAATCCAGGTCGCGTCCATGCCTTTGGTCGCCCGGCAGCATTCGAAGAAAAGCATCGTGTTTTGCGATGCGAATTTTACCCCGGCAACTTTCGGATGGGTGGCGAGCCTGACCATTTCATCAAGCGGGATCAAGTCAGAACGGATATAGGCGACGATGGGTAGATCAATCGCTTCAGCAATCGCGATAAAATAATCAACCTGCGCATGCGGGGCCGCGAAGGGATCGAGCGGATGATGGATCATCACGCCGTCGGCACCTGCCGCGCTGGCAGCCTTTGCCACTTTTATGGCTTCACGCACCGAACGGCCCGCAGCGGCTGTGACCGCTGTCTTACCGCCGGCAGCTTCAATCGCTATCGATTGCAGGCGAATAACTTCGTCTTCGGTCAGGCTGTAGAACTCACCGGTGTTACCACCGCTGACGATATTATGAACGCCCGCATCGGCGATGCGCGAAACGATTTTCGCCGTTAGCACCGGGTCGATTTCGCCCTGTGCGTCATAAGCGGTTGCATGCACGCCCGAAATGCCGCGAAGCACTTGGCGATAGCCTGCTAGATCCATTGTTTCCTCCCAATAGGCCGGTCAGAAGACCAGCTCGATATGCGTCTCCCCTGCCTTTACGATGTGCTCACGCATCAATCGCTCGGCCAAATCTCCGTTTCTTTTGGTAATCGCCAGCATGATAGCCTCATGCTCGTTGAATGATTGACGCCGAACGTCATCGCGAGAAAGCACCGTCACCCGGGCCGCATGGTCATACATGCGCTGAGCGTTTTGCAGTCGTCGCAGATATTCACAACCGGACGCTTCATGAATGCCGTCGTGAAATTTCTCGTTCAGTTCGATCAATTCATCGACGTCGCCGGTTTCCACCGCCGCGCGCATTTCCTCAATGGTGGCGCGAAGAAAATCAAAAGCTTTCTCGCTTCCGTGTTTTGCAGCCTGCCGCGCAATGATGCTTTCCAGCGCAGCGCGCGCCAGCATCATCTCTTCCGCCTGACGTTCGTTGAAGCAGACAAAGGTGCCGCGACGCGATTCCGTTCGAACCAGCCCTTCGCCCTCAAGCTGCCTCAGCGCTTCCTTGAGCGGACTGGTGCTGATGCCAAGATCGGCTGCAAGCTGACGTTCATTCAATTTCTCGCCGGATTTCAGCCGACCGGAAATAATCGCTTCCCGCAAGCTGTCATGCACATGGTCTCTGAGATTTCTCAGCTTAATCGGCTTGAGAGCTAATGCCTGCGAATCCAAAGCTCAAATCTCCCTGAAACTCCTCGCTTAAAGAAATAGCCGCCTATTTTGTGATATGTCAATATCTGATGTATCAGATTTAATGTCTCTAAGGCCTGCCTGTCACATAATGCATGAAGCGCATTCTGTTATTTTATGGAGGCGGCGTCGGCATGCGATTAAGTTTTACGTAGTGGAAAACAAAAATGGCGCCGCAGCGCCATTCTCAATAAGCCCGAAACTGAGGTGAGAGTTATTCCGTCAGCGCCAGACGACGGCGAAGCCGTGCAGCCCTTCCACCAGCAACGTTGGCTGACAGCTTTTGAAAAGCGTCGAGATAATTGTCCTTGGTGCGAAGAATATGCGCAGCCAGTATCGTGGATAGTTGGTCACGCTTGTTCTCGGCAAAGAGGCTGATCATGTGCGCATGATCTTTATACGAGCGGTCCGGTTCACCTTCTGCGCGAATGGCAAGATGAGTTCTCAAAGATGCCACGCGGCCTAGAATAAGATCGTAAGCATTTTTGAGATAGCGATTGCCGCAGTGATGAAAGAAGGCAAGGTGGAATGCGGTATCGGCGCGGCCATAAGCCTGCATGTCGCCACTATCAATGGCCTCAGTCATGGCTTGCAACTGCTTCTGCAATTCGCTGACCGCCAGCGGAAGCGATTGTTGGGGCGTAAGCGCAATCGCTTGCTTTTCCAATCCAACGCGATAGTCGCAAAGTTCGGCAATGTCCTCCAGCGTCGGTGTGAAGACATAGGTGCCGGATTTTGGGACGATGATCACCAGCCCTTCCATCTGCAACAGATTGAGCGCTTCACGCACAGGCGTTCGGCTGACTTCAAATGCAGAGGCCAGAGTGTCTTCGGAGAGGTTTTCCCCAAAATCGAGCTCGGCGTCGACGATAGCCGCGCGTATTTTATCAGCGATCGTCGGGACAAGACTCTTGCGCGGGGGCGTTTTCGGCTTTGTCATGCCAGTACACGGTCTCCTCAAAGAATTTCCGGCAGCGCGTTCAAGATCGCTGCCGGTAATGTGGTCTAGTCGCGTTTCGCTTTCAAGCTCATGCAGAGGAAGAAGCTGATGATCGGAAATACTGCAAGTACCAGAAGCGAGATAGAAAAACTATCGGTCGCCGTTTTGACCCAACCCACAATATAGGGACCTGTAAAGCCGCCAATCTGTGCAAAGCCGTTGATTGCAGCCAGACCGCCAGCCGCTGCCGCACCAGTGAGGAACTGCGTCGGCAAGGTCCAAAAAACACCGAGATAGGACCAGAGAAAGAACGCACAGATGCAAAGCAGCAGCAGGCCCAGATAGGGGTTGGGCGCAAGCGCGCTGGCTGCGAGGAATAGGCCGCCGAACAGGCCGGCAATGGCCGTGTGAATCTTGCGCTCGCCGGTGCGGTCGGAACTGCGTGAAATGACGACCAGACCGAGTGCCGCGAAAATGAACGGTATGGCCGAGACAAAGCCAGACTGCAGGGTGGTCAGGCCAAAAGTCTTCACGATCTGCGGCAGCCACATAATCACACCATACACGGCGATACCGTTGAACATGTAAACCAGCGTGAGGAGCCAAACCCGGAAATCGCTGAAGATCTCGCGCAGGCTGTGACGGGTATCGGCCTGGACGTTCTTTTCGTCGGCGGCGAGCTGTTCCAGAAGCCAGGCGCGTTCGTCCGCTTCCAGCCATTTGCTGTCTTTCTGCGGTGAATCGACAAGATAGAAGAACGTGATAATGCCCAGCAGGACTGCGGGCAATCCTTCAAGGATGAACATCGCCTGCCAGCCGTGCAGGCCAAACAGGCCTTCACCAGCGTCGATCAGCCAGCCCGAAATCGGTGCGCCGATGACAATTGACAATACGGTTGCGGCCATGAAGAGGGCCGTCGCACGGCCACGTTCTTTGGCTGGGAACCAGTAAGTCAAATAGAGGAGTACGCCTGGCGCAAAACCAGCTTCGGCTACACCGAGCAGAAAACGCAGGATATAGAAGGACGTCGGTCCCTGCACGAAGGCCATCGCACAGGAGACAATGCCCCAGGTGACCATGATACGGGCGATCCAGATGCGCGGACCTACCTTGTGCAGGATCATGTTGCTGGGGATTTCAAAAGCCAGATAGCCGATGAAGAAAATTCCCGCGCCGAGGCCGAACATATAAGGCGTCAGGCCGATATCTTCGTTCATATGCAGTGCGGCAAAGCCGATATTCACGCGATCCAGATAGTTCACGATGAAGCAAATAAAGCAGAACAGGACAATGCGCATGTTGAGCTTGCGGATCGTCCGGTCGCGTAGACTGGTATTCAATTGAGCGCCGTCAGCACGGATAGCATCCGCCATGACATTCCTCCCTAAGCTTTGATGTCGCCCTCCGCGACACCTTTCGGCGGCACCTATAGACTGGAAAAGAAGTACGCACAAGTGGAATACATAATCTAGAACCCTAGTTGACAATCGGATCGATCTGGTCATTCTTGCCGCAGAATGAAACATGACGCCCTTTGTGGCGGGAGGATAGAAGTGCAGCAATCACAATCGGCAAACATCGGCTCCGGTTATTTCGTTGACCGAACGGTTTTGGTCACCGGCGGCGCATCGGGGATCGGACGCGCCGTTACCGACAAGCTGGTCGGTCTCGGCGCGAAAGTTGCGGTGTGGGATATCAATGCTGAACGGCTTGCTGAATGTCAGTCCCTTCACGGCGACCGGGTGCTGACGGCCAACGTCAATGTTGCGGACCGCGCATCCGTTGAAGTTGCCATGAACGCGCTTGTAGGGTCGCTTGGTGGTGTTGATCATCTCTTGAACAATGCGGGTATAATCGGTCAGCGCATGACTGTCGAAGATATGAACGAGCCGGAACTCGACCGGGTTCTCGGGGTCAATCTGAAGAGCGCTTTCTATGTTTCCAGCGCCTTCATTCGCGCTCCTTCCAGTCGTGCGGATCGTTCCGTGGTGAATTTGTCTTCGATTGCCGCGCGCACCGGCGGCATGGTTGGCAATATCGTTTACGCAACTACCAAAGGTGCGATTGCGTCCTTTACTGTCGCACTTGCCAAAGAGCTTGCGCCGAAGGCACGGGTTAACGCATTGGCGCCCGGCGTCATCAACACGGAAATCCAGCAGGACGTTTTTGCCGATCCCGCCAATATTGAAGCGATGGCCAATATGATTCCGCTCAAAAGGCTTGGCACCGCCGCTGAAGTTGCAGATGCTGCGGTTTGGCTCCTGTCCGGAGAGGCGTCCTATATCACCGGTGTTGTCGTAGACGTATCCGGCGGTCGCTAACAGGGAGAGCATAATGAAGAACACAGCTGAAAAATTGAGAGCTGATATTGAGTCGGGTCGTCTGCTTCAAGCTCCGGGTGCCGCCGACGCATTGACTGCACGTCTGGTTGAGATGGCACAATTTCCCGCCATTTACATGACGGGTTTTGGGGCGACGGCCTCGCGGCTCGGTCTGCCGGATATCGGCCTGCTGTCGCAAACGGAAATGACAACCCATGCGCGTGACATGGTCCGCGCGGTTGATATTCCTGTGATTGCTGATGCTGACACCGGTTACGGTGGCCCCGCCAATATCTGGCGAACGGTTGAAGAGTATATTCAGGCTGGCGTTGCTGCAATCCATCTTGAAGACCAGCAATTGCCAAAGCGATGCGGCCAGCGGTCGGGCGTACGCGTCATTCCGGCAGAAGAAAACATTCGTCGTTTGCGTTGCGCTGTCGAAGCGCGCGACCAGCATCCCATGTTATTGATTGCGCGGACGGATGCAATCCAGAGTGAGGGCATCGATGAAGCTATTCGTCGCGCAAAACTCTATCAGGATGCAGGCGCCGACCTCGTTTTTGTCGATGGTATCAAGAAGATCGCTGAAGTTGAGGCGGTTTCCAAGGGCGTGCAAGGTCCCAAGGTAGTCAGCATTGTTGATGGCAACGAGACCACCGCACTCAAGGCAAAAGACCTGGAAGAGCTCGGTTTCAACGTTGCTTTCTATGCGCTTTCTGCTCTTTTCTCTGCGGTTAAAGCCGTTCTAGATACACTTGATGTGTTGAAGGCAGAAGGAACCCCGCATAATCGCGCAAGCGCCATGGTATCATATGCAGAGTTCAGTGCTGTTACTGGACTTGCAGGCTATGATGCACTGGACGATCGTTACGGCTGGCCGGAACACAAGGAATAACCTCAAACGAAAACAGGTGGCCCGCTTTCCGGCGGGTCACCTGTTTTATGTCATAGTCAGGTTGGGGCAGGGGCTGCCCCAAGTGGGTTGTTTGTTATGCCTTGCCTAGACGCTTGCGCAGTTCGGTGTTTTCGGAGCGAAGCTTTGCAGCCAGTTCCTTGCGCAGTTTGAGGTTTTCAGCTTCCAGTGCAACAAGCGCCTTGAGATCGTCGCTCGACGATGCCTTGGCAGCAGCCGGTGCTGCGGTCTTTCCAGCAGCATTCTTCCAGTTGTAATAGGTCTGTTCGCTGACTTCAGCCTGCTGCAATGCAGCTTTCAACGTGACCTTGCCACCCTTGGTAGCCTTTTCAACGGAGGCAAGAATAGAAGCGCGTTCGGCTGGCGAATATTTCTTCACCTTGCGGCCAGCTGGTGCTGCAGCAGCTGCAGCGGCCTTGGGTGCGCTCTTGGCAGCTTTGGGAGCCTTGACTGCCTTCGCCGCAGGCTTTGCAGCGACCGCTTTAGGCTCGGCCTTCTTGCGCGGTGCACGGGTTTTCGGCTTGCTGCTTGCAGGCTCTGCGGCAGCGGTCTGGTTTGCTTCTACAATGGTTTCATCAGCCATGTTCAGTTTCTCCTGAATTGATACTCGGGTAAGCTTTCCGGGTGCCGAATATATGGGACAATGCTTAATGCAACCATAAGTGCCATTACTTTGACAATTTGTGAAGAGATGCCATCCAAAGACATGCGGCGAGCGATCTATTATGAAGGCGGATTGATTGTTGAAAACGGGCCCCGAAATCTATAGGTAGAGCGCAGTACCTGTCGTACACTTCCATGGAATTTGATCGAGAAAGCTATTTTCGGATGAAGAATCCAATCCGCAATGTTGTGGTTGAATATAAGAACCGGCGTGCGCGCAAGAGCGGCAACTCTCTTTGGGGCAACCTTGATCTGAAATCGATTGCCCGTGAAGTGGACGAGGATGTCAAGGCACCGCACGCAGCCGAGCCGTCAAAGCCCGCTATCCCGCAAGCTGACAGCAAGCCCGCTGAGACCATCCAAGAACCCACCCCACAGGGGAAAGCCATTGTTGAGCCGGTGATCTTGGAAGCAATCGCGTCCCCGCAAGAAGCCGAAACGCTTCCGGCTATCGCCACTCCCGTCTCGGCAACGCCTGAAAAGAAAAAGCGAAATACTCGCCGTCACTTGAAGGCAATTGCTGACAAGCCGGTAAAGGCAAAACCATCTCCGAGAGCGAAACTTGATATTCTGGATGAACTGCAAGCGCTTGAGGCCGAGAATGCTACACTAAAACGACAGCTGGCTGAAAAGCTCAACGCCGAAAACCAGAAAATGCGAAAAATGCTTCATCGTATAGAGACGCAGATCGAACTTTAGTCCTGACTGTCTGCCTGTAACGGCACAAGTTTTTCTAGATCGATGGCGACTTATCAAAGGCTGCGAAACATGCATGCCATCGCATCAACGAGCTTTGGCTTCAGGCGCTGGCGTTTCCTTCTTTATGATAAGCCCTTCCAGCAAAGTGCGAAATGTCTGCACAGCCTTTTTTGAGGTGACTTGCGGGTCTTCTGCATTGGCAATCCATTGAGCGGCGCTACTGCTGGCTGCATTAATGAGGCGCGCGGCAGCTTCCGGGTCAATGTCTACGATAATACCAGCCTTTTGGAGATCCGCGAGACTGCGGGCGACCGTTGCAATACAGCCATTGGCATTTGGCCAGCCGGACGGGTCTCCAAGCACCGCGGGACCGTCTCTGAACATGATGCGCTGAATTTCCGGCTCCAGCGCCATCTCAACATAGGCGACATTCTCATCGACAAAGCCCTGCCAGGGTGTCGCGGCGCGGGACGAAATCGCGCAAAGCCTGCCGGTCATTTCAGCATCAATCTGATTGACGACAGCTTGCAGGAGGCCTTTTTTGTCGCCGAAGTGGTGGTAAAGCGCGCCTCTGGTCAGACCGGCTGCGCCCGTAAAGTCATCCATTGAGGCATCGGCATAGCCCACTGTACCGAATGCCTTCCGTCCCGCGGCCAGCAGCTTTTCCCGGGTTTCAGCAATCATTTCGCTACGGGGTTTGCGCACAACATTCTCCAGTTTTCACATACGTGACGTATATTAGTTGACATGCGCCACGTATCAAGTAATTAATTGACATACGCCACGTATGTAAATGGCAAAATCCTTTGCACCAAGGAACAGGTCCATGTCCAACCCCTATAAAGAGATATTCAGCGCGCCCGGCGCGCTTGGCTTTTCCGCCGCTGCGGGCTTTGCGCGGCTTCCAATGGCAATGGCTCCAATCGGGATCGTCGCGATGCTGTCTCTGACGCACGGCGAATATTGGCTGGGTGGCGCAGTTTCCGCTACCTTTGCCTTGACCAACGCGTTTCTGTCGCCGCAGATATCGCGGGCTGTCGACAAATTTGGGCAACGGGCCGTCGTAGGACCGGTAACCATTGTTTCGGTGGTTGCGTTCGCGGCGCTGACTTTGGCTGCCAATCAAAAATGGCCCAACTGGACCCTATTCGTATCGGCCTTTTTGGCCGGAACAATGCCAAGCATATCCGCGATGGTACGGGCACGATGGACCGAGATCTTTCGTGACCGACCAGAGTTGAATACCGCCTTTGCATTTGAGTCGGCTGCCGATGAATTGGTCTATATCGCCGGCGCTTCGCTCTCGGTTGGCTTGACCGTAGCTCTTTTCCCAGAGGCCGGGATGTTGATCAGCACGGTCTTTCTCGCTGTTGGCACCATTGCTTTTCTCGCTCAGCGTTCAACAGAGCCCAAACTCCGTATGCCTGACCAAAATGTTTCGCAGCGTTCCGCTATCAGGCTTCGTTCGGTTCAAATTATCACCCTGGCTTTGGTATTCGTGGGATCGACTTTCGCCACAGCGGAAGTTAGTGCTGTCGCGATCACCAGGGAGCTTGGCCAGCCCAACATGGCAAGCTTGGTTATTGGTGTATACGCCATCGGATCCTTTGTGGTCGGTCTGACGCTAGGCGCGCTCAAACCCAGAATTCAATTGCCGCTACAGCTGCTCATTGCGGTTAGCGTCCTTGCAATCACCGCCCTACCGCTCTTGTTTGCAAGCTCGTCGGTCGCTCTACTGGCCGTGGCTGTCTTTATCAGCGGCATAGCCATTTCGCCGACTTTCATCACAGCTTTCGGTCTCACCGAACGCCGCGTGCCGGAAAGCATGCTGACTGAAGGTATTACCTGGGTCATGACGGGGATCGGTATCGGGATGGCGCTCGGTGCGTTCATCGCGGGCTGGGTCGTCGATAATTTTGGTGCTGCGAACGGCTTCTGGGTGTCGATTGTTGCAACTGTGACGACCGTTTTAATCGTCGGATTGGGACAGAGGGCTTTGTCTGGCGAGCGTACAACATTGGCCGTCGCCGAGCGCTGTTCGGCGCAGCCTGCTGAATAACGGCTTGTATAATCATGAGGCCCCTGACGGAAAGAACGTTGGGGGTCATTTTTTATTTGCATTACCACATAGTGGAGCAATGCTCTATTTTTGATCGCTATTTTTAGTGAGGCCTGTCCGCCTTGCCAGCTCTGCTATCGCCTTCGAATTGTTATGCTTCCTACCAATAAAAAGAAGAGAATTGGTCAACGTTAAATCCACGCAAGACAAGGGCGAGGGGCAATCCTGTTGGATGCAATCTCGCCGATGTGAATTATCGCGCGAGAAATAGGACAAACATTGTGCGGGCTGATCCCATAGACGAGCAAAAGCCCGCGCCGTGGCAAAGGGTTCTCCTGCTACAAGGACCAGTTGGGCCTGCGTTCCGCCTGCTTCGGAGATATCTGACGCAATTGCGCTATCATTGCATTCAAGTGTTGTTCAATCCGGGTGATCGGCTCTTTACGGGGCGACGGAACGGCACACTCGTTTACACGGGCGGTATAGATGGTCTCGAAGACTGGCTGCTTGTTCAGGCGAGCACCCAGAAAATCACACACATGGTTCTCTTCGGTTCAGAACGCCCAGTTCATATCATAGCACGCCGAGTGGCCGCGCAACTGAGCATAGTCGTGATATCTCTTGAAGAAGGATATATCCGCCCCGGTGCGATCACACTGGAATTCGGAGCAAACAACGCCTTTTCTCCAATTGCCGGGCAGCTTCCGCCGCGCAGCTTCCGAATTGATCGTGAAGATACTTACCCTGACAATCGGGGTCATTTCTCCGCTATGTGTATCTATGGTGGGCTATATTACGCGTCTGTCGCGCTTTTTGCGAAACGCAGACAACGGCGGCTTATGCACCGTGATATCGGCATTCTCCGTGAGTTGCCCCACTGGTCAAAAATTTCCACCGTTGGTTTTGGGGGCAATCGAAGAATAGCGCAATCATCGAACGCCTGCTGGAGCACAGTGTCGGTCAATATTTTGTGGTGGCTTTGCAGGTTTCACAGGATACCCAGTTGAAACGCTCCGCCCGAGGGTGGGACAATGCGCGTCTGATAACTGAAGTGCTTGATAGCTTTGCAGCATCGGCTCCGCAACATCTGCGGCTGGTTTTCAAAATACATCCGTTGGAGCGGGGTGATGACAATGATCGCAAGCTGATAGACGAACTGTCGGTTAATCTCAGCATCATTGTGATTGCGGAATTATCATCCGCGACGGCCATATCGTCTATTATGATGATATCGCGACGCTGCGGATCAGCTTTGCAGAGGCTTGATCTTGAAAGCCGGCCCTTCCGGCCCGACTTTTGCTTCCGATGGCAAGTTGTTAGCTTGCCTTTTTTGTAATCAGCGTCAAAGCGCCATTTTCCGAAAGACTGGCTGCAATGACATCTTGTTCGTTCATGCCCTTCTTTTGCAGGGCGTCGCGCGCCTCGGGGAACGTCTTCACCGATGTGCGCAGTTTGGTGAGGTCATCGGCGCTGCGTTTTTCGACTACGGCTTGAACCTCTTTCTGGCTTTCAGCCGGCAGTTCCTTGATATCTACCACAGATACAGTCTGTATGGTTGGGGCTGTTGAAGGTTGCTGAGCCGCTGGCGCAGAATTGGCCGGGGGCTGTGGTGCCTGTTGCTGAGCCATTGCGGCAGGGGTCAGGGCGACGAGAGTTACGAATGCAAGCGATGCAATTCTTGGCATCATCATTCCTTTCCAGAAATTCTGCTAGAGGCGATTTGGGTGACGGAGCCAGTGCACAGGTCGAATGTGACCGTAAAGAGTTTCTTTCGGGGCTATTCCAAGGTTAAACCATGTTTCGGTCAAGGCGCCCGCATCTTAACAAATTGTGTGGGCGACATTCATTGCGTCGTATTTGACCTGTATGTCATGACAAAAATTGCTATAACAGTTCAATCGACACTTTGTCATGATGGAGCCGGTAAGCCTATGTGGAAACCCGTATTGGAGCTGCGCAAAGGCGCAACCAAACACCGACTTCTGACAGAAAAAATTGTCGATGATATCGAGGGCGGTATTCTGCAACCGGCAGCCCGGATGCCTACGCATCGCGAGCTTGCGCATCAACTCGGACTTTCTGTGCAGACTGTCAGTATCAGCTATAAGGAAGCAGAACGACGCGGTTATTTGCGTGGTGAAGTTGGACGCGGAACTTACGTTTGCAATCGCGTCACCGAACTTGCGGACCGTTTCATGCTGGATCGAGATCCGAGCGGCACCGCTGATATGTCGATCATACGAGCTGTCTATACGGAGGCGCATGAGCGGGCCTCCAAGCATCTGTTTGAACAATTGAGCCAAACGGAAAACGCCAGTTTCATGCGTCCATGTCGGCCAATCGCCGGGCTGGATCACCATCGCGCCGTTGCTCAGGAATGGCTGCGTAGCTTATCTGTTGATGTTGATCCGGGCCGTATCGTCATTACCAATGGAGCGGCACATGGCCTGTTTCTTGCGGTCGCGACAATTGTTCAGCCGGGCGAGGTGGTGCTGACGGAACGCTTGACCGACCATGGCATTATCGGGCTCGCAAATGTGCTGGGTTTTACGCTGCGCGGCCTGCCAATCGACGAACAAGGTGTCATGCCGGATGCTTTTGAGATGGCGTGCAAAGCTGGTGATGTCCGCGCGCTCGTGCTGATACCGACACTGGGCAATCCCACAAGTCATCTCATGTCTGCGCAACGTCGTATGGCGATCGCGGAAATCGCCGCCAGATACGATGTTTGCGTTATCGAAGACGAAGTTTACAAACCGATCCTAGAAGAACGGCTGCCTTCTATGCCGGAATTACTACCGGACTTGGGCTTCTTCGTAACAAGCTTCACGAAGACTGTCATGACGGGGCTTCGCACCGGTTATCTCGTTGTTCCATCGCAATATTCCATTCGTGTTGCATCGATTTTGCGCGTCACAAGTTGGAGCGGGGTCAATCTTCTGGGCGAGATGGCAAGCCGCTGGATTGAGGATGGCACCGTCAAGGAACTCATCGAAATCCAACGGGGCGAATTGCGTACAAGACAGGCGCAGGTGAGTGACGTCTTGGGGCCTCTGATCGCTGGGAGCAACCCGTTGTCCCTGTGCGCCTGGCTCAAAATCCCACGCCACTGGTCCGAAGACGGGTTGGTAAGAGCGCTGGCCAATAAGGGGGTCGCAGTGACGCCATCCGATCCGTTTGTAGCCGGGGCCGACCGCGGCGAAGGGGGCATTCGAATTTGCCTTGGCGGACGGCTGTCACGCACAACCTTGCACAAAGCACTTGAAACCATCCGTGAAACCGCCGCACAACTTCCACCAGTTTATGATGTTGGCGCTATAGCCTGACCCTAAAGGACAGACTGGAGAAACTCCTTGGTGCGCGCTTCTTTCGGTGCTTGAAATATCTGTTCGGGCGTGCCCTGCTCGCAGATGCGCCCTTTGTCGAAAAAGCAAACACGATCAGAGACTTCGCGCGCAAAGCGCATTTCGTGGGTTACCAGCAGCATGGTGAGATCATGCTCCTGCGCAAGACTGCGGATGACTGACAACACCTCGCCAACAAGCTGCGGATCAAGCGCCGATGTCGGTTCATCAAACAGCAGGACACGCGGACGCATTGCCAGTGATCGTGCTATGGCAACACGCTGTTGCTGACCGCCCGATAATTGGGTTGGATAGTGATCCTTCTTGTCCGAGAGGCCGACAAGAGAAAGCAGGTCCAGCGCGCGTGCTTCGGCTTCCGCACGTTTAAGACCAAGGACATGGACGGGCGCTTCGATGACATTGCGCAATACGGACATGTGGGGGAAGAGATTGAAGCTTTGAAACACCATCCCGACATGCGATCTGATCTTCCGTAAATGTGCTTCGCTGGCATAGAACGGTTCTTTACCGCCGGTCTCATGATAGGGCATTCCACCCAATTCCAGTGTGCCTTCCTGAAAGGGTTCAAGTGTCATGAGAATACGCAATACAGTAGATTTTCCGGAGCCGGATGGGCCAATGAGCGTAACTTTTTCGCCTGTTGTGACCGAGAAATTAAACTGATCCAATACGGTCAGTGCCCCAAAGCGTTTGATGACGTTCTGAAAACGTATGATTTCCTGCGTCATTTGAGAGCGATCCCGTTCTTTGGAAGTGTTCGTTCAAGCAGACGGATGGCTGCTGAACAGATGAGTGTTAAAATGAGGAAAATCAGGCCGACCATCGATAAAGGTACGAGATATTCAAAGGTACGGTCGCCGATAAGGTTGGCAAGATTGAGCATGTCGACGATGCTGACGACCGAGAGAACCGGCGTTTCCTTTAGCATCGAGACCAGATAGTTGCCCATGGCCGGAATGATCCGGGGAACCGCTTGCGGTATGACGATATCGCGATATGTCCTCCACGGCGTCAGATTGAGCGCGCGGGCCGCTTCCCATTGTCCGCGAGGAATGGCCTCAATGCCGCCGCGATAGACTTCGGATGTATAGGCCGAATATTGCAGGCCGAGCGCCAGAGCGCCGGTTAAAAATGCTGGCAAGACAATGCCATAGACTGGCAGTACGTAATAAAGAAAGAAGAGCTGCACCAAGAGCGGCGTATCCCTCAAGAACTCCACCACAACAGCCGTGGGCCAGGAAACGATTTTGTAACGGCTGCGCCGCAAAAGCGCAAAGACCAATCCAAGCGCCAAGGCGATGGCAAAACCGGTTGCTGCAGCTTTCAGCGTTACGGTCAGACCGATAGCCAGGATCGGCAAGATCGATATGGCGAAGGACAGTGTGGACGTGGTGTCCCAGGCATAACCATAGATCATGCGAAACCTCCAGCCATGGTCTGGCGGCGAAGGCGTCGTTCCAGCCATCTTATTGCAGTCGCAAGCAAAAGAGCCATCGCGAAATAGCCAAGCAGTGTTAGGGAATAAATGGTCACGCTATCCAATGTCAGGTTGCGCAATCTTTGGGCCTGAAATGTCAGGTCGCTGATAGCGATCAGGGACGCAAGAGCGGTATCCTTGAGATTATGGATGGCGAGATTGCCAAATGCAGGCATCATCTCGACAATAGCCTGCGGCAAGACAATGTGGAACAGCGTGTGTCTTTTGCCAAAATTGAGCGCGCGTGCAGCTTCATGTTGGGCTTCTGGTACAGCCTGCAGCGCACCGCGCACGACCTCGGCACCATAAGCACCGATATTCAGGCCAAGACCCATGATGCCCGTGGTGATTGGGTCAAAGGAAATGCCGATCAGCGGCAAGGCATAGTAGAGCCAGAACAGCTGTACCAGAAGCGACGTGCCCCGGAAGACTTCGATATAGACCACGGCGATCGCCGACAGGATTCTCCCGCCTGCAAAGCGCGCTATTCCCGCCGCAAACGCGAATATGGTGCCTATCACCATCGAGCTCAAAGCAAGTACGATGGTGACTTGCGCACCTTTGAAAAGGGCGGGTAAATATTCCGTCCAATGCATAGGGTCGTCTCCCGGGCAGAGAGACCCGCCGATATTATTGAGATCGGCGGGCGCTGATAAGCTTACTTTGCGTTGCACAGTGCTGCTGTGTCTACAGTGCGTGCAGCTTCTACGCTTTCTTCGCTAAGTCCATAAGTTGTCAAGATTTTCTTGTAGTCGTCGGTCTTCTTGAATTCGATAAGCTCTTTGTTAAAAGCTTCATAAAAGTCCTTGTCTTCAGGGCGGAAACTAAAGGCGCCGAAGCTTCGCGCAGATTTCCCGTCAACGACAGGGTCGGTGAATGGATGAGCCTGTTCCAGCTGAGGGGAGTTTTCGACAAGCTTTGCAACCGTGAGTTCGGTTGCAGCATAAGCATCGGCTCGTCCTGTCTGTACGGTGGAGGGCGCATCGGCATTGCCCTGGATCATCACGATCTGGGATTCGTCAATCCCCATTCCATGCAGGAAGTCGATTTGGTCGGCTCCCGATACGATGGCAACCTTCAGGGATGGGTCCTTCTTGATGTCGTCGTAAGAGTGAATTTTTTTGGGGTTGCCTTTGGGCACCAGAAGACCTTCACCATAGCTGGAATTGGCAACGGTAAACTGCACCTGCTTGCACCGTTCCGGCAAGACATTCTGTTCAGCAGCGACAAATTCAAAACGCTTGGCTTTCAAGCCTGGGATAAGCGAGCCGAATGGCGTGACCGTCCAGTCAACTTCTTCAATGCCAAGCTTTTTGAAGATCGCTGCCGCCACGTCAGGGCCAATACCCTTCGCCGCGCCGCTTTCGTCCATGTAACCGTAGGGCATCTCGTTGGCGGTTGCGCCACGAACAAAGCCAGCGCTTTTCAGGTCGTCGACCGTGACGGCCTGAGATGGCAGGGTGAGGGCAATGGTTGCTGCCGCAGAAAGCAGGGCAGTAATCGTATAAAGTTTCATGCGCATCGTGTTCACTCCTCTTTGAAATTACCGGTTTGTTTTGCCCCGGCTTATTGCTTCGGTAGTTCAATGGGTTTCAGTTAACGCGTTACGGGTTCCTCGCAGATTGTGGCAATGACCGAGAGGCAGTCACCCATCTTGACGAGCCCCGGAAAGTGGCGCGCAGCCAGAACGCCGTCGAGCTTAGCGCGGTGTTCCTGCGGCGCACTGCCGGTTCGCGCTATGTTATGGACGCGGGCGATGAGGTCACCCTTCCGAATTTCGGAACCCAGATCGACGAGCGGTTCCAATAGGCCGTCTGTGTCTGCAAAGCCGAAACAATCCTCTGACGGCATATCGAGCCAGACCGTCGGCGACTGTTCAATCTCACCTTCCAGAATGCCGGAATGGCGCAAAAGGTTGCGCACGCCGCGTTTTGCTATTGCGGCCGTGCGGGCGGATATGGTTCCACCACCTGCGAGCTCGGTTGTCACAAAGACCTTCCCAGCTTCTTCCGCAGTGGTGTCATACATGCCCACCGCATCTATCTCGATCATGCGCATGGAATAGGGCGCGGAGAAGGCCTTGACTGCGGCAAAGCAGCGGCTTTCCTGTACCTTGTCGGGCAGAGCATGTGCAGCCGCATAGGGTAGGAAATCCAGCGTGCGCCCCCCTGAATGGAAGTCCAATACGATGTCGGCTTCTGGCATAAGATAGCGCGTGAAGTAGTCGGCGATTTTCTCCGTGACCGTACCGTCAGGACGGCCCGGAAAACTGCGATTGAGATTGCCCTTGTCGATAGGGGAGGTGCGGGTGCCCTTCTGAAAGGCTGGGAAATTCATCGCAGGAACAATGATGACGCGACCTTTGATTTGCTCCGGCTTCAGACTTGCTGCAAGATCATAGAGCGCCACAGGCCCTTCATATTCGTCGCCGTGATTGGCGCCGGTCAGCAGTGCCGTCGGACCATCACCGTTGCGGATCACGCAGATTGGGATCATCACTGAGCCCCATGCGGAATCGTCCCGAGACCACGGTAGCCGCAAATGGCCATGCTGGATCCCATCCCGCGTAAGAGCGACAGTCGGTGTGATCGGGGAGGGGCGTGGAGGTGGCGTTGTGTGCATCATGAAACTAGTCCTTGACCACCAGCTTGCGTGGTACGTTTGAAAGGCATTCGACGCCGGTTTCGGTGATGACGATGCTTTCTGTGATTTCCAGCCCCATGGTTTCAAGCCAAAGCCCCGTCATGAAGTGAAAGGTCATGCCTGGCTGCAATTCAGTGCGATCACCAGGCCTCAGGCTCATCGTGCGCTCACCCCAATCTGGCGGATAGGAAAGACCGATCGAATAGCCTGTGCGATTATCTTTAATGATGCCATATTTTTTGAGAACACCGAAAAACCCAGAAGCAATGTCTTCACAGGTGTTGCCGGGCCGGGCAGCCGCGAGACCAGCCTCCATCCCCTCCAGTGTGGCCTTTTCGGCATCGAGAAATGCCTGTGTAGGCTTGCCGAGAAAGACAGTCCGAGACAGCGGGCAATGATAGCGCTTGTAGCATCCAGCAATCTCGAAGAACGTACCTTCGCCTGATTTCATCGGCAAATCGTTCCATGTGAGGTGGGGGGCGGAAGCATCTGCGCCAGAGGGCAAGAGCGGTACGATGGCTGGATAATCACCGCCAAATTCGCCCACACCGCGTGTTCCGGCGTCATAGATTTCTGCCACAAGATCGCATTTGCGCATGCCCGGTTCTATCGTATCGACGATACGTTTGTGCATGGCTTCGACAATGCGGCCAGCCTTGCGCATGTAATCGATCTCAGTGGGGCTTTTGACGGCGCGCTGCCAGTTCACCAGTCCCTGTGCGTCCTTGAACCGCGCATTCGGTAAGTGCTTTTGCAGAGCGTGATGGGCCGCTGCCGTATACCAATAATTGTCGAACTCCACCGCTATCGTTTTATTGCCCCAACCTTTGTCGTCAAGGATGGATGCCAGCAAATCCATGGGGTGACGTTCCAGTGACTGCACATAATGATCCGGATAGCCAATAATGCTGTCGTGGCTGATCCAGGCCGTGCGTTTTGCGCCGTTTCCGTCTTGACGGCGCCCATACCAGATTGATTCTCCATCCATTGCAAGGACGACGCATTGATGAACATAAAAGGACCAGCCGTCATAACCGGTCAGCCAATGCATGTTGGACGGATCGGTTACAATGATGATGTCGAAACCAGCCTTCTCCATAGCGCGTCTGGTCTTGGCAATTCTGGCGTCATACTCGGCGCGGGTGAAATTGAGTTCAACGCTCATTGGTTGGCTCCAGCAGATTTGTTCGAGTCGATTTTGGCACCAGCGTTGCGCTTGGTTGCGCGTTCCGTGGCAAGACGTGCAATGGCCGTGTCCTGAACGCCGGTGCCCGTCAGGTCGCAAAATGTGATGTCTTCGGCATTACGGAGGAAACTGCCCCCCTCTGAAATGATCTGTCCGAGTTCAGGGAAATGGGCATCGGCAGCAACGATCCCGGCGTCGATTGCGTGATGCAATTCCCCCAACCTGCGCGTCTGGCTGAGGCTGTCCGCGACATACAGGATCGGTCGGCGAAAGATCGCGGGTTCTATTTCGTTCTTGTGTTCGGCATCCGAACCCATGGCGGTGAGATGTTGCCCCGGCTCCAGCCAGTCAGCCTCAATGAGTGGCTTTTCTGACGGTGTGGTCGTGACGATGATATCGGCCCCCGCACAGACCTTTCGCGCATCTTCAACGGGAACGACCGGGATTCCTAGCTTCTGTTCCAGGACCGCCGCTGCGCTTGTCGCTTTCTTGAAATCGCGTGCCCAGATGCGGGCTTCCCCGATCGGGCGCACCAGAGTGAGGGCTTCGAGCTGCAATGGGGCCTGTATACCCGCGCCATAGATTGCGGCTGTGTTGGCGTCTTCTCGGGCCAGATATTTTGCAGCGACCGCGCCCGCTGCTGCGGTGCGCACGTCGGTCAGATATCCATTGTCGAGCAGCAGGGCTTCGATCAGCCCGGTTTTTGCGGAAAACTGGATCATCAGGCCGTTGGTCGAAGGCAAGCCAATGGAAGGATTGTTGAAGAATCCGGGGCTGATCTTGATCGCGAAACTATCGAACCCCGGAATATAGGCGGTTTTAACATCGACTTCCCCGCGCTCGGCGGGAATGTCGAGCCGCAGGATCGGCGGCATACGGACGTCCCCACCTGCAAGCGCGCGAAACGCATCTTCGACACAGGCGACTGTTTCCAGATCGAGCGTAATGAACTGACGAAGATCTGCTTCGCTCAATATCCGCATTTCAGCCATCAGCTCGCTCCCCCACAAAACCATTCATGATCATGCGATGTTGTTTGGGATCGATATTGCCACCAGAAACAATAATCGCGGTTGGGGTTGAAACCTCAAGTTTGCCACTAAGAAGCGCACCAACACCGACGGCGGCTGCGCCCTCGATGACTTCATTTTCGTGAAGGGCCATGTGTCTCACACCTGAGGCAATCTCTTTTTCGTCAAGCAAAAGCACGTCATCCAGCAGATCGCGGCACATGGCGAAGGTCCAGCGATTATCAAGGCCGATGCCGCCGCCTAGCGAGTCCGCCAGCGTATCCACTTCTTCTACATTGACGGGATGGCCGACGGCGAGACTTACCTGCATTGCAGCGCCCCGCCGCATTGAAATGCCAACTATTCGGGCTTTGGGTTTATGTGCTTTGACTGCGGCGGCTATGCCTGCCGCCAGCCCACCACCGGAAAGCGGGATAAGCACGGTTTCCATGTCAGGCATAGTTTCCAGCAACTCAAGCCCGATGGTTCCTTGGCCCGCGATCACGTGTGGATCATCGAAAGGCGGGACCGCATTCATGTTCTCATCGCACACAAGACGGACGACTTCCTCCATCGCGTCATCTTGAGACTTTCCGACAATGCGAATATTGGCACCCAGTCGCTCAATCGCCTCGACTTTGTTTCGCGGAACGAGTGAGGAGAGGCAGATAGTGGCTGTGAGACCTTGCAGAGAAGCCGCATGGGCCAATGCGCGACCATGATTTCCTGTGGAAGCGGTGACAAGTCCAAACTTTCGCTTGGAAGCAGGCACGTTGAGAGCGGCGTTCGTTGCACCACGCAACTTGAAGCTGCCGGTGGTTTGGTGATTTTCAAGTTTGAGGAAGATCGGTGCCCCGGACATTTCACTGAGGCGTTTTGTGCGAACGAGCGGGGTCCGCACAATTTGGCCACGCAGCCTGTCGTGCGCCTGTTCGATTTCCCTGATGCTCACCATTGCAGACACGTCTTTAGCCTCTCAAAACCTGTCGAGGAATGGAAAGTCTGCAGCCAATTGGAATGGTGCTGAAACGCAGGACGCAATAATGCACCATATGCGAAACCGTGTGGTCGCAAGCTCGTTCCCCATGTCTTGATTATTTTCGTTGCAATATGTGTGAAAGACAGGAAAGATCATGTCAATGATTATATTGGATCATTACAATTAGATTTGCGCATTGTTCTGGCGGCTAGCCTTGCCAGCCCTGTCTGCTCATGCAAGGAAGAGCGCACTGAATTCTCAATGGAACCGGATCAACCGAATGAAATCTGCCCTTAAGCTCGATGCTGTTGATCTGCGTATTCTCGATGCGGTGCAGGAGAATGCGAAAATCACAAAACTTGCATTGGCGGAAAAGGTCGGGCTGTCGCCGACGCCGTGTTGGCTGCGCCTTCGCAAACTGGAAGAAGCTGGCGTAGTGACCGGTTATCATGCGCATATCGCCTACCGTAAAGTCGCTCCCATCGCGCATGTCATTGTGCAGATTACACTTGGTAATCATCGTCAAAGTGACTTTGATCGGTTTGAACGTGCCGTTTCGGCGTTGCCGGAAATAATTTCGTGCTGGTCGGTTGGTGGTGGTGTGGACTATTTCCTGATGGTCGCTGCGCGCGATATTGATAGCTACCAGCGGCTGATCGACCGGCTTTTGGACCAGAATATCGGTATCGAGCGCTATTTCACCTATATCGTGACCAAGCTGGTCAAGGATTGGAAGGGCGCTGCGCCACTATCGCTTCTTGCCGACGATCAAGCGTAGACCAAGCGGACTATGCACTGGGCCAAGTTTGGTCCAAATAACCAGTGGCGTCGGTCGCTTTGGTCCAAATCAACGGTGCTCCTATGAGATGCTTTTCCTGAATTGGGAGAAGCACGATGAATGCCGTTCTGGATCATCCGATACAACATGACGGGCTTAAAAGGCTGCGTGACAAACATCTCTTTCGCGAGCTGGCCTATATCAACGGGCGTTGGGTGGCTGGAGAGAAGGCGGAGACATTTCCGGTTGTGGACCCCGCGACAGGGCAGCGCCTGGCACGGGTCGCAAGCCTGAATGGAACCCAGACGCTTACAGCAATAGATGCGGCGGAAAAGGCATTTCCTGAATGGGCGCAGCTGCTCCCACAGGAGCGGGCGCGCATTCTGCGGCGATGGTACGAACTGATCGTCCAGAACCGGGATGACCTGGCAGTACTGATGACGCTTGAGCAGGGCAAGCCGTTTCCGGAATCTCTCGGTGAAATCGATTATGGCGCGTCTTTCGTTGAATGGTTTGCAGAAGATGCAAAACGCCTGAACGGTGAAACAATAGCGAGCCATCTGCCGGATGCAGAGATGCTGGTACGTCGCGAGGCTCTCGGCGTTGTGGGGCTGGTAACGCCATGGAATTTTCCAAACGCGATGATTACGCGGAAGGCCGCTGCTGCTATTGCAGCGGGTTGTCCGGTCGTTGTTCATCCGTCATCCGAGACGCCGCTTTCCGCACTTGCTCTCGCGGAACTTGGCGAAAGAGCGGGCTTTCCCGCTGGTGTGTTCAACGTTGTGACAGGCAAGGCGGCGCCAATCGTCGATACGCTTTGCAATGATACGCGCATACGCGCTTTGAGCTTCACGGGTTCTACTGAGATCGGCAAGCTGATCGCTTCCAAATGTGCGGCAACGGTCAAGCGCCTTGTCATGGAACTTGGCGGGCATGCACCATTGATCATTTTCGATGATGCCGATCTGGAGCGAGCTGTAGACGTGGCCATGGCCGCGAAATTCGCAACCTCCGGTCAGGACTGTTTGGCTGCAAATCGTATTTTTGTTCAGCGCGGCATTCTTGCGTCTTTCACCGAAGCCTTTGCGGCGCGCATTGCTGCGCTCAAGGTGGGCCAAGGCTTTGAAGCGGGAGTAGATATCGGGCCGCTGATGCATAGCCGCGCGGTCGAGAAGGTCGAAGAACACGTGGCGGATGCGCGTTCGCAAGGAGCGCGGGTACTCGTTGGCGGCAATCGCATCGGTGACAATACGTTGTTTTATGAACCGACTTTGCTTGTCGATGTGCCTGATGATGCGGCTATCATGCAGGAAGAAACCTTTGGCCCGGTGGCAGCTATTGCTGCATTCGATCAGGAAGATGAGGTCATCGCGCGGGCCAACGATACAGAATACGGCCTTGTCGCTTATGTTGTGACCGCCAATGGCGCACGGCAGCTGCGGATGGGGCGTGCTCTCGAATACGGCATGGTCGCCATCAATCGCGCCAAGATCACCGGTGCGCCCATACCCTTCGGCGGCTGGAAACAGTCCGGACTGGGACGCGAAGGTTCCCATCACGGCATCCACGCTTTCACCGAACTCAAATATCTCTGCATCGATACCGCCGCATGAATGTGTCGCGCAATGAAAGGAAACTGACAGTGTTAAACAACAGCAACGAATTGACCGCCTGGGACCGCGATCATTTTTTCCACCCATCGACACATATGGGAATGCATGCACGTGGTGAGAATCCAACCCGTGTGTTGGACGATGGCAAGGGTGTGTTTATCGCCGACGTGAATGGACGTCAGAGCCTTGACGCCTTTGCCGGACTATACTGTGTGAATGTCGGCTATGGCCGTAAGGAGATCGCCGATGCGATCGCTGAACAGGCCCATAAACTCGCCTACTATCATGCCTATGTCGGCCATGGTACGGAAGTGTCAATTACGCTTGCCAAGATGATTATCGATCGTGCGCCCGATCATATGAGCCGCGTCTATTTCGGCTTGTCGGGTTCCGACGCCAATGAAACCAACATCAAACTGATATGGTATTACAACAATATTCTGGGGCGCCCCGAGAAGAAGAAAATCATCTCGCGCTGGCGCGGTTATCATGGCTCCGGCGTCATGACCGGCAGTTTGACCGGTCTTGCGACTTTCCATAACGCCTTTGATCTGCCGCGTGCGCCCATCTTGCATACGCAGGCGCCTTACTTTTTCCGCCGCGAAGATCGCTCGATGAACGAAGAGCAATTCTCACAATATTGCGCCGACAAGCTTGAAGAGATGATCCTGGCGGAAGGGCCTGACACAATTGCTGCTTTCATCGGCGAGCCTGTGCTGGGTACGGGGGGTATCGTGCCGCCTCCAGCAGGATATTGGCAGAAGATACAGGCCGTGCTCGACAAATACGACATTCTGCTCGTGGCAGACGAAGTCGTGACAGGCTTTGGCCGCCTCGGCAGCATGTTTGGCTCAGACCATTACGGGATGAAACCCGATCTGATTACCATCGCCAAGGGATTGACATCGGCCTATGCGCCACTTTCCGGATCGATCGTCTCGGATCGCATGTGGGAAGTGTTGGTCAAGGGATCAGACAAGATGGGACCGATTGGTCATGGCTGGACCTATTCGGCGCATCCGATCTGTGCTGCTGCCGGTGTAGCAAATCTGAAGCTCATTGACGAACTGAAGCTGGTGGAGAATGCTGGTTCAACCGGCGCTTATTTCCGCAAGGCGCTTCAGGACGCTATCGGCGATCACAAGCATGTCGGAGATGTGCGCGGTGAGGGGCTGATGGCCGCTATCGAGTTTGTGGAAGATCGCGATGATCGTCAATTCTTCGACCCGTCACTCAAGATTGGCGCACAAATTTCGGCCGCCCTTCTTGCCAATGGCGTCATCGGGCGTGCAATGCCCGAAGGTGACATTCTGGGCTTTGCGCCTCCGCTTTGTCTGACGCAGGAAGAAGCGGATCAGGTCGTTTCTGCAACGAAAGCGGCGATTGAAAGCGTTTTCGCAGACCGGTGATAACAAGGCCGCACGGGGCCAACTTCACGAGGGAGTGGCCCCACCTTGTTGACGATATTTCTGCATTCTGCGACATTCGCTTTATGCAGAACTCCATCCCCATTAATCAGGACTACCTCGTTACAAGGCTTAAAGCGCTTCTTTCGATACCAAGCCCAACGGGTTTTACGGATGAAGCCGTCCGCTATGTCGCCCGTGAACTGGAAATGCTCGGTCTGGAAGTGATGCTGACCAGACGCGGTGCAATTCGGGCCCGTAGACCGGGCGCATCCCGGCGCCCGGCGCGGGGTATCGTATCGCATGTGGATACATTAGGCGCGCAGGTTAAGTACCTGAAAGATAACGGTCGTCTTGAACTGGTCTCCATTGGAAACTGGTCTGCCCGTTTCGCAGAAGGCGCACGGGTTTCCATCTTTTCCGGCAAGGGAACCTATCGCGGGTCCATCCTGCCATTAAAGGCATCCGGGCACACCTTCAACGAAGAAGTCGACACTCAGCCGGTCGGCTGGCCCCATGTCGAATTGCGGGTTGATGCACTGGCACGCAACAAGGAAGACCTTGTTCAGCTTGGGATTGATGTGGGCGATATTGTTGCTGTCGATCCCGCGCCAGAGTTTATTGATAACGGCTTCATCGTCTCTCGCCATCTGGATGACAAGGCAGGCGTGGCCATCATGCTCGCCTCACTCGAAGCCATGCAGCGAGGCGGGATCGAAACGCCGGTTGACACCTATTGGCTCTTCACCATCGGCGAAGAAGTTGGGGTCGGCGCGTCGGCTGTGGTGGTTCCCGATATTGCCTCTCTCGTTGCCATCGATAATGGAACGACCGCGCCGGGGCAGAACTCGTCGGAATTCGGCGTAACGCTCGCTATGGCCGACCAGACGGGGCCCTTCGATTATCATCTGACCAAGAAGCTTTATGAACTCTGTGGCGAACAAGATATTCAGGTACAGAAAGACGTGTTCCGGTATTATCGCTCGGATGCGGCTTCTGCCGTGGAGGCAGGGCATGACGTACGGACCGCGCTGTTAACATTCGGCGTTGATGCGTCCCATGGGTATGAGCGCATTCATTTGAGCGCCTTGACCTCAATTGCTAAACTGGCCGTTCATTATGCAATGAGCGACGTGGAAATTAAACGTGACGCCGAAGAAACAGCCAAGGGTTTGAAGGGCTTTACGCATCAAAAATCCACCAAAGCCGAGCAGGATTTGAAGCCTGAAGACACTCCCGCCGAATAGCAGAAACCTTCACAGTTTAAGGGCGGGCCGAGGTCCGCCTTTTTCAGCAGTATGAAATTTATTATGATAATTAGTTGATCCAGAAAAGTTTATGCCTATAAATTAGTGTTAGCTAAATAGGCATAACGAAAGGGGATCGCTCGATGAGAAGATTATTTCGTGCTGCGCTGGCGGCAATGGCGCTCGCAATTGCGGGGCCGGCAATGCCGTCCCTGGCTCAAACGCCGCCCAACGTGCTGATCGTGGGGCAGATTGCGGAGCCGCAATCGCTCGATCCGCATACAGTCACCGCAACCAATGATTTCCGTATTCTGGTCAATATCTATGATGGTCTCGTGCGCTATAAGGATGGGACACTCGAGGTTGAGCCTGCATTGGCCGAAAGCTGGACCATTTCAGATGACGGCAAGACTTATCGGTTCAATCTGCGTCAGGGTATCAAATTTCATGATGGGTCCGATTTCAACGCCGAGGCGGTGAAGTTCAACTTTGATCGGATGTTGAAGGAGGATCATCCTTTCTACAACACCGGGCCATTTCCCCTTTCCTTCAATTTCTCGTCGATTGAAGCCGTCAATGCGATTGATCCGACAACAGTCGAGTTCAAATTGAAAGAGCCATTTGCGCCATTTCTGTCCAATCTGGCTTATCCGACGGGTCTTATCGTTTCGCCCGAAGCTGTGAAGAGATATGGCAAGGAGTTTGGGCGGCATCCATCGGGAACAGGTCCGTTCAAATTTGCCGAATGGCAATCCGGTCAACGCGTTGTGGTGGAACGAAACCCCGATTACTGGGACGGCGCGCCCGCTTTGGAAGCCGTTGTGTTCCGCCCAATAACTGATCCGAATACCCGCGTTGCAGAAATGATGGCTGGTGGCCTCGATGTCATGGTGGAAGTGCCGCCAGACAATCTTGCCACGTTCAAACAGGACGCGAATTTTGCCGTAGCGGAACAGGCCGGACCTCATGTCTGGTTCACTATTCTGAATGCAAAAACTGGCCCTTTCGCTGATAAGAAGGTACGGCAGGCTGCAAATTATGCAGTCAACAAACAGGCGCTTGTCGATAATGTTTTGCAAGGCTCCGCGACTGTTGCAGCCGGTCCCATTCCACCGGCGTTCAACTGGGTTGAAGACAAGACGGAGGCTTATCCCTATGACCCCGAAAAGGCCAAAGCATTGCTGGCCGAGGCCGGTGTCACCAATCCGGAAATCACTTTCTATGTGACAGAGGGCGGCTCTGGCATGCTTGATCCCATCACCATGGGGGCGGCGATCCAGGCGGATCTTCAGGCCGTTGGGTTCACGGTTAAAATCGAGACTTACGAATGGAACACCTTTCTGGGCCGCGTGAACACGGGTCTCGGAGGCAAAGCCGATATGGCCGAAATGGCTTGGATGACCAATGACCCGGATACTGTGCCGTATCTGACGCTGCGGACTGATGCCTTGCCTGACAAGGGCGGATTTAATTCCGGCTATTATTCCAACGCGCAACTGGACGCGCTTCTTGAAAAAGCGCGCACGTCGAACAGCCAGGCCGAACGCGGCAAGCTCTACGGCGAGGTACAGGCGATTGTGCATGACGACGCGCCATGGCTTTTCGTAGCCAATTGGAAACAGAATGCGGTGACAACTGCTGCCGTCAAAGGCTCCAAGCTGCAACCGTCCTTCCTGCTGCATCTGAAAACGGTAACAAAGGAGTAAGCCTCAAGCCCGCTTGCCAAAGTCTACGGCAGCACTATCCCCGGATTTAAAGGAGGGCTTGAAATGCCAGCCTATATTTTAAAACGCCTTGTAGCGGTGATCCCCGTGTTGCTGGGACTTTCGATCATTGTTTTTCTCGTGATGGCCATGATCCCCGGCGACACGGCAACCGCATTGCTCGGCTCCTATGCAACGCCTGAAAACGTCGAGCGGGTAAACCGCGATCTTGGTCTGGATAAGCCTCTCGTGCAGCAGTATTTCATCTGGATCAGCAATCTGCTGCATGGCGATTTCGGCCGTTCCTTCATTCTCAACAGGCCGGTACTCGATGAGGTTCTGGAACGATTTCATGCGACAATGATCCTGGCTGGCGTGGCGCTCGTCCTGTGTTCCATCGTCGGATTGCTGGCGGGCATCGTCTCAGCCGTACGTCAGTTTGGTTGGGCGGACAGGGCGATCACCTTCGTCGTTCTTGCTGGAATTTCCATCCCCTCATTTTGGCTCGGTCTCCTGCTGATTTATCTTTTCGCTGTTCATTGGCGGATTCTGCCAGCATCCGGTATGTATGCCGTCTATGGCGGCGGTGATCTGAAGGACTTGATCTGGCACCTGATCTTACCTGCTGCAACACTTGCCGTTGTGGCGGCGGGTGTTATCGCCCGATTGACGCGCAGCGCGATGCTGGAAGTTTTGCGACAAGACTATATCCGCACCGCCCGCGCCAAGGGGCTGAACGAGCGACGAGTGATCTACCGCCATGCGTTTCACGCTGCACTTGTCAGTGTCATTCCCGTGATCGGTATACAGGCAGGGTTTGTGCTGGGCGGAGCGGTCTATATCGAAACCGTATTTCAATGGCCGGGCATAGGCGCGATGCTGGTGAAGGCAATATCCACGCGCGATATTCTGCTGGTCCAAGGCGGTGTGTTTGTGGTGGCTGCGAGCTACGTCCTTTTCAATCTGGTTACCGATATTTTCCAGACCATGCTTGATCCGAGGATTCGCACATGAGTTTGCTGACACAAAGTGCGGCGGTTGCGGCGCAGACACGATTGACCTCATGGGGGCTGCTCATGAGCAATCGGCTGGCCGCTTTCGGCTTTTTTCTGCTGGTCGCGATCTGCCTTGTCGTTCTGGCGGCGCCTTTGCTGCCGTTACCCGATCCGGATGCCACGTCACCCGCGACGCGGTTGCAGCCCTTGTTCACGTCCGGCCATTTGCTTGGAACGGATCAACTGGGCCGGGATATCCTGAGCCGGGTCATCTGGGGGACGCGTGTATCGGTGGCAGTGGGTTTTGCTGCTACTTTGATCGCGGCTGTTATCGGTTCTTCTATCGGTCTCGTCGCTGGTTTTATCGGTGGGCGCACCGATAATCTCATGATGCGCGGTGTCGATATGCTGATGGCATTTCCCTACATCCTGCTTGCTTTGGCGATTGTGGCGGTTCTTGGCCCCGGGCTGATGAATGCGCTTTTTGCAATAGCCGTCGTCAATATCCCGTTCTTTGCGCGCAATGTACGCGGTGTTACGCTGGGTCTCGCACATCGCGAATTTATCGACGCGGCGCGGCTTTCTGGAAAAAGCTCCATCTCGATACTAGCGAGCGAAGTCCTTCCCAATGTGATGCCGTTAATCGTCATCACCATGTCTACGACTGCCGGCTGGATGATCCTCGAAACGGCTGGTCTCAGCTTTCTCGGTCTGGGCGCGCAGCCGCCACAAGCTGATCTGGGTTCGATGCTGGGTGAGGGCAGGGCGCAGCTCTTCAATGCCCCGCATGTGTCGATTGTTCCGGGGCTGATGATTTTCCTGCTTGTGATTAGCTTGAATGTCCTTGGAGACGGTGTACGCGACGTTCTTGATCCACGCCTACGGTCCGGAGCCCTTGCGCGTCCCGGTGCACGAACCCAAGTCGCCAGAGATCGAGTTACAAAACCCGAAATATCGGGCAATGCGGCATTGTCGATTAATGGGTTGGAAACAGGGTTCGTCAGCGGCCGGCATTTCTCCCCTGCCGTCAAAAATGTTTCTCTCCAGTTGGAACGGGGGGAATGTCTCGGCCTCATTGGAGAAAGCGGGTCAGGAAAGAGCGTTACTGCGCTTTCAATCATGGGGCTTGTCGCATCGCCGCCCGGGCTTATCCGCCAAGGTTCCATATTTCTTGAGGGCAGGGATGTTCTTTCCATGCCGGAGACTGAACTGACGGCCCTTCGCGGCAGCAAGGTGGCCTATGTGTTTCAGGACCCGCTCACGACATTGCATCCAATGTATTCCATCGGCTGGCAGGTCGAGGAAGCGATCGGAGCGCATCGGCGCATCACTGCAACGGAGCGGCGCGCGCAAGCAATAGCACTGCTTGAAAAAGTTGGCATTCCAGACGCCAGAGAACGCGCCAGTCACTATCCGCATCAGCTTTCCGGCGGCCAGCGCCAGCGTGTTGGCATTGCAATGGCTCTGGCAAATGATCCCGATATCATCATTGCCGACGAACCGACGACGGCGCTCGATGTAACGGTACAGGCCAGAATTCTCGATTTGCTGCGCGAATTGCAGCGTGAACGCGGCATTGCGCTGTTGTTCATCACCCATGACTTTGGCGTGGTTTCAGAAATCTGCGACCGCGTTGCGGTGATGAAGGATGGCGAGATTGTCGAGACGGGCACGGCGAGGGCAGTCCTGTCCAACCCGCAGCATGACTATACCAAGCGGCTCATTGCGTGCGTGCCGGAACTCGGACAGGGCGCAAGTTTTCTGGACAAAGTAGCTAAAGTCTTTGGACGCGGGAATAAAGGCATGACAGCATGAGTGAAATTGCTATCCGTGCACGCGATCTGACCAAAACCTTTGGTGGGGGACGAACGCTCTTCGGTCGAAAACGCCATCAGGTTGATGCGGTTAAAAAAGTATCTCTTGATCTGCGGCGGGGGGAGACCCTTGCGGTGGTCGGCGAAAGCGGCTCCGGCAAGAGCACCCTTGCGCGCATGTTTGTCGGGCTGACGGAACCCACAAGTGGGACCATGACAATCGCGGATCGCGATGCGACCGATCTGCGCAAAGCCGGGGCTTCAGCATTTGGCAAGGTCATCCAATATGTCTTTCAGGACCCTGTCGCTTCGCTCAACCCGCGCAAGACGATAGGACAAATTCTTGACGTTCCGCTTAAGCTTCTGGGCAAACTCGACACGGCGCAGCGCAAACAGAAGATGGTGCGACTGCTTGATGCCGTGCAGATGCCAAAAGACACGCTGGAACGCTATCCGCATGAGTTCTCAGGCGGGCAAGCACAGCGGATTGCCATAGCGCGAACACTCGCAGCGGAGGCCGAGATTATCGTGCTGGATGAACCAGTCAGTGCGCTTGATGTTTCGGTGCAGGCTCAGGTTCTATTGCTCCTGGACCAGCTCAAACGGGAGTTCGATCTCTCTTATCTTTTCATAAGTCACGATCTTGCGGTTGTGGAAGCAATTTCAGATCGGGTGGCGGTGATGTACTTCGGAGAAATTGTGGAACAAGCCCCGACCCATGATCTTTTCGCTCATCCGCAACACGCCTATACGCGACAATTGCTGGAAAGCGCACCCCGCATCAGGAAAGAGTAGAAGCGCATGGTCAAGACGGACCTTAAAAACAAGGACGAAACACGGGCGCGTGCGCGCGTGAATAAAGCCAAGCGCAGGCCGGAAGAGATCGCCGACCGCATCAAGGATTTCATTAGGGCGAAAACCATGGAGCCCGGTGATCGGCTGCCTCAGGAAAAGGAATTGATCGATCAGTTCAAAGCCGCCAAGGGGACTGTTCGTGAGGCAATGAAAGCACTTGAAACGCAAGGGCTTATCTATACGCGTAGCGGGCCGGGCGGCGGCGCATTTGTGGCAGAGCCATCGGCACGACATGCTATGGAAATGCTGGGCAGCTTCTTCTTCTTCGATCAGCCGAGCTTGAGCGAAATCTATTCCATTCGCAAACTTCTGGAACCGGAAATTGCTGCATTGCTGGCGGGCAGGCTCATGCAAGGCGATGTCGTCCAACTGGAAAACACCATGCGCCTTTATGATCGCCCGCCTATCGATCTGGACGACCAGTACCAGCAGCGTGTGGCGGAACTCGATTTCCATTCGCTGCTGGCGCGATTGTGTCCCGACCGACTGCTCGGTTTCATCTGCGGGCTGACGCACCATCTTCTGCGGAACTTGCCTGTCGCACGGAGCATCTATGCAGATCCCACGCCTGCATCCCGTGAAGCTGGCCTTGTTTTCCAGCATCGTCTGCTGGCCGCACTTATAGAGAACAGACCAGAGGATGCACGACGCATCGCCTACGAACATATGCTGGCCGCCGAAGATTATATGCTCGCGAAGGCCAAGACAGTTAGCGGAGCTGATTAGGAAAAACCGATAAAAATGGGAACCATCCCGGCGCTCTTGCATTTGCAACTATGAGGGCCGCCGCCAGTTGATATGCGACGGCCCCTTTCGTGAGGGCATAGCCCGTAAGCTGTGAAGCAGTTTTCGGGCTGTGCAATGAACGAGGGCAGGGACAAACGGATTCCCGTTTGAAATCGCTCTCGTGATGACAATGGAGGTTTTGACCCTTTTTATGTGTGGAATTTGCGGAGAAGTCAGGTTCGATGGCGGTTCGCCATCGGTTTCGGCAGTCTCGAAAATGGCGGATGTTTTAAGCCCCCGAGGGCCGGACGCATCTGGTATCGTCATCCGGGGCAATATTGGCTTCGGTCACAGAAGACTGAGGATCCTCGATCTTTCCGAAAAATCGCAGCAACCAATGATCGACGCCGACTTCGGTCTCACACTGGTTTTCAATGGATGCATCTACAATTTCCGCGAGTTGCGTGCAGAACTTGAAGCAAAGGGTTATCACTTCTTCTCCGATGGAGACACGGAAGTGATCCTGAAGGCCTGGTATGCGTGGGGAGAAAATTGCGTCTCCCGATTTTTGGGTATGTTCGCTTTCGCAATCCACGAACGGGATACGGGAAGGATTATCCTCGCCCGCGACCGTTTCGGGATAAAGCCGCTCTATCTTGCTGAGGTCAACGGCGCATTGCGTTTTGCGTCTTCGCTGCCAGCATTGGTGAAAGCCGGCGGCGTTGATACTTCAATCGACCGCGCTGCTCTCCACAATTACATGAGCTTTCACGCGGTCGTTCCACCGCCGCGCACGATCTATGAAGGTGTGCGTAAGCTTCCGCCTGCAACGATGCGCATCTATGAAGCCAATGGCAATTTCAAAGACCGGATTTATTGGCAGGCGCCCTATCGCCGACTGCCGGGTGACAGCGCTCTGAGCCGGGAGGAATGGCAGGAGCAATTGTTGGATATGCTCCGTGTGGCAGTCAAAAGACGCATGATTTCTGATGTTCCGGTCGGCGTTCTTCTTTCCGGTGGCGTGGATTCCAGCCTCATCGTGGGGTTGCTGGCCGAAGCAGGGCAGACTGGCCTTATGAGTTTTTCTGTCGGTTTCGAAGAAGCCAATGGTGAGAAAGGCGATGAGTTCGTCTATTCGGACCTGATAGCCAAGCATTTCGGAACGGATCACCACAAAATCTTTGTTCCGTCGGCGGATCTCATGGGCGCCTTGCCTGGAACCATTGCCGCCATGTCGGAGCCGATGGTTTCCTATGACAATGTGGGCTTTTACCTTCTCTCGAAGGAAGTGTCGAAGCACATCAAAGTTGTCCAATCAGGTCAGGGCGCGGACGAGGTATTCGGTGGCTATCACTGGTATTCGCCTCTCATTGATTCCAACGATGTGGTCAGCGACTATGCCAAGGGATTCCGCGACCGGACGCATGCGGTGCTTGCAACGCAATTGTCTCCAGAGTGGATGTCCGAACAGGATTACAGCCAGCAACTTCTCGAACAAAGGCTGCTTGAGGATGGCGCCGATACGCCCGTGGATCGCGCGTTGAGGCTCGATACCAATGTGATGCTCGTGGACGACCCGGTCAAACGCGTCGATAACATGACGATGGCATGGGGTCTGGAAGCGCGGGTGCCCTTCCTTGACCATGAACTCGTTGAACTGGCAGCGCGGATACCTCCTGAGGAAAAGCTGCGCGATGGCGGCAAAGGCATCCTCAAGGATGTAGCGCGGAAGATCATCCCAAGCGAGGTCATCGACCGCAAGAAGGGTTATTTTCCGGTGCCGCAGCTCAAATATATCGCCGGGCCCTATCTCGACATGTTGCGCGATGCGTTGTCATCCCAGAAGGCGCGCGAACGTGGGCTTTTTCAGCGCGATTACCTGGAGCGTCTGTTCACAAAGCCCTCAGACCACATCACGCCACTGCGTGGATCGGAATTGTGGCAGGCGGGCCTGTTGGAGATGTGGCTCCAGACGCAGGAGGCATAAATGCATAACCATGGTGAGGAACGTATGACCCGGCAGAAAGCCAGGGGCGGCAAGGCTCTTTCGCATCGTCTGACCCGCTTGCGCACGCCTGAAAGTGCTGGGTTTTACCAGGAGCATTCTCAAGGCCATAAGGCGGAAACTGATAGCAGGCATCGCAATGTAGCACTCGATTGCGGCTGGGGCCGTTTGTTGTTTGCTCAGACATTCGACAGCAACCAAGCCATTATTGACGCCATGCGGGCCGAAGCTCCGGCAAGTAGAGATATCCTGTTTTATGTCAGCGATCCGCATGTGCTATTGTCGCTGGCACCGCAAGAGATTTTTCTCGATCCGTCGCATACTTACCGTCTGGAACTGTCGACCTACCGGGCTGGCGGGCGTCGCACACGTGGCATCACCATTCGTCGCGCCATTTCGGAAATTGATGCAGATGGTATCAACGGGGTCTATGCAGCGTGCGGGATGGTTCAGCTTCGGGAAGATTTCTTTTCTGCCGAGCGGGTCAACCGCGCTGTGACCTATTTTGTCGCTCAGGACGACGCCACTGGCGAAATTGTTGGAACGGTCACTGGCATCGACCATCAGCGCTTGTTCGACGATCCTGATCGCGGGGCGTCCCTCTGGTGCCTCGCGGTTCATCCGCAGGCGCGTCAACCCGGTATTGGTGAAAAGCTGGTGCGCATGCTGGCCGAACATTTTCAGGCGCGTGGGTTGCGTCATATGGATTTGTCGGTGCTGCATGACAATGAAAACGCTATCCGTCTGTATGAGAAACTTGGATTCAATCGCGTTCCGCTTTTTGCGGTTAAGTGCAAAAACGCCATCAATGAAAAGTTCTTCGCATCTCGTCTCGAAGCCGTTGAGGCACTTAATCCCTATGCGCGGATCATTGTGGATGAAGCAATGCGCCGGGGTGTCCAGGTTGATGTAACAGATGCGGAAGGCGGCTTCTTTCGTCTCTCTTACGGGGGGCGTTCGGTTCATTGTCGCGAAAGCCTATCTGAGATGACCTCCGGCGTGGCGATGTCGATCTGTGATGATAAGGCCGTGACCCGACGGGTTGTTGAAAAAGCGGGACTGACCGTGCCAGCGCAGATCTCCGCCGACGCACGCCCTGAAATGCTCGAAGCTTTCTTGCGTCAACATGGGAAGCTTGTCGTCAAACCGGCGCGCGGAGAACAGGGCCGGGGGATCTCTGTTGGAATATCCGATATGAAGCAGCTGCAAACGGCAATCAAACAGGCGCGCACTGTTTGTGATCGGGTTCTGCTGGAAGCCTGTTTTGATGGTGAGGATTTGCGTCTGGTTATTATCAATTATCAGCTTGTCGCAGCAGCGGTGCGTCGCCCTCCACGTGTGTTGGGTGACGGAAATACACCTGTGCGAAAGCTCATCGAGATTCAATCACGTCGTCGCTCTGCCGCCACTGGTGGTGAAAGCCGTATTCCGATCGACGCTGAAACTAAAAGATGTCTCCAAGAGCAGGCGCTATCGCTCGATAGCGTACTAGAAGACGGCCATGAAATCACGGTGCGCAAGGCTGCCAATCTGCATACTGGTGGGACCATTCATGACGTCACATCTATTGTCGATCCCGAGCTAGTCAATGCGGCTTGTCGTGCCGCGCGTGCAATCAATATTCCGGTGGTCGGCATCGACTTTATGGTCAAACAACCGGATAGACCGGAGTACATTTTCATTGAGGCCAATGAGCGACCAGGGCTAGCCAACCATGAACCAAGACCAACAGCGGCCAAGTTTGTTGAGTGCCTGTTTCCGCAGCTTCACCACGACGGTTGAAATGGTTCTGCATCAACATACTACATGAATAAGCCATGTTAAGCTGCTATCATGTAACGGTGATTTCTTAGTACAAAAGTAAAACAGGTGACCCGCTTTCCGGCGGGGCACCTGTTTTGTGTCATGGTCGGGTTGGGGCAGGGGCTGTCCCAAGTGAGTTGTTTGTTATGCCTTGCCGAGACGCTTACGCAATTCGGTGTTTTCGGAGCGAAGCTTTGCAGCCAGTTCCTTGCGCAGCTTGAGATTTTCAGCTTCCAGTGCAACAAGCGCCTTGAGATCGTCGCTCGACGATGCCTTGGCAGCAGCCGGTGCTGCGGTCTTTCCAGCAGCATTCTTCCAGTTGTAATAGGTCTGTTCGCTGACTTCAGCCTGCTGCAATGCAGCTTTCAACGTGACCTTGCCACCCTTGGTAGCCTTTTCAACGGAGGCAAGAATAGAAGCGCGTTCGGCTGGCGAATATTTCTTCACCTTGCGGCCAGCTGGTGCTGCAGCAGCTGCAGCGGCCTTGGGTGCGCTCTTGGCAGCTTTGGGAGCCTTGACTGCCTTCGCCGCAGGCTTTGCAGCGACCGCTTTAGGCTCGGCCTTCTTGCGCGGTGCACGGGTTTTCGGCTTGCTGCTTGCAGGCTCTGCGGCAGCGGTCTGGTTTGCTTCTACAATGGTTTCATCAGCCATGTTCAGTTTCTCCTGAATTGATACTCGGGTAAGCTTTCCGGGTGCCGAATATATGGGACAATGCTTAATGCAACCATAAGTGCCATTACTTTGACAATTTGTGAAGAGATGCCATCCAAAGACATGCGGCGAGCGATCTATTATGAAGGCGGATTGATTGTTGAAAACGGGCCCCGAAATCTATAGGTAGAGCGCAGTACCTGTCGTACACTTCCATGGAATTTGATCGAGAAAGCTATTTTCGGATGAAGAATCCAATCCGCAATGTTGTGGTTGAATATAAGAACCGGCGTGCGCGCAAGAGCGGCAACTCTCTTTGGGGCAACCTTGATCTGAAATCGATTGCCCGTGAAGTGGACGAGGATGTCAAGGCACCGCACGCAGCCGAGCCGTCAAAGCCCGCTATCCCGCAAGCTGACAGCAAGCCCGCTGAGACCATCCAAGAACCCACCCCACAGGGGAAAGCCATTGTTGAGCCGGTGATCTTGGAAGCAATCGCGTCCCCGCAAGAAGCCGAAACGCTTCCGGCTATCGCCACTCCCGTCTCGGCAACGCCTGAAAAGAAAAAGCGAAATACTCGCCGTCACTTGAAGGCAATTGCTGACAAGCCGGTAAAGGCAAAACCATCTCCGAGAGCGAAACTTGATATTCTGGATGAACTGCAAGCGCTTGAGGCCGAGAATGCTACACTAAAACGACAGCTGGCTGAAAAGCTCAACGCCGAAAACCAGAAAATGCGAAAAATGCTTATGAGGTAGAGGTTAATAATTTATCCGATTGATTGTTTGAATATCTTTCCCGGCGCCTAAACCTGTATTCCTGCCTAAGCAGTAATTATCGTGTCTTATTTGATTTGGAAAAATATGTCGATTTAGTATAAACAATCCGGCGACTGGGGAGTTTTTCGACTTCTTCAGCATCGAAGAGGCGAGACATGGATGCAAAGTCGGTCTATATCACAGTGATGCTGATCATTCTTGCGAATGGCGGCGTTCTGAGCGCAATCCTCTCCGATTTTCCGACCACGTTAAGACCTGCTGCTCGTATCTGGCAATGGGCTACTCTGCTCGTCGCCCTTGGATGTGGAATATTCGCCGCCGAAGTTTACTTGCCGTCGAACCTGGCGATCATTACGGCAAATGTGGTTTTGATGATAGCGCTGAGCATGTATCATCTGGCCATCAGACAGTTTCACGGTTTGCCCCTTTACTCGCACGTTCTGTTGGTGCCGGTCTTGGGTATGCTCCCGTTTCTTTATTACGTTGTCTTCGTTCCAGACATCAAAGTGCGGGTGGTCATCGTTTCGATTCTTTGGGCTATCATCATGTTGGCCTCGACAGCTATCCTGATCAGTCCCGAACACTCAAAGGAGTATCAATCCCGTAGTCGGTTTGCGATGGCTGTAATTTACATAATGGCGGCGCTTACTACGATACTGCGCGCAATCCTTTACGTTTCGCTAGATACACAACCGAATTTCACGATTGCGGACAACACCCACTGGATGAACAGCGTGACGCCAGTGTTTCTATCTGTATTGCCGGTTATTGGAACCACAACATTTTTGCTCATGTGCTCCGATCAGGTCAAACGCCGTTGGCAGAATGCTGCATCACGCGATTATTTAACAGACCTGCCAAACCGGCGTTCGCTGATTGCGTATGGTACGTCGATCATAGGGTCCACCGAAGAAACATCCAGTCACCGGGCAGTTGCAATCCTCGATATCGATCAGTTCAAATCCATCAATGATAGCTATGGTCATTTTTCAGGCGACGTCGTTTTGCAAACGCTTGCACAAAGACTAAAAGCCATTTTGCAGGCTGATGATTTTATTGCTCGTACAGGCGGTGAGGAGTTCGTAATCATTTTTGGCGAAAAAAGCAGCCGTGATGCAGAAATGGCCGCCGAACTAGTCCGTAACGCCGTTGCGGGAAACGTGTTTTCTATAGGCAACGCGTCAATATCAGTCACGGTGTCGATCGGACTTGTCGTCCAGAACAAATCGATGAAGTTCGATGACGTGATGATACATGCTGACAAGGCGCTGTATGTCGCAAAGAATAATGGACGCAATCGGATTGAAGTCGTTGCGATAGACACGGCGTGATAGCTCGACCGTTGCAGGTGTGAGTTCCATAAGATAGATTACGCGATCCAATTGTATAACAGGGGTGGGTTCTAGCTTGAAGTGCGACTTGCAAGCGAGGTAGTTTCGTATCAAGGGTTGATCCATTCAGAGGCCATGACCACGCCAGCAGGGTCATAGCTGAATCGCGCCCTGCGATTGCCCTCCCGCCGAAGCTGAAACCAATCCAATGTGTCGGCGCGGAAAGCCAGCACGCCGAAGTGCTCTTTACCATCAGCACCGTCTGCAAGTTCCGATACAAAGGGCTGCTCGTCAGTTACAAAGGCAAGCTCATCTCCGGGTGGGCCTCCTGCATAGGTCGCACGCGTCCTAGCAGGGAGCATTTCCCAAGCTGTTTCGGCAACTGGGCTACCCGGCGCGTGAAGCTCTACCGTTCCCTGCAATCGAAGCTGCAAACGCGTCTGTGAACAGTAACCGAGCAAGGTCGCATAAGGATGCGCGCCAAATTCACGCCATTTGGCGCTGCGTGTATCCGTGTGGAATTCAAGCATCCGTTTGGTCACGTCGGTTCGCCGAAGCACAACCATTCGCGCCTGAGGGAGGTTTTCGGCATCAACCGAACAGAGATTCACATAACGGAAGCAGGATTCCGGAGAAGACGCCGCCGCTTCAAGCTCGGCCCAAGCAGCAAGTTCCACTTCCTCGATAGGTTCCATTCTATGTCACTCCATATGATAAAAAGCGGCGCTGGCCCAATGACCGACACCGCTTCTTGATTGTTCCAAACAAGAACCGATCAAACGGAACGGGTCACACCACCGTCAACGCGAAGGTTCTGCCCGGTGATGTAACCTGCCCCATCAGACACCAGAAACGCGATCGTCGCGGCGATTTCCTCTGCCGTGCCATAGCGATTCATCGGCACGCTGTCGCGCCGCTCATCAGTAGACGGAAGACTGTCGATCCAGCCGGGCAGCACATTGTTCATACGGATGTTCTTGGCGGCATAGTTATCCGCGAAGATCTTGGTGAAGCTGGCCAGACCCGCCCGGAATGTTGCCGAAGTCGGAAACATAGCCGAAGGCTCCGAGGCCCATGCCGTCGAAATATTGACGATAGCGCCGCCGCCCTGTGCTTCCATAATCGGCGTTACCAGACGGATCGGGCGCACGGCGCTCAGGAAGTAAACCTCCATGCCCTTGTGCCAGTCTTCGTCGGTCAGCTCAAGGATCGGCGCACGCGGACCATGACCGGCAGAATTAACCAGTGCATCCACCCTGCCCCACTTGTCCATCGCCAGATCGACAAGTCGCTTCACATCGTCATTGACCAGATTTGAGCCGGTGACGCCCACGCCGCCCAATTCCTGCGCCAGCGCTTCGCCCTTGCCGGACGAAGACAAGATCGCTACGCGATATCCGTCCTGTGCCAGCTTTCGTGCAGCCGCAGCGCCCATGCCGGAACCGCCAGCGGTGATGATTGCAACTTTTTCTCCAGACATCAAAGGCTCCTTTGTTTCGATATTGAGCACACTATGCCAAATTTTGATAAGACTTTCGCGCCAGAAAGAAACGCATTATACTGTAGAAAATCTACAGGCTAATCCATGAACCCGTCACGCCGCAAATTGCCTCCATTAAATGCCCTGCGCGCCTTTGAAGCTTCGGGCCGCAGGCTGAATTTCCGCGCCGCAGCGGACGAATTGCGTGTCACGCAAGGCGCTGTTGCACAACAAGTCCGTGCGTTGGAGGATCATCTCGGCCTGACGCTTTTTCATCGCCTGCCACGTGGATTAGCCCTGACGACGCAAGGTGCGAACTATCTGGCGGATGTGACCCGTGCCTTCGATACGCTTGGAGACGCCACCGGACGGCTTCTGGACAGACCGGAGACGGTTACGATTAGCGTTACGCCGACTGTCGCGGCGAAACTTCTTATTCCACGACTGGCCAGACTTCATGCAGATCTCGCAGGCGTGGAATTGCGCACCGTTGCGACGGAGGCGGTTTCCGATTTTGACCGGGACAATGTGGACATTGCGGTGCGCCTCACGCGGCCGCCTTTCCCGTCTACGCTTGATGCAAAACTGTTGTTTCGTCAGGAACTGGTAGCTGTTGCCAGCCCCTATCTCATCGACGGTAGGTCTTTGCCACTGACAAGCGAACAGCTTCGGGAAATGCCGCTTCTGCACGATGCGCATAATCACTGGCCCGAGCTTCTTGGCTCAAAAGGAAAACTGCCAGGTGCGATGTTCAACCAGACAGCACTTGCACTGGATGCTGCTCTCGCCGGTCAAGGCGTCGCTCTCGCATGTAGAGCCTTCGTCGCGTCCGACCTGGCGACCGGACGACTGGTGCAAGTGGCCGAGCCTACAATCATGATAGAACCAGATTATTACCTTATCCGCAAACGCTCAATCTCACCGAGAAAGGCGGTCGATGCCGTTTGGACCTGGTGCTCTGAGCGGTTGCTTCTGCCCGAAATGAAGTAAGGCTGAAACAGCATAGTCTTGCTAAGGGTTAGCCGACGTCCCGAAACTGTCTGTTTTCTAGGACCCAGAAGAAGACAATTGTTATGACGAGCACGATCAGAAGCAGGATGAATGCTGCTGCCGAACCCTCGTTGAGGGAGAGTCCAAGAAACGCCTGTCTATAGGCGAAGAAGCTCAAGACTTCCGTCGACGTGCCGGGGCCACCCTTTGTGAGAACATAAGTCAGATCATACGTGCGGAACTCATTGATCAGCTGGATGATGATGGCGATAGCCGCAACGGGACGCAACATCGGCAGCGTCAAGTACCAGAACTGTTCGATCTTGCCAGCGCCGTCTACTTCCGCCGCCTCGTAAGGATCGCGCGGCAACGAAGCCAGTCCAGCCGCAAGGATAAGCACGACAAAGGATGTTTGCTGCCAGATATCGATGGCTGCCATAGACCAGATCGCGAGGTCGGACGAGCCAAGCCAGTCAAGCCTTGGCAGACCTATGGTCTCCATCATGTGGTTCACGATACCCAGATTGGGCTGCAGCAGCATACGCCAGATAAGGGCGACACTTACCGGAGACATGGCCATCGGTATGGTCAGGATTGCGAAGTAGATGGGTTTGGTTTTCACGACCGCGTTCAGCATGAGCGCAATCCCCAACCCGAGTATAAACTCGGCAACCACGGTGACGATCGAGTATTTGACTGTCAGCCATAGTGAACTCCAGAACTGCGCATTGCTCATGATCCGCGCGTAGTTTTCAAAGCCCGTGAACGGTAACAGCGATGGCCGCATCAGTGTCATCGAGGAAATCGACATGAGAACGGCATACAGAAGCGGCAGCCCCATGACGACTGCAAGTGTCAGTAATCCTGGCAAGGAAAACGCCCAGCCGGTTTTCCAGGTTCGGTCGATTGCAGTGGTGGACGTGGACATACGAATGTTTCCTAGAATGCCGTCGGGATGAAACTGAAAATTTTCTGCCGCCCTCCCTTCAACAGGGAGGGCGGCAAAGCATTATTTCTTGAGAAGGTCTTCCAGACCGGAAGCGGCTGCCTTTATGGCTGCGTCCGGCGCAATCTCGCCGCCTGCCGCCTGCGATACTTGCGTGCCGAGAACATCTTCATACTGCGCCGAATAGGCGAATATCGGGAACGACTTTCCAGAAGCGACAACATCCAGAGCCTGTTCATAGAACGGGTACTTCTTCAAGACGTCGGCGTCCTTGTAGACAGCTTCGCTGACAGGCGCATGGCCCTCAAGCGCGCGTGCGACGCCGATCTTTTTGCTCTGTACCCACTTGATGAAAGTCCAGGCTGCTTCCTGTGCTTCTGGTGATGTGTTCTTCGGAATGCCCCAACCCCAGCCACCGCTTTCGCCGTGGCCACCCGGCATCACGGAAAGACCGACCTTGCCAGCAACATTCGGGCACTTTTCGGCATTGTCCATCTGAGGCAGCATCCACCAATAGGTGACCATGCTGAAAGCTTCGCCGCTGCACATGAGGCGCATCGTATCATCCAATGTGGCCGACAGTGCGCCTTGTTGCGCCGCATTCTTGATCGCATCGACATAAAGCGTCAGCGCCTTGACGGCTTCCGGGCTGTCGAGCGTAACCTTGCGGTCCTTGTCGAGATAGCCGCCACCTGCCGAGAACAGGTAGTTGGAGAACTCCATGCTGTTCGGATCGCCACGCTGGCCCTGCATGGCCGTGCCCGCAACATTTGCCTTCGCCTTCATGAATTTGGCGACCTGCACATAGTCTTCAAGCGTTTCTGGCTTCTTCAGCTCGGCATTGAACTCGCTTTTATAGGCTTCCTTGAGCTTTGGATCGTCCAGCAGGTCTTTTCGATAAAGCATTCCCATCGAGTAGTTGTACATCGGCAGGATCGGCATGGCCTGGTCGGTCCGGCCAAGCAGATCGAGTGTTGAGGGGATAAATTCGGACAGATCAAGCTTGTCGCGTTCGGCAAGAGGCTTCAGATCAGTCAACCAACCGGCAGCGGGAAATTCGCCCGCCCATAGAAAATCTACCTCAAGGAGATTGTAATAGCTTTCCGGCGAGACAAGCTGCGTGGCGAGCTTGTCATGCATGTCGCCATAGCCCACTTTTTCAAATTCCACCTTGATGCCGGTTTCCTTCTCGAAGTCCGGCAGCAGTTTTTCAATGATGTGCGTTTCGGGCACATCTTCCATCAGTGCGCGCAGCGTAACGGTTTCCGCGTGTGCGTATCCCGCACCCGCCAGAAGAAGCAGGCTGACGCTCGCCAATAATTTGTTCCCATATTTCACCATTTTCGTGGTTCCCTTTGTTATGTTTACCTGCATGCAATTTATCTTGGCGTCATTTGACGCTGCCGAATGTGAGCCCCTGCACGATGAAGCGCTGGATGAAACGCGATGCGATCACGAGCGGCAAAATGGCCAGAATGACGCCCGCCGCCACTTTCGCAATCTGAACCCCGTTGGAGGTCTGTAGAGAGGCAAGACCGACAGGCACGGTCGCTGTCGCCGGGCCGCTTAGCACCAGAGCAAACAGGAATTCGTTCCAGGCAAGGATGAAGCCCAGCACACCTGCCGCTGCGATACCGGGCAGAGAAACAGGCACGACAATACGCCAGAACGCACCCCAGGCGCTGGCGCCATCTGTCTGCGCTGCCCATTCCAGATCGACAGGAATACCCTCGAAGAAACCCATGAGAATCCAGATCAGGAACGGCAGATTGATTGCAGCATAAGCAATCGTCAGGCCGAGCACAGAATTGGTCATGCCCACTGAGCGGAACAGCATGAAGGCTGGCAAGACAATAGCCACTGGCGGAAGCATCTGAGTGGCAAGCACGGTGAAACGGGCCAGCGGACCGCCGGTCTTGAAGCGCGCAAAGGCATAGCCCGTCATTGCCGCAAAGGGCAGCGCGAGTAGCACAGAGCCCGTCGCCACAATCAGACTGTTGAGGTAATAGACGCCAAAGCGCTTTTGCGTGAACAGATCCACATAGTTCTGGAAGGTGAACTGAGGCATCAGTTCGGTGGAATAGGCCATCTGCTCCGGAACAAAGCTTGTTCGAAGAGTCCACAGCAATGGTAACAGGATCGCAAGCGATACGATGAAAAGGCCCGTATGGATGACTATCTTGCGCATCACCGTCTCCTAGACCGTCACAAGGCCGGGTTCTAACGGTGGTCGTTTGATGACCTTTTCCGTCTGGGCATCAAAGAGATGCATCGGTTTGGTATCGATGAACAACCGTACCTTTTGCCCGACTTCAGCGGTAAAGTGGCGGCTCACGCGGGCATTCAGTTCCAGCGGTTTGTCGTTTCCAATCTGCCCGATGACGACCGTCTCGACGCCCAGTTTTTCGACCGCAACGACAGTCAGATCGAGCGGTTGCCAATCGGGATTGTTCTGGGCTTCGTAGATGTCTTCAGGCCTGATGCCTAACAGAAGCGGTTTGCCGCTGCTGGCCGCATAATGCGGCTTATGCATCGCTGGAATGCGAATATCGACACCATCGCCCTTTGCCTGCAACTCGCCATCGTCAGATGGCATTAGTTGCACAGGGATGAGATTCATCGGCGGTGTCGCCAGAAACTTTGCAACAAACGTATCCGCAGGATTGGCATAAACCTCCAGAGGAGCCCCCACCTGAACCATCACACCGTCGCGCATGATACAGATGCGATCTCCCATGGTCATGGCCTCGACCTGATCGTGCGTCACATGGATGATGGTCTTGCCAAGCCTGCGATGCAGCTTGACCAGTTCCAGCCGCATTTCTGCGCGCAATTGTGCATCAAGGTTTGAAAGCGGTTCGTCGAGAAGAAAGGCGTTGGGCTCGCGGACAATCGCCCGGCCAAGCGCAACGCGCTGGCGCTGCCCGCCGGACAGTGCGGCAGGTTTGCGATCAATATATTTGTTCAGCCCCAGCATATTGGCAGCATCGGAAACCTTGGCTGCAATCTCGGCAGCGGGCACGCCACGCATCTTGAGACCGAAGCCCATATTCTGCCGCACGCTCATATGCGGATAGAGTGCATAGGATTGAAACACGACCGCAACATTGCGATCTTTTGGCGGGAGCCGCGTCACGGATTTACCGCCAATACGCAGGTCGCCGGAGGTGATGCCCTCAAGCCCTGCTATCATGCGCAATGTCGTCGATTTCCCGCAACCAGATGGTCCGAGAAAAATTACAAACTCGCCGTCCTCGATCTTGAGATCGACATCACGCACCCCATAGGCGCCATTGGCGTATAGTTTGGAGACGTGTTCTAGTTCGATCGACGCCATTCAGGTCTACCCTTCTGCACGATCAGCGACACGGGCCATTTTTAGCCGGCCGCCGTTATTCCCCTGGAGGTGACTGCACTTTGTCAGCCATTCTTGTTCGTGGGCGCCTCACATCTGGCGTGAAGCGCCTTGTCTGCACTAGGTCGTATAGACGCCGCCGGTCACATTGATGCCTTGTCCGGTCATAAAGCGCGCGCCATCCGAGCAGAGGAACACAACCACTTCAGCGACATCTTCCGGTTCTTCGAGACGACCCAGCGGAGTCTGCGATACATAATCGGCAATGACCTGTTCAGGTGTAATGCCGCGCAGTTCTGCTTCCCATTCCACTTCGCGCGATTGCATGGAGGTTTTGACGAAACCGGGACAAACTGCGTTCACGCGAATTCCATTCGGCGCGAGTTCACGCGCCAGTGCTTGTGTCCAACCAAGAACTGCAAATTTGCTTGCTGAATAATGGGCCAGAAGCGGTGCCCCAATCTTGGCGGCGAGCGATGCCGTATTGACGATCACGCCCTTGGTGTCGCTGGCGAGAAAATAGCGGGCGGCAATCTGATTGGTCAGAAACACGCCACGTGTGTTCACGTCGAAATTGAAGTTCCACTCTTTGTCAGTGAGGTCGACGGCACGGTTCATCGTGGAAACACCGGCATTTGCCGCGACAATATCAAGACCACCCCATTGGGCGATCAGAGCTTCGAAACCCGCCTCGACGGATGCGCGCTGGCTGACGTCCATCGCCAGTCCGACAGCATCCCCGCCAAGTTCGCTTGCTGCGCGTTTCGCAGCATCACCGTTGATATCGGCAATTGCGATACGAACGCCATGGCGCGCCAATGCACGCGCTATCGCTTTGCCTATGCCGGAAGCAGCCCCCGTCACAATGGCGCGCTTTCCGTTCAGTTCGCTGGCCAGTTTGCCCGGCATTGCAGCGTTGGTCATTTTGTTCACCCTCGGAACGAATGTTATCGATCACGAAAAAGCATATTCACTGTTTGATTATGTTGGCAATACATAAAATTATGTTCGTTTATGTTTTTTTGCGATTGATTTTGTTCGATCCTTCTCCTAATGAATAAGTTGAATGTCTGGTCGAACCACCGGAGGAAAGTATGACGGACAAGCAAAAGGACATCCAGCCAGCGGAAGCAAAACGGCTGCCTGCCCGCGTTCGCCATGCCCATCTCGTCGACGCCGCACGCAAGCGTGGATTCCTCCAGGTTGTTGATATCGCTGCTGAACTTGGCGTCTCTGAAATGACCATTCGCCGTGATCTCGTTGAACTGGAGCGCGATGGCCTGCTGGTTCGAACCCATGGCGGAGCGGTTATCGACGAGGACGCGCCGGAGCCTTTTCTCGACCGCGAGGAACCTGCTTTTTCAGCCCGCCTGCGTGAACACAATCCCGAAAAGCTGAGCATCGTTGCCAAGGCACTGGAGCTTGTTGAACGCCGCATGAGCGTCGCGCTTGATGTCGGTTCGACCACTTATCTTCTCGCCGAAGCCTTGTGTGACACCGTGGGCGTCAAGTTTTTTACATCCAGCCTCCGGACCGCGCAGCTTCTCGGTGGCGCACAACGCGAAGTCTATGTCCCTGCGGGTCAGATCCGCGGTGAAGAGCTTTCCATCTGCGGCAAGTCGGCCTGCGATGAGTTCGAGCGCCTGTGGTTTGATATCGCCTTTATTGGCGTTTCGGGCATTACGGCAGATGGTCTCTTCGATTATTCGCCGGAAGACAGTGACCTGAAGCGGGTTTACCTGCGCCGCGCCAATCGCAAGGTGCTTCTCTGCCATAGCGCCAAGTTCAACCATATGTCCCTCATCAGGATCGCCGATCTCGACGAAATCGACACCTTGATCAGCGACGCGGCCCCTCCACCGAATATCGCCAGCGCGCTTTCCAGAGCGAATGTCGAGATCATTATCGCTCCCCCAGTTACAGGCATTTGACCGGAAATTTCCATGAGCTGCGTTCTAGGTCTTGATATCGGCACCACCTCTACAATCGGCATTCTCGTGCGACTTCCGGACGAAGTGCTCGGCATCACATCGCGACCCGTTACCCTGACGTCGCGTCAGCCCGGTTGGGCTGAAGAAGACCCGGAACAATGGTGGAGCAATTGCTGTGCCATCATTCAAGAGCTGATTGGTGCAGCCGGCATCTCAACCACCGAGATTGTAGGCGTTGGCGTCACTGGTATGCTGCCTGCAGTTGTTCTCCTTGACGAGAATGGTGCTGTGCTTCGACCGAGCATTCAGCAAAGCGATGGACGTGTCGCCGCTGAGGTCGCGGAACTGCGCAGTGAAATCGAGGAAGTTGAATTCATTGCCAAGGCTGGCAACGGCATAAACCAGCAGCTTGTCGCCACCAAGCTGCGCTGGATCGAACGGCACGAACCAGAGGTCTTTGCCAAGATCGCAACCGTTTTCGGCTCCTATGATTACATTAACTGGAAACTGACCGGAGAACTGCGGATTGAACAAAACTGGGCTCTGGAAGCTGGTTTTGTCGACATCGCAACCAACGAGTTGTCCCCGGAGTTGATCGCCCTCACCCACCTGCCTTTGTCGGTCGTTCCAGCGAAGGTCTCATCTCATGCGGTCATGGGAACGATAACGAAATCCGCTGCCCTCTCCACAGGCCTTGCAGAGGGGACACCGGTCGTCGGCGGCGCTGCCGATATGATTGCCTCAGCGCTTGCGGCAGGTGTTTCGCAAGAAGGTCAGGTACTGCTCAAATTTGGCGGCGCGCTGGACATTCTGGTTGCGACCGCAAAGGCAGCGCCAGATCCGCGCATGTTCCTCGACTACCATCTGGTACCGGGGCTTTATATGCCGAATGGCTGCATGTCGACCGGCGGTTCCGGGCTCAACTGGTTTGCCGAGAACTTTGCAGGCGGCGAAAAGCAAGCTGCAGTTGATGAGGGTTTAAGCTTGCACCAGCATCTCGATACGCTTGCCGCGAAAATCGATGCGGGCGCTGACGGCGTGGCGATTGTTCCGTATTTTCTTGGCGAGAAGACGCCTATCCATGACCCCTTTGCCCGAGGCACCATTACCGGTCTTAGTCTCAATCACAAGGTCGGCCATGTTTGGCGGGCATTGCTTGAGGCCTATGCCTATGCTGCACGCCACCATATCGAGGTGCTTCAGGATATGGGACACCACCCCAAGCAATATCTCGCTTCTGACGGCGGCGCGAACAGCCGCGTCTGGATGCAGATCGTGGCGGACGTGCTTCAGGCTCCAATTCGTCAGCTCAAAGGGCATCCAGGCTCATCATTAGGCGCAGCCTGGGCGGCGGCTGTGGGCGCAAACGCCGTAGACGGCTGGTCGGGAATTGCCGCCTTCGTTGAAAATGGCGATCTCATCCAGCCACGGCCTGAAAATGCAGTGACTTACAACAGCGGTTACCAACGTTTCCGCGAAATCTACACCAACCTCAAGCCGCTTTACAGAGAGTAATCACAACGATGACGATCAAAGCCATCGCATGGGATATTGACGGTACGCTCGTAGATAGTGAGCCGCTTCACCATAAGGCACTTCTGGCCGGCACGGCGCATTTCGGCACCGATCTCAGCGATATTCCAGAAGAACGATTTCGCGGGGTCCATATGGATGCTGTCTTTGAAGCTGTCAAACCGCGATTGCCAGCCGATTTGAGCTTTGAGCCATGGATCGAACGCATTCGTGACCATTACATCGCCCATGCGGGCGAACTTCGGCCCATCACGGGCGTCCTGCAAGCAATGGACGCGGCAATGGAATACGGTCTGTTGCAGGTATGCGTCTCAAATTCCGGTCGAAATATTGTCGACACCAACATCGCCGCGCTTGGAATTGCAGACAAGCTTCGCTTCTCCATCAGCATCAACGATGTGCTGCATGGCAAGCCTGATCCAGAGCCTTATCTGGCTGCGGCCGAGCGGCTACGCCTTGCTCCAGCACAGATGATAGCAATCGAAGACAGTTTGACCGGAGCAATCTCAGCACATGCCGCAGGCATGAAGGTCGTCGGCTACGGTTTGGCTGAACAGCCCGGAAATCCAATCGACCACTACCTGGATAACTACGCAGAGCTACCGGCAATCCTGCGCGCTCACATGTGAGCGTGCAGACCGCATGAAGATCAACCGACCCGAGGTCGGAAGAAGAATACGAAGCTAACGCCGTCTCCGGATTGAACCGAAGACCGGCACAACAAAGGGGTTCACCATGAGCAAGTTTTTTGATCTTTTCCCGACGAAGAAGCCCATCATCGCGATGGTGCATCTTAACCCGATGCCTGGCGCTCCGCTTTATGACGCGGAAGCTGGCATCGAAGGTATCGTCGAGGCAGCGCGTCGCGATCTTACTGCTTTGCAGGACGCTGATGTCGATGCTGTCATGTTCGGCAACGAAAACGACCGTCCATACGAACTTGCTGTCGACGTCGCTTCCACGGCGACCATGGCCTATGTCATTGGCCGCCTGCGTGGTGAAATCGCAAAGCCTTTTGGCGTTAACGTTCTCTGGGACCCCAAAAGCTCGGTCGCTTTGGCCACGGCAACCGGCGCGTCCTTCATGCGCGAAATCCTGACTGGCACTTATGCCTCCGACATGGGGCCATGGACGCCAAATGCGGGTGAAACGATGCGCTATCGCAATCGTCTTGGCCGTTCGGATCTTGTCATGCTGGACAACGTATCTGCTGAATTCGCGGATTCAATGGATCGCCGCCCCCTCCCCGACCGGGCACGTTCGGCGGTCTTCTCGTCCATTCCGGATGCCGTTCTGGTGTCGGGCACGATCACCGGTGAAGCCGCCAATGTTTCGGACCTCGAAGCCGTCAAGCGGGTCCTGCCTAACACGGCGGTTCTGGCCAATACGGGCGTGCGTCATGCAACCGTCGCCGATATCCTCAAGATTGCCGATGGCTGCATTGTCGGTTCGTCGCTGAAGGTCGATGGTAACACCTGGAATGCGGTCGATCCGGAACGCGCCAAGGAATTCATGAACATCGTGAAGAAAGCCCGCAAGGACTGATAAAAAGACAATCGCGCGCGGTGACTGTTCGCCGCGCGCGATTGACGCCTATCACGCTCCCAAAGGCTGCGCCAGACGCGCCCGATGTCGGCTCAATCGCTCGATCAATATCGGCAAGCCCGTACCCACCACAATCAGACAACCTATTACGACCTTTTGCCAATAGGATGGCACACCCGCCATCAACAGCGTTGTATTGATCATTGTGATGACAAATACACCAAGTAGCGTCCCGAGCACTGTACCGTGACCGCCTGTTATTCGGGCTCCACCGAGAACAACGGCTGCGATGACATTCAGCTCCATGCCGACCAGATCGAACGGATTAGCCATGCGCGACAGGGTCATATGGGTCATGCCAGCCAGACCAGCAATTGCGCCCGCCAGAACATAGATCAATAGCTTGACGCGCCCCACGCGAATGCCAATACGAGCGGCAGCTTCTTCAGAACCGCCGATGGCGTAGATTTTGCGCCCGAACAGCGTGAAGTTCATGATGAAGGCGACGAATACAGCGACCCCTACCAGAACAAAGAATGACATTGGAAGCGATACCATCTGGCCCAATGCGTTCTCCATCCGCACCAGAATGCTGCGCGCAAAATTGATAACTTCACGCGGCACTGACGTGACGTACACCGTCCCGACGAAGGTCAATAACGCCCCCCGAAAAAGGCTCATTGTACCAAGGGTGACGATAAGCGTCGGTAGACCGAGTCCACCGACCAGTATTCCATTGATAAGACCAAGACTGGCCCCTATGAGGGCTGCCAGTCCGAAATAGGCGATAATCGGAACATGGATATCAATACCCATGACGATTTTTACCGTCGCATACATCGCAAAGGCGCCGATTGCCGTGCAGGACACGTCAATGCCGCCGGATGCCAGCACCATCATAACGCCAAGCGCGAATATTCCGGTCACCAGTGAGTTACGTGCCAGGTCTATCAGCGTTGCCGGTGAAAAGAACGCAGGATTGAGAATGCTCAGCACAATCGCAAAAGCAACGGCTGTCAAAAAGACGACACCCTGTGGTGTCGAGAGCACCCGGATCAATGAATAGTTCATGGCCGGTCCTCCCGAATGACTTCCTGATAGAGTGTTTCTTCGTCGATATCACCGGCATCGAAACTGGCCACAATTCTTCCCTTCACCATCACCTTGATCGTGTCGGACAGTGCAATGGCTTCGCCAATGTCGTCGGTCACCACCAGAACCGCTGTTCCCGAACGGCTCAATGCGAGCAATAGTTCGTGGATTTCCCGTTTGGAGCCGACATCGACGCCGACTGTTGGACCATTGAGGATAAGCAGCTTCGGCTTTCTCTCCATCCATCGCGCCAGAACGACACGCTGTTGATTGCCGCCTGACAGCGTCACCACAGGTGGGAAGACACTGGGTGTCTTGATACGCAACCGCTTAACGGCTTCGCGCGCGCGCTCGGTGAGGCTCGACGCGCTGACAATGCCACCTTTAGTATCCGCTTCAAGACTTGAGACGATGATGTTTTCACGGATCGGCTGATTGAGAAAAAGGCCTTCTGTCAGTCGATCTTCCGGCACATAGGCAATGCCGTGTTCCATCGCGTCTGCGGGAGCCGTAAGATGCAATGGTCCATTCACGTCTTCAATGCGACCCTCGTCCGACGCAAGACATCCAAACAAAGCCAGCGCAAGTTCCGTTCGCCCTGACCCCAGAAGGCCCACAACGGATATGATTTCGCCCGCGCGCAAATCGAGATTGATCGAGACAAACTGGCCGCGTCGTCCAAGATTACGCACTTTGAATATGGCTTCCGAAGGCGTAACCGCCTCACGCGCCAGACGCTGGCTGTCAATTGGTCGACCGGACATGGCCTCTACCAGACGCGCTGGATCGAATTCACCTATCGGTCCTGCCACCACGACATGACCATCACGCAGAACCGTGACGCTGTCGCAAACAGCAAAAACTTCCTCGATCTTGTGACTGACAAACAGAAAGGCAACGCCTTCCGCCTTCAGCGCAAAGACGATATCAAGAAGCTTGGCGACCTCGCTGCGAGTCAAGGCCGTGGTGGGTTCATCCATAACGATAATGCGCGCATCATTGGCAAGCGCACGTGCAATGGCAACCAGCTGCTTGGAAGCAACAGGCAGTCTTTCCACCAGAATATCGGGATCAATATCGACCTTCATTCGTGCAAGCGTTTCAATCGCCCGCTTACGTCCAGACATGCGATTGAAGAAACGCTTGTTCTCGGTCACTGCCGCCAGAAAGCTGACATTCTCCCAAACAGTCAGATTGGGAAGAAGCGCAAAGTCCTGATAGATGACTGAAAGCCCCGCTGCTATAGCGGCTTTTGCGTCATTTTCGATGAACTTGCCGCCAATCGTGACCGTCCCGGCGTCGGCACGAACGACACCGGATAATATCTTGATCAAAGTCGATTTGCCCGACCCGTTTTCACCGGCAAGACAGCGCACCTCGCCCGGTCGCAGGCTTAAACCCACATCTTCCAGTACCCGGACGGGACCGTAAGACTTGGCAACAGCCTGCATTTCCAGAACAAAAGCGCCGGAATTCTGCGTATCACTCATGCAGCTCTCCCATAGAGGCCGCCGGTTGTCCCGGCGGCCCATTGTCCATGGATCAGAAGTCGTAATTGCCCATATTTTCCTTGGTCACATCGACCCAAGCCTGGCCATAGACAACCTTGTCCTTGAGCTGAACCTTGTTGTAGCCTTCGACACCTAGGTCCATGCCATCGGTTACGGCCTTGCCATCAATGGCCATTGCGGCGAGCTTGTTCATGGCGATACCAGCCTTGGCCGGGTCCCAGAACGAGATCATGTTGATCGTGCCGCTTTCAAGATATGGGCCTGAAACCGAGACAAGGCTGGTGCCGACAATCTTGACCTTGCCCTCAAGACCCGCTTCCTCGACCGCAAGCGCCGCACCGGCGACATCTTCACCTGCGGAGCCCTGAATACCCTTGAGATTCGGATAGGTTCTCAACAGTTCCTTGGTCTTGGCATAGGCCGTCTGTTGCTGCTCGTTGCTCTCGATCTTGTCGGTCGCGAGCTTCATCTTCGGATAATGCTCTTTCTGATAGGCAATGGCTGCATCAACCCATTCATTGTGGGTTTTTGCCGTCAGATGGCCAACGAATACCGCATATTCGCCCTCTTCGCCCATCGCTTCGGCCAGCGCCTTCATCAGATGTTCGCCATAGGCGCCATTGTCGAAAGCTTCGACGTCATAGGTGACATTCTTCATGCTCGATGCTTCGTGGCCGATTACCTTGATCCCGGCCTGCAAAGCCTTGCCGAGCACGGGCTCCAAAGCTTCCGGGGAATTCGGCACCACGGTGATCGCGTCCACCTTTTTTGCAATCAGGTCTTCGATCAGCTGAACCTGCAGCGCAGCATCAGCCGAAGCGGGTCCGATCTGAGTGGCGTTGTTTCCACTTTCCTTGGCATATTCCTTCACGCCGGTTTCCATACGGTTGAACCAGGCAATGCCGGAAAGTTTGACGACAGTGACGAAGGTGTGTTTTGCGTCCTGCGCGTTCGCATAGAATGCACCACCAGCAACAATAGCTGCGCTGACGGCAAGACCGGCTGCCATTTTCCTCAAGCTGATATTCATTGTTATTCCCTCCGTTGGTTCACCCCTGCTTGCCTCCCCGGCAATCAGTCAGGCTGTGTTCTGGCGAAGCTTCTGCGGCTTTCACCAATTCCTTTCCGGACGCGTGACTGCGTCCGGCCTCCCTTCAAGCCGATGCGATCCGCATCAGATCGGCTGTCCGCTCGTAGAGCTTCTTGAACGTATCGAAACCCTGCTGATAGACGCGCTTTGTCCCCGCATCAGGTTCAATGCGCCGCTCCACCGGGTTCCATTGTTCAATGTCAGCCTTCGCCACATCGCCCACCGCAAGCGCCCCCAGAAAACAGTTTCCGTAGGCCGCACCGATAGTCTTGCTTCTCACAAGCTGAAGCTTTTCGCTGACATCGGAAATGGCCTGTGACCAGACGGCATTTCTTGTACCACCGCCCACAGCAGCGATGCGCTCCAGCGGAGCATGTGCTTCGTGATAGGTATTGAAAATGTCGTTGACGCCATAAGCGACGCCTTCAAGAAGCGCACGATAAATGTCAGCGCGGATATGGGTCAGATCGAGACCGAAAATCATGCCTCGTGCTGACGGATCATGAACAGGTGTTCTCTCACCGGAAAAATAGGGGAGTACGAAAAGCCCTTTTGCGCCGGGCGGTGACGATACGGCTTCTTCCGCCAGTGCTTGCAAGGCGCTGGCGGCGGGCAACTCGCGAGCGAACTGCTCCTGAAACCACCGCGTCAGCGTTCCGCTGGTCGACGTGCCGGACATACAGGCATGTTCTCCACGGAAAAGCCAAGGCGCATACCACAGCCGCGTATCAGCGATGCGTTGATCCGTGACCAGAATGATGAACATGGTCGAGCCATACATGACCATCATTTCGCCAGACTTCTGCACGCCGACGCTGACAGCCTCAGCGGCGGCATCGATGGTGCCAGCGATCACAGGCGTTCCAACAGCGAGCCCGGTCGCGGCTGCGGCCTGCGGTGTCACTGCTCCCGCAATGTCGGTTGTCCAGAGAAGATCGGGCAGCCGCTCACGTGAAACGATGCGTTCGGCAAAATCGTCAGTCCAGTCCTGCCGTGCAACGTCATAAAGCGGCGAGAACCCGGCCGCGGAATAGTGATCGATCGTATAGTTGCCCGTCAGCCTGTGAACGAGGAAGGAGGAGGAATTGAGAAACTTGTGCGTGCGGTCAAAAATATCAGGATGGTTCTTCTTCAACCAAAGGATTTTCGGGCCGACCGATTGCGAGGTCAACGCATTGCCGCCTTCCCGCATCAGGCGTTCAAGCCCGATTTCAGCGGTCAGTTCCTCTATCTCAACAGCTGCGCGCGTGTCGACACCATAAAGAACGGCCTTCATGAGCGGAGCGCCGTTTTCATCAACCGGCAGCATACATGGGCCAATGCCGCTGGCCGCGACTGCGCGAATATCGCTGGCCGCCACTGAACTTTGTTCGATCAATTCACGACTGATCGAACAAAATTCACCCCACCAGTTTTGTTCAGCATCATGTTCCGCCCAACCCGGTTGTGGAACCAGCATGCGATGCGGACGTGCGGCAGAAGCGACGATCCTTCCTTCCTCATCGGAAAGAACGCCCTTCGATTCAAATGTGCCGATGTCGATGCCCAGATAATAGCGCATCAGGTGTAAAGATCCCTGTCGAGGCTGAAGTCCTTGTTGATCCTGCCAATAGCCGCGACCAGAAGCGCAGTGAGACTTTCAAGATCACGCAGATCGCACATTTCAAGCGCCGTATGGGTATAACGGCACGGGAAACACACATCGATACAGGCAACGCCCTCATTGACGAGTTGCACGTAAGACGAATCCGTCAATGCGCCTGTATGGGCCGTGCGTTGCAACGGAATGGCTTCGCTGGCAGCGGCGTCGGAGAATAATTTCGGCAGTGCCGGATGGGGGATCGTTCCATTGAGCGTGCCGCGGCCATGGAAAGAGTAAAGGCTGATGGCTGGACCGCCGCCCAACTGAATTTCACCGCGATGAGCCATATCCGGCGTATCGGCATTGAGCCCGATATCAAGCTGAATGGCGATATCCGGTTTGATGGCCTGCGCTGCGACCATGGCACCACGCAGGTTGAACTCTTCCAGAACCGCGAAAACAAAATGAACTGTTGGTCGTGGACCACCTTTCGCGAGCTGACGGGCAACTTCCATCACGACGGCACAACCGGCCCGGTCGTCAACCGACGTTCCGATAACGCGATTTTCGTTGAGATGGATGACGCGCGGTGCATAGACCACCGGCGTACCGATTTCGATGCCGAGCGCCTTTACATCCGCAGCGCTTTCCGCGCCGACATCGATGAAAAGTTCGGCATAGGGCGTAACCTTGTATTTTTCTTCGGCTGGCGTGGCATGATGGCTCTTATTCGCAATGACGCCGTGAACGTCGCGCCCTTCGCCGACACAAAATAGCACCGCTTGCGCAGGCAACGCCTTTTCCGGAATACCGCCCAACCGCTCGATACGGATCAGGCCATTATCCTCGACCTTGCGCACGATGAAGCCCAGCTGATCCGTATGCACAAACAGCATGACGGAGGGCGCATTTTCATCCCCCTTCATCGTTGCAATCAGATTGCCCAGACGATCGGTTGCAAATTCGAGCGGCAAATCAGCCAGATCGCGGGCGATGAGACGCCGTACGCGATCCTCATGGCCCGACAGGCCAGGCGTCAACATCAATGCTTCGAGCGTTGAACGTAATCGATTTTTCATGCCGTACGGGCCTTTCTTTGTAAAACGGACGCAAGGCCAAGTCGGCCTGCCAGAACGCGTGCCGACATGACGACCACAAGCAGGCCACCAAAGAACAGATCGCGTGAAAACGCACTGAACGACAGAAAATTCAGTCCGCTCGATATGAGCTGGAGACAGATGACGGCTAACGTCACACCGGTCACGGTGCCAAAGCCGCCGGCTGGCGAAACGCCTGCCAGAATATTGATGAGAATGACAAGAAGCAGATAGGAGCTACCATAATCGGCATTGGCGGAATTGACACGCGCCAGAACCACAAGCCCGGCAATTGATGCGATGAGACCGGCAATAGCGTAGATACGAAGCAACAGACCTTTTTCGCGCGTGCCCGCAAAATGGGACGCGACGGGATTGGCTCCGAACAGCCGCAGGTGGATACCAACCGGTGTTCTCTTCAGCAGAAAGCCCAACAGAAGCGCTGTGGCTACAAACAGGACGAGTGGCAGTGGCACCACGCCGCCGACCGACCAGTTGCCAAAGGCTGTGTACCACTGTGGCAGGCCCGTAATTGCAGGGCCGCCGGTAATTACGATACCAATCCCGGAGAACAGCTGCATCGTGCCAAGCGTAGCCAGAATTGGCGGAAGGCGCAGATAGGCAATCAAAAAGCCGTTGAGCAGCCCGCAAGCAACGCCTATCAGAAGCGCAACCGGAATGGCGAGGATGGCGAGTTCGGGTCCTGCCCTCATCATCACTGCTGCGACGATAGCGGCGAGATTGGCTGTGGCCACGACAGAAAGATCTATGCCACCAGACACCATCGTCGGCAGAACGGCCAACGAAAGCAGCCCGAATTCAGGAAACTGAAATCCCATTGAATTGAGGTTTGCAGCCGTTAGAAAGCCCGGCGCGAGCAGGCTCAACACTCCAAAGATGGCAATAGCCAGAACGGCCAGCCCCTTCAGATAATTGCCCGTCGTGTCCTGTCTTGCATCCATTGGCGCTCTCCCCTGCGCTGGTTGCCTTGGCCCGCTTAGCGGGCGAAAACGTGTTTGGCGATTAGCATTTCAGTTCCTCCCCCGAGGCGCCCGTTATACGGTTTCCAGAAAAGGCAGTTGGTCGCGATAAGGCTGTAAAGAGCCTTCGAAACCAATATCGGTGATAAAGCCGCTCAAATCCTGCAGCCCACAAACCGGCGCAAAACTGCGGCATCCAAGTTTACGCTGATCGGCGACAAGTATCGTCTTATGCGCAATGGCGATTGCTGCGCGTTTCACTTCTGCTTCCTCGACGGTAGACGTGGAAACACCGTCAAGATCGACACAGTCGGCGGACAGAAAGAAACAATCGGCGCGGATATGGCGTAGCGTTTCCGTGGCCCAGGCCCCGATGAGCGAATAATAGTCATTTCTGACCCGACCGCCGATGATATGCACTTCCGTTGCGCCGACGGCCGCCGCTTCGGCAATCTTCAGGTCCATCGTTACAAGCGTGATCGCCCTGCCCGCAAGCGCGCGCGCGACAGAAAGCGCTGTCGTGCCGGAGTCAAGAATAACGGTGGAATTATTGGCAACATAAGCAGCAGCTGCTTCGCCAATCCGCGCCTTGGCGCTCTGGCTTATGCGCAGCTTTTCCAGAAACATCGGCTCGGCAACACCCTCGCCCGCACCGCGGGCAACGACCCCGCCGTGAATTCTCAGGATCAATCCCGCCTGTTCCAGCGTGATGAGATCACGACGCAATGTCGGAAGCGAAACACCCATGATGCCAGCCAGATCCGAGGTGCCAATACGCTTCGCATCGGCGATGACGTCCATCATCTGCCGGTGACGTTCCTGCGGAAAACGTGTTCTTGCTTCGCTCATGTCCTGCTCCCAACGTGAACATTAATGATCGTTTTGAGCGAGTCAAGCGATTCCGTTCATATTCGGAACTGTGCAGAGCGGCGTTCAGACAGCTTGGGAAAGCATAATTTAGAAGGTCTGCAGCGGTTCAAACCAGCATTGCAAGGCAGCGCTTTTTCAGATCAGCCAATATGGACGCGCTGCGGTCGCGCGGACGCGGTAGTCCGACATCGAACACATCACGCACCCGACCGGGATTAGGCTCCATGATCAAAACCCGGTCAGCGAGATAAAGTGCTTCTTCCACATCATGCGTGACGATAATGATGGAGACCTTGTTCTTCTCCCAGATAGACAAAAGTTCATCTTGAAGACGCATCCGCAGGATGGAATCCAAGGCACCGAAAGGTTCATCCATAAGCAGAATATCGGGTTCTTGCGCCAGCGCTCTGGCTATCGCCGCGCGCTGCGCCATCCCGCCTGAAAGCTGCTTCGGATAGGCCTTCGCATAGTCACTGAGACCAACGAGCGCGAGGTAATGCTGTACTCTTTCGCGCTTGGATGCGGGCGGAAGATCAGACTTGTCGAAAGCCAACTCGACATTGCCCTCGATAGTTAGCCACGGGTACAAGCGATGATCCTGAAAGACCATACCTGTTTTCGCCGGAACCGTTGTGGTTGAAACGCCACGTGTAATTGACCCACGATAGTCGCCATCCAGTCCGATAATCAGCCGCAGCAACGTGGACTTTCCGCAGCCAGACGCACCGACAATGGATATGATCTCGTTGTGCCCGACCTGAAAATTGATATCCCTCAACACCGGGCGAGGTGCGCCATCCAGAACAAAGGACTTGCTGACATGTTCGATTGAAAGGGCGTTCGTCAATTCTCTGAGCTCCAGGGCGATATAATCGATGTGACATGGCGAATGATGGACGCGAGCAAGACGCCGCCCGTTGCCAGGGTGAAGACGCCGACAATCACAATGTCCATGCGAAACTGGTCGCGCGCGCTGGCAATGTAGCTGCCCAATCCACGACCATTTCCAATGGCGTATTCCGCACCGACAGTTCCGATCCAGGCCGATAGAGCGGCAATCTGCAAACCAACATAGATATTCGGAAGCGCCGACGGCAGGCAAAGCCGGCGAATGCGGGTCCAGCGCCGCAAATTCAATGTATCAGCGACTTCAATCAACGAGGACGGCACCTGCCGCACACCCTGCTCTGTTGCAAGAAAGAGCGGGAAAAATGTCGAGAGAGCGGTAAACACAAGTTTGGTGCCCTCACCATTTCCAAACCATGCCGTCAGCAGTGGTATCCAGGCAAAGAGCGCAACCTGACGCACGGCATGAATAGACGGTGCAAGCGCCAAACCGGCCCAGCGGTAGCTGCCAACAACATAGCCGAGTGCAAGCCCAGCAATGCACCCGATAGTGCCACCGATCATCACGCGAACAATGCTTGCCAAAAGCCCCGCCCACAATTCGCGCCCCGAAGGGTCAAAGAACGGCGCCTCCAGCACCTGCAAGGGATGAATGGCCATGGGGCCAGTGATCAGCCCTGCGGATACACCACCCCACCAAACGGCGACCGCCACAAGCGGCACCACTGTGCCACGAGGAATCCGCAAAGCGGAACGTTCAGCCTTAGACATGACTACCCTTCCGCATCAGCGCTTCCGCCCGCTTCAGGAGAAGGTCGAGGGCAAAGCCGACAACGCCCACAACGATCATGCCAACAATAACGATATCGAGCTGGAAAAGCGTGCGGCCCCAAACCATCATGTAACCAAGCCCGTCAGTGCCCGCGAGCATTTCCACAACGATCAGGGAAACAAATGCCTGACTGAGCGAAAGCCGGACGCCGCTCGCGATATAGGGCGCCATGGCCGGGATCGTCAGCTTGAAAAACCGGGTACGCGCACGGAGGCCGAGAATGTCGGCAACCTCGTTGAACCCTTTAGGAATGTTCCTTGCTCCTTCGGCAGTACTGATAGCCATGGGCACGAAACAGGCTTTGGAAAGGATGATGATCTTCACGCTTTCTTCGATGCCGAATAGTAGGATCAGTATTGGCAGCCACCCAAGTGAGGGTACTGCGGCAAGCGCTCTGAAGCTTGGTCCCAGATAGGCCTCTACGATTTTAGATTTCCCAATCAGGAAACCGAACGCCAAGCCGAGAGATGCTCCAATCAGAAAACCCTCGGCAATGCGTTGGAAGCTGACGATGGCGGCAGAGAATATGTCGCCATCCGCCAGAAGATCCAGAAAGGTGTTAAAGACCCAATCCGGACGTGGAAGTACCTGCGGCGAAACCCAGCTGTTGGCCGACGCGGCCCACCAGAGAACTAGCAAGCAGACCGGCCCGGTCAAGACCAGAACTGAGCTTTTGATGAGAAACTGCAGTTTCGCCAGTCGCTCGTCTTTCATTCTCCGGGAGACGCTAAAGTCGGCTCCAGCTTCCAACGTCGCCATCAGCTTTCTCCGATCAGTTCAGAAGTTCACCCGTTGCGGAACGATCAGGCCACAACGACTGAAGGTTCAATGTCTTGACAGCATTGTCCACGTAGCTTCTATCGACCCATGTATCGAGATCGATATCATGCCTAATGAGCTTCTGCTGCTTGTCGAAGTCGATGCCGCTGCGATAACGCGCCGCAAAGAACCCATAGAGACGCGGATTGTATTTCTTACCAAGCTCGCCGCCTTCATTGGACTTGCGAATGACCTCTATTGGCGACCCTGCCCGCGACCAGATACTGAATGCCTCTTCCCGGTTTTTGTCATCCGACAGCCATTGCGCGGCTTTGACAAAGCCCGTCACGACTTTCTGCGTTGCTTCCGGATAGGCTTTACGGAACTTATCGGTGACGAGGAATGCGCCGAAACCGTCACCGGTCGCGCCAACCGCAGAGGATTTGTAGAAGATCTTGGCCAGACCTTTATCCTCAAGTGGAAGCAGGAAGTCTGCACCGAATACGGCATCGACGCTCTTTGCTGCAATAGCCGCAAGCTGGTCCGCATTTTTCAGATCGACGATGGTGATATCTTTTTCAGATAAGCCAGCATTCTTCAAAGCGGTAATCAACGCCCAGTGAATGATGGTTGCCTTCTGGATGGCGACTTTTTTGCCCTTCAAGTCGGCAATCGTTTTGATGTCGAGGTCCGGCCTGGACGCACCAAAGATCGTGGTGCCGCCATAGGACGCCAGAATGACGGTATCGAGACCATTGGCCTTCCCAATAATATTGGGAACCGCACCATAGGACGCAAAGTCCAGTTGACCGTTAGACAGCGCTTCGTTGATCGCTGGACCCGTTCCCGTGAAATAGGTAAACTCGATCTTGGTGGGAGTTCCCTTGAATTCATCCGCGATGAAGCCTTTGGCGTCCGCTATCGCCTGAAGGCCGACGCCGAACGGCGTACCAAAGCCGAAGCCCACATCACCGAAACGAATAGTTGCTGGTGCATCCTCGGCCAGCGTAGGAGCAGCCGCGGCGGTTATAACGCCGACCGCCAGCAGGAAGGTCGATAAAAATCGTCTCATAAATTTCTCCAGTCAGGGTATGATTTTTCCGGTCTCGAATATCCGGTAACTCCAGTCGCCAGCCGTTCCGCGCGGCTTGGCATTTTTCCATCCCATCTCTCGACGGAAACTGCCCATCACGCCACGCGCAATCAGCTCGCTCTCGGTCGCGCCTTCAATCGCCTCGGAAAGCGGTGATACGTAGAGCGCGTCGGTTGGGCAGAAAAGCTCGCACAGGAAGCAGGTCTGGCAGTCCGACTGGCGCACGATGATGGGCGCGCTGTCGGGAACCGCATCGAACACATTGTCCGGGCAGGCGTCGACACACAGGTCGCATTTGATGCAGCGATCTTCACTGACGATCTCTATCATGACGCTGCCCTCACTCGATTATCCGTCTCAAACGAAGCCCAGATGTTTTCAATGCCCCCGGAGTCAATTGGCTTTGCCATATTCGGGTTCGTCTCCGGAAAATCTGTGCGGCGCTGCAAGCCACGGCTTTCCTTGCGTAACAGCGCACTTTGGGTCGCCCATCGGGCAGTCGCAATAAGCGCTTCGACCTCTCGCACCTTTGTCGTGCGGTGCAATCGCCAACTTTCGTCACGCCAAAGCGAGGCCAGTTTTTCGGACACTACCGACAACCGATCATGGTTTCGGAAGAACCCACCATCCAGCGGAAGAACCTGCTGCTTAACGTCGTTCAAAACTGCATCGACATCGCGGGTCGCATGATCTGCCCGTTCTCTCAATTGACCACTGGCGGAACGCACTTCCCTGTCGCGCCAGTTCGCGCCCAGCGATTGAACGAACTTCGTGGCATCCTCGCCAGCCCAGGAACCTGTCGCCATCGCCCAGCTGGAGTTTGGGCCGCCGCCACCGCTGGACGCGCCCGACATTCCCTGCCGGGTTGCCGCGTCTCCGGCAGCAAACAAGCCGGGGATCGTTGTCGTTGCGCGACCGTCGATCTTGAGACCACCGGTGCCGCGAACCGTCCCTTCGTGGCGAAGGGTAATTGGAAAGCGCTCAGTGAAGGGATTGATCCCCATGCGATCAAACGGCACAAAGATATTCGGCTGGCCGCGACGAAATCCTTCTTGCAAACGCGGTGGCGCTTTATCCAGAACGGCGTAGACCGGTCCCTTGATCAACATGCGCGCGACAACGCTCTGGCGGTCACCTAACGAGGAAAGTTCATTGCCCTGCTCGTCGCTGAAAGTGCCCCAGAAATACACCACGCCTTTCGTAACGCTTGAATAGGCTGGCGAAATACCGAATTGGGCGGAAAACTCCATGCCTGAAAGAACAGCACCAGCTTCCGCGGCCATGAGATAACCATCGCCGGTGAGGTTGTTCGTGCCAAGCGCGCCGCTGCGAAACGCGCAGCCGCCTGTCGCAATGACCACCGCGCCAGCGCGGATGTGCAGCAACTCACCCGACCGCCGATATCGCGCTATTGCACCTGCAACCGCACCGTCGGACACAAGCAATTCTTCTATCGGGCAATGATCGATAACCCGCACGTGCACCTTGATCAGCTTCTGTCGCATGAACCGCAAATAGTCCGGACCGCGCAGCATTCCGCGATAGGGCCTGCCATCCTCGTAAGTTGGAAAATTGTAGCCCCATTGGGCGAGCAGATCGAGGTTCTCGACAGTCCGGTCAAGCACGCGCTCAATACGTTCGTGTTCCGCGAGGCCCTGCCCGAGCCGCACCCTTTGGGCAACGGTCGCGCTCCGTTCGGCGGTGCCGCGATGGGTGTATATCGTGGTGGTATTGCCTGCCGCCGTGGCGCCGCTGGTGCCGACATAACCCTTTTCGACAAGGACGACGCTCGCGCCCCTGGCCGCTGCATTCCATGCGGCCCAGCACCCGGCTGGTCCCCCTCCGATCACAAGCACGTCCGCTGATATTTCTACTGTATCTATATTCATGGTCTCTCACATTCGCGAAAAACCTATAATTTATATAGAATTTATCAAGGAAGGTCTGATTGGCGTCAGGGAGGTGGGTTAAAATAGTTTTCCATAATGATAAAACGCGCCGCAAAGACTTAAAGGTCTGCGGCGCGAAACTGAAATATTAGGCAGCGGATCGTGGTCGTGTCGGGATTTGCCTTAAAGCACCATTTTTGGCATGCCCTCGGGCCTGAGATAGCGCCTCAGAGCCGCGATACGGAAGATGGCGTTCACGGCCCCATAACCCTTGTAGCCACGCCGTTGCACGACTTCGAAGAAGAAGCCCTGATCGTCTGTCGGACTGTACAATTGAAAATATTCGCCGGTTTCATCGCGATCATAAAGAACATTGGCTGCTTTCAACTGGTCCGTAAAATCCGGATCAAGCCCAAGTCGCGCTTCAAGATCGTCATAGTAGTTGGGCGAAATCTCCAGCGTGTGGAAACCGTTGGCTTTTAGCGCGGCAGCGGTTGCAAAGATATCGTCGGTCGCGAAGGCCAGATGCTGAATGCCGGAACCAAAGGTTTCGGCAATGAAGCGGCCAGCCAGTGTGCGCCGGTTTTCAGCGCCATTGAGCGTGATGCGCAGCGATCCGCTGTCATTTTCAACGACCTGACTGCGCACGACACCAGCCGGATCGACAATGTCGACCATAGGCGATTTTCGCGATTCCGTGAGGGATGTATAGAACAAAAGCCAGGTCAGAAGTTCGTCGAACTTCATCGTCTGCGCCACATGGTCGATATGGGTGAGGCCCACGCCCTGGAAGTTGCTGGTCTCCGCGACAGGTTCGAACTCAATGTCGAAGATACGGGCAAGATCGGTCTTTTCATCAAGGAAATAAATAAGACCGCCCCCAACACCGCGTATTGCTGGCATGCCAATTTCGCCCGGATCGAGCGGCTGTTCGAATGGCTCTGCGCCCAAGGCAATCGCGCGTGCTTGCGCCGCCGCAGCATCATCGACAACGAGGCCCATGGCATAGGCTGTTGTCCCGTGCACCGCATAAGCGGAGCTTGCGAAGCCGCGTATATCAGTGTTGACGACCAGATTGATGTCGCCTTGACGATAGAGCACGACGTCCTTGCTACGATGCTTGCCCGCGAGCTGAAAACCCAAAGCGCCGAGCACCGATGCTAGTTTATCGGCACTTTCGGCATGCGCGGTAAATTCGATGAACCCAACCCGATCCACTTTGGCTCTCGCGGGCATTTCGGTCACCGTCAGCCGGTTTTCCGGCTCCACACGACGGACCTGATCGCCGAGATAGATTAGCGAGCGACGGCCATCGGCGGCGATAGACGCGGGCAATCCGCCTCGGAACTGATCATTGAAAATCTCCAGCGAGAAATAGCCGTCATAACCGGTGGCGGCCACGGCGCGCATGAAATCCAGAACCGGCAAATCGCCCTCGCCCGGCATGTTGCGATAATGACGGCTCCAGTAGAGCAGATCCATATCGATCAGCGGCGCGTCGGCCATCTGAACGATGAAGAGTTTTTCCTTTGGAATGGAGCGTATCGAATTCACGTCGATCTTGCGCGCCAGCGTGTGGAAACTATCAAGGATCAGGCCAACATTGGGATGATCTGCGCGACGCACAATCTCCCAGGCATCGCGATGATCATTAATGTGGCGACCCCAGGCAAGCGCCTCGTAACCCACGCGCAAATCGCGGCGGGCGGCACGTTCGCCAAGCTCGCGGAAATCATCGGCTGCCCGATCAATCCCACCCATAGCAACCGGCGATATATTCGAGCACACCAGTACGAGGTCTGTACCAAGTTCCTGCATCAGATCGAACTTGCGCTCGGCCCGGTCGAACGTACGGCTGCGCAATGGTTCAGGCATGCCTTCAAAATCGCGGAACGGCTGGAACAGAGTGATTTCCAGTCCCAGATCGCGTGCCATACGTCCCACCTGACGCGGACTTTCGTCAAAGGTGAGAAAGTCGTTCTCGAAAATCTCGACACCGTCGAAGCCAGCTTTGGCAATGGCTTCGAGTTTCTGTGGCAGATCACCACTGATCGAAACCGTTGCTATCGAAGTTTTCATGAGAGACTCTCCTGGTCCGGTTTACCGTATATCCGCGTTTAAAGGGTTGGTGCTACTATCGGCGCTTTTGGATTATCAAGCTCGACATGTCCGCCAAGGAACAGCTGCCCCACGCGCGGGTCTGCTAGAAGCTTTGCGGCTTCGTCGTGCATCCGCGTTTGCCCGAGCTCGAGAACCAGACCGTAATCCGACATGGCAAGTGCTGCCTTGGCGTTCTGCTCGACCATCAGGATGGTGACGCCCTGATCACGCAGGCGAATGAGTGTTTGAAACACCTCTTGAACGAGATTGGGTGACAGACCGATGGACGGCTCATCGATCAAAATGAGTTTGGGATCAAGCAAAAGAGCACGGGCGACCTCCAACTGCTTCTGTTGGCCGCCGGACAGCTCGACTGCCTTGCGATCACGGAACTGTCGCAGCATAGGAAACTGGTCCATGACCTGTTCGATACGGGCGCGGACCTTGGCAGGATCGGGCGATGTGATGCCCCCAAGTTCAAGATTGTGGTAGACGGAAAGCTGCGGCACGACATTGCGCCCTTGCGGCACATAGGTCACGCCGTTGGCGATCATCTGGCGCGGCGTATTGCGGGTGACGTCTTTTCCGTCCAGCAGGATTTGCCCCGAATGGATGTTCAGGAGGCCAAAGATCGCCTTGAATACGGTCGATTTACCGGCTCCATTAGGCCCAATCACGGTCGTGATGGTGCCCTTTGGAATGGAGAAAGACACGCCGTTCAAAATGGTGATCTTGCCATAGCCGCCGTGAAGGTCTTTGAGTTCAAGCATATGTCATCCTCCCAGATAAGCGTCGATAACCATCTGGTTTGCCCGGATTTCTTCGGGTTTGCCTTCAGCAATGATACGGCCTTCCGCCAGCACAATAATGCGCGTGCAAAGGCTCATGACGAACTCCATATTGTGTTCGATGACCACGAAAGTCGTTCCATGTTCGGCATTATAGGCGACCAAACGATCTTTGAGATTGGCAAGCATCGTCAGATTGACGCCGCCAGCCGGTTCATCGAGCAGAACAAGACTAGGGCCTGCCATGAAAGCCATCGCCGCATCGACCAGCTTTTGCTGGCCATAAGAAAGCGACCCCGCCAATTCATCACGCAGATGGTTGAGACGGAAGAACGAAATCATCTGTTCCGCTTCTTCGGTCAGTCCGGCATCGCCCGGTCCAAACAGCCGGGAAACCATGGTTCCCTTGTGTTCCTGACCTGCCAGAATGATGTTCTCAAGCACGGACATCTTCGGGAAGACGGAAAGCTGCTGGAAAGTGCGTCCGACGCCAAGCTTGCTGAGGTCGGATGCCCGCATGCCGGAAACGTTCTTGCCATTGACCTGCACTTCACCGCCATTGGGCTGAAGCTGGCCAAGAATGCAATTGAACAGCGTCGACTTGCCGGAGCCGTTCGGTCCGATCAGTCCGAGTATCTCGCCCTGATTGACGTCGAAGGACACATCGCGAACGGCGTGAATGCCGCCGAAACGCTTCTCGATATTGCGTATGGAAAGTACAGGACTGCTCATTTCAGCCGCGCTCCTTCGCTCATGTCACCGCGCACCTGACGCTTCGGCCAGAATTTTTCGCGGAACTTGCCCCACACTCCGATCAAACCCGAAGGCACGAAGACCAGCATGACAATCACAAGTACCGAGTAAATGATCAGATAGTAGCCTTCGGTGAAGCGAAGTACTTCCGGCAGCAGAATAACGACTGCGGCTCCGATGAAGGGGCCGAAGAAGAAGCCTGCGCCACCCACAACGACCATCAGCAAAATGCGCAGTGAATGGACGAGACCAAAGGAACCCGGCTCGATAAACTGAACCAGCGGTGTGATCAGTGATCCGGCAAGCCCGCCATAGACCGAGCCGATGGCAAACGCCAGAAGCGTGATGCGACGTGTATCAACGCCAAGGCTTTCAGCGCGGATCGGGTTCTCGCGCAGAGCTTTAAAGGCGCGTCCCCAAGGGGAACGCACAATACCCCACATGATCAACGCGGCTATGATCGTCACGCCAAGCGTAAAATAGTAGAATGGCATCTGCTTGGTCGTTGCGAAAAGACCAAGATCAGGACGCGGCATGCCGACAAGACCGTAATTCCCGCCGGTCAACCATTCTTCGTTGCGCAACACCAGAAAGACCAGAGTGTTGAAGGCAAGCGTCACAAAGGCCAGAAAGTGTCCTTTGACGCGCAAGGCTGGATATCCCAGCACAAGGCCGACAATGAAACACAGGACGAGGCCGAGCGGCATTGCCAGAAACCAGTGCCATCCGGCCAGTGTCAGAAGCGCCGTCGTATAGGCGCCAATCGCCATGAAGGAAGCCTGCGCCAGTGAGATCTGACCTGCATAACCAAGCGTCAGGTTAAGCCCCATCGCGGCAATCGAGAAGATCAGCCAGGATGTCAGCACGTAGATGATATAGTTGCCCTGCCCAATCGGTGCGAGCATTGATAAGAGCAACAATATGGCAATAGAAATAATGCGTTTATGTGCGGTCATCACACGGTCCTCCCCTCGGAAGTGCCCATGATGCCCTGTGGCCGCACGAGGATGATCACGATCAACAGTACCAGCGGCAGCGCCGCGCGATATTGCGCAGTAACATAAGCCGCCGTGAGATTATCGAGAACGCCGATCAGCAATCCGCCAACGAGTGCACCACGGATCTGGTTGAAACCGCCGACGATGGCCGCGATGAAGGCGATAAGGCCAAGCGTTTCGCCATTGGAGAATTTCGCAAGATAGACGGGGCTGATCAGATAGGACGCAAGCGCCGCCAGAGCCGCATTGATCAGAAACGTATAGAGGATCATGCGCTTGACATTGACGCCGAGGATTTCAGCCACCGCCGGATTTTGCGCTGTTGCCTGCATGCAGCGCCCCGTACGTGTCCGGTTGAGGAACAATGTCAGCAAAACGACAATACCCAGCGACAATCCCAGATTGAGCATGTCTCGCAGCGAAAGGACCGCGCCGAAAACATCAATGGGATCGTTCGGGAACATTGACGGGAACGGTTGCGCTTCTGCCGAATAGAACTCTTTCACGCTCTCTTTCAGCAAGATGCCCAAAACCATCGTTGCGATGATCAGCGTGATACCCCCATGGGGCAGAATGGGTTCAACGATCAGCTTCTTGAACAGAAGCCCAAGCACGATCAAGGCGACCACAAGCCCGATGAGCAAAGCAGGCCAGAACGGCACGCCGAAAATGGTCATTGCCGCCAGAACGAAGAAGGCCGGCAGCATCACGAATTCACCCTGAGCGAAGTTCACGGTCTGGGCTGCTTGCCAAACCAGCGTGAAACCAATCGCAACAAGTGCGTAAATGGAGCCGGTCGCAAGACCGGATAACAAAACCTGTAGAAACTGGGACATGACTTTACCCGTCTGAGGCGGCAGCCAGGCCGCCGCCTCTGCTGAAAGGATTGATCAGTTTGCCGGAACAGTACCAATGACCGTCGGCACACCGTCCTTCACCTGAACCATGAAGCTTGGGCGGGACATTTCTCCGCGGTCATCCCAGCAGGTGTCGAGAAGCACTTTCGGATAATCAGCCGCCTTCAGGCAAAGACCATGCATCTTTTCAGCAAATGCTTCCCCGTCGAGCTTGCCCACCATGTCGGTGACATATTTGGTGGTCCAGACGCCGACATAGCCCTTGAGCGCGTCATGCGTTGGCTTGCGCTTGTAGGCTTCTTCGAACTTCTTGGAGAATTCGCCGATACCCGGCACCTCGGTTGCGGCAGCGGTGATGCCGACATGCGCGATAGCACCGTCAGCCGCACCACCGGCAAGCTCAACCACCTTGGCTTCCGTCAGCGTCACTTCGCCAACCAGAGGCATTTTCAGGCCCTGCTTCTTGGCTTCGATCAGAAACCGCGCAGACTCTTCTTGGTTCATGTAGACGAAGATCGCCTCGGGATTGGCCTGCTTCAGTTTGGCAACGTCGGCGGCGTAATCGGTTTGCGCCTGCTCGGAGGCAACGTCGGCAATGATTTCGATCCCCGCCTTCTTCATTTCCTCAACGAAAACGTCATGGCCACCCTTGCCGAATTCGTTGTTGAGCCACGCGACACCGACCTTCTTCGCCTTCAGCGTGTCGGTGAAGTAGGACGTCAGTGCTGGAACGCCCTTCTGAGCGCCGGTCGAGGTGCGGAACACGAACGGGTTGCCCTTTTCGACAATGCTCGGCGATTCAGAACCGACGAATTGCGGAATGCTGTTCTGCTGGGCAACCAGCATATTGACCATGGTTGAGCCGGAATAGATCGTGCCGAGAATGGCATAAGCGCCGTCGTCGATGGCCTTCTGCACCAATGCGCGCGAGACCTGCGGATCGGTCTGGGTATCATATTCACCCAGTTCGACCTTCTTGCCGAGAATGCCCCCGTCAGCATTGACTTCGTCGATTGCGATCTTGATGCCATCGCGCCAGTTCGTGCCTGCCGGAGCACCCGGACCGGACAGTTCGACCACCATGCCGAGCTTGACCACGTCTTCCGCCTGTGCAGCTCCAACAGTCGCGAATATCGCCGTCGACAGCGCCAGAAGTTTCTTACGATAATGCATTTTAGTTCCTCCCCTTAAGTTCATAGAGATCAAGATATAGGGATAAGCCTACCCTTTCGTGGACGTCGGCAACGGAGCGCGACCGCTATGGTGCAGATGCCCGTATTGACCAGTCAGAAAATCCGCCAGGACCTCCGCCTGCGCATCGAACATTCCAGCACCAATCATCGTCTGGCAGCCCCGTTTTCTAGCTTCCTCAATAAATGGCGATACGTGCGGTTTGGTAATCACGCAAGCAGCAAACTGCTCTGAACGCAACTTTGTTACGTTTACCGGTAAGGGATCGTTCGATTTCAAGCCCATCGGTGTCGCATTTGCAATCAAATCGAACCCGGATGGGTCGTCGCTCCCCATAGCGACCTTACCCGTATAACAAGCATCAAGCTTGCGGATCACAGAATCACGTTTCTCTCCGTCAACATCGTGAATAGCGAGGCGGGCGGCACCCCGCCTCAGCATTTCCAGCCCAATGGCCGTTCCCGCACCGCCGCACCCGACGAGAAGCACAGTTTTCCCCTGGACATCGAACCCTTCCCGCTCAATCCCGTTGAGAAAGCCGACCCCATCCGTATTGTCGCCATACCAACCATTTTCGACCCGTCGAACGACATTGACCGCCTCAATGCAAACCGCATTGTCCGTTAGCCCTGTGCAGAGCTGAAAGGCCTGCTGCTTATGCGGTATCGTCACCAGCAAGCCGCCGACGTTATCGACCTCTGTTAATGTGCTGAAAACGGCAGACAGACCGGATGATGAGACATGGAATGGAACAACAACCGCATTTTCACCGCGCGCCCGAAACAGTTCCGTCATGATTTCTGGCGAACGCACCTGTTCAATGGGGTCGCCCACCACAGGGAAAAGACGAGTTGCTCCATTAGGAAACGGCTTCAAGTCTTTCAAATGTCGGGCATTATCGTCATGCGTCATTTCTGTACTGATCCCGGTCTGCGCGCTCGTTCTTGCGTCCTTCCATGATCAGCTTAGCGAATGGTAGAGATAATATCGCCTACCAAATCAATAGCAATCCATAACATCATGTTAATTCACACGCTTCAGTCTTTACGACTGGATGAACTCACAGCATTCATCTCCTGACGCAACACATCAATGAAATGTTCGGCGTAGACGGAAAGCGGCAGATCGTTGCGGTAGGCGATGTAAGTATGAAAGGCGCTCTCGGCGTCAATTGGAATGCTCTTCAGCCCCCGTACCACGCCATGCGCGACGGTAAACTCGTCGATGATTGCAATGCCGAGCCCTGCCGCCACCAGACTGCACACGGTCGTTCCAAAACGGGCTTTGATATTCATGCGATAATCGAGGCCTGCATTGGTGAACATTGCCGCCATGATTGCTCCATATGGATCTTTCGGATTAATGCCGATCAGCGGAAATTCCGACATTTCCTCCGGCGTTATCTTTTCCCTCGAAGCCAGCGGATTTGCTTCCGGCACAATGCAAAGCAATCGGCCCTTCGCAAGCGGCTCGAACTTGATCAGCGGATGCTCGAAGCGCGATGATATTGCAACGATCTCACCGCGCCCTAACAGAAGATAATCAACGGCTTCTTCGATTTTGAGAATGTTCAGGTCGAGGATGAGGTCGCTGTAACGCTCCCGTACCTTTGCCACAGCACGCGGCACCATGACATTGGCGATGCTCGGCACGGAAGCCACGCAAAGCTCCTGCGCTTTGCCTTTGCTTAAATCTGCAACAGCCGATTGCAGGTCGTCGATTTTCCGATGCACCGTATCCAACAAATCGAAGATGTTGCGGGCCTGCGACGTTGGAACATAGCGCCCGCCACGACGATCAAAAAGCCGGATGCCAAGCGAATCTTCCGAATATTTCATCAGCCTGCTGATGCCCGGAGCGGAGACATTCAAGAGCTTGGCCGCGCCGGCAATCGTCCCGGTCACCATGATGGCCCGGATCACTTCGATTTGTCGCAATGTCAGCATTTGTTTCCCGCCTGTTTATTCGTTACGCAGGCATATTCAACAAATGTAGCCGGAATTGCCACAGCTTCCTACAAAACCCATAGAATCCTTAAGTCACCGACGGGATCATGACATTCGAACGAAGCAGCTAAGGCATATTCTTCATCATTTCCGGGCTCATCGGCATCATGTTCTCATTGAGGTGATGCATAACCCAAAGTGATCCAGCCAGTGCGATGCCGACAATGATGAGTGTAAAGATCAGCGCCATCAGCGTCCACCCGCCTTCGGAGCGGGGGCTCATGTGCAAGAAATAGACCATGTGAACAACAATCTGGACAGCGCCAATGCCCATGACCAGCATGGCAGTCAACTGCCTGCTGGCGAAGACATCGCCCATGACGAGCCAGAATGGGATGGCGGTGAGAATAACCGACAGGACAAAACCCGTCATGTATCCGCCAAAGGTCGCATGGACTTCATCCGCGCCCGACCCATGATTGTCGTGATGGCCCGATTGGGCTCCATGGTGCTCGCCTTGTACGCTCATCCCAGAACTCCCAACAAATATACAAAGGAGAATACGCCAATCCATATAACGTCGAGAAAATGCCAGAACATCGAAAGGCACATCAATCGTCTGCGGTTCTCGACAATCAGGCCATGACGTACGACCTGCAACATCAGCGTGACCAACCAGATGATGCCGAAGGTGACGTGCAGTCCGTGGGTGCCAACGAGCGTGAAAAATGAGGATAGGAATGCCGAACGGCCCGGCCCGGCGCCTTCGCGAATAAGATGGCTGAATTCATAAATTTCGATTGCAAGAAACAATGCGCCGAAAATACCGGTAATGCCCAACCAGAACAGCGTTGCCGTCTTGTCATCGCGCTGCATCTGCAACATGGCGAAACCATATGTGATGGATGACAGGAGCAGCATTGCAGTGTTGATAGCCACCAGATTAAGGTCAAACAGGTCTGCCGGCGACGGTCCGGCAGCGTAGTTGCGACCAAGCACGCCATAGGTAGCAAAGAGAACAGCAAAGATCAGGCAGTCGCTCATCAGATAGAGCCAGAAGCCCAGCATGGTGCTGTTTTCCGGATGATGCTCTTCCGTCAGATAAAACTGCGGCTTCTCGGTTTGGTCCAGATGTGTTTCTGTCATGGTGCGACCTGTTCAGCGAGAAGTTTTGAACGTGCATCTTCTGTCGCCGTCACCGCTTCAGCGGGGATATAGAAGTCACGCTTATAATTGAATGTGTGCCCGATCGCGGCGAACAGCAAAGCAACGAAAGACACAATCGCCAGCCACCAGATGTACCAGATCAAGGCAACCGCAAGAACGACGCTCAACCCGGCAAGAACTACGCCAGCACCCGTATTGAGCGGCATATGGATGGGGCGATAGCCAGTAAGCGGGCGCTCGTAGCCGCGATTTTTCATGTCATACCAGCTGTCGTGATCATGCACGACAGGGGTGAAAGCAAAGTTATAGTCCGGCGGCGGTGATGATGTTGACCACTCAAGCGTCCGTCCGCCCCATGGATCGCCAGTCAGATCGCGCAGTTGTTCCCGCTTCAAATAGCTGACCACCAGCTGAATGAGAAAGGATGCAATGCCGAGCGCAATCAGAAACGCTCCAAAGGCAGCCAGAACAAACCATATCTGCAACGATGGATCTTCAAACTGGCTGACGCGGCGCGTAACGCCTTTAAGGCCCAGAACGTAGAGCGGCATGAAGGCAAAGAGAAAGCCGATCTGCCAGAACCAGAAGCTCATGGTACCCCAGAATGGATCGAGCTTGTATCCGAAGGCCTTAGGCCACCAGTAGACCAGTCCCGCCATCAGCCCGAAGACAACGCCACCAATAATCACATTATGAAAATGCGCAATGAGAAAGAGCGAATTATGCAACACGAAATCCGCAGGTGGAATGGCGAGCATCACGCCAGTCATGCCGCCGATCACGAATGTCACCATGAATCCCAACGTCCATAGCATTGGCACTTCATAGCGTATGCGTCCACGATACATCGTGAAGAGCCAGTTGAACATCTTCGCGCCCGTGGGGATGGAGATGATCATCGTCGTTATGCCGAAGAACGCATTGACAGACGCGCCCGACCCCATGGTGAAGAAGTGATGCAGCCACACGAGATAGGAGAGGATCATGATAACGCAGGTCGCATAGACCATTGAAGCGTAACCGAACAGGCGCTTGCCGCAGAATGTCGCCACCACCTCGGAGAAAATGCCGAATGCAGGCAGAACGAGAATGTAGACTTCCGGGTGCCCCCATATCCAGATGAGGTTGATATACATCATCGGATTGCCACCAAGATCGTTGGTGAAGAAGTTTGTCCCTACATAACGGTCCAGGGATAGCAGTGCGAGCGTTGCAGTGAGAATGGGGAACGTTGCCACAATGAGAATGTTGGTGCACAAAGACGTCCAGGTGAATATCGGCATCTTCATGAACGACATGCCCGGCGCGCGCATCTTGACGATTGTGGCTATCAAATTGATGCCCGACAGGGTAGTGCCGACCCCCGCAACCTGCAAGCCCCATATATAATAATCGACCCCGACATCGGGACTGTAATCAATACCGGACAAGGGTGGATAAGCCAGCCAGCCCGTGCGGGCAAACTCTCCAACAAAAAGCGACATCATGATAATGATTGCGCCGCCGGTCGTCATCCAGAATGAGAAATTATTGAGAAACGGAAAAGACACGTCCCGCGCGCCGATCTGAAGCGGCACCACATAGTTCATCAGGCCCGTCACAAATGGCATGGCCATGAAGAAGATCATGATCACGCCATGGGCGGTAAATATCTGATCGTAGTGATGGGGCGGCAGATAGCCCTCATAACCATTAAAGGCAATAGCCTGCTGGATACGCATCATGATCGCATCCGCAAAGCCACGCAAAAGCATGACCAAGGCCAGAACGACATACATGATGCCGATCTTCTTGTGGTCCACGCTGGTGAACCACTCGTGCCAGAGATAACCCCACAGCTTGAAATAGGTAATCAAACCCACAATGGCGATCCCGCCAATTGCTACCACGATGAAGGTCAGCAGAAGGATGGGTTCGTGATAGGGTATCGCCTCAACAGAGAGACGCCCGAAAATCATACTCGTAGGACTGTTTCCGCCAATCATGATAGAACATTCCCGAAGTTATATTCACGCGATCATCGCGTTTTCAATGTTTGGACCTGAGTACTCGTCTAATCTCTACCGTAGTTTCACACCCAACTTTTTCACGCGATCGAACTGATCCAGCTTCATGGCATGTTGTGCATGTCATGCCCCTGTTCCTGATGGGTGTCCGGAGTGGTCTGAACGTCTGTCGCCGCAGATTGAGCTTGGTCACGGCTATATCGATTGTCGTGTTCAAGCTTGAGCTTGTTTTCCCGACTGTCGATGCCACCACCACCCGTCCGATCAATGTGCATCATGTCGCTCATGCACATCTGGCCGGGACGAACACACATATTCAATATGGCTTGAAAAAGCCCGTTTTCGACTGCGCCAAAATACCGAACGGGCTCCCGGACACTGGGCTTTTCGAGCTTCAAATAGGTATCGCGGTTTAGCGCGGTTCCGTTCTGCTTGACCTGACTGATCCAAGTGTCGAAGCCGGAATCATCGAGACCGTGAAACTGGAAGCGCATATGTGAAAAGCCTTCACCGCTGTAGTTCGATGAGAAACCTTCATATTCACCAGCCTTATTGATCACCGCGTGCAGTCGTGTCTGCATTCCGGGCATAGCGTAAATCATGCCCGCAAGTGCTGGAATATAAAAGGAATTCATTACAGACGAGGCGGTGATCTTGAAATCAATCGGCCTGTCGACGGGGGCCGCCATCTCGTTGACTGTGGCCACACCGTACTCCGGATAGAAGAACAGCCACTTCCAGTCGAGCGCCACAACCTCCACCGTCAGCGGCTTTGTTCCCGCCTCGACCGGTCGTGTGCTGTCTATTCTGTCCAGCGGCCTGAAGGGGTCAAGCTTATGCGTGTTGACCCATGTAATCGCACCCAATGCAATGATAATGAGCAAGGGCGCGGTCCAGATAACCACTTCCAGCGCGGTGGAATGATGCCATTCAGGATCGTATTTAGATGCACTATTGGATTGCCTGTATCGCCACGCAAAGAAAAGCGTGAGGAAAATAACCGGCACAATAATGATCAGCATCAGGATCGTCGATATGACGATAAGGTCCCGCTGCTGGGCTGCAATGTCTCCTGACGGGGACATGACGACCATATTACACCCGGCCAGCCCCAAAAAAAGTGAGGCCAGTATCGTATTTCGTATGAAACTAAAGAATGCGTCCATGTTAAACCCGACCTACATTCTGTTCCTTTAATCATGATAAGGCACAATCGCATTTCGGGAAGACCCATTTTTCAGTTTATGAAATTTTCACGGCAAAGGAGCTTTTAAGCAACTATATCTGCTTTTTTTTTGCCCTGTTCCTTGATATCGTGCCACCGTGCGACATCATAAAGCACATGATACGTTTCCCTCGGAGAGTTTCATGAGTTCGTCCGCCACGCCGACATCGACTGGTCTTGAACAAGACGCGCGACGCATCCACAGCGACGGAAAACCCTTGTCTCCGGGAAACGTCGCCATCGGTGTCGTCATCGGTCGCACATCCGAATTCTTCGATTTTTTCGTTTATGGGCTCGGTTCCATTCTGGTTTTCCCCAAGCTGATTTTCCCGTTCGCGCCTGATGCGGTATCGGCGACATTGATGTCATTTGCCGTCTTCTCGCTCGCATTCATTGCGCGTCCCGTCGGTTCTTTCATCTTCATGTGGATTGACCGCCATTACGGACGAGGAACAAAACTCACGCTCGCCCTCGTTATTTTGGGTGGCTCAACCGCTTCTATCGCGTTCTTGCCCGGCTATGAGACGATCGGTTATTGGGCCGTGTTCCTGCTTGCCCTGTTCCGGTTGGGGCAAGGCTTTGCGCTTGGCGGCGCTTGGGATGGTCTGGCTTCGCTGCTCAGCCTGAGTGCGCCCCAGAATAAACGGGGCTGGTACGCAATGATACCGCAATTGGGAGCGCCCATCGGCTTCGCGCTCGCCAGCATTCTCTTCGCCTATTTCGTACATAATCTCAGCGAAGCAGACTTTCTCGCTTGGGGTTGGCGCTATCCATTCTTCGTTGCCTTCGCGATCAATGTAGTCGCGCTCTTTGCGCGCCTTCGCATCGTTGCGAGCAGTGAATTCGGCGCGGCGATGGAAGCGCAAGAATTGCAGCCGCGACCGGTGTTTGAAATGCTGAGCAAGCATAGCATCGACGTCCTGCTCGGCGCATTCGTGCCGCTGGCAAGCTTTGCCATGTTCCATCTTGTGACGATTTTTCCACTCAGTTGGGTTGTCCTTTCAGGAACGCAGCCGGCAGAACGTTTCCTCTGGGTGCAGGTAGCTGGCGCTGCAATCGGCGTCATCGGCATCATCTTGTCGGGCTTTGTCGCCGATCGCATCGGACGACGCAGCGAATTGATGGTCGGCGCCATCATCATCGCGATATTCAGCTTCTCCGCGCCCTTCCTTCTCGATGCGGGCAGCGCGGGACAAGATGCTTATATCCTGATTGGTTTCGGCGTATTGGGGCTGACATTCGGCCAGTCTTCTGGTGCGGTCTCCTCCCGTTTCACGCAGTATTATCGCTATACCGGTGCGGCACTGACATCGGATCTTGCTTGGCTCGTCGGAGCAGCTTTTGCCCCGCTCGTCGCTCTTGGCCTTGCAAGCAGCCTTGGGATAATTTTCATCGGCGGGTATCTGATATCCGGTGCAATCTGCACGCTGGCTGCCTTGCGCCTGTCGCGGGTATTGGATCACAACTGACGGATATTTCGGCAAGCCAAATCAAGATTGTCTTGCCGAAGATTACTATCGTTTATGCCAACGGCTTATAGGCGATGACGTCCATTTCCACCTTGGCGTCGACCATCAATGGCGATTGCACCGTGGAACGCGCTGGCGGATGGTCGATAAAGTGCTTTTGGAACACAGCATTGAAGCTGGAGAAATCGCGCGCATCATCCAGCCAGACATTCACTCTGACGACATCAGCCAAAGTACAGTCCGCGAGAGCCAGCACGTCCTTGATGTTGGTGATCACCTGCTCGGTCTGGGCAACGATATTGCCCACCACCACCTCACCGTTGAGCGTTGGCACCTGTCCGGAGACATAAACGAAATCGCCGGCCCGAACCGCTTTTGCAAAAGGGCGGCGCTGACCGCCTGCCTGATTGTCAGCCGTCTCGTAACGGATCAGTTTTTCGTTGTTCATATGTCATGCTCCTTATTCAACGATTGAGGTCGCTATCATTCACGCAGCAGATAAGCGTCCGCCCCATTCCGTGAAATCCTGCACCAAATGCCCAGGAGAAACCTCAATATAGTTGCGTTTCGGCGGAACATAATCGAGCGGTCGCAATGGGCTTTTAATTTCTTCGCCAAGTTCCGGGCGCACCAGTCCTCGTGAAGCCGGGTCGGGAATCGGGACGGCCTCTATAAGACGGCGCGTATATGGGTGCTGGGGGTTGCCAAAGATCGCTTCGCGCGGACCAATCTCGACAATTTCGCCGAGATACATCACTGCCACGCGGTGGCTGATCCGTTCCACGACAGCCATGTCATGGCTGATGAAGAGATAGGCAAGATCATGCTGCTCCTGCAAATCAAGCAGGAGATTCGCCACTTGAGCCTTGACCGAAACATCGAGCGCCGACACCGCCTCATCCGCGACGATCAGCTTTGGCTTCAACGCCAAAGCGCGCGCGATGGAAATTCTTTGTCTTTGCCCCCCTGAAAATTCATGCGGAAAGCGGTCTGCAATCGAAGCCGAAAGCCCGACCTGCTCCAGCAGTTCTGCAACCCGCGCCCTCGCTTGGCCTTTGCCCATCATCTTGTGGGCCAGAATGGGTTCGGCAATCGCCGCGCCAATGCGGATGCGCGGGTTGAGCGAGGCAAAAGGGTCCTGGAAAATCATCTGCGCATTGCGCCGCATTTCGCGCAACTGCGACGCGCCAAGCCTGGTCACGTCCTGTCCATCAATGACGATATTTCCAGATGTCGGCTGCAGCAGACGCATGATCGTGCGACCGGTTGTCGATTTCCCGCAACCGGATTCTCCTACCAGTGCCAGTGTCTCTCCAGGGCGAAGGTCGAAAGAAACATCTTCAACGGCGTGAATGCGACCGTTTGGAAGTTCAAACCGAACCACAATATTGGAGGCTTCGAGAAGCGGCGCTCGATCCGCAGGCAGGGGCTTTGTCTGCGCGCCCTCGGCAGCTTGTCCGGTTTTCGGATCGACTGTCGGGAACCGTTTTGGAGCCGTTGCGTCTCCCATGGTTCCCAACCGGGGAATGGAAGCGAGCAGAGATTTTGTGTAAATTTCTCTCGGCGCAGCAAAGAGTTCTTCCGTACGGCCAGTCTCGACCATATCGCCACGGAACATGACCACTGTGCGATCTGCGACCTCTGCAACCACGCCCATATCATGCGTGATGAAGAGAACGGCCATGTTCTCTTCCTGCTGCAGTTCACGAATGAGATGGAGAATTTCGGCCTGAATAGTCACGTCCAGCGCTGTCGTCGGTTCGTCGGCGATCAGAAGCTTTGGGCGGCAGGCAAGCGCCATCGCAATCATCACCCGCTGGCGCATGCCACCGGAAAATTTATGCGGATATTCTTTCAAGCGGGATCGGGCTGCTGGAATGCGAACGCGCTCCATGAGGCGAACGGCTTCCTCTTCGGCCTGCTTCCAGCTCAGTTTTTGATGAAGCACCAAAGCCTCGGCCAATTGATTGCCAATCGTGAAGACGGGATTGAGCGATGTCATCGGTTCCTGAAAGATCATACCGATCAAGCCGCCGCGCACCGAACGCATTTCCGCTTCCGATACTTGCAGAAGATCGCGCCCATCGAGCAGAATTCGGCCTTCTGACTTTGATTTTGCAGGTGGCAGCAATCGCATCGTGGAAAGCGCAGTGACACTTTTCCCCGATCCGCTCTCGCCGACAATGGCAACCGTCTCGCCAGCATTCACATGGAAATTGATATCGCGGATGACGGGCCGCCAACCCTCTGCGGTCTTGAACGATGTCGTGAGGTTCTCCACCAACAAAACCGGGCGGGTATCACTGCTGGACTCTTGATACATGGTCAGCTTTCCTTCGCGAGACGCGGATCAACCAGATCGCGCAGGCCATCGCCGACAAGTTGCAGCGAGAGGACGGAGAAGACGATGGCAAGGCCGGGAAACAACATGAGCCAGGGCGCGTTGTTCATATATTCCCGTCCCGATGCCAACATGGTTCCCCAGGTCGGCATATCCGCCGAAACGCCAACGCCTAAGAACGATAGGCTTGCCTCTGCCAGCATTGCAGATGCGAAGACGAATGTTGCCTGTACCAGAATGGGAGAGGCCAGATTGAGCAGTACGTGACGTAACAATATCTGCCAGGTGGGAAGTCCCAGCGAAATTGCCGCCTCGATATAGGGCATCTCGCGGATCACCAATGTCGAGCCGCGCACGATACGCGCAAGTCGTGGCGCATAGGTGATCCCAAGCGCAATGATGACGGTCATCAACGAAGGGCCAAGTGCTGCAACAAGCGCAATCGCAAGCAGAATATCCGGGAAGGACATCATCGCGTCGAGCAGTCTGGAGATAGGCGTATCCAGCTTGCGAAAATATCCGGCCGTTACGCCGAGTATGACGCCCAGAATGGTCGAGATCATAACCACACCAAGACTGACGAGCAGCGAAACGCGTCCCGCAAAGATCGCGCGCGAGAAAATATCGCGTCCGAATTCATCCGTGCCGAAAATATGCTTCCAGGAAGGGCCCTGAAGCTTGTTCACGATAGAAAGTTTGTTCGGTGCATAAGGTGCAACCCAAGGTGCGAGAATAGCTGCCAGCACCACGGCGAGCAGGATCAGCGCACCGAGCAAGATCGCCCGATTGCCGAACAGACGTCGAAAGCCCGACGCAAAGGGCATGGAGAAAGAAGCGAGCGTCACAGGCGTACCCTCGGATCTACGAGAATATAGAGCATATCGACCACAAAATTGATCAGTACATAGATAGCGGCCACGACCAACAGCGTTCCTTGGATCACCGGATAGTCGCGGCGGAGCACCGCCGACACCACCAGATTTCCAATGCCCGGCAGACCGAATACCGTCTCCGTTACGACGGCACCCGCGACCAGCATCGCGATGGAAAGTCCAATGACGGTGATAATGGGCACAAGCGCATTCTTGAAGGCATGCTTCAGGATCACGCGGCCTTCGGTGGCGCCCTTTGCGCGTGCCGTCCGCACATAGTCATCCCCCAGCACATCAAGCATGGCTGCCCGGGTAAAGCGGGTGATGAGTGCGGAATTGACCACGCCAAGCGCGACGGCGGGCAAGATCAGATGGTGCAATCGTTCCAGAAAGCTAGTGTCGGGACCACCATAACCGGATGCCGGGAACCAGCCATATTGAACCGCGAAAATCTGGATAAGGAGCAAGCCCAACCAGAAACTTGGCACGCTTGCAGCTACCATGGTCAGCACGACCACAGTCTGATCGAAGAAGGTTCCTCGTTTCACGGCTGAGAAAACCCCGACCGGCAAGGCGATCAGCACCGCGATCAATATGGAGAACAGCGTGAGAAAGAATGTCGGCTCCGCACGCGAAGCAAGGGCTTTCGTCACCGGCTGGTTGAGAAAGATGGACTGACCAAGATCGCCTTGGAAAATGCCCAGCACGAACTGGCCGTATTGCACCAGAAGGGGCGCATCCAGCCCCATCCGTGCTCTCAAATCTGCAATGTCCTGCGGGGTCGCGTCAGACCCCAGCATGACGGCAGCGGGATCGCCCGGCGTAACCCGGACAATGACGAATACAACTGTCACGACAAGGGCAAGCACAACGGCCATGCCTATCAAGCGGTGCAACAGTGCCCGGGCGATCCTCGACATGGTCTGCCTCACTTCTTCGGGGCTACATTCCAGAAATGCGGCCAGTAGGTTGGCGTGTAACCGGCAACCCCGTCCGCAACACCGGAAACCGCATTGAAATTGCCGACCTTATAGAGCGGAGCATCATCATAGATGACAGTCTGGATGCCTTCCCACGCCTTCTGCTTGGCTTCATCGGTCGTCGCATCCATATAGGTCGCGACGGCTTTGGCTTTCTGGTCCGACACATACCAGCCCGGATATGTATCGGTGATGGTGTTGATCGTCGTCGGATCTCCCGGGAAATTCGAATGGGTGATGAAGATATCCCATTCCTTCGGATCGGCGCGACGCGTCGTCAGCGTAGCCCAGTCGACAACCTGCATATCAACTTTGAAGCCTGCCGCTTCAAGATAGGCTTTCGCCACCTCACCGATCTTGTAATGGAACTCATATTGGCGGCTGGTCAAGAGCCGGATCGGCGTGCCGTCATATCCGGCATCCTTCAGGAGCTTGGCAGCTGTTTCAGGGTCGCCTTCGCCATAGCGGGCCACGCCGGCTTCAGTGTGCCAGAACGACCCTTCAGGGAAGATGGAGCCATCGACGCTGTAAAAACGGTCATCGGAGAAAGCTGCGAGCATCATGTCGGATGCATTGAGCGCGGCCTGAACCGCCTGACGCAGTTCCTTTTTGACGAGCGCGCCTTCCTTCATGTTGATATTCATGGAGGCCCAGCCCGAGTTCTTGAAGATGACTGGTTTGGCCTTCCCGCTTGCTTCAACACGCTCATAGGCGCTGACGGGAAGCGAGTCTGCGAAATCAAACTGTCCGGAAATCAGTCCTTCAACGCGGGTGTTGGCATCGGGAACGGGCACAAAGCGCAGTTCCTTGGCAATGGCCTCGCGCTTACCCGCATAATTGCTCGGCTCGCCTTTGGGAGACTTATAATCGTCAAAGCGCACGAGCTGCGTATACTGATCGGGCTTGCGCTCCTTGAGCGCATAGGGGCCGGTGCCGACGAACTGCGTCAGCGTGTCGGCGATGGTCTCGGACGAAATGATGATCGATGCCTGCGATAACGTCGCCAGCAGTGGTGCATAGCGCGACTTGAGTTTGATGATGACCGCATGGTCGCCATCTTCGCTCAGGCTTTCTACGATGCCAGCAACCTGCTTGCCCTTGGAATTGATTTCCATCCATCGCTTCAAGGATGCGACGACGTCCTTGGAGTCAAAATCGCTGCCATCGTGGAACTTCACACCTTCTCTCAAGGAAATCTTGTAAGTCAAACCATCTTCGGAGATTTCCGGCATGCCAGCAGCGAGCAACGGAACCGACTTCCACTGTTCATCATAGGTATAAAGCGTCTCAAAAATATGCTGGTCAATCGTCAGGACAATGTCGGTTGGGGTCTGCATCGCATCCAGTGTTGGCGGCTCGCCGATGGTTGCGATGGTCAGAACGCCATCCGACGATTGCGCGAAAGCCATCACGCTTGAACATAGAAGTGCTGCAGTAGCCCCCAGCAGAAAACGTTTTTTCATGGTTACTCCCCTTTTTATGTAATCGAACCGACTGAGTGTTCGCTGTGGTTAGTCCAGCCCCAGCGGATCGGCGACCCGCGGCCAGAGTTCCAGACTTGCTTTCCGATATGGTGTGACCGCTGGATTGGTTGGGTATGAAGTTGGAGCCGCTATATAGACAATCTCCGAGGCGACAGGCTGGAAACCGGCCTGAAAGTGGTTGGTCGATTTGACGACAAGGAAATCCTTTCGCGCAAAATCGATCCCCAGATTGGAGAAGATATCCGGCTCATAGGTCTGTGTGCGGCTGGTAATCAGAATGATATCGATCTGTGTTCCCACAGGACGGATTACCGCCACACGCCCCAGATTGACCCGGCTGTTACGAAAGCTCTGCCAGCCTGCGTCCACGACCTTCTCGATGGTCACACGCAGATCGAGTGGCTCGCCGCCCTGCCATGACGACTTTCCGCCGACACGGATTTCAAGCTCAGCCCCCTCGCCTGCCGCATGGCAGAAAGCCACGGCGACAGGATCCCAGATGGTGGCTACCGCGAAATTGTCGAGCTTGCGCTCCAACATGCGGCGCAGAATATAGGTAGCGTCGCCCGCCACGCCCCCGCCCGGATTGTCCCAGATATCGGAAACAACAACGGGACGCGATGGGTCACTGGCGCGACGTTCCAGGACGCGATCCAGACCGGTTTCCGTATCAAGCATCTCCATGGCCGTAAGCTTTCGCATACGGTACAGTTCATGGCCCAGTTGACGCGCAAGCTCGTCGCCTTTGGCTTTGTCATTATCGGTAACCACGATAATCCGTGTCCCCATGTCGGGCGTGTCGCCAGCCATGAAACCATGGATTACGGAAATGGAAAGGATGCCATTCTTGCCCTGCAGGGCCACAAGGCGATCCACATAAGACCGCATTGGCTCGCGATTGGTGGGATAAATGGTGATCATGCGGCAATCGAAGGTCGAAATGACAGGCTTGATTTCCCCACGCAGAGTCCGGAGAGCCAGATCAACGACATGTTCTCCGCGCTCTTCGAAATCCGTATGCGGGAACTCCAGAAACGTTGCCATGACGTCGAGATTGGCCACACGTTTTGCAGTTAGGTGACTATGGGGATCAAATTCCGCCGCGATCAGAACATCAGGGCCGACAACTGCGCGTACTTTTTCCAGAAAGTCCCCTTCCGGATCATCGTAGCCCTGCGCCACCATCGCGCCATGCAGTCCGAGAACAACCGCATTCAAGGGAAGCGCGGCCTTCAGTTCAGCCAGTATGGTATCGCGCAATGTCTCATAGGTCTGGCGTTGAATGAGACCCGCAGGCTCGGCCCAGCACGAGGTGCCTTCGACAACGGTAAAGCCCTCAGCTTTGCCGCGACGGCGCAAAATCGGCACAACGGATGAACACAAGGTCGGCGTTTCCGGGTGCTCGCCGGGCTTGGCGTAAAAGGCTGCCTTAAACGCCTCCATATCCGTTGGAACGGGTGAAAACGTATTTGTTTCCGTAGCCATCGAGGCCGTGAATATGCGCATGGTATGGTTCCAGGTGTATGGCTTGATCAAAAGTCGTGTCGGCATCTGTTCGCGCGGAAAACTCGACGCCCGTGCGCGCGCTCGTTTCAGGTTTGTCACTCACGTCGCGTCGCAAAAACAGTTCACGCAGACCGGCGACAATGCCGACGCAACAATTGAAATCGGGATATGATGGTGGTCTCCGCCTCGTGTTCGCCCTTTGATTATTTTTGTAATTTATTTTCTTGATAATGCGTCGAATAATGTCCATGTCAACAGGATATCGCGCAATGAACTGCGCCGTCGGCGTTAAGATGAAAATTTATGAAATTGATTTTCATGAAGCGGCGGCGGACACACCGCGATGATGAGCGGAAAATGCATGCCCATTCAATGCCTTTAAGGCGGCTCTCAATGCTCCATGTGATATAAATTTACTTATCAGATGAAAAAGGAGCCGAAAAATTCGGCTCCTTTTTCATGTTTTCCGCTCACTTTTTTCAGCGTTAGGCCGTCATTTCACGCCACCATTGGCGCACAGTTCACCAAACGGTCCCACGTGCGGCAACATCTTCAACACGAGTCACCACACCGTCACGATGAAAAACAATGCGATCGAACAGGTTGCTGACGACGCACGTGTGATTGGGGATGACCCGAACAACAGCCCCCACCGGCGCGAAATCTTGTTTGCAATCCGTCAGATCGACCACACCGTGCTCTTCCGAAAGGGAAACAATCCGCGCGCCCTCAAAGCCTTCGATAACACCATGGTCAACAAAACCAAGCAGGTCCGATGTCAGAGCTTTGGAACCGCAATCCAGCACGGCCCTGCCCGGCGCGGGTCTGGAAACTACAGTTGCAAGAATATGCATGGCAAGATTCTCATTGGTGCAGTGCCCTGCCCTAACCATGCTGCGGTCGTTATAGACATAGGTACCAGCGCGGTGTTCAGTCGCTGACGGTACGAGATGCGCGGAATAGAGGTCCGGCGAGCCGCCATTCGACCGGATCGGGCAATCTATTCCTTTCGCCGCCAGCTTTTCCATCGTCTCGACGATGAAATTTTCGACTTGCGCCGCGCCTCCCGCCGCCGGGTAAGTCAGGATGCCTGCAAAACGAAGACCGGGCTTGGCGGAGATCACTTCAGCCAATGCCACAACGGCATCCGGCGTCTGGACACCGCATCGCTTGCCGCCTGTGTCGCATTCCACTAGCACCGCCAGTGGTCGCTCGGCATCAAAGGTTTCAGCAAGTCCCTTGATCGTGACTTCACTATCGACAGTCACTTTTAAAGCGCCGATTTTCGCATTGAGCACTTTCAACCGCGCGAGCTTTGCAGCTCCGAGAATATTGTAGGTTATCAAAATGTCATCGAAACCGGCCTCGGCAAAAACCTCCGCCTCGGTGATCTTCTGGCAATTGATGCCTTTGGCGCCCGCTTCAAGCTGTAGCCTTGCGATGGAAGGTATCTTGTGCGTCTTGATATGCGGACGAAAAGCCTTCCCGTGCTGGTCGAAATAAGCCTGCGCGCGGGCAATATTCGAGGCCATACGGTCTTCATCGATGATGGGCATTGGGGTCGGGATATTTTCAACAGGCGTGCCTGCTTCTGGCCAAGGGAACGTCATGGATTGCCTCTTCGGGTACGGTGCGCGATTGTTTTAGGCGGTGTATATTATTTTCTTGATTAACCTCGTGTGAGAGATAACCATTGATCAGAACGTGGAAAATTTCCATAGTCATGTAATTATTTTTCATCAGTATAGATATGGAAAGCGCTTTCAAAGTGCGTTTCCTTCTCGACCGGAGTTCCAATGGACGTCATTCACGCATTGTCGGACAAGGAAGGCAAACTTTCCGGTCTCGAAAAAAAGCTCGCAGCCGTGGTGCTGGAAAATGTCGATTTTGTCGTGAATTCCTCGATTGGTGAACTGGCGGAGAAGGCAGGCGTTTCTCCGCCAACCGTAACACGGTTTTGCCGACGGATAGGCTGTCAGGGCTATTCCGACTTCAAGGTGCAACTGGCAAAGATAACCTATGTCGGATTGCGCTATCTGATGCCGGAAACCGAGACCAGCTCGGTGGAAGAAGTCGCCGAAGACATTATAACCAAGGCGCAAAATGCGCTCTTCCAGTTACACCGGCAACTCGATCTCGCCGCAATAGAACGTGCCGCCCACCTGATCCGTGGGGCCGAGTTTATTCAGGCCTTCGGCGCGACGGGCAACTCGGCCATGATTGCCAATGAACTCCACAACCGGTTGTTCCGCCTCGGTTGTCGCATCAATGCATCGACGGACCACAGCATGAACCACATGCTGTCAGCTGCTGCGCAGCCGGGAACGGTTGTCATCGGTTCATCCATTACAGGGCGAGATCGCGAGCTGGTGAATTGCATGAATTTGCTGCGCGCCCGGGCCATTCCCACCATTGCGATAACGCAGAGCAATTCGCCTGTCGCACAGGCTTCCGATGTATTGATTGCAATTGATCTGGACGAAGGCAAAAATATCTTCCGTCCCACATCCACCCGCTACGCCTATCTGGCCACAATCGACATTCTGGCAAACATGGTTGCCTATGCAGACCGTAACCGCTCCGCGCATGTTCTCCGACAGATCAAGGAAGAGCTTGTCCGCTCCAGGGATGGCGACGACAAACAGGTGCTCGGAGATTAAGCGTTTGTCTCTCAGGCCGCAGTGGTTGCGGCCTGAGAGTTTTAAAATGCGCAGGCGTTAGCGCTGCGCCACCGGCCTGACCAGCGGTGTCACTCGGCGAATGGTAACACGGCGGTTTTCCTGCTCTGGCCCGTCGGTCTTGATCTTCAGAAAGCGCTCACCATAGCCCTGCGTGACGAGATTTTCGGCAGGAATATCATAGACTTCCGTTAGCAGGCTTGCGACTGACTCTGCGCGCTTGTCGGAAAGAACGAGGTTCGATCGATCAGAGCCGACAGCATCCGTGTGGCCTTCGATGAAGAAGGTTTCACCCGGGTCCTTGGAAAGAACCTTCTGCATGGCATCAGCCACTTTGCGCAGCGTCTTGGCCTGTGAAAGCGAGACTTCCGCGCTCCCGGTGGCAAAGTGGATGGTGTCCAGATCAATGCGGCGCACCTTATCGCGCAGACGTGCCGAATGACGCACCTCGTCAATCGTATACACGCGTTCAACCCGCTCTACCGGAGGCATGGCCAGGAAGTCATAGAAGTCGCGATCGCGGTCGTCTGTGACGTCAATGATATAATCGCTGACAGGAATTGTGAGACGCATCGGCGGTAGCTCGTAGCCGACATCGGCAATAGCTGCACGGGGTGTATCTTCATAGTCGGGTGCGTAGACCATGAGATATTCGTTGCCGTCGCGATCAATACGGGAACGTTGCACAACATCACCATAGCGATCATAGACAGTAACCACGCGATAGCCGCCGGGACGCACAATCGTTTCGCGCGTGCGGCCGCGCGGAAGCTCATCATAATAGGCTTCTTCAGCGTTGCGGCGCAGACGTGGGCGGTCATCGCCGCGCACAAAAATTCGATCTCCCACATTCATAACAACGCGGTTGTCGATTTCTTCAAGCACTTTCACATTGCTGACGTTGTTCGTCACATTGTTGACTGTCGTGTTATTGACGACCGTGTTGTTAACAACGGTGTTGTTCACAATGTTTGTGGTTTCCGGGACAACGAAAGCGGGTGCCTCATCGACGCGCTTTCCCTTTTCCTTCAGATTGGCTTCAATCTTCTTGGGAAGATCGGCTTTGATTTCTGCAGGAATAGCAACCTGAGCAGATGCGTCGTCTGCGGGGGGCGGCGCTGAGGCTTCGGCTTCGCGCTGTTGTCCACGCTGCTTGCGACGTTCCTCGCGAGCCTGATTGCCACCGTTATTATCGGCATCCTTGTCGCTGTCGAGAATCGCAGCACCGTTCTCGACCGGAAGAACCACCGTTTCGTCCGTCTTCGACGGATCTTTCGCGATGGCTTCCTTTTCTGCCGCGGAACGCTCGTCCACGATTGCAGGAACAGGCTCTGGCTTCTTCTCAGCCTCCTCTGGTTGTTCCGCTGGTTGCTGTTCTACCGGCGACGGGTCGCGCTTCTTCTTTCCATGCTGTTCTTTGACAGCTGGCTGTTCCGCAGGTTGAACGGGAGTGACTTCACCAGTCTGCGGTTCGGTCGGTTGCACCGGAACAGGTGCAGATTCCGGCTGTGGCGATGGCTTTTGCGCCTGTGCATCGTCGGCAGGAGCGGGCCTCTTCTTTGGCCGTTCCGCAGGCTCCTTCGTGGTCTCTTCCGATGCACCGTTTGCATCCGGCGTCTTCGCTGTTGGCTTTTTATGGGCAGGAACCTGTTGTTCTGGTTCAGCTTCGCCTTTCGGCGCGCTCTCTTCCGATGCAGGCTTCTTCTCTTGGGCTTGGCGCTGCGTCTCTTGCTCTGCCGCCTTCTTTTGCTCGACAGCCTGCTTTTCAGCCTCGTCGGCAGCAGCCTTCTCCTGCTTCTGTTTCTCAGCCTGGCGTTCCGCTGCTTCCTGCTCAACTTTACGCTGCGCCTGTTCTGCCGCCCTCTGCTGTGCGGCAGCTTCTTGTTCGGCCTTTTTCTGTTCAGCCGCCTGACGCTGCATTTCCGCTTCAGCCGCCTTGCGTTCTTCAGCCTGCCTGGCAGCCTCCGCCTTTTCCGCTTGCTGATTTTCTATTTCCTGGCGCTGCACTTCCTCACGTTCAGCATGCTTCTGCTCCTCAGCCTGACGATGCCCCTGACCTTCCTCAGAAGGACGCTCGCCTTCTGCCTGTGGCTGTTCAACGGGCTGTTCCTGCGGCGCTTGCTCCTCGCTGTTTTCCTGAGCCACTTGATAGGACTGCGACAGCCTATCCGCGAAAGATGGCTGCGCCAGAACACAGACCGATATCACTGGGATCGCAACAGTAGTGCGAAGCTTGGAACGAATAGACATATATCCTTCTCCTTCTCGAAGGCAGAACTGATAAGCAAAGGGCCTGCTTCCGATTCCGCACATGCTGGAATGCAAATAGAGGCAAATTGCGGCAACTTCACAGAAGCGTTACCGCTGTGATCATGAACCGAGGCTGAATGCCATTTTGGGAGCATTAAGTTTGGCAACCGATGCACATCGAATCGATTTTCGAGGCGCGGCGATGGCCACATTGTGGTTTCGTCATGGTCATCAAAGTGTAAGAATCTGCTCCGCGTGGGAGCAATTACCGACCCAGCAACTGATGTTCCGTTGCGCCATTAATCAAATGTCTTTTTTGTTTTAGCTGCATGGCCGTTCGCTGCCATGCCCGCAGAAAAATTCTGCGCAATATCCGCAAGGGTCACACCCTGCAATCGGCTCAAAAGCAGTTGCTCTGCTTCCTTGAAGACACTTTCAAGCTTTTTATTAACCGCTTGTTCTATAACGCAACCGGGAATGTCATAGGCGGGGCCGACAGCGAAAATAGAAGGTTCCCCGACCGCGCGGTAAATGTCCAAAAGTGTCAGCTGGTCGAGTGGCCGCGCCAGTGTCCAGCCGCCTCCGTGCCCCTTCTCTGAATGCACATAGCCCTCTTTACGTAACCCTGCCATCGTGCGTCGGATCACCACCGAATTGGTATCCAGCATCGCTGCAATTTCTTCAGACGTCATCGCGCCATCATGATGATCCATGTGGATCAAAACATGCAACATGCGAGAGAGCCGACTATCCTGCCTCATATGCGTTCACTCTTTATATCTGCCTGATAGGACTGCCCTGTTTATCGAACATTTCGTGTCAGAAAGCAATTTGACACACTATAAGTTACATGACTATTGACTCGAGCATTTCATGTAACTTAAGTTGTGTCATGTCGATTTTAACCCGCTTGATGTCCTGTCGAGGAGGTTCGTGCAGACTGCTCTGGCGCGTCATCGTCAACAGCTATCAAATGACCGGATAAACAATCATGCAAAATTACGAGACCATCATCATTGGCGGTGGCCCTGCGGGGCTTTCCGCAGCCTTGATCGCAGGACGCGCTCTGCGCAAAGTGCTCGTCATCGATGGCGGAGAGCCCCGAAATCGAAAAGCGCCCGCCATGCACAGTTACCTGTCACGGGATGGAATTCTGCCACAAGAATTTCGGAAGGTGTCGCGTGAAGAGCTATCGCGTTATGACACAGTGACCTATCGCGACGGTCTTGCCCAGGCGATCTGGCCAACAGATGGGGGCTACTCAGTAGAATTGGTCGATGGAGACATTGTTTCTGCGTCCAAAATTCTCCTGGCCCTTGGCCTGTCGGATCAGCTCCCGGCGATTGAAGGCTTAGCGGAGAACTGGGGACGAGGTGTTCATCATTGTCCATTCTGCGATGGTTTCGAACATCGCGGCGAGCATTGGGGTGTACTTGCCGAGAACGCCGCCATGCTGGATCATGCACCGTTTTTCAAAAACTGGGCGGGGCGTCTGACTATATTGACCAACGGCGCTGATCTTCCAGCCGACAAATTGACCGATTTATCGCGCGCCGGAATCAACCTGGTAACGACGCCAATCAAACAGGTTCTTAGCGGTGATGGTCACACCATCGGCGGCGCAATGCTCAAGGACGGTCGCCGGGAAGGCATCCAGTCACTGTGGATAAGGCCGCTTCAAAGTCAGACCCGCATCGTGGCAGATCTGGCGCTGACTATGCGCGAGGATGGCGGCCTGTGGCGCAACGAAATGAACGAGACTTCAATGAAGGGTATCTATGCCGCGGGTGATTGCGCGGCAGGGCCAATGCAGCAAGCCATCCTTGCCGCAGCCGATGGCGCCCGCACGATGTTTTCGATCATTCATAGCCTTGTGACCGCGCATTAAAGACGCGCTTCACGAAGGCAGCTTGAAACGGCTGCCTTCGGGTCAGATAATGCTTGAACTTAATCCAGCACGTAGCAGGCTTTTCCTTTGCCCGGTGCCGGATCTCCGAACGAATAATTGTCGCAATCGACTCCGTCACGGAAAGTCCGTTCGATAAAGCGACCTTTCGCGCCATAGCGAACCCGTTTGCGCCCGTAGAAGTCGCAATATCCGCCTTCCTTCGCGCAAGGCCGCCAATCGCGATCCCGATCATAACGGTCGGGACGATCCGGACGACCGGGGCGGTCGTAACGGTCACGGACAACGAAAGAGCAGCTCTTCTTCTTGCCCGGTGCTGGATCGTTAAAGACGCGGTTCGAGCACGGCACTTCCGGACGATCGATAAAGCGAGAGGTGTTGTGTCCGCCTGTCCCATAGACCACTTCAGCCGGGTAAGGCAGCCGGCAAATACCGCCTTCGCTTGCACAACGCTGCAATTCTGCCGCCGACGCGGATGTTGCGAGCAGCGGCGAAACCATTGTCATCACACCGCCCAGACATAGCGATGCAACCATCTTTTTAACTACAGATACCATACTGGGGTCCCTCCATATGCGCCGGACTATGCTTTAAATCCAACAGTTTGAATAGAGGATGAATGAGGTCGTACGCTTTGCGCCTAAGATAATTGCGTCGCCATATGGCGCAGACCTTTTACGGCACCTAAAACAGAAAAAGCCCCGCAAAACGGGGCTTTCCTAAAAAGACTAGAGCGGAGTTCGCTTAGCCCTTCGGGCTCAAATTCATGGAGAACCACTTTTCCGACATCTTGGCGAGCGTGCCATCTGCCCGCATTTCGCCCAGTGCATTGTCGAGCTTGGCTTTCAGTTCTGGCTCTTCCTTGCGCAGGCCGATGCAGACATTGGTTGCCTGAATGCCACCAACCAGAAGCGGCCCGGTGATCTTCAGCCTGCCATTGCTCTTCTCAGCACGGTCACGCGCGAAAACCACATTATCGTACTGACCGTCAACACGACCGGATTCGAGATCCAATTTAACCTGTTCCGATCCCTTATAGGTGCGGACCTGAACGCCATCACCGAAGTTCTGTTCGACAAACTGCAACTGGCTGGTCGAAAGCGACGCACCAATTGTCTTGCCTTTCAACGCTTCTTTGAGATCAGCAATCGCCTTTTTTCCTTCATCTGTATCTGTGGAAAGGCTTTCACCCGTATGCGGCAGATTGGCCAAAGGTCCATCAGCTGGCACCAAGAACGTATTCGGCGTAATCACATAAGGATCGGAGAAATCGATGACCTTGCGACGCTCTGGGTTTGGGCCCATCGTCAGTACTACGTCGAATTTTCCGGCTAGCAGCGACGGAATCTGGCTGTCCCAATCCTGCGCAACAATATTGCATTCAAGCTTGGCGCGCTTGCAAACTTCCTTGATGACATCGAGGTCAAGGCCCTGAAGCTCTCCGCCCGGGCTTGTAAGGTTGAAAGGCGGAAAGGCGCCCTCGACACCAACGGTCACAGCTTTCCAGTCTTTCGCCAAAACGCTGCCACTGTAAAGCATCGATAAAGTGCAAAGGCCAATGGCCGCAATTTTCTTCAGCATAGTTCCCTCGTGCGTATTTGTGTTTTTTACCTGCAATGCGGGCGGCGATTACGCGCTTTTCTCTGCCCGGTTGCTAAGAGTTTGAACCCGCTAACCAGCGATGAAAAGCGGAATTTGGTTCATATATATGAACTTTGTTCTGCCTTATGAAATCCGTGCATGACCGGTACACGTAAACACACCCGGTCCAAAAATCGGGCCAAAGTGAGTTTCAGCTGCACCGCAAAGTTCTAGTTATCAACCATTTAGCTTGGCATAACATGCAATATCCGCGTGGGTCGCAAACCATATATCCTTATAGGTGCGAATATGCGCAATCAGTTCTTTCAGTATCCAGATTCTCGAACGGTGCCCGATGATATCCGGATGCATGGTTAGCTGGAAAATGCCACCCTCTTCGTAAGCTGCATCGAACTCCCGGAGAAATATCTGGAGAATATCGTGCGGTGCGATCTGCGGGCGTAACCCACCCCATCTGTCCATGACGAGATAGGCTGCGTCATCTCGAATCCATTCCACAGGTAGTTCGGTGACACCACACGGCTCGCCATTAAGCAAAAGCTCGTAGCAATCTACATCCGCCATAAGCGATGAATCGTAGATCAATCCCATTTCAGAAGTGATCTGCAATGTGTTGTCGCTGAAATCCCAGGACGGCGTACGAATGCCGACCGGGCGAACACCGGTGATCTTTTCCAGCGTATCAGCGGCACGATGTTGAAGATCGCGCTCTGTTTCACCGTCAAGCAATGTGTTGCGCTCGTGTATCCAGCCATGAAGGGCAATTTCGTGCCCCTCGCCGATCAGGGCGCGTTGCTCATCAGGATAATGCATGGCCGAAATGGCAGGCACGAAGAATGTTGCCGGGATGTTATCGCGGCGCAGAATTTCGCGGATACGAGGGATGCCCTGCCTTGGGCCAAACTGCCCCTGCGACAAAGCCGATATTGATTTTCCGCCATCACGCAGTTCAAACGTGTCATGGTCTGAATCGAAGGACAAAGCGACTGCGCATCGAGCGCCGCCTTGCCAGGAAGACGGTTTGAAACTGCGGCCAGCGCGGGCACGATTCATGATGGTCTGAAGCCGTTCTTCAGACCATGTCCAGGTTGGAACAGGCGCGTCAGTTGTCATGATGTCGGCCCTCCACTGACCGATAATGTCTGGCCCGTGATCCAGCTCGCAAAGGGAGATGCGAGAAAAAGCACAGCATTCGAGATGTCTTCCGGCAGTCCGATCCGGCGCAACGGAATTTCGTTGATCATTGCGGCCTGCCCCTCATCACCATAGGAAGCCCACTGACGCTCATAGTCAGGGCTGGTGCGCAAAAAGCCGGGAGCAACGGCATTGACGTTGATCCCGAATGGTCCAAGCTCGTGACCCAGTTGGCGGGCAAGACTGATCAACGCAGCCTTCGCGCTCGCATAGGCCTGAATGCCAGTGAGGCTAACGCCAAGACCGGCGCCGCTGGAAATGAAGACCATTTTGCCCGTGCCCCGCCGCTTCATGGCCGGGACAAGTGCCCGGGCGACCAGAAATGCCCCGCGCACATTAATGTCGTAGATGCGATCCCAATCAGCGGCTGGAACGTTCTCCACCGGACGCTTCTTCTGTCCGAGGACACCACCGGCAACATGGACGAAGATATCAAAGCCTCCATTGGCCTCTTCTACCGCCGCCAAAGCGGCTATCGCGGCTTCATCGGTCACATCCAGATGTACTGTTCTGATCGAGCCGCCACGCCCGGGCTGTGCCTCACGGGCCAATTCTGTCAGTTCATTGTCCAAAACATCGGTAGCAGTAACGATTGCACCGTCCGCAGCAAATGCCTCGCAGATAGCCCGCCCAATTCCCCTTGCGGCTCCGGTCACCAGAACCCGCTTTTCTTTGAATTCTATATCCATGTTATTGCTTGTCTGCTGTTGTTGGTTTGTATCCAAGGCGCGCGCTCAACTCTGCCGCATGCTTGACGACAGCGTCGATCATGCGCTGACGGCATGCGGTAAAGCGCGATGAGATGGTGGCCATATTGAGCGTTGCGACCACTTCACCGCTGGCATCAAAAACTGGAGCAGCGACGCCGGACCCGCCGACAACCGCCTCTTCGTCACAGATTGCAAAGCCGTCCTCGCGGGCAACTTCAATGATACGACGTATCTGTACGCGATCGATCACGGTCTTATCCGTCAAAGGAACGATCCGTTCTTTGGCCAGATAGGAAGATGTCTTTTCCGGCTGCCAATGCGCCAGAAGAACCCGCCCCATTGCCGTGCAATAGGCAGGATCAGACCCTGTCAGATCAGAATCGAAGCGGACCGCCTGATGACTGACGCTCTTGGCGAGAAGCTTAACCCGCCCATCCTTGCGGCGTGTGCCGAGAAAAACGGTTTCGCCCTCACTGTCACGCATGGCGTCCATGATCGGCTGAGCCGTTGCGATCAGATAGGCATCGCTGCCGCTCGACCAGCCCGGCCCGTCACGAAACGCCTCATGGATGCGATAGGACTCGGTATCGTCCCGCACCACATAGGCGCGGGCCACCAATGTAGCCAGCAGATTGAACGTACTGCTTTTGGGATAACCAAGCTCAGCGACAATTGCTTTGAGCGTCACTGGCTTATGCGCACGACCGAGGAATTCGAGGATCTCGAGAACCCGAACGGCCGACTTAACTTCACCACTGTTTTCAATGTTCATATACGTGAACCAAATTCCTATTGTGGAATAATGTGGCAGACATACGATCAAGTGGCAATACAAAAAGGAGCGCATCTGGAAATGAACTCACAAAACAAGGTTGCCATTGTTACTGGCGGGGCAAGAGGCATCGGAAAGGCTTGCGCTCTCGATCTGGCGCGTGCGGGCTATGACATTGCGCTGGTTGATCTGCTGGAAGTGGAACTGGCGGCAACCGCAGCCGAAATTGAAGGCCTCGGCGTCAAGGCGATCTCCTGCGTGGCCGATGTTTCCAGCCACAAGCGGGCTGGTGAAGTCGTCGCACAAACCGTTGAAACATTTGGCCGTCTTGACTTTCTGCTCAACAATGCAGGCCGTTCTGCCCCGGTTGGCATTCTCGACATTTCGGAAGATGAGTTCGACCGCGCGATCGCCATCAACCTGAAAAGCTGCTTCAATTATATCCAGCATTCGGCGCCACATATGCTGAAACAGGGCGGCGGCCGCATTGTTTCCATGTCGTCGCTCAATGCACTTTCCGGGGGTGTGACCGCAGCCGTCAGCAGGTTTGCCTATGCTGCCGCAAAAGCCGGCATTCTGGGCATGACCCGCTCGCTCGCCAAGGAACTCGGCCCGAATATCGCCGTAAATGCGATCTGCCCCGGCGTCATCCGCACCGAGATCGACACGAATGTTACCGAACGCGCCGATGAAGTCATCAAGGGCATCGCGCTCGGTCGCCTTGGTTGTGCTGACGACGTGGCACGCCTTGTCACGTTCCTTGCCACATCCGAACCGTGCTTCATAACCGGTCAGGCATTCACGGTTGATGGCTTTCAATTCAATGTTTGACATGAACGCAGAAGGAAGTAATCAGCACCACTTCAGATTACTCCCTTCGACGGGATTGCGCTGAAAAGCGCAATCCCGAACATAAGGGCGACAATAACGGACCTCAATACAATGGGAGCCAGACGATGGAGGGTCGAGCTATGGCGAAGAACCATCACGATATCTGGGATATTGTGGACGGCAAAAGTGCCGCTTATTTCGAACTCAGCGACACGGTTTGGGATCATCCTGAGACCAATTATGAAGAATATGAGTCCAGCACAGCTCATGCTGCAATGCTTGAAGCTGAAGGGTTTCGCGTCTCGCGCGGCATCGCAGGACTGCCGACCGCCGTCATGGGCGAAGCAGGTGACGAAGGTCCGGTCATTGCCATTCTTGGCGAATTCGATGCCCTTCCCGGCTTGAGCCAGATCGCGGGCATTGCAGAAGAACAGCCCATCGAGGCAGGCGGACACGGCCATGGCTGCGGCCATAATCTGCTTGGTGCCGGTTCACTTCTGGCAGCGGCGGCAGTGAAGCAATATCTCGAAACACATGGGATCAAGGGACGTGTGCGCTATTACGGCTGCCCGGCGGAAGAAGGCGGATCAGCCAAGGGCTTCATGGTGCGCGAAGGCCTTTTTGACGATGTCGACGTCGCCTTTTGCTGGCACCCGGCACCTTTCGCAGGCGTCAACGACCCCGTATCGCTGGCCTGTAACGAAATAAGCTTTCATTTCACCGGTCGCGCGGCCCATGCAGCCTCCGCCCCCCATTTGGGACGCAGCGCTCTCGACGCCGTTGAGTTGATGAACGTCGGCGTCAATTACATGCGCGAGCACATGCCTTCTTCGGCCCGCATTCATTACGCTGTGACGGATTCCGGCGGTTTCGCGCCCAATGTCGTGCAGGCCAAGGCCAGCGTGCGCTATCTCATCCGCGCGCTGAGTCTGCCCGTGATGCAGACCTTGTTGGAGCGGGTTAAGAAGATCGCCGACGGCGCAGCGCTTATGACGGAAACGACGGTACGCAGCGAAATTGTTAGCGGCGACGCCAATCTGATCGGCAACAAGCCGCTGGAACAGCTTATGCAGCGCGAGCTGGAGCGTTTGGGACCACCCGTATTCGACGCAAAAGATCAGGAAATGGCACAGCGTTTTCAGGCCACGCTGACCAAGGAAGACATTTCTGACGCATTTCGCCGTTTCGGCGTCGAACCGAAGGAAGGCCTTGCTCTTTGTGAAGATGTTTATGAACCCTATAAGGGAGACAATTCCCTCGTTGGTTCGACAGACGTTGGTAGCGTGAGCTGGGTTGTCCCCACCGTGCAAATGCGTGGCGCTACCTGCGCTATTGGCACGCCGCTCCATTCGTGGCAAATGGTGGCGCAGGGTAAATTACCTACGGCTCATAAAGGAATGGCTCATGCTGCAAAGGTCATGGGAAGCACGGCAGTGGAACTGTTTTTGCATCCCGAACGGATTGTAGAAGCCAAACAGGACCACGTGAAAAGGCTTAACGGCGATGTTTTCGTCAATCCTATTCCAGATAGTGTGCAGCCTGCCCTGCCCGTCGCAGCGAAATGAAACATGGTCCAGCGCGACCGCCGGAAAGTGAAATGAACTTCAATCAATCCTTCAAGAATTGGCCTGACGCATCATGAAGGCTTTTTTCGACATTCTAAGCTTCGGCCCCGACGGCTGGGGCTATGTTCTCGTGATGGCGGCTTTGGTAACGGTCTCGCTGGCCGTTGTCGGTTTCCTGCTGGGTGCAACCATTGGCGTATTCGCCGCCTGGGCAAAGATTTCCGGCGGACGCACACTGCGCGGCGTTGCTGATGGCTACACCACCATCATTCGTGGCGTTCCCGATCTTCTGGTGATCTATCTGTTTTATTTCGGCGGCAGCGCCGCCGTTACGGCGCTTGGAAAGTTCTTCGGCGCTCAAGGCTTCATCGGCTTTCCCGCTTTTCTGGCTGGCGTGCTGGCCATTGGCATTTCCTGCGGTGCGCATCATACGGAAGTGTTTCGCGGCGCATTCAGAGCCGTATCCAAGGGAGAGCTTGAAGCTGCATCGGCCTGCGGCATGGGTCAGGCGCTCAAATTTCGTCGTATTATCGCGCCACTGGCCCTGCGCCATGCGCTGCCCGGTCTTGGCAATGTCTGGCAGGTTGCGTTGAAAGAATCTGCTCTGATCTCTGTTGTCGGCGTGGTCGATATTCTGCGTCAGGCGCAGATCGGCGCAGGCTCGACTGGACTCCCTTTCAACTTCTTCCTGATTGCAGGCGCGCTCTATCTGCTGATTTCCTCGGTTTCCGGCAGCATCCTGCAAGCTGCTGAACGTCATTTCTCGCGTGGCGTCAGGAGGGCAAAATGAACCTTCAATTCTACACAGAATCCTTTCTGGCAATGATGGGCGGGGTGCCGTTGACGTTGCAGCTTGCGGCCATATCCATCGTGTGCGGCGCAATTCTTGCCCTGCTGTTTGCTATGATGCGGTTGTCGGGAATAAAGGTCCTCGACTGGATTGCTCGGCTCTATGTGTTCGTGTTCCGTGGAACGCCGCTTCTAGTGCAAATCTTCATCATCTATTATGGTCTCAGCCAGTTTTCGACGATCCGCTATTCGTTCTTGTGGCCCATTCTCCGTGAGCCATACTGGTGCGCAATCATCGCGCTGACGCTGAACAATGCAGCCTATGCCAGCGAGATTATTCGCGGTGGTCTGCTGTCTGTGCCGCACGGCCAGATTGAGGCGGCAAAAGCCTGCGGCATGTCGCGTTTCACCTGCTTCCGCAGGATCGTGATGCCGCTTGCTATCCGACAGGCGCTACCCGGCTATGGCAATGAAATGATCTCGATGATCAAAGCAACCTCGCTTGCCTCCATCATCACGCTCATGGAAGTCACCGGCATTGCAGCCAAGCTCATTGCCGAAAGCTACCGCGTGATTGAGGTGTTCGTGATTGCGGGCGCGATCTATCTTGCTATCAATTTCGTTCTGACACGCTTGCTGCTGATCGCCGAATACAGGCTCACGCCCTATTTGCGCCAGCCCGTCGCTCGTATCTCCACCGAAGGAAAAACATCGTGAGTAAAGCCATCTCTCCTAACGCACCGGTGGCGCTAAAAGTCGAAAACCTGCGTAAAAGCTTTGGCGCGAATGAAGTGCTGAAGGGCATTTCGCTTGAAGCACGCGAAGGCGAAGTCATCTCAATCCTTGGCTCTTCCGGCTCCGGAAAATCCACTTTGCTGCGTTGCATCAACCTTCTGGAAATTCCAACATCCGGCACCGTCACCGTTTCTGGCGAAACGATCCGGATGGCCAAGAACTCCAAGGGCGAAGCCTATCCCGCAGACAAGAAGCAGGTCTCGCGAATCCGCTCCGAACTTGGCATGGTATTCCAGAGCTTCAATCTCTGGTCACACAAGACCATTCTTGAAAACATCATCGAAGCGCCGATCTATGTTCAGGGTCGGCAGCGCGCGGAATGCATTGCAGAGGCCGAAGCGCTACTCGCCAAGGTTGGCATCGCAGATAAGCGCGACTTCTACCCCTCACATCTCTCCGGTGGTCAGCAACAGCGTGCCGCCATTGCCCGCGCATTGGCAATGAAGCCAAAGGTGATGCTGTTCGACGAGCCAACCTCCGCGCTTGATCCCGAACTCGTCGGCGAGGTACTGCGTGTCATGCGCGGCTTGGCCGAAGAAGGACGCACCATGCTCGTCGTCACCCACGAAATGGGCTTTGCCCGTGATGTGTCGAACCGGGTCGTCTTCGTCCATCAAGGGCTGATCGAAGAAGACGGTGCGCCCGAAGAGGTGTTTACAAACTCCAAATCAGAGCGTTTTCGCAAGTTTATCAGCCATGAAAACGCCGGCTGATTATTTCAAACGTCACTGATTTATGCCAAAAGACCGCTCAGCACTTAACTGCAGTAAGGTAATTAAGATGAAGACCAAGGGATTGTTCAAAGCCCTTCTCGTTTCGGCCCTCGTTGTGACCGCTGCTTCGGCCCATGCCGAAGAGAAGAAGTGGACCAAGCTCACTATCGCGACCGAAGGCGCGTTCCGTCCATATAATTTCACCAAGCCAGACGGTACGCTGGACGGTTATGAAATCGAACTGAGCAAAGACCTCTGCGCCCGCATGAAGGTTGAGTGCACCATGATTGCACAGCCTTTCGACGGCATCATCCCGGCCTTGAATGCAGGCAAGTTCGACGCAATCATGGCTGGCCTTACCGCTACGCCGAAACGCGAAGAAACCATCGACTTTTCCGTCTCTTATGGCTTGACCCCGCAGACCTTCGCCACGCTGAAGGATAGCCCATTCGCAAAGCTGCCACATACGGGCGAAACGCTCTATCTGGCCAAGGACGAAGCTGCCGCTCAGAAGGCGATTGACGACGTCAACGCTGAAATCAAGGGCCGCACAATCGGTGTACAGACTGCCTCGCTCGGCCTCTCGCTGCTCGACAAGTATTTCAAGGATTCTGCCGATATTCGTGAATACAAGACCACCGATCAGCACGACCTCGACCTCAAGTCGGGCCGCGTCGATCTTGTCGTCGCTTCATTGGCTTATCTGAGCGATGCGGCCAAAAAGCCCGGCAATGAAGATATTGTCATGACCGGTCCTTTCTTTAAGGGCGGCATTCTGGGTCGCGGCGTCGCCGTTGGTCTTCGCAAGAACGAACCTGAACTTCAGAAGATGTTCAATGAAGCCATTGAAGCCGCTAAGGCCGATGGCACCATCAAGCGTCTTTCTGAGAAGTGGTTCGGTTTCGACGTGACACCGTAATCGATTCGTCAGCGATACTGTTGAAAGGCCGCCTCAAGGGCGGCCTTTTTTATGTCAAGAAGCCGCTTGATCAGGCGCCGTATTTCGACTCCACCGGCCACACTGACTGGAGCTTTTCACCACCTAGAATACGGTCACGGGCCGAAGCTTCGTTTGCGCCCAGCTTGTCGGCCTGATCCGCGACTGCAGCAACCATGTTCTTAGGGATGACGACAACGCCATCGATATCCGCGAAGATGACGTCGCCCGGCATGATCTTCACGCCGGCGATTTCGATTGGAACTTGCGAGAGCTTCGGTTCCATCTTGCCGGATACCGAAACCGGAGACCGCGCGCGACCGAAAAGCGGATAGCCAAGATGGCGAACCTGCGCGATATCACGCACCGTTCCGTTGACGATCGTGGCAGCCGCGCCCCGCGTTTTCGCGCCTGTGCTCATCAGCTCTCCCGAGCAGGAACCCTGCGCGCAGGACGCATCAACGACAACAATACCGCCCTTTGGCGCGTTGTCGATGGCATTGTGATAGACATCCTGCGGCTGATTGCGTCGTTCGCTTGGCGCAAACTGCACCGTGACTGCGGGACCGCAAACCACTTCGCCCGGCTTCAATTCACCCTGTAACGATATACCGTCCAGATAGCCCCAGCCACCCAGTTGTTCAAGACTGTCATGGACATCGCCGGAATACCATTTCGAAAGACGCTCGATCGACGCCCAGTCTGTATCGGAATAATCGAAGTTGCTCATTTGGTTTTGACCTTGTTCTTGAGATTTGAATTGTCTAGCGCCACCTTGAGATAACGCGAACTTTCATCGATCTGTCTGCGAATGGATTGCCGGGCGGTCTCGGGTTCTCTGGCCTTGATGAGGTTGTAAATTTCCTCATGCTCGGCAAACCCATCTTCCAGCGATTTGTTCGGCACGCGGCTCGTGACCCGGATGACGTCGATGATGATCGAGAAAAGATTGTCATAAACGACATTGAGGATTTCGTTGCCCACGGAATGTACGAGCCCAAGATGAAAAGCGGCATCGCTATCGGTAAAACGGGCCATGTCATTGGCGTCAGCCGCAGCCCTCATACTGGCAAGCGCTTCGTCAACTTCCGGCGTCATCACCAGGTCTTCCGAACTCAGTCGCGTCACGACTTCCGTCTCGATGATCCGGCGCACATCCATGAGTTGGACGAGATAGTCGGAATTATTGGCAAAGAGCTGTTTGACAGTCGTTGCAAGCGAACCGAGAAATTCTCCGACATCGTCACGTACAACAAGCGCTCTTTCACCGTGTTTGCGGCGAACGAGCCCCTTTGTTTCGAGGATTTGAAGCGCTTCACGAACAGATCGCGTGCTTACATTGAATTCACGCGCCATTGCGGCTTCGGCAGGCAGACGATCGCCAATCTTGAGCTTGCCGGAAAGTATCTGAGCTTCCAGCGCCTCAACGACCGAGACGTGCAGCTTGTCACGATCAGGTAACGCGCGCCTCGTCAGATATCGATTGTCTGCCTGTTCTGTCACCATGCCGTAAAGCCTCCATCCACAACGACATTCGAACCTGTCATATAGGACGAGGCATCGGATGCCAGAAACTGTATCACGCCATTATATTCATCGATCTCTGCTTGTCGGTTCATCGGAACGCGTTCGAGAAACGCATCCACAAATTCCTTGTCAAAGTTTGCGGTTTTCACGCCACCGAACGAAATCAGGTTTACTCGGACATTTTTGATTCCCCAATAGGTGCCAAGATAGCGGGTCAAGTTGACAAGACCGGATTTGGAAGCCGCATAGGAGACGGCCTTGATGAACGGCTCGCCATCTCGTGCTTCGCGATATGCATAGAGCGCCTGATTGGGCGACACGATGCCGTAGATCGAACCGACATTGATGATGCTGCCGCGTCTGGCGTCGGCCATCTTCGAGCCGATGACCTGACAGCACAGCATCACACCCGTCAGATTGGTCTCGATGATCTCGTTCCAGTATTTCTGCGGGTAAATTTCAAAAGGGCTGTTCTGGTCGGCAGAGCCAGACGGCTTTGAATCAATGCCAGCATTATTGACCAGAATATGCGGCACACCCCAATCGGCGATGAGCTGTTCGGTTGCCTGCTCAAGGCTGGCCTTGTCCGTAACACTCGCGACATAAACGCGAATGTTCTTCGTCAAGCCCGGAAACTTCGCTTCGAGATCGGCAGCGTCGATTGCCCGGCGGCTGAAGATCGCCACCTTGGCGCCAGCTTCGGCAAGCGACTTGCTGAACTGGGTTCCGAGCTGCCCCAACCCGCCTGTTACAATGGCGATCTTGTCTCTCACACTGAACTTGTCTGTCATAATTTCATTCCTGCACCTTAGAGCTCGTTTCGATCTGACCGGATCAGATCGGCGCTCTAAATGTTTGTTTTAACACGCATCTTTTCCGAAAGCTGTTTCATGCTTTTCGGGATGCGCTCCAATCTGCTGGCTTCGGGGTCGTCCAAGTTCTCAAGAGCAAGGTTCCGTTCCATCAGTATTCAGACCAGCACTGTGGCGGGTTGTGTCTTTCACAGCCCCGCCACGGCAGTTGTGTCACGACCGAGGCAAGTCACTGGCCAGCAGTTTCTGCGGGTCCAGACGAGCGCCATGATATTTTTCGTAAATGTCGATCAGCTTGCCGTTGTCGAGATTGGTCTTGATCCACGCGTCGATCCATTCCTTGAGCTTCGGCTCGTTCTTGCGGAGTGCAATGCCCAGCGGGTAAGCCTTGGCGACAAACTTTTCTTCGAGGTCGAGCTTGGGGTTGGCCTTGATCAATTCCGTCAGAAGCGGGCGGGACGTTGCATAAATTGCAATCTGGCCGCTGGTGACTGCCGCACTCGATGTTGGATCATCCTCAAACCGCACGATCTGCACGCCGGCAACATCCGCCGTCTTTTCCGTCAGATTGGTGTCGTTGACCGTACCGCGCGTGACCGCAACAGATGCATCGGTTAGATCCGCATAGGATTTCACTTTTGCTTCTTTGGGTGCTGCAACGACAATTGCGGTTTCAGCATAGGGAATGCTGAAATCAACAACCTCCAGCCGCTCCTTTGTTATTGAAAGCGTGGACACCGCCAAATCAGCCTTGCCGGAGACAAGAAACGGAATGCGACCCGAGGTTGGAACCTTCAGGAACTCCACATCCACGCCCAGGTCCTTGGCCAACAGCTTCGCTGTTTCGACTTCCGAGCCGGTCGGCTGGAACTGTGCATCGCGCATCGCATAGGGCGGGTTGCCAAGATCAATGGCGACCTGCAGTTTGCCTTTCTGGCGGATCGTATCCAGTTGATCGGCAAAAGAGGTCTGGGGCATCATGGCCGCCATACAGATGCCAAGTCCCATTATTGCCAGAAATTTTCTCTTGTTCAGAATAGTCATATTTCCTCCTCCTGTTGTTGATGATGTCGCTCCTCATCGACACCACATGCTTATGATCGGATGTTCAGTGATGCGCGCCAACGAAGCTGCGCAATTCAGGTGTTTGCGGATTTGCCAAAATTGTCGGCTCGCCCTGTTCGCAAATCTGGCCCTGATGCATGAAGACAATTCTGTCTGCCACGCGCTGGGCAAAATCCATTTCGTGGGTGACGAGCAGCATCGTCATGCCACCCCGCGCCAGATCTTCGATGACCTTCAGCACTTCTCCGGTCAGTTCAGGGTCCAGCGCCGAAGTGACCTCGTCGAACAGCATGACCTTCGGCTTCATCGCGAGTGATCGGGCAATGGCTACACGTTGCTGTTGTCCGCCGGACAATTGCTCGGGATAGGAATCTATCTTTTCCGCCAGTCCAACCTGCCGCAAAACCGTCTCGGCTATTTCGCGCGCGGCGGGTCTAGTCAGTTTCTTGACCCAGCGCAGCGCCAGAGTGATGTTTTGTTCAGCCGTCAGATGCGGGAAGAGGTTGTAGCTTTGAAAGACGATGCCAACATCCTGTCGGAGCGCGCGCAGATTGATATTGGGATCACTGACGCGATGATCGCAAACCCAGATATCCCCGCTGTTGACGGTTTCGAGCCGGTCGACACAGCGAAGCGCTGTGCTTTTGCCGGAACCGCTTCGTCCGATCAGAGCAACAACCTGTCCCTTCTCAATTTCGAGATTGATACCTCTGAGCACCGGCAGCGAGCCATAGCTTTTATGAACGTCAACAAACTTAACGACGGCTGGCACTGTACATCCTCTCGAATTTCCGGCTGGCCGCTGAGAGCGGGAAGCAAATGCAAAAGTAGAAGAATGCGATCACGAGATAGGTCGTGAAGGGCTGGAACGTCGAAGCGTTGATTTCCTTGCCAATATAGGTCATCTCGGCCATGCCGATGATCGATGCGAGCGACGTGTTCTTGACGATCTGGACCATGAAGCCGACTGTTGGCGGCGTTGCGATGCGAATAGCCTGGGGCATGATGACGAGGAACAGCCCCTGCAATCCAGTCAAGGCCAGACAATCGGATGCTTCCCACTGCGTGCGTGGCACGGATTGCAGGCTACCTCGCCAGATGGCGCCAAGGAAGGCGCTCGCGAAGATCGTCATCGCAACGCTGGCCGCAAAAAGTGACGAAACTTCAATGCCGAAGACCGGCAAACCGAAGTAAACGATGAACATCAGGATCAGAACCGGTGTGCCCTGCACCAGAACGGTATAACCATCGACCAGAGCAACCAAAGCCTTGTTCTTTGCTATTCCAGCCAGCGCCACGGCAAAGCCAAGCAGGCCGCCGAATATGAAGGCGATGATCGAAAGCAGAACTGTCCAGACCAAGCCTTGAAGCAGAACTTCGATGTGAATCCAGGAGAAATTCGTAAACATCCCGACCTCCTAAAGATTGGTGCCAAGACGGCGTTTGCGTGGAAACAACGCCAACCCCAGAAGCTTGAACAGTCCCCGCATCAATAGGGAAAGGACGAGATAAATCACCAGAATGACGAGATAGACTTCGAAAGAACGAAAGGTCATCGACTGGATTCTGGACGCAGCTCCGGTCAGCTCTTCAGCCGATATCTGCGATGCAACACTTGTTGCCAGCATCAACAGCACATACTGACTGACGAGAGCGGGATAAACCTTCTCAAGTGCTGGCGGCAGCATAATCCCTGCAAGCATTTGCAGCCGGGACAGTCCCAGTGTGTCAGCAGCTTCCAGCTGGCCGGGGTGAATGGCCTGCAAGCCCGCGCGAATGATCTCGCTGGAGTAAGCGCCAACATTGATGGTCAGGCCGATTAGCGCCGAGGTCTGGGCGGAAAATTTGACGCCCATGGAAGACAGTCCGAAATAGACCAGAAACAGCTGCACGAGCAGAGGTGTATTGCGGATCGCCTCGACATAGATCGCCACGAGAATGCGCAGGAACTTGTATTTGCTGATGCTGGCAACCGCACAGATCGTGCCCAGCACGAAGCCCAGCGCCGTGACAATCAGGGACATTTGGATCGTCGCCAAAGTACCTTTGAGCAGCAGCGGCCAATACTGGCTGAGGAAGCTGAAACTGAACTCGTAACTCATAGAGACTTCACCAGTTCAGGCGAAGAACCCTGCAAGGCACAAGTCAGTTTCTGTTCCACGCCCAACCACAGACAGGCAGATGCTCCGCCTGAAACACAGCCGCACGCGATCACACAATCGAAGATTGCAGTGTACAATCCAGTCACAAATATTTCCTCCCAAGCCCGATGTGCTCCACCCTCACAAGGGTCTCCTCGAAGCGCCATCTGCTCAATTTCAACCAAGCTAATTCCAACTTATGACATATGTCAAGATCGCGGGCGGATTTCTTTGCTATGGGGATGAAACTTACATTTCCACCCGAAACTTATTCCGCTTTTGGTCGAAAAATCGCCGTGTGCGCCATAGGCAGACGGTACAAAAGCAAACCAACCGGCAATAACCGGTTGGCTTACTTTGCTAACAACTCATTGAAATATTTTAGTAATAGCGTATCCGCCATCAATCACAACGGCTACGGACGAAAAAGAATATCGCCCGTTTTCCGTTCACTCCCATTTAGGCAAGTGCGGCACTTAAATCATGGGAGAGATCATTGATTTCCCGCAGGTCGAGCTCGGATTCCACATGTTCAAGGTGGTGTGCCATCAGATCGGCGGCCTTTGTGACGTCGCCATGCAGAATCGCTTCCACAATCTCCGCGTGTTCATCAGGCCCGCAGTTGAAGCGGTTGGTATTGCGGTAGACAGCTGTGATGAGAGAGGTGCGCGAAATGAGATCGCGCATCGTTGTGAACAGAAAATCAGAGCCCGTCAATTCGGCCAGCAGCAGATGAAAACCACCTGACAGCTTGATAATATCGGTCGTGACATTGTTCTTGTTGGCGACACGTTCTTTCGCAACATGTTCGCGCAAAATCTTGATCTTGTCCTTTGACGGAGAACGCCCAAGGCGCTCGACCACACAACGCTCAACAGTCCGGCGTACGAAGAACACATCCCGCGCTTCTTCCACGGTCGGCTTGCAAACAAAAGCGCCGCGATTGGGAATAATCGTGACAAGCCCTTCCCGTTCAAGCGCGGCAAGCGCCTGACGGATACGCGCACGGCTGACGTGAAAAATCGTCGCCATCTGCTCTTCTTTAAGCTGCACCCCCGGACGCAGACGGCGCTCGGCAATGGATAGCCATACTTTCTCAACAATCTGCTGCGTCGAGACACCTGTCTGATCAGTCATGGTCTTGCTCCCGTTCCGGTTCAGGAAGCGTGATGCGACCGAAAAAGTCAACTATTGCAACCGCAAAGCGCCTACAAAATTGTCAACAATACATCGTGATGCTTCTATTTCAGGCACATATTCCGCAGATGGCGTTCGTATTGCCCGTCTTCACACGCGGATAGTCATAGGTGTTCACCTTCGAAGTCGCGTAGCCCGCTCCGACCAAAGCTTCGGCAAGCTTCACCGCCGCCGCAACGCCGTCGATCACCGGAACGCCCGTTGCATCCCGCAACCGGTCGCACAAGGACGTCATGCCCGCGCAGCCGAGAATGATCGCCTCCGCCCGATCTTCGCGCTTGGCGAGTTCGATTTCGTTGATCAAAAGCCGTTCTGCTTCCGCAGGATCATCTTCCAAGCCGAGTACCGGCAAATTGATCGCACGCACTTTTCTGCAATGACGATCTGCGCCGTAATCACTGACCAGATCTTCGATGATCGGAACCGACCGCGGCAAGGTCGTGATAATTGAAAAGCGCCGGCTGATCGTCATAGCCACCTGTACCGCCGCCTGACAAATACCCAGTACCGGACCCTTCGCGATCTCTCGCGCCGCATGCAGGCCGGGATCGTCAAAGCAGGCGATCACATAGGCGTCCACACCTTGCGCTTCACCTTTTCGGATTTCCGCAAGCATGCCCGGCACAGCCAGTGCTTCGTCGGTTCCGCCTTCAATGCTGACAGGCGTGTCGGCAGGATTTGAGGCTGAGACCGTGGTGCTGCTGTGTTTGACGAGCAGAGCACTATCAAGAGCTTGCGCTGTCATAGACGCTGTTGAGTTAGGATTGATCAGATGAATGTGCATGGTAAAAATTCTCGAAGAACCGTCGTTCTGGCCTAGTTTTCCGGCTTCACGAAATCGGCGATGGTCGGTGCCTTCAAAACGAACTGACGATCTGAAGTGATGTAATTGTCGGCGTGAAGCCGGGCAATCGGTTGATAGAATTCGGGATCGACGTAGTGGCCGTCGGCATCCAGACAATTGCGACGAACGTGCATATGCACCACCTCACCCAGGATAAGCGCGCGACGCGGATAATCGATCACACGTTCGACACGGCACTCGAAGGTGCAAGGTGCCTGCTCAGCAAAAGAGACATCGATTTTCTGGCAGGGTGTCGCTGACAGCCCGGCCATCTCAAGCTCATCGACTTCGCTGTCGAAACCCAATCCGCAGATCAGCATCTGTTCCGACAATGCCATGTCGATCATGCTGATTGCGAACTCGCCGGTGCGACGGATATTCGCCAGCGTGTCCTTCTCCTCACCGGAAAGACGTGGTTGAATGCCCAGAACGACAATGGCCGGGTCGTGCGAAAACACGTTGAAGAAACTCATCGGCGCGGCATTGCTATGGCCTGCTGGTGAACGGGTTGTCACAAGTGCTATCGGTCGTGGACCGATGAAATTCGTCAGAAGCCTGTAACGGCTTTGAGGGTCCAACTCTTCAAAATCGAATTCCATCACGTCCCCAGAACCTGATTTATTATCTACAATAATATTTCATATTGTCGACAATTTAACAACCCGCTTTAATCCCGACTGGAGCACTTATCCGCAGATCTCGGCACCTGCTTTAAACGTGCAACAGTAGCCCAACGCGGTGCCTGAACACCCTACCTATATCAGGCAGCTGCTGCGGCCTCTTCCACCAGATGACAGGCGACGCGTGTGCCATTCGACAAAGTCTGCATCTTCGGCGCTTCTTGCGCACAGCGCGCCACCGCAAACGGACACCGCGGATGGAATGTGCAACCCGAAGGCGGTTTCAGCGGGCTTGGAACTTCACCGTTTGCCGGTGTGCGGTTGCGATTGGGAGATTCAATGTTGGGGATCGTCTGCAACAAAAGCTGCGTATAGGGATGACGCGGCTGCGCGAAGAGTTCTTCCGTATTACCCTCTTCAACAATCCGCCCCAGATACATGACCGCGATACGATCGGACATGTGGCGAACGACGCTCATATCATGGCTGATGAAGAGGTAGGTCAGGCCCAGCTCATCCTGCAAGCGGCGCATAAGATTGAGCACCTGCGCCTGCACCGAAACGTCCAGCGCCGAAGTCGGCTCGTCGCAAACAAGAAACTCAGGCTCGCTCGCCAAGGCACGCGCAATTGAAATGCGCTGCCGTTGCCCACCGGAAAACTCATGCGGAAACTTTTCGCCGTCGGAGGGTGAAAGCCCGACAGTACGCAGAAGTTCCTCCACGCGCTCGGTGACTTCCGCCGCTGTTTTGCGCAGTTTCAATTCGCGCAATGGTTCAGCGATGATGTTCTTGACGCGCCAACGAGGATTGAGCGAGGCATAAGGGTCCTGAAATATCATCTGCGCCGTCAATGGCGCACCACTTTTGCCGGGCGCAAACCGCATTTGGCCGCTTGTTGCACCATGCAATCCGGTGACCAGTCGGGCCACGGTTGACTTTCCGCATCCACTTTCACCAACGATACTCAGACAACCACCTGCTGGCACCGTAAAGCTGATATCGTTGACAGCCTGGAGGTACTGGCGCGGCTTGCGCTCTATCACTCTGTTGAGCCATGGAGCCGAGACATCAAATGTCTTGACCAGACGCTCGACGGTCAAAGCCGCAGTTTCTTTCGACGGGTTCGTCATACGCTGCCTCCTGCGTTGAGCCAACAAGCGCTAGCGCCAAGATTGGGGTTTTGACTGATAAAGTTGAGTTCGGGACGCTCCTGAAGGCAACGTGGCACCGCCACCTTGCAACGTGGATTGAAAGCGCAACCCTTGGGAATAGCGTCAAGACGCGGCATTGAGCCATCGATCTGATTCAGCTTTTCCACGCGCGCACCAAGCGACGGGATCGAGGCCATCAAGCCCTGTGTATAGGGGTGACGCGGCTGATGCAGAACCTGTTCGACAGGCCCGATCTCAATCAGTCGCCCCGCATACATTACGGCAATGCGATCAGCGGCTTCGGCAATCACGCCCATATCGTGCGTAACGAGCATAACAGCGGTTTGCTTTTCCTTGCAGAGTTTCCGCAGGAGCGAAATGATCTGTGCCTGGATCGATACGTCCAGCGCCGTCGTCGGTTCATCGGCGATGACGAGCTTAGGGGAAGCGGCAAGTGCAAGTGCAATCACCACGCGCTGCCGCATACCGCCCGAGAACTGATGCGGATACTGGTTGACGCGGTCCTCCGGCGAAGGAATGCCAACATCGCGCAACAACTGGATAGCCCGTTCACGCGCCTGAGCCTTGCCAAGACCAAGATGCCGCCGGATCGTTTCGACAAGCTGCGCGCCCACCGTGAACAGCGGATTGAGCGAGGTGAGCGGATCCTGAAAGATCGCGCCGATTTCACGTCCGCGAATTTTCTCCATGGCGCGGTCATCCAGTGTGTCTATCCGGCGCTTGCCAAGCCACACTTCACCGTCGGCGATATGCCCAGGCGCTTCCAGCAGGCCCTGAATGGCCAGACCGGTCATCGACTTGCCAGCACCGGATTCACCCACAACACCAAGGATTTCACCGGGCCGGATCGACAGGCTGACATCTGACAGAGCGGTAACCGTGCCATGACGCCCTGGAAAATCCACGCGCAGATTGCGCACTTCCATGATTGGTTCTTGCATGTCATGCATTGAAATCACCTTCTATCGGATAGCTGGAAGGGAAGATTTCCGCGACAGGAGGATGGTTCCAGCTGCGCTCGGGATATTTGGCGATAAGTCCGTCGAACTGGGCCTGTGCCTGACGACGAGCTTGTTCCATATCCAACCCTGCAAGCTTTCGATTAATCATGGAAGCGCGGCCATCGACAAAGACCGCGCGCGTGATCTTGCCCGAACCGCCTGTGACAATGGTCGTGATGGGGTCAACTGTCGCGGCCATGATGGTATCGCCGAGATCGAAGATCGCTATATCCGCTCTCGCACCCGGTGAGAGGTGACCGAGATCACCGCGTCCGAGTGCTTTTGCGCCACCTATGGTCGCCGCGTCAAAAAGATCCGCTGACCGCAAACGATCCGGCGCGCCATCGGCGATGCGGCCAGCGATAAGGCCCGTCAGCAAATTCATGAGCATATCTGGCGGCGTGGTATCTGTGCCCATGGCAATATTGATCCCCCGCTTGCGGCAAGCGGAGAAGGATTTGAGGATCGAACCGCTGCGTGCCGATACCAGCGGACAATGCACAATGGAAACGCCATTGGCCGCATAGAGGCCCAGATCTTCATCCGTTGCGTTCGTCGCGTGAGGTGCAATCATCCGGTCGCTGAGCAGACCATGTTTCGCAAGCCAGACCGGAGCAGTCGAGCCATGCAGCATCCGCACAGTATCGACTTCCATCGTGCCTTGAGCCATGTGAAGACGGAACTTGCAGCCAAGATCGCGCGCCGCTGCATCAGTGCGTTGCAACAATCCAAGTGTCGAAGTCTCGACCCGATCCGGGGCCAACATACCGCGCACCAGATCGCCGTGACGCCCATTCTGGCGCTCGATATAGGCAATGGCGTCTTTCAGCCCCTGAAAACCACGCTCTTCGTCGAAAACCGGAATAATCTTTCCCGGTTCTTCCAGAACCATACCGCCGGAACGGTAGGCAGGACTCAGGTAAACGCGTAGCCCCAGTTCACCAGCCGCCTCGGCAGCAGCATCGAACTCGGCAACTGTTTCGCCCCATTCTCGATAGAATAGAGAGGCGATAGGCGCTGCCGTGGTGATCCCGTTCAACAGGAGTTGGCCGAACGCAAAGCGCTTTTGAAAAGCCAGCTCGTCCTGACTGTACATCTCATAAGGGCCAGCCTCGACATAAGACCGTGGCCAGACGCGACCCTTGGCCCAACCAGGATGGTTGTCTATGCCAAGAATGGTGGTGTCGAGGTCCGACAAGGCATCAAGATCAATGAGACCCGGCGAGATTAGCGCATTGCCGAAATCGATGCGGCGCGCCAGTTCTCCGGTGAAGCCATGTCCAACAAAGACAATCTCGCCATTGTCGAAAACGACTTCACCATTGCGTAAAAGCGTATGGTTGCCATCCTTGTGCCCAACCACCCAACTGGCGGTAATCAGAGTCCGTCCATCAGGACGCTGACCGAGGGTTAATGTGTCAATAGCATTGTTCATCACGGCATCTCCACCACAGCAACGCCGTTGCGTGCAGTGACGCGACCGTTTTTGACCACCAGAGGGCGCGGCGCGATATCCACCACGGCATGGGCCAGTGTTTCACCCGTCAAAAGGGTGAAGTCGGCATTGCAGCCCACATCGAGACCATAGTTTTCAAGACGCATCACATCCGCGCCGCCTTGAGAGACGATGTACAGGAGATGTTCGAGATCATGGTCCGAGCGGACACCGTTTTTCATGCCAATGATCTTGGCACGGTCTAGCATATCCGGCTGGCCCCAAGGTCCCCAGGTGTCGCGAATGCCATCACAACCACCACCAACGCGCACGCCCGCTTCCTTCAGGCGTTTGATCGACGGCACCGTGGCCGATGGCGCGCCGGTCGTCAAAATTGCGACATCCAGAGCCGCGATCTGTTCGATCAACTGGCCGACGCGCAAATAATCATTCATGCCGAGCGCGAAAGCATGGCTGATCGCCACCTTCCCTTCCATACTGTTGGCGCGGATACGCTCAAAGATGAGTTCCATCGTGAACGCGCCAAGATCGCCGGTCTCATGCAGATGAATATCAATCGGTACGCCGTGCTTGAGTGCGAGCGCGAACAGAATATCGAGCTGACCCTTTGGGTCGCGATCAATACCGCATGGATCAATACCACCCAGAACTTCACAACCCTGACGCAAGGCCTCATCGAGCAATTCTTCCGTACCAGGCATGACCATCAGACCCGACTGCGGGAATGCAACGATCTCGATATCGATGATGCCTTTCAGCTTCTCGCGTGTTGCCCAGACGCCTTCGACCAATGACAATCCATGAGTGGGGTCGATATCGACATGGCTGCGGATATGCGTTGCGCCATGGGCAGCAAGACCGATGGCATGACGCATCGACTGGCGATGCGGATCAAGGCCGATTTCCAGCCGGTGCTCGCGCTCGAAATCGATACGTTCACGCAGAACCGCGGCACGATTATTGACATGCCAGGGCATGCCCCAGGTGGTCTTGTCGAGATGCGTATGCGCATCAATCAGGCCGGGCGCCATGATTGCATTGCCACCATCTTCGATGGCCATGCCCGGTTCTGCCTCGAACCGTCCGAAACCCGCAATCTTCCCATCCTTGATCAAAGCATCGCACGTATCGCCAGCCATAGGGCGCACATTGCGGAGCAAAAGATTGTTCATCGATATTACCTCAGTTTCGGATTGAGAGCATCGCGCAGCCAGTCGCCAAGCATATTGACGGCCACGACCAGCAGGCAGAGCTGAATGACAGGGAAGAGCACGATCCACCAGGAACCGGAAAACAGGAACTGGTTGCCGATGCGGATTAGTGTCCCGAGAGAAGGCTGGCTCGGCGGCATCCCGATGCCGAGGAAGGACAGCGTGGCTTCGGTAAGAATGGCCATGCCGAAGTTAAGCGTTGCCGCCACCATGATGGGGGTCAGTGTATTGGGCAGGATATGTCGCGCCATAATGCGGCGCGCCGGAACGCCGATCAGACGGGCGGCGGACACATAATCCTTGCCGGTTTCAACGATGGCCTGAGCGCGGACAGTACGGGCATATTGCACCCATGCGGAGAGCGCGATGGCCAGAATGAGAACCGCGGATGCTCCGACCTCGCGCAGGCTGACAGGCAACATCTGTCGCACGACGGTTGAAACCAGAATGGCGACCAGAATGGTCGGGATCGACAGCGTGATATCGCCGATGCGCATCAATAGATTGTCGATAAAACCGGCGAAATAGCCGGAGACCAAACCGGCACTCATGCCGATGAGCAAGGAAAGCACAACGGAAGCGATGCCGATAACGATGGAAATGCGCGTGCCATAAAGAATGGCTGACAGCATATCGCGCCCTTGCGTGTCGGTGCCCAGCAGGAAGGGCCATTCGCCGCCGTCTTCCCAGATAGGCGGCAGCTCTGCTTTCCACATATCGAGTGCAGCGCCATCATAGGGGTTTTGCGGTGCAATGAGGGGTGCAAACAATGCCGTCAGGATCAGGATTGCGAGCAGTGCTGCGCTGATCATTGCGGTCTTGCTGTGTGTGAACGACCACCACAAGTCGCTTTTACGAATCCGCTGTACAACCGACGGGCGGGAGATGGTAGTGGTTTGCGTGGTTGGGGTGCTCATCGGCTTTGACTCCACAATCGGTTCCATGGGCAACTCAACGCGCCGTGCGCAGGCGTGGATCGATCACCGCATAGGCAATGTCCACGAAAGTGTTGAGTACAACGAAGATGAAGGAAATGATGCAGAGATAGGCTGCCATAACCGGGATATCGAGGAAGGTAACGGCCTGAATGAACAACATGCCCATGCCCGGCCATTGAAACACGGTTTCGGTGATCAGCGCGAAGGCGATCAGCGAACCGACATTCATCGCTGTCATCGTCACAACCGGCATAAGGCAGTTGCGAAGAGCATGACGGAAATAGATACGCCAGCGCGGAATACCGCGGGCACGGGCGAATTTCACGTAGTCCGAACGCAGCACTTCCAACATTTCTGCGCGAACCAGACGCATGACAAGCGTGACTTGATAAAGCGAGAGCGCAATGGCCGGTAGCAAAATCGCGATACGACCGGAATGCGTCAACAATCCCGTGGACCACCAGCCAAGCTGTACGACATCACCCCGTCCGAATGCCGGGAACCAGCCAAGCGTGACCGAAAAAACCAGAATGAGCAGTATACCGACCACAAAACTTGGCAGCGAAACACCGACAATGGAGAGAAACTGCAATCCCTCCGTATACCATTTGCCACGTTTAATTGCTGTTAGCACGCCAAGAGGAAGGCCAAGCAACAACGAGATCAAGGTGGCCACCAGCACCAGTTCCAGTGTTGCCGGAAACCGCTCGGCGATAAGGCCAAGCACATCCTGACCATTGCGATAGGAAATGCCGAAATTGCCCTGAGCGGCGTTCACCACGAACCGGGTATATTGTGTCATCAGGCCATCGTTAAGCCCCAGACGCTCACGCAGATTATCGCGGTCGGCCTGTGTCATCTGTTCGTTGGCCATCATCTCGACGGGGTCGCCCGCCAGACGAAAGATCAAAAAGGCCAGCAAGGCAACAGCCAGCATGACCATGATGGCATTGGCCAGACGCTTGATGATAAAAACCAGCATGTGAATTCCTTGGGAACAGGACGCTCCGGAACGGCGTGCCCCGGAGCGTCTTGATGAGACTATTCGGCAAAATGCGTCAGCCAGTGACGCGGCTTGTTGTCTGGCAACTGGACGATATGATCAATCTTATTCGACATGACCCACGCCATCGGCTGTTGATGCAGCGGCAACATGACGATCTCGTCCTTGACCATTTGCAAGGCCTTTGTCTGCAACGCTAGCCGCTTGCTGCGATCCATCTCCGTGGATGCCTCAATGATCAGCTTGTCGATTTCCGGATAGCTCCAGCCACCCCAGTTGAAAACACCAGCATTGTCTGTCTTGGTTTCAATCATTTGCAACAGAATGGAATAGCTGTCGAGCATGGGCTCTGTCGCCCAGCCTATGATATAGACATCGGCCTTGCCGCCCGTGCGTTTCGGTGCCTGCGCAGCCGTTGGTGCAATATCAAGCTGCGGCTTGAAACCGCCCCGGCTCAGCATGTTCACGAGCCCCTGGCACAGTTCTTCCTCGTTCACATAGGCATCAGTTGTACAAACCAGTGTGAACGGAAAATCCGTGGCGCCAGCCTCGGCCAGAAGCTTCTTGGACAAGGCCGGATCATAGGCCAGAGTGGTATCCAGTTCCGGCGTGTAGCCCGGAATTTCCGGCGCAACCACCGCACCTGCCGTGCGCGACTTGCCGCGCATGATGCGCTTCTGTATCAAATCACGATCAAGCGAATGTGCGAAAGCCTGACGCACACGCAAATCGTTGAATTTATTTTCCGATCCATTATCGAGCTTCGGCTTGCGATTGAAACCCATCATGACCGTACGCAAATCGGTACGTTCCATGACCTTCAGGTCAGGCTGTGCCTGAAGGCGCGGCAAATCCTGCGATGGCGCACTTTCCGTAAAATTGACTTCTCCAGAGAGGAGCGCCGCCACGCGTGTCGCAGCCGAAGTGATCGGATTGAACTCGATGCGGTCGATGTTTGATTTCGACGTTTTGTCCCACCAATCCGGGTTCTTAACCAGAATGGTTTTGGAATCCGGTACGCGGCTTTCCAGCTTGAACGGACCCGTACCATTGGTGTGGTAGGTTGCATAACCTTCAATCTTGGCACCAACGTCAGTCGGCTTTTCCGAATTATTGGTCTTCAGCCAGCCCGCATCGAAGATGTGAATATTGGTGAGGTCGTTGAGGAGCAGCGGATAAGGGCCGCTCAACTCGATATCGATTGTGTAGTCGTCCACTTTCTTTGAGGACTTGTAGGCAGGCAAATTACCACGCAGCGGCGAAACCGGATCGCTCACGCGCTTCAATGAAGCAAGCACATCGTCGGCATTGAAATCAGCGCCATCATGAAACTTGACGCCCTTGCGCAGATGAAAGCGCCAAACCGTCTCGGAAACATTTTCCCAGGATTCAGCAAGGGCAGGCTCGATCTTCAGCTCGGCGTCGTAGCGCACGAGGCCTTCATAGATGTGATTGAGGAAGGACAGTGTATAGCTGTCGCCATAAGAATAGGGATCAAGCGAATAGATATCGCGCGCAGCGCCCCATTTGAGCGTTTCGGCGTGGCCAGCCAAAGTCAGCCCGGCCAGCATTGTGGCCGCGAGGCCAAGTTTTCTTAACATAGATTTTGCTCCGCTTCTGGAAATTTGCGCCTCCTTTTTGGAGGTCTGTTTTCATGCATCGCCGCATCCGTTTCGGTGCTGCGTTTCAGTGTCTGCTCACGCCATGCAGGCGGGTAATACTGATTTCTCCTTTTTTGGGGTGACCTGCCTCCCAGATCACGAAATGGAGTATTGCCAGTCGATATAAGGTTGTCAACGTAATTGTAGACAATTTTTTGGGTTTCAATAACCTATTTGTCGACAACTATGCTCTACAATTGGTCAGGCGCTGCCACATTTCTGAGCAGCAATCAAAGTGCGGCTTTTGAATGAGCGTCGTCGCATCTCCAAATTGTGCGCCACATAAAAAAAGCGCCTCACCAAGGTGAAGCGCTTTTCGGTTTTCTCTTTGCTGGCCTTACTCGGCCATTTGCGTGCGCCAATGACGCGGCTTGTTATCGGCCCGGAAATCCACGCTCTTGACCTTGTCCAGCATGCCCCAAGCGATAGGCTGCTGATGAAGCGGGATCAGAATAGCCTTGTCCTTGGCAACTTTCAGCGCCTGTTCTTCCAGCGCCAAGCGCTTCGCCGTATCCGGCTCCTGCGCCGCTTTTTTCATCAGCTCATCGAGTTCAGGATAAGACCAGCCACCATAGTTGGATACGCCGGTCGAACCGCTGCGCGTAGAAAGCACCTGCGAAAGCAACGAATAGGCATCGAGCGTCGGCTCATTGGCCCAGCTCAGATTGAACATATCGGCCTTGCCATTGGTGCGCTTAGGCTGCTGAACGGCACGCGGCCCCATATCGATGGACGGTTCGAACCCGCCACGTTTCATCATATTGGCGATGCCCGAGCAGATATCTTCCTCGTTGATGCTCTCATCATTCATGCAAAGATAGTTGAAAGTCAGGCCTTTCTGACCAGCATCTTCAAGCAGCTTTTGTGCGAGCTTGGGATCGGCTGGCTGATAAGTGTCGAGCGCTTTCGAATAGCCTGCGATTTCCGGCGCAATCAGCGAACCGGAAGGACGCGCCAGACCGCGCATGATTTTCTTGTTGATGAGATCACGATCGATACTTGCCTCGACGGCCTGACGCACGCGGACATCGAGAAACGGGTTCGGACGCCCATCCTCAAGCTTCTCCTTGCCGTTAAAGCCGATAAACACCGTGCGCAGCTCGGTGCGTTTGTCGACCTTGATGCCCGGCGTCGATTCCAGACGCGGAATATCCTGAATGGGTGCTGAATCGACCAGGTCAATTTCACTAGAGAGAAGCGCCGCAACGCGTGTCGCAGCCGAAGAAATCGGAATGTATTCGATGCGATCCAGATTGTGCTTTTTCTGGTCCCACCATTGATCATTGACGATCAGAACCGTCTTTGAATCAGGTACACGGCTGTCGAGCTTGAACGGGCCCGTGCCGTTGGTGTTATGCGTAGCATAATTCTCGGTCTTGGACGCGATATCGGTCGGCTTTTCGGCGTCATTATCCTTCAACCACTTCGCGTTGAACATGAAAATATTGGTCATGTCATTGAGGAACAGCGCCGACGGTGCCGAAACCTCGATATCCACCGTGGAATCGTCCACTTTCTTGACACCAACATAGAGCGGAATATTGCCGCGCAGAGGTGATGTCGGGTCGGAAACACGGTTCATCGAGGCCACAACGTCATCAGCCGTAAAATCTGCGCCATTGTGGAACTTCACGCCCTTGCGAAGCGTAAAACGCCAGAACTTGTTATCGACGAGCTTCCATTCGGTAGCCAGCGCGGGCTCGATCTCGAAGTTCGGGCCGTAACGGATCAGACCTTCGTAAATGTGGTTCAGGAAAGCCAGATTGGATGTGGATGGAACAGAATCTGGATCGAGCGAGTAGATATCCGCACGACTGCCCCAACGTAACGTAGCCGCGTCGGCAGAACTGGCCAGCGCCGGCGCCGCAATAGCAGCTGCCGTCAAGGCCGATATAAAAAACCTATTTAAACGCGACATGCTTTTCCCCTCATCTATAACGATAAGATTGTTGGACTGAATTTCGTCGCAGTATCTTAATCCATTCTTTTATTGTCAACGATATTGTCGCCAATTAAGTTCAAAAACATCGACACATCGATATGAGACCGCACAGTGTCAAACGCTGTCGTCTTGGACATTTAAAAGGAGAAGATATGACTGGATTGCTGCTGCTTCACGGGACTGTCGTGACAGTCGATAAAACACGGCGGATCATCGAAGATGGAGCTGTAGCAATCGAGAACGACAGAATTGTCGATATTGGCACATCGCAGGAACTCGCTCCTCGCCATACTGACAAGAATGCAATCGACTGCCGTGGGAAGATGCTCATTCCGGGCCTCATCGACGCGCACGGCCACGCTGGTCACGCGCTGATACGCAGCATTGCCGCCGACACCAATTCACTCTGGATGCGGATCGTCACACCAACCTATTATCATTATGTAACCCGCGACTACTGGTACGCCGATGGCCTCGTTTCCGGTCTGGAGCGACTGCGCGCAGGCGTGACAACCTCTGCCAGCATCATCACCTCCATGCCGCGCAGCGACGATCCGGTCTTTGCAGCCAATCACGCGCGCGCCTATTCGGAACTCGGTCTGCGCGAGATCATCTGCGTTGGCCCCGCTGGACTACCCTGGCCGCAATCGGTGACGCGATGGGAGAGCGGCAAGCCTGTGCGTCACACTGTTTCATTCGAAGAAATGATTGAGGGCGCTGAAGCCACCGTCGAAAGCCTTAACGGAACAGCCGAGGGCCGCATTAAGGTTTTTCTGACGCCTTTCACAATCGTCCCTTCGGTCGAGCCTTCTAACGCTTCCACACCGGATTTCGCGGTCAATCTGACGCAGAACGACCGGATGCAAGCGCGTCGTATTCGCGAAACGGCGCGCAAATGGGGTGTGCGCATCCATTCGGATGCCTTTGCCGGGCAAATTCGGATGGCTTATCAAGATAAGGAAAACGCGCTGCTGGGTCCTGACGTGCATTTGCAGCACTGCTGGGGCATCTCTCATGAGGAAATTGATATCCTCGCCGAAACGGGCACCCACGTCACCCATGCGCCGCCCGGACGTTCCACGCCGATTATGCAGATGCTGGCGCGGGGCGTGCCTGTCGCTATTACGTCCGATGGCGCAGCGCCGAGCCGCCATTTCGATATGCTGCAGGTCGCGCGGATCGCGCAATCGACCCAGCATATATTGCACAATCACGACCGATACCTTCTGCCGCCCGGCAAAGTGTTCGAGATGATCACCATCGACGCAGCGCGTGCGATTGGTATGGATCATGAGATCGGTTCTCTTGAAACTGGCAAGAAAGCGGATATCGCGATCATCGATATGCGCAAACCGCATCTGACACCCAATTGGATGCCCGTCCATCGGCTGGTTCATCAGGTTCTTGGCAGCGATGTTGATACCGTCATCGTCGATGGCAAGATTATCATGCAGGACGGCGTGGTCCTAACTGCTGATATGCACGAGGCGCTTGCCTTCGGTGAAGCAGAGGCGCGTGCGCTGGTTGCAAGAGCCGGACTGGACGCCCATATGCACGATGCGGGCTGGGGTCAGTTGCAGCGCACTTTCGAACAGCCGGTCGTACCGCCCTCACCGCCCGAATGTTGAAGGTAGCGGCCTTAATCCGTCAGTCGATAGCGCTTACTGAATAGGTTTCAGCTATCCACAATATTACTCAATGGCGAGCCAAAAGCGCCGTTGAACCCGCGATAGCGCTGATGGCTGCGATTGAGATGTGCCTGCATGGCTTCACGTGCCTGCTCTGCATTCCCGGCACTGATCGCTTCACAAATGGCGCGATGCTCGATGACCGTGTTCTGGATATAATCAGGCGTGATAAGGGAGGGGTTCAGATCCCGCGAAAATGCTGGCTGCGGCAGTATTTTCAGGCTCATGACGCTGAAAAACTCGATAAACGCCAGATTATTGGTTGCCTCCGATATGGACCGGTGGAAAATGAAGTCCAGTTCATCCAGCGCTTCTTCATTTTCAATAGAAGCCTCGAACTGCTTCAGCGCATCCCACATGTTTGCTTCCTGCGCCCATGACCGGCGCTGTGCGGCCAATCCGGCGGCATGGACTTCAAAAGCCATACGCAACTCAAGCAAATCCATAAATGGAAGCGAAAGCCGCGCCAACGGCTCCAGCATGGAATCGTCTGAAACGGGAGATGCTGCCTTTCCGGGATCGCGAATGAATATTCCGACCCCGTGCTTTGCTTCCAACAATCCGTCAGAGCGCAGAGCCGCCACAGCTTCCCGGATAACCGTGCGGCTGACACCAAGCTTGTCCCCAAGTTCGACAAGGGTCGGCAACTTGTCGCCGACCTGAAGCGTACCGTCACCGATCAGTGTCTTGAGGCTCTCAATCGTTCGCGCAGTCAGTGTTTTCAATATGAGCCTACCCCGGTGAAAATATCGTCTTTCCATGGTGATACGCGGTAAGCACGCTCAAGACAAGATACTATCATTATATCAGTGATAATATCACTTAAAATCACGCTTCGCTGTGCCACTCAATCTGGTGCCCCGTGGAGCGCCTAACAGGCACTATCGGAACAAAATGCCTCGACAAAAGTAGATATTCAGCCACTTAGCCCAGCCCTCTGAATTCGTTCAAAGATTGGTCAACATGCTGTTTTCCATATCGTAATGTCCAGTATCAATCGCTTTTTTACCAAAATAGACGCCCGAGATTCATTCTTGACAAGTGATATTATTTCAGCAAACCTAACATCACAACAAGACGCCATGTGATATTATCACTACGCAGTTGCAGGTAGTTCCATGCTACAGCAATTGCAGAACAGGCGAACAAAAACAGGGGAATTCGAGATGGGAATCGTTTCTTCCAGACTGGCGGAGTTGGGCCTTGCCCTGCCCAGTGTGACGGCCCCGAGCGGAACCTATGTTCCGTTTCGGTTGAGTGGAAGCACACTCTACATTTCCGGACAGGTGCCGCGCGTCAATGGCGTTGACCGTTATCTGGGCGTCGTCGGCGACACTATGGATATAGCGGAGGCGTATCAGGCAGCGCGTGTCTGCGCGCTCAATCTTCTGGCACGCGCCTCAATGGCCGTTGATGGCGATCTCGACCGCATTTCAGCCTGTTTGCAGGTGCGCGGCTTTGTAAATGCCGTGCCCAGCTTCAAAGACCATCCCGCCGTTATCGATGGCGCCTCCGATCTTCTGGTCGAAGTTCTCGGAGAGAAAGGCCGACATGCCCGCACGGCATTGGGAGCAGGCTCTCTGCCACGCGGATTTGCTGTCGAAGTCGACGCCATTTTTGAAGTTCAGCCCTGAGCGGGCAATTTCCGTTCTGCCTACACATATGAAGCGAGAGATAGATGTCTGAACAAGCCATCACGATGAGCGCGGTCAATAAATGGTATGGCCAGCTTCACGTACTCAAGAATGTGGATCTACACGTGAATCGGGGCGAGCATATCGTTCTGTGCGGCCCTTCCGGTTCGGGTAAATCAACGCTTATTCGCTGTATCAATCATCTTGAAGAGATTCAGGACGGCACCATCGATGTGAATGGAACAAGACTGGGCAACAAAGGGGCCAATGTCGATCATATCCGGCGCGACGTCGGCATGGTGTTTCAACAGTTCAACCTTTTCCCCCATATGACCGTACTCGAAAACTGTATGCTGGCGCCGCGCCGCGTGCATAAGGCTTCAACAGCCGAGGCCAAAGAAAAGGCCATGCATTTTCTCAAGCGGGTGCATATCGCCGAACAGGCCAACAAATATCCAGCCCAGCTTTCCGGAGGTCAGCAGCAGCGAGTGGCCATTGCTCGCGCGCTTTGCATGGGGCCAAAGATCATGCTGTTCGATGAACCCACATCAGCGCTTGATCCTGAAATGGTGAAAGAAGTTCTCGATACCATGATCTCGCTTGCGGACGACGGTATCACGATGATCTGCGTAACACATGAAATGGGTTTTGCGCGCGCCGTTGCGCACCGTGTCATCTTCATGGATCGCGGGGAGATTATCGAAAGCGCCCCTCCTGCAGAGTTTTTCGGCAATCCCAAGCACGAACGCGCCAAGGCATTTCTGGGCCAGATCCTCAATCACTAACCACAAAGGGGAACCAGACGAAATAACGGGAGCTTGCCAATGCAATATAGTTTCGACATGGGGCCGGTTCTGGCGGCCTGGCCGCTGCTGCTAAGCGGCGCATTACAAACCCTAAAGATATCCTCCATCTCGATGGCGCTTGGTTTGATGCTCGGCATTGTCTTTATGTTGATGCGCATGAGCTCGATACGAACCGTATCCCGGGTGGCATTTGCCTATATCGAATTGATCCGCAACACGCCGTTTCTGGTGCAGGTATTTTTCATCTTCTTCGGAATGCCTTCCCTTGGCGTCACCTTGACAGCCACACAGGCGGCAATTCTCGCCATGACGCTCAACTGCGCAGCTTATGCAGCCGAAATCGTGCGCGGTGGGGTGGAGTCCATCAAGAAGGGGCAGGTGGAAGCAGGACGGGCGCTTGGTCTTCACACACTTGAAGTCTATCGCTTCATCATCTTTCGGCCAGCCATTCGCGCGGTTTACCCAGCGCTTTGCAGCCAGTTCATTTTGATGATGCTCAATTCCAGCCTGGTGGCTTCAGTTTCCGCGGAAGAACTCACCTATGTCGGTCAAATGATCGATTCCGAGACATTCCGCAGCTTCGAAGTCTATTTCGCACTCGGCGTTATCTATCTCGCGCTTTCGCAGTCCTTTTCCCTTGTTCTCCAACTCATTGGCAGAACTTACTTTTCCTATCCGACGAAGTGAGGCAGACCGATGATACGCAGTTTCGGCTTTGCAGAATTCTTGTTCATTCTTGAAGGGGCTCGCTGGACAGTAATCCTGTCACTCCTCGCTTTCGTCTTCGGTGGTGCCTGTGGTCTCATCGTGGCCCTTGGACGCACCAGCAACAAGAAATGGCTTCGCTATTTCATGGCGACATATATCCAGATCTTTCAGGGTACACCGCTGCTGATCCAGCTTTTCTTCGTCTATTTCGGCCTGCCGTTGCTCGGCATTCGTGTCGACGTATGGGTCGCGCTGATCATCGGTCTTTCACTCCATACCAGTGCGTTTCTCGGTGAAATCTGGCGGGGCAGCATCGAGGCCGTATCGGCAGGGCAGGATGAAGCGGCTCGCGCGCTTGGTATCGGCTATATCCGCCGCATGTCGGATGTCGTGCTTCCCCAAGCCTTTCGCATCGGCCTGCCCGCAACGATTGGCTTCCTCGTCAATCTGATCAAAGGCACCGCCCTTGCGGCTCTGCTCGGCCTGACCGAACTCACACGCTCGGGGCAGCTGATGGCCAACATCACTTTCGAGCCACTCAAAGTCTACGGCGCTGTCGGTCTTGTCTACTTCGTGATCTGCATTCCGCTCACCTATTACAGCGCCCGGATTGAAAAGCGGATGAATGCATCCCGTTGAATAACAATAAAACAACCAGAGGTAAGGACATGTTCAATTCTAGTTTCGCTCGTTCCAAAGCTTCACTCGGCTTCGCGCTCGGCCTGCTCGCGTCCGTGTGCATCGCCACAGCAGCTGGCGCCGCTACGCCCGAGGAAATCAAGGCCAAGGGCACCGTTACCATCGGCGTGCAGATGGACCAGTTTCCATGGGGCTTTATCGATGAGAACGGCAAAAATGGAGGCTATGACGTCGATGTTGCTGACCTGATCGCAAAGGAACTGGGCGTTCAGATCAAGTTCGAGCGCATTACCGGTCAGAACCGTATTCCGCTTCTCACCAATGGCATGGTCGATTTTCTCGTTCCATCTATGACCATCACGCCAGAGCGTGCCAAGGTCATTCAATTCGCCATTCCCTATTCCTCCAATGACATCACTGTCTGGGGCAAGAACGACGTTGATATTAAGGGCAATGATGATCTGGGTAAATACATCATCGGCGTCAATCGCGGCAGCGTTTTCGAGCCGGTCCTGAAAAAGGTCGCGCCCGCCAACACGCAGATCAAGCGCTTCGATGATGATGCGACTACCGTGCAGGCGCTCCTGTCGGGTCAGGTCGATGCCATTCTGGGCAGCGTGACCTACGGGCTGGTGATCGACAAAACTGGCAACAGCGGCAACTACGGTCGCAAATACAAAGTCGCTGACAATTTCCAGGCAATGGCGGTACGCAAAGGCGATCAGGAAATGCTCGACTATCTAAATGATTTTGTCACGCGCCACACGGCGGACGGTTCACTCGACGGTCTTTACAAAAAGTGGATCGGTGTGGATCGCGCAAAGCTGCCGACCACTCTTGATGGAGTTGACTTCACCGGCAAGAACTAACCACAGACTGACTGGTGGACGTTTGAACGTTCCGAGTTAACCGAGACACCGCAAACAACATTTATGAACCGGCAGGCACCGCCTGCCGGTACGAGGAAACACGTGCCTGAACCGTGGCCTTCCAGCCCGGCCCCGCACTTAACGCATAGAATCTGATCTTGGGAGTTAGGCAAGACATGACGATAAATGGCAAACTGATCAGGGTTGGCGTCGACATTGGCGGAACCTTCACCGATGTGGCGATGGAGGTTGGTTCGACACTGCACTCAACCAAGGTTCTGACCGATTACGCGTTTCCTGAAAATGCAATTGTCAAAGCCATTCGCGAGGTAGCGGAAAAGGCTGGGATAGCGCTGAACCAGATCGATACGGTGATCCATGGCACCACTCTTGCGACAAACGCTCTGATCGAGCGTCGCGGTGCAAAAACGGCGCTCGTCACGACCAAAGGCTTTCGCGACGTGATCGAAATGCGCACCGAAAGCCGCTTCGAGCAATATGATCTTGATATTGTCCTCCCGGCCCCGTTGGTCAACCGTAGCGACCGGTTCGTCCTTGATGAGCGCATGGGCGCAAGCGGCGAAGCGCTTAAGCCTCTGGATGAGAGCGAGATGGAAGCGCTTTGTGATCGCATCGTTGCGCAAGGCTATGAGAGTATCGCTGTCGGCTTCATCCACTCCTATCTCAATGGCGAACATGAGCGCCGTTTCCGCGACAGACTGCTGGCCAGAAAGCCTGATCTTTCCGTATCGATTTCGTCGGAAGTCTCGCCGCAGATGCGTGAGTTTCAACGCTTCAATACCGTCTGTGCCAATGCCTATGTCAAACCTTTGATGGCGTCTTACCTCAATCGTCTGGTAGGCCGTCTTCACGATGAAGGGCTTGTTGCACCGGTCTTTATGATCCACTCGGGCGGCGGCATTATCAGTGTCGAAAGTGCCATTGAGTTTCCCGTTCGCCTGCTTGAATCGGGTCCGGCGGGCGGCGCGATTTTCGCAGCCCATATCGCAGCCAATCACAAGCTTGATCAGGTCGTGTCCTACGATATGGGCGGCACTACCGCAAAAATCTGCCTGATTGAACAGCAGACGCCGAAAACGTCGAAGACCTTCGAAGTGGCGCGTACCTATCGCTTCAAGAAGGGCAGCGGCATGCCAATCTCTATCCCGGTCATCGAAATGGTTGAGATTGGCGCAGGCGGCGGTTCGATTGCAACCGTCGATTCCATGCGTCAGATCCGCGTCGGTCCTCATAGCGCAGGCTCCGAACCGGGACCGGCTTGCTACGACCGCGGCGGTGTCAACCCAACCGTAACCGACGCCGATGTTATCCTTGGTCGCCTCGATCCCGACAGCTTTGCTGGTGGGTCGATGAAACTGTCGCGCTCGGCATCCGAAAACGCCATGGATGCAGATATTGGCAGCAAGCTGGGTTCAGATATCGCAACCTCGGCTTATGGTCTTAGCGAAGTTGTCGATGAGAACATGAGCAACGCCGCGCGTATGCATGCGGTGGAAAACGGCAAGGAACTTTCCGAGTTCACCATGATCGCCTTTGGCGGCGCGGCCCCAGTTCATGCCGCGCGGCTTTGCGAAAAGCTTGGTGTCAATGATCTGCTGATCCCGCCTGGCGCCGGTGTCGGCTCTGCAATCGGCTTCCTGCGTGCGCCTTTTGGTTTTGAATCGGTCCGCAGCGCTTATAGCCGCATCAGCCGCTTCGACGCCAATGCGATCAATACTGTGATTGCCGAGCTGGTGAAGGAAGCAACCTCCTTCGTGCGCTCGGGCGCACCCAGCGCCAATCCTTCACTCGAATGCACCGCTTATATGCGCTACGTTGGTCAGGGATGGGAAGTGCCGGTCACCATCGAAGTTCGTGATTATACTCAAGCGGATGCCTCACTTTTCAGCTCGCTTTTTGATGAGTGCTATGAACGCTTCTTCGGTCGCGTAATCGATGGGCTGGATGTCGAAATTGTCAGCTGGTCGCTGCGCGCCAGTGCAGATGCTGCGGTACCAACCCCCGCCAAACCTGTCACGAAACACTCAACCGCAACAATATCCGGCAAGCGCAAGGTGTTCGACGTTCTCGAAGAACGTTTCCTTGACGCAAGCGTGGTTGATCGCAGCGATATGAAGCCGGGTGACTGGATCGCCGGGCCAGCCGTCATCACAGAACGCGAGACATCGACCATCGTGACCTCAAGCCGCGAAGCGATCATGCAGGCCGATGGTTGCCTGTTGCTGCGCGCCAAGGCTGCCTGAAGGAGTTTACCCATGTCAGTGAAACCTATTTCCGATGTCCACATGCAGATCATGTGGAACCGCCTGATCTCGGTCGTCGAAGAACAGGCCGTAACGCTCATTCGTACAGCCTTCAGCACCAGTGTGCGTGAATCCGGCGATCTTTCAGCTGGCGTGTTCAATCGCGCCGGGCAAATGATCGCGCAGGCCGTGACCGGCACGCCCGGACATGTGAATGCGATGGCGGAAGCGGTTGGCCATTTCATCAACGATATCGGGCGCGAGAATATCTTCGAAGGTGATGTCTACATCACCAACGACCCGTGGAAAGGCACCGGTCACCTGCACGATTTCACCGTCGTATCACCAAGCTTTCGCGATGGCGCGCTGACAGGCTTTTTCGCTTGCACCGCCCATGTGGTGGATGTGGGCGGACGTGGTTTTGGCCCCGATGCCAACGAAGTTTATGAGGAAGGCATCTTTGTACCGATCATGAAATTCGCGGCACGCGGGGTGGTCAACAAGGATCTCGTGAACATTTTGCGCAACAATGTTCGCGAAAGCCATCAGGTCGTCGGCGACGTCTATTCCCTCGCCGCCTGCAACGAAATCGGGCATCGCCGCTTGATGGATATGATGGATGAGTTCCAGCTCGACGATCTGGAAGGGCTGGCCGAATTTATCTTCAAACGCAGCTATGATGCAACGCTTGAAAAGCTGGCGGCATTGCCGCACGGCACTTATTCCAACGTGATGCGGGTTGACGGTTACGGCGATCCTATCGATATCGCGGTGCGTATCGATGTCTATGCCGATCACATACTTGCGGACTTCAACGGCACATCTGCGCCTAGCCCCAAAGGCATCAATTGTCCGCTGATCTATTCGGCTGCCTATGCCTGTTACGGCCTGAAATGCTCGATTGCACCGGAAATACCGAACAATCATGCATCGCTTCTCCCCTTCAAGGTGATTGCGCCGAAGGATTGTATCTTGAACGCGCAGCACCCTGCCCCCGTTTCCGTCCGCCACGTGCTCGGCCATCTGGTGCCCGATGCAGTGCTTGGTGCTGTCCATAAGATGCTGCCCGGTCGAGTACCGGCGGAAGGCTCAGGCGCGCTTTGGAACCTTCATGTTAGTGCGCGTCCGCTTTCCGGCGACAAGGCCCCAAAAGATGGCGGCCAGCGAGCCGAGGTTCTTCTGTTCAACAGCGGTGGAGCTGGTGCCCGCTCCCATATCGACGGGCTGAGCGCCACCGCTTTTCCAAGCGGTGTTCATTCGATGTCCATCGAGGCGACGGAACATGTCGGTCCGGTTATTTTCTGGCGCAAGGAATTGCGCGACGGTTCCGGCGGCGCCGGAAAATTCCGTGGCGGGCTTGGTCAGGTTGTCGAGATTGCGCCGACTGACGGACATGAGATCTACTTCAATGCCATGTTTGATCGCATTAAACACCCGCCGCGCGGGCGTGAAGGTGGCGAGAACGGCGCACCGGGCGCCGTCCTGCTCGATGATGGTTCGGTGCTCAACGCCAAGGGCCGGCAGCATGTCCCAGCAGGACGCAGGCTGATCCTGCAATTGCCGGGCGGCGGCGGCTATGGCGCTGCAGATGAACGTTGCCCGGATGCCAAGCAGCGCGACAGAGAATTCGATTATGTCGTGAATGGTTGACCAGCAGATCCTGTCAGAAGCCGCCTTTAGGGCGGCTTCTCCTTTTCCCGACCCACAAACAAGAGCATTGTAATGCAATATGAAAATAGAAGATCGGCGGGCATCCAGTCATCGCCGAGCATGGCTGTTTCGATGGCCGCCAAAAAGCTGCGTGCCGAGGGGCGAGACATTATCGATTTGTCGCTGGGCGAGCCGGATTTTGAACCGCCGCGCCATGTTCTCGATGCTGCCTGCACAGCGGTCAATGCCGGCGGTGTTCGTTACGGAGCAGCAGCCGGAACCGAAGCGCTTCGCGCCGCGATTATCGCCAAGTTCAAGCGCGACAACGGTCTAGATTTTTCACAGGAAGAGCTGACCGTCGCCAATGGCGCAAAACAGATCTTGTTCGATGCGTTCCTCGCCACGCTCGAACCGGGCGACGAAGTGGTTATCCCCACACCTTGCTGGGTTTCTTACGGCGATATCGTTTCCTTGCATGGCGGCACGCCGGTCTATGTTGAATGCGGGCAGCAAGATGATTTAAAACTGACGGTCCAACATCTTGAGAAATCCATCACCCCACGCACGCGCTGGCTGATGCTGAACTCACCATCCAATCCCACCGGCGCGATCTACAGCGCTGCGGAATATCAGGCGCTCGCGACAGCGCTGGAAAAACACCCCGGTATTCTCATCCTTTCCGATGAGATTTACGAGCACATCTTGCTAAGCGACCATCCCTTCGTTTCCTTCGGCAGCGTCTGCCCGCAATTGCGGGAACGAACTCTCATCGTCAACGGCGTCTCGAAAGCCTACGCGATGACGGGCTGGCGAGTTGGCTATGCAGCAGGTCCAAAGGCGCTCATTGCAGCAATCAACAAGATGCAGTCGCAAAGCGTCACATCCGTTTGCAGCATTGCGCAGGCGGCCGCAAAAGCCGCACTCGATGGCGACCAGAGCTTTGTGCACGAAGCGGCACAGACTTTTCGTCTTCGCGCCGAGCTTGTCACAGCCCATCTGTCGGAAATACCCAATATCGACTTCCGCCAGCCGGACGGCGCATTTTATGCCTTCATCGGTGTCACCAAACTGATTGGCAAAACAACGCCAACGGGCGTGACCTTGAAAAGCGACACTGATGTTGCGGGATATCTGCTCAATGATTTTGGCGTATCCAGCGTGCCTGGTATCGCTTTTGGCGCGCCCGGCTTCATCCGCTTGTCAATTGCCGCTTCTGAAGCAGAACTGACCAAGGCCTGTGAACGCCTGAAAGAAATGGCCGCGTCACTGTAAACGCGGCCTTTATTGCGTCTTATAAAGAAACCGCGGGTGATGGACCCGCGGTTTTTCCTTTTGATCGTTCAAGCCGCTTCTTTGCGGCTGTACTTACCGATGAGCGCTTCGAGAAGGACTTCTTCCTCTCTGGTCAGATCGCAAAGCGGAGAACGAACCTTCCCGGCTTTGAAGCCCTGAAGACGCACGCCTGCCTTGATGGCAGCCACCGCATACCCCTTCTGCCGGTTACGGATTGCCATGAACGGATAGAAGAACTCGTTGAGAATACGCTCGCATGTGGCGCGTTCCCCCGCCCTCAGCGCACGATAGAATTCCACCGCCAGACCAGGAACGAAATTGAATACGGCTGAAGAATAGGTCGTGAACCCGGCACCGAGATAGGCTTCGGCGAAGAGTTCCGCCGTCGGCATTCCGCCCAGATAGGTCAGGCGATCTCCCATCTTGGCCGTAATCTGGCGAACGAGCCCGATATCGCCCACACCATCCTTGAAACCGACAAGATTGGGGCACTCATCACACAAGCGAGCCAGCGTGTCGGCCTGAAGAACAGCATTATCACGATTATAGACCATGACGCCGATGCCAATCGACTGGCAGATACGCTTGACATGTTCGTAAAGACCCTGCTGAGGCGCATCGATCAGATAATGTGGCAGAAGCAATATGCCGTCCGCTCCAGCCTTTTCAGCCGACTTGGCAATTTCAATCGCCATTTCCGTCCCATAGCCGCAGCCCGAAACAATCGCTGTGCCACTGTTGCCAACGGCCTCCTTTGCCGCAGAAACGATGGTCGGAATTTCACTCGGGCGCAGAGAAAAGAACTCTCCGGTGCCGCCGGCGGCGAACAACACCGGTGCATCGAAGCCCGAAAGCCATTCTACATGGGCTTTATAGCTTTCCGGCGCAAACTGCCCCTCGGCATCGAAATGCGTTACCGGGAAGGAGAGCAAGCCTGCTCCAAGCTTTTCCTTGATCTGCTGCGGTTCCATATGTTGACCCCTTTTTTGATGTCTGCATATGACCTAGCGCATTCAGATATTATATGTCAACAACTTATATTATAAGTTAGAGCGAACTTGCCTGAGAATGCTGCGGTATCGCATCTGACTCCCCTTCAAGTGCCGCCGCATTGCCGACCGTGCAGCCTCTTCGTCACCATTGGAAATGGCCTCGATGATCTGGGAGTGCTCCTCATGAATACGCGCGATATAATCGGCAGAATTTGTATCTGACTGGGACTGTAAAGCCGCACGCGGAATAACACCGCTGCCGATCATCGTCAGGAACTCGCGAAAGCGAGGATTGTTGGCCGCATCAGCAATCGCCAGATGCAACGCGAAATCCGCCTCCGCTGTCGGTTGCCCAGCTTCCAGGCAGGTGACTACTTGCCGGTGGCAGTTGATGATAGCCTCTTCCTGTTGGGGAGAGCGACGCAGCGCTGCAAGTCCTGCAGCCTCTACTTCTACGCCTGTGCGCAGCTCGAGCAGCTCGATGACCGATGAAACCCGGTCATAATCTAGGTTGTGAAATGGCAGAGTTTCCGCTGATTGCGCCTCAAGCACAAAAACCCCGGCTCCCTGCCGGGCCTCGACGAGCCCGTCGGCTCGCAGGGCAGCCACCGCCTCGCGAATAACCGTGCGGCTGACCCCATAGGCTTCGGTCAGCTTCGCTTCGCTGGGCAGTTTCATTCCCGGTTTGAACTCACCGGACTGGATCAGTTTTTTCAGCTCGCCACTGACTTTGACAACAAGATTGCCCGCAGTGCGGGCGGAAATTTCATTGCTTCTTGTTGCCATCATCGCGGTCCTGCACATTGTTTTCCGTACTCCTGTGGTAGCAGGCCCGTGGAGTGCTCACAAGTCAGGTGATACGAGTTATCAGTGTTATCGTCTATTTCGTCAAAACTTGTATGATGAATTTGGGGCGCCTCATGAAAACGCCGATCTGCGTGAAACAGACCGGCGTTTTGGTTTCAAAAGGCAGCGTTGGCTCAAGGCCAAGCCGCACTAGATCATTTCTTGGATTTGAATTCCTTTTGATAGACTTCGTCAGCCATCGTCCGCAATGCGCGCCCGATGGCTGCATATTCATACTCGTTGAGATTGGCTAGAGATGCGCGGCCAGCCGGCTGCTGCGTACCAAAGCCTGTGCCCGGCAAGAGAACGATACCGGTTTCGTCGGCGATCCGGAACAAGAGCTCAGTCGGCGATATGTTCTTCTTGACCCATGCAGCAAACTCGTCGCCATAGAGTCGGCCCGCGATGTCTTCCAGATCGAGAAGTGTGTAATAATCCACTTCATTGACGTCGCTCTGCGGTTCCAGTCCAAGCTCGCGATACAATGCAGCCTCGCGATTGCGGATCAGTTTCTTCAACTCTGCCTTGTAGGCATCCTTTTCATCCATCAGACCGAATAGGGAAAACAGAACCATCTGGACCTGCTGCGGTGTAGAAAGACCCGCAGTGTGGTTGAGGGCGACTGTGCGGCTATCGGCGACAAGACGGTCGATGAATTTCAGTTTTGAAACATTGGGCACCAGCGATGAATAGCGCTGATCCAGTTCCTTCCTGGCCGATCCCGACAAATCCTTCAGCTTTGCGTCCAGCACGTTGTCCTTCTGCATCGCGATTGCGCCGAGGCGCCAGCCCGTTGCGCCGAAATATTTCGAGAACGAGTAAACCAGCATGGTGTTGTATGGGCATATTGCGAAGATCGATTTGAAATCATCGGCAAATGTGCCGTACACATCGTCGGTCAGGATAATGAGATCAGGACGCTTTTCCTTGACGATCTTGGCGATCTGCTCCAGCCCGCGCTGATCCATTTTAACCGAAGGTGGATTGCTGGGGTTAATCAGGAAGAAGACCTTGACCGATTTGTCGAGCAGCTTGTTCAGCTCGGCTTCGGGATATTGCCAACCCTGTTTCGGGTCCGCGTTGATGTGCACTTCTTTCAGCCGATAATTGTTGAGTTCTGGAATTTCGATATAAGGCGTGAAGGCGGGCATACCGATTGCAACCGTGTCGCCTTCGGCAAGAATTTTGTTCTGCTTCAATGTGTCGAAAATGTAGGTCATGGCGGCCGTTCCGCCCTCGACCGCAAACAGATCGAGTTTATCGGAGCTCATATAGCCGCCGATCATTTCGCGGACGAGATAATGCTTCACTATCTCTTCGCTGATTTTCAGCATACGCGGCGGCACCGGATAGTTACAGCCGAGAATGCCTTCCACCATTTCATGAAGATATTCGGATGGAGAAAGGCCCAGCTGGTCACGGACGTAGGAAAGCGACCGTCCCAGAAACTGGACGCCCGGCTGATCGCTATGGTCGGAAATAAAGCGCTGAAACCGCCCTTCGATACCCTCGATCTTGGGAAGTCCGCCGACGCCCGTCGAGAGATAGGAATAAGATAGCTCGGCTTCTGCGACAGCGAACAGGCCCAGACGCAGGAAAGCCCGGCGGGGCAAGGTGGCCAGAAAATTCGGATTGCCACGACCCGCATTCAGCATGGCATGGTTTGCTTTGCTGGAGGCAAGTTCGATCAGCGCGTCCTTTAGCTCAAACGGGCTCAGCTTCGCATATTTGCTATATTCATTCTTCGCCATGATCTATTCCTCAGGAAAACGCGACTACCAGTGGCCCGAGCAAGGTCAGGAACACGTTGGCAAGTGCATAGGTGATTGCGAATGGAGTGGTTGGTATCGAGTTGCCGGCCTTATCCAGAATTTCGCCAAAGGCAGGATTTGCGCTGCGCGAACCAGACAGCGCACCGGCGAAAACGGCTACGTTGTCATATTTGAGAACATAGCGCCCAAATAGCATGGTGATGATGAGCGGGAGAATGGTCACCACCACACCAATCAGGAAGATCGACAGACCGCTGCTGACGATCGTTTGAACCGCCTGTAACCCCGACTGGAGACCGACAACGGCGACGAAACCGGCAAGACCGAGATCGCGCAGAAGGGTCGAAGCCGCCGTTGGCATATTGCCGATTGCCATATTGCGGCTGCGGTACCAGCCAAACAACAGGCCCGACAACAGAGCGCCGCCGCCACTTCCCAGTGTCAGCGGGATCGACCCAAACCGAATGACGGCAAGGCCAATCAAAAGGCCAACAGCAATTCCAAGGCCGTGGAAGACAAAATCCGTCTTGTCGCTGACGACGATAACCGGCCCGATTGAGCTTGAAACACGCTGCAAGTCCTGGTCCGTTCCGTAAAGAGAAACGACATCGCCAGCCGCGATAACGGTATCGGGCTTGAGCGGCAGTGGTTTATCGGCCCGCTTGACACCAATCACATAAATACCGTGACGGAGGTCGGCACTTATATGTTGTTTGATATCGGTAACCGACTTTCCGACGAATTCGGGCGCTGTGATGGTCACATCGCGAATAGCGACGATGACATCCATACCATCGGATGATTGTAGTTCGGAACCAAGCTCATTGCCCAATGTGACAACGCCGGTGCGGCGTCCGACAATCAATATGATATCATTGGTTTCGAGCTTGAGATCCGGTGCAACACCGATGATCTTGTTTGCACGTTTGACGCGTTCAATCGTGATGGAATTGTCTATAGAGGTTTTGGCCTCGATTTCCGCGACGGTTTTTCCGGCAGCTTTGTCTACCTGATAGATACGCCCGACAAGGTCAGGCGCAGCTTCCTGCTCATTGGGGCCGAGCAGCCGAATACCGGCAAGAAGTTCCGCTTCCGCCTTGATGGCATCGTCGCGAATGCTACGTCCCATGAATTTCGGCAGCAGATTGACGCAAACCAGGATTGCACCGAACGAGCCGAAAATATAGGTGACCGCGTAGCCAACGGCGACATTGGCCTGTAATCGCTGAACTTCATCGGCGGCCAGACCCAATTTCGATATCGCCGAACTGGCGGTGCCAATGATGGCTGACTGTGTCAGGCCCCCTGCGGCAATGCCGGCTGCGAGGCCTTTGTCGAGGCCGAACATACGCGCCAGGACAACCACCGTCACCAATCCGCTGATGGCCAGCACCGCGGCCATCGCAATTTCTCGAAGAGATTGACGCCCAAGCGACCGGAAGAATTGCGGACCGCTTTCGAAACCGACGGCGTAAATGAAAAGGGCGAAGAGCACTGCCTTCACCCCATTGTCGATATGGACACCGACTTGACTGATCACGACCGCTACGAGCAGCGACCCAGCGACGCCACCCAGCTGAAACTTCCCAAAATGTATTTTTCCCAGCGCGTAACCGCCAGCCAGAGATAGAAATAGTGCTATCTCCGGTGCCTGCTCAAAAACGGACTGAAGCCACTGCATACTGCCCTCCAAGCCACAATCGGACAGAGAGGGAGGGTAGGGCCCAGTTGCGTTAAGGCAAGAAAAATTGCCAAGAAAAGTTAGGGTTTTATAAAATAAGTATTCGCTTTCGCACGGCCCGATACTTCTGTGAGGATAAGCAGCCGAGTGCTTCGCAAGCTAACTATCAGAATAAAGCACCCGGCTGATGAAAAGTAGCGTTTGATATGAGCGAACGGCCCTCACCGGTATTCGTTCAATAACGCATACTCAGATAGTGTTATTCATTAATCTCAGGCTGGACCAGCTTTGCGAGTTTGTGAAGAGAATCCTGCCAGCCGAGATAACAGGCTTCCGTAGGAATAATGTCTGGCACCCCCTCCTGTGTGATGCTGATTTCTGTTCCAACAGACACGGCTTTCAGCGCGACCGTAACCTTCATCTCACCCGGCAGGTTCGGATCGTCGAATTTGTCCGTGTAGACGAGGCGTTCGCCGGGAACCACTTCAAGATATGTGCCGCCAAACGAATGGCTATGGCCTGTCGTGAAATTGCGAAACGACATTTTATGGCTGCCGCCAGCTTTTGCATCCAGTTCATGGACTGTGCACAGATATCCATAAGGCGGCAACCAACTCGCTATGGCATCCGGCTCAACAAAGGCTCGGAAAACTTTTTCTGGCTTGGCTGCAATGACGCGATGCAGGCGAATTGTATTCGGCATGATTTCCTCCCGTTGCTTGTTTACTGCCGTTCGCGGATGACGACATTCCCGTTTTCATCATCGGCTACGGGAACCGCATCAAGTCCATCAAGCCCGGCAGACAGGCATTTTCCGCTCTCAACGTCGAACGTCGCATCGTGTGCTGTGCAGAGGAGACGCGCACCATCGGTTGAGAGTATTGCATCTGATCGGTAGTTTAATGGCAGATATTGATGCGGACAAGCATTGACAAATCCACGCAAGATTCCGTCCCGCCTGATGAGAAGAAGCGGAAATTCCTTCCCATCAGCGCGCAGAACCAGACATTTTGTGCAACCATCGGATATGTCCGACGATGCGCAAATGACGGTGCCATTCTCAGGTGCCCCGGCATAGGACCGCCAGGCATCGCTCATGCATTGCGCTCCGCCACACGCTTATCTTGATGCGGCTTCTGCACATTGCCGAGCACACCGCGCTGGATCTGATCTTCCTCGATGGACTCGAACAGGGCCTTGAAATTGCCTTCGCCAAAGCCGTCGTCGCCCTTGCGTTGAATGAATTCGAAAAAGATCGGCCCGATGACGGTTTTTGAGAAAATCTGCAGCAGTATGCGCGTCTCGCCACCGCCCAGAACGCCTTCGCCATCGATGAGAATGCCGCGCCGTTTCAGCTTGTCGAGCGGCTCGTTGTGGTCTTTGACGCGCGCCTTGGACTTCTCATAATAAACGTCCGGAGGACCGGGCATGAATTCCAGCCCCTGCGCTGCAATCGCATCCGTACCGCCATAAATATCATTGCTGGCGATTGCTATATGCTGAATGCCCTCGCCCTTATATTCGCGAAGATACTCCTCGATCTGGCTGTGATCATCCGCACTTTCATTGATTGGAATACGGATTTTCCCGTCGGGCGATGTCAATGCACGGCTGGTCAGCCCCGTCATTTTTCCGGCGATGTCGAAATAGCGTATCTCCCGGAAATTGAAGGTGTCGTGGTAGAATTTGTACCACGTATTCATATTCCCGCGCACCACATTATGCGTGAGATGATCGAGGTAATAGAAGCCGAAACCTCCCGGTTTCGGATCGGCCTCTCCGAGCCATTCGAACTCCGCCGAATAGCATGAACCGTCATCGCCATAGGTGTCCACGAAGTAGAGCAGTGAGCCGCCAATACCGATAACGCCCGGAACATCCAGCGACTTGCCGTCGCCACGATATTCTTCCGCGCCCAGTTCCACTGCGCGGCGCAACGCATGGCCTGCGTCCACCACGCGCCACGCCATTGCTGGCGCGCAAGGGCCATGGTCTGCAACGAAGGATGCGGCGTGGCTGTTGGGCTCACGGTTTAGAAGATAGTTGATGTCGCCCTGACGATAGAGAAAGATATCCTTCTTGCGATGCCTGGCAACAGGACGAAAGCCCATCTGGCGGAACAATATATCGAGCTTTTCTGGTTCGGGATGCGCGAATTCCACGAATTCAAAACCGTCCGTTCCCGCGGGATTTGCTTCGTTGATTTCGGCTTTGGGTGCGTCGTGCGGATATGGGCCCATTTTGAATCCTCCTGATAATTGAGAAGATTCTATGAGCTGACCCGCGCGAAGTGCTTGCAATATGTGGCAATCTTAGCGAAGATTTGCACAAATTATGAGCCGGAAGGACGTTTCATGCACGAAATTATGCTCGATTCCTTCGATCGTGCAATCTTGCAAACATTGCAGCGCGATGCGTCCTTGACCAATGCGGAGCTTTCTGAACTGGTCAATCTGTCACAATCCCAATGCTCGCGTCGCCGCACGCGGCTGGAGCAGGAAGGCATCATTCAGGGCTATTCTGCGAGGCTTGATGCGGCACAGCTGGGCTACGGATTGCGCGCCATCACACGCGTCAATCTATCAACCCATAACGAACGCACCGATGAATCCTTCGTCAGCTTTCTGACCCGACATGAAGAAGTGCGCGAAGCCTATTCGGTTTCCGGCGATGCGGATTATGTGCTGATTATTGTCGCCAAGGACCTTTCCGCCTTTGCCGATTTCATTCATCTCGTGCTGCTACCCCATCCGCAGGTCGCCCGCGTGCAATCCGAAATCGCGTTGCGCACGATGAAATCCGAGACCGGCCTGCCCATCGGCTAGGCAAACCAGAGGCTAAGTTTCGCTCTCTATTCGTGACAGCAGATCAAGCAGCAAGGGGCGCAACCGGCGGATTTCCTCGCGGTGGGTCAAGCTCAGTTCAGCCAGTATTCTGTCCGCTTCTTCGGTCAGGCCAAGCACGGTTTGTCGTTTGTCGCCTGTTCCCGGTAAACGTTTAAGCAGCCCCAATGCTTCAAGGCGCGCAACCAATCCACTGGCGCTATGCGGCTTCAAAACCAGCCGTTCCGCGACATAGCCGACCGTGGCTCGGCCATCCTCTGCTGCGCGAATTGCTAGCAGGGCCTGATGCTGCTGTGGTGTCAGATTATACTCGGCGGCCTTGGTTTCGCTGAACGCCAGAAAATTTCGCAATGAATAGCGAAAATCCGCCAGAACCGCATAATCGTTTTCAGTCATTCTTCGGGAAACCATTTTTACCTTCTTGAAATATGTCGTAGTACGATATAATTCGCTTCCGGTCCTATCAAATCCGGAGCAATTATGTCCTCGCCGTCAGCCATACCAAATCTTCCAAGATTGCGCGACCATACGACCGACCGCCGTATGTTGATGCTTGCTCTTGCGGCAATCGTGGTTGGCACTGGCGGCGCTTTCGGGGCATGGCTGCTGCTGAAACTCATCGCGCTTTCGACCAATCTCTTCTGGTTTGGCAGGTTTTCTTTCGCGAATTCCGAAATCATCGACCATCAACTAGGAATGCTGGCGCTTGTCATACCCGTCATCGGTAGCCTTATCATCGGATTGATGGCGCGCTACGGGTCTAAAAAAATCCGGGGACATGGCATACCCGAGGCCATCGAAGCGATCCTGTTTGGCGAAAGCCGTCTTTCGCTTAAAGTTGCGGTGCTGAAGCCGTTGTCTTCTGCAATCTCAATCGGCAGCGGCGGTCCGTTCGGCGCCGAGGGACCAATCATCATGACGGGCGGGGCCATCGGCTCCTTATTTGCACAGCTTTTTGAACTGAGCGCCGCAGAGCGCAAGACCCTGCTGGTCTCAGGCGCCACCGCCGGCATGACCGCGATATTCGGCACACCAATGGCGGCTATCCTGCTTGCGTTGGAAGTATTGCTCTTCGAATGGAAGCCGCGCAGTTTCATCCCCGTTGTGGTCGCTGTGCTGGTTTCCTCGGCATGGCGGCCTTTTCTCATCAGTGCAGGCCCGCTTTTTCCGTTCATGGGCGCCGATGTCGGCGGCGGAATGCCACTGCTCTTCGCGCTGTTGCTCGGTGCTGTCGTCGGCATACAGAGCGTGCTGCTCTCCACTGGCCTTTATCGCATTGAAGACATGTTTCATCGGTTGCCAGTTCATTGGATGTGGTGGCCAGCGCTTGGAGCTGTCGCGGTTGGTATCGGAGGGCTGATCGATCCGCATGTTCTCGGTGCAGGCTATGCCAGCATCCAACAATTGCTGGACGGTTCCATGACCATGAAGGCAATCGCATTGCTGTTGGTGGTCAAGGCGGCAGTTTGGCTGATTGCGCTCGGCTCCGGCACGTCAGGCGGCGTCCTCGCCCCGCTTCTTCTGCTTGGCGGTGCACTGGGTGGACTGACTGGGCAGTTCCTGCCCGGCGGTGCAGGCTTCTGGGCCATGATCGGCATGGCAGGGATTTTGAGCGGTGCAATGCGCGCGCCACTGACGAGCGCCATCTTCGCGGTCGAACTGACCGGTCATTTCGCCGCCCTGCCCGAGACCATTGCCGCGTCGGCCTCAGCCTATGCCGTCAGTGTCCTCATTCTCAACCGTTCCATTCTGACAGAGAAAATTGCGCGTCGCGGACGCCATATCTTGCAGGAATATTCAGTTGACCCGTTTGCATTTCTACAGGCTGCGCACGTCATGACGCCTGCGCCGGAATGTCTGTCGGGCAAACAGTCGATTGACGAGACGATTGCATTTTTCACGAAAGACGCACGCCACAGAGCCTATCCTGTTCTGAGCGACGACGGGCGCTTGCTCGGTCTTGTTTCCAGATCGGAAGTTCTGCAATGGCAGGTGTCGGGCGCTCCGGTGGCCGCATCGCTTGCCGAAACCCTCTCCGACGCCTCGCAACCCACAGCCTTCACCTCGACGCCGCTTGGCGAGGTCGCCGATCTGATGGTTATGAGCGGCATTCCGCGCATTCCCATTCTCGACCCGCAGTCACACAAAGTCGTCGGTCTGGTCTCGCGGCAGGATCTGCCCAAAGCACGCATTCAGCATAGCAATATCGAGATGGTTCGAACGCGCTGAGTATCGATAACCCGGTGGACTATCTGTAAATTTCTGGCTTGTAGCGACTGCCCAAGCGATAGCGATCACCCGCATAGATCAGCTTGTTGACGGTCGCGACAGTCTCTCTGGTCCATGTGCGACGGTCGAGGTGGAGGCAGGCCGCGTTGACCTCGATTTGCAACAGGTCGGCAATCTGCGCATTCGCAGTCACCGCTGAGATCACCTGTTCGACTTCCGTCATCGGTGTGCTTTTCTGCAGATAATCATAGGTCGTCATGGTGCGGAAATCCTGCAGTTCATAATCCTGCACCAGTTGCGTGTTGACGAAGCGTTCTTCCAGTTGCACGGGCACATCGTTTTCGAAATGTACGATGATTGAATGCGCGACAGCTATCGGGCTTTGCAGTTCGAACGCGTTCAGCAGCGCCGCATCCGGCTGCACAATATCGAGCGCCACCACCTGCGCGCGATGCGTCGCGCCCCGCGCCGCAATCTCGTTGGCAATGTTCACCACTTCGATCAACGTCGTTTCGGGCTTAGGCGGTGAAACGAATGTACCAACACCTTGAATACGCTTCAAAATGCCTTGATCGGTCAGCTCGCGCAGCGCCCTGTTGACGGTCATGCGGGAGATGCCAAGCGCCTCTACAAGCTCATGCTCGGATGGCAGGCGAAAATTGCCAGGCCAGCGTCCTGACCGAATATTTTCGAGAACCTGGGCCTTCACCTTCTCGTAAAGGGGCCCTGCCGTTTCGGGCAATTCCATCGCCGAACGATGATCCGCATCCGATTTACCGGCAGAGCTCATGACGCGACTATGCTCCTATCCGTATGATCGTTTTCAGCCCTTCGGCCTGGCCCGCCAGCAAGCGGTCATAAGCCTCCGGCACTTCATCAAGTGAAATCTCGCGATCGATCAGTTTCACCAACGATGCCTCCAGTTCTGGCAGCAAAGCCGCTATTTCCTGAAGTTCGTCCTGATAGGCATGACAACCGATCAGACTGATTTCCCTCTCAACCAGAATATTGGGATCAAGCTCGATCTTGCCGTGCGAAATCCCGACGAGCGCCAGAGAACCACCACCGGACAGGACATCGATGATCGCGTTCAAAACGGCGATATTGCCCGTCGCATCAATGGCATAACGCAAGGTTTTACCTGAAAGCGCACGCTCCAGAGCAGGCTTGTCGAGTTCCACCTTGATTGCGCCGGTTACTCTCGAAACCAGTTCAGCGCGCTGTTCATTGCGGTCGCAGACGAGTACCGGCCCGTCATGTAGGCGGGAAAGCAACAAAGCCACAAGCCCGCCAATCGGCCCACACCCCACAACCAGAACCGCCTCGCCGGACGGCACACGCTGCTTGCGAATGGCATGCAACGCAACCGAAAGCGGCTCGCCCATCGCGGCGACAACCGGGTTGATATCGGCAGCATAATGGACAAGCAACCGGGCAGGCAGCGCCGTCTCCTCGGCGAAGCCACCATCGCAGACTTCACCGATAAAACCGAGAGTGGAACAGACATTGTGTCGACCGCTCGCACAAGCCGGGCATTCGCCGCACCAATATCTGGAATCGGCAATGACCGTATCGCCCGGCTTGAACCCGCTCACACCTGTGCCAATCTCGGTCACGACGCCAGCGAATTCATGCCCCGCAACCGAGGGCGAACGGCTGATCCACTGGCCGGTCGAGAAATTGTGCAGGTCAGAACCGCAAATCCCCGCAGCGGAAACCTTCAGCCGGACCCAGCCCGGCGCAAGCGCCGTTGGCGGGTCGATATTTTCGACCCGCAGATCCTTGGCCGCATATAGCCGGACCGCTTTCATTGCGCGCACTTTCTTAAAGATAGTCTTTGCGGATTTCCGAAACGGCATTTTCGTGAGACGAGAAGCCTTCATAACGGGCGAGCGTGCGGGCGTGCTTGGCGAATTCAGGATAAGCGGAAGCCGTCACATAGCCGATGGAACAACGCTTGACGAAATCAGTCACAGAAAGCGGACCATAGGTGCGCGCCCAGCGGCTGGTTGGCAGCACGGCATTCGGTCCGAGCCCGAAATTGCCGATGACCACCGGCGTATGCGGCCCCATGAGGATTTCCGCAGCCTCGGTAATGTGGCCAAGATGCGCAAAAGGGTCGGTCGAGAGAAGCTCCAGATGTTCCGGCGCATAATCATTGATGAAGCGATAGCTTTCCTCGACCGACGAGGTCAGGACGATACCACCATATTTGCCGGTCAGAACGGTCTTGGAAAAACCAACCCGCTGCTCCGTCATGCGCGCCCAATGATCCGGCAGAGCGGCAAGTGCTTCTTCCACCACCCGGCGGCTATGCGTGACAAGCCAAGCGGAGGAATCCGGACCGTGTTCGGCTTCGATCAAAAGGTCGAGCGCGGCCAGACCGCCCTTGACGGTATCGTCTGCGAAAATCACTGCTTCGGAAGGACCTGCGGGGAGACCCGGATCGATGACACCACCAAGGAGGCGCTTTGCGGCGACAACCCATGGACTGCCCGGACCAACGATTTTGAGCGCGGGCTTCACGGTCTCCGTTCCATAAGCAACCGCTGCAACGGCCTGCGCGCCGCCAACCTTATAGACGGTTTCGACACCGGCCAGACGTGCAGCGACGAGCGTGGCGGCATCCACCGAGCCATCCGGGGTCGGCGGGGTAACGATGGCCAGTTCCGGCACACCGGCAACCACAGCAGGCACGGCGGTCATCATGGTGACAGACGGAAATGCGCCCTTCCCGCGCGGGATGTAGAGCGCTACCGAACGGATGGGCGTAAAGCGGTCGCCAGCATAGGCGCCGGGACGCATTTCCTTCAGCCACATCGCTTCCGGCTTCTGCTCTTCATGGAAGTGACGTATATTGTCGATGCCGAATTGAATGGCTTCGATCACGTCTTTTTCGACCTTGTCGAAAGCCGCGTCAAATTCCGCCTCGGTTGCCTTGATATTGGCTGGATCAACTTCGGCCTTGTCCAGATCACGTGCAAACCGTACCAATGCGGCGTCGCCTTCCGTGCGAACGGCTTCGATGATCGGTTTCACTTTCTCGATAAAGCCTGAGAGATCGGTTTCCGAACGCTTCAAAAGCTCCGCGCGCTTGGCGTCGTCCAGCTTTGCCAGTTCGTGAAAGGTTACATCGGACATAGTCGGCTCCTTGCTCGCTGCGTTGGGGACGCAGCTGATCATTTCGATTTCAGGAAAATGTCGAGCCCGACCAGACGGTCGAGCAGGAAGATAGCAAACGCGGCGCAGGCGATGAAAACCACAGAAATCGCTGCGAGGTCAGGCGTGATGATGGATCGGATCGAATTGTAAATCTGCACTGGCAGGGTGACGATACGGGCGTCAACCAGAAGCAGGCTCACCAGAAATTCGTTGAGCGCCAGAATGAACATCAGCAGCGATCCGCTGATTACACCCGGCACCACGACGGGCAGCGTCACAAAGAAAAATGTCGATATCGGCCCTGCGCCGCAATTTGCGGCGGCCAGTTCAAGGTCAGCATCGAGATTGGCCGCACTTGCCGTCACAGCCCAGATCATGAAAGGCAGATTGATGACGCAGGCTGCAATCCCGACTGGCCAAAGTTGACCCAGAATACCGGCATGCCCGAAGACCAGCATCAGGCCGATACCAGAACCGATCAGTGGGATCGTGAACGGCAACAGCAGATAGATCTGGATCGTCTTTTCAAAGCGCACCGCATATTTCGCCAGCGCGATACCGGCCAGCGTTCCGACAGGAATAGCGACGATGGTACAGATGAAGGACACGTAGAGGGAACGCAGGAATGCATCCCACAAATCGCTTGTCCCGACGATCTTCTGATACCATTTCAAGGAAAACCCTTCGGGCGGGAAGGTGATCATATTGCCCGACGTGAAGGACGCTCCAAGAACCACGATGGTTGGTGCAGAAAGAAGCACCAGCACGGCAATTACAAAGGTCCAGATAACGACAGACTTGGACAATGGAGCGGTCATTTGCGCGCCCTCCCCATGGCGAGCGTTCCCGCACCGAACAGGGTAAAGACGATCCCGACAAGAATGGAACCGACACCGACCAGAAGCAGCGCCAAAGTCGCGCCCAGCCCCTGATCGGATGTGCGGAAGAACTGGTCATAAATGGCGTTGGCGATAAAGTCCTGAGAGCCGCCACCAAGGATTGCCGGAATGGCAAAATCGGTCAGCGAAAGCGTCATCACCACCAGCCCCGCGCCAATCAGGCCGGGACGCGCCATGGGCAGCACAACATGCGCAAATGTCCGCATCCAGTTCGCACCAAGCGAACTTGCCGCCGCTTCCATTTCTTCTGGTATGGCCGTCAGCGCCGGCGCCAGCATCAGGACCGCGAATGGCAGCATATATTGCACAAGTCCGAACAGAACTGCCGGATAGTTATAAAGCAGGCGCAAGGGTGGGATACCGACGAGACCGAGCGCCTCATTCACCATGCCCTGATTGCCCAGAATGATGAGCCAGCCATAAGCGCGCACCACCTGCCCGATGAAGAATGGCAGAAAAAGTGCGATCAGCAGGAATTTACGCAAGGCTGCCGAAGGCGTTCTGACCATCAGATAGGCATAGGGAAACGCCAGAATGAGCGTGAAAAGCGTAACGACGAGCGATCCGAAAAGGCTGCGCCAGGCGACTGTCGCAAAGAGGGATTCCGTCAGGGCGCGCTTGTAGTTGGCGAGCGTGTAATAGTCCGACATCAGGAAGGTTGACGTGTCGAGCGTACGCAGGCTGGTGTCTGCTATCTGGATCAGGCCGAGCACCAGCAAGCCCACCAACACGATGGCCGGAAACAGCATCAGATAGGGCACAGCACGGTTAAACCGCGCGGGCCATAGAAAGGCTGCGATTGCTTCCAGCGCATCCATGATACGCCAAACCACCGGATAGGCAGAGCGTGCCGCTCGCATGTTACAATTCCTGAATATTTGCCTTGAGAATATCGGGCATAGGGATCGCCCTCATCGGGCGATCCTTGTTGTCTATCGAGCTGGATCAGCCCTGCATGATCGCTTTGAACTTGGAGAACCACTCGCTCTCGTTCTCAACCTGTACCTTGGCCGAGATGCGGATGAGATGCTTGAAATCCTCGTCCTTGGTCGGATAGGCCGGATCATTCACCAGATCGGCGGGCGGCGTCAGACCCGGCACCACGCCCGGCAGGCCGAGGCCGTCGAGCCAGACCTGCTGCGCATCCTTGGTGAGAGCGAAGTTGATATATTCCTTGGCCCAATAAAGTTCGTTTTCCGGCAGACCCTTTGGAATCCACAAACCATCGGTGTCGAACTTCGCGCCTTCTTCAGGCACGGTCCAGTCGATCTTGACGCCGTTCTTCTGGGCTTCGCGCGCATTGGTCGAAATGGTGCAGGCGAGATCGATTTCACCCTTCTGGAACCAGGTGGTGAAATCCGGGTCTTCACCGAGCAGCGGCTGCTGCTGCTTCACCTTGGCGATGAAATCCCAGGCTGCCTGCATATTGCCCGGAATGTCTTCCAGTTTGCCGCCCCCGGCAACCTGTGCCGGGAAGTGGAAACCAATGCCGTCATTGTAAAGCGCGATGCGTCCCTTGAACTTCGGATCAAGCAGAGCATGCCACGACTTCGGCGGGCCATCCGGGAATGCTTCCGGGCGATAAGCCAGCACATAGACATAGCCATAGGTATTGACGATCGGATAACCGTCGAGGCCGACCGGCTTGGCAAGATCGGTAGTGTTTTTCAGATTGGACAGGTCCGACAGATCTTCCGTCACGCCACGCAATGCCGATTTGGTTGCATTGGTCGTCGTATCCCAGTTGACATGGATCGGCGGAATACGCTTCTGCGCTACCGCTGCCCAAAGCTTCGGCTGAATTTCATTGTCTTCCGTCAGATCGTGGCGGATTGAAATGCCGGTCTTAGCCGTAAATGGATCGGAAACGCCCGCCTTCAGCGCATCAACCCAGCTGCCACCCCAGGCGCGCACGATGAGTTCTTTCGGCTTTGCAGGCTCTTCCGCGAAAGCGCGGGAAAGGCCAAGCGAGGTGGTTCCGGCAGCAGCGGCCATCGCGCCTGCGCTTTGCAGAAAGCGGCGGCGGTCGAGTATCAAAAAGGGCTTCTTCACAGCGCTCATAATGTTCTCTCCTCTAGGGTTTTGTCTGTAATCTGGTGTTCAGTTTATGCTGCAAAAACGATGAGATCGCGTGCATTCCAGCCGAGCGTGACGGTCGCGCCTTCTTCAAACTGGCTGTGTCCGACCGGATCGTGATCGAACACGCGCATCAAGGCATCGCCCAGCGCCGGTACGCGCAATTCATACACAATGCGCTCACCTTCAAAGATTGCGTCGGTGACAACACCTTCAAGCGTGGTATCCAGCCCGGCAGCACCTTCAGCATTTGAACCGATACGGATTTGTTCGGCGCGAATGGCACAAGAAACACCATCGCCTGCGGCAACTGGCTTTTGACCGTCACCCAACATACCAACAAGCTTCGGCCCCGCATCCACCTGCACGATACTGCCGTCCACGGACGCAGCTTTCCCGGTGATGAAATTGGTAACCCCGATGAAATTCGCGACAAAAGCGTTGGACGGGTTGCGATAGGTTTCCGACGGCCTTGCCATCTGTTGTATTTTACCGCCATCCATAACGATGATTTCATCCGACACGACCAGTGCTTCACGCTGGTCATGGGTGACGTTGATTGTGGTGACGCCCAGTTCGCGCTGGATGCGGCGAAATTCAAGCTGCATTTCTTCACGAAGCTTGCGGTCGAGGGCCGCCAGCGGTTCATCAAGCAGCAGAAGATCAGGCTCGAACACCAAGGCTCTGGCAATGGCGACGCGCTGTTGCTGGCCGCCGGAGAGCTCATGAACGCGTCTGTTGCCGAACCCGCCCAAACGAACCAGATCGAGATAGCGCTCGACCCTTTCCGGGATAGTCCGGGCATCGAAACGGCGCATCTTGAGCGGAAAAGCCACATTCTCCGCCGCCGTCATATGCGGAAACAGGGCAAGTTTCTGGAACACCATGCCGATCGAACGCTTATGCGACGGAACTGCACTGACCGCCTGGCCATTGATGAAAATTTCGCCGACACTTGGGCGTTGAAAACCTGCGATCAGCCGCAGGAGGGTTGTTTTGCCCGAACCAGATGGCCCGAGAATGGTCAGGAAACGTCCCTGATCAAGATCGAATGAAGCCGACCGAACGGCATGAATGCCGTTATAGATCATGCTGACATTCTTGGCCGAGACGGCAGCCGGTCCGATCTTGGCATTGGGGCCAGTTCCGTTTCCGGTGGATTTCATTGATGTTTCCCGTTTCATTCAGAAGCGTTTGAAAACGCCGGTCGTAAGTGTCTCAAGTCAGTTTCGGGGAGCCGAAACGCTAGATCGATGCCAGATAGCCACCGTCGATGGGGATAACCTGACCCGTTATGTAAGCCGATGCGGTGCTCGCCAGAAAAACCACCGCGCCCGCAACATCATCCATGCGGCCGAACCGACCCTGCGGAATTTTATCCAGCATGGATTTTTGCCATTCGTCATTTTCATAAAAAACGTCCGTCATCGACGTGCGGAAATAGCCGGGCGCGATACCATTGACGCGAATGCCGTGCGGTGCCCATTCCGTTGCAAGCGCGTGCGTCATCCCCATGAGGCCAGACTTCGACGAGCCGTAAGGTGCCGCTGTCGGTACGCCAACATAGGAGGTGAGCGAACAAAGATTGATGATTGCGCCGCCGCTTTTGGTATCAGTCATGTGACGCGCCGCGGCCTGAGCGCAAAAGAAAGCGCCCTTCAGATTGGTCGAGACAATGCGGTCCCACAGCTCTTCATCGACATCGAGCGAAGGTCGTATTTCTTCATAACCGGCATTGTTAACGAGAATATCGAGACCGCCCAGTTTTGCAGCAGCTTCTGCAGTCACGTTTGCGCAGGCCTCAACATCCTGCACATCAAGGGAAAGCGGCACGCAGGCGCGCCCAAGAGCGGCGATGAGAGAGGCCGTTTCGGTCAGATCGTCGGACTTGCGCGCTGTTATGGCGACGTCGGCCCCTGCCGATGCCAGAGCCTCGGCAATAGCCTGTCCCAGCCCCCGGCTCGCGCCAGTGACCAGCGCCTTACGCCCGCTAAGGTCGAAAAGCGATAAAACCTGCATCATGTTCCCCTATGGACCCTGCCTGAACAAAACATCGCCAGAACTTCTAACCATTCTGCGGGTAATGTTTAGCAATTTTTTATGGTCTCCCCGACATAAAGGCATCTTTTTCGGAACTTGTCTATACATATATATACAAAATAGGAGTTTAGTCTTAGAACGTTCTTTAGCAAGGCGCGCCGCATCCAAGAGCGCGCCATGAGAGGAGAACGAGAAATGACCGATGATCAAACAGTGCTCAACAGTCTGATTCGTCCAGAGATACGCGCCCTTAGCCCTTATAATGCCGGGCTGACCATTGCCGAAGTCGAACATCGCTATCATCCGGCACAAATCGCAAAGCTCGGTTCGAACGAGAACCCTTTGGGTCCTTCCCCGAAAATAGAAGAACTCTTCGTCTCCGTGCACGACCTGCTGAGGCTTTATCCTGACCCGTCCGGTCACGCTCTGGCGCTCGAAATAGCGCAGGAATTTCAGTTGCCGGAGGATCAGGTTATCTTGGGCAACGGATCGGAAGACCTGATCGGGGTCATCTGCCGATCTGTGCTTCGCCCCGGTGATCGCGTCGTCACGCTTTACCCATCCTTCCCTTTGCATGAAGACTATTCGACGCTCATGGGAGCTGTGGTCGAGCGGGTAGAGGTAAAACAATCACTGGAGGTCGATGTCGATGCTCTGGTGGCCGCCGTTGCAAAAGGCCCGCGGCTTGTCATGTTCGCAAATCCGCTCAATCCGGTCGGAAGCTGGCTCGATCCGAAAGCGCTACAGCGGGTTATAAATGCTACATCTCCAAACACTTTGCTCGTGCTTGACGAAGCCTATGCCGAATATGCGGCGGGGGATGATTATCCATCAGCCATAGACCTGTTACGCGGCACCGATCTCAACTGGATCGTGCTTCGAACATTCTCCAAAGCCTATGGGCTGGCAGGCGCGCGTCTTGGCTTCGGCCTCACAAGCGACGGCACCTTGCGCGCTTATCTTGACCGCGCACGCACGCCCTTCAACGCCAATGCGATTGCACAGGCGGCTGGATTGATCGCCCGGCGTGACAGCGAACATCTTGCGGCAGGTGTAGCTCTTGCTTTGCGTGAGCGGGCCCGTGTGGCTGATTTCCTCGGCACGCGGCAAATCCGGTTCGCTCCGTCAAAAGGCAATTTCCTGTTCATAGACGTCAAGACAGATTCCGTTGCTTTTGCCGAGAAGCTCTTACGCGACGGCGTCATCGTCAAACCATGGAAACAACAGGGATACACGAATTTTATTCGCGTCAGCATCGGCAGCCCGGACGAGAACGACCACTTCATGCGTTCGTTTGCGCAAATATTCGATGGACAATGAACCGATATTTCTACTGAAAGCAAAACAGGCGACCTGATTACGGTCGCCTGTTTTTTAAGTGTTATGCCTTGCCGAGACGCCTGCGCAATTCCGCATTTTCCGCTCGAAGTTTTGCTGCCAATTCCTTGCGCAGCTTGAGGTTTTCCGCTTCCAACGCCAGCAGCGCTTTCAAATCGTCACCTGCAGAAGGAGTGGCAGCGGCTGGGGCTGCGGACTTACCAGCAGCGTTCTTCCAGTTGTAATAGGTTTGCTCGCTGACGCCCTCGTGCTGCAATACAGCTTTCAGCGTAGCTTTGCCGTTTTCCGTGGCCTTCGCAACTGCTGCAAGAATGGCAGCCCGTTCCGCTGGTGTGTATCTCTTACGAACAGCCAGACCGGTAACAGCAGTCTCCTTTGCAACTGGTTTCACGACAGCTGCTTTTGGTTCAGCCTTCTTGCGCGGCGCACGGGTGGTCGGCTTGGCGCGCGCCGGTCTTGCTTTCTTCACGAAATATGGTTCGAGATTGGCGCGAACGCGGTCCAGCACCGTCTCGCCTGTCAGATCGGGCACAAAAGTCTTGCCGGTGATCTGTTCGTAGGCCTGAATATAGACCTTCGAGGTCTGCTCGATGAGTTCAAGCGGAATTTCCGGGATCGGGTCGTTATAAGGATCGCAACGCTCGGTGACCCATGCGCGCACGAAATCCTTGTCAAAGCTCGCCGGGCGGGTTCCCGCAGCAAAACTCTCTTCATAGCTGTCGGCGATCCAATAGCGGCTTGAATCCGGCGTATGAATTTCATCCGCGAGAATGATGTGGCCGCTTGCGTCTGTTCCAAACTCATATTTGGTGTCGACAAGGATCAATCCATGTTCCGCCGCGCGCGCCTGCCCGCGCTCGAAAAGCGCCAGCGCGTAACGGGATACGGTTTCCCATTGTTCTGCGGTCAGCAAACCTTGTTCAAGAATTTCGTCCCCCGAAAGCGGTTCATCATGTCCGCCGTCGAAAGCCTTGCTTGTCGGCGTGATGATCGGATGCGGCAGCTTTTCATTGTCCTTCAAACCATCTGGCAGTGTGACGCCATACATTTGGCGTTCGCCTTTGCGGTACTTCGTCAGGATCGACGTGCTGGTCGTACCCGCCAGATAGCCGCGCACAACGACTTCAACGGGCAGAATGTCCAACCGTCTGCCAATGACGACATTCGGGTCTGGATAAGCCAGAACATGGTTCGGGCAAATATCAGCCGTTTCCTCGAACCAATAGGACGCGGTCTGCGTCAAAACCTGACCTTTGAACGGGATCGATGTCAGGATGACGTCGAAGGCACTCAGCCGGTCGGTGGAGATGATGATACGGCTGCCGTCCGGCAGATCATAATTCTCACGAACCTTGCCGTTGTAGCGGTTCGGCAGTTCAGGGATATCGGCGCTGGGGAGAATGCGCAAAGTGCTCATTGGCAGAGGCTTCCGCTGTTGGTTCCGTCTGCCCTTTCGCTTAAACGTGCAGGTGGTTGCCCGTCAAGGATGAAGTCACCCCTATATATCCAACTCAGCACTTTGCGCTTGGATGCGCTTGATCGCCCTGAATGCGCTCGCCCCAGTCCCGCATGCTGATCAAGATGGGCGCAAGAGAATGACCAAGGCCCGTCAGCTCATATTCCACCTTCGGCGGCACTTCCGGAAAGACAGTGCGGTTTATGATCCCGTCAGCCTCCAACTCCCGGAGCTGCAAAGTCAACATCCTTGGTGTCGCTGCTGGAACGAGCCTGCAAAGTGCGTTGAAGCGCAGCTTTCCTTTCAGCAAATGAAAAAGGATTACCGGTTTCCAAACACCCCCGATGACCGAAAGCGTTGCTTCCACCGCGCAGCCTGTTTTGCTGACATTTCGACGCTTGCCGCGCGTCCTGACACTATCATCCATGATACTACATGCCAAATTTGTACGTACTTTTTCAAAGCTCAATATAGGCCTATTTGTTCAGGCATTAAAGGAGACAATGCCGTGCAAAGTTACATTCTGACCGGAAATGAAAATCTACGCCTGAGGCTGGTTGAGAAACAGGACCGCAAGCCGGGGCGCGGAGAGATTGCAGTCGATTTGCGTGCTGCGTCACTGAACTATCGCGATCTTATCGTCGCAAAGCGCACCAAGGACAGCATTCCCTTGTCCGATGGAGCGGGCGTCGTGTCGGCCGTCGGAGAAGGCGTGACAGATTACGCCCTCGGTGATCGTGTGGTCATCGGTTTTATGCCTGAATGGGTTGAAGGCCCCTTCTCCGAGGCGAAGAAGGCTGCAAGCCTTGGCGGCAATACCGTCGATGGTGTGTTGAGTGAGCGTATCGTCGTACCGGCAACCGGGGTCGTACGGATACCGGACCCCGTGACATTTGAAGAAGCCTCAACGCTTCCCTGCGCAGGCGTTACGGCATGGTCCGCGCTTTTTGAAAGACGACCTTTAGAGCCAGGCGAAACCGTCCTGCTCCTCGGTACGGGCGGCGTGGCGATCTTCGCCTTGCAGCTTGCAAAAATGGCGGGCGCTCGGGTCATCATTACATCGAGTTCCGACGAAAAGCTGGAACGTGCCAGAAAGCTCGGTGCTGACCACGTCATCAACTATCAGGCACATCCCGATTGGGAAAATGAAGTCCTGCGGCTAACGGGGAATGTGGGCGTTGATCTGGCTGTCGATTCAGCAGGTCCGGCCACGCTGAACAAGACCCTCAAGGCAACACGCTTTGATGGACGCATATCGCTTATGGGCGTCTTGACCGGGTTTAACGGTTCCATCGAAACTGCTGCAATCCTTGAAAAGAGGATCACCTTGCAGGGCATTTATGTCGGCCCGGTTTCCACGCTTGCATCCCTTGTTCGTACTGGCATCAAACCGCAGATCGACAAGGTCTATCCATTCGGCGAGGCCGAGGATGCTTATAACGCGCTTCAAAGCGCCGGACATTTCGGAAAACTGGTCGTCAAGATCGGGCAGTAAAGCCGCAGCCATTTAAGCCGGAATGGCCAGTTGGCAATATTCACCATCGCCCCTATGCGGGATGTGCCGCATAGGGTGATGACTATTATCGACTATTTCGCCGCCGCCTTAGCTCCAGCCAGCATATCCGAGAGATTGGCAACGATCCCCGCCGCCTCAATCTGCAGAACGTCCTTGGCGCTCTTGCGGGTTTTCTCAATGGCGATATCTGCGCTCAGGCTTCGCTCGTTGGACTGAAGACCGTCATCCGGACTGTTGTTGAAGCCATCATCGGATTTTTTGCGGGCTTTCAGACGGTTTTCTTCCGCCGTCATTTCGTTGCGGCGTTCCGTTTCATTGAGAGAAAGCTCCGCCTTTTCGCGCTGTGCTTTCAACACCGCAATGTCATCCACAAACTGCTGGAACTCAGGATTATCCTTTACCCGGGCGTCGTGAAGGTTTTGCAGCTGGGGCAAGAGTGGCTTGATATCGCCGGAACGCTTATATTTTGCCGGTTTGACTTCGCTCCAAGGCAACGCGTTGTCGAAGCTCGACTCGCCAACAGTCTTCAGATCAAAGAGCCCAGGCAGGCTGATATCCGGCGTTACGCCACGCAGCTGCGTCGTACCTCCGTTAACGCGGAAGAACTGGGCGATGGTCAGCTTAAGCTCACCGAGTTTTGGCTCTGGATTGTGCGCCACCTCGTCAAGATTGACCACGGTCTGCACCGTGCCCTTGCCGAAACTCGGTTCTCCGATAATCACGCCCCGACCATAATCCTGTATCGCCGCCGCAAAAATCTCGGACGCCGACGCCGACCCACGATTGATCAGCACGCCGAGCGGCCCCTGCCAGGCAGGCGTCGACCGATCATCACTTTCAACCTTGACCTTGCCATTGGCATTACGCTGCTGGACGACCGGACCTTTTCCAACGAAAAGACCGGTCAGATCAATTGCTTCCGACAACGAGCCGCCGCCATTGTTACGGAGATCGAACAGGATGCCATCGACATTGTCCTGTTTCAGTTCGGTAATGAGCTTGGCGACATCGCGGCTGGCGCTGCGATAATCCTTGTCGCCTTTTCTGCGCGCTTCGATATCTTCGTAGAAGGCAGGCAAGGTGATAACGCCGATCTTGCGCGTGGCATTGCCATCCTTGACCTCAAGCACCGATTTCTGCGCAGCCTGTTTTTCCAGGCTGATCTTGTCGCGAACCAGACTGATGATCTGGTGCTTCGCGTCCGGTCCTGCATTGGCGGGCAGAATATCCAGGCGCACCACCGAGCCTTTGGCGCCACGGATCAGCTGTACAACTTCATCAAGACGCTGGCCAACCACTTCCTTCATCGGTCCGGTCTCGTCTTGACCGACACCCGTAATGCGATCACCGACTGCGATTTTACCCGACACCTGAGCCGGGCCACCGGCCACAAGCTCGCGGATCGTGATGTAGTCGTCCCGTTCCTGCAAAACCGCGCCGATACCGACGAGAGAAAGCTTCATCGATATATCGAACTCAGCAGAAGCACTGGCGCCGAAATAATCCGTATGGGGGTCAACCGAGGTTGTATAGGCGGCCATGAACATCTGGAAAACATCGTCGCTCTTGTATTTGTAAATACGTTCAAGCGAATTCTGATAGCGCTTTTCCAGCGTTTCGCGGATCGAGGCATCATCCTTGCCAGCCAGCTTCAGGCGCAGCCAGTCATTCTTGACGCGTTTTCGCCAAAGGTCCTTGCTTTCCTCATCCGTTGCAGGCCAAGGTGCCTTGTCCCGCATCAGCGGATAGCTTTCCTGCTCATTGAAATCGAACTTCGTGTTCAACAGGCTGCGCGCATAGGCCATGCGGTCGGTAATGCGCTTTTCATAAACATTGAAGATGGAAAACGGGATGCTCAGATTTTCCTGTTTGATTGCGTCGTCAATCTTGGTTTTGTCCGCCATAAACCCGTCAATGTCGGATTTAAGGAAGATCAGCCGGTCCGGGTCCAACGATTTGATAAACCGGTCCATAATTTTGGCCGACAGAGCATCGTTGAGTGGCACTGGCTTATAATGAAAACGCGACAAAAATTCAGAGGTCAGGCGCGCGGCCTGAACCTGCTGCGGCAGCGGCTTGAGGTCCGGCGGTGTGCCAGCCTCGAAAGCAAGTGCAGGTGAAACGGTTGCCAGAAGGAGGCAAAGAGAAGCAAATTTTAGGCGTTTCAAGTGTTGCCCCGTTGTTCAGCGCGAGATGTACGTACCGATCTATGTGGAGCAATTATGGTTTTTTGGCAACCGCGCTTCCCTCAATGGCGGGGTGCGGCCAAGGTCTTTCACGCCAATCAGTAACGAATGTACATATTTCTGTGAGGCAAATCCCCGTCCGGCGACTATGCTTTCGCTACGCGCATTTGGGGAAGCCCCGGTAAAGCAGGTCAAATTGGGTTCAACACTTATCTTGATACGTACGGCTCACTGTCCGACCGCCTGATCATCGACGGCGGCGGGGCATCTGGTTCCACTCGGTTGGAGGTGACGAATGCGGGCGGGCAAGGCGCCATCACCACCGGAAGTGGTATTCTTATTGTCGATACAGCCAATGACGGAACGAAGGGAGACCGGCGCGATCCATCTCGCGGGTCCAGCCGTGGCTGGCCCTTGGGAATACTCGCTTTATCGCGGCAGTATTGACGCTTCCGGCCAAGAGAACTGGTATCTCCGATCCGAGCTTACGCGCGTACCCCCCACACCACCAACTCCTCCCCACCAACACCGCCTGTTTCACCCATCCAACCAATCCCGAACCCAACACCTGATTACGGACCAGAAGTGTTCCTTTATGCTCCAATACTTTCGATGGGAGCCATTTATGGCAGGCAGTTGATCGGCTCATTCCCTGAGCGTGTCGGCGAAGAAGAGTAACTCAAAGACCGCAAACCTGGTACAACATGACAACCAGCTCAAACCGGGCGACGGAATTTGGCTTCCCTGATCAAGATGTCAAAGGCTTCGGTATGGCAATCCCAGCTACAGCACGACCTTTGATTCCGACAATTATGCCTGGAATGGAAAGCTCGGCGTGCGCGTGAACTGGTAGGCGACAGTGTTGGCCATAGCTGAACCGGCTTAGCTGTGCAGCATTTCCGATGGAGCAGGCGCCCCAAGCTGGGCACCTTTCCATATTGCAGACGCACCGGGATCGGAGAACAGCAGGCGCAAATGCCCTATGAGCTGCCCGGCGCGCGGGTCCGCTACGCGATAGACGACCGCGCGCGCTTCGCGCCTCCCTTCGATAATACCAGCCTCGCGCAACTCCCCAAGCTGCTGTGACAGGGTCGGCTGGTGAACATCCAGCACGTCTTCCAATTCGCTTACCGAGCGCTCGCCTTCCAGCAAGACGCACAGGATCGAAAGCCGCACGGGATTGGATATGGCTTTCAGAAAATCAGACGCTGCGCCGACCGCCCGACATTTCACCTTGGGCACATGGGCTTTTGGAGTGGCTTTCTCGTTCATGATCGTCGCGCCCTGCCATTCAATCTCAAAAATAGAGCAAACAAGGAATGGTTTTCCAAGTTCCGCCGAAGGTTTAATCAAGCCTTCCTTCGGTGCCTGCCTGAATCCCATTATATAAATTTATATAACGAATTTGCAACCGGACCCCGTTTTCATGGCATTCAAGATCGGCTTTCATCCCAATAATCTGCATCTGACGCTCGCGTCTCGCTGGCCGGGGGCTTTCGCCGATTTCAAGCCGGAATTCGTGCCTTATCCGGAAGGCCGCGACACCGCCCAGCAGCTTATTGCCGGCAATATCGACATTGGTGGCACGGGGTCCACGCCGCCCATTCTTGCAGCGGAGAGCGGACTGCCGGTGACCTATGCCGCAGCATCTGCGCCACGGCCTGCAAATGGTGCGATACTGGTTGCGAAGGATACTGATATCCAGACCGTCGCCGACCTGAAAGGGCGCGATATTGCGCTCGTCGATGGCTCCTTTCACACTTATTTTCTCGCAAAAAGTCTGGAGCAGGTCGGGCTTCGTCTTGATGATGTAAAACGGCATGATCTTCTGGCGAGCCCTTCGCGTGAACTGCTCCGTGCCGGCAAAGTGGCGGCGTGGATTGCCATGGCGCCGCATCTCGAACAGGCGCTCGCCAGTGGCGAATTCCATGTCTTGCTGCATTGCGGCACCACAATTCCCAATCGCTCGGTGTTCTGGACGATCGGACAGCGCAATCTGCCGGACGATGTAATCGATGCGTTTGCGGTGGAACTCGCCCGGATCGGTCGTGAGATTATCGCGCATCCTGAACAGGCCGCAGCCCTTCTCGCCAAGGACGCCGACGACAATGAGCGGCGCGCCTGGACGCGGGTGATCCAGGAACGCAACTGGCACATCGTGCCCGCTGACGACACGCTTTTGCGCGAACAGCAGGCGGAGGCAGACATACTGCTTCGCCATGCTGCGATCAGCCGCAGACTGGAAATTATAGCAGAGCATAACGAGGCAGAAACAGCATGAATGTCCTTTGGTACATGTGCGCGCCAGACGGCGCTTATCCCTGGAAACCCGAGGGCTCACGCGTCGTCGATTACGGCTACTACAAGCAGCTTGCACAGGCCTATGACCATCTGGGTTATACCGGCGCGCTTTTTGCCACCGGCGCTCATGATGTGTGGCCGCTGGCTGGAGCCCTTCTGCCCTTTACGGAGCGCATGAAGTTTCTGCTGGCCTTCCATCCGGGTCTGGTAGCGCCAACGCTGCTTGCCAAGATGGCGGCGACATTTCAGGAGTTTTCCAATGGCAGGCTGATGCTGAATGTCGTTTCCGGCGATGCCAAGATGCTTGGCGCTTATGGCATGATGTTGCCGCATGACGAACGCTATCTGATGGCCGACGAGTATCTGACGCTGTGGCATCGTCTTATGGCAGGTGAAAGCGTCACCCATAACGGCAAATATTTCCAGACCGAAGGCGCAAAACTGGCCCTTCCTGCCGGTTCGTCGATTGCCCCACCGCCACTATGGTTTGGCGGATCGTCGGACAGCGCAATCGAAGTCGCGGCAAAGCATGTCGATACCTATCTTTCGTGGGGAGAAACGCCCGAACAGATGGACGAGAAGGTCAGCCAAGTCAAAGCGCGCGCCGCAGCGCATGGGCGCGAACTGAAATACGGTATCCGTCTTTATGTAATCGTGCGCTCGACTGACGCAAAGGCGTGGGAAGCAGCAGCCGACCTTTACGACCAGATGGATGAAGCGGCCATGGCGGGCAACAAGCGCTTCGTTTCCAACACGGACTCTGTCGGCCAGCAGCGCATGACGGCAATGCATGGCGGCGTGAAACCCGACAATCTGCGCGACCTTGAAATCTCACCCAATCTCTGGGCGGGTATCGGTCTCGTCCGCCCCGGCCCCGGCACCGCAATCGTCGGCTCGCCCGACACGGTTATTCGCACACTTGAAGCTTATCAGGCCGTGGGCGTCGATACGTTTATCCTGTCGGGCATGCCGCTGCTGGAGGAAGCCTATCGTTTCGGCGAAATGGTATTGCCGCGCCTTCCTGTCGAGCGGCCCGTCGCTGAGCGCAAGCAGTTTACGTGGTCAACCCTGTTCGACCGGGATCTGACCGGAAAGGCCGTCAATGGCTGATACGAGCGCTCTGGAGAAAACGGCGACCGTCGGTTCTCCTTCGGTCGGCAATGCCAAAGCAAGTCCGCGCTTCCCGCAATGGATGCGCAGGCTTATATCGCCCATCGCCATCCTGATCTTGTGGCAACTGGCGAGCATGACGGGGCTTTTATCGGCCCGCACGCTGGCGTCGCCTGTAGACATCGCGGCAACCGGCCTGCGGCTGCTGGCTTCGGGTGAACTTGTGACAGGTTTGGCCGTGTCGTTCCTCCGCGTCATTGCAGGCTTCTCCATCGCGCTTGTCGTAGGCGTCGCACTGGCACTTTTCGCCGGGCTTTCCAAACTCGGTGAAACCATCATCGATCCGCCGGTACAGATGCTGAAGGCAATGCCTTTTCTGGGGCTTCTTCCGCTCTTCATCCTTTGGTACGGTATAGGTGAAGCACCAAAGATCGGCATGGTTGCCTTTGGCTCCGTCTTCCCGATCTATCTGACACTGCATGGCGGCATTCGCGGCGTTGATCGCAAGCTGATCGAAGCCGGACGCACCCTCAATCTCAGCACGCTCGAAATCATTCGGCATGTCGTGATCCCCGGCGCTCTGCCCTCGTTGCTCGTCGGCGTACGCTATGGATTGAGCATCGCATGGCTTAGCCTCGTGGTGGCAGAACAGATCAATGCCTCCAGTGGCATAGGCTATATCATCACTTATGCACGCGATTTCCTGCAAACCGACGTCATCGTGGTCTGCCTGCTGGTCTACGCGTTCATGGGGCTGCTCACTGACGGGCTGGTTCGCGCTATCGAGGCCTATGCCCTGCGCTGGCGCCCTGCGGTGATATCATGAGCGACATCGTAAAAATTCGTGGCTTGTCGCGGTCCTTCGGCGGACCGGCAATTCTTGATGGTATCGATCTAAGCATCGCGCCGGGGGAATTCGTAGCCCTGCTTGGCAGAAGCGGCTCAGGAAAATCCACGCTTTTGCGCGTGCTTGCGGGGCTCGACGAAGCCCCGGCCAGTACGCTGGAGATTCCACAACGCCGTGCCGTCGTCTTTCAGGAACCGCGGCTGATGCCGTGGAAAAGTGTGATTGACAATGTTGCGCTCGGTGTGCCGAACGCCCGCAACAGCGGCAAGGCCGCGGAAGCGCTGGCCGATGTCGGTCTGTCGCACAGGATCTATGCATGGCCTCTGACATTATCTGGCGGTGAAGCACAGCGGGCGGCCTTGGCGCGGGCGCTGGTGCGAAAACCGCAACTGCTTTTGCTGGACGAGCCATTTGCAGCACTTGATGCGCTGACGCGTCTTCGCATGCACGACCTGGTGTTCAACCTCTGGCGCAAGCACAAGCCAGCAACCTTGCTGGTGACGCATGATGTCTGGGAGGCTGTCGCTTTGGCCGACCGCATTCTCGTTCTGGATCAGGGACGTTTCAGTCACGATCTGCGTGTCGATATCGATCACCCTCGACAGAGAACAGATAAACGCGCTGCTGCTATCGAAACCGAATTGCTGGAAGCGCTGGGCGTCCGGCATTCCGTCCTGCACCCTTAAAAGCGGAGATATTCAATGAAAAGACTTCAAATTCTGGCCGCCCTTACCGGTGCGGCAATGACACTTGCGAGCACAGCGGCGTTCGCCGCCGATCAGGTTGTGCGCATTGGCTGGCTTCGCGGCCCCAACGACATAACACTGGCCAAATCACGCGGCACACTGGAACAAGCCCTCGCGGAAAAAGGCATTAAGGTGGAATGGGCTGGCCCATTTCCGGCTGCAGCCCCAGCCTTTGAAGCACTGAATGCGGGCAGCATCGATATTACCGCTGGCAGTTCGACATCAGCCATTGCTGCGCTGGCGGCAAATATTCCGCTGACGATCTTCGGCTATCAGAAAATGTCGCCGGGATCGGAAGGGATCGTTGCCAAGAAAGATGCTGGCATCACGTCGATCAAGGATTTGGCAGGCAAGAAAGTCGCCGTCAACCGCGGCGGTACGGGCGAATATCTGCTGATGCAAGGGCTGGAGACAAACGGTATCGATCCGAAAAACGTCGAGCGCGTCTATCTTAGCCCAAGCGACAGCGGCCCAAGTTTTGTGCAAGGCCATGTCGACGCCTGGGCGACATGGGATCCTTTCGTGGCAATCGCCGAAAAATCCTATGGCGGTCAGGTGATTGCGGATGGCGCTGCCATTGGTTCCGACAATGCTGTCGTTCTGATTTCAAGCCGAGAATTTGCCGAAAAGAAAGCTGACGAGCTTCAGGCGATTTTCGATGTTCTGAAGAAAGACAATGCCTGGGCCGTGGCGAACAAGGCGGACGCTGGCGCCATCTGGGCCAAAGAAATGAATATACCCGCTGAACTGGGGCAAGTGATCGGTGAGAACAATGCCGTTCCGACGACCGCCGTTACCGCAGCAGATGTCGAGCAGATTGGGAAAATTGCCTATTGGTATGCCAAGAGCGGTATCATTCCCCAAAAGCCCGATATCAAGGCAGCTGTTGTCGAGCTGAAATAATCAACACGATTCCGCCTGCATCGGTTTTTCAAAACGGATGCAGGCGATGCTTTGGTTTTGCCAAATGATGCGCTTGACGGTAGAAGCTCTTCAAAGCCAGCCGGAGCATCCCTTGAAAACCATCGCAGTTGATTTTGAAACGGCCAATGAACAGCGCGGAAGCGCCTGTTCAGTTGGATTGGCATGGATTGAAGATGGCCGCGTTGTGCGCGTTGAAGAGCGCCTTATCCGACCGAAGGATATGCGGTTTTCCTCATTCAATATCGCCATTCACGGCATTCGCCCCGAGCATGTCGAAGATGCCGGAGAGTTTCCCGAAGTCATGGATGAGTTCGCAGATGACTTCGCGGGCGCGACGATGATCGCCCACAATGCTGCTTTCGATTTCAGCGTCTGGCGCGCATGCCTCGACCAATATCGGCAAAGCTACCCGGAGTTTCAGTATCTGTGTTCGGTAAAAATGGCGCAGAAGGTCTGGCCGGACCTCGGCTCCCACAAGTTAAATGTTTTGGCTTCGCATCTCGGTCTCACCTTCGCACACCATAATGCGGCGGAAGACGCGGCCATCTGCGCCGAAGCCACAATCTCCATTGCACGTTCGCTCGGTGCACAAGCCTTGCACGAGGTTCCGGCCATGATCGGCATGAAGCCTGGTCGCTTGTTCGCCGGTGGCTACGAGCCCTGCACTTGCCGAAAACGCTGAGTGCGCGCTACTTTAACGGCTTTTGTTAAAGTAGCGCCCGAAGCATCACTGGATGAGGCGACCGCCGTCAATGACGAGATCGGCTCCATGGATCATGCGTGCATCGCTTGAGCCAAGAAACGCAATCGCCGCCGCTACGTCGCACGGTTCGACGATGCGGCCGGACGGATTCATTTTCGAGAAGGCTTCACGCGCCGCATCTTCCGTCCCGAACTGGCTCGCTGCCTTAGCGGCTACAAGCGGCGTCCAGACATAGCCCGGATGCACGACATTGATGCGCACATCATGACCATTGCGCGCAGCCGAAAGTGCTGCATGTTTCGTAAGCGAGCGAACCGCCCCTTTCGACACGCCGTAAGTGCCGTTATCGGCAGAGCCGGTATAGGCGGCCAGTGAACCGAGATTGACGATTGCCGCCCCTGCGCCCTGTTTCATTGCTTTCAAAGCGGCCTGTGTTCCGAGCAGAACGCCGTCCAGATTGACCTTCAGCACGCGATGAAACTCATCGAGCGGAATATCGGTGATGGGCTGTGGTACGGGCGTTATCACGCCTGCATTGTTGACCAGCAGGTGCAAAGCACCGCTTTCAGCGAGGATCGTATTGATCGCCTCGTCCCAGCTTTCCGCCGAACTGACGTCAAGCGTAAGTACCTTCGGAAGTGTCACACCCTGATAGGCTTCCGTAATCCGCCCCGCGTCATCGGCAGTCAGATCGGCCAGATAAACAATTGCGCCCTCTTCGGTCAGTCGCCGACCGATGGCCAATCCCATGGCGCCAAGTCCACCGGTTACCAAAGCCACCCTGCCATGGTAGCGCGCGAGTTCAGTCGTCTTTGACACTTGCTTCATCCTTGAGCATGAGAAATCTTTCACGGGGCGCGTGTTGTCCCCCATGTTCGCCCGCCATAACTGGCAAGTCGGTTAGGTTACGATGCGTGGCCCAGATAGATTTCCCGGATGACCGGACTGGAGGCTATTTCCTCGGCGCTGCCTGTATGCACCACGCGTCCGGTATCTATCACGCTTGCAGTATCGGCATGGCGCAGCGCCTTTTCCACCAACTGCTCCACCAGAATGATCGCTGCTCCCTCTTTGGCGAGCTGCGCGGCAACGTCGAGGATGCGATCCACTACGATAGGGGCAAGTCCGCCTGAAGGCTCATCAAGGACGAGCAGACGCGGCTCGGCAAGAATGCCCTGACCAACCGCCAGAATCTGCTGCTGACCACCAGAAAGTGAAGACGCAGGATCGTTCTTCTTGGACGCCAGTTCAGGAAAAAAATGGTAGATGCGCTCGTAATCTGGCTTTTTACCACGTTTTTTGCCAGGATAAGCCGCCACCTCAAGATTGTCCTGCACTGTCAGTGAAGGAAAAATGCGGTGGCCTTCCAACACCTGAATCAGTCCAAGCTCGACGATCTTTTCGGGGCTGGCACTGGTAATATCCTCGCCGCCAAAACGGACCCGACCGCTGCGCTTGCCGATCAAACCGGAAACCGCGTGAAGCATGGTACTTTTTCCGGCACCATTGCGACCGAGAATGGCGTGGAACTCACCGGCATGGACGTTGAGCGACGCGCCGATGACCACGGGCGCCTTGCCATAAGCCACGCTCAGATCTGTGATTTCGAGCAACGGCGTGCCGTTATGCATCATTGCCATGCTCTCAACTCCCCAAATAAACGCGGACGACTTCCGCATCGTTACGCACTTGATCAGGCGCGCCTTCCGCCAGAACCGCGCCAAGATTGAGCACGGTAACGTGATGGCTCAAACGGAAGACAAAATCCGTGTGATGTTCGACAAGGAGCACGCCAATGCCCGCCTCCGCCACCGACTGGATAATCTGTCCGAGATATTCGATCTCACGACCCGTCAGCCCCCCCGCGGGCTCGTCGAGAAGCAATAGTTTTGGTCTGATCATCAAAGCACGGATGATTTCAAGGAAACGCCGCTCGGCATGTTCAAGATGTTCGCAACGCCGCCCGGCGAGATGTCCGAGACCCGACGCATCAAGCAGCGCCTGCGCGCGCTCGCGCATTTTGCGCTCTTCGCGCCTTGAGCGCGGCATATGCAGCGCGGTTTCAACGAAACCGGCCTGAACTGCGCCCCATCCACCGAGCATGACATTGTCGAGCACGCTTAAAGAGGGCAACAGCCGCGGTTTTTGAAAGGTTCGCGCGATACCGGCGAGTGCGCGGGCGCGCACGTCAAGACGGCTGATATCCTGGCCGCCAAGCACCACCCCCCCCTCATCGATCATGTAATAACCGCTGATGAGGTTGAGCATCGTGGTCTTGCCGGAACCATTTGGACCGATCAACCCGTGAATCTGGCCAGCCTGAATGGAAAGCGACACAGCGTTGACGGCTTTCAGCCCACCGAAGCTTTTGGAAACATTGCGCGCTTGCAGCATGTCCGGGCCTAGAACGCCGGTGCTCTTTCTTACTGCAGGATCTATCATGTTCATATCAGGCTTTCTCCTGCAAAAGGGCCGTCAATGCGGGCATGTTGGGCTCTTGCGCGCCGCGCTGATCATCTGATGCGCTCTTTCCGACGATGTTGCCAAGATGGTCTTTGGCCCAGACACCGAGTCCTTGCGGTATTGCGAGAACCACCGCGAGCAAAATGCCGCCATAGAAGAACGCCGTATAGCGCTGCATTGAAGCGAATACATCGGGGATCACGGCAAGCAGCAGCGTGCCGACCATTGGACCGATGATCGATCCGCGTCCGCCGATAATGATCGCCGTGAAGAACATCAACGAGACGTCGAAATTGAAGGCTTCCGGCGTGATGTGGCTTTGAGCGCGTGCGAAAAGTCCGCCTGCAACGCCCGCACAAAAGCCCGAAAAGAGGAAAACGGTGAGCTTTGTACGAAAAATTGACACTGCAACGCTCTGCGCCGCCACTTCGCTGTCGCGGATGGAAATCATCGCACGGCCCCACATGCTGCGAGCCAAGTTCCAGGTCATAGCCGTCACGATGGTTGCTATGCTAAGTGCAAGCCAGTATTCGCCGATTGTGCGCTTGAATGGCGCTGGGAAAGCCGGAACCGCTAGGCCAACCGTGCCGCCGGTAAGACCCGAGAAACCGAGCGCCAGTTCCACCATGATGAGCGCAAAGGCAATCGTTGCGAGCGCAAAATAAAAACCCGGGAGCCGCAGCGATGGCAGGCACAAAAGGCCTGCGGCAAGCGCGGTCACGCCACCGGAAGCAATTAGCGCCGCATAGGGGTGAAGCCCCAGCTTGCCAGCGAGAATCGCGAATGCATAGCCACCGATCGATAGAAGACCGACATGGCCGATGGACATCAGGCCGACATAACCGACAAGCAGGTTCAGTCCGGCAACGATGATCCAGTAGATCAGAACCATTTCTCCGATGCGGAGCAGATAGCGATCATTGGTGAGAAAGGGGAAGGCAACGGCGAGGCCGATGCCGATGAGGGCGAAGAGAAGGCCCTGATGTGATTTCACGTTCATACCTGGCGTACCCGCTTCTTGCCGAACAATCCCGAGGGGATAAAGGTCAGGAGGATGACAAGCGTCCCGACTGCGATGGTTTGCTGGAATTCCGAGCCGAAGACATAAGCGACGCAGGTGGTGACTACGCCGAAGATGATGCCGCCCGCCAGCGCGCCGATGTTGGAACCGATCCCGCCAATCGCAAGCGCGATGAAGCCATTGAGCGTCAGCGTCAGCCCAAGCGCAAAATAGGCGTAGGTGAGCTGTCCCGTCATGAACCCCGCCAGAGCGCCTAGCGCACCAGCAATGGCATAGGAAAGCGAGCGCATGCGGATCGCTGAAATGCCACGAGCACTGACCGCAAAAGTATCGTCTGCGAGCGCGACGAAGATTTTGCCGATTGTCGTCTTGCGGTAGAACAATGCAAGCCCGCCCGCCATGAGAAATGCCGTCACAATCGGAAGCCAGTATTTCTGGTCCAAAATGCCAGCATAGTCTTGGGGAATGAGCCGAGGGAACGGTCTCGGCTCTGTTCCCCACCAAAGCGCCATGCCTTGCTGGACAATCGTTGCAACGGCAAGCGTGGACAGAATCCAGAGGTGGTCATCTCCACCATTCATGGTGCGGCGAATGGCGACAAGTTCCGTCAGCCAGCCAAAGATCAGACCAACGACGATAACGAGCGGTAGCGAGGCCCAGATCGGCCAGCCAAGATCGCCGAGCGTCCATGCGCCGACAATGCCGCCGACCATGGCGAACTGTCCGGCGCCCATGCTGAGCACCTTGGAGGTCGAGTACATCACGTTGTAACTTAGGGCCACCGTGGCGTAGAGGCACCCCAGGGCTAGCCCCGAGATCAGAACGAGAAACATGGTTTAGTCCTCTTGGTGACGGGCTCCACGCACCGCGCGAGAGTCCGCCGACAATCGATCAGGCCAGCGTGAAGCCGCCGTTCTGGAACGAAGAAATCGTGAAGAGCGCGTATTCGTCCATCGACAGTCCTTCCCGGCTGCCCGGACCGAAACCGACCTTGCCGAACAGTGTTTCCGTCGTTCCCATGGTTTCGAGAGCTGCGATTACGGCATCGGTCTCAACGCTACCGGCTTTCTCTACGGCAGTAGCCCAAAGCTTGGTCGACGCATAACCAAGAAGTATCCAGGTTATACCGTTCTTGAGCTGTGGCCCGACAATCGAAGCCTGCTCGGCCAGCAGGGTTTCAATGCCTGCGGCAAACTTGCCATTGCCATCCACTGCAAGATGACGGAAGCCCACGCCGACTGCACCGTCGAGATATTCCTTCTTCACGAGATCAGTGATCTGGGCATTCAGCGCAATCGGTGCACAGATGGCAGGAATATCCCACTTCTGCTCACCACGCGCCGTCAACACGCGCGCCATGAAGGATGATGCAGCCGACCAGACCAGAAGCACATCCGCGCCGCTATTGCGCGCCTTGATGATATCGTCGCCCAGATCCACCTTGTTGGCGTCCAGCGTGCCGACATAGACCGGCTCGATGTTGCGCGCCTTCATCTTTTCAAGCGCAAGATCGCGGCAGAGAACGCCATAAGACAGATTATCTACGAAGAGCGCGATCTTCTGCTTCTTGTAGTGATCGAGAGCGAAGGTGATACCGGCTTCAATTTGCTGCCCCGCCGACCCGCCAACGCGGAAAATCGTCGGATAGGCTTCCGGGTCGATCACGTGATCGATCAGGGCCGTCGGCATATTGATCGTGTTGGCTTCGGCGATAAAGTCGCGGATCGGCATCGCTTCCCCGGAGGTGTTGGGCCCGAAGAGCACATTTACCTTTTCCGAGAACAGAAGTTCCTGCACGAAATTCACAGCCTTGCCGGGATCGGCAACCGTATCGCGAGCGACCAACTCCAGCGGGCGGCCAAGCACACCGCCCTTGGCATTCAGTTCTGCGATGGCCGCCTTGTGGCCGGCATCCTGCGCCAATGCGCCCGTTGAATAGGGGCCGGAAAGCGCGGCAAACCAGCCGATTTTTACCGGATCGCCCGAAGCCGCGCGAACAGCAGACTGGAAACCAGGCAAAAGTCCAGCGGCCATGAACCCCGCGCTGGACAGCAGCAGGTTGCGTCGATTGATCTGCATTATTATCTCCCATATAAACTCTCGGCGGGTTTCCGATATTGAACCTTCAACTTCAACCCATTTTCGATTAGAGTTCACCTGTCGAACGCAATTTGCCGCGCCGTCGAGCACTAGTGCCTATGGAACCAACCAACAAAAGAAACTTTGCCCCTGTTCGCGCTCTGGAGCGCGGTCTGGCGCTGCTACAAGACCTTTCTCTCTATAAGGGCGCGCATCCGCAGCAGATTGCGCGACGGCTGGAATTGCCGCGTCCAACTGTGGTTAGACTTCTCGAAACGCTGGAAGGGCTGGGTTTTGTCGAGCGCAGTCCCTCCGATGGCAGCTGGTATCCGACGCTCTACGTCCGGTCGCTTTCTGACGGCTATAATGACGAAGCATGGGTGCGCGAATGCGCGGCGCCGGAAATCGAGCGGCTTGGCAAGCAAATTCTATGGCCCGTCGATCTGCACACATTGCAAAACGACATGATGCTGGTGCGGGAATCGACGCACCGCACCAGCCCCTTTTCCATTCAACACGGGCTTGTCGGCACGCGATTGCCCATACTGCATACGTCTTCCGGACGAGCCTATCTTGCCTTTTGCCCAGATGAAGAACGGGAAGCCATTTTGGACCGGCTTGCGCAAAACCCCGCCAATCAGGCGGCGCTTGCGGGCGACCGCCGCCATATCACGCAGCAGATTGCCGCCACCCGTCAGCAAGGATATGGATTGCGCAGCGGTGAGCTGATCCGCGCGACCAACAGCCTCTCCGTGCCCGTTCACGCCAAAGGGCGAGTACAAGCGGTAGTCACGGTGGTGTGGTTCGTGTCGGCGCTTCCAGTGGCGGAAGGTGTTAGACGTTTTCTCGAACAGGCGCGGGAATGCGCGGCGCGGATTGCTCAAAAATGCGAAGCTTTTCCCGACATGACCATGCGTTATCGACGCGAAAACTCCAACTCCACAGACTAAGTCGTTCTTCCGGGGGCACCGTTCATCTGGTGAACGCAACTCCAATTCGATCTGGCCTTGGACCGCTCGTCACAGCATAAGGCCCACGAATGCGCGACCCCGATCGGGCCGCGCCCGACGGATCGAAGGGAGTTACAACGGTGCGACTGGTTTCATTTACGACAGCGGATCAAGGGGCGGGTTATGGGTTCATTACCGATGCGGGGCTGCACAAGTCTTCTGCCGCTTTCAAGGCTCGCTACCCTGATCTGCGGGCTGTTTTGAATGCCGACGCCGTGGCCGAACTGGCTGCACATACGGAAGCGCCAGTTACGGTATCGGAAGTTACTCTGGTTTCGCCAATTCCAAACCCGGACAAGATTCTCTGCATCGGCCTGAATTATGCCGCGCATATCAAGGAAACCGGTCGCGAAAAGCCAAAATATCCTTCGATCTTCACGCGCTATTCGTCGTCTGTTCTTGGGCATGAAAATCCGCTGTTGCGACCAGCCGTTTCCAAGGAATTCGACTATGAGGGCGAACTCGCTGTCATCATCGGCAAAGCGGGTCGCAATATCCGCGCCGAAAAAGCCGCAGATTACATCGCAGGCTATTCCTGCTTCAACGACGGCTCTATCCGCGACTTCCAGCGCCATACGACCCAGTTTTGGCCGGGCAAGAGCTTCGACGACACCGGCTCAATGGGACCATGGATGGTCACGAAGGACGAACTGCCAAATCCCGAGGAACAGCATCTACGTACCCGCGTGAACGGCCAGGAAGTGCAGACGACGCCGATTTCGGATCTGGCTTTCTCCATTGGCGAAATTATCGCCTATGTTTCGACGGTGACAAAACTGCTTCCCGGCGACGTCATTGCCACCGGAACACCCGGCGGCGTCGGCAAGTTCCGCGAGCCTCAACTCTATATGTTCGCTGGCGACCGTGTTGAAGTCGAAATCACCGGTATTGGCACGTTGTCGAACCCAATCGCTGACGCAGCCTGATTTCCGCAGGCCCCGCCAAAAGCGGGGCCAATCCAAGTTTACGCGAGGGAAAAGGCCATGGCCATCAATGCTCTGGGATATATCGGCGTGCGCTCCGACAAGCTTGATGATTGGGCCGACTTTGCCTCCGGCTTGCTTGGTATGCAGAAAATTGACCTTGCCGCCGGTCAACTAGCTTTCCGTATGGATGACCGCATGCAGCGGTTGATCGTGCTTGACGAGCCGGGTGAAACGCTGTCCTGCATGGGCTGGGAAGTCGAGTTTCAACACGACCTCGATCAATATGCATCGCGTCTGGAAGCGGTCGGCACCCGGGTGCATCGGGCCAATGTCGCCCTTTGCGATCAGCGCTTTTGTGCGGACATGGTCTGGTTCGACGATCCGATGGGCAATCGCATCGAGCTGATCTGGCAGCCGATGATTGCCACCGATCCTTTTGTCCCGGGTCGCCCCATATCAGGGTTCAACACCGGCCCGCTTGGCATGGGACATGCCGTGCTGCATGTGAAGAATATCGAAATCATGATGCCCTTCTATCGGGACAATCTGGATTTCCATGTGACTGATTATGGACTGAAGCCCTATGGGCTCTACTTCTTCCATGTCAATGACCGCCACCATAGTTTTGCAATGGTTGGGTCCGGTCAACAGGGGTTCCATCATTTCATGGTTGAGTTTAAGAACCTTGACGATGTTGGACAGGGATATGATCTCGCGGGACTAGAAGATGGTCGGCTGGCCTATACGCTTGGACGCCACACCAATGATTACATGACATCGTTTTATGCAAACACACCTTCGGGTTTCTTTGTAGAAAACGGCTGGGGCGGAAGACAGATCGACCCCGCAAATTGGGAACCGCATGAAACCACGGACGGACCTTCCTTCTGGGGGCATGAACGTCTCTACCTGACGGAAGAAGAAGGCCGGAAGCGCCTGCGCGACATGCGGCTCGACGCCGCCGCACGAGGCATTCGGGCACCGGCGGTGGCCGAATGCCCCTGGCTCTACGAGGCCATCAAGAACGAGCGTTCATAAGCCGACGCAATATCAATTGAGTCTCTGTTCAGTCTCTGCGTCAAAGAGATGGATATTCGCAGGATCGAGCATGACTTCGAACTCTTCGCCTGGCTGAACTTTATGACTTGGGGGCAAAGCGGCAACGAGCCTTTGTGGGCCAACGGTTCCCGTTACAATCAGTTCGGGACCCGTGAGTTCGGCGATGTCGCATTTCATGCGCAGAACGACACTTTGACCTTTCCGCTCCCGCCCTATTGCTTCTGAACGAACCCCAAGCAAAATACGTCTGCCAGCCGCAATATTCGGTAGGTTGCCAATTGGAATGCTGGTGTCCGTACCGTCAATCGTCAGACGATCTCCGCTGAATGTGGCTTCCAGCATGTTCATTGGCGGCGCGCCGACGAATGTCGCCACATAAAGCGTCGCGGGCCGGTTATAGACATTTTCAGGCGTGTCCAGTTGTTCAATGCGCCCATTGCGCATGACCGCAATCCGCGTCGCCAATGTCATCGCCTCGATCTGATCGTGCGTAACGTAAACCATCGTGGTTTTCATCAATTGATGCAGTCGCTTCAACTCGGCACGCATTTCCATGCGCAGTTTTGCATCCAGATTGGACAATGGTTCATCGAAAAGGAACAGTTTGGGGTGACGCACCAATGCGCGACCGATTGCGACACGCTGACGCTGGCCACCGGAGAGCTGCGCGGGCTTTCGATCCAGCAGGTTTTCGATCTGCAAAAGGCGCGCTGCTTCCAGCACGGCTTTATCCCGCTCCGCAGCTGGTACTTTTCGCATCTCAAGACCGAAGCCGATATTGCGCTTCACATTCAGATTTGGATAGAGCGCGTAGGACTGAAACACCATCGCCGTATCCCTGTCCTTGGGGTGTACGCCGACGATAGACCGCTCATCAATGCGAATGTCGCCGCTTGTCGGTTCGGCCAGACCCGCGATCATGTTGAGCAATGTCGACTTGCCGGAACCGGAGGCACCTAACAGCACCAGAAACTCACCGCTGGCGAGAGACAGATCGATACCTTTGAGGATTTCTGTCGACCCGTAGCTCTTGCAAACATTGCTTATGGTCAGGGTGCTCATACAAGCGCTCCTTCAGCATCCGACATATAGGCCCGCGGGCTTGTGGAAATGGCCTTCGAGGCACTGCGTGTGGCGGCCTGCAAGCAGTCCTCAACCGAGCGGCCCTTGGCGAATGACGCAAGAAAAGCTGCGTTGAAAACATCGCCCGCGCCGATTGTATCGATAACCGTTACCTGAGGCGCATTGACCGATACGACGCTGCCATCATGTCCAACCGCGAAGGCGCCATTCGAGCCGCATTTAACGATAAAAAGGCCGCCATCCGGCATCGTCCGGCAGAGATTGTGGGCGGCCTCAACCGGATCGGCGGAGTTTCCAAGATTGATCGTCTCAACCTCGTTGAACATGACAAACTTGCTGCGTTTCAGCCATGAAAGTGCGCGGCTTCGGTTCCGCTCCGTCCAGCCTTCGACCGGCCAGCCGGTATCAAGCGCCACATCGATGTTGTGGCTGTCGGCCCAATCGAAAAACTGATCATATGCATCCGCCAGCCTGTCGGTCAGAAAACTTCCGCAAAGAAGGGCCAGTCCGCCGGACAAGGCCTCACCATCAAGTGCCGACAGGGCATCTTCAATTGAAAAATGCGGCAGATGACCGAGTGTCGTGAAGAAAGTCCGTTCTCCATCCGGATGCGTCAGGCCGACGGACAGAGTGGTTTTTCCAGCAAACGCCGCCCATTGTCTGGCATGATCACCAAAATTCTCAGCGAGCCAGCGACCAAACTGATCGGCGCCTGTATTCGCGGCCATTTGAAATGGAACTTCCAAAGCCATCAGTGTCAAAGCCGAGTTTCCCGCCGAACCGCCGACGCGCAATTCGTCATGGCTGACAATGTTCTCGGTTCCCGGTTGTGGCCAAGCCGCAGTCGGTCCCAGGATCATATCAACATTGACGTTGCCGATAATTGCAATTGGCCTCACTCATTCGCTCCGGGTGATTTTGGAAGAACGGACCGGCGTACCGGCATTCTCGACACGTTGGTCGGCAAAGGCTATCATGAGCCGTTGCGCAGCTGACAGGATCGTGAAAATGGCGCCAAGTCCGCTTGCTGCGGGAAACGAAATCGTTACAGCACCCGGAACAGGCGCATCACCGGAGGCGTCAAACACTACCAGTTTGGCTCCCGTTTCAGCAACAGACTGTCCCATCGCCGTCACCAGCGGTGCGGTCGCATCGTTGCCCTTGAAGAGGATAACTGCAACCTTTGGCGAGAGCATTTCCATCGGCCCGTGACGCAGTTGGCCACCCTCCAGCGAATAGCTCGGCACGCGCGAAAGCTCGGTAAACCCGAGAGCAATGGCTTCTGCTACCCCCTGCAGACTGCGCCCCGAGGTTACAATCGTGTTGACATCAGCGATGCAATCAAGCGCTGCATCAATCGCCACAGTTTGGGGGGAATTCAACACGTTGAGTGCGGCTCGCGGATCGTCTCCGAGTGCCGCCAATATGGCGAGATGCAGAGCGAAACTAATTGTCAGGCTACGGGTTGCTGCAAATGCAAGCTCCCCGCCGCCATGCCCCACCAGGCAGTCGACTTTGCTGGCGAGAAACGACCCAGCATCAAGCGTCAAACCGAATATATCGGCCTGCCCCTTTTTCTCGGCGAACCAGCGGACGACTTCCGCACTTTCACCGGACTGGGATGTGACCAGAACCGTTTTGCCATCAATGGGTAAGGCAGCGCCAAGCTGCTCTGAAAGCGGTATGGCAACTGCATCGATATTATGGGCGCGATAAAGCGGCTCCACCGCACGACCGACCGCGTGCGACCCGCCCATCCCCAGCAGGAGCAGCTTGCCGGTTTTACGTAAACTCCCGGCGATCTTCTCTGCCAGTTCGCGATTATCCTCAAAGGAAATAAGAGCATCGCCAAACTGGCGCGCCATCTCTTTATCGATTGCGACAAGTCCTTCGGGACGCTGCTTTTGCGTGTTCATCATCATCCTTTCACGCCGCCGCTGGTGAGGCCGGAGATAAGTGCGCGTTGCATCAAAAGCCCAACAATAACCGGCGGAAGTGCTGCCAAAACACCCGCCGTCGCAATCAGCCCGTAATCGGAAACGCGCCCGCCAGCGAGATCGGCGATAGCGACTGTCAGCGTCCGCGCTCTCTGATCCGATGTGAACAAAAGCGCATAGAAAAATTCGTCCCATCCCAGCAGAAATGCGAACAGCGCCGATGTCGCAACAATCGGCAATGCAAGCGGCAGCGTGATGATACGCAATGTCTGGAACAGGCTTGCACCGTCAATCATCGCGGCCTGCTCAATCTCCTGCGGGATACCATCGAAGCCAGACTTCATCAGCCATGTGGTGAATGGTGCCAGAATGGTGAGGTAGACAAGCGCGAGACCGAATACCGAATTCAGCAGCCCTAGTTTTGCAAGGAGAATGTAAAGCGGCACGGCCAAAGCCACCGGAGGCAGCATGTATGTGCCAATGACCAAAGTGAGCGACCAACCGATGCGCGAGGTCCGCGATACCGCCCAACCGGCAGGGATCGCAACAAGGATCGCCACTAATGTGGCCATGCCCGCCACTCTCAGACTGTTATACATCGATGCCACAAAGGCAGCGCCAGCGCTATTGGGGACCGTGGACAGCAGAGTCTGATAGCGAGAAAAATCCGCTGTGGTCGGCCACCATTTCAATGGGCGAACAGACAGGTCGGCCATCGGCGATATGCTCATGACAAACAGCCAGAACAAGGGCGCGAGGATAATGACTGCTAGCGACAGCGCAGCGAGATAAACGAAGAAAGTTGCGATGGGGCTTCGACGTTCCATTATGTTGCCGCTCCAGCCGTTTTGCGCACCAGAAAACCATAGCCCAACGCCAGCACCGTAACGATTAGGGTCACAATGAGCGCCAGCGATGCACCAGATCCCGCGCGCTGGAAGGAAAATGCTTCCTGATAAACGAGGATAGAAAGCGTACGTGTGGAATTAGCGGGGCCACCGCGGGTCATGATCCAGATAATGTCAAAGACCTTGAATGCCTCAATGGTGCGGAGCACAAGCGCGACCATCAATGGTCCCGCAAGATAGGGCAGAATCACAAACCGGAATCGGTTGAATGGACCCGCGCCATCGACGAGCGATGCAGCTGTTATGTCTCTTGGGACGGCTTGAAGGGCCGCCAACGCGATGAGTGCGACAAGCGGGAAGTTCTTCCAGCAATCGGCAACAATCAGCGCCGTCATTGCTGCTGACGGTTCGCCGAGCCATGACTGGTAGTCTGAAATGATGCCAAGCTGGGTCAACAGCGAATTGAGCGCACCATATTCGGGATTGTAGATGAGACGCCATAGTGTTGCGTTGACCACCGTTGGCAACGCCCATGGCAGAATAAGCAAGGCGCGCAGAACAGTGCGGCCATAAAACTGCTGGTTCAGCAACAGTGCCGCCAAAACGCCAAGGACCATTTCGGCTGACACCGAGATGAGAGAAAACCAGGTTGTGGTCCAGAAGGCACGCTGGAAATTTGAGCTGGTTAGCATCTTGATGTAATTGGCAAAGCCAACAAAATCGCCGCCAGTGCCGACAAGCTTTGCATCGGTGAACGAAAGCCGCACCGTTTCAAACATTGGCCAGCCGATCACGCAAACCATGACGGCGAGTAACGGAAGCATCAGCAACCACGCTCGCATAGTCATCCAGTTGCCGGACATTGTTTGCACCTCAGTCTAAATGGAAGAAGGGAGTGGATGCAGATGCAACCACTCCCATCAGGGTCTTAGAGTCCGCTGTTTTCAGCTGCGGATTTGAGGGCGTCTTCCGGCGAAGACTGTCCAAGCAAAGCTTCCTGAATGGACTGCTGCAAGGCCGTGGACATTTCCTGATATTTCGGTGTCGTCGGGCGCGGATACATCGCAGCCAGGCCGAGCTTCGCTGCCGCAATCAACTCTTCCTGTCCCTTCGATACAGCCGGATCGTCATAGGACGACGCCCAGATCGGCAGAGACAGTTTTGCATAATCGTTCTGGACCTTTTGCGAGGTCATAAAGACGATATATTTCCACGCATCATCAGGATGTTTGCTGGTGGTGGTGATGCCAAGCCCCATGGAACCATTGACAGCCGAAACCTCGCTCTTGCCTTCGACGCCCGGCGCAGGCACCACGCCCACCTTGCCAACCACTTTGCTTTCGGCAGGGTCATTGACCTTACTATACATATAGGTCCAGTTCAGCGCGAAAGCGGCGTCACCATTCTGGAAGACCTTGCGTACGTCCTCCTCCAGAAACTCTTTCGAGTTGGGATTGCTGAGGCCGGACTTATAGCTGTCCACCATATATCTGAGGGCATCCAGTCCGCCATCCTTGTCGAAGGCGGGCTTTCCGTCTTTCAGGAAATCGCCGCCATAAGCACTCACCAGCGTGGTGTAGTCGCAAATCGCGGCCTCCGCCTGCGCCCAACTCCACGCAATCGGCGATGCAAGCAATCCCTTGTCCTTGATGATCTTTGCCTGATCGTTGAGTTCCGCCCAAGTCTTAGGCGGGTTCTTTATACCTGCTTTCTCAAGGATTTCCTTGTTGTAGAACAGGTACTTGGTATCCAGAATCCACGGCATGCCGTAATATTTGTCCTGATACTGAACCGTCGTCCAGGCGCCTGGCAGAACGCCCTTCTTCATCTCGTCCGTAATGCGCGACGAGACATCGACAAGCACATTGTTGCTTGCATATTCGGCTGGCCAGATCACGTCGAACAGCACAACGTCATAGCCCTGCCCCGAACCCTGAGCCAGAACCGTCTTGTCATGCAACCCTTCATAGGGCACGAATTCCAGATTGACCTTCACATCCGGATTGGCTGTCTGAAAGGCCTCCGTCATCGCGCGTACATCCGCTTCGCTATAAGCGGCCTGCGCCATGAACAGGGCATTCAGGGTCGTTTCAGCAAATGCGTGCGGAACCGAGAAAGCGGATACGGCCAGCGTACCCAGCAAGACGGTGCGAATTGATTTAAGCATTGGTACCTCCCGTTAACCTGCCTCCGGCTTGTGCTAGTGCCGTGCACATTGCCTTATCGCCGTGAGATCAGAGCTGTTGTTCCACCATTATTAAATGTTCATGTTCTTTATTAAGTCAAATCCATTGACTTAAACGTGTTATAAATATCTACTGGTGTCAAGAGGGATTGAGGATGCCAAGAAAGAGCGACATTCGGGCCACGAGTGGCACCAATCATGAGGGTACAAGCGCCCATAATCGCAGGGTGATCATCGACGCCCTGCGCCAAAACAGATCGCTCTCCCGCGCCGAACTCGCCCGTGCGACAAATCTCACCAAACAGACGATCTCCAACCTGATTGAAGGTCTGGAAAGCGACGGATTGGTGAGTTCGGAAAATGCCGTCAGGCGTGGTCGCGGACAACCGGCAACGCCCTACCGGCTGGTGCCCGAGGGCGCTTTTGCGCTCGGCGTTCAGATCGACCGGCATCTGACCCGGATCGTCATCGTCAATCTGACCGGCGATGAAGTCGTGCGGCGAGAGGCCAGACTGCCACCCGATAATCCGGAAGAAGGCTGCGCCATCATTCTGGAAGAAATTGCCAAAGCGCAAGCGACGCTCGCACGGGAATTCCCCGATGGACACTATCGAATGTCAGGGCTTGGTGTCGCCATGCCCGGACCTTTCGGGACAAAGGTTCCCGAGCATGACCGATGGGTGATGAGTGCATGGCAATCTTTCCCGCTGATCGACAGGTTGACCCAAAGCACCGGCCTGACTGTAACATTGCAGAACGATGCTACGGCCTGCGCGCGGGCAGAAAAAATGGTTGGTCTCGCAGACGGCCTCGATAATGTCGTCTGTATCTATATGGGCTACGGTGTCGGCGCCGGGCTGATACTGAACGGAGAAATCTATACGGGCAGCAAGGGCAATGCCGGTGAAATCGGCACCATGCTTATGACCAATCGTGGCGCGCAAACGCCACTGGAACACCATGCTTCTCTCTGGTCGCTCTACAAACATTTGAAAATCGACGAAGCACAGCCCGATCTTTCTGCGGAATTGGAAGCCCTGTTGGCGCAGAACGATCCGCAACTGGAAACATGGCTGGAGCGGGCGGCGATGGAACTGAGATCCGCCATCCATACGATAGAAGCGATCTTCGACCCGCAAACAGTTATTCTGTGTGGCGGCGCGCCGAAACTTCTGGCCAACCGGCTCGTGGACCGGATCGAGCCGCTCATTTCCTCCAGCGTAGATTACCCGGTGCGGACATTGCCGCGTCTGCTGGTCGGGTTGACCGATATATGGGCCGTGGCGCGCGGGGCAGCCCTTGAGCAGATCAGCAGGCATTTCGACCCGCGTTTCTCAGCACTGCTGAAGTCTGGCATCGCTTCCTGAAGTTCGCGCGACAGTCATTATCGGCCGCAGCTTAACATGCACGGTATAAACTGCTAGGAAGCCTGCAAAGACGGGAAATATGTCCGGGCCGGTCGGAACTGGACTTGCAAAAATCTGCAATGATACAGATCAGTTCATCTTCCCTATAATGTCTCGCTGAAAACGAAAGGTAGTGAGAAAATCATATGCGCTTGACGCTTTATACGGACTTTTCGCTTCGCGTCTTGATCCATCTGGCAATTCACGAGGACCGTCTGTGTTCGATCGGCGAAATTGCCAACGCATATTCGATTTCCCACAACCATCTGATGAAAGTCGTCAATGGCCTCGTGAGCGGCGGTTTCATTGAAACGGTTCGCGGGCGGAGCGGAGGCCTGCGTCTGGCTCGCCCTGCGCATACCATTTCGGTGGGCGCTGTCGTCCGGCATACGGAAGAAGGTCTTCATCAACTGGCGGACTGTCCAGGATGCGCACTTTCGCCCGCTTGCGGTCTAACCGGTGTGCTGGCGCAGGGCGTTGAAGCGATGCTTCGTGTGTTCGATAGTTATACGGTTGAAGATCTGCTGACAGACAAAACCGTCATGCGCCGACTGACCGAGCGCAAGCCACCGCTCAGTTTTGACCTGATGGATTAAGCAAAGGAACGGATTTTCACCCGTTCCCTGTTTTTGCATATACAGATTTGAAGGCCTCAAGCGGCCAGAAGTTCGTCCGCAGGACCGAAAAACTCGTAATGGATACGGTCAGACGGCACACCCGCCAGCGATAGCGCTGATACGGCGGCACGCAGGAAAAGGCGCGGTCCGCAGATATAGTAGTCTGCATCCTGTAGCGGCGTGTTGGCAACCAGCCACTCATCCGTAATCAGCCCCGCATGGTCGTAATGCACACCCGTTTTCTCACCGTCCAGTGGTGTCTGGTGAAAATCGCTCACACGGATCGCGTCACCCTTGGCGGCAAGTGCCTGCACATGATCGCGCATCGCATGGGTCTCGCGGTTATGTGTGCCGTGAATATACTGCGTTGGAAGTTTAGGGTGTTGGTCGGCGATGGTTTCGAGCATCGCAACCATCGGCGTAAGCCCAACGCCACCAGACAACAACACAACCGGACGCGTCGGGCTATCGGCCAGAAAAAATTCACCTGCTGGCGCTGCAACCTTGATGACGCTGCCGATGGCTGCCTGATCATGCAGCCAGTTCGACGCCACGCCACCAGGCTCCTTCTTGACCGAAATCCGGTAGGTTTTGCCATTCGCGGCGCTTGAAATGGAGTAGTTGCGCTTGATTGGCGCGTGATTGGCGATTTCAAACCAGAAGGTCAGATACTGGCCGGGCTTGTGCTCCATGACCCGCCCGCCATCCACGGGGCGGAGAACGAACGACGATATCGTGCTGCTTTCACGGACGATCTCGTCAATGCGAAAATCACGCCAGCCGTTCCAGCCGCCATCAGCAACTTTCTGCTCGTCATAAATGCGATTTTCCCGCGCCATCAGAATGTTGGCCAGAAACCAGTAGGCGTCGCCCCAGGCTTCCAGAATTTCATCTGTTGCAGCATCACCCAGCACGGCTTTGATCGCTCCCAGCAAAGCTTCAGCCACATGGGGATAATGTTCCGGGAGAATTTGAAGGCCCACATGTTTTTGCGCAATTCGCTCCACCGCCGGGGCCAGCGCGGCCAGATTCTCGATATTGCTGGCATAGGCGAGAATCGCACCTGCCAGCGCTCGCGGCTGCGATGAAGCTTCTCCGTGATGAGACTGGTTGAACAGATCCCTGATTTCAGGATTCTGGAACATGCGCGAATACATTTCATGAACAATATCAAGCCCATGAGCATTGAGCGCGGGAACGGTCGCCTTGACGATGGCAACCGTGTTTTCCTTCAGTGTCTGCGACATATGCGTCTCCATATCAAATGCATGCCAGGCGACCTGTTCGCTATCAGGCCTATGCGCATTTCGACGGCTGCACCGCCGGAATGAGTCTCACGATGTTAAATTATGTATCTGATATGCATCTATATGGGCGCGCGAAAACATGCAAATAAAATACTTGTTTTTGGGGTGCGACCAAACGTGGCGTGGTGTGGCGAGGATTATTGAGAGAATGCGTCCTGAAGGACTTGGGTGCGGCGTGAAATATGCGCGTTGAACCAGCCGGCTATGCTTTGCTGGTTGGCAGTCAAGAGAACACCGAATTCCCCTGCGAAATCGCACCATCCATTTGCATAAGTATCGCGCACGACCGTCAATACCGGCACGCCGCGCGCAAATGCAGTTTCGATAACCGCACGCAAGCCATGGCCTTCGCATTCGCCCTTGCCGAAGCGATTAAGGATGAGCAAATCCGTCGGTCGATCAAGCTCGGCAAGCAATTCGGCTGCAATGTCTGCCAGTGCGGCAGGATCGAGACGGCATCCTGACGATCCCGTGCCCAGCGGCTGCGAAATGAGCCGAACCTCACCACTATCGATATGTTCGATAGAGATTGTTCGGCAACATTCATCCGTTTGTGCACCGCGATGCTGGAGGAAACCGGTGACACGCAGACCTTCCTCCCGTGCCCGTGTCACGATATCCGCCAGAAAATGATCGACCGGCAAATCTTTCACGCAGTGAATGGCTGCCAGGCTGGGCTTTTTACTCATGCGCTTCCCCGGTCATCCGCCAGCAGGTCTATTCCGGTTATGTCGGCATCTGCAGCGAGGATTGCGATATATTGCGAGACGGCTTTCGACCATGTGGATGCTTCCAGCCAGCCCGCAATTCTGTCCGCAACATAATCGAAGGGAAGCTCTTCGCCATCGACGCGCCGTTCGAGGCGAATGATATGAAAGCCAAAACGGCTTTCGATTGGCGCCGCCGTGATCTCACCCGGCATCAGCCGTTCCAGCGCCCGTTCGAATTCCGGCACGGTGCTGCCGCGCGTAAGCTGCCCGAGATTGCCGCCCTGCGCGCTGGAAGGACAAGCAGAGTAGTCATGCGCCAAGGATGCAAAGCTTGTCGGCTCGGCAATCGCCGAGGCGGCAAGTTGTGTCGCTGTGGAACGCGCTCTGTCCCGTTGTTTCTCATCAGCCGGATCAGCAGAAATCAATATGTGACTTGCTTCCAGAATGGGCTCGCTCGTAAAGCGATGGCGATTGTTCTCATAAAACCGCAGCGCCTCCTCACGCGTGGCCGAAGGCACTTCGACCTCCTGCTCGATCACCATCCGCACAAGCGCATCTTCGTCGGTTTCGCTGCGTCCTTCCGCATCTTTCTCGTGCACTGGCGCGAGGCCAATTTCTTTTGCGCGTTGCAGAAGAAGTTCGCGCACCGCAAGCGCCCGCGCAGCCGCGAGCAGCGCCCTCCCCGGATTTTCCGATGGATGGTTTTGCGCCTCCGTCAGAATGTTCGTCTCATCAATCGTCACGCCATTGACGGACACCGCATCGAAAACCGGGCGCGGCTTTGGCGGTACGCGCGTGTCCGGCTCCTTATAGCTCGTGTAACCCTCATGATGAGCATGTGCGCCACGCGGTTGTTCTGACGGTTGTTTCCGATCAAAAAGTGTCACCATGATCTTTACTCCGCTGGAATGCGCATGTGGGAGGACTGAGCCGTATGGTTGCGCTCGCGCACGACCTGATAGCCCGGACGCCAGATGTAGCGGACCGGCGCACTCAACATATGCACAAGCCGCGTGAACGGGAACAGCAGGAAGATTGTGAGCCCGAGGAAAATGTGCATCTTGAAGATGATGGACGCATCGGTGATGTAGCTTGAAGCTTCCGGGTTGAAAGTAAAGATGCCTTGCGCCCAGTTCATGAACTTCACCATTTCATGGCCATCGATGTGCTGCAACGAAACGGGGATAGAGCTGAGGCCAAGCAGAAGCTGGACCCAGAGCAGAATGATGATCAGCGTGTCGGTCGGGCGCGACGACGCGCGAACACGCGGGTCGAAAACCCGGCGATGGGCCAGAAGCGAGGCGCCGATAATGGCCATCACCCCCGCGATTCCACCAGCAACCACAGCCAATATTTGCTTGGCCTCATGGCTGACGCCCAGAGCGTCAAAAACCCAGATCGGCGTCAGCAGACCGACAAAGTGCCCGGCAAAGATGAATAGCACGCCGACGTGAAAAAGCACGGAACCCCACATCAGCTGCTTGCGCCGCAGAAGCTGGCTGGACCCTGAACGCCATGTATAGGGCTCACGGTCGTAACGAAAGATCGAACCGAGCGCGAGTACACTGAGCGCGATATAGGGATAGATGCCGAACAGAAACGTATGGATATAAGCCATTTTCCGTCTCCTAAAGATGCGATGGGTTGGACGGGGCGCCGGGCTTGCGCTGTGCGGCGCGCATCTGCATACGCAGCCGGTCCGGTCCGCAGGAATTCTCACCCGCATTGCCGCCGAAGGTCACCACTTCCTCTTCCCAGATACGGTCGAGTGCGGCGAGATCATTAGGGTCGTCCTCTTCCAGTCGAAGCAACTCGCCAACAAGATTCTTGTCCGGTTTCGCATTGGCAACGTGAAGCAGCGCCGCAAAAGCATTGGCATAAGGCGACTGACGCTTACGCAGACGTTCGCCGAGCGCCGCCGTGATATGGCCGGTCTGGGCGAGGAGATCGTGAATTTCTTCCGGTGAACGCGTCGACAAAAATTCGAGGAACAGCGGCAGATAGTCCGGCAGTTCCTTCGCATCGACGACAAGGCCGTTGTCGTCATACATTTTCATCAGATCAACCATAGCCTGACCGCGATCACGGCTTTCGCCATGGACATGCTCGAAAAGATGCAGCGACAGCGAACGCGTCCGATCGAACAGATGGACATAACGCTCCTGCGCCTCATAGAGATCGCAGTCGCAAACATAATCCGTGAGACTGTCGAGAAGCTTCCGGACACCGGAAGAAAGCTTTTCTCCTGCCAGCGCATCTTTCAACTCCTGCCCGCCCAGCTGAAGCTCGGCGGTCGGATAGGAAAGCAGGAGCGAAATGATTTTCAGGGTCTTGTTCATTACACTTGCTCCCTGAAGATATCTGTCGGCGTCTGGACCAGTTTCGGTCGCTTGGAGCCGAACAGATCTTCCGTCGATGAACCGCCCGAGCAGCCATTGCCAAAGGTGAAGCCGCAGGAGCCGCGCATGTCATAGGCATCTTCGGTAACTTCGCGATGCGTGGTCGGAATGACAAAACGGTCTTCGTAGTTGGCGATTGCCATGATGTGATACATTTCCTCGATCATCGCGCCACTCATGCCAACGCGATCCGCAATCGCCTCGTCGAGAACGCCATCGACCGTCCTGGCGCGCATATAGGCGCGCATGGCGAGCATGCGTTCCAGCGCCGAAATAACGGGCTCCTCTTTGCCCGCCGTCAGAAGATTGGCGAGATAACGGACCGGAATGCGCATGGAGCGGACATCCGGCAGTGGGCCGTCCATGCCGAGCTTGCCTGCAGCGGCAGCCGACTGGAGCGGCGAGAGCGGCGGAACATACCAGACCATCGGCAAGGTGCGGTATTCAGGATGCAGCGGGAAGGCAATTTTCCATTGCATCGCCATCTTGTAGACCGGCGAGTGCTTGGCGGATTCCAGCCAGGCTTCCGGCACGCCATCCTTGCGGGCCTGTTCGATCACGGCAGGATCGTTCGGATCAAGGAAGATATTGAGCTGTTCCTGATAGAGATCCTGCTCGTTGGCGGTGGAAGCGGCTTCCGAAATACGGTCGGCATCGTAGAGCATCACGCCGAGATAGCGAATGCGACCGACACAGGTTTCGGAGCATACCGTTGGCTGGCCGGCTTCAATACGCGGATAGCAGAAGATGCACTTCTCGGATTTGCCCGAACTCCAGTTGTAATAGATTTTCTTATAGGGGCAGCCGGAAACGCACATGCGCCAGCCACGGCACTTTTCCTGGTCGATCAGGACGATGCCGTCATCCTCGCGCTTGTAGATTGCGCCTGAAGGACAGGCCGCAACACAGGTCGGGTTGAGGCAATGCTCGCACAAGCGCGGCAGATACATCATGAAGGTATTTTCGAACTGGCCGTAGATTTCCTTTTCCACGCCCTCAAAATTGTAATCCTTCGAACGCTTGGCGAATTCGCCACCGAGAATTTCTTCCCAGTTCGGACCCCATTCGATCTTCTCCATCCGCTCGCCAGAAATCAGCGAACGCGGACGGGCGGTCGGCATGGTCTTGCTTTCGCCCGCTGTCTGGAGATGACCGTAATCGAAATCGAACGGTTCATAATAATCGTCGATTTCAGGCAGGTCCGGATTGGCGAAAATCTTGGCGAGGATGCGCCATTTCGCGCCCATCTTCGGCTCGATCTTACCGTTCTTCTTGCGGACCCAGCCGCCGTTCCACTTCTTCTGGTTTTCCCATTCCTTTGGGAAGCCAATGCCGGGTTTGGTTTCGACATTGTTGAACCAGGCATATTCCACGCCTTCGCGATTGGTCCAGACGTTCTTGCACGTCACCGAGCAGGTGTGGCAGCCGATGCACTTGTCGAGATTAAGCACCATTCCGATTTGAGCGCGAATTTTCATTCTGCTGCCTCCTTAGCGAACGACGACTGTTTGCTTTCTTCCAATGGACCTTCCATCCAGTCCACATGGTCGAGCTTGCGCACCACAACGAATTCGTCACGGTTGGACCCAACCGTGCCGTAATAATTGAAACCGTAGGACTGATGCGCGTACCCGCCGATCATATGCGTCGGCTTGGTGATGATGCGTGTGACGGAGTTGTGAATGCCACCGCGCTGGCCGGTCATTGGCGAGCCGGGCGTGTTCACGATCTTTTCCTGCGCATGATACATGAAGACGGTTCCGTCCTTCATGCGCTGGGAGACAACCGCGCGCGCCACAATGGCGCCGTTGGCATTGTAAACTTCCACCCAGTCATTATCGACAAGACCAGCCCGTGCGGCATCCGGCTCCGAAATCCAGACAACCGGCCCGCCACGATTGAGTGTGAGCATCAAGAGGTTATCCGTATAGGTCGAGTGAATGCCCCATTTCTGATGCGGCGTGATGAAGTTCAGCACGAGATGCGGCTTGCCATCCGCCTTCTCGCGGATCGCAGGATTGACCGTCTTGGTATCAATGGGCGGACGATAGACACAGAAGCCTTCACCGAAAGCGCGCATCCACAAATGATCCTGGTAGAGCTGCTGACGACCGGTCAGCGTGCGCCATGGGATCAGTTCATGCACATTGGTATAGCCCGCATTGTAACACACGCTCTCTGATTCAATGCCGGACCATGTCGGGGATGAAATGATCTTGCGGGGCTGAGAAACGATATCGCGGTAGCGGATCTTTTCATCTTCCTTTGGGATCGCCAGATGGGTGTGGTTGCGTCCGGTAAACTTGGAAAGCGCTTTCCACGCCTTGACCGCAACCTCGCCGTTAGTTTCCGGCGCGAGCGACAGAATGACTTCAGTTGCATCGATGTCGGTATAAATACGCGGACGTCCCTGGCTTGCGCCAGGCTCTTCAACTTTTCCGTTGAGCTTGGCGAGCAAATCCACCTCATGTTCAGTATTCCACGAGATACCCTTGCCGCCATTGCCAAGCTTGTCGAGAAGCGGGCCAACAGAAGTGTAGCGCTTGTAGAGATTGGGATAGTCGCGCTCTACAACCACAACAGATGGCATCGTCTTGCCGGGGATCGGCTCGACCTCGCCCTTTTTCCAGTCGAGGACGTCCTTGGGCTGCGCCAGTTCGCCAGCCGTGTCATGCAGGGTCGGAACAAGAACAACGTCCTTTTCGACACCCAACACTTCCGGGGCGACTTCAGAAAACTTTTTGGCAATGTCTTTGAAGATTTCCCAGTCGCTGCGTGCTTCCCATGCAGGGTCCGCTGCGCTCGACAGCGGATGGATGAAGGGATGCATGTCGGAGGTATTGAGATCGTTTTTTTCGTACCAGGTTGCGGTTGGCAGGACGATATCGGAATAGACGCAGGTCGTGGACATGCGGAAATCGAGCGTGACCAGAAGGTCTAGCTTTCCTTCCGGCGCATTCTCGTGCCACACGGCCTCGCGGCTTTCCTGCGCTCCGTCCTGACCGAGATCCTTGCCAAGCAAACCGTTCGATGTACCGAGCAAATGCTTCAGGAAATATTCGTGTCCCTTGCCCGACGAGCCAAGCAGGTTCGAACGCCAGACAAACATGTTGCGCGGCCAGTTGGCTTCGTGGTCGGGGTCCTCGCAGGACATGGTGACGGTGCCGTTCTTCAACGCATTTGCGATGAAGTCTTTCGGGTCTTTGCCAGAACTTGACGCTTCCTTTGCTATGTCCAACGGATTGGTCTGGAGTTGTGGCGCAGACGGCAGCCAGCCCATGCGCTCGGCCCGGATGTTGTAATCAAGTAAAGTGCCGTCCCATGCACCATCAGGCGCTGTCGGCGACAGAATGTCCTGCACCTTCACCGTCTCATAACGCCACTGGTCAGTATGCGCATAAAAGAACGAGGTTGAGTTCATATGGCGCGGTGGACGGTTCCAGTCGAGCGCAAAGGCGAGCGCTGTCCAGCCCGTTTGCGGGCGCAGCTTCTCCTGCCCCACATAATGGCTCCAGCCGCCACCGGACTGGCCGATACAACCGCACATCACCAGCATGTTGATGATGCCACGATAGTTCATGTCCATGTGGTACCAGTGGTTAAGACCGGCCCCCAGAATGACCATGGAGCGGCCATTGGTCTTTTCGGCATTGGTCGCGAATTCACGCGCCACCGCAATGATCTGATCGCGCGGGACGCCGGTGATTTTTTCGGCCCAGGCCGGAGTGTATGGCAGGCCTTCGTCGTAGGACTTGGCCGAATTCTCGTCGCCAAGGCCCCGATCAAGCCCGTAATTGGCCGCAAACAGGTCGAACACGGTCGCGACCATGACGTCGCCGCCCTTGAGCTTGAGCTTGCGGGCCGGAACCTTGCGGACCAGCACGCTGTCATGGTCGCTGCCTTCAAAGTAATCGTGCTCACGATTGCCGAAATATGGGAAGGCCACATCGGCGACGGCATCGTGTTTGTCCTTGTCGATGAAGCTCTTGGCCAGTTCCACATCCTGGCCGTTGCCGCCCTTTTCTTCGAGATTCCACTGGCCATCGTCGCCCCAACGGAAACCGATGGAACCCTGTGGCGCAACATAGGCGCCAGACTTGGTGTCGAAAGCAACCGTCTTCCAGTCTGGATTGTTGCCTTCGCCGAGATCACCCTTGAAATCGGAAGCACGCAGGAAACGATCCGGCACATAGCGCCCGTCTTTCTGGCTGAGCATGACCAGCATCGGGAAGTCGGAATATTTACGACAATAATCCTCGAAATATGGAACCTGACGGTCCAGATGATATTCGCGCAGGATGACATGGCCGAGCGCCATGGCAAGCGCTGCGTCCGTCCCCTGCTTGGGGTGCAGCCACAAATCGGAAAACTTGGCCGCCTCCGAATAGTCCGGCGAAACCACCACCGACTTGGTTCCCTTATAGCGTACCTCGGTATAGAAATGAGCATCCGGCGTGCGGGTCTGCGGGACATTGGAGCCCCAGAGCATGAGGAACCCGGCATTATACCAGTCGGCAGATTCCGGCACGTCGGTCTGCTCGCCCCATGTCATCGGCGAAGCAGGTGGCAGGTCGCAATACCAGTCGTAGAACGACATGCAGACGCCGCCAAGCAGCGACAGATAACGCGAACCCGCCGCATAGGACACCATCGACATGGCCGGGATCGGAGAAAAGCCGATCACGCGGTCCGGCCCGTAGGTCTTGGTCGTATAGGCGTTGGCCGCAGCGATGATCTCGTTGACTTCCGCCCAACTGGCGCGGACAAAACCACCAAGCCCACGCACTTTCATATAGTCAGCCCGCTTTGCCGGGTCCTGCTGGATCGCTGCCCAAGCCGCGACCGGCGTTTTTACCGCACGTTCCTTGCGCCACAATCTCAGGAGGCGCGAGCGGATCAACGGGTATTTCACCCGGTTGGCTGAATAGACATACCAGCTATAGCTCGCCCCGCGCGAACAACCGCGCGGCTCGTGGTTGGGAAGGTCGGCGCGGGTGCGCGGATAATCCGTCTGCTGGGTTTCCCAGGTGATGATCCCGCCCTTGACGTAAACTTTCCACGAGCAGGAGCCGGTGCAGTTCACACCATGGGTGGAGCGGACGATCTTGTCGTGCTGCCAGCGCTTGCGATAGGCGTCTTCCCAATCACGGTTTTCATTGGTTGTGACCCCATGGCCTTCCGAAAAGGTGCCGACATTCTTGCGCGCAAGAAAATTCAGGCGATCGAGGAGCAGACTCATGATTTTATCCTCACATTATATCGTTAGGCCACGGCAGGCGCTGGCTTGCGGCCATGCTCAACGTCGTAGAGCAGTCCGCCTTTTCGGGTGTAGACGCCCCAGGTGATCAGGAGGCAGGTCACGTAGAAAATCAGGAACGCCCACAGTGCCGCTTCCGGTCCGCCGGTCATGCTGATCGAGGTGCCGTAGCCTTTTGGAATGAAGAAGGCGCCGAATGCTGCAATGGCGGAGGTGAAGCCCGTGATGGCCGCAGATTCCTTTTCGGCCTCATGGCGACGTTCTTCCGGCGTGGCATTTGGCATGAGCCGGACCATTTCCTTTGACATGATCGCCGGGATCATCTGGAAGGTGGAAGCGTTGCCAATACCCGTGGCGAAGAACAGCAGGACGAAGGAAGCGAAGAAGCCCCAGAAAGCGTTCGGCTGGTCTTTGACACCGACGAACCACAGCACGCCCGCGACACCGATCATCATCAGCACGAATGCCCAGATGGTGACGCGGCCGCCGCCGTATTTATCGGCGAGCCAGCCTGAACCCGACCGCGACAGCGCGCCAACGAGCGGTCCAAGGAAGGCATAGTGCAGAGCATTGACCTCTGGAAACAGGATGTTGGTCAGAAGCGGGAAGCCAGCCGAATAGCCGATGAACGAACCAAATGTACCGGTATAAAGCCAGCACATAATCCAGTTGTGCTTGCGGCGGAAGATAACAGCCTGATCGGCAAAGGATGCTTTGGCCGATGCGATATCGTTCATGCCGAACCAGTTGGCGAAAGCCGTGATGATGATGAATGGCACAAAGATGAACCCGGCATTTTGCAGCCAGAGTGGCGCGTTGCCCGCCTCGGTGGCGACCATGGCCGGGTTGCCACCGAGCTTGCCGAAGATACCGGCGGTGATGACAAGCGGAACCACGAACTGCACCACGCTAACGCCGAGATTGCCGAGGCCCGCATTGAGCGCCGCTGCATTGCCCTTTTCATGCTTCGGGAAGAAGAACGAGATATTCGACATGGAGGAGGCAAAATTACCGCCGCCGAAGCCACAGAACAGGGCCAGGAGCAGAAACACGAAGTACGGTGTGGTCGGGTTCTGCACCGCATAACCAATGCCGATTGCCGGGATAACCAGCGACCATGTGGTCAATGTGGTCCAGAGGCGTCCACCAAAGATCGGCACCATGAAGGAATAGAAAATGCGGAAGGTTGCACCCGAAATGCCGGGGAGCGCCGCCAGCCAAAACAACTGGTCGGTCGTGAACTGGTAGCCCACCAGCGGCAGCTTTGCCACCACCACAGACCAGACTTGCCAGATAGCGAAGGACAACAGCAGTGCGGGAATGGAAAGCCACAGATTGCGCTTGGCGATCTTCTTGCCTTTCTGTTCCCAGAAGACCGGATCGTCGGGACGCCAATCGGTCAAAACCGCGTCGCTCCTGGTTGGTTTGATTTCGGCTTTCTTGAGTCCCTGCAATTCGGCAAAGGCTGGAAGCTCTTCCGTCGTCGTGCCTTGTGCGGCGTGTTCCATCTGGCGGATCGAAACATGCATCCAGACAAGGGAAACCGCGACGATGAAGAAGAGCAGCATGAAGCAGCTCGTCCACAGGCCAGTCAGGTCCAGAAGCACACCGAACAGAATGGGCAGGATAAAGCCACCCAGCCCACCGATCATGCCGACCAGACCACCAACAGAGCCGACATTGCCCGGATAGTAAACCGGGATGTGCTTGAACACAGCGGCTTTGCCCAAAGCCATGAAGAAGCCAAGGATAAAAACGGTGATCGTAAAGCCGACCATACCCATTTCAGCATGGAAGCTGAGCGGCCCCTTATCGCTTTGAATAACGTAATCCGTCGGTGGGTAAGACAGGACAAACGTTGCCACGAGTGAGACAAGAAACGTCCAGTACATGACTTTTCGCGCACCATAGACATCGGACAGATGCCCGCCATAGGCTCGGAAAAGGCTGGCTGGAACGGAGAAGAAGACCGCGATCATGCCCGCCACGCGGATATCGACGCCATAAACATGGATCAGATATTGCGGCAGCCACAGGGCAAGCGCCACGAACGCGCCAAAGACGAAGAAGTAATAAAGCGAGAAACGCCAGACCTGTATGTTTTTGAGCGGCTCAAGCTCCATAAGTGTGCTGGCAGGCTTTTCACCGGTGCGGCGACGTTCGACCAGAACGGGATCATCGCTGGTCGTGAAATAGAAGACCAAGGCCATGACGACCATAGCCGCCGCCCAGATTTCCGCAACCGCATGCCAGCCGAAGGCAACCATGACGATGGGTGCGAAAAACTTCGTAACGGCGGAGCCGACATTCCCGGCGCCGAAAATGCCGAGCGCAACGCCCTGCTTATCAGGAGGATACCAACGCGACACATAGGCGACACCGACCGAAAATGAGCCACCCGCCACGCCAACACCGAGCGCGGCGATCAGCATCTGCGGATAGTTGGTCGCGAAAGTAAGGAGATAGGTTGCAAGCGCCGAAATGAGCATGGTCAGCGCGAAAATCAGTCGACCGCCATAGCGATCCGCCCAAATGCCCAGAATAACGCGGATAAGAGAGCCGGTGAGTATTGGTGTACCGACAAGCAGACCGAACTGTGTTTCGGACAAACCGAGTTCAGAACGTATCTGAATTCCAATGATTGCAAATATTGTCCAAACCGCAAAACATGTCGTGAACGCGATGGTGCTCATAGCAAGAGCTGTAGTTTGCCCTTTGGGGGCAGCTCCCTCGACGTTTGGCATAGGCGTACTCCGAATTGAATACCGTTACAGGTTTCGTTTGCACTTATGCGCCTGCTGTCTGATGAATACATTGATTAAGATCAAAATTGTTTGATTTTTCAAGATTAAAAAACGCAATGACAAGAAATAAGTCTTCATAAGAATTATTTATGGCTAGTGATTGACTTTTTGTCTTTTTATGATTGATAATTATCAAACAGGTATACCGATAACTTGAACGAGTGAGTATGCTTTATGCATAAGGACGATGTCGACAGACTTAGAAAGCTTCCGCTCTTCGCAGAGATGGCGGACGTGAATTTCGAGCGAATTATTCGGCCGAGCTTCGTTCAGTCCTTCCCCGCACGAACAGTTCTTCTCAAGGAGGACGAAGCGGCTGACTTCCTGTTTGTGGTTCTGGACGGACTTGTCGTCATGTCCGCAAAGTCTGGTGAGAGCGAAACTGTCCTTGAAGTGTTGCGCATGGCCGATGTTTTCATACTGGCCGCCGTTTTGAACGACGACATCTGCCTGCAGACAGCCCAGACTCTGACCTCGTCCCGTATATTGATGGTCCCATCCAGTCTTGTTCGCGGTATATTGAACGAAGATAACGGGTTTATGCGCGCCGTCGTGTTTGAGACGGCGAGAGCCTACCGGAAGCTGGTCAAGGAGTTGAAGGCACACAAACTGCGCAGCAGCGCGCAACGCCTTGCCAATTGGATCATCAGGGAATCGCTCACTGCCGAGAACAATGATGTTGTGGTCTTACAATATGAAAAGCGAGTTCTGGCTTCCTATCTCGGGATGACACCGGAAAACTTGTCACGCAGCTTTGCCAGCCTTGCCGACTATGGGGTGACAACCCAGTCTTCCAGCATCAAAATTGGGGACTACAACAAGCTTTGGCAGTTTGCATCGCCCTCGCCGCTCATTGATCGTCATGAGCCGCTGCTACAATCCAAAACATAAGGATGCACCCTACCCTTATGCCTCAAGCCAAGTTGGTAACCCATGTGCTACGTGACCTGTCTTTGCGGCCTCTGCGCAGCTCGCAAGACTACCAAAACGCACCGCACGGCCAGACAGACCCGGCCCATAATGTGCGTATTTTCCGGAGTTGGTCATCAGCGCTTTGGCCGCGACCGGGAAAACCGGTTCGGAAATGGAACACCAACAGAGATCCGGGATCACCTGAACGCCCGCGGCTTCCAGCCTTTGCAATGTTCCATCTTCGCGCGCCACAGCTATAACCTGACGCCCCGCGGTGATAATGGTGGTTGTGACCGCTTTACCGTCTCGTAGAGCGTCTGCAAAAGCGCGGCATTCCTCAAGCGAAGCGTGCGGGCTGCCGACGGCTACCAGTTCCACTGCATCTGGACCATCGTTCAGAGACTTCCATCCGTCCGCCATGTCGTGACTTGTGATGGAGGCGGTATCGGCTGAGGGCGAAACAAAATGCGCTTCCGGTGTAACGCCTTCGACATGCAGCATGGGTGCAGCGGAAGTCGTACCGAAGGCCGCACACATGGCTTTTAAATTTTCCGGTGTCGGCTTGGCTTCCCTGAGCCCTTTCAGGAGTGGAATCCGATCCGGCGAAACCTTGCCCGCGAGATAACCAATCAAGGGCCAGAAAGCGTCGTCGAACCCTTCGGGTATATCCACGTGAATGATACGCTGCGCAAATCGACGTTGATCAAGATAAACGCCCGACAGTGGCGCGCGTCCCGTCATGGCAATGCAGAGATCAAGAAAATCGGGATGCTTCGCCGTGCGGGCCCCAAGCACAGTGTTTGCATAGATGACTGCATTGCTTTCGGCCCATGCAATCGTTTCCCCCATTTTCGGCGCCGTGTCCAAAAGGTAGGGCGAGCAGGTAAATGTGTTCTGACACCCCATCCGCACATAGGCATCGGCAAGCCGTGCGGCGGGCCCCCCAAAGGATGCAGGCACACCTTGCGCCTGCCAATGTTCGCGATCAACGGAAATGGCATTCATTGTCGTCGGTACGCGAACCCGCGCACCCATATCCGCCATCTTCTCGGCGAAGATCAAGTTGGCCGGGCTTGCATAGATGCAGCCGTCGATATGCGCCTGCGCAACATCGATCAGGCGTTCTGCACCTTGGTTTTCTGCCATCGCGCAGATAATTTCCATGGCGAGCTTGGTGGCATCTCCATCTGCGCCCGCCATCATGGCTTGATCAGCTGCCGAAAGTTCGAGCCTCGTTTCCTTTGACCCCACGAGCGGCAGGGTAAAGCCGGGAGCGGTTAACTTGGTCGGCGTGATCTTGACCTCCGGCTCCTTTCGTAAGCGCTCCCAGTCCTCCGGTGGCAGGCGCAAAACGGGTAGAGGATGGTCGAACATCTTGTCGGCGATCAGTGCCCCCAGAGTCACCACATCCTCAGTCTGGGAGAAAATCAGCGCAGCCGGTGCCATGCCATTCAATGCCAGATCAAGCAGCACGCCTGAACCCGTACAGGAACCGCGCGTTGATGGCATCATCAGCGCAGCGCCTCTGATACTCTGCCCGTGGAGGGGATGGTGCACGTCGATGACTTTACCCGAAGCAGGATCAATCCCACCCCAAAAGCTGAGCGGTTCGGTTGTCGCCAGGATTGGCCCTTCGGCGGTTCCGGGCAGAATGCTACGGGCTGTTGCGGTCATGTTCACCTGTCCGTTGCCTGGTTTGATTTCTGAATGATCTCCGCCAATATGGCGACCGCGATTTCGGCAGGTGTCGCGGCTTTGATATCCAGCCCTATGGGCGATGAGATCCTCGCCAGATCAGTGGTATCGTGCCCGAGTTTCTTCAGGTTTTCCATGCGTTGGGCATGGGTTCGACGACTGCCCAATGCCCCAATGTAAAAGCAATCCGCCTGCATTGCCAGTGATAGAGCCAGTTCGTCAATTTTGGGATCATGCGTAAGCGTGGCAACCGCAGTATACCGGTCCAGCGGGCTGTCGCGAAACGCCTCCTCCGGCCAGGCTGCCTTAAGAGCAGCCTCCTGAAACCGCAACGGCGTTGCAAACGCTGTCCGCGGGTCGATGACCTCCACATCGAGACCCGTCATGATGGCCATCTGCGCAAGATGCTGGGCGATGTGGACTGCCCCCACCAGTTTCAACCGCAATGCCGGTCGATATATATTGATGAAATACCGTCGATTGTCGGCCACAAAAAAGAGCGGCTTACCGGTTTGAAACGCTTGTCGAACGTGCGGTTGAAACGCACTAGAAACATCCTCAGCATCCCGCACAAGCTCAGTGCGTCCATTGTCCAGATCGGTCAATGTCGCTGCGAGCAAACGTCTGGCGCGTATGTCATTCAGTTCCGCAAGAAGAGAGCTTTGCATCAATCGAGCCTCTCCACATAGACGCTGATCTTGCCTCCACAAGACAGCCCCACGCGCCATGCTGTTTCATCGGCAACACCGAACTCCAGCAGCTTTGACTTGCCGGATGCAATCGTTTCCAGAGCCTCTTCAATGACTGCACCTTCGACACAGCCACCGGAAATCGAGCCTTCAAAATGACCCATCTCGTCGATGATCAGATGACTGCCTGTGGGACGTGGCGCTGATCCCCACGTTTCAATGACGGTGGCGATCGCAACCCCTTTGCCATTCTGGCGCCAATGGAGCGCGACAGCCAACGGGTCCTTGGCAAGACCAAAACTATGTTCAGACAATTCGTCCACCGGCATTCACGACAGCCTCTCTCGTATCCACGTCAATTCTGGCAGCAGAGCCAATGGGTACATCAACGATAGGGAGTTCGCTCGCCTCAATGATATGCCTTGCACCCACATCGCCCGACAGGACGGAAATGGCTTCATAAAGCTGCCGCGGTACAATCACGGGATTGCCGCGCTCAACCTCGTCGGTAACGGCGCGAACGACAGCGTTTCCGTTGTGCTGGCGGAAAAGATCAATCATCATGCGAATGTGCTGCGCGCTGACCGCAGGCATGTCTCCCAGATGGATCATCAGCCCGTCGCAGTCCGCCGGTGCTGCGACCAGGGCAGCTTTGATCGAACTTGCAAGCCCAAGGGCATAAGCCGGATTGTGCACGATAGAGACGTCAAGCCCTCGAAGCGAAGCCGCAATTTCGTCTGCCATATGACCAGTGACGGCAATCACCCGGCCACGATCAGCTTCTACCGCATTTTCAACCGACCGGCGCACCAGCGGCTTGCCATCAAAAATGGCGAGAAGCTTGTTCGCCCCGCCCATACGTGAGGATTGCCCGGCGGCCAGCACAGCAATCATGACCGCAAGATCGCGTTTTCTGCTCGCTCTACCATCGCGCGGCGCAATGCGCGCCGGGCTATCGAGCAAAAGACCGCCGACGCCCATCGCTGCAATGTCCTTTGGCATGACACTCATCCCCGCCATCAAGCGGTCGAGAACCCAATCGAACCCATTCTCCTTGACGCTCCGGGCGCAGCCGGGAGCGCCGATCACCGGCTTACCGTCGATTTCGCCAAGGACCAGCAGATTGCCGGGATCCACGGGCATCCCGACATAAGTAACCGTGCCCCCAGCCTCGCGAATGGCAGTCGGGAGGACATCGTTCCTGTCCGCAACAGCCGATGCGCCGAACACAACGACAATGTCGGAAACCTCAGCTGCATCTTGTATGGCGCACGCCATCGGCTCCGCCGCATGGGCAACCCGAAGTTCTGTCGCCACGGCTCCAAGATTCACCGTCAAACGCGCTTCAAGCACTTGACGGGTTTTATCCAGAACACTTGTTTTCAAAGCCGTGTCCGTTCCCTGAACAAGCCCGACAGTGCGTCCGCTGAAGGGTTCAACGCCGAGCATATTCTTGTCGCGACACAGCGCAAGCACTGCTGCGACGGAACTCTCCGGGACGGCATAGGGAATGATCTTAATTGTCGCAACCACCTGCCCGGCACGAACGCGGTCAAACTCGCGCAAGGTCGCCAGTGTTATCGACGGATCGATAAAATTCACCGCGTCCACAAGCTTCCGGTTGACGGTGAAGACACCGGCTTCTCTTGCAAGAAAATTCACCCGCCCGGTCGTGGCCGCAGAACAAATAATGCCCTTTCCCGATATTGCAGATGCGATCTGGGCAGCAGCGTCGTTCTCCGTAACATCGCCTGCTTCCAGTTGGGCCGACACCACGCTGCCATGTCCCTCCTTTCGGAGAAATTCGATATCATGCGCGTTGAGAACATGCCCTTTGGGGAAACTCCTCCCACCCACAACCAGCCGATGTGCGAGAATAGCGTTCAATGCCTCGTCGAGCGGTGTTGCCCCGAAAACCATGCGCTATCCTTCCCCCAAAGCCACGCCGGATCGCCGAAGCTCTTTCTGTGATCTGGTCGCCATTTGGCTCCGCGAGAGCCCCCGCTCCCTTATATGCCGGAGCTTCATCATTTGTCACGATGCGCTCTGAGCGTTTATGCGGTTTCAGATATGTCTATTCATCGTCGGGCAATCCTTGCTGGAGTTCGGCAAATTTGGCAGCCATTGTCGGATTACCGCGGGTAAGCCGCTTGACCGTCAGGTCCTCAGCCTTATCGTTTGCCAGTCTTAGATTATTGGCCGACTTGTGAAGCGCTTCTTTTGTTTTCTCGAGATCCTTGATCGCTTCATCTATGCGTTTGACTGCTTCCTCAAAACCGTCAGAAGCCAAACGCCAATTGCGCCCGAATGCAGCTTTGAAGTCGTCGAGCTGGCTTTCGAAATTTGTGATATCGACATTTTGCGCCCTCACCAATGCCAGTTCGGACTTGTATCTGAGCGAGTTCATCGCTGCATTGCGCAACAGCGTGATGATTGGGATGAAGAACTGCGGCCGGACGACGTACATTTTCGGATAACGATGGGACACATCGATGATGCCGGTGTTGTAGAGTTCGCTTTCTGGTTCGAGCAGCGAGACCAGAACCGCATATTCGCAACCTTTCGCACACCGGTCCTTGTCAAGCTCTTTGAGAAAATCTTCGTTCTTTTTCTTGGTCGCGGTCTCGTCGTTCTCATTCTTCATCTCAAACATGATCGAAACGATTTCAGTGCCCGCATCGTCCATATCGCGGAAGATAAAGTCGCCCTTGCTACCGCTGCTCGCGTCATTATCCTTCTCAAAATATGCGCGAGGGAAAGCAGTCGCACGAATACGGTCGAACTCGGTTGCACAGTGCTGTTCCAGCGTCTCGCCGATCATTTTTGTCGATAGTTTCGCTTTCATATCCCGCAGACGCTCGATTGCCTCGTCGCGATCCTTGAGCTGCGTTTCGTATTTGTCTTTGAGCGCTGTCTCGGCAAGTTGCTTTTCAAGTGCCACCCGGGCAAGCCCGTTCTTCAGTTCATCGCGCTCCTTCTCAATCGCGCTGACAGCTTCGGTGACGGCAAGTTTTTGAGAAATCTCGCCCGCATCGAGTCTGGCTTTCAGATCCTGAATCTCTTCATTCTTGGTGGAAGCCGCTTTCTGCAGTTCAGAAAGAAGCTTTGCCTCGGCCAGTTTAGACGTGGCCTCGTTGTCACGCCTGATGCTTTCAAGCTCGTGCAAAAGAGCATCACGTTCTTTCTCGATGGCACCCAAAGCCTCGGCTACGGCAAGCTTCTTCGCGACTTCCCCGGATTCAAGCCTTGTCTTCAGTTCCTGGATTTCAGAATCCTTGGCTGCGGCGGCTTTGTGCAGTTCATTGGCAACCTTGGCCTGCGCAAGCTCGACAGCATTCCGCTTGTCCTGCTCTGCTAACTCCAGGCGCTCGTGCAATTGCTTCTCGAAATCACTGTCTCGAACCTGCTTTAGAATATCTGCATATCCAGCTTCATCGATTTTGAATGCCTTGTTGCAATGCGGGCAGATGATTTCGTGCATGATAATTTCCGTTAGCCTTGGCCAGAAGTTCCTGAAGAAACTCCAGCTGCCATTGATCCGCGTCTTGTGAACGATCGCTGCACTTTTGGCAAACCTGCAATTAATTCAATCAATCCTGATTAAAAAATAATCAGCTATAAAATTGATTAATTAATAGACCAATAGCTATTGCCAATGCAACGGCGCTACGGCATCAATGCAGCATGAAGCAGCCGGACCTGACCATTCTCATTATCGATGAGAACGCCATTCGCTCCTCGATTATTGAGGAAGGATTGCGCGAGGCAGGCCATGGCAAAGTCGTGGTGATCAACGAGATGCACGGCATAGCGCGTATGATTGAAACGCTAAATCCCGACGTGATCGTGATCGACATAGAAAACCCCAATCGCGACATGATGGAGCATCTGTTTCAGCTGACCCGCACCGTAAGCCGTCCGATCGCCATGTTTGTCGACCGTTCTGACACAGCCTCTATCGAGGCAGCGGTGGAGGCGGGCGTTTCCGCCTATATCGTGGATGGGCTGAAGAAAGAACGCGTGAAGCCCATTCTCGATATGGCCGTCAGCCGGTTCAATGCGTTCAGTCGCTTACAGCGTGAGCTTGCGGATGCAAAGTCGGCACTGGAGGAGCGCAAGGTGGTGGAGCGCGCCAAAGGCATTCTCATGAAAATGCGCGGCCTGTCCGAAGAAGACGCTTTTGCTCTGCTGCGACAGACTGCGATGAATGAAAAGAAGAAAATGTCCGACATTGCGCAAAGTATCGTGACCGCAGCCGGACTGCTGATGAAATAGCTTTAGATTTCAGAACCGGGGCAAATATTCCGGGAGTATGCAAGTGAACATGCCGACCAGATTGACCAAGACCGGAAGTGGGCTTGCCGCGCCAGCAGGCATAGCAGGCAAGGAAATCAGGACGCTGCGCGCCGGGTTTATTCCTCTGGTGGACGCTTCCGTGCTGATTGCAGCGGCAGAGTTTGGTTTTGCTCGAGCGGAAGGCTTGAACCTTGATCTCGTCAAGGATGTCTCCTGGGCCAATGTCCGCGACCGGCTGGCGTTCCGGCAGTTCGACATTGCGCATATGCTGTCGCCCATGCCCGTGGCATCCATGCTGGGACTTGGCTCCAATCCATCGCCAACGATAACTCCGTTCTCGCTAGGGCGCGGCGGCAACGCCATCACCCTGTCAGTGCGCCTTTATGAACGGATGCGCACAATCGCCGATCTACCGGAAGCCGCTGATGCGCTGGAAAATGCGCGGGCGCTCGCGTCCGTCGTGCGCGACATGAAATCACGCGGCGAACCACTCCTGACGCTGGCAATGACCTATCCTTTCTCGTCGCATAATTACGAGTTTCGCTACTGGCTGGCGGCAGGCGGCATTGATCCTGACCGCGATGTAAAACTGGTCGTCGTGCCGCCGCCACTGACCTCGGACGCTCTGGCGTCAGGTGCTATCGACGGTTTCTGCGTCGGAGCGCCATGGAACATGGTGGCCTCAGAACGGGGCGCCGGGCGCATTGTCGCTGCCAAACAGGATATCTGGCCAAGCGCGCCTGAAAAAGTCATCGGCATGCGCCCGGAATGGGCTGAGACCCACCCCGCGACCGTTGCTCGTTTGATCGTCGCCCTCGATAAGGCCGCACGCTGGTGCGACAGCATCGAAAACCATGATGCGTTGGCCGAGACTCTGGCAGACGAGCGCTATCTCGGCGTGCCGCAGCATATCATCCGCAACGTACTTGCCGGGACATTCAATCTCGATGCGCGCGGGAACCAGCGTGTCATCGAACATTATTTCGACTTCCATGCCGGTTTTGCCAATTGCCCCCGCCCCAACGATGCGATGTGGATTTATAGCCAGATGGTGCGCTGGGGACAGGTAGCGGCATCGCAAGAGGTGCGGGAAAAAGTGACCCAGTCCTACCGGCCAGATCTTTACTGTGCAGCGCTCGGGATCGCCCATTCACCCTTCATACCGGGCACGGTAGAGGGGACACATGCGGATGATCGTTTTATGGACGGCAGGGTTTTCGATCCGGCTTATATCGATGACTATGTGCGCGGTTTCGATGTGCGCCGCGAGACATTCGCCGATCCGCACGCAGCAGGAGATTAACCCGCGATGCCCAAATTGATTGCACGCCGGGCCGCATATCTTGTCATGATCGCCTAAATTACAGTCAGATCTATATTGACGCCTAGCCACGGCTGTCTATTTTCTCATCCCTTTAAACTTCGTTTTTTCAACTACTTGCAAATATTTTAAAAGTCTGGCACGTTCCTTGCTTGTTAGATTTATGCACCGGTCAACGGCGACCGGAGCAACAAGCGAGCCACATACCGCTCCTGTCACGACACCGACGTCGCAAGGAATTGCACCACGAACGCAAGGTTCGAGGATGCGATCTCCAGGCGGCGTTTTTTTGCGCCCAGATTTGAGACGGCGGAACGAACAGTCACCAAGGCCAGCATAGGGGAAGCCAGCTGATGACAGTGCATGAGAAGGCAGAAACCACGACCGGGATCACCCGGCGCAACATTTTGAAAGTCAGCGCCACAGCGGCACTCTTCACCGCCATCCGGTCGGCCCTTCCCGGCGGCGCTTTCGCGGCTGCCAGCGGGCCGGAAGTCAGCGGCGCGAAGCTTGGTTTCATCGCGCTGACCGATGCAGCCCCGCTGATTGTGGCCAAGGAAAAAGGTCTGTTCGACAAGCACGGCTTGCCGGATGTCGAGGTTGCCAAGCAGGCGTCATGGGGCGCTACGCGTGACAATCTTGTGCTGGGCGGAGCATCGAACGGCATTGATGGCGCGCACATTCTCTCCCCGCTCCCCTATCTGATCCATGCAGGCAAGGTGACGCAAAACAATCAGCCGGTGCCGATGGCCCTGCTGGCGCGGCTGAACTACGACAGTCAGGCCATTTCGGTTGCGAAGGAGTATGCCGACACCGGTGTCCAGCTCGATTCATCGAAGCTGAAAGCCGCCTTCGAAAAGAAGAAAGCCGAGGGCAAGGAGGTGAAGGCCGCAATGACTTTCCCCGGCGGCACGCATGATCTGTGGATTCGCTATTGGCTCGCCGCTGGCGGTATCGATCCCGACAAGGATGTTTCGACCATCGTGGTGCCGCCGCCGCAAATGGTCGCCAATATGAAGGTCGGCAATATGGACCTGTTCTGCGTCGGCGAGCCGTGGAACGAACAACTCGTCAATCAGGGCATCGGCTTCACAGCCGCGACGACGGGCGAAATCTGGAAGCACCACCCGGAAAAGGCACTTGGCATGCGCGCCGACTGGATCGAGAAAAATCCGAATGCCGCCAAGGCACTGCTCATGGCTGTGATGGAAGCGCAGCAATGGTGCGAGAGCATGGATAACAAGGCCGAAATGGCTGAGATACTGGGCAAGCGCCAGTGGTTCAACGTACCGCCGAAAGACGTGCTGGGCCGCCTCAAGGGCGATATCAATTATGGTAATGGCCGTGTCGCGCAAGGCACCGACTTGCAAATGAAATTCTGGGCGAATGGGGCGTCATATCCGTTCAAGAGCCATGACACTTGGTTCATTGCCGAGAATATTCGCTGGGGCAAGTTTGCGCCGGACACCGATATCAAGGCATTGGTCGATCAGGTGAACCGTGAAGATATCTGGCGCGAAGCCGCCAAGGATTTAGGCGTTGCGGCAGCCGATATTCCGGCTTCGACCTCGCGCGGCAAGGAAACATTCTTCGACGGCAAGGTCTTCGATCCTGAAAACCCTTCCGCCTATCTCGACAGTCTCGCGATCAAGGTTGCGTCCTGAGCAAATTGGGCGCGCGACAGCGCGCCTCTCCCACCTTCGAACAGGAGCGTTGCATGTCCGCCGTGCTGAAAGATCAAACCATCGTTACACCGCTGACGCCCAAGACGACAAAGGCCACCGGGAATATCGTCCGGCTGGCCAAACAGCCCAAACACGTTTTCGATATCGGCGCGCTCGTACGCGGCGCGGCGCGAAACATTCTGCCACCGCTGGTGGTGCTCGCCGTGCTGCTCGGCGTCTGGCAGATATTGTGCGCGGCCCCCGACGCTTCCCTGCCCGCGCCATCCAAGGTTTGGGAGGACAGTTACGACCTGATCGCCTATCCCTTCTTCAATTACGGTTCGCAGGATATCGGGCTTGGCTGGCGCGTACTCGTTTCGCTGGAACGCGTTGCCTATGGCTTCGGTCTTGCGGCCATAGCAGGTATCGTGATCGGCGCAGTCATCGGTCAGTCCGTCTGGGCCATGCGGGGCCTCGATCCGATCTTTCAGGTGTTGCGCACGGTGCCGCCGCTGGCCTGGCTGCCATTGTCGCTTGCCGCCTTCCAGAACGCCAACCCATCGGCGATTTTCGTCATCTTCATCACATCGATCTGGCCGATCATCATCAACACGGCAGTTGGCGTGCGCAATATTCCGCAGGATTATCGCAACGTCGCCAAGGTGCTGCGGCTCAACCAGTTCGAGTTCTTCTTCAAGATCATGTTGCCATCGGCGGCGCCCTACATCTTCACGGGTCTGCGGATCGGTGTCGGCCTCTCATGGCTCGCCATTGTGGCTGCCGAAATGCTGACCGGCGGTGTCGGCATCGGCTTCTTCATCTGGGACGCGTGGAACTCGTCACGCCTGTCCGACATCATCGTCGCTCTCGCCTATATCGGCCTTGTCGGTTTCGCGCTCGACAAGCTGGTTGCGGCCCTCGGGCGGCTCATCACCCGCAGCACTTCTGCAAGCTGAGGAGAAGAGATATGAACGCCTATCTCAAGCTTGACCATATCGACAAGCATTTTGAACGCTCGGAAGTCCTGAAAGACATCAATCTTTCGATCAACAAGGGCGAGTTCGTTTCCATCATTGGTCACTCCGGTTGCGGAAAATCCACGCTTTTGAACCTGATTGCCGGGCTGACGCCGGTTTCGTCCGGCGCCGTGTTGCTTGAAAACAAGGAAGTCAACGAGCCGGGACCGGAACGGGCGGTGGTTTTTCAGAACCATTCACTGCTGCCATGGTTGTCGGTTTATGAAAACATCAACCTTGCCGTGACGAAGGTTTTCCGCTCCAGAAAGACCAAAGCCGAACGGCATGACTGGGTGATGGCAAATCTCGATCTTGTCCAGATGGCGCATGCCAAGGACAAGCGCCCGTCGGAAATTTCCGGCGGCATGAAGCAGCGCGTCGGCATCGCCCGCGCCTTGGCTATGGAACCGAAAATCCTGCTGCTCGACGAACCATTCGGCGCGCTCGACGCGCTGACCCGTGCCCATCTTCAGGATGCAGTGATGGAAATCCATGCCCGGCTCGGCAACACGATGGTGATGATCACTCATGATGTGGATGAGGCGGTGCTGCTCTCCGACCGCATCGTAATGATGACCAACGGCCCGGCGGCGAAAATTGGCGAGGTTCTGGATGTCGCCATCCCCCGCCCGCGCAACCGCATCGAGCTGGCCTCCGACCGCACCTATCTGAAATGCCGCGAGGCTGTTCTGAAGTTCCTTTACGAGCGTCACCGCTTCGTGGAAGCTGCGGAGTAAATTCAATGCCCGACCAAACCAGACAGAAACTCGTTATCATCGGCAACGGAATGGCGCCCGGCCGCATGCTGGAACATTTGTTTGAGCACGCGCCGGGCCAGTATGAAGTCACTATTTTCAACGCCGAGCCGCGCGTCAATTACGACCGCATCATGCTGTCGCCGGTTCTCTCCGGCGAGAAGACCTATGAACAAATCGTCATCCATGGCGATGGCTGGTACATCAAGCACGGCATCACGCTCTATAAGGGCCACAAGGTCGTCTCCATCGACCGCGATGCCAAAACTGTGATATCGGATCATGGTGTTACGGAAAGCTATGACAAGCTGGTCATTGCCACTGGCTCGGTTCCGTTCATCATTCCGGTTCCGGGCAAGGACCTGCCCGGTGTCATCAGCTACCGCGATCTGGATGACGTCGATGCGATGCTGATTGCCGCACAATCGCGCGAGAAGGCCATCGTCATCGGCGGCGGCCTGCTCGGGCTGGAAGCGGCGGCAGGTCTGGCTCAGCGCGGCATGGACGTGACGGTGCTGCATGTCATGCCAACATTGATGGAACGCCAACTCGATCCCGCCGCAGGCTATCTGCTGCAACGGGCGGTCGAGGAGCGCGGCATCAAGGTTATCTGCAAGGCGAACACGAAAGCCATTGTCGGTAGCGGCAAGGTCGAAGGCGTTGAGCTGGATGATGGAACCACCATACCGGCCACGCTGGTCGTGATGGCCGTCGGCATCCGCCCCAATGTCGGGCTCGCCCGAGAGGCCGGACTGGAGGTCAATCGCGGCATTGTCGTCGATGCGGGCATGCGAACGTCGGATGCCAATATTCTGGCGCTCGGGGAATGCGCGGAAGTGGGCGGCATGGTCTATGGGCTGGTCGCCCCGCTTTACGAAATGGCACGTGTGGCGGCTTCGCATCTGGCAGGCGACACTACGCCAGCCTTCACCCATTCCGACACGCCGACCAAACTCAAGGTGACGGGTATTGATCTGTTCTCGCTCGGCGATTTTGCGGATGGCGCGGACCGGGAGGAGATCGTGCTGCGCGATGCAACAGCGGGTATCTACAAGCGGCTTGTGATCAAGGAAAACCGGATCATCGGTACGGTTCTCTATGGCGAAACGGGGGATGGCGCCTGGTTCAATGATCTGAAGAAAAAGGCGACCGATATTTCGGCGATGCGCGATACGCTGATCTTTGGTCAGGCCTATCAGGGAGGGACCCCCCTGGACCCTATGGTGGCCGTTGCAGCCTTGCCGGATGATGCGGAAATCTGCGGCTGCAACGGCGTTTGCAAGAGTAAAATTGTCTCGACGATAACCGGCAAAGACCTGACCTCGCTCGACGACGTGCGGGCGCATACCAAGGCGTCCGCGTCCTGCGGCTCATGCACGGGACTGGTCGAGCAGCTCATGGCGTTGACGCTCGGGGACAGCTACAATCCCAGGGCCGTGCAGCCCATGTGTGGCTGCACTGATCTTGGGCATGACGATGTGCGCAGGCTCATCAAGGCCAAGAAGCTGAAGACCATTCCCGCCGTCCTGCAGGAACTGGAATGGAAGACATCCTGCGGCTGCGCCAAATGCCGCCCGGCGCTCAATTATTACCTCGTCTGCGACTGGCCGGACGAATATGCCGACGACTACCAGTCGCGTTTCATCAATGAGCGCGTCCACGCCAATATCCAGAAGAACGGCACCTATTCCGTTGTTCCTCGCATGTGGGGCGGCGTGACAAATTCCAGCGAACTGCGTGCCATTGCCGATGTGGTGGACAAGTTCGCCATTCCAATGGTCAAGGTCACGGGCGGCCAGCGCATCGACTTGCTGGGGATTGAAAAGGAACAATTGCCAGCGGTGTGGTCTGATCTCGGCAAGGCGGGTTTCATCTCCGGTCAGGCCTACGCCAAGGGGTTGCGCACGGTGAAAACCTGTGTTGGCTCTGACTGGTGCCGGTTTGGCACACAGGATTCCACCGGTCTTGGTATCCGCATCGAGAAATTCATGTGGGGTTCGTGGACCCCCGCCAAGCTGAAATTGGCTGTTTCCGGTTGTCCGCGCAACTGCGCGGAAGCGACCTGCAAGGATATCGGCGTTATTTGCGTGGATTCCGGTTTCGAGATTCACTTCGCCGGAGCAGCCGGTCTCGACATCAAGGGCACGGAGGTTCTGGGGCTGGTAAAGACGGAAGACGAAGCTCTGGAGCATATCGTGGCGCTGACGCAGATGTATCGCGAGCAGGCCCGTTATCTGGAGCGCATCTATAAATGGGCCAAGCGCATCGGTCTCGATGAAATCCGCCGCCAGATCATGGAGGATACTGACAAGCGCCAGACCTATTATGACCGCTTCGTCTTTTCGCAGAAGTTCGCACAGGTCGATCCGTGGTCCGAACGTGTTTCCGGCAAGGACAAACACGAATTCAAACCCATTGCTGTTTTGAATGCGGAGGCTGCGGAATGAACGAGATAATCAGAAACTGGATTGCCATCGGCACGCTGGACGACATTCCCCGTCAAGGATCGCGTTGCGTGAAAAACGGACCGACGACGATTGCCGTCTTTCGCACGTTCGACGACCGTCTGTTCGCCATTGAAGATCGTTGCCCGCACAAGAACGGGCCGCTCAGTCAGGGCATTGTCCATGACGGTTGTGTGACCTGCCCGCTGCATAACTGGGTCATCAATCTGGCGACCGGCAAGGCTGAAGGCGCGGATGAAGGTGCGACGCAGACGTTCCCCGTCAAGCAGGAAGGCAACACCATTTATCTCGCGCTTGGTTTCTGAACAAACCGGCGCTGACAATCGAACATAAGAGGAGACGACATGCTTAGCAAAAGCGATGTGACCGACATGATCTATGAAAAGAAACGGCTGGCCGGTCTGACATGGGCATCGATTGCCGACGACATCGGCATGAGCGAGGTGTTTGTCACTTCGGCCTGTCTTGGCATGAACGCGCTGCCGCGCGACAAGGCGGAAAAGCTGGTGGTCAATCTTGGCCTGCCGCAGGAGGCCGCCGTGGTTTTGGCGGAATATCCTACCAAGGAATGGGACCGCGCGGTTCCGACCGATCCCTGCATCTATCGGCTTTACGAGATCGTTGGGGTCTACGGTCCAACGCTGAAGGAACTCATTCAGGAAAAGAGCGGCAACGGCATCATGAGCGCTATCGATTTCGAGATGAGCGTGGACAAGGTGCCCAACCCGAAGGGCGAGCGCATTGAAATCCGCATGAGCGGCAAATTCCTTTCCTACAACAGCTGGTAAAGCGCGCTCCAATTGTGCGGGCTCGATATGCAGCCCGGTAAGGCGACGATCATGGCAACGACCACTGAAACAAAGACCACCTGCCCTTATTGCGGCGTCGGTTGCGGCGTCATCGCCAGGGTCGATGAAGTCGGCTCCGTTTCAGTTCGCGGCGACCCGGATCACCCGGCCAATTTCGGGCGGTTGTGTTCGAAAGGTTCCGCTCTGGCGGAAACGATCGACCTTGATGGGCGTCTGCTTTTTCCTGAGATTGACGGGCAACGTGCGGACTGGGATCAGGCGCTCGATCTCGTCGCCCAAAAATTTTCGGAAGCAATCGCCGAACATGGGCCGGATTCCGTGGCCTTTTATGTTTCAGGCCAACTTCTGACCGAAGACTATTACGTCGCGAACAAGCTGATGAAGGGCTTCATCGGCTCGGCGAATATCGACACCAACTCGCGGCTTTGCATGTCTTCATCCGTGGCGGGGCATCGTCGCGCCTTCGGGTCCGATACCGTGCCCGGCACCTATGAGGATATCGAACTGGCGGATCTGGTGGTCCTGACCGGCTCCAATCTCGCCTGGTGCCATCCCGTCATTTACCAGCGGCTTGCCGCAGCGAAAGCGGCGCGCCCACAGATGAAAGTCGTCGTCATCGATCCGCGCCGGACGATGACCTGCGATATTGCCAATCTGCATCTGGCGATCCGTCCCGATGGCGATGTCGCCCTGTTCATGGGGCTGCTCGCGCATCTCGTGAAAAGCCCCGCGCTCAACATGGGCTATGTCGATGCATATACATCCGGCTTTGCGGTCGCTGTGGAAACGGCTACCGCACTGGACCACGAAACGCTGACCGAACGCACCGGGCTCTCGTCGGCAGAATTCAATGAATTCTTCCGGCTGTTCGAAACCACCGACAAGACCGTAACCTGCTACAGTCAGGGTGTTAACCAGTCGTCATCTGGAACCGACAAGGTCAACGCCATCATCAATTGCCATCTGGCGACGGGCCGGATCGGGCGCCCCGGAATGGGACCTTTCTCATTGACCGGCCAGCCAAACGCCATGGGTGGCAGGGAAGTGGGCGGTCTAGCCAATATGCTTGCCGCGCATATGGCTATCGAGAATGCCGACGACCGCGATCGCGTCCAGCGTTTCTGGTCCTCGCCCACCATCGCAACCAAACCGGGTCTGAAAGCCGTCGACATGTTCCGCGCGGTGGCGGATGGGCGCATCAAGGCGTTGTGGGTCATGGCCACCAATCCGGTTGTGTCCATGCCGGACGCTGATGCGGTCGAGGCAGCCATAGCCGCCTGTCCCTTCGTTGTCGTTTCAGACATTATGCAGGACACCGATACGACGCGTCATGCGCATGTACTGCTTCCCTCGCTCGGCTGGGGCGAGAAGGACGGCACCGTTACCAATTCCGAGCGCCGCATCTCCCGGCAGCGAGCATTTCTGACCGCTCCGGGCGAAGCACGGGCGGACTGGTGGCAACTGGCTGAGGTCGCGCGCCGTATGAACCATGCCGCTCCGTTCAATTATAGCGGGTCGGCGGCCATCTTCGCCGAGCACGCGGCGCTGTCCGCTTTTGAAAACGACGGCTGCCGCGATTTCGATATCGGCGCATTTGAAGAGATCGGCCTCGCCGCTTACGATGCCATGACGCCCTTTCAATGGCCGAAGGCATCCGACAGCTCAGAGCCTGCATCTCGCTTTTTTGCGAAGGGTGGTTATTTCCACCCGGACCGGCGCGCGCGCTTCATCGCCACCACTGTGCCGGAGACAATTCGCACAAGCAGCGCCTTTCCGTTCACACTCAATACGGGTCGCATCCGCGATCAGTGGCATACGATGACGCGAACCGGCAAAAGCGCGCGGCTATCATCCCATATCGCCGAGCCTTTTGCCGAACTTCATCCACGCGATGCGATAGAGCTTGGCATCGAGAACGCCAGCTTGGTGGAAATCGAAAGCTCGCACGGGAAAGCCATCGTGCGTGCACTTGCAACGGAGCGGCAGGCGCGCGGCAATGTCTTTGTCCCAATGCATTGGAACGACCAGTTTTCCGCCCGCGCCCGTATTGATGCGGTCGTCGCGCCATTGGTCGATCCGGTTTCAGGCCAGCCCGCCTCCAAGAATGTGGCCGTCACTGTAAGACCGTTTTCGGCGACCTGCTACGGCTTTGCCGTTTCGCTCGCAAAGCCTTTCGCTATCGACTGCGATTACTGGTCGCTGGCTCGCGCAGACGGCGGCTGGCGGCTGGAACTGGCGCCACTTACCGAGATCGGAGATTGGGTGGAATGGTGTTACGTACACTTCGCCATCCCCGAAGATATTCATCCGATCGGCTATACCGACACCGCGACCGGCGAAACAAGGCTCGCATTCTTTGCGGGTTCCCGATTGCTCGCAGCTTTGTTTATCGCGCCACAACCGGTTGCTGTCGCGCGCTATTGGGCCATCCAGCAACTGACAGTCACCCATGACGATCTGCGCAAACGCTTTGCTATCGTTGCTGGTCGCCCCGGTGTGGACAAGCCGGATCCCGGTGCCACGGTTTGCTCTTGCTTCGGTGTCGGCGTCAACCAGATCGCCGCTGCCATCCGTTCCGGCTGCCACAGTGTTGAAGCTATCGGTAAGGAACTCAATGCCGGAACCAATTGCGGCTCCTGCCGCGCAGAAATCAGGGGTATCATCGATGGGTGTCTCGCAACCGCCGCTGAATGAAACACCAGCTCGTATCGAAGCATTGGCAAAGCTTCCGGTCTTCTGGGCACTTGAAGGCAAGCTTTGTGTTGTTTCGGGTGGTTCGGATGCAGCCGCCTGGAAGGCAGAACTGCTGGCCGCCTGTGGCGCGCATGTCAAAGTCTTTACCAGGGAACCTGATGAGATGATGTGCGCACTCGCCAGCCGTCCAGCGGCTCACATCGGAGCGCGCATATCGCTGATTGGCCGTTCATGGCGGCAAAGTGATTTGCAGGGTGCTGCTATGGCTGTCGCCGACTGTAATGATAGCTATGAAGCAGATCGATTTTATACGGCCTGCGGAGCGATGGGCGTTCCAGTGAATGTCATCGACAAGCCAGGATATTGCCAGTTCCAGTTCGGTTCCATCGTCAACCGGTCGCCGGTGATCGTTGCCATTTCGACGGATGGCGCAGCTCCTGTTCTGGCGCAGACGATCCGGAGTAAAATTGAAGTGCTTTTGCCAGCTTCACTCCAAAACTGGGCTGAACTGGCGCAGACAATCCGCAGCCGCATCGGATCACTTTTACCAACGGCAGCGGCGCGCAGGCGCTTCTGGGAAATCTTCGTGGAGAAAGCTTTTTCGGAAAAGCACACCGCCCAGACAGAAGTCGAACTGCTGACAACTGCTTCAGAACTGGTCTTGGATGCGGGCGACGTAAAGGTCTTTTCCGTCAACCCGATAGATCCGGAACTAATGACGCTGAAAGCAATACGCGGATTGCAAACCGCCGATGTGGTTTTTTTTGATAAAGGCATTGCGCCGGAAATACTGCAATTTGGGCGGCGCGAAGCGATGCGCATTCAGGTTGAGGATAGGTCCCAGCAGGGATCGTGGCCCCCAAACTGCCGCGTCGTATATCTCGTGTCAGATGGCGATGGGTCTACCAAAACGAACATAAGCCACTAAAGCAAAAGCTGACAACGTGAGCATCAACATGGGGCGGAAGAGACGTTTCATCGATGATGAAACCATCCACCCTATAGTTACAATGGCACTGCTCCAAAGCAATCCAAAGTCAGAGACAGAAAGCGCCATTGCGGTGATGCAAACGGGGCTTGCCGTCATAATCAATGTCAGTTCGCTATTTTCATCGTTACTGCGTGACGAAAAGAACGAAGTAAATGTACTCCAGCTAAAACCAACTGACATACTGAGCAAGGCTGGCATCAAGATCGAATAAAACATGCGAGGCATCCCATAGAGCGATACCTTACACAAGCAGTTTTTATGCCACTTTTTTGGGAATTATCGTTTGGAGTATATAATACTAGTATGGGGCGCGGCTAAGCAAAATTTGAGCGCAATCGCAGCCCCACACGTAATTCGCTCAAGCGCCACAAAACGCTTAGGGTCTCATTCAGGCAAAGCGAGCCTGATCAAAAACTAGCCAGATGACAAATTTTCGAGCCCACCCTGTGCGCTCTGATATGAAAACGACCAGAGCGCATCAGTTACTGACCTGCTTAGTTGCTACCGATCGGTGCGTCGGCGGAAATGACGCCTTTGTCCTTCAGGCGAGCCCAGAAGGTGGCCGGAATTTCCTGCTCGAACCAATCGACATTTGCCTTCATCTGCTCTCCATTGCGGGCGCCCGAAACGACCGTGACCACAGCTGGATGCAGTGTCGGGAAGGCTAACGCCGCGGCTTGCATGGTAACGCCCTCGGATTCGCATGCCGCCTGGATTGCATCGACACGCGCCAGAAGATCGGTCGGCGCCTCGGCATAGTTGAACTTCCGATTGCCCGCCAGAAGGCCGGAATTGAAAGCACCGGCCACGACGATACCAACGCCGTCGCGGTGGCAACGGTCGAGAAGTGCAAGGCTGTCCTGCTCCAGCAAGGTGTAGCGGCCAGCAAGCATCGAAACGTCGATGTCGAATTCCTGCATCGTGTCGGAAACGACCTGCCATTCGTTGACGCCCAGACCAACGGCCTTTACCAAGCCCGCAGAACGCAGTTCTCCAAGCGCCTTGAACCCGCCGCCCTTGGTCAGCTGGTCCCAATAGTGCTGATGACGATCGCCGTGGGTGGCGCGTCCAATATCGTGAATATACAGCACGTCAGGAGCGAACACGCCAATGCGCTGGCGGCTTGCTTCGAAGGAACGCATGATTGCATCGTAGCTGTAATCATAATTCGGTCGGAAAGGCAGCGGCTCGACGTAAGCGTCTTCTTCCGGCCCGACCGTCTCATCCGGCACCATGATGCGCCCAACCTTGGTGCTAAGCACATACTCGTCGCGCTTGTGCTCCGTCACCATCGTGCCAAGGCGGCGCTCTGAACGCGTATAGCCATAAAAAGGCGCCGTATCGAAATAACGGATACCAGCATTCCAAGCTGCATCGAAAGCACTCAGAGATTCCTGATAACTCGTCACCCGATAGAGATTGCCCATCTGGGCGCAGCCAAGACCCATAAGCGTGAACGAGACGTCACGATTGCGCAATTTGCGTCTGTCTGAAACCTTCATGATGTGCTGAATTCCCCAATCTGACCGAAAAAGAGCGCGCGGATATGCTCCGCGCGCCGGCTTTGACTTAGTAAAGAACGTTCTTCGCTTCCGGCTTGTCGACATTGTCCTTTGTGACAACAACGACGCCAGTATCGATCGTCTTTTCGACCTTTTCCTTGTTGAGCAGCTTCAGCAGCGTTGCAACGCCGATATCGCCCATCTGGTAGGAGCCCTGGACAACGGTTGCAGCCAGCGTGCCGTCCTTGACGAATTCCTGCAAATCCTGATTTCCGTCGAAACCGATTGCAGTAACCTTGCCCGCCTTGCCGGCCTGCTTGATCGCCCGGCCCATGCCGATTGCGGTCGGCTCGTTTGCGCCAAAAATACCCTTCAGGTCACTGTTGGCAGCAAGAACATCGGTCGTCTGGTTAAGCGCGGTAGCCATCTGCGACTGCGAATAGTATGGGCCGACGATTTCCAGCTTCGAGTTAGCCTTAATGTAGTCGGTAAAGCCGCCCACACGACCGATTTCCGATCCGGCGCCAGCAACATAGGACATGACGGCGATCTTGCCCGTCGTTCCGACCTTATCGATCAGAGCCTTCGCGGCGAGTTCGCCAGCCTTCTTATTATCCGTCGCCAAGAAGGACTGATAGTATTTCTCGGCACCGCTGGCGAGCTGGCTGTCGATGATGACAACCGGGATACGCGCTTCCCAAGCCTTCTTCACGGCTGGTACGAGCGCATCGGGATCAGACGGTGCAAGGAGAATGGCGTCGACTTTGCGGTTGACGGCATTTTCGACCATGTTGACCTGATCAGCAATAGCGGATTCCGATGCAGGTCCCTGGAACGTCATTGTGTGCTCGCCCTTTGCCTCGGCAATGGCGGCATCGGCGCCCTTCTGAACGTTCTGCCAGAAGGTCGAATTGACCGTTTTGACGATAACCGCAATTTCACCGGCTGAAGCAGTGGACAAACCGCCGAAGACCATGACCGAAGCGAGAAGCGCAGTTTTAAATTTACCCATGTTTTCCTCCAACTAACCGAACCCGACCGGAGTTCGAAACGGGGGAAGGCCCTATCCTTCCCGTCCTCCTCTTCAGCGACGATTGCGCAATTGGTCGATCCAGACGGTGACCAGAATAACAAGGCCGATGATGATCTGCTGCGTGAAGGCTGAGACGCCATTCATGTTCAAACCGTTACGCAAAATGCCGATGACGAATGCGCCGATGAAGGTTCCGGAGATCGTACCGACCCCGCCAATCAATGATGTGCCGCCAATGACTGCGCTGGCGATGGCGTCAAGTTCGTACATGACGCCTTCATTCGGCTGCGCGGTGACAAGTCTCGACATCAACACACAACCGGTCAGCCCAGCCAGCGTGCCGGAAATCAGGTAGGTGTAGATCGTGATCCGGGAGACGTTGACGCCCGACAGACGCGCTGCAACGGCATTGGACCCAATGGCATAGATATGACGGCCAAAGACGGTGCGATTGAGAACAAACGCGGCGATGATGGCAATCACAATCATCAGGACAACGGGATACGGGATACCCGGAAAAGTGACGACCGGAAACCCCTGTTCATCGATCGACTCCATCCGAAACAGCGAACCGTTACCCAGAACACCGAAGCTTTCTCCCAGTCCCGACACGGCGCGGGCGCCTGTGATCTGCAAGGCAACACCACGGGCAATCAACATCATGCCAAGAGTGGCAATAAAGGGAGGCAGCCGCAACTTGGTGACAGCGAGACCATTGATCAGGCCGCAAAGCGACCCGGTCAAAATGCCGAGCAGCATCGAAATCCAGATGGGAAGCTGCAGTTCCTTGACGGCAAGTGCAGCCACAACGCCAGCGAGCGCGAGCACCGAGCCAACGGAAAGATCGATACCACCCGTAATGATCACATAGGTCGCACCAATACCGAGCAAAGCAATCGACGTGACCTGAAGCGCAATTGTCATGCCATTGCCGACGGAGAAAAAGGCGCTGCTCGTCGCGGAGAAGATTGCAGCAAGCACGACAAGACTGCCAAGTGCTGCAAATTTCTGGATGATATCCTTCTGCCGCTCGCTAAGGCGTCGTCCCTTATCTGCCGAAACTTGGCCCTGCTCTACCGGTTTACCGTTGGTTACTTCCGTCATGCTGATTATCCTTATTCGCCGCGTCGACCACTGCCGGACGCGTAATGCATGATCTCTTCCTGATTGGTGTCGCGTGTTTTGAGAGTCGCAGCGATACGCCCGCCATGGAAGACAGCGATGCGATCAGACATCCCAAGCACTTCCGGCAATTCGGAACTTATCAAAACGACAGCGATACCGCGCGCCGCAAGCTCATCCATGATCTGATAGATCGCAAATTTCGCTCCAACGTCGATGCCACGTGTCGGCTCGTCGAAAAACATGACTCGCGGCTCACGAAACAGCCATTTGCCGATGATGATTTTCTGCTGATTGCCACCCGACAAAAGACGAACCGGCTGATGGAGGCTCGGAGTCTTGATGCTCAGGAGATCGACGTAATGCTGGCTCGCATCCCGCTCTTGCTTGCGGTCGATGACACCGAGACTGTTACTAACCGCCTGCATGCGTGCCATGACCAGATTGGCATCGACAGGCATCGCGATGGCCAAACCTTGAGCTTTGCGATCTTCAGACAGGTAAGCGATGCCGGCATCGATACCACTGCGTGGATCTGTGATTTTCAATTCACTGCCGTCGAGCATGATCGTGCCCGCATCAAGCGGATCGGCGCCGAAAATTGCGCGCGCCACTTCGGTTCGCCCTGCACCCATCAACCCTGCAAAGCCGAGAATCTCGCCACGACGAATATCAAAGCTGATATCCTCAAAAACATCGCGTCTTGTGAGGCCTTTTACGGAGAATATGACTTCATCAGCAGGCTGACGGGTCGGCTCCGGAAACTTGTCCTCCAGCGAGCGCCCAACCATGCGCGCAACGATTTCGTCGACGGTGAGGTCGGCAAAATCGTCCGTTGAAACATATCGCCCATCGCGCAAAACTGTAACGCGATCAACGATCTCCTGCATCTCATCCAGCCGGTGAGAGATATAGATAATGCCGGTGCCCTGGCTTTTCAGGTCACGGATTACCTTGAAGAGAAGCTGTGCTTCCTGTTCGGTCAAAGACGAGGTGGGCTCATCCATAATCAGCACGTTCGCGTCGAGCGAAAGCGCTTTCGCGATTTCGACCATCTGACACTGGGCAACCGATAGCGTCCGCACCTGCACGTTCGGATCAATATTAACCCCAAGCCGATCCAGACAGCGCTTGGCATCTGCGATCAACTTCTTTCGATCAACCAGAAAGCCTCGCCGGGGTTCACGTGCGAGATAGATATTCTCCGCAACGCTCAAATGCGGCACGAGGTTGAGTTCCTGATGGATGATAGCGATGCCAGCTGCTTCCGACTCCAGCGTCGAAGCGAACTGAACCGGCGATCCCTTATAGGTGATCGAACCTGAATTTGGTTGGTATACGCCGCTGATGATTTTCATCAGCGTCGATTTGCCAGCGCCATTTTCTCCGCAGACAGCGTGAACCTCTCCGGCGCGCAGATCGAAGCTAACGCCCGAAAGAGCCTTTACGCCTGGAAATTCTTTCGACACATCTTCGAGCGTGAGCAGCACGCGAGCCGTTTCAGATGGCTTCTTTGCAGAATGACCTCTCATCGCGCTCCTCCTCCTGGTGCTCTGAAAAAGTTGTCATTTGATAGGGGGAAAAGAGAAATCTGGTCAAGCCACTTTATCGAAATTTCTTGAGAATAGCGCTAAAATAAGGAAAATAGTGGTGAAGCAATCCGTTCACAACAAATTTGGTCTTACCGCATGCTTGAAACGAGACGTGTCTATCAACAGATCGCCGACCAAATCCGCGCGCTTATCGACGCCGGTTCACTGACGGCTGGGTCGAGGTTACCGGCTGAACGGGAACTTGCGCAGCAATTGGGAATCTCACGCCCGTCGCTTCGCGAAGCGCTTATTGCGCTCGAAATCGAGGGGGTCATCGATATTCGATCAGGATCAGGTATCTATGTCCTGAACCCCACCGGATCGGAACTGAATGAACAATCATTGGGTGAAAGCCCCGCTGAATTGATGCAGGCGCGCGTTTTGATAGAATGTGGCTTGATCGCGCAATGTGCGGCACGCATCAGCGAGCCGGCATTGTCAGAACTGGAGAATATCCTTGAAGCGATGTTGCGGGATATCGATATCAATCGAAAGCCTTTGGAACATGATCGAAGGTTTCACATCAGCCTTGCATCGGCAGTGGGAAACAGCGTTCTGACCAATCTGGTGATCAAGCTCTTCGATGAGAGACACAGCCCAATCTCCGAACGCATGCAAAGGCATACGGAGACGCCGAATACCTGGCGGCTGGCGGTTGAAGAACATCGCGCGATTTTGACTGCCCTCAGGGCAAAAGACCCGTTTGCAGCGCAAGCCGCCATGCATGCCCATCTTGCGGCATCCGAACGCCGGTGGGTCGAAGATTAACGGCGCGCCATTACGGCGCGCAACATTGAACAATTCGGCTAACTGGGAAGCGCGCGAGTGACAGAAACTGTCCGCGCGCCGATAGATCTCACGCAGGAGCAGCCGCCAGCAAGGCCGCGGTCAGCCGTTGACTACCGCTTAGCAGAAATCCGACCGCTGTTTTTGCGCGCGGCCGTGTATTATTTGCTGCCCGCACGCACGGCTAACGGACGGCTTATCGACCCGGTCGCCCGCTTCCACCTTGGCAATGGCGCCCGCCTGGAGCGCCTCAATTATATGGAGATGTTTCCGCCAAAACTATGCCAGAATCCCATGGATTGATGGTCAATTATCTTTAAAAGCTTGATTACATCGAGCGCAATTACGAAGCTCATGCCGAAAGAGGAGAGGTCGGCACCTCTGCGAACATCCACAAATCACCATCGGTACAGCCTCCTCTAAAAGCATCCAAAAATTCCCCGGGAACAACATATGCCTAATCACCTGTTTGATGCCATTCGCAGCGCAATTTCCACCACCGACGCGACCTTCATAGAAACACAAGCGGGAAAGATCTGGACATATGAGGATATGCTGGCGCTATCCGCACGTCTTGCCAATGTGCTGGTTGAGTGCGGCGTTGAACCCGGCGACCGTATCGCCGTTCAGGTTGAAAAAAGTGCCGAAGCCTTAATGCTTTATCTGGCCTGCTTGCGATGTGGCGCTGTCTATCTGCCGCTAAACACGGGCTATACGGTCGCCGAACTTGATTACTTTTTTAACGACGCCAAGCCATCCGTTGTGGTCGTCTCACCGCAGAATGCGGAAAAGCTTGCCGAAACGGTCCGCGCCTGCGGCGCAGTTCTTGAAACGCTGGACGAAACGGGCGGCGGCTCTTTGATGGACCGCGCAGAAGATGCCGAGCCACAATTTAACGATGTCGATCGCGGACCGGACGATCTTGCCGCCATTCTTTACACGTCAGGCACGACTGGACGCTCAAAGGGCGCGATGCTCAGTCATGGCAATCTGCTTTCCAACGCATTGACGCTGCGCGATAGCTGGCACTTTACCTCGGCAGACCGGCTCATCCACGCGTTGCCGATTTTTCATACGCACGGCCTGTTTGTCGCAAGCAATGTAACCTTGATCTCAGGCGCATCAATGTTTCTGTTGCCAAAATTCGACCCGGACCAAATCGTCGCTCGCCTACCCAAAACAACCGTGTTGATGGGGGTTCCGACGTTCTATGTGCGCTTGTCGCAGGATGCGCGCATAAACCGTGAAAGCACCGCACGTATGCGGCTCTTCATCTCGGGGTCCGCTCCTCTTCTGAACGAGACCCACCAGACTTTTTTCGAAAATACAGGGCATGCCATTCTGGAACGCTATGGCATGACGGAAACCAACATGAACACCTCCAATCCCTATCGCGGAGATCGAGTAGCAGGAACCGTGGGCCTTCCCCTGCCCGGTGTGAATATTCGCGTGGTAGACATGGAAAGTGGCACGGCACTCCCGGACGGAGAGACCGGGATGCTGGAGGTCAAAGGGCCGAATGTATTCAAAGGCTATTGGAATATGCCGGAAAAGACCAAGGCGGAATTCCGAGACGATGGCTTCTTCATCACAGGCGATCTCGGTCTTATCGATGAGAGGGGATATATTCACATTGTGGGTCGAGGCAAGGACCTCGTGATATCGGGTGGCTATAATATCTATCCAAAAGAAATCGAGAGCGAAATCGATCTGTTGGATGGCGTGTTTGAGAGCGCAGTTATTGGCCTGCCACATAAGGATTTTGGCGAAGGCACCACAGCTGTTGTTGTTAAAAAAACTGGCTCTTCGTTAGAGGAAAACCAAGTGCTGGCGGCTTTGAGCGAACGACTGGCGCGCTACAAACTGCCGAAGCGAATTCTGTTTGTAGACGAGCTGCCTCGAAACACTATGGGTAAGGTGCAAAAGAATATCCTGCGGGAGCGCTACCGCCAGCTCTATGAATAAGCGCGCGCCTTCTCGCGGCGCTAAGAGCCTGAATCAAAAAAGCGGCATGTGTGTGCGAAAATGGTGATTTTCGAGTACCGGAGCGGAGCGTACTCAAGGTACGTGAGCACCGGAACGCAGAAAATTGCCATTTGCAGCTACACAGGGCGACTTTTGGAACAGGCTCTAAGGTCGAACGTTTTCAACATAGCAAATCCGTTCTTGTTTGATTGACGACAAGAACAGAAATAATTTTGCGCGCGGGGGCGTTCATCCAAAGCTTCGGGCATGCTCCCGTTAGAGGCCTTCGCCTCCCTTACAGGAAGCTGCATAGTGAAATACCTGGGCAGGCGCGATGCACACCGGGGGGTGCTTCCCCGATCAACGCGTTAAAGATAGTCTGAATCCAAGACAGGCTACTTATTATATAAAAACGATTGCTGTTATTTTTTAAATGTAGTTATACTGTAATTATCCATAGCAGAATGGAGGGTCACAGATGTATGCATTTTCTTCTGTATCGAAAGCCGCAATCCTTCTGGCAGCGTTATCTACGTTTTTTTTCTCCATTGACGCGAACGCGCGTCCTATTCCCAGAAGCGTCGTTGTCGGTACGGAGTTGAACAACGGGCGATCTTTGACTTGCAGAGAAGCTACCCGGCGTCTTGCAATGCGTGGCCTTACCAATGTCCGGGAAATCGATTGCCGGCGACCAAACTACGTTATCCGGGGCGTGCGTAATCAACAGGCCTTGCGGGTTGAGGTTCGGGCGCGTGATGGACGCGTTGTGCGCGTTGATCGGTGGCACAGACCCCACCGCAGATAGTATTTTCGTCGCCTGCCCCAGATTCAAAAGCAGAATTTGGATCTCTGAAATTAAGCATGGTGGGTTAATTAGCCGTGGGTTTTGGCCCGTCGCTCATCGCTTTCGTTTTCTGACTTTGTCTTGCTTAACTTGCAATTATTTCTGACGCTTACTGCTTCAGATGGAGGATATCATGAACCGATATATGTTCAGCTTGTTGGTTGTTACCGCTGTCAGCTTGGGAACAAGCGCTTGTACGTCGTCTGAACAGAGAACTGCCGGATATGGTGTCGGCGGCGCTGCAATCGGTGGGCTCGCCGGTGCTGCGATTGGCGGCAATACGCGCGGAGCGCTCACCGGCGCTGCAATCGGTGCTGCGGCCGGAACCTTGGTTGGTGTCGCCCAGACCCGAAACGGCGTTCAATATTGTCGCTATCGCGATCAGCACGGTCGCGTCTTTGAAGCACCTTGTCGATGAGGCTTGCATCAATAGCGAGTTGAGAACGTCTCGATGAAGGCTTGGGAGGGAAAACATGTTTCGATCCATTGCCGCTATCCTTGCATTGCTAGCCTTAACCATCGTGGGTTCTCTTGCCGAGCCGGGTCCTGCATTCAGCCAGAACCAATCCGCTCTGGTCGGCACCAGAATAAATAACGGCCACAGAATCCGCTGTTCGGAGGGCGCCAGACTGTTGAGAATACGGGGCTTCCGAAATGTTCGCGCAATAGACTGTAGGGGAAGTCATTTCCTCTATCGTGGAGATCGTTTCAGACGAACTTACGATGTAACGGTGCGCGCGCGTGATGGACGCATAACCAACGTCCGGACTGTGAGATGGCGTCGCTAATAACACGGTCATAGCCGGGGATGCTCTTGGGATTACTTCGTGAAGAGAAAGGCTTACGCATGGAAGTTCACGAATTAAGTCATCTGGAGCGCAAAGCAATTGAACAGAAGAAATGGAAGGGGTTTCTTGGCATTGGCATCCTCCTGTTAGCTGGAGGCGCGCTCTGTCTGTTTCTACCGGTTTTTTCGGAATTTGCGGCAAGCACCGTCTTCGGTGTGGTCCTTATGGCAATTGGTCTCGTGAAGATCATCCAGTCGCTTAGGGTAAAAAGCTGGGCGGGGTTTGTCTGGCAAGAATTGACGGGTGTGGTGGAACTGGTCGGCGGAATTATGATCTATCTCAATCCACTCAAAGGCGCGCTTGCGATAACGCTTTTGATCGCGATTGTGGTTTTTGTGCATGGATTTCTGCAGATTGCCTTGTCGTTCAAAATCCATCCCACAAAAGGCTGGTACTGGTTCGCAGTCTCCGGGTTCATCGCCTGGATAGCCAGCGCCGCACTCTTCCTGAAATGGCCTTTGACGCGTGAACTCGCATCGGGATCAATCGCTGGAATTGCCCTGCTGATTGCCGGTTTTGCCTATGTCGCAATAGCTCTGAGTACTCGAAATGCATGAATGACAGGTCATTGCATGACCGCAGGGAGGACCCGACATTGATTAAGACCCTCGGTTATTACTCCGCGAATGTCGCCCTTTCCGGGTTGCTTTTGCTGTCGTTCATGCCTCCTGCCGCCGCCCAACAAAGCACAATAACCCAGCCCGCGCCATCGGTGGTCGTCAGAAAGGCGGGCTCGGCGCCTTCCACGGCCCCGCTCCAATTCAACGGACAAGTCGAAGCAATAGAAGCCGTTGACATTCAGGCCCGGATTACAGGTTTTCTCAAAGTGAAGAGCTTTGAACAGGGAAGCGCAGTCAAGACAGGCGATCTCCTCTTTGAGATCGAACCAGACCAAATGCGGGCGGCGGAGACTTCAGCAGAAGCGCAGGTCGCTCGCGCACAGGCGGCCCAGAATGCTGCCCGACAGACCCTGACGCGAACACGCACACTGGCGAACCGGAACACCGCGTCACAAGCCTCTCTGGATGATGCTCAGGCAGCGTTCGATATCGCTTCCGCAGACGTTCAAAGCGCAGAGGCTGCATTGAATACAGCCCGACTGAACCTTTCTTACACGCAGATCCGTTCGCCGATCAACGGCACAATCGGCCGGTCTTTGTTTACGGTTGGAAATCTGGTCGGCCCCAGCGCCGGACCGCTGGCGCGTATTGTTCAGCTCGATCCTGTCCGCGTTGTTTTTTCCATTACCGATCGAACGCTCATCGCTATTCGCCAGAAAGAGGCGCGCGGTCGAGCCGTTAATCTGAACAGATTCCAACTAACGCTTACCCTAGCCAACGGCAAGCAGTATGGCTCAACAGGTAACATCCAGTTCATCGACAACGAGGTCAATCCGCAAACGGGCACAATTGCTGTACGCGCGCTGTTTGCAAACCCGGACCATATTCTGGTTCCGGGCCAGACCGTCGCTGTAAGCCTGCTGGATGAAACGGCAAAAACATTGCCGATCGTTCCAATGGCGTCTGTTCTACAGGACCGCGAGGGCAAGTTCGTCTTTGTGTTGAACGACAATAACACTGTCACTCGGCGGCAGATTGTGACCGGCATACGCATCGGCAACGATTGGTCCGTCAAAGACGGGATCAGCGCAGGAGAAACGATCGTCATCGAAGGCTTGCAAAGAATTGCGGATGGGCAATCCGTATCACCTCAGGAATCGTCACCGGATGAACCGGGGGCCGCTCAATGATTTCGGAAACCTTCATCCGACGAACGCGCCTCGCAATCGTTATCTCGCTTCTCATCTCCATTGCTGGCGCCATCGCCGTTTTCTCACTGCCCATCCAGCAATATCCGCAGATCACCCCTCCAACAGTTTCTGTTTCGGCGATATATCCCGGCGCGAGTGCGGAAGTGATTGCCGACGTTGTGGGCGGTCCGCTGGAAACAGCCATCAATGGCGTGGATGATATGATGTATATGTCATCCACGAGCTCGAATGCCGGTCAATATTCATTATCAGTCACCTTTGAAGTGGGGACTGATCCGGAACTTGCGCAGATCAATGTGCAAAACCGTGCGCAGCTGGCAATCTCGCGACTGCCTGCCGCTGTCGCACAACAGGGCGTTTCTGTTCGGTCACGCTCACCCGATTTTGTGTTGGGCATCGCTTTCTATTCTCCCGATGACAGTTTGAGCGCGCTTGAGATCACCAACTTCACCACGACGACCATTGTCGACGCGATTTCACGCGTGGCAGGTGTCGGTGAGGCTAGTGTCACCGGCGCGTCTGAATATTCGATGCGAGTCTGGCTCAATCCTCAAAGAATGGATGCGCTCGGGATAACCATTGATGAGGTTTCCGCGGCAATCCAACGCCAGAATATCCAGGCTACCCTCGGGCAGTCTGGTGCGCCGCCCATGCGGGTTGGAACGGAACTGCAATATACGCTGGTTGCACAGGGGAGGTTGCGAGATGCCGACGAATTTGGAGCTATCGTCATTCGCACCGGCGCCGACGGAGCCAAGGTATTTCTCCGCGACATAGCCCGTCTTGAACTTGGTGCACGCAATTATGCTTCAAGAGCCAGTTTTGCTGGTCATGAATCGGCGATGCTGCAGATTAATCAGTCGCCCGGCGCCAATGCGATACAGACTGCGACAGCCGTTCAGGCCGAACTGAAGCGGCTCTCCGCCAGATTTCCGGCAGGTCTGCAATATCACGTGGTTTATGACGCAACGCGGTTTGTGGACGCTAGCTTGCAATTGACGACGCGCACATTGTTTGAAGCCTTTGCAATCGTGCTCGCGGTGACATTTATCTTCCTGCAAGACTGGCGCGCGACACTGATCTCGGCCCTTGCCATACCGGTTTCCATGCTTGGTGCGGTCGCGGTTCTATTGGCGGTAGGCTATTCGTTGAATATGATTTCGTTGCTGGCCTTGGTTCTCGCTATCGGGCTTGTCGTCGATGACGCTATTCTCGTCGTGGAAAACGTCAAACACGTTCTGGACGACACGCCCGACATCACCGTTGTCGATGCGACGCGCAAGGCGATGTCTCAGATCACCGGACCGATCATCTCAACGACGCTCGTGCTTCTCGCCGTGGTCACACCCACAGCGTTTCTCGCGGGTATTGGCGGACAGCTCTACCGCCAGTTCGCAGTGACAATCTCATCGGCGCTGGTCATTTCGTCGTTCGTTGGCCTCACGCTAAGTCCGGCATTGGCGGCGTTGCTGCTCAAGCGCGGGCAAAGCGGTTTCAAGAGAGGACCACTGGCGTGGTTTACTAACTTCATGGAACGAAGCCGTGATGCTTACGGCAGGGGCGTGGGCATTCTCGTCAAATATTGGTATGTGCCACTTGCAGCCATTGTGGCCTGCTTTGCCGGTGCCTATCTCATTTTTGTCAATCTACCCGCCACTTTCCTGCCTGACGAGGATCAGGGAGCTTTGTTCGTTGATATCCAGCTGCCAAGTGCGGCTTCGCTCGACCGCACCAATCGCATCGTTGAGAATGTCAGAAAGGTGCTAAACGAGACCGCCGGGGTTCAGGATGTGATCACGGTTGCGGGCTTCAGTATTCTGCAATCGACGAGCACGCCCAATGGCGCCATGGCGGTTGCCGCATTGCTACCCTGGGAAGACCGGGAAAAAGAAGAGCTGCGGCTTAATAATATTATCGGCACTCTCCGGTCTCAATTCGCGCAGATTCCCGGTGCCATTGTCTCAGTTTTTGCGCCACCGGCGATAGCCGGTATTGGGTCCGTTGGCGGGCTCGATTTCCGCCTCCAGGCATTGCAAGGACAGTCTACGGAGGAAATTGCACAGGTTACAAATGCATTGCTTGGCTACTTTAACCAGAACGGAAAGATCGGCGGGGCAGCAACGACTTTCAATGCGAATGTACCGCAAATCTATGTCGACGTTGACCGTTCCCGTGCGGAAGCGCTGGGGCTCAGTGTGTCTGATATTTACGCGGTGATCGGCGCCAATTTTGGCTCACGCTATGTCAATGACTTTACGCTTAATGGGCGTGTCTTTCAGGTGAATCTGCAAGCGGATTCCGATTTTCGCGCGCATAGCGAAGACATTTTGAAGCTCCACGTGAGAAACCGAAACGGAACAATGGTCCCGTTGAGCAGTGTCGTGTCCTTGACCACCGTTCTGGCCCCTTTCGTCATTACGCGTTATAACCTTTCGGTCTCAGCACAGGTCAATGCGGTTCCGGCTCCCGGTGCGAGCAGTGGCCAGGCGATGGCGGCAATGGAAACCGTGGCATCCCAAAAACTACCTGATGGCTATGGTTATGAGTGGTCGGGCCTATCCTTTCAGGAAAGCAGAAGCAGCGGTCAGGAAGGCATCGTCTTTGTCCTTGCTTTTCTTTTCGCCTATCTCTTTCTGGTCGCTCAGTATGAAAGTTGGGCCTTGCCTGCGGTGGTGATTGTTTCATTGGGCGCAGCATTGCTTGGAGCAGTCGCAGCCCTGAAAATCTTCGGGCTGCAAAATAGCCTCTATGTGCAGATTGCGATGGTGTTGTTGATCGGCCTTGCCGCCAAGAATGCAATTCTGATTGTGGAATTTGCAAAAGAAAAGCGGGAAGCAGGTCTGTCGGCGAGTGAAGCGGCACGGACGGGAGCTGAGCAACGCTTCCGCGCCGTGATGATGACAGCTGTATCATTCATTCTGGGCATCATCCCTTTGATCGTTTCTTCCGGCGCGGGTGCTGGCGCTCGTCAGGCCGTGGGTGTGACAATCTTTGGAGGGATGGTCGCAGCAACGACGATTGGTCTGTTACTCACACCGGGTTTGTATTTCATTGTGCAACGAATAACCGAGCGTTTAGGAAACCGCCGTGATCAATGACGGAACTGTATCGCAAGCGTCACGGCGCAGCAGTTGTTTTCATTCCGGCAAGCATACGGTGAAAAGCTCGATCATCGCCATGAGGAGGTTGAACCCATGAACTCTGTAAAACAGTGCTTTCATCAGTTGGCACTCTTATTGAGCCTTTTCTTTTTAGGCTCTGGCAGCGTTTCATACGCTCAGTTTCTGGATTCCGTCAAAGCCGGTAATGGAATAACCGCCAGTGTTGTAAGCAGAACTCCCATCGGAACTCGCGTTGTGCTCACCGGTTCGATCAAGGGCAATATGAGAAGAGCTCATTATATTTTTCAAGATCACACTGGAACGACAAGAGTCCGCATCGAACGAGAAATTTGGCGAGGCAGAAAAATAGGTCGAAAAGATCAAATCGAAATCCGAGGACGTGTCGATAACGATGTGAGAGGAAGATTCATAGACGTCTACTATTTTAAAATACTCAAGTAGAATTAGAGAAATTAGACCTGTCGAATTTTTAAGAATTCGATATAAGCATTATTTTCTTGATATATTCCGTCTAAAGTAGTTTCATTCAATAATTCCGAATGCATTCTCTCCAACATCGGCTGAGGGGTCAGATAGCATGGGGTTGCTTGGAATACTGCTGGGACTAGCGCTACTCATGTGGTTTGCCTATCGCGGCTGGAGTGTGCTTCTGCTTTCTCCTGTCGCTGCGCTTCTCGCCGCGCTCATTTCCGGGGAGCCTCTTCTGGCAAACTGGACATCGACCTTCATGGGAGGGACGGCCAGTTTCGTGGGACGGTGGTTTCCACTTTTTCTCCTGGGTGGTATTTTTGGAAAGCTGATGGACGATAGCGGCTCCATCACCTCGATTGCACGATATCTGACGGAAAAACTCGGCGTAAAACGCACGATGCTATCCGTCGTGCTGGCATCGGCAGTCGTCACCTATGGGGGCGTCAGCGTATTCGTTGCCTTCTTCGTTCTCGTGCCTATGGCACGGGAGATGTTCAAGGCCGCCAATATACCAGCCCGTCTGATGCCTGCCGCCATTGGGCTTGGTGCCTTTACCTTCACCATGTCGGCAATGCCGGGCACGCCTTCCACAAACAATGCCATTCCGATGCCCTATTTCGAAACCACGACCTTTGCAGCGCCGGGACTGGGGATCATTGCATCAATCATAACACTGGTCTTCGGCATGTGGTGGCTGCAACGCGCGGAAGCCAAGGCGCGGGCTGCAGGTGAAAATTATGTCGATGACACCGGCGAACTGGAGATAACGGAAAAGGTCAGGGAACAATCGACGCTTTCAGGTGATTTCGACCCCGCAGAACTCGAACACGGCGCACGAGCCGACCACCAGCCGCCTTTTTTCTTCGCGGTCCTGCCCCTGCTTGTCGTCATCGTCGTCAATTTCCTGATGGCGCTCATCATCCTGCCCCGTATTGATTTCTCATTTCTGGAGCAGGAGCCTTGGGGAATCGATGTCGGATCATCAATAGGTTTGTGGGCGGTGCTTATTGCACTAGCGGCCGCCATTTTGACCCTTATAGCGGTCAATTTTCGCCGCCTTCGGGCGATCCGCGAAAGCCTCGACGCAGGCGCCAACTCCTCTGTTCTGCCCATTCTCACCATAGCGAGCCTCGTCGGGTTCGGTGCAGTTGTGGCAGCGATGCCTGCTTTTGCCGTGGTTCGCGATGCGGTGCTTGAGGTGCCGGGCGGTCCGCTTGTCTCTCTGGTCGTAGCCATGAATGCGCTGGCGGCCCTCACCGGAACAGCATCCGGCGGCATGGCCATCGCACTCAATGCGCTGGGCGACGAATATATGCGATTGGCGATCCAGTACGGGATCAATCCTGATCTCATGCACCGTTTGACGGTCATCAGCGCTGGTACACTGGATGCGCTGCCGCACAATGGTACGGTGCTTCTGCTCCTTCAGATCAGCAAACAAACCCATGCATCAAGCTATTTTGACATGGTCATGACTGTGATTGTCGGCGTGATTATCTCGCTCGCGGCGGTTTTCGTGCTGGGTTCAATGTTTGGCTCCTTCTGAGCATGGCCATTGTTGTTGAAAGGAAGTTGAAATGAAAAGGACATCTCTCCTGATTGCCGTCCTGCTCTCCTTGATGGCGAGCCCCGCATTCGCACATCTCAACCCAGCCGAGCATGGTTCTTTCGCCGCTGGGTTTTCTCACCCTCTTTCGGGCGCCGACCACATCCTTGCAATGGTTGCCGTTGGCCTTTGGGCTTCGATGCTCGGTGGGCGCGCGCTTGCCGTCGTTCCGCTAAGCTTTGTCGGCGTCATGCTGCTGGGATTTATGGCGGCACTCAGTGGGATAACTCTTCCCTATGTCGAACCAGTCATCCTTACATCGGTAATTGTGCTTGGCCTCATTGTCGCCATGGCGTTCCACGCATCGACCCTGACTGCAGCGCTCGTCGTCGGCTTCTTCGCATTCTTCCATGGCTATGCCCATGGTGGGGAAATCGGCAGCGCGGCGTTTCTTTCCTATGGTGTTGGGTTTGCGCTTGCAACGGCATTGCTCCACGCAGCAGGTATTGGTGCGGGCCTTGCAGCAGGACGCATCCTGCAAGGTCGGACGGGGCAGATGATAATGCGGGCGGCGGGCGGCTTTGCCGCGCTCAGCGGGCTTTACCTGATGGCTGGATGATGTGAGCCGCATCTTGCTGGATCATTCGAAGAGACACGCTGAAGTTGATGGTAATAATGCTGGACCGGAACCGGACTTGCCCGTGCACTCTCCGGCTCTGCCTATGCTGCACCTCATGCGACTTGTCAGTCCCAGCCAGCCGGTTGGTGCTTTTTCCTATTCGCGTGGTCTTGAATGGGCTGTCCACACTGGCACCGTCACGAATGAAGAAAACTGTGCAGCGTGGGTTTTTGGTCTTCTGGAACACAGTTACGCCGCGCTTGACGGTGCAATTTTCTGGCGAATGATTTCCGCACTGACGCGAAGCGACGATGCCGAATTCTGCCGCTTGAACGACTGGCTTGGGGCAAGTCGAGAAAGCAGCGAACTCGAGCTTGAGGATCGCCGCATGGGCGAAAGCTTGCTTACTCTGCTATCGGAACTCGGTGTCGAGCGGGCGCGCAACTTCGCTTCGGAACAACGTGCCACCTACCCCGCAGCCTTCGCCATCGCAGCGCTTAACTGGAATATAGAGCCGGTCGATGCACTGCGCGGCCTTATGTGGAGCGTGGTGGAAAGCCAGGTCATGGCGGCAATCCGGCTCGTTCCGCTTGGCCACACGGCAGGCCAGAGGATACTTATTGCTGGAACAGCAAGAATTGAGCGGGCCGTCGAGAAAGCATGCACGCTCGAAGACGACAAAATCGGCAATACAGCGCCCGCACTGGCTATGGCCAGTGCCTGGCATGAGACGCAATACAGCCGACTATTCCGGTCGTAAGCGTTGCATTTCGCGATATCGCTCGAGATTTTCCTCTGCCGAACTTGCATCAGCCGGAGGGACGGGCACCAATGCCTTGAAAGCATACTGACCGATCAGCATGACCCAAGTGACGAGGACGAATGTCGAAGTCAGCACCGGCATTCCAATCGGTTTCAGGAAGATGGCTACCGAAGCCCAAAGCCATGTGGCCACGACAGCGCCGAAGATCGCGTAAAGAAAACTGCTCCAGCTGAAAACAAGGAAGAAGCCGCCAAGCGCAATTGCCGTTAACGCGGCATTGTAACCGAAAAGCCCATCGCGAATGGCCCCTTCCGGTCCGCCGAATGCGGCGGCGACCAAAGCTCCGGTTATCGCTCCCAAAAGGCCCATCAGCGCGCTTATCCGGGAATGGATCGCGATAGCAGCAAGGATAATGTAGCCTGTGATCCAGTTATCCTGAAAGAATATCTGTCCGATGGCGGTGCCGATCCCCATATACCAGGTTGGGAGTACATAAGGGACAGCGTAGGAAAACTGTTCCGGTGACACCGGTTTCGCCATTGGCCCCGCATCGATGGCATCAAATTTGAGAATTGCGAACAGAAACAGCCAACCGACAAGCACGAATGGCATTGTTAGAGGCGCAACCTTGTGCGGGCCCAGAAGCGCTCCGATACTCGCGAAAGCCATTGTGGAAAAAGCTGCGCCAAAGATGAGATAGATCGTCATGGCCGGGGACGGCAGCGCGCCGCTGCGAAAATCGGCACTGGTAAATGCGATCAGCGCAAGCGCGACCAAAGCTCCATTGAATCCGAACAGGCCATCACGAATAAGCCCCCTGTCGGCCTTGAGGATGATTGCCGTCAGTGTGCTGGCGACCACACCCACCACACAAATAAGGGCATAAATCCAGGAATTGACCAGAATGGCGAACAAAATGACCAGCCCGGAAAGCGGGTTGTTCTGGAACACCACTTGTCCGATACCGCGCAGCGTCCAATCGATAAACCCCAGAGAAGGATGATCCCGCATCGCATTGAACTGCATATTTTGTTCCTTCATGTACCGGTAAACATCCCCGTTTCTAAAGAATGAGGAAATGCTCTATCGCTTTGGTTTCGCTAACCCCCGTCAGTCGCTTAAAACAGGAAATAGCGTTGCGCCATCGGCAGAACATAGGCTGGTTCACAGGTGATCAATTCGCCATCCACCCGCACCTGATAGGTTTGCGGATCGACCTCCAATTTGGGCGTAAGACCGTTGTGGATCATGTCCTTCTTGCGGACCGTTCTAATCCCTTTGACCGCAACCAATTGCTTGCTGAGTTTCAGCTTTTCGCCGATACCATCATCAAGCGCTGATTTGGAAACAAATGTGACGCCTGTGGAGCCAAGCGCCCGCCCCAACACACCATACATTGGACGGTAATGGACCGGTTGGGGCGTCGAGATCGATGCGTTGGGATCGCCCATCGGCGCAATCGCAATCATACCGCCGATCATCACAAGGCTGGGTTTCACGCCGAAGAATTCCGGCTTCCACAATACAAGATCAGCCCGCTTTCCAACTTCGACAGACCCAATCTCATGAGCGAATCCATGCGTAATCGCCGGGTTAATCGTATACTTCGCGACGTACCGCTTGGCGCGGAAATTATCGTTCCGGCCGCTATCCTGACTCAGGGGGCCGCGCTGCACCTTCATTTTATGGGCGGTTTGCCAACAGCGAAGCGTTGTCTCTCCAATGCGACCCATGGCTTGAGAATCCGATGACATCATCGAAAACACACCCAGATCATGGAGTATGTCTTCTGCTGCAATCGTTTCGCGCCGAATGCGGGATTCCGCAAATGCCACATCCTCCGGAATTTTCGGGCTGAGATGGTGGCAGACCATCAGCATATCGAGGTGCTCATCGACCGTATTGATGGTGTAGGGACGGGTCGGATTGGTGGAGGACGGCAGGATATTTTCTTCGCCCGCCGCCGTAATGATGTCGGGAGCATGCCCGCCGCCGGCACCTTCCGTATGGAAACTGTGAATGGTCCTGCCCTTCATGGCAGCAAAAGTATCCTTGACGAACCCGCTCTCGTTCAGCGTGTCTGTATGAATGGCCACCTGAATATCTTCTTCGTCGGCGACGTTAAGACAATTATCGATGGCGGCCGGGGTGGTTCCCCAATCCTCGTGCAGCTTCAGGCCAACAGCACCGGCCCTGATCTGTTCACGCAGAGGTTCAGGCTTGCTTGCATTGCCTTTGCCCAATAAACCCACATTGATCGGAAGCGCTTCCACAGCCTCCAGCATACGATGGATAGCCCATGGACCAGGCGTAACCGTGGTTGCAAGCGTGCCAACCGTTGGTCCCGTTCCACCGCCAACCAAAGTGGTGGTGCCGCTGGCCAGCGCTTCTTCCGCCTGCTGTGGCGCAATGAAGTGAATATGTGTATCGATGCCGCCTGCGGTGAGAATCTTGCCCTCGCCCGCAATTACGTCGGTTGCAGGTCCAACGATGATGTTGACACCGGGTTGGATATCGGGATTACCTGCCTTACCGATCCCTGAGATACGACCATTCTTGATACCTACATCGGCTTTGATGATGCCCCAATAGTCGAGAATAATGACATTGGTGATCACCAAATCGGCGGTTTCGGCTGAAGGCCGCTGGCCCTGCCCCATGCCATCGCGAATAACCTTGCCGCCGCCGAAGGTTACTTCCTCGCCATAGATACAACGGTCATCCTCGACCTCGATGATGAGTTCGGTATCTGCCAGACGCACACGGTCGCCCTTTGTCGGGCCATAGAGTTCGGCATAGGCCTGCCTTGATATCCTCCCCATCTGTCCCTCCTAAAGTTTCCCGTTGATTTTTGCGTTGAAGCCATAGACTTCCCGGTCGCCATCAAGCGCAACCAGTTCGACTTCACGATCCTGTCCCGGCTCAAACCGCACGGCAGTCCCGGCGGGAATATTGAGCCTGAAACCTCTCGTTCGCTCCCTATCAAAGACGAGCGCCTCATTGGTCTCATAGAAATGATAATGCGAGCCAACCTGTATCGGCCTGTCGCCGGTGTTCTCGACAGCAATGGTGCAGGTTTCGCGACCGTCGTTGAGGTCGATCGACCCGTCTTCGATGAAATATTCACCCGGTATCATGATCGTCTCCTGAAGCGCGTACCGAAAAGCGCCAAGCGTTTTCGGTACAAGATGCGGGCAGAACCAAAAGCAAGAGCAATTTCGGTCATTCAGAAACGCACTAAGGAATCGGGTTGTGAACGGTCACAAGTTTGGTGCCGTCTGGAAAAGTGGCTTCCACCTGAATGTCGTGGATCATTTCAGGCACGCCCTCCATCACCTCATCCCGGCTGAGAAGCGTGGCCCCGTAGGACATGAGTTCCGCGACCGTTTTACCGTCGCGGGCACCCTCCAGAATTTCAGCGGAGATGTAAGCCACAACCTCTGGATAGTTCAGTTTCAACCCTCTGGCTCGGCGTCGCTCCGCAACCAATGCTGCAGTGAAAATCAGAAGTTTGTCCTTTTCACGTGGCAATAGTTCCATCGGTAGACCCTCTCCAAAGTCAGTTATGTGGCCCAGATGCGCGGTGCAGTGGCCGGTTTTCCTAATCCCATTTCGCGTAGAACCTCCCACGCCCTGCGAAATAGCGCCTTGGCTTCCGACATCCGCCCGCCGAGATAGCGGCAGACAATCACCCTTTCGAGCCGCGACGCCGAAAACAGATTTCTGGCTGTGTCACCCACCGCTTCGCGAATGGCCTGAAGTGCGTTTTCCGCAGCCGGACCGGCATAAACCATCGTGGCAACAATTGGTTTGGCGCAAAATGCATAAGCCGCATTCACTGCTGGTGCGGCACCACGAAGGCGAAATTGTTCGAACCAGATTGGCTTTCCGTCCCTGAATATTTCGACCCGTTGCCGGACTTCGCCCCTGTCGAAGCTTTCCTGACAGGCAGGACGCCCCAGACTGAAAATGTCCCACCCCAGATAGACTGCATCACCGCTCAGGGAGACATGCGTGCTTATGGATGCTCTGGCGCCGTCAAAAACGATTGTTTCCTGCGGGAGATACTCGCATATGCCACCTTCACTCACATCGATCCTAGTCGTCTGTGCGCTCTGGCCTCGCTCACTGCGATAGAATTTCGTGGCGCCCGGTGTTGTCAGAACAGCCCTGGCCTTGCGACCCAAAAAGCACGAAATATCAAGAATATCATCCCCTGCAACTCCACCCGGCGGATGAAGGAGATAGACATGCGCGCTGCCGTCTTTCTCAGGATAAAAAGGCTGTTGAACCGCAAGGGGACCCACATGGCGCCGCCGCATCAGCCGCGTCACTTCACAATTATGCTCAAACCGAAGTTCAAGCTCTGCATGCCAACCCTTGTTCATCTACAAAAGCCACCTCTGTGCTATTGGAGAACTTAATTGCGCTGTTGACGCATGAGGTAAAAACTGGGCAAGGCAGTAAAGTAAGTCGATAATAACAAGGCGCCATGACTGCTACAAGTTTAAAGTTATCGACACTCATGGCGACCGCCAATTTAAATATCAGTGTGTGAAAATTGAGTTCGCAGCTGCAATTCATATCAATTTCAAGAGCGTATAAAAGCTCTGGCGGCGTCCCTCGAAATTCTTCTATCGATTGGCGAGGCGCTTGATCATCCTGGCTGGCAGATAAAGCACCAGCGAAGCTTGTTCCAGTGTGCCCTGCCCCGCCACGGCAAATGCATCGTCCATACTTGCATATTCATCAGTCAAGAACTGACGCAAGAAGTTACCCGATCCCAGAAGCTTGATCAGGGTGTCAGAACTGGCGAACAGGGTGTGCCCACCACGATCCACCTGCGAGACATCAAGAACCTGAATGTCCTTGTTTTGCAGGAACGCTATATCAGCGCCGCTCCCAACACGAGGCTCGCCTCCAGTCAATCGGCGCGAAATATCGAGGGCGCGGTCCCGACGCGAAACAACGATAGTGAAAGGTCGCGGCAAATGACTAATATCATTCACCTGGCTTCTGAAGAGATCGGGGTCGAGGTCTGGCGCAGCAAGAAGCACCCCCTTGATCCGCTCAAGCACCTTTCTCTGATCGCGGATGGAAAGGGTTCTCAGCGCTTCCATCACGACAACCGCCCCCATTGAATGACCGACGACAATGATCCCGGTCGCCTTTGAGCGCGCCACAAGTTGAAGCGTCTCAGCCAGTCCATCTCTGGCAATGAGCGCGCTGTCACGATCATACAGATAACGTGTCAGTGCACCGGCTGAAGCCCATGAAAAATAAACGGGTAAAGACCCAACGTCATAGTCATGCACGATCTGGGCGTTGCGAAAAAGCCCCTCTGCGAAATTGTTATTATAGCCGTGAACGAAGATAAACACTTCGCGCTGCGATGCAGGCCGCTCGGATAATCGCCGGTTGATTTCACGAACCATGGCCTCTCCATTTGGAAGGCTCAAATAGTTGGTTGCGCTGAACTGCCGTCGGGGATCTGGCCTGGACGCAGACGTTTCCACCGATCCGGGCCGGTGATTGTGTGGAATGCGAACATCTATGGTGGAGAACTTCAGCGCATCCGAACGCGCGCGTGTATAGGCGATTTCTGGGTCGTCTGAACGATCCCGAACCGTAGCAACCATGAGAGGAACCACATCGCCTGACCGCGAATAAGACTGCTCAGCCGTACCCAATCCAGTGACAGCGCGAGGCCCGGCACATCCCACAACCACCGAAAATACCAGTACAACTGCGCGAAACGGCCTCATAAAACTCCCCCGCAACGCTGCATTCAATGATGAAGTAAAAGCTTTTCAATAGTTTAGTCCGCTGGCCATTTGACAAATGCTTTTCAGCGTTTGGCTTAGGCGTTCCTACTCATCTAACAAAGAAGTTTTTCAGAACGCGGCTGGCTCACTCGATAGTAACTTACGAAAGGGATTTAACAAAGCCAGCTTATTCCACGATACAATCATCGTCCGCCAGCGGATTAAACTATTATCAACTCCGCGACAGCCAAATGAACAGAGCGATGTTTCGGACCGCCAGCATCGCGCCAAAACCTTCTTTCAATTAGTGCATATTCTGGTTGCGGCTACGCTCCTGCGTCAGTTCTGCGGTGGTCTGGCCGAGCCGCTTCGCCAATTCCCGCATGATCGTGATGGCCATTTCCGGATAGTCACCGAGGATTTTCGTAAAATGCTCCTTGCTGATGCGCAAGGTCTCCAAAGGCGTCGCTGCTCTCACCGTCGCGGTGCGCCCCATATCGCACAAAATGCCAATTTCTCCGACGATGGAATTGGGCTGTGCATCGGCAACCTTAATGGGGCCGCCCGGTGAATCGACCAGAATATCCGCACCACCCAGAAGGATCACATAGGCGGAATCGGATATGTCGCCCTGATGGAACAGCGTCTCACCGGGCTTGAAAGTCACGCGCTCAGAGGTGAAGGCGAGAAGCTTTAGCTTCGCCGGTTCTATACCAGCAAAGAACGGCATGCGCCGCAGCATTTCGACTTCATCCTTCAACAACATCGATCTTCCCTTTCATCCCGCCTTACGACAGCAAATCCTTAAGCGGTCCATCCTCCTGCATCAGCGCCTCATAGGTGCCATCCTGAACCACCCGTCCATGATCAAACACGATAACGCGGTCGAAATCTCTGGCGAGAGAAAAATTACTCAATGCCCATATTATTGCGGGTTTATGACCTTCTTTATGCAGCGTATGCATAATATTTCCAGCGATCTGATACTGGATACGCTGATCCAGTGATGGCAGCGGCCGGTTGAACACGACATAATCAGCATGTTTAAGCAGCGCTCGCGCCATATTGATTTTCTGGCGCTGCACACTGGTCAGTCGCTTGCCGCCCGAGCCGACATCAAAATCAAGCCCGATGATCAGGATTGTGCGCTGCTGGCCCGTTTCCTCGAAGAGATCGATGAGGATCGACCGGATTTTGTCCGACGCATTCATCTGTCCATAGCTGGTCTTGCCAAACAGCAGATTGTCGAGCAGCGTGGCGTGCTTGATGAAGCGGTCCGGTTCGTAAGGCTCGATCACGGCGCGCAGGTCGTCCGGCGTATCGCGCAGAAAACGTGTTCTTGCCTTGAGAATCTTGGCCTTCAACGCGTCGGTCAGAAGGCCGAAACGATGCCGTGGCTCAATATAGGAGAAGCTGAGACGTACGATGTTGACGCGGTCTTCGTCCGAAACCGCATCAACACTGAGCCCCTTCACCCGCTGCAAAAGCGTCTCATATTCGGGAATGTCTTCCGGACGCATGAATGTCAGTTGCTGGAAGAACGGGTGGTCGGGCGGCAGATCGCGGAAAAGCTCGATAGCGTTTTCAGCGATTTCGAGGCTCATGGCGTAAAGATCGGCGAGAAGATCGTCCTCGCCGATTACCTCGCGGAAAAACGGATGCGCCGCCAGTTGCCGGATGGTCATGGAGGAGCGGTCGAGCACGCCGAACAGCAGATTTTCACCCACCGTCGCCTGCGCGTTATAGACATCCGGCTCAAAGGGAATGACCAACGCCGCCATATCACCGCCGTCAAGCCGCTTACGTAACGCCTGCCGGAGTTCCACGATGCGGGAGATGAATTCCGGATGCGCAACCGTATCGACCTTCGACAGAAGCGCTATATCGAAAATGTCATGGGTGACCATCACTGCGTCGAGGATGGGGCGCACGACGGCGTAGAGCCCGTCCCGTCCCGAAATGCCCATCGCCGCGTAATCCACCCAGTCGCTATTAAGATCGAAATCGGGATTTCGCGCCCGGCGCGCCTCGGCAATTTGCCATTGCCGTTTTTTCGCGTCATCGCCTTCATAGGCAACCTTGGTCAGGGGCGCATGTCTGAGCCCGTAAAGCAGATTGTCGCGTAGGGAACCGCTGAAGAAATAGCCATCACCCGACGCATAGGCGATGCGCCGCCCGGTGACCGATTCAGGCATTTCGAGTAGATCATGACCGTCGATGGCGACCCGCCCGGTTGCAGGCCAGACGAGTCGGCCCAACAGTTCGGCAAATACATCGCTGCCACTGCCCGCAGGCCCGATCAGCGCGACGGTCTCGGTCGGCTTCAGCTCCAGGCTGACATGTTCCAGAATCGGCGCGCCGCTGTCGTCTTGCACCGTGACATTGCTGATGACGACCGGCTGATCGAGCGCAGGAACAGTGTCATAGTGGACCGATTGCACCTTCGGGGCGATGAGATTATCGACGCTGAACTGCTCGACCACTTGTGCATACTTGACCTGCACATCCTGGCGGTTCTGGTCCCAGTCGATCAGTTCCTTGAGTGGACCCGGTAGGTCCTTATAGGCATTGATGACGGCAACAAGCTGGCCGATATCGAGCCTACCCTGAAGCGCCAGAATACCGCCGATCATGTAGAACAGAAACGGTGTGACCTGAGCCAGAAAATTGTTGATGAACTTGACCAGAAATTTCCACTGATAAAGATCATAGCGGATAGAGAAGATGTGCCCCAGCCGGTTGGCGATATCGGCCCGCTCGAAATTCGACGTATCGTTGCTGTGAATGGCGCTGATGCCGTCAACGATCTCGCCGACGCGGCCCGAAAGTTCCCGCGCCGACAATTGACGCTGGCGCCCCAGTTCCAGAAGCCGCTTTCGCATCCGCGGAATGATAATGCCCTGCGCGGCAACAATGATCGCCGCGATCATGCCGAGCCAGAAATTCTGCATCAGAATGAAGACGAGCGCCGTGAGGGCCTGCCCGCCGAGAAGCGCTGGCTGCACAAAGGCGTCGCCGGTAAAGCCTCCAAGCGGCTCGACTTCGTCCTTGATCATGGTGGCGATTTCCGCCGAGCGGACGCGTTTGAAATGGAATGGCGGGAAACGCAGCACCCGGTCCACCAGCTCGAAACGGATGCGGCGTAGCATCCGTTCGCCAAGCCTGCCCTTATAGGTATTGATATAGAGCTTAAAGAGCCCGTTGATTACGACCAGCAGCAGGAAAACCATGCTGAGGCCGATCAGCATCTGGATGCGGGTAAGCTGCAGCCCGTTGAAGAACACCACCTCGCCCAGGATCGGGAAATCATAGGTGATGCGCATGAAAGTCTGTGTGGCGCCAGGCTTCTCGAACCCTATGCCCTGAATGGGGCCGTTGATGATCTGCTTAGGCAGATCGAACGAGAGAAAATAGGGGATCATCGACACGGCGACGACAAAGAGGATCCAGGCTTGCTGGGCGCGTGTCGTGGACCAGATATAGCGAGCGAGGTTCTTTTCCATGAAGTCCCGTTTTGAGATCGATGGCCCGCCGGGCCGTGCTGCTATCGCGCCAACGCGGTCAATCGCTCTGTCTATACCTATGCATTCGCGAAACCTCCTCCGCTTTTGCCAGTATATTTGTAGTGCGTTCGCAGCAAAATGGAAGTATCTCGCCTCACTTAAAAGCGGGATAACAATGGTTGAGAGAACTTAGTGCCGCAAACTGCACAGCTTTAATGTTGCTAACGACGGCGATAAAGAAAATAGCGGTTCGCGGCGACGCTCTGCGGTAGAGGCATGGGCGTCAATTCAGGATGTTCGAGCGGCAATCCGCAGGCGGCTATGCCGCCACGTTTCAGGAGCGAGGCCACAGCGTCGGGGAGCCATGTTAGGGTCAGTGCATCCAGATCTTCATGGCCAGTGCCGATATCCGCATGCACGAGCGCTGCCTCGATGCCGAGATAATCGCCAATCGTGTCCTTGATCTCACCGACGACCAGATTGTCGCCCTGAGGTGTCGAACTTTCGAAAGAACGGGCCACGCGATCGAAAGCGATAATCCGGCGATCCGGAAACAGCTCCCTGATATGATCATATGTGCGGCCATTGCCGAGACCAAGCTCCATGATCGTTCCGGGAATTGCGCGGACATCGTCCGCAATGCTGTTCAGGATATCACGCTGGGCGCAAAGACGGCGGATGAAACTGTCGAGACGACTCATGATCTGTTCTTCAATCTGCAAATGTCCGAGACGTCCGCTTATACAACGGCGGACATAAAGTCGACCGCGACCGATGATGCACGGTTGCGACCCGACCTGAAGGTGACTATGCCTTGACGATATTATCGCCGCTGATGGCGCGGCGTCCGAACGCATTTCTGGTATCAACGATCAACGGCGCCCATTTGGCCAGCGCCTGATAGTCGATCTGATCGTGATCGGTGGCGATCAGCACAGCGTCAAAATTTCTGACAACCTCTTCGGTCAGCTCGACCGAGGCGCGACCGCGAAGTTCGATATAGTCGCGCGTGGGCGGGATCGTTGAGACGAAGGGATCGTGATAATCGGTCGTTCCGCCACGGGCCTCAATCAGTTCGATCAGTTTAAGCGACGGGCTTTCGCGGATATCGGGAACATTTTTCTTGTAGGCGAGGCCGATTATCAACACGCTCGAGCGGCTGACGGCTTTTCCGTGGCGGCGATCAAGCGCTTCGGCAAGACGGTCGACGACATGACGCGGCATAGCCGAATTGATCTCACCGGCAAGTTCGATGAAACGCGTCGGCAATTCATATTCGCGCGATTTCCAGGTCAGGTAGAACGGATCGATGGGAATGCAATGACCGCCAAGTCCCGGCCCCGGATAAAACGGCATGTAGCCAAACGGCTTAGTCTTTGCGGCTTCGATCACTTCCCAAATATCGATGCCCATGGCCTCGTAGACGACCTTCAATTCGTTGACGAGAGCGATATTGACTGCCCGGAAGATATTTTCCGTCAGCTTTACCGCCTCGGCGGTGGCATTGGATGAGACCGGAACGACAGTCTTGACCGCAGCTCCGTAAAAGGCGGTCATAAGTTGCGAGGCCTCTGGGCCATCACCGGCGACAATCTTCGGGATACTTGAGGTCTCGAAATCGCGGTTGCCGGGATCCTCGCGTTCTGGCGAAAAGCCGAGGAAGAAATCCACGCCGGAACGCAGGCCCGTGTTTTCCAGAACAGGCCGTACCACCTCATTGGTGGTGCCGGGATAGGTGGTGGATTCCAGCACGATCAGCTGACCGGCTTTCAACGTTCTGGCAATCGCGTCACAGGTTTTGACGACGAATGACAGATCGGGGTCCCGCTGTTTGGTCAGCGGCGTCGGAACACAAATGATGATGACATTGCAATCGCCGAGACTTGAAAAGTCAGTCGTCGCACTGAAACGGCCTTCACCAACATGACGCCCCAGCACCGTATCGGACACGGCTTCGATATAGGATTTGCCATCGTCTATCATGACGATCTTGCCGGGGTCGATATCGAACCCTATGACGCTGAAACCGCTGTTGGCGATGGTCATCGCCAGAGGCAAGCCAACATAGCCGAGGCCGATAACCCCCACGCGCGCCGAGCGATTGGCGATAGCTGAAAACAGGTTCCCATGAAGCGGGGCAGAGTCGGTCAAGATCATAGCTCTCCGGCAATTGATATCCTTCAGTGGCGGATTTACGGGCCAGCTGTCAAGGACGCCGCCGAGGGGTAACTATATGTTCACCGGAAACCGAGCGATTTTACTTTAGTGAAACTGGCTTTGCCACGATAACACGCTATATTGGTCGCAATGATTTGCTGACGACCGGCCATGACATGGCTGACGGCTAGAAAGAATAACAAGCGATGGATGTCCCCCGGATTCCTATTTCCGAAACATTGCTCAGCCCGGTTTTACACTGGCTACAACAATCTGCGCTCAATGGCGCAAGCCTCGAAACTCTGGCCGAAGGATTTTGTGAAAGGTTGGCGGCGGCTGGCGTGCCGCTGATGCGCGTCCATTTAAGTTTTTCGATGTTGCATCCGCTTTACGACGCGCTCGGCTTCACCTGGATACGCGGCAAGGGCATGGAAATCGAGGGTTTTCGTGCTTCCACCAGCGAGAAGGATGCAGAGCGGTTTCTCACGAGCCCCTATTTCCATCTGCTTAGCAACAACCTGCAATATCTGCGTCGTCAGATCGACCCATCTGCGCCATCGGAGTTCCCGGTTTTCGATGAATTGAAGGAAATCGGAGCCACCGATTATCTCGCCTTCGTGCAATCCTTCGGCGATGGCAACAGTCAGGGTATGGTCGGCTCTTGGACCACAGATATCCCCGGCGGCTTCGGTGACGACGTGGTGGAGACATTGCTGAATATCCAGAACAGCCTGGCAATCGCCGCAAAGATGGCGGTGCTCGGCAAGCTCGCAGACAATATGGTCACCACCTATCTTGGCGGCAATGCTGGCAAGCGCGTGTTATCCGGCCAGATTCGTCGCGGGGATGGAGAGACCATTCGCGCTGTGCTCGTCATGGGCGACATGCGACAATCGACGGACCTTGCCGAAAAGGCGGGCAGGCAGGTCTATATCGACACGCTCAACGAGTTTTTCGATGCAATCGCCGCGCCGTTCAACAAGAATGGCGGCGAGATTACGAGTTTTGTCGGAGACGGGTTCCTCGCAGTCTATCCCTGCGGACGTCACCGGGAGCCGTCGCAGATCGCCGCGCGCGCGGCAATGGCGGCAGTTCGGCAGGCAACGGCAGCCATGGCCGACATGAACAACGAGCGGAAGAAGAAGGGCCTCGACGAGGTTCGCTATGGAATGGGCCTGCATGTCGGCAACGTGATGTTCGGCAATGTCGGCCTTAAGGACCGACTGACGTTCTCCACATTCGGCAGCGCCGTCAATGAAGTGTCGCGATTGCAGGGGCTAACTAGGCTCTATCCCGACCATCCGATTATCGCCAGCGAGGCGTTCACCAACTATTGCGGTGGCGACTGGGTGACGCTGGGTGCGAAGAAACTGCGCGGCGTACAGGACAAGGTGACGATATTGGCGCCGGGTGGGGAAAACCTGAAGATGAGCAGTATTGAGGCAACCGGAAGGAACAAGCCGGATGCAGGCTCCGAAGCCGAGCAAGTGATGCTGCTTTTCCGCAACTCCCGCGACCGGAAGCCCCCGAAGCTTGAGGGGAACCTTCTTCAATGATCAAGACATGTGCTGTGGCACTGCTTCTATCCACCTTGTTTGTCCAAGTCTCAGCGATTGCCGATCCATTGAACACACCCCTTTTCGATACTTTCGATGGTGAAGATTTTTCACCCACCGGCGGGCTTTATTACCGCGATAATGATGAACAGAAAGCGGGAACGGTCGAGTTCCAGAGTGCGGTCACCCGCACCGGACCGCGCGCTTTGAAACTGAGCGTGCGATCCGGTTGCAAGGCAACAACGGAAAACTGCAGCGAAAGGGCGGAGATCTGGGAAAAAACCGAGCTTCGCGTTCCTTACGACCAAGCCGTCTGGTATGGTTTTGGAGTCAAGTTCGCCGAACCCATCCCACAAGACGACCATCGCTATGTGATTGCGCAGTGGAAGCGTGAGATCGGCCCCGGAACAAAAGGCGACTTCAGCCCGTTTCTGGCGGTGCGGCTCAACAAGGGCAAGCTCTTCATCACTGTAGAAACGAATTATCACCCGCCAGTCTCCACCGGGACCAAGGGCACAGCCGCGACATGCGATAAAGGGTCAACCCCGGTTTGGTTGCGGCCAGAAACCAACCAGATGCGGGCGCTTGTCGCGACCGACGACAACTGGGTCGCGGAAGATGGCGGCCTCTTCTCGGCATGCACCGACAAAATCACTATCACGCCCCGCGGCAACAGCCTCCCCTCTCCCGACTCCGGATGGATCGACTTTGCGTTCATGACGAAACCCGGCCCGGACGGAACCGGCCATATCGAGATTTTCGCCAACGGCCTCTGGATCTCGACAATCAAAGGCTATATCGGCCACAACGATCCCGGATTGGGCAAGAACCAGTACTTTAAGTTCGGTCCATATCGCGCGGCCGGAACCGGCGAATGGTCGCTGTTTTATGATGATTTCCGCAGGTCAGCCAACTGCAGGGACGTTCTTCGCGACAGCAACGCATGTGATCTCATCAAGTAATCCTTCCGGGCTGGAAGCATTGTCCCGCGCGTATCTTCGCGCAGGGCCGTGACAACTACTGGATGCGTGAAATCTAGTCATGGACTCATAGGCATTCGTGCGCTAGCGTTCACGTCGGGGGTGCCCGCACCGGGGACACGCAACAGTGAAGGCCTGCAAGCATGATCTCAGGGACAGATCTCTTGAGGATCGAAAATCTGAGCATTTCCTTCACCTTGCTTGGTGGGAAGATCATGGCCGTGAAAAAAGCCGATCTCCGTGTCCTGCCAGGCAAAGTCACCGCCCTTGTCGGCGAATCTGGTTCTGGAAAGTCTGTTATAAGTCAATCGGTTATGGGAATTCTGCCGCGCACTGCTTCCGCGAGTGGCAAAATCCTTTTCCAAGACCCCGACATGCCCGGCCAGCCGCCTATCGACATTCTCAGCCTGCCTACTGACGGTCCGGAGATACGGGCGCTCCGTGGCAATCGCATCGGCAAGATTTTTCAGGAGCCGCTCACATCGCTGTCGCCGCTCCACACGATCGGCAACCAGATTTCGGAAGTACTGTCGATCCATACCAGGGATATAAAAGCCGAGCGGCGTGAGCAGACGGAGGAGATGCTTGGCCTTGTCGGTTTCAAGAACCCGACCCAGGCCTATGACAAATATCCGTTCGAACTGTCCGGTGGTATGCGCCAACGCGCCATGATCGCCATGGCGCTCATATGCAAGCCATCCCTGCTGATCGCCGACGAACCGACCACGGCGCTTGATGTAACCATTCAGGCGCAAATTCTCGAACTGCTCGGCGAGCTTCGAGCCAAGCTCAACATGGCAATGCTGCTCATCACGCACGATCTGGGCGTTGTCGCCAATGTCGCCGACGAGGTGGTCGTCATCTATCACGGCGAGATCATGGAATCGGGACCAGTTGAAACGATCTTCCGCAAACCAGCCCATCCCTATCTCAAGGGTTTGATGGCCGCCGTGCCGCATTTCGACATGAAGCCGGGCGAACGTCTGAAATCCTTACGCGACGTGCCAGTCGATGTCGCCAAGTTGATGGGCAAGAGCAAAGCCGTCCATACGGATCGCAACAATGTGCTGCTCTCCGTGCGCGATATCTCCAAGACCTTCGCAGCCCGCAAAACCCTTTTCGCAAAAGATGGCGGGCCGCCGACGCGGGCGGTCAATGACGTCAGTTTCGACGTATTGCGCGGCGAATGTTTCGGCCTCGTCGGCGAGAGCGGCTGCGGCAAGACCACACTGAGCAAAATCCTGATGCGCGCCGTCACGCCGGACGCAGGCTCCGTAATTTTCAACGGCGACACAGGCCCGATTGACATCCTAGACGCCAGCGGCAACGACCTGCAGGCGTTACGCACCAAAATCCAGATGGTGTTTCAGGACCCGGTATCGTCGCTGTCGCCGCGCATGACCATCCAGAATATTCTCAGCGAACCGCTGGAAATTCACGGGCGCGGAAACGCAAAATCCCGGCTGGACAAGGTTGCCGACCTGATGGACGTGGTCGGCCTGAACCGCCGCTATCTCAATCGCTACCCGCACGGTCTCTCGGGCGGTCAGCGCCAGCGCGTCGGCATCGCGCGGTCTCTGGCGCTCGGTCCAGAACTCATCTTGTGCGATGAACCCGTATCGGCGCTCGATGTATCCGTACAGGCGCAAATCCTCAACCTTCTCAAAGATTTGCAGAGGGAACTCGGGCTTACTTACATCTTCATTTCGCACAATCTGGCGGTGGTGGATTATATGGCCGACCGGATCGCCGTGATGTGTGGCGGGCGGATTGTCGAAATCGCTCCACGTCGCACCCTGATGCGGGCGCCCGTCCATCCCTATACGAAATCGCTGCTTGCCGCCGTTCCATTTCCCGATCTCGACCGTCCACTTGACTTCGGCAAGCTCAGTGCCAGCGGTGCATCCGACAAACGCAACTGGGGTATTCAGTTCCGCAACGACGGACCGGACGACATGCTGACGCCAATGGATCTGGGCGACGGGCACCTTGTGCTTGCGCGCAAGACCGCAGACATGCGGGAGTTGAAGCCTTGATCAATCGGCGAACGACACTGGGCATGCTTGCTTCCTGCTTTCTACCTGGTGTTTCGCGGGCGGATCCGGCTTTGCCGAACTATTCACTGCCGCAGCCGGGCGCGCTGCCCGATCTGGCCGACCGTCTTCCCAAAACACCAAGGATCGTCAACATGGCGGCGCTTGGTCGCAAACCCGGCGTCAACGGAGGTGTCATCCGCACCCTGATCGGCAACCAGAAAGACATCCGGTTGATGACGCTCTACGGCTATTCCCGTCTGGTTGGCTATGACGAAAAGCTCAACATGCATGCGGATATTCTCGAAAGCTTCGAGACAGTCGAGGACAGGGCTTTTACCTTCAAAATCCGCCCGGGGCACCGCTGGTCGGATGGTTCCTATCTGACATCGGAGGATTTCCGCTATTGCTGGGAAGACGTGATGCTCAACACGGAGCTGAAGCGAGGCGGTCCGCCGAGGGTCTTGCTGGTCAATGGAAGGCCGCCGCGTTTCGAAGTCATTGACGAGTTGACGGTCAGATATAGCTGGGACGCGCCTAATCCAGATTTCCTGCCACAACTGGCGGCGCCGCAGGCGCTAACGATTGTTCTGCCGTCACAGTATTTGAAACAATTTCACAAGACCTATCAGGACAATTTCCGGCTCTCGGCCCTGATGAAGCAATACCGCGTCAAGAAATGGACTGACCTTCATTTCAATATGGCGCGCAGCTATCGGCCCGAAAACCCGGAACTGCCGACCCTCGATCCATGGCGAAACACAACCGCGTCGCCTGCCGAGCAGTTTGTTTTCGAGCGCAACCCGTATTTCCACCGCGTCGATGAAAACGGGGTGCAATTGCCCTATGTCGACAAAGTGATCCTGAATATCAGCTCCCCGACAATCATTGCCGCCAAGACCGGCGCTGGTGAAAGCGATCTGCAGGCACACGGCATCGACTTTTCCGACTACGCCTTTCTGAAGGATTCCGAAAAGCGTTTTCCGGTCAGGGTCAGCTTGTGGAAGCGGACGGAAGGCGCGAGGGTGAGCCTGATGCCCAACCTCAATGCTGGGGACGCCATTTGGCGGGCGCTCTTCTGGGATGTGCGCGTGCGCCGCGCCCTATCGCTCGCAATCGACCGGACCGAAATCAACAAGGCGGTGTTCTACGGTCTTGCCGTTGACAGCGCCAACTCCATCCTGCCCGAAAGCCCGCTCTACAAACCAGGATATAAAACGGCGTGGAGCGCCCATGATCCTGAACAAGCGAACGTCCTGCTGGACGCGGCTGGCCTGCAACGGCGGGACGAGAACGGGATTCGCCTGCTGCCAGACGGTCGCTCCGCAAAGATCGTGGTGGAAACCGCGGGCGAAAGCACGTTGGAGACAGATATCCTCGAGCTTGTCACAGATCACTGGGCAAAGGTCGGCATCTCGCTGTTCATCCGAACATCCCAGCGTGACGTTTTCCGTAGCCGGGCCATGGGTGGCGAAATCATGATGTCCATGTGGTCGGGGCTCGATAACGGCATACCGACCGCCGATATGAACCCGGGCGAGCTCGCCCCAACCTCGGACGACCAATTGCAATGGCCGGTCTGGGGCATGTATTACATGTCGAACGGAATGAAGGGCCATCCTCCGGAAATTCCCGAAGTAAAGCAGCTGATCGAGCTTCTCAGCCAATGGCGGGACTCCAGCGACATAGCCGAGCGGGCCACTATCTGGACGCAGATGCTGGATATCTATTCGCAGCAGGTGTTTTCCATCGGTATCGTCAACAGCACCCCCCAGCCCGTCTTGCGCGCGGCCAGCCTCCAGAATGTACCGGAGAAAGGGCTCTACGGCTTCGACCCGACCAGCTTTCTCGGCGTTTTTATGCCGGATGCGTTCTGGTATGGAAAGGACGCCTGACCATGCTGCGATATATTCTCTGGCGCATCGCAGCAATGATCCCCACGCTCATCATCATTTCCGCTCTGGTTTTCACCATCATCGAACTACCGCCGGGCGACTATTTCGAAAGCTATGTGTCGGAGCTTCGCGCACAGGGCGAAGCGGTGGACATGCAGGAAATCGAGGAGCTGCGCGTCCAATACGGCTTCGATAAACCACCGGTGCTGCGTTACTTCCACTGGGTTGCCGGGATGTTGCAGGGGGATTTCGGCTATTCGTTCGAGTATCAGCTACCCGTCAGTGACGTTGTGGGCGACCGGCTTTGGCTGACAGTGATGGTATCGTTCTTCACGATCATCTTCACATGGCTGATTGCTTTCCCGATCGGCATCTATTCGGCGACGCATCAATATAGCTGGGCGGATTATGGGCTGACGCTGATCGGCCTGCTTGGCATTGCGATCCCGAACTTCATGTTCGCGCTGATCCTGATGTATTTTGCCAATATCTGGTTCGGCACCTCGATTGGACATCTCATGGACCAGAAATATCTGGCCGAACCAATGAGCTGGGCCAAGGCGTCCTCTATCCTGTCCCATCTTTGGATACCCGTGCTGATCGTCGGCACCGCAGGCACTGCCGGGATGATCCGGCGTTTGCGCGCCAATCTTCTCGACGAGTTGCAAAAGCAGTATGTGGTAACGGCGCGCGCCAAGGGTCTGCATCCTTTTCGCACGCTGGTAAAATATCCCCTGCGCATGGCGCTCAATTTTTTCATCTCGGATATCGGTTCGATCCTGCCCGCGATCATTTCCGGTGCTGAAATCACCGCAATCGTTCTTTCGCTGGAAACGACAGGGCCAATGCTCATAAAGGCCTTGCAGAGTCAGGATATGTATCTTGCAGGGTCGTTCCTGATGTTTCTCGCAACGCTGACGGTCATAGGCGTGTTGATCTCCGATATTGCGCTCGCCTTTCTTGATCCGCGTATCAGATTGCAGGGTGGGAGCACAAAGTGACATCATCACCCCTCCCCGAACCGGGCGCACGCCTGCCTCACTTTGTTTCGACAGAGCCTTTTGATCCGCATTCGGTCGATGTCATGACCGAAGAGCAGAGCCGCTTTTATCGGGCGTCTCAGCTCCAGCTGATGTGGTGGAAATTCAAAAAGCATAAGCTGGCGCTTGCCTCCGCCATCTTCCTCGGCGCGCTTTATGTGATGATCGCCTTCGTTGAATTCCTCGCGCCTTATAATCTTCATACACGCAATGTCGATTTCATCTATGCACCGCCGCAGGCGGTCCGCCTTTTTGACAACGGCAATTTCATCGGGCCGTTCGTCTATGGCCGCAAGATGACGCTCGATATGGACACGCTGCGACGGGTCTATGTGGATCAGAAAGACCAGATCGAACCGCTGCGTTTTTTCTGCTCGGGCGATCCCTATAAATTCTGGGGCATATTCTCGACTGATTTACATCTGGTCTGCCCTGCAAAGGGCGGCGAGCTGTTTCTTCTCGGGACAGACCGACTCGGACGAGACGTGCTATCCCGCATCCTCTATGGCGCTCGAATCTCGCTGACAATCGGGCTTATCGGCATTGTCATCAGCTTTACTCTCGGAATTGTTATCGGTGGCCTTGCCGGTTACCATGGTGGCGTTTTCGACCTCATCGTCCAGCGAATCATAGAGGTGCTGCAGTCTATTCCAAGCATTCCACTGTGGATGGCCCTTGCGGCCATCATGCCGATTACATGGAGCCCGATGCTGATTTACCTCGGTATTACCGCCATCCTTGGACTGCTCGACTGGACTGGGCTGGCGCGCGCCGTGCGTTCCAAGTTGCTTTCACTTCGCGAGGAAGACTACGTGCTAGCGGCCCAGCTGATGGGCGCAAAGAGCCCCCGCATTATCGGACGGCATCTCATTCCCGGCTTCATGTCGCACTTGATCGCAACTGCAACCATGTCTATTCCCGGTATGATCCTGGGTGAAACTGCGCTGAGCTTTCTCGGCCTGGGGTTACGGGCACCAATAACCAGTTGGGGCATCCTTTTGACGGAAGCCCGAAGTGTAAGTGTCATTGTCTTCTACCCCTGGCTGCTGTTTCCGATCATTCCGGTCATTCTGGTGGTTCTGGCCTTCAATTTTCTAGGTGACGGTCTTCGCGATGTCGCTGATCCGTATAGTTGAGATGGATGTTCGCATGCTGAAAAATTTCCTGTATCGCGGGTTGCGTCACCACATTACGGCGGGGTTCGCATCATGACGCGCCGCCTGGAGCATGTTCGTATCCTGATGTACAGCCACGACACGTTTGGGCTCGGCCATTTGCGCCGCTGCCGAACGATTGCCCATTCGCTTGTCGAGGACTATCGCGGCCTCAACATCATGATCATATCGGGCGCCACGATCGCTGGCGCCTTTGACTACCGCGCGCGCGTCGATTTCGTCAAAATTCCAAGCGTAATCAAGCTGCGCAATGGCGAATACCAGTCGATGGAACGGCACACCGATCTCCATGACACGCTGAAGATGCGCCAATCGATTATCCGCCATACCGCCGAAACGTTCCAACCCGATATTTTTATCGTCGATAAGGAACCGATGGGCATGAAGGGCGAAGTCGAGGAGACGCTCACCTATCTCAAGACCCGTGGAGCAACACTGATTCTGGGCCTGCGTGAAGTCATGGATGCGCCGCATTTGCTCGATGCTGAGTGGAAGCGCAAAAACGTGATGGATAAGATCGACAGGTTCTATGACTCGATCTGGGTCTATGGGCCGCCGGATTTCTACGATCCGCTCGTGGGTCTCGACGTCCCGAAGGGTGTCCGCGACAAGATGAATTTCGTCGGCTTCCTGCAGCGCAGCGTTTCCAATCAGGAAGTCCCGGACCATCGCCCCAAGGGCGACTATATTCTTGTCACCACCGGCGGAGGCGGCGATGGCGCCGATCTCGTCAACGATGTCGTGCGGGCCTACCAGCACGATCACACGCTCCAGCACAAGGCGCTGGTCGTGCTCGGACCTTACATGCCCGCGAAGAAGCGCCGCAAGATGATAAGCAAGAGCCAGGCGATCCCCCATATCGAGGTCATCGAGTTCGATAACAGGATGGAAGAACTGGTGGCGGGCGCGAAGGCTGTCGTTGCCATGGGCGGCTACAATACTTATTGCGAGATTCTTTCCTTCGACAAACCGGCATTAATCGTTCCCCGCATCCTTCCACGGGAGGAACAGCTGATCCGCGCCCGGCGCGCTGCGGAACTCGGGCTGATTGACATGCTGCTTCCCAGCGAATCCGAAGATCCTGTCCGCATGGCCAGTGCACTCAAGGCCTTGCCCAGCAGGCCAGCGCCCTCGAAGAGCGCGCCCAAAGGTTTCAGGCTCGAAGGCTTACCGCATATCTCGCAAATTGTCGGGGATCTGATGGATCGACGTCAGCCGAACCACCTGTCGCTCGTCAAGGGATAATCAATTGTCATATCGCCGGAAAATTGTGGTGGTGCTGAAGGGATATCCGCGCCTGTCCGAAACATTCATTGCTCAGGAATTGCTTGGGCTGGAACAATCGGGTTTTGATCTGGTTCTCGTGGCATTGCGGCGACCGACGGACAAGAAAACGCATCCGGTGCACGACGAAATTCGTGCGCCAGTCCATTACCTGCCTGAATATCTGCGCGAAGAACCGCGCCGTGTTCTATTGGCCTTGATCGCCTGTATGCCGCGCCCCGGTTTCTGGCGAGGCTTGGTAACTGTGCTCAAGGACTTTCGGAAAGACCCGACGCGCAATCGTATCAGGCGTTTCGGACAGGCCGCAGTTCTGGCAGCGGAATGGCCCGATGACGCGGGATGGATTCACGCGCATTTTATCCACACGCCCGCATCCGTTGCCGCTTATGCCAGCCAGATCACCGGCATTGGATGGACGTGCTCCGCTCACGCCAAGGATATCTGGACTTCGCCAGACTGGGAACTGCAGGGCAAGCTCACCAGCACGCGATGGACGGTGACCTGCACACATTCGGGCTTCGATCATCTCCGTCAGCTTGGAGGGCCCTCGTCCAGCGTACATCTAAGCTATCACGGCCTCGATCTTGACCGGTTCGGGCCTTTTGAGGGCAACCGTTCACTGCGCAACGGCAGCGACGCGGACGATCCGGTCAGAATCCTGAGCGTCGGTCGTGCCGTTGAGAAAAAGGGCTATGACATCGTGCTGAGAGCACTCAGCTTGCTGCCCAAAGACCTCCAATGGCGGTTTGAGCACATCGGTGATGGCGACAGGATCGCCAGCTTGAAAGCGCTTGCAGACAAGCTCGGCATTGCCGACAAAATCGTATGGAAGGGCGCGCTCGACCAAAAGGAAGTCCTTGCTGGCTATCAAGCCGCCGATATTTTCGTACTCGCCTGCAGGATCACTACGGATGGCGACAGGGATGGCTTGCCCAACGTATTGGTGGAAGCATCAAGCCAAGGCCTGATATCGGTTTCCACCAACATCTCTGGCGTACCCGAACTCTTGGTGGATGGAGAAAATGGCCTGCTCGTTGCACCTGAGGACCCGGAGGCGCTAGCGATTGCTATGGAAACTGCGATCCGCGATGCGGATTTCCGCCATCGTCTGGGACGCGCTGCCGAAAAGCGGGTGCGAACAGAGTTCAATTTCCACAACAGTATCCGTCAATTGAAGTCCTTGTTCGAAACGGAATGGCAGCGAAGCAAATGAGGCATTCGACGACAAGTCCGCGGGTGTTGTTCTATGTCCAGCATCTGCTCGGCATCGGTCATCTTGCGCGTGCCAGCCGCATTGCCCGTGCGCTGACCCAAGATGGCTTCGACGTCACCGTGGTCACCGGCGGCATGCCTGTTTCCGGATTTCCGGGACCGGAAGTCAACCATGTGGCGCTACCGGCAATTGCTTCCGGCGACGCCGGTTTTTCGGGCCTTGCCGACGCCTTCGGCAATCCGGTGACCGAAGAATTCAAAGCGGAACGCCGGGACAAACTGCTTGCCACCTTTCGCGATGTCAGACCCGATATCGTCATCATCGAGGCGTTTCCCTTCGGGCGTCGGCAAGTTCGTTTCGAACTTATCCCCCTGCTCGATGAAATCAGCAGGATGACACAAAGGCCATTGGTGCTGACCTCATTGCGCGACATCCTGCAGGAGCGCGCCAAGCCCGGTCGCAACGAGGAAAGCATCGCTCTCGTACAGCGCTATTTCGATCACGTGCTGGTTCATGGCGACCCGCAGTTTGCGCGTCTGGAGGACAGTTTTCCGCTGCATGCGGATATTGCCGACAAGGTGATCTATACCGGTCTCGTTGCCGCGCCAGCGCCCTCGCCACCATCGGGAACCTTTGATATCGTGGTATCGGCTGGGGGTGGTGCAGTCGGCGCCTTGCTCATCCGCGCAGCACTTGAGGCCTCAAAGCGCCTGTCGCCCGACCTGTCGTGGTGCATTGTGACCGGTCCCAATCTGCAGCAATCAGATTTTGACGAAATCACTGCAGAAGCACCGAATAATGCCCGCATCTTCCGCTTCCTGCAGAATTTTCCGAGCCTGTTGCTCGATGCGCGCCTGTCCGTCTCGCAGGCCGGATATAATACGGTTTGCGACATCCTTCGTGCGGACTGCAAAGCGCTGCTCATTCCATTTACGGCGGGTGGCGAAACCGAACAGACCGCACGCGCACGCCATCTGCAAAAGCTGGGCCTCGCATCGGTTCTCACAGAAGACGAGCTATCCGTCGATAGCATGACCGACGCCATCGCCAAGGCGCTTGCCGCACCTCGTTTGCCCGCTCACAATCTTGATCTCGATGGCGCGCATCGCACGGCAGAGATTCTGCATGGACTTCTGGCGGCGCGCTAGCTTTTTGTTTTCACGCACATCTTGTCCGAAAACCGTTTCACACTTTTCGGGATGTGCGTTAGACAGTACCGATCAGCATGAATCTGGTATATTTCTTCATCGGCAGCGCGCCAGCAAACGCTGTTGTTTCCAGCGCCGCCTGAGCGACGAATTCATCGAGCGAAGCCACGCAATTCACATGGGTGGGCTCGCTGAAATAGTCGTTCGACTGCAAGAGAACGCGGGTCCCCTTGGGCAATAGCGACAGCCAGGCGGGCAAATCCGCAATATGTTCGCAACTGGTGTTGATAACCAAATCGGCCCCGAGTTCAGGATAGGCAAGCTGATACATATCAGCGGTCAATGCCCGAAACCGATCCTTCCATGCATTGTTCAAAGTTTCAGCGACAGCGCCGACATCAGGATCAATATCAAAACTGTCTATCGCTTCGATATCAAAGCGCTGGTCTTCGAAAAACATCGCGGCCAGAACACCGTACCAGCCGCCAAGTATAGCGATGCGATTGAATCTCCCGCCAAAGGTCTCGAACAGCGACTGCCGCGCCCATATCTTGCAACCCACCTGCTTGTGGTTGAAGGCATTGCCGAGGTCCGCCTCCGGGTGGTCGGCAAGGACCTTCGACAAACCCTTGATCAACGGGCTTGAAGTGTATGCGGCAACGCCACGCAGAATATCAAATGCGCTTTCATGCCAGTCGGTGGTAGTCGCGTTAGCGCCGAGTGTATCCATCATCAATATGTTGTAGGCCAGACATTTATTGCTGGTCAATTCCTATGGCCGGTTTGCATACAGAAATGCGCTGGTCATCACGGCTGTATCTCGCCTGTTGTGAGATCAATGCCAAAGTTTCGTGACGGCAAACCGGAGATGAAACAATCAAACATCCGAAAAAGCCTACCGAGGGATTCCTGTATCGATCCAACTGCCATTGTATCGATACGGCGGGCATAAATGCCCGATACCCATCTATAAGCGGCAAGACGTGGCGCTGTTATGGCGTGAAGCCCAAGCTCACTCCCCATCCGGACACGATACCAGTCGCCCAGAAAAGTCATGACGTCAATCCGCGACAACGAGACAGGATCAAGTCCATGTCCCGTGGCGGAAATCGCCAGCTGTTGCTGGATATCACAATCAGCAATGGCTGCCTTAATATCGGCAAGCGCACAGGCGGAGATGGGGCGTTCGACCAGCGCCAGAGCTGCCAGATCCAATAGTCCAAGGGTCTTCACGGCTTCCGCGAGCGCCTCCGGCCATTCCCGGCGCAAAAATCGCCTGCCGACTAGATGCGCCAAATGCTTCGACAGGAAATCCCCGTAATTGACGGCACTAAGCAACGCGCCGGGATTAATCTTCTCCCTTTCTACTTCGGCTGCATATTGACTGATGATGCTAGCGTCCAGCGCCATATCGTCAATGCTAATCGTCTCTATGTGCAGCCGATTGGGCTCAATGTGGACGATCTTGTAGGCGCCGGGGAAAGCGACCAGCGAGGGAACGGACACATTGAACAGAAAGCCATCGGCATTTCGAAGGCGAGCAGTATCGTTGACGTGCAGATGCCCGCTGAAATGCAGGCGGACACCGGCATCAATGAGAGCATCGCCGACCTCCGGTTCCGGGATGCGTCCCATAAGGCTCGTCTGCCCCAGCACGGCCAGTTCGTCGTCACCCGTGCCGTCCAGTGGATCAAGTACCGGATAATGGGAAAATGCGATGACCGTCTTTCCCAGTGCCCGACCCCGATCCGTGACCGATCGTATCCAGTCCAGAATAAAGCGTTTGTGTACCAGCATGGCATTCCAACCGGCATCGGTGCTGTCCGCGAACGCTCCCTCATCATCGCCGATTTCTCCATCCACCGGCACAAACACATTGGCGTCGATCATCAGCATCCAGACACCGTCGAATGGCTCGACAAGATAGGAAGCGTCCATCGGCCTGCGAACCGTCATGCCATCAGGCGAGCGGATTTCGAACTCTCTCGCCGATGGATGATCGTTAATGCCAAAAGGGGTCTCCCAATGCAGATAGTCGGGCCTTCGAAAGAACCCGACATCACCCAACGAACGCAGACCGACTGGATAGCCAGCGCAATACATGCTCTCGCTGATAATCACCGCATCGTCATCAGGAGCGGCCCTGCGCGCCGGATTGCTGGTCACCAAGTCATGGCCGCCGCGAGCATTCAAAAAGCGTTTTGACCGATGCCTCCCGCCGGGGCCAAAAATATCGTGATTGCCGGGCGCTGCGTAGAACTGCATACCGAAGCGCCTTGCGTAATCGTCAAGAAGTTTCTGCAGCGTTGCCATCGTCACCAGCTGGCCGTCATCCGAATAGTCGCCCAGAAGGACAACGTGGCGGATTCCTCGGGCAGCTATATCATCCAACGCGTAGGGCAATGCTGCGGAACTCTCGTTGAACACTCGTGTCGAACGCACCGTGTTGGCGAATGGGCGCAACGCCATAACCCGTTCGCTCACTGTGACCCCAGCATTGCCATAGTCGCCAAAAATATCGTGAAAATGCGCGTCGGCAATCACGGCGATAGGCGGTAGTTCGGATGCCATCCTCTATAAATTTCCTTTCCATCGTCTCACGCTTCATATCACTGACAAGAGTGCTAGATATTTCGTAGTAACGTAGATTCGGTACTCGCATATGCTTCGCCGCATGGCTAACATGCCATGAATTGCACGACGGCGGAAAGAAGAGGGATACAGTGTTTCGGGTGCGTTTTTGGGGAGTGCGGGGCAGCCTTCCGGTTTCGGGACCGGATTTCCAGCGATATGGCGGCAATACTGTCTGCATAGAGATGCAATGCGGTGAACACAGATTGTTGTTCGATGCCGGATCTGGCCTGCTACCCGCAGGAAAATCATTGCTCGCGGACGGCATTTCCAATTTCAACCTGTTCTTTTCACATTGTCATTATGACCACATTATCGGTCTACCCTATTTCGCTCCACTCTTTGATGCCGGCTCTGCGGTGGAACTCTGGTCCGGGCATATGTATGGCAAGATGAACACAAGCGAGATTGTCTCGGAATTTATTCGCCCCCCCTGGTTTCCCGTTGAAATAGATGTCTGTCCCGCGAAAATGATCTGCCGGGATTTTAAACCCGGCGACATTCTGCAGCCCCATCCCGGTGTTGAGATTAAGACCGGAAGGCTCAATCATCCCGGCGGTGCCATCGGTTATCGGGTGCAATGGGGAGGTCGTTCGGTAGCGCTGATCACCGATACAGAGCATGAACCCGGCATTCTTGATCCCGCCGTTTTGGAGCTGATCCAGGGCGCAGACCTTTTCCTCTACGACACCACCTATACCGACGCGGAAATGCCGCGGCATGTTGGCTATGGGCACTCTTCCTGGCAGCATGCCATCCGGCTCGCCAAAGCAGCGGGCGCAAAAAACGTTGCTTTCATCCACCATTCGCCGCTGCGTACAGACGCGGAACTCGAGGCGATTGATCGACAGGCCGCGAGTGAGTTTGCTGGCGCCTTCTCGGCCCGGGAAGGCCAGGCTTTCGACGTCTAAGCCTGAAGCTGAATGTGCATATCCCGTAGTGCAATCCAGCGGCTGGCAGGATGAGATGCTGTTTGTGCGAATAACGCCTCGATAAACTGCCAAGCGGACTCATCGTGGACCAGATGATGGGTTAGAAAGCCCATGCTCCCGCCACCGTCGAACATCACCTGCAGACGACGAACGATATTGTCAATCAGCGCCGCGTGATCACGGGCGCCCCGTGTTCCATGCCAGTCCATCAGATCGACATGGGTGTTGATCATCGGCAGTGAACCTTCTTTCTCCGCTCCGAAAACCGACAGGGCGCAATATCCAAGACCGGAAAGTATGTCCACCAAGGACGGCGCAATGCGGTTCCATGGCGGCACCAGAACGGGGACAAAGCGTCCAGCATGGAGTGCCTCAAGACGGGTTAAACCAGCCGTCAATTCCGCTGTGACCACTTCAATTGGCCTGTGTGGGCCAAGTTCCTGCTTCTTCTCACCGTCGCCCGCAAAATTGCTGTGCGACCAGCCGTGAACAGCCACCGTCACCAGCGGTCGGTTGCCAAGATACTCTGCAAGCGGCTGTCCAGTGGTTTCGGGGATCACGGCCAGCGCGACCGGAACCGAATGGCGTGCGCTCAGATCAAGCAGTTGCGTCAAGGCCGGTGTGGGAGCGACGGCATCGTCATCACGCAGCCAAAAGTCTGCGATTTTGCCAGCTTCATACCATCGATCCAACTCGCGGTTTAGCGGCTTCCAGATGTCAGTCACCATTATAAAATGCCCACATGCTGTTTGAGAATATCGTCAAGACGTCGGGACGCCACTTCCAGCGACCGCTCGTCCCGCACGAACTGTAGCGCTGCAAAAGCCCTATCATTGCGCATCGCGGCATTCGCCAGCACTAAGCGTATCGCGTCAGCATAGGCGTCAATGTCGCCCGGTGGCGTGAGAATGCCGGTGCGCCCATCGCGCACGACTTCAGGCACCCCGGCAATAGCCTGAGCGATAACGGGCAAGCCAGCCGCCTGTGCTTCCAGATAAGCAAGCCCATAAGCTTCGCCGCATCCCGGCCACACGTACAGAGCGCTTTGCGCGAACAATGTTGCAATGTCAGACGGTTCCAGTTTCCCGTGCCACTGGATTCTTTCCGGCGGAAAATGAGCAAACAACGTCTCGACCTCTGCCCGACAGGCGCCATCGCCGACAATGGAGAGTGACCACGGAATATCATCAAGCAGTGACAGCGACCTTGCCAGCATCCGGTAGCTGTCCATTTTGTCGCCGCTGCGCATCATCGCTACCGTTACAAGCCTATCCCGCTTTGGCCGCGGCGCCGTTTCTGTAAATATCGCGCAATCGATGAATGGCGCCAGCATCGCGAAGCGGGCTCCGGGCAACACCTCTTGCAATCCCCTCCGGTCGCGGTTGGTCAGGCAGATATTGACTGCAGCCTTTTCAAAAGTTTTCAGCAAGCCTTGCTGGATCTCCGTCCAGACCCCCGTGTTACGTCTTGCGGAATACGATGCTTCTGCTGTCACATAAGGTATATCGTATGACACTGAAAGCGTTGGTCCGAGCAAATCGGGAGCCTTGTAGTAGGGATGATATGTGAGCCACAGATCCGGCACGGCTTCATGCTTCCAAAGCGCTGAAATCCTTGCGATCTCCCGCTCGGCCTGTCTTTCCAGCTCCGCAAGGACTTCGAGTGACGGGGCCGTCATGAAGCTGCGGAGTTCCGATATAACTTCAACCTCATGTCCTGCACGCTCCAGAGCCGCGACTAATAGCCTGGCCATCAGCCGATCTCCGGACGGAACCGGATGGTACGGCGATTTCAACGGCGAATGGAAAGCGATCTTCATTGCGTGATCAATCTGGTCGGAGGAACTCACTCAATAGACGTTTGGCGTGCTGAAATCCACTGTCCCACGAGATAATGTTTTTTCGCTCGTGACACACAGCAACTGTACAGTCTTAGCAACTTGGCAATGGCTTTTCAGTAATGATAAGGTTAGCTGATTTAGTCGTCTCGGATGGAAAAGCGCTGTTTGCCCACCAACAGTTCGACGACTGGGTCGGATAGCCAGATCCTGTACTGGTATTTCACTTGATTCCCGGCTACGCGGAGGGAAGTCCATGCTTCATACTGAATTGTCAGAGGTAACGGGCTCCTACAGGATACACGTAAAGGCTGATCTTGCGCGTAGCGCTACACTGGACTGGCCTTACCTTTGCGGCATGAGCCTGCTCAAATATCCCGTCAACGACGCTATATCCGAACAACTCGCTCTGATGGGCGATGCATCGAACGCCGACCGGGCCTGGATGATCGAATATCGGCCCGACCTGCTCCGCTTCTGCAACACCCATGAATGGTGCCGGGGCCAGACAAAAGCCTATATTTCTGAGCTTCAGGAAACACCGACCACCCTCATTGCCTGGCTGCACAAATATCTGATGCTGGGACATGCAGTTGCCGTCCACGATGTTACCGACCTGCCCCGGACCGCCCGGGCGATTCAGGTTGAATTCCTGCGCCAGAGCAACAAAAGTGTGCTCAGCGTGCCGGTTTTTTACGATGATAAACTGCGGGGCATCATCGGCTTCGATACGACCGTCGCAAACAAGATTTGGTCGGCAAGCGAAGTCAACGCCCTCTTTCAGTGCGCCAATCTGATTGGGCAAGCCAAATATTCGACCAATCGAGCGTCCGAAAAATCAATCGCTGCGGAAAGCACAGCACCCCTCGTCTATCTCAGCAATCGCGGCGTCGTGCGCGGCGTCCAGCCGGAAATCATCGTCGGGGTGCGCTCGGCGGGCAATTACAGCGAAATATGGCTCGAAGACGGGTCTATGCTGCTTGATTCACGCTCGCTCGGCATGTGGTCCAGCCTGCTGCCGTCGAAAATCTTTCTTCGCATACACAGAACCGCCTTCGTCAACACGCTGCATGTTGTCGATGTGGATCGCAGAAAAATCGACAAGTGGCAGATCAGGATGCGCGCTGTCGATCAGGCATGGCCCGTCTCGCGCTCCTACCGAAGACAACTGCGCGAACGCATGGGAATATAGCGCCTAGCGCTTTGTGTCCGTTACGCTTTTGGCGACATGTCATTCGTCAAACCGGCACGTCGTTTCATCCTTGGAATATTGTCATTCCCGCAATTTCTTGGATGGTGCATGCATCAGAACGTCCTCCCCAACGGTTCTATGAGGGTTCCCGCATGTCGTCACGGATGCTAGCCTATTTCACAACTGTCTCGCTGGTCGCCACCAGTCTTATCTTCACCGCCAGCAGCAAGGCGAAGGCAGAAGACCTCGCCCTGAAAGATGCCGTCTCCATGGCGGGCATGCAGCTTTTTCTGAACTCTGGTGCACCGGGCCTTATCATTGCGGTCGTACAGGGCGACGACAGCGTCATTCAGGCCTATGGTGAAACTGCACCGGGCAACGATACTGAACCGGACGCGCGTTCGATCTTCCGCATTGCATCCGTCTCCAAGGTTTTCGCGGGCGATCTGCTGGCCGCGCTTGCCGCCAAGGGCAAACTCAAGCTGACCGACCCGCTGCAAAAATATGCACCTGAGGGCGCCAAGGTCGGAGTCAATGGCCGTCCGATCACGCTGCTGGACCTTGCCACGCATTCGGCAGGTTTGCCGCGCGAACTGCCGAACCCGGACACCAAAATCACAGATAACCCGTTCGCCGCTTTCGATCGCGATTATTACTGGAAGTGGATGGGCAGCAATCAGCCTGCCTATGCGCCGGGAACCACGACGATTTATTCGAATCTCGGTTACGGCCTTCTGGGTGACGCACTCGCCAAGGCTGGCGGTGCGGATTATTCCACGGTTCTCGCCAACGAAGTGCTGAAACCGGCTGGTCTTACCGACACAACCAATGTGCTGAGCGACGAGCAGAAGAAACGCCTGATGACGGGGCTTGATCCGCTCGACAAGCCGGACGCGAACAGCCCTGTTCCCGACATCATGTATGCAAGCGCCGGTATCTACACGTCCGCCGAAGACATGGTGCGCTGGATGCGCTGGCATCTCGATGGTGCCAGTCAGTTGCGAGAAGACGCCCTGCTCGATCATACACTGTGGCTTCCCTATGACGGGTTGAAGCATGTGGTGGGCACCGAAGTCACCGCTGGCGATGGCATGGGTCTTGGCTGGGTCGCCACCCTGCCTAGCAACCAAACTCCGTTCCTGCTTGGCAAAAGTGGCGGTCTCGGCGGCTTTATGAGCTATGTGGTTCTGTCGCCGAACCGCAAGCTCGGCATATTTGTTGTGGCCAGCCGCGTGAACTTCGCCATGTTCGAGAATATCCATTCGCAAGTACGCGAACTGGCAGCCGAACTGGCGCGATGATGAACGCGCGCTGCGCGCTGCTCGGCGCTGCATTTGCTCTCGGCATTGGAGCGCCGGGGGCTTTTGCTCAAGAGAAACGGGATATCTTCAAGACAGAGATATTTCTCACGCCCTATAGCAAATTGGGCGATGCGGATGCTGCGGGTGATTATCCGAAGCTTAACGGTCAGTTATTGTTCATGACTGGCTATACCGGCTATTTTGGCATCAAGGACGAGAACGGCCAGATTCCGCGTTCGCACTGGAACAGTGTTCAGCCGACAGCGGAAGCCGCACTCGTTTGGCAATTGTCACAGCGGTTTTCCGTTCTGTCGAAAATCACCTTTGATTCCTCCGTCGAGGCGACGGAGGACAACGCTTTCTCCGATCTCGGCTTCACGCTGAAAAACCTGTTTGCGTCCTATACGTCCGATAATTTTGCGCTCTATGGCGGCAAGATGGATATGGGTTTTGGTGACGGCTGGCATGCGATTGACGGACTCTACAACGGTTATACCGACGACTTTCAATATAACGGCTCGATCGGGCTTGGCGCGCGCTACACGTTCAACACAGAGAATATGGGCGCGCATTCCTTCGCCGGCCTGGTGTTTAAACGTGACGATTCGGCTCTCAGCCGCCGTCTCACCTTCGATGACGGTTTTATCTCGCCCACGCGCGGACAACCGCCAGCGTTCAGTAACGATCTGAACTCGTTCATCCTGTCCTATGACTTCCGCAATCTCCCCGGCCTGAAGAAAACGTCCGGCGGTGTCGATATCGGACGCCTGGAGGCTGAACCGGGCTATGGCGAAAGCGCCAATACGATTTCAGCCCGGCTGCGCTATGACACGGCGCTCACCGATAAGTGGAACCTGAGCTGGTTTAACGAGGCGACCTTTTCAAGCGCCTTTCGTGGCGCGCCGGTTTCCAACGGCAATGGCGTGACATCTCTCTCGCTGTCTTATGACCGCTGGCAGTTCACGGCGACAACCGCGCTGCGCAAACTATCCGGCGAAGATGAAAAGCTGGCGCAATACGGGCTTCAATCCGATTGGGACTGGGGCGCAGCCGGCACGGTCACTTATGTCACGCCCATCGGCATCATTCTGCAATCAGGACTGATTCATCAGCGCGACCAGTCGCTGAATATCAATCAGGGCGTTTTCCGCATCGCTTATCAAACGGGGTTTTAAGGCAGTCATGAGAACCAGAACATCGTCCATCATCCTTGCCTTCCTGCTTGCACTTGGCTGCTCGACAGCAGCCCTCTCGCAGTCGGTTTCCATACAGAACCAGCCAAATCCGGCTGCCGACGCGATACAGATTCCAAAGGGCAGCACAGAGAAAGCCCTAAAGGCTCTGCCACAGATTGTTGCCGACATCATGAAACGCAGCCACGTTCCCGGCATGGCGGTTGCTGTCGTGAGCGGCGGCAAGACCGTTTTCGCCAAGGGTTATGGCAAACGCGAGGTCGGCAAAGAGGCCGCGGTCGATGCCGAGACTGTTTTCCAGATTGCCTCTATTTCCAAGTCGCTTTCTGCGACGGTCGCCGCCATTGAAGTGTCAAAGGGCACGGTTGCATGGGACGACCCGGTGGCAAAACACCTGTCCGGCTTCAAGCTCGCCAATGACTATGTTTCTGAAAACGGAACAATCGGGGATTTCTTTGCACACCGCAGCGGCCTGCCGGGTACGGCGGGTGACGATCTGGAAGATTTAGGCTTCAAGCGCAACGGTGTCATTGCCCGCTTGCAGCAATTGCCGCTCGATCCGTTCCGCACCTCTTATCACTATGCGAATTTCAGTACGACCATCGGCGCGGAAGCCGTTGCCGCAGCGGCGCGTGAACCGTGGGAAAAACTCGCCTATGAGCAGCTGCTGAAGCCGCTTGGCATGAAATCGACCAGCTATCGCTATGCCGATTATACGGCCCATGACAACCGCGCCGCATTGCATGTTTATCAAAATGACGCTTTTCTGCCGCTCGGGCAACGCAATGCGGATGAACAGGCGCCAGCTGGCGGTGTCTCATCCAATGTCATTGATCTGGCGGAGTGGCTAAAACTGCTGCTCGCCAATGGCGAATACAAGGGCAAGCGAATGATCACCGAAGACGCGCTCTTGCCAGCACTTTCGCCGCAGTCGTTCAGCGCGCGGGCACATGACACCAGCGCGCGTTCCGGCTTTTACGGCTATGGCTTCAACGTCAATACGGAACTGGGCGGACGGCCATCCATGGGACACTCCGGCGCTTTCCTGCTCGGCGCAGGCACCGCCTTCAAGATCGTGCCATCAGCCGATATCGGCATTATCGTCCTGACGAATGGCGCACCGGTGGGCGCTGCGGAATCTGTCGTGGCGCAGTTCACCGACACTGCACTTTACGGCAAATCTTCCCGCGACTGGTTTGTCGCCTATAATGGCGCCATGAAAGGCTTTTTCCAACCGCAAGGCGACCTGTCCTTCAAGGAAAAGCCGGCCCAACCAGTCCCCGCCAAAACCTTACAGGATTATACCGGCAGCTTCGACAACGCCTATTTCGGCAAGACGGAAATCAGGGAGATCAACGGAACGCTGACACTGGTCCTGGGTCCGAAGGAAATGCAGTTCCCACTGCAACATTGGGACGGCGACACTTTCGCCTTTGTCCCGGTCGGTGAGGCCGAACTGGTTGGTTCGCTCGCATCCATCGTCTTCAAACTCGATCAGGGTCAGGTGCAGGGCTTCGACATTGATTTCTACAATGGCGGTGGCGCGGGCCACTGGACTAGGGTTCCGCGTTCATAAACCTTCCTGACCGTCGGCGCTACCAATGGTAGCGCAGCGTACCTTTTCCGGCATAGTTACTGCTATTGCCGGAAAATTCGGCATCGAATGCAGCGCCCAATGACAGCCCGTTGTTCCAGAGCATTTCCGCTGAAACACTGGCGAGCCCGGTATCACGGGGCATGGTTGCGCCATTCACGACAAAACCGGCTCCCGGCAATCCTGCAAATACAGCCGTCATGGCACGGTCATTATTGAAGTTTCTCAGCCACGCAGCCCTGCCTGCAAGGGTGAGAACCCCATCAGGGAGCACAAAGGATTTATCCGCTCTTAAACCCAGTTCGCTGCGACCGGCTGTTTCGTGTTTCGATGCATAATCCAGCGCATAGCTATCCTGACCACCGCCGATCTTTTCGGCATAGGACGGCAGGTTGAAGCTGACAAATTGCCCGGCGGCATAGGGCGTAATCCCGATCCATGGCGTATCGAAACGATAACCAGTTTCCAAACGGCCCGACCATGCATTGGCATTATAGTCGGCCTGCAATGTATCCACGCCATTCATTGCGGCGGCGCGCTCTGTCTCTATATCCTGCCAGCCATAGGCAAGCGCCGCGCTGAAATAAGCGTTTCCGACAGTCTGACGACCATAAAGGCCAAGCTGGAACAGATCGGAATCACCGCTGCCCAGACCATCGGAGAGACTGAAACTGCCATGTCCGCCAGCCACGGCAAAGCCGAGCAAGGTGTTGGTTGACAGCTGGTAGTCCGCACCCACGGCCACGCCGTTGATCTTGCTGCGCAGATCATGCGAACCGATGATGTTGTCGCCATCCAGCGAGCGCGACGCGCCATAACCCGCGCCCCACAGATTCCATCGTCCCATAAACGGGTCGTACGTATCGCGCGTAGCTGAAGTCGCTCGACCCGCCACCAACGGATCGGTCAGCGTCGTCATGAACTGGCTCATCGCATCCACGGTTGTCTGTTGTACGGCGGTCGCCAGTTCGCCCGATGCGACTGTCAGGCCTTCCGCATCCAACCCACCATAAGCCAGCGGAATTTGACCTTCCCGATTGAAATAGTCGACCAACGCCGCAGAGACATTGCGCTGGTTCACATTGAGGCCAGTCAGGTTCAAGGTCAGATCAAGATAGGCATTATCGGCATCATAGCTCAGGTTAGAGGTAAAGCTTCGAGGCAGATCCGTCGTCAGTTCCGTGCTGAACCGGCTGTCGCCAATTCCGCCTTCCGCGTTCAGAATCGTATAGCGACGCATGACATATTTATCGGGCGCGAAAGTCGCGGCCACCATCGCCCCGCCCAGATCGGCTTGACCGCTGACATTGACCCGGTCGGCGTCCGATGCAGAAACCTCCACGGCATAGGTCGATGCGCCGGTGAAGCTCAAGTCGCCGTTGACCGTCAGCGTGCCGATGGAATTGCCGGGCGCAAGCGTGCCACCGTCAATATGCGTGGTGGAAACCATGCCGTTTCCGCCAAGTTCACCGCCTTCATGGACGGTGACCAGCGATGAAGACGCAATCGAGCCGTTGACCGCAAGACGACCGGCATAAATCTCCGTCGCGCCTGAATAGCTGTTGTTACCGCTCAGAACACTTGTGCCTTCACCGATTTGCCAGAACGCGCCAGACCCGGAAATGGCTCCCGAAAAGGCATAATTGTCGGAGCGATTGAAGGCGAGCGTGCCATTGTTGACGATATTACCGGCAATGCTTCCCGTTTCGCCAAGTCCGACCACCAGCGTACCGGCCACTACCGTCGTGCCGCCGCCATAGCTGTTATTGCCGGCTAGCACCGTCACGCCGCTGCCGATTTGCTCAAACGAACCCGAGCCGGAAATATCGCCTTTCAGCACAACAGTTCCCGAACGATTAACGACGAACTGCCCGTTATTCTCGACATTTGCCGCAAGCGTGCCGTTTTCACCGCCATCGCCCAGTTGCAGCGTGCCGGAGGATACGGTGACGCCGCCGCCATACTGGTTGCGGCCAGTTAAAACGAGAGCGCCGCTACCCGCCTGCTCCAGTTTGCCGTCACCCCACACCATTCCGTCGAATGTCACGGTATCGGACCGATCAAACGCCAGTGTTCCGTTATTGATGACGTGACCTGTGATCGAGCCGGACGTACCCCCATCACCGATCTGCAAACGACCGGCGGTAATCGTCGTCGCACCGGTATAGGTGTTGCTGCCAGTCAGAATGGTTGTGCCTGTGCCGATCTGCTGCACGCTACCCGTACCGCTGATGGCACCTGCAAAGGTCATTGTGTCGGAGCGGTTGAAGCCCAGAATGCCGTTATTGCTGATATTGCCCATAAGGGAGCCGGTTGTGCCGCCATTGCCGATAACCAGCGCACCCAAGGTGATAGAGGTGCCGCCCGTATAGCTGTTGTCACCTGACAGGATTGTGGCGCCTGACCCGATCTGGTTTACCCCACCACTACCGCTGATATCGCCGGAGAAAAGCACCGCATCCGAACGGTTAAAGACAAGTGCGCCATCATTCACGACATTGCCTTCGATCCAGCCGGAATTGCCACCTGTGCCGAGTTGCAGCACACCATTGGCGATCGTCGTTCCGCCATAATAGGCGTTGTCGGCTGCAAGGATGGTCGTACCGGACCCGGCCTGCACGAACGAACCAGTTCCGACGATAAGGCCTTCGATACTGTAACTGTCCGAGCGGTCGACTGCCAGAACACCTTCGTTCAAAATCCCACCGATGATGGAGCCTGTCGTTCCGCCGTCACCGATCTGCAATGTGCCATCAGAAATGAACGTATTGCCGGTATAGCTGTTGTCGCCGGTCAGAACCGTCGTGCCCACGCCTGCCTGAATCAGCGCGCCTGCACCCGAAACCATCCCCGAATAGGCGTAGCTGTTCTGCCGGTTGAATACGAGACCGCCATTATTGACGATATTTCCCGCAATCGAACCCGTTGCGCCACCATTGCCAATCTGGAGGAAACCATTGGCAATGGTCGTGCCTCCACCATGGGTGGCCTCGCCACTGAGAATGAGCGAACCCGCCCCGTCCTTGTACAAGGCTCCGCTGCCCGAGACATCGGACGACAGGTCGAGCGCTGTTCCCAGCAATGTGTCGATCGTGGCCGTGCCGGACAGTTCCACATCCCGCGTGAGAGTGATATTGCCGAGCGTCGCCAGCGCCGCGCCACTGATCCGGATGTTCGCCGAACCGGTGCCGATATTCTGCGCTTCATAAATCGCAAGCGTGCCGCCGAGAATATTGGTCTCGCCCTGAAAACCGTTACTGCCTGTCAGGACCAGAATGCCGTCTCCATCCTTGGTCAGGCTGCTATTGACGCCCGCGCCGGTGATGTCGCCCGCAAAAACCGTATCCTCATCCTGATTGACGGTGAGGCTCGCATTATCGATGGAGATTGTGCCGCCGCTTCCCCACAAGGAACGCATGGTGAGCGCATTGCCGTTGAGGTCGAGCGTGCCGCCTGTCATCAGATAATCGGTCATGTTCGGCAGCGCGCCGGGTGTACTGGCCGCCATACGGAGCGTGCCAGCCTCGATCAGCGTACCGCCGGACCAGCTATTCGCCGCATTTCCGACCAACAATGTTCCCTCGCCCTGTTTGGTCAGCGAACCCGCGCCTGAAATACTTCCGGTCAGTTGCAGCTGGGTCCCTGACGCCACGTCGAATGCTGCTTCACCACCCAATGACACGAAGCTGGCGAGCGAGAGTGCGCCAGTCGTCTGCAGCGTGCTATTGTTGATCGTCAGTCCATTGGTGGCCTGTCCCAGATTATTCGCGGCAGAAACTTGTAATATTCCCGCACTGACGATCGTATCACCGGAATAGCTGTTGGAACCCGACAGAACAAGCAGGCCGTCGCCGGTTTTCTCCAGCCCGTCGCTGCCTGTAATCGTCGATGCGATAGTTGCGGTTTCACCGGCCAGCACACGCAATTCCGGCACGGCTATGGTTATGACATTGTCCGAATAGCCGGTGAGATTGAGGGCCGCGCCACCCGTGATCGTATAGTCACCGCCTGCGAACTGGAGCCCGACGGCTGTTTGCGTTCCATCCAGCGTGACCGTGCCCCCATCACCGCGGAAAACCGCGTAGCCGCTTCCCCATTGGGAAAGAAGCGAAGGATTACCGCCGACAGGATCGTACCAGTTCTGCTCTGTTGCGGACCATGTGCCGGTATCGCCCCAGGTCTGAAGAATATTGAGGCCGTTGGCTGAGACTAGAAGGTCCACGGCGTTAGGCGCGTTTTCAATGCTATAATTATAAGCGATGGGACCGGTTGCCGGCGTCTCGCCGACTATCAAACCGCCATTGGATTCCGTCAGGCTGCCGCTATAGGAAATCATGCGATGATAACCGAGCAGCGAGCTGGTCGAACTTCCATCGACCTTCAACGTCGCGCCGTTCAACGCCAGATCGCCGTCAACGTGAATGGACGCCGCCTTCTCCGCATTGGAGGCGCCGAGCCCATAGACAAATGTGCCGCCGCTTTGAAGCGTCAAGTCGCCATTGACCGTCAACTGCGATTGCAAGCTCGGTGCGATCTTGCCACCATGGTTGATCGTTGTGTTGCCCAATGTGCCGGAACCGCTGATCGCACCGCCCGCATTGACGGTGATCGTGCCTCCGACAACAGCCGAACTTTTCAGCACAACACTGCCGTTGGAAACGGTCGACTGACCGGCGAACTGGGCCAATCCCGGACCAGTGATTGCGGTTTCACCGCCCAGAAAATTGATTGTGCCAGTGCCCTGCACCGTCGTATCGAAGCGGTAGCCAGCGGTATCATGATTGAGGTTGAGCGTCCCCTGACTACCGAGCACTACGGTACTGTGGATCGTTCCGGCTGCGACCGCTGTCTCGCCCGCAGCTGCGCCAATATTCACTATACCCTGCGCTCCGTTCTGTCCAACATGCACGACGCTGCCGCCTGCCGCCAAGCCAATGCGTGCACCCTTGGAAACGGTCAGTGTTCCATTACCGACATAGCCCACATTGACTTCGGCGATATTCAGAAGCGAACCGGCCCCGTCCACCAGGACCCGCGCTGTGTTGCTGCCGGGATGGCCCGTCCCAAGCATCACTTGACTGCCATGCGCCACGCCGCCCTCAGTGATGGAAAGCAGATCACCGATATTGACGGCGCCACCGACATGAAGGCTTGATCCTGCTCCGCTGACAGTCAACGAGTTTTCTGGGCCGGCAATAACGGATGGCGTGTCGCCCACAACGACGTCTCCACCAACATTCACCCTGCCGCCATTCACTATGCTAAGTGAGACGTTGCCATAGCCCGTCACCGACAAAGTTCCGCTGACATTAAGACTAGTGCCGATGCCGCTTACTTGCCCGGATGCCGTTTCGCCCTGAGCAGACCCTACAACAACATTCTCGGCATTCAGTTGCGCGCCCGAAGTCAGGGCGAGCGTGCCGCCATGAATGCCGAGGTTTCCGTTGAATGTTTCGGGCGACCCGGTCAAAGTCCACGTACTGGTATCACGCTTTTCGAGCGCATCGAATCCTTGAAACCTTTTTTCAAAACCGGTCAGGTCGAACTGGGCCGCACCAGCCCCACCAAAAACCAAAGTGTTCTGGCCGTTCTTATCCGCGACGACCTTGCCGCTGAAGGCATAACCGGCCCCCAGAACCAGCGCATTATTGCTACCGCTGAATTGCACGGCGGCGGCACGCGAACCGTCCTGATTGACGCCGCCGGAAATCGTTCCGGCATTAAAAAGGGTTGCGTCGCCCGAAGAGAAATAGACCCCAACACCGGCAGCGCCAGATTGTCCGTCGGAGCCATTATACCACCAGGAAGGTGGCGACGACGGCGTCGAAGGCGCTTTTCCGCCCGCCCCTGCATTGCCGCCCGTAATATTTGCACCGGCACTGTTGGTCAGTGTGCCCCCCGCGGCCATGGAAACGCCAATGCCACCATCACCGCCACGGCCGCCATTGCCACCAGTGTCTGCACCACCGCCGCCGCGACCGCCATCACCACCGTTTCCACCTGTAATCGTGCCCGCATTCGAAACCGCAGCAGCCGTTGCCGTCGCGGTAACACCATTTCCACCACGACCGCCATCGCCACCATCAGAAGCTGTATTGCCACCCGGAAGGCTCGCTCCGCCGTTTCCGCCATCGCCGCCTTTTACGGTAACACCTGTTTCGATCGCGATCGTAGACTGGCCAAAGGAGCTGATAGCGTCACCGCCTCCGCCGCCATTACCGCTACGTCCGCCACCTGTTGTCAGGGTATCGTAGGGAGCAGATGGGAGCGATATGGGGCTTGAACATTCAATTTCGCCCTCATCGTCCTCGCAAACCATCACGCTGCCACTAGTGTTTTCGTCGGCGTGCATACCAGAAATTCCGCCTGCACCACCTGCCCCACCATTGCCGCCCATAATGGTGCTGCCGTTGCTGACTGTGAGGTCGGACGATGTGGAAATGCCGATACCACCACCACCACCGCCGCCACCGCCACCGCCACTGCCACCCTCGCCGGGCGTAACGGTGAAAACGTTCCATACCGTCACGCCATCGCCACCCTGCCCGCCACCACCACCAGCCCCACCCGCGCCGCCGATGAAGGTCTGGCCGGAAAGCGTCGTCACGGAATCGGTGAAGATCGCGCCGTTCCCACCACCCCCACCGCCACCACCGCCGCCGCCCGAAGCGCCATTACCGGTGGCGAAAGCGCCTTGCCCCTTTTTCCCACCCTCGCCGGGCTTGCCGCTATCGCCATCGAAGCCGTGCACCACGAGAACATCGGGCGCTGAAATTCCTGAATATCCGAAAATACCGTTGCTGCCCGCAGCGCCGCCGTAAGCTTTTCTTGCACCCTCGCCACCGGCGCCGCCACTTGTCGAGGAAGCATGATTACCATTATGAACACCGCCCGCGGCGCCACCGGCCCCTCCTCCTCCACCGCCACCGCCCGATGTAGCGGAAGCGCCCAATCCCTGCCCACCCGGGTTGCCTTTCGCATCGTAATGCGACGGCGGCGTACCTTCAGCTCCACCTGCCCCACCAGTCCCGGATTGCTGTTGTGCATCAGCATTTCTGACCATCAAGGGCGAACCGATAACTGTCGCAGAAACCATGAGCGCGCAGAAAATCCGACCGAGCGCGGTTGTACTCGCCAACCGACGTTTGCCACAGTCGATTTTGGTTGACGCCGTCTCTGCACCGAAAACGCATTGTCTGAGAAAACCGAACTTCAGCTGTCTCAAATCGCCCATTCGACATTGCCCCGACAAATTGACTTATCTGCCTGAAAGGATTTGCCATAGGCTTCGGATTTATCAAGAGATTCCGGACGAACAGCCATTCTGGTTTGCTGAATTAACACAGATGGACAATCGGAGTTATCGCTCAGCCGGATAATCGACGACAAATTGTGGGATACGTTATAGATAGCGGGTCAGCAGATCAGCCTGCTCTCGCAAAATAGCGGCAGCTTCATGGGGCGTTTCAGTGTCCAACAGAGCCGCAATCGCTGCTTCCAGAATGAGAAGATTGCGAGCTTTTAGATAGCGAACACGCGCTTTCTCAGCAATTATATCCAGTTCTTCGTGGCTCAATCCTATATGCCTCAATCTCGCATGTACCGCAGACGTCACGTCAGAGCGGCTCAAAGCCGCTCTTCCCAACCGCAAGCGATTGCCTTTGTTCCTGCATGTTCATGGCATCACAAGCGATCCGGCATTGGAACAAATTTGCCCGCCAATTGTTCGACCCAGCGAAAATCATAGGATTCCTATGGTGTCCATGGATTAGGATATGGTCGTGCCCAAAGACGCAAGTGATGATCCATCTTCGGACATCAATCAAACACTCCCACGCTGGCGTCGCGCAGCGCTTTTCAAGCAGCTCGGTCCTGGCCTGATTACCGGCGCAGCGGATGACGACCCGAGCGGCATAGCAACCTATTCGCAAGCAGGTGCCCAGTTCGGATACAACATGCTGTGGAGCATGTTGTTTACGTTTCCGCTTATGACAGCGATCCAACTGGTCAGCGGCCGGATTGGTAGAGTTACCGGTAAGGGGCTCGCTGCAAATTTGTGCGAAATTATTCCCCGCTGGGCGCTGCTTTCGCTTGTTGGGCTGCTACTGATCGCCAACACCATCAATATGGGTGCCAATCTATCCGCCATGGGCGCAGCCGCCAGTCTGGTGACAAACGGCTCTCCCGTCGTGTTCACGTTAGCTTTTGGGGTTTTATCGCTCGGATTGCAACTCTTCATAACCTACGAAACATATGCTCGCTATCTCAAGTGGCTTACACTCGTTTTACTTGCATATGTAGCAGTATTGTTCGTGGCGAATGTCGACTGGTGGGCAGCTTTAAAAGGCTTTTTCTGGCCAAACTTTCCGCTCCAAGGCGAAAGCCTCACGATGATCGTTGCCATTTTCGGAACGACCATAAGCCCATATCTCCTGTTTTGGCAAAGCTCTCAGGAGGTAGAAGAAATCGACAATTCAGAAGATGAGCAGCCGCTTCGTAAAAATCCCGCAGAAGCAAAGAAGGAACTGAAACGTATTCGTATCGATACTTTCGCTGGCATGGCTGTTTCTAATATTGTGGCTATCGCAATCATCATGAGCACAGCAGCAACCCTGCATGCGGCGGGAAAGACCGAGGTCAATTCCGCAGCCGAGGTCGCCGAAGCCCTCAAGCCATTGGCAGGCGATTTTGCTTTCCTCATCTTCAGTTTGGGGATTATTGGAACTGGGCTTTTGTCGTTACCTGTGCTTGCGGGCTCGGTCGCCTACGCCTTTGGCGAATCCCAAGGTTGGAAATGCGGTCTGGCGAACAAGCCCTGGGAAGCGATTGGATTCTACGGCGTAATCGCACTGGCTTTCCTAGTGGGAGTTGCGATTGCGATTTCGTCCATCGACCCTATTGCCGCATTATTTTGGAGCGCGGTTGTCAACGGTATCGTCGCGGTTCCAATAATGGCGGCCATGATGATCGTAGCGAGCAGGCGCGATGAAATGGGCAAATTCACGATAGGTTTTGCAACAAGATTGTTCGGATGGATTGCGACCGTCGCGATGGCGGCAGCTGCCGTCGCAATGTTTGTATTCTGGTAGTACTCCAAATCAAATGATTGCGGTTAGTCTAGGACACGATGTGCCTCTCTTCGATGTAGCTTTCCCCCCATTCCTTCATTGCAAGCATATGCCTGACCCCACTGGGGCGTTCACTACAGGCACCCTTCGCGAGCCTCTATCACTGGACGGTTGAGCATATGGATACGATCCGGCATCTCCAGGCAGAGTTCGACAGCCGTCAGGCGTGATATTGCGTTATCCTTCCGCCGAGCTTTCAGCTTCGAGACGTTATGATAGCGTCTCCAGTGCTTTCGCGAGTTCGCTGATGAGCGGTGAAGGGGCATCGACTGTGTATATGCCAAATTCGGCGATCGGCGCTATGGGCAGGTTGTATCTTCCATTGATAGTCTGGCAATCTGATGGGACTGCTTCGGAAAACAGCACCCCAACGCCCAACCCTCCCCGCAAAGCCGTTAACATGGCGGGTAAACTTTTCACGCGACAGCCAACGGTCCATGCAATGCCTGCTTCTGCGAGGGACGCGATCATCCGGTCCTGCCACGAACAGGATGTTTCAAAAAGAACGACGGGAAGCGGGTTCTTTTCGTCCACGTCGAGCAATCGGCTTGCGCACCAGACCAGTTGATAGGATATGAAACTGAGCGGCGGTAGAGCGAACCGAGCGGGATCGGCGACAACAATGTCGGTCTGCCCTTCATGAAAGGAGCGCGCAAGCTGCGCCGAATTGGATGAACTGAGCTCAATGTCAACCGAAGGATGTTTCTGCCGGAACTGAGCAATCGCGCCTGGCAGACGCGTGACGGCGAGATCTTCGAAGAGCCCCAGCCGAATACGACCCACCAGTTTCTTATCGAGCAATCCACGCTGCATATCCTCGGTGAGCGCAATGACCCTCCGCGCATAAGTCAGAAAGGCCTCTCCAGCCTCAGTCAGAGAAACCCCGCGCGAGGATCGCGTGAACAGTTCCCTGTCCAGCTCCTTTTCTATCCGCTGCAATTGCATGCTGACGGCAGCCTGTGTGCGCGCAAGACGATCCGCTGCCTTACTCAAGGCGCCCGTTTCGGCAACGGCGATGAACATCCTGAGAAGTCTGAGATCGTAACTCGCGTCCATAATGAATCCTTATACCTCACTAATAATTATAAGGGTACACGAGGGGCGAGGCCTTTGGCAATATCACACCAGAAACCAGGAAATGGAGCATCACATGTCCCACTATAAAGATAAATTGGCTGCTTGCGGTATCGACTGGCCCAATCTAGCCCGGCCTGATTTGCCCTTCTCGCCAACAACGAAAGTCGATAATTTTCTCTATGTTTCAGGCCAGATACCCGAAAAGGGCAGCGACATTGCTTATGTCGGGCAGGTCGGTCGCGATATTGATATAGAAACCGCACTCGAGAGCGCGAAACTTTGCGCCGCGAATGTCATATTCTGGGCGAATGCAGCTCTCGATGGCGATCTTGATCACGTCGTCCGGCTGGCCAAGCTTACGGTCTTCGTCAATGCCGTGCCCGGGTTCACCGCCTATTCGCAGATCGGCAATGGCGCCTCGCAGGTCATGAACGCGGTTTTCGGCGAACGCGGCGAGCATGCGCGTTCTGCCATTGGCGTGGCGGGGCTGCCAGCCAACGTGCCAGTCGAAGTTGAAGCCGTTTTTCACATTCGTTGATCAAGGGACCTGCAAATGTCCGTCGTGCATTTCAATCATAGCGGCGCGGGGCTGCCATCCGCCGAAACGGTTCAAGCGGTCGTTGATCATCTGCGCGTCGAAGCGGAACGCGGTCCGATGGAGGCTGGTGCGTTTGCATCCGATGCCATCCAGAACACCTATCAGGCGGCAGCACAACTGCTGGGCTGCTCGCCACAGGATGTCGCCTTCGGAACCAGCCATGGCCAGCTTTATGGCAACCTGATTGCTTCGATACCGCTATCTGCCGGCGACAAGATTGTTGTCAGCCGTCAGGAATGGATTGGCAATGTTTTATGCCTGCAACGCTCCGCAGATTTGAGCGGCGCTTCGCTCTCCTTGATGGCTTCGGATGATACGAGCGCCGTGGACCCCGTTGCGCTCCTTGAAAACCTCTCATCGGAGGTGCGCATTGTCGCTCTTACCTGGATTGGAGCAGGAAGTGCATTGATCAATCCTGCGGCCGCGATTGGCGCCACCATTCGTGAGGCCGGTTCATCAGCGTTTTTTATCATCGATGCCAGTCAGGCAATTGGACAGGTGCCGATCAATGTTGCCGAATTAGGCTGTGATGCTCTGATCGCGTGCGGGCGGAAATTTCTACGCGGGCCGCGCGGAACGGCATTGGCCTATATTTCTCCCCGCCTTGCAGCAGAAATCGTGCCGCGTAGCATCGACAACCTGTCCTCAACCTTGAGCACCGGAAACGTTGTGGTGGCAAACAGCGCTCGGGCTTTTGAGTTTGGTGAGGAATCGGTGGCCCTCAAACTCGGCCTCGGGAAAGCAATAGAACAAACCCTCGCTTTGGGTGTGGACCGTATCCGACTGGATCTGGATCACAAAGCGAGCGTTCTTCGTCGGGCACTTGGTGAAATACCGGGCGTCCATTTGCTTGATCTTGGAGACAGTAAAGGCGCTGCCGTCACCTTTGTAATCGATGGCTTTCCTTGCGCGCCTGTAAAACAACATCTCGCTGATATGGGCATCAACATCGGCATGAACGGACCGGGCTACACGCCTTACGACATGTCGATACGCGGGATTTCGGAACTACTTCGAGCCTCCGTACATTTGAGCACTACCGATGAAGATATCGCCGTGATCGTCAATGCAGTCAGATCAATCTCCAGTTCCAGAGTTCGAGTATCAAAATGAATCACAAAAAGCAGACTGCACTTCTTCTGGGTGGAAACAAAGGACTCGGCTTGGGCGTTGCAGAGGCTCTTTCAAGGCGCGGCGTGAATGTTGCACTCGTCGGCAGGGACAAGATAGCAATGCGCGCAGCGGAAGAGCGCCTTGGCACACATGCTGGTTCGGTGACGTCGTTCACCTGCGATCTAACCGATGCTGCCAGTGTCACCAGAATGATGGAAAATGTAGACAAAGCCATTGGCAGCATCGATATCCTGCTTCTGAATGGCGGCGGCCCCGCCCCAATCGCAGCCTCTCGATATGATGAAGCCTACTGGAACACGCAGATCAGAAGCATGTTCCTCAGCCAAATTGAGATCGCCGCTCACTATCTGCCAGCCATGCGGGAACGTCATTTCGGTCGGATCATCGCTGTATCCTCGACAAGCATCCGTGAACCCATTCCCAATCTGGCTGCATCCAATGCCTTAAGATCAGCCCTCGCGGGATGGGCCAAGACACTTGCCACTGAAGTGGCTGAAGATGGCGTAACCGTCAATGTCGTCATGCCGGGTCGGTTTGCGACCGGGCGTACAACCCGTCTGGACGAGTTGGATGCCGCCGAGCGCGGTGTAGATCCAGCGGTCATTGCTGCCGAGAGCCAGCGAGAAATTCCAGTCGGACGCTATGGCACACCGGAGGAATTCGGCGAGGTTGTGGCGTTCCTTGCCAGCGAGGCGGCAAGCTATGTCAACGGTGTGGCATTGCCAATCGACGGGGGCCTCAGTCGTTCGATGATCTGACACGCGCTTTGTCAGACAAAAATCAGCACTTCCCCATCTCGATGGCTGCGACAACGCATGAAACGGGATGGGCAAGCCGCCAAACTGAAAGGCCTTGCACTTTTCCAAAACCAAAATAATCGACCTTAATATTTTTCTATTAGAAAATTTCTGTTGACTCCGCATGTCATTTTGAAATATCTATGCCTCAACAAAATAAGAGGGGCGTTAAGTAAATGCGTGCATTGCTGGACAAAATCGACCGGAAGCTCGTCAAGCTTCTGTCAGACGACGCACGCGATGGCGCCAACCAGATCGCCGAGCGGCTTGAGCTCAGCCCACCCACAATTCGGGCGCGACTGAAAAACCTTATCGAGAATAAGCTTTTCAAGATATCCGGCGTTGTGAACGTTTCGGAGCGTCCCGAGCTTGTCGTCGCGATGATGGGCATTCACGCTAATGGACAGGGCCGTCTCGACGAAATCGCGCGAAAGATGTCCGAGCTGCCTTTCGTCACTTCCGTAAGTATCGTCACCGGCAGATACGACATTCTTTGCGAAGTGATGTTCGAGGGAGATATGGAAGAATTATACCGGGTGACGAGTGAGTTGCTGCCCGGACTGGCAGAGCCAGGAACAATTCAAGGCAGCGAAACCTTCGTTGTCATGAAATCCCATAATAAGTGGCTGAGCCTGCCGCGCGGTGTATGGGAAGACGAAGAGAGCGACAAGCAGGCTCAATAATCCGCCACCAAAATGACCGTTCTATTTGGCCGCCTTGCGCGGAGACGACCGACTATTGCCTAACGAGGGAGAACTGAAACAAAATGTTGAAGAAAATCAATGCACTCATGGCGTCTGCAATGTTTGTTGCGCTCATGGGAGCAGCTGCGCAGACCACGACAGCGCACGCTGGAACACTTGACGATATCCTCGCCCGCGGCGAACTGCGCGTTGCGGTTCAAACCCAAGGCCCACCCTATTCCTTCATGGACAGGAACGGTAAGCGGACAGGAAGCGCCATTGAATTGACCGAACTGATGGCCAAGGAAATGGGCGTTAAGGTAACATATCTCGATTTCGATTGGGATGGACTCATCCCGGCGCTCCTTTCCGGTAAGGCTGACATATTGGCAGCAGATATGACCGCCACGATGAGCCGTGCGACCAAGGTTGCGTTCACCAAGCCATGGATTCACGTCGGCACTGTTGCTTTCACCGCTGCAGGCGGCGACTTCAAGAGTGTGGAAGACTGCAAAAAGCCCGGAACGACGGTCGCTGTCATTCTCGGATCGACTGCGGAAAAGAACATGCCGAAATACTTCCCAGAAGCGACCGTGAAGGCGTTCAAAGGCGGCGGTACGGTGGTTCTTGACGCGGTTGCATCCGGCCAAGCCCAATGCGGTGTAAACGACAACACGGCGGTCGCGGCCCAGGTGCAGAACTATCCTGAAGGCACATTTGAAGTCTTTCCGGAAATGCTTAGCGCAGAACCGCTTGCCTATGCAGTGCGCTACGACTCTCAGGACCTGATGATCTGGACGAACCTGTTTCTTGACAACGTGACGCTCGATGGCCGTTTGAAAGAAAACATGGATTATTGGGTCAATTCAAACAAGTGGCAAGCTGACCACTGATACCGACAGAGGTGCGGAACCATTCCGTTCCGCACCTTTGATCAAAAATTGAATCCAACCGGTGAGACATGTTTGGCAATCTGAACATACGGGTCATTTCGGAATATCTCCCAGATCTCTGGCAGGGTTTTCTGAATACAATGATGTTGTCGGCAGCCGGGTTCACCGGCGCAATGATCATAGGCATTGTTGCTTGTGCGCTCAGCATCCAGCCCACCCGCTGGCTGCGTACGATCGGCATTGCCTATATCGATCTTATCCGGGCAACCCCGCTGCTCGCGCAACTCTATTTTCTCTATTTCGGGCTGCCGCGTCTCGGCGTCATCCTGCCGGAAATGGTCATCGGCATCATAGCCCTGTCAATCAATTCCGGTGCCTATGTTGCTGAGATTATTCGCTCGGGCATCCTTTCCATTCCGCGCGGCCAGTTCGAAGCGGCTTTAAGTTCTGGCTTCACCTATATGCAGCGTATGCGCCTTATCGTTCTGCCGCAGGCGGTGCGACCGACAATTTCGCCGATGATCGGACAGGCAATCGTACTTGTGAAGGATTCGTCCCTTCTTTCTCTGATTTCCGTCGTTGAGCTTACCCGCGTCGGGCAACAGATCGCGCTTGATCGCTTCATGCCCGTTGAAGGGCTTGCAGCGACAGCTGCGGGCTTCCTGCTGATCTATTATCTGCTCAAGGCAATGGCTGGCACCTGGTCGCGTTTCAATCGCATGCCGGAACGCTAACAGGAGGCGCATATGTTTTGGTTTCAAGTCGAACGCTTGTTGAACTTCTGGCCCGTTCTGCTGAAGGGCCTTGGGATGACCGTTGCGCTGTCACTCCTGTCCCTCGTCATCGGGATGGTGTTTGGACTGATCCTTGGAGTACTCCGCGCCGGCGGAAATCGATGGCTATCAGCGATAACCGGGTTCTATATCGATCTGTTTCGCGGCACGCCCTTTCTGGTTCAGGTTTTCATCTGCTTCTTCATTCTGCCAACGATTGGGATTGAACTCACTGCATTCAATGCGGGCGTGATAGCACTTTCGAATCTGTCAGCGTGCTTTATCGGTGAAATCGTTGCTTCCGGCATCAAGGCGGTTCCGCGCGGGCAGAGCGAGGCGGCTATTGCGTCGGGCTTCACCTATGCTCAACAGCTTCGGTTGATCGTCATGCCGCAGGCTTTGCGTATTGTTCGTCCTTCTCTGGTTGGACAATTCATCCTGCTGGTCAAGGATTCCTCTGTTGTTTCCGCGATCGGTATCATGGACCTCACCCGCTCCGGCTGGATGATCGTACAGAATATTCCTAACGGTCTGCTGGTCTTTGGCGTCGTCGGTATCGGTTACTTTATCGTCTGCTATCCGATGATCTATCTTTCACGTCGCATCGAACGCGGCACGCAATCTCCTATTTTGTAATTGGACAGGTCTAATGATTGAGTTTCAGGGTCTGAACAAATGGTTCGGCAGCGCGCTTCATGTGCTCAACAATATCGATCTGAAAGTCAGCAAGGGCGAAGTCGTCGTGGTTTGCGGACCTTCCGGCTCCGGCAAGAGCACGCTGATTCGATGTGTCAATGGACTGGAAGCCTTTCAGTCTGGAAAGCTTGTCGTAGACAGCATTGATTTGAGTTCCAAGGCAGCTGCCTTGCGTGAGTTGCGCATGGAAGTCGGGTTTGTCTTCCAGCAGTTCAATCTGTATCCGCACAAGACAGCACTTGAGAATGTAACCCTCGCTCCCATTCATGTGCGTGGATTATCAAAAGCCGAAGCCGAGAAACGCGGCAGGGAACTGCTTGCCAAAGTAGGCCTCGCCGACCGCATGAATAATTATCCGAACCAGCTGTCGGGTGGTCAACAGCAGCGTGTCGCCATTGCGCGCTCACTTTGCATGCAGCCCCGGATAATGCTGTTCGATGAACCTACGTCAGCGCTTGATCCTGAAATGATCAACGAGGTGCTGGATGTCATGGTCAGCCTTGCCAAAGAAGGCATGACAATGATGGTTGTCACCCACGAAATGGGTTTCGCCCGAAGCGTTGCTGATCGTGTCGTATTCATGGATCGTGGTTCGATTATTGAAAGCGGCGAACCGGAAAACTTCTTCAAGAACCCGCAAAATGAGCGCACGCGCGATTTCCTGAGCAAAGTCCTCCACCACTGACGCGACCTTCGTCGCATAATTGAGATAGATCGATCCTCATGCAGCATCGTCAGCAAAACGGTGAACGACTTTCTGTTGCCATCATCGGCGCGGGAATTGTCGGATGTAGCGCCGCACTCACTCTTGCCAAAGAAGGTCACAGCGTCACGGTTTTTGGTGATGAGGAGCCGGGGGCCGGGACTTCCTATGGAAACGCGGGCGCTATTGTCACGGGTTCGATTACGCCTACCGCAACACCCGCGGTGGTCCGCTCTCTGCCAACCTATATGTTTAACTGCAACTCTCCGGCAGTCTTGCGCCTTCATCATACCGCGAAAGCGCTGCCTTGGATAAAGCGCTTCATCGCGGCGGGCACCACAACAGCGGTTGATCGCATTGCTGCAGCGATGCATCCTCTCGTTTCCCAAGCTCTGGTCGCGCATCAGGAACTGACGGCGATTGCTGCAGTCAAGGATCTGATCACGCAAGAAGGTTGGCTGAAAGTCTATGACAGCGCCAAGGATTTCCAAAGCTCTGCACTTGAACGCCAACTTATGGAACGTCACGACGTCTGCCACAAAATCCTTAGCCAATCCTCGCTTCTGGATCTTGAACCGGCGCTCAATCCCGCTTCGTGTTTTAAGGGCCTCTATCAGCCGAAAGCAGGAAATGTCCGCTTTCCGAAGAAACTCGCAAGCGTCTATCTGGAAACAGCACATACTTTTGGTGCGGCCTTCGTTCGCGAGCACGTCAGCTCAGTTCGACCTTCAGAACGGGGCGGCGTCGCGCTCCGGGTTTTCTCCGGAGAGCAGCACTTTGATCGTGTGGTCATTGCAGCGGGTGCATGGTCCTCCATTTTAACAAGGCAACTTGGAGACAAGGTTTCGCTTGAGAGCGAACGCGGATACCACATCAGCTTCGGTGAAGGGTCCCAGTCATTGTTACGTGGTCCGGTCGTCATTCCCGGCAAAGGCTTTGTTTTGTCTCCAATGCATGACGGGTTGCGCCTGATAAGCGGCGATGAACTGGCGGGACTGAAAGCACCACCAAACTACAAGCGCATTCGCGCGCTACTGCCGGAGGCTATGATGGCCGTACCAGCCCTCAAGGACTGGCGCCCGGCATCTGAATGGATGGGCCATAGACCCTCAACGCCCGACACATTACCGGTGATCGGCCGAGCCCATAAATGCCGCGACGTGATCTATGCGTTCGGACACGGGCATCTGGGAGTGTCTCTCTCCGCTATAACCGCCCAGCTTGTTGCTGATCTGGTCGGCGAACGTACGCCTGCTATCGATATTACACCATACAGCCCCACGAGATTCTGAAATCCGATGTCTGCATTTCCTATTAATCTTGATAACACTCCGCAATTCGATGGCCCCCTTCCTGATGTTGTTGACGTAACAATCATCGGCGGTGGCATCATCGGAGTTATGGCGGCCTGGGAACTGCGGAAACGTGGATTGAAGGTCCTTCTCTGCGAGAAAGGTCGCATCGCTGGCGAGCAATCCAGCCGAAACTGGGGCTGGATCCGTCAACAGGGTCGTGATTACGCAGAACTGCCCATCATGATGGACACGATCCCTCTCTGGAAAAGCTTAAACGAGAAGATCCTCGAGCAGATCGGCTTTCGCCAGAAAGGCATCACTTATCTCGCACGCAGCAAAGCCAAGCTCGCAAAATTCGAGCAATGGCTCGACGGTGCGCGCCAATACGGCGTCGATACGCGCATGTTATCCCAACGCGAAGTTGGCGCGATGATATCCGAAGGTAGAGGCTGGATTGGCGGCATGACCACACCGTCCGATGCTATGGCTGAACCGTTCGTTGCGGTCCCGACATTGGCTCAGGCAGCCGCTGAAGACGGTGTCATCATTCGCGAAAATTGCGCCATTCGCACATTGGACATTACAGGCAATCACATTCAAGGTGTCGCCACTGAGAGCGGCTATGTAAAATGTGAGAGAGTGGTAGTTGCGGCTGGCGCGTGGAGCGCCCTGTTTTTGAAACGGCACGGCATTCATCTCCCCCAACTGTCCGTCCTATCTTCTGCCTTGCAGATAGAACTGGCGACAGCGCCGCACGATGCCGCTGCCGCCGATGACCGCATCGCGTTCCGGCGTCGCACTGACGGGAGCTACACATTAACACCTTGGTCCACACATGATTTCTTCATCGGTCCGGATGCCTTCAGAAACTTTTCAGCTTACATTCCACAGTTGCGCGAGGACTTTACAAGCACGCGGTTCCGGCTTTCCGCTCCGCAGAATTATCCAGATGCATGGCGAACGCCCCGACGCTGGTCGAAAATAGACGAAACGCCGTTTGAGCGGTGCCGTGTACTGGATCCGAAGCCCAACCAGAAAGAGCTCAGCCGGGTTCTCAAGCAATTCGCTGCGGCATTTCCGAAGATCGGGACACCGCGCATTATACGAAGTTGGGCTGGCATGATCGACACCATGCCAGACGTGTTGCCCGTCGTGGATCAAGCCAGTATAAGCGGGCTTACGATTGCCACAGGAATGAGCGGCCACGGTTTCGGCATAGGTCCGGGCATGGCTCGTATTATCGCGGATCTGGTAGAATTGCGCCAACCGTCCTGGTCAATAGAACAGTTCGCGTTGGCGCGATATTCAACATAGTCGGATTGGGAGTCAGAACCTGACCCCGCCACCCATCAGTTTCCGGCAAGCATCTTTGCAAGCATGAAGCCAGAGCCGGCGCCGGTGCCAGCACCGGGCCAGGTGGAGGCGCCGCACATATAAAGTGAGCGGACGGGCGTTTTGTAGCGCGAGTATCCTGCAATGGGGCGGAACAGGAAATTCTGATCGAGATGGTGTGAGCCGCTCAAATTGTCACCGCCGATAAGATTGGCGTTCTCACGTTCAAGGTCTGCGGGTGAAAAGACCGAGCGCGCCCGGATCATGCCGCTGATCCCGGGCGCATAGCGCTCAAGGATTCCGATGACCCGATCGGCATAGGCGTCCTTCGCACTGTTCCAATCCGCAACAGCGATCTCTCCCATCGCATCGCCCTTGATCTCCGCCGGGAGGACACGGACCTGCACCCAGAGAACATGCTTGCCTTCCGGTGCACGCGATGGATCAATGGCCGTGGGCTGGCCAACCACAAGGGCCGGTTCTCCAGGCAGCAATCCATCCATAGCTTCCGCGTAAACCCGCGCCATCATGGCAAGGTCCGGGGCAATATGAACATAAGCGAAGCGCTTGAGTTCAGCGCCCGCAGTCCAGTTGGGCAACTCGTCCATGGCGAGGTGGATCATCATCGTGCCGGGTCCGGCCCGAAAAGCATTCGTCGCCTTGTTAACTTTTTGGGGGACCGCCGACCGGGGCAACATGTCACTGCCAAACAGCACCTTGGGATTGAGGTTGGCGATCACCGCCCGCTTCGCACTCAACGTGCGTCCGTCGGACAACACCACGCCCGTCGCTCTTCCGGCCTTGTCGAGACTGATCTTTTCGACACGCTGACCGAGAATGAGTTGTCCACCCTTCTCCTGCAGGAGACCCGCCATCGCGCGAATGATCGTATCTGCGCCTCCCTTGCCAATAACCATGCCGAACGCCTGATTTGCCATTGACTCGAGATAGGGAAATAGTGCTCCGCCTGCAACGTCGGGCGCGAAATCAAGATGCAGACCCCAAGCGGCCATCATGGCCTTAAGTTTGGGACTTTCGAAATTCGCGTCAAGAAAATCACGTGGCGTCGCCAGCAGAAGCTGCGCGATACGCCAGAGATTATCCATGCCGAGCGACCTGTAGGCCTTCCAGACTGTCCTTACCGCGGCTAGAGAAGGCATCGGCGAGCCGAGTAGGCCGAAAATATGCGGCGCATTGCGCTCGAAATCAGAAAGCATAGTCGCCCACGCCTCGGCGTCGACGGGCGACAGTTCCGCAATCCTTGCATTCGTTACCGTCACATCGCTGGAAACGCCAAGATGAGTACCGTCGCGAAAGACACTGGCAAAGCAATTTTGCGCCGGTACGAATTCGAGACCCTGTGCAGCAAGATCCGCGGCATAGGTTGCGTGAAAAGCTGAGCCAGCGAACATCGAAAGGTTCATGGCAGCCCAGTCGTGACGGAAGCCCGGCTCTGTCAACTCCAGGGTCTTCACCGCCCCGCCAGGAGAAGCTGCCGCTTCGACAACAGCAACACGCCAACCCTTTGCCGCCAGATGCACCGCCGCAGCGAGGCCATTATGCCCCGCGCCTACGACCACCGCATCGAACTCAACGTCATGTCCACTCATTCAGGCCCCCATTATTTTCAAATGCATATAATAGTGTAGATCGATCTCGGCAGGCTTCTGACCTCGCAGATTTAAATCATCAGGTCATCGCGGATATTGAAGGCCCGATATGTTGTAAAGTTCACCTTTGAGAGCAGGCATTTCGTTGCATTCACATATGATATCTTTTAAGCTTCAAGAAAATTCATATCAAGCTTTTTTAAAAAGCGAATGAGGGGCGCCATGTCGCAAAATTCTCAGTTGGACTCGAGTGAACAGGCTCGCCGATACGCGCGCTAACACGGGTAATAAAGTAATCGGAATCGAGCCAGCGCGAGGCTATTTTTCGGGGAGCGACGACACTATGACAGCACATGACTATATCGTGGTCGGCAGCGGCATAAACGCACTGGTAGCGGCAGCCATGCTTGGCAAAAAGGGCAAAAAGGTTCTGCTGCTCGAGCGCAATGACCGGCTCGGCGGCTGCCTGCGCACGGAAGAGATCACTGCACCGGGCTTCCGTCACGACGTCATGGCAACAACCATGGTGCTATTCCTGACCTCGCCCGCCTATGCTGCGCTTGGCAAGGATCTGGAGGCGCGAGGCCTCGAATTCGCCCACGCAGACCTCCCCACCGGCGTCGTACTGGCGGATGGGCGACATGCAATCCTGTCCAAAGACCGTAAAGCCAACATCGCTGCCTTCGACGCGCTCGCCGAGGGCGACGGCAAGTCCTTTGCCCGTGAGATGGACCGGATGGGTGCCGACGCACCCTTCATGTTCTCGCTGCTAGGCGGCTCGCTCTGGTCCGGCGGCATATTCAAGACCGTGCTGAAGGAAGCCTGGAAACGCGGGCCCCGCAATCTCGCCGCGTGGTTCGGCGAGGCGCTCGTCAATGGCCGCCATCATCTTGAAACCACCTATCGGTCGGATGTGATGCGCGGGCTCTTTGCCCCTTGGGTCCTCCATTGCGGGCTCAATCCCGAAAGCACTTATTCTGCGGCAATGCTCCGGGTCATCGGTTTTGCCATCGAACTGGCGGGTTGTCCGATTGTCAAAGGCGGCGCCGAAAATCTCGTCAAGGCGTTCACGCAGCTCATTACGGATCAGGGCGGCACCATTCGCACCGGCGCGGATGTGGATGCAATACTGGAGGACCACAAAGGACAGGCCACGGGTGTTAAGCTTGCCGATGGCGAGGTGCTGGAGGCAGGCAAGGGTGTCATTGCATCGGTCACGCCCAACCAGCTTTATGGACACCTGCTGAAGGGCTCCAGCAGGCCGCTGCCCTCAGATATTGCGGATGGGCTGCGGGCTTATCGCTATGGCAAGGGCGACATGCAGATACACTACGCGCTCAAGTCGCCGCCGCGCTGGAAGGGCGGCGAGGACTTGTCGAAAGTTGCGCTCTTGCATCTTACACCGGGCCTCAACGGTGTGTCTCGTGCGGCGAATGAATGTGACCGTGGCATGCTGCCAGCGGTGCCAACCATCTGCGTCGGCCAGCCGACCGCGCTCGACCCATCCCGCGCGCCGGAAGGCCAGGCGATCCTCTGGCTACAATTGCCTGAAGCCCCGCGACACATCGAAGGCGATGCTGCCGGAGAACTCGCCACGCCTGCCGATGGCCGCTGGACCGACGAACTGCGCGAACACTATGCCGACCGTGTCGAGCGCATCCTCGCCCAGCACATCGAAGGCTTCGCCGAGACGATCATCGCCCGCAAGGCGTATTCACCAGCCGATCTTGAATCCATGAATATGAACCTCGTGGGCGGCGACCCCTACGGGGGCTTCTGCGGCGTCGATCAGTTTTTCATCTGGCGTCCGTTCAAGTCATCGGTCAACCACCGCACCCACGTTCCCGGTCTTTATCATATCGGCGCATCGACCCATCCCGGCCCGGGGCTGGGAGGCGGCTCGGGAATGCTGCTCGCGGCCTCGCTGAAATAGGATTGTCGTAAGACGGGTGCGCTCGCATCTGCGACTGCATCTTTGAACCCATGCAGAATCATATTTCTGGCTCTTCAAGTCCGCAAAACTGCAAATTAGGGCTGTTTGAGCTTGTACTTACTTAGGTCAAAGGGCGAAATTGATAAAGAAGTAATATGCGTAAGCATATAGTGCGACCTAAAATTGTTTCCTGACCGTACAATTCGCTTGCCAGTCAAACGCCGCTATTTTAAGATTAAAATATTCCGACCAATAAATAACCTTGGCGAGCGCGGGAACGCTCAAAAAAGCCGGGATCAGGGGAACGCGGAGCAAAACATGACTGAATTCACCCGTCGCCAGACGTTGGGTATGGGCGCTGCTGCCTTTTTGACGAGCATTCTGGCAGGGCGTCTGCCGGTGCAGGCGGCAGAAACCGACACGCTTACCATCGCTTTCAACGTCAATCTTCCGTCCTTCGATCCGACCGTCGGTCCGTCAGCGGTCAATCCGACGATTCAGGCAATCTACCGCTCGATTTTCGACCAGTATATCGGCCAGGACCCCGACCTCAAATTCGTTCCGGGCCTGCTGACAGGCTGGGGCTGGAACGACGACAAGACCAAGGTCTGGATGGATGTTCGCGAGGGTGTGACCTGGCATGACGGCTCGCCGTTCACCCCGGAAGATGTGGTCTGGGCGCTGGAGCGCGCCGCCGACGAAAAGACCGGCAACCCGATCCAGTTTGTCTGGTCCACTGTCGGCAACTACAAGATCGAAGGCAACAAGATCACTGGCGATGTGCTGCGCTTCGAACCCACCTATTTCATGTGGATGGCCTTCCTCACAGGCTACATCCTGCCCAAAGCCTATTATGAGAAAGTGGGCGCGGAGGGCTTCGAGAAGAAGCCTGTCGGCACAGGCCCCTATATGGTTGACGCCTATGAAGGCAATGCCTTCCTGCGCCTGAAGGCCAACCCAAATTATTGGGGCGGCAAGCCAGCTTTCGAAACTGTGATCTTCAAGTTCGTGCCGGATGGCACCAGCCGGGTTGCCGAGATCGAATCCGGCTCGTCCGACGTCACGCTTGAAATCCCGTATGAAGAATTCGACCGCCTGAAGGAAAAGAACGGTCTGGCAGGCGTCGCGACTCCGATCTCAGATATCGGCATGATCTTCCTTAACAATATCGAAGTCATGAACGACAAGAACGTGCGCCTGGCCGCCTGTCACGCCGTTGACAAGCAAGCTATCGTCAAGCGCCTGCTGCGTGGCTACGGCGTACCAATCGACACGCTCGAAGCGCCGGAATATTCGGCCTATGATCCATCAATCAAGGTTCCTTACGATCCCGAACTCGCCAAAAAACTGCTGGCCGACTCCGGCTATTCGACCGACAAACCCGTGAAGTTCAAGATTCAGACCACCCGTGGCCTGAAGCCGAAGGACTACGAAATGGTTCAGGCCATTGTGGGCATGTGGCGCAAGGTCGGCATCGAAGCCGAAATCGAGGTCTACGAGATAGCCAAGCACTATGAGCTGCGCGCCGCCGACCAGCTTGCACCAGCTGCCTTCTACAACTGGGGCAATGCGATCGGCGACCCGACCACCTCAACAGGCTTCGCCATGTTCGGCCCTTCGCCCCACTCGGTATGGAACACCGACGATCTGGATGGCATGATCGCTCCGCTTTGGGGTGAGAAAGACGAGGCCAAGCGCATCGCTGGCTGGAAAGCCGTCTGCAAGTATATTGCGGAGCAAGGTTACGTGCTGCCGTTGCTGCAATACGCACAGCCTATTGTCTATAAATCAACGCTGAAGGTCACCCCGAATGTTTCGGGCGCGCTGCAACCAACCTTGGTATCAAAGGCTTGATAGCATGTTGGCCGGGCACGCGCTGTGCCAGCCTTCCATTGCTTGATTGATGTCCGGCCTGCTTGGCCGAACACACCAGTATAGTGTCTACGTCTGCCTGCGCGAGACTCCATAACCATGCAATTGCTTGCTCTTTCTATCCTGAACCGTCTGGTTCTCGCGGCGGTGACCCTGTTTGGGGTTGCAGTTGTGGTTTTTGTCCTGTTGCGCGTCGTTCCCGGCGACCCTATCGCCATGATGATCTCGCCGGGCGCTACACCGGAACAGATCGCGCAGCTTCGCGCGAACTATGGACTCGATGGCAGTATCTTCAGCCAGTTCAGTATCTGGCTGACGTCACTGCTTTCAGGAGATTTCGGCACCTCCATCTCGCTGCGCCGCAATGTTCTGGAACTGTTGTCCGAACGCCTGCCAGCAACCCTTGAGCTCGCCTTCATCGCACTGATCTTCGCTATTCTGCTCGGCGCTGCCGTGGCGATTGCTGGCACGCTCGTGCGCCGCACCCCTGCCGAACCCGTCATCGATACCGTCAACGGCGTGGTGCTGGCTGTGCCTGACTTCGTCTGGGCACTGGCACTTGTGTTGGTGTTGGGTGTGTTCTTCCCCATATTACCTCTCTCCGGGCGGATCGATCCGAGCGTGCAGAGCAATTTTGCAACCCCCTTCTATCTGTTCGAAAGCCTGCTACGCCTGCGCTTCGCGCAGTTCGCCGACATCGCCGCCCATATGACCATGCCAGTACTGGCGCTCGGTTTGCCACTCGCGGCGATTATCGCCCGCGTGCTGAAGGAGGCGCTGCTCGAAGCCATGGTGCAGGACTATGTGCTGCTCGCCAAGCTCAAGGGCATGTCCTCGTTACGGCTGGTGTTGCAAGAGGCACTGCGCAATGCCGTTGGCCCCACCATCGCGCTGACCGGAGTGCAGTTCACCTTCCTGATCGGCGGCACAGTCATCGTTGAGCGTATCTTCGCCTATCCCGGCATCGGCAATATGGCAATCGACGCTGTCATCAACCGCGACCTGCCACTCATTCAGGGCCTTGTCCTCGTCTTCGGCGCCCTGTTCATCGTTATCAATATTATGGTTGACGTCCTCGTCGCCGCATTCAATCCGAGGCTGCGCCATGGTTAAGTCACTGCGCGCGGCGCTTTCTGAACCCAAGGTAATTCTCGGCGGCGGCTTTATCCTCTGCCTTATATTGGTCGCGATCTTTGCGCCGTGGCTCGCGCCCAAGGATCCGCTCGAACAGGACCTGATGCTCGCCACGCTGCCGCCAGCAGGCTATTCTGGCACCGAGCCCGGTTACTGGTTCGGCACCGACGATCTTGGTCGCGACGTGCTTTCGCGCCTGATCCACGGCACGCGCGTCGCCTTGCTGGTCGCCTTCATCGCCGCAGGTCTTGCGGCGCTGGTTGGCACCGCGCTCGGGCTGCTCGCAGGCTGGTATCGCGGCTGGGTCGACTCCGTCATCTCGCGTCTCGTCGACATCTGGATGGCGTTCCCGCCGGTACTGTTATCGATCCTGCTGGTGGCAGTCTTCGGCGCGGGCGTGCATTCGGTCATCGCAGCCATCGTCATCATCGACTGGACGCGTTTCTGTCGTGTCGTCCGTTCGGAAACGATGGCGCAGGCGCGGATGGACTATGTAACGGCAGCGCAAGTTTTGGGCTTCTCCCGCTTCAAGATCCTGATCGGCCAGATCCTGCCGAATGTCGCCCCGGTCCTGATCGCGCTCATCAGCCTGGAAATGGGTATCGCCGTCATCGTCGAGGCTATTCTCTCATTCGTCGGTCTTTCCGTCTCGTCCGACACGCCAACCTGGGGCGGCATGATCGCGCAGGGCCGACAGATCATCTATCAGGGATGGTGGGTATTGGTGGCGCCTCTCGTGATGCTTTTCCTGACCGTTCTTGCCTTCAACCAGCTCGGCGACGGCCTGCGCCGCGCCCTTGACCCGATGATGCGCCGATGACCGAACCCCTTCTCTCCATCAACAGCCTGTCGGCGGTCTCGGATCGGGATGGCGGCTCGCCCGTTCTTCGTGATGTCGCATTGACACTCGGGCGCGGCGAGGTCCGCGGCCTCGTCGGTGAGAGCGGCGCCGGCAAATCGACCATCGCCAAGGCGCTGCTTGGTATCCTGCCGCACACGGTCCGCATTACCCGCGGCACCATCAATTTCGAGGGCCGCGACCTCCTGACCATACCGGCTCCCCAATTACGCCAGATTATGGGCAGTGAAATCTCGCTCATCCCGCAGGACCCGCAGACGGCGCTTAATCCAGGCCGTCGTATCGAGGCCCAACTGACCGACGGCTTGCGCCTCAAGCGCGGCCTGTCAAGCAAGGCGGCCCGTGAACGCGCGCTGACCCTGCTGGAGGAAGTGCATATCCGCGATCCGGAGCGGGTTTTGCGCGCTTATCCGCATGAGCTATCGGGCGGCATGCGCCAGCGCGTGCTGATTGCCTCGGCATTTGCGCTCGAACCCAAGCTCGTGATTGCCGACGAACCGACAACCGCGCTCGACGTGACCGTGCAAAAGCAGATCCTTCGCCTCATTCGCGGCATGCAGCGCACTCATGGCACGGGCGTCATATTCGTGACGCATGATCTGGGCGTCGTTGCCCAAATCTGTGACAGCGTAACGCTGCTCTACTCCGGTAAGGTGATCGAGCAGGGCAGCACCGCCGATGTCCTGCAGCGACCCAAGCACATCTACACTAAGGCGCTGATGGCCGCTGGCCCGCGTTACGACCGCCCCAATAGCGGCTTGGAACCGGTGCCACAATCGGTGTTCGAGCAACTGCGCGCCGAGATCGGAAAAAGCTGATGACCAACATGCTTCTCACAGCTCGCGGCATAGAAGTCGCTTACGGTGCGGGTGGCCTTTTCGGCAGGTCTGCTGGCCACAAGGTGCTGCATGGCATCGACATCGACATCGCGCGCGGAGAAACGATCGGCATCGTCGGCGAGTCCGGCTCGGGTAAGACAACGCTTGGCCGGGCGCTGCTGCGCCTCGTCGACATCTCCGCCGGCGAAATCCGGTTCGACGGTCAGGATATTACCAGTCTGCCCGATAACAGGATGCGACCACTGCGCCGACGTATGCAGATGATCTTCCAGGACCCGATGGCATCGCTCAATCCGCGCCATTCCATTCGCCGCATTCTGGTGGAGCCAATGCTGTTGCACAGATTGGCGGCCAACGCCGCTGAGGCCGAGGCGAAGGTTCTCAAAATTCTCGACCGCTTCACCCTGCCCGAGGTCGTGCTTGACCGCAATGCCCACGAACTCTCGGGCGGTCAGCGCCAGCGAGTGGGCATCGCCCGCGCCGCCCTTCTCGAACCGGACTTCGTTCTAGCTGACGAAATCGTCTCCGGCCTTGACGTTTCGACGCAGGCGCAGGTACTCAACTTGATGAAAGACCTGTCGCGTGATATGGGCCTTTCCATGGCCTTCATCAGTCACGATCTTAGCGTCATTCGGGCCATCTGCGACCGCGTCTATGTGCTTCGTTTCGGCAAGGTCGTCGAGGCGGGAGCGTGCGAACAAGTCTTCGCTGATCCGAAGTCAGCCTATACCCGCGCGCTGCTCGACGCGATCCCACTGCCGGAAATCGACCCGGAATGGCTCGAGCGCGAAGCACTGCCCGAACCCCACTGACGATCAGCGCCCGAGCAGCGTTTCGAGATTAATCGACTCGGCCATTGTCAGATTGCCCTTATCGCCGGGGTGAAGATGATCGCCGGAATCGAAAGCTGGCGCGATGCGGGCGTTATTGTCTGGATCGCGAAGAAGCGCATCAAAATCGACCACCGCGTCGAACGCACCGCTCTTGCGAATCCACTGATTGATCTCGTTGCGAAGCGCGTCCTTGTCGGCGTTGTAGTAGCCCTCGAGTGGGGTCCCAGAAAGCGCACCCTCGAATGGTGTCAGTGTTGCGCCAATGACACGGATGTTGTGCGCGTGTGCCAACGCGATGAGCTGCCCGTAGCTCTCGATCATAGCCTCAACGCTCGGTCGCTTGGAGTTCGGAGCAAAGGCAGTGCCTGGCCACGAAATATCGTTGATGCCGATGAATACGATGAGCGCCTTCACGTTGGGCTTGGACAGTACATCGCTCTCCAAACGGGCAACTGCGTTAACACCCATTTTGTCCTCGAGCAGGCGGGCGCCGGAAATACCCGCGTTAAGGACGGCGATGCGTCGGGGCGCAAGCCGCTTTGCAAGAAAATCGGGCCAGCGCGAGTCTGCATCCACTGTCGCTCCGTTACCATCGGTAATGGAATCGCCGATGATGGCGACTGCACCTTCGTTAGGGGTATCGACCAGAACGTCTGTTAAAAGAATGCGTGCATCGGTCGTGTCAAATGCCGTGAAGTCGCCCGCCGCAGTAAGGTTACCATGGCCGAACCATGCTGTCTGACGGCCATCCCAATGAAAGGTGTCCAGAGCCGTTTCATCCGGCAGAAAAATGGAAACCGCGAGCCGCGATTGCGCATCGGTTTGCAAATCCACCGGATCACTAACCACCGGTGCGCCGGGCAGCATGACGACGCTCGATTTACCGCCAAAAGTGAGCTTTCGGATAGTCGACGGGGCTACTGCCGCCTGCTGACCAGCGGGGGCAACGCTGGCTGCGCCAATTTTCAAAGGCTGTTTTCCATAGATGTTTGAGAAAACGAACCTCAGTCTCATGCCTCCAAGACTAATTCGAACAATCTGGCGGAAAGTACGATCTTTCACCCTTGCAGGGATTTTTGTCGGGAAGGCGAAATCCCCTCCCCAGACCGGTTGTGGACTGGCCGTCCACGTGCCGACCCACTGCCCATCATCGGCGATCGCGGGCGCTGGGCCGAGAAGGATGGCTCCCATAGCCAGGGCGCTTGCAATCCAGCCAGTAAATAGGAATTTCCGACCAGCTCGACGGCCAGTGCGCGCGCTGTTTAGTCGAAGCGACATTATCTTCTTATCCTCTCGTTACGAGCGCATCGCTTGGGCGATGCATTTTGCTCGCGATGTTTCGTTCGCGAGAGAATAGATCGTGTTACGATAGTGATATAGATTGCTCATTGTAATATCATTTGTGAATTCAAAGACCAATTCCAGCACCACCGTCGTCGCGCTTCCCTCATCAGCTAGTCGACGTATCTAAGGAAAGAAAATGGCGCGCGCTGAAATCAATCGCTCGGGTGAAATGGAAGTGTTTGTCTGCGTGGTCGAGCGGGGCGGATTTTCGGCGGCGGCACGCGCCTGTCACATGACACCGTCCGCAGTCAGCAAGTTGATAACACGGTTAGAGACCCGCCTTGGCGCACGATTGGTGAACCGCTCTACACGAGCGTTCCAACTCACCACGGAGGGATGCGTGTTCTACGAACGCGCCATGCGAATTCTCGCAGATATCGCCGACGCCGAGAGGAGCGCAGGCACAGGCGAAGAGCCCGTCGGTCGCATCCGCCTCAACACCAGCGCATCCTATGCCACCCATATCCTCGCTCCTATTCTTCCGGAGTTTCTGGCGCAATTTCCCGGTGTCTCGCTTGATCTGATACAAACTGACACCGTCGTGGATTTGCTTGCCGAAAGAACCGATGTAGCGGTGCGTGCGGGACCGCTGAAGAGTTCGAGCCTTGTTGCGCGAAAACTGGGCGACTCCGCCATGCTGATTGTTGCCGCCCCAGCCTATCTCGACCAATTGGGCGAACCGAAAACAATCGAAGACCTTGAAGGCCACAACAGGCTCGGCTTTGGCTATGTGCGCTCTGGGGATGGCTGGCCTCTCATGCGGAATGGGGAGACCGTCGTCGTACCTACCGTTGGACGTATTCAAGCCAGCGACGGCGAAGCTCTGCGGCGACTGGCGCTGAGCGGCGTGGGCCTTGTCCGCGCGCCGAACTTCACCGTACGGGAGGACATTGCAAGTGGACGTCTCGTACCGGTTTTGGAGGAATTTAATCCCGGGGATCTGGAATCCTTCCACGCCATACATATCGGTCAGGGCGGCCCACTGCCCTCCCGCGTGAGGGCACTTCTCGACTTTCTGGCCCTCCGAGGAAGAGTTTCGTAGCATCAACGCGCCTGAACACCTTATTTAGTGATGCTGGGACCAATATGTCTTGTTACAGCTTCTCAGCAGTCATCATTCGAGCGAGAAAACCGCGGATGATCGGCAGCGCTTCGTCAAAATACGTTCCCAACAACCAGTGGCCTACCTCTTCCAGGAAATTAACCTCAGCGTCCGGCAGGTCGCGTCGATAGGTGCGCGCAGAGTCTGCGGGCATATAGCCATCCTGCGGCCCCCACAGGCTCAGGGTCGACGGCTGATATGCACCAAACACCGCCCCCTCCCATGCAGCAACAGAGAACTTTCCTCGATTCACGCTTCACGTTGATGCATTTCATCTTCCATACTAGTCTACCATCTGCTAGTTAAAGGATAATCTATGGAGGCAAAACGTGCGACAGACTTGGAGATGGTTCGGTCCAAAGGATCTGACGTCAATTGACGATATGCGGCAGGCCGGCGTGGAGGGTGTCGTTTCGGCCCTGCACCACATGCCGACCGGCGAGGTATGGACTGCGGACGAAATTGCGCTGCGGCAGGCTCAGATCGGGCGCATGAATGACGGCGCACCCTCCCGCCTGGCATGGGAAGTGGTGGAAAGCCTGCCCGTATCTGAAGATATCAAGCGGCAGACTGGCGACTGGAAGACCCATATCGCCAACTGGAAAACCAGTATGACCAATCTCAGCCGCGCTGGCATAGAGGTCATCTGCTATAATTTCATGCCAGTGCTGGACTGGACGCGCACGGATCTCGCCTTCCGTCTGGACAGCGGCGCGACATGCATGCGCTTCGATCTCATCGATTTTGCCGCTTTCGACATTTACATATTGCAACGCAAAGGCGCAGCGGAAAGCTTCCCTGCCGATGTGGCGCTTGCCGCAAAAGAGCGCTTTACAACGATGAGCGATGCGCGGCGCGAGGAACTCGCCGCCAATACCGTTTACGGTCTGCCGGGTGCAGCCGAAAACTTTACCCTTGCCGATGTGCGCGACCAATTGGCAAAATATGACAATATCAGCGCGGACAGGCTGCGTCGTCATCTTATTGATTTTCTATCGGAAGTGTCTCCGCTAGCCGAGGAACTCGGTATGCGTCTGTGCTGCCACCCGGACGACCCCCCTTTCCCACTGTTGGGCCTGCCCCGCATCATGTCCACCGAGGACGACTACCGTCAGATCATCGAGGCAGTCGATGTTCCAGCCAACGGCATCACGCTTTGCACCGGCTCGCTTGGCACACGGCGCGATAACGACCTGCCCGGAATGATGCAGCGTCTGGGCGACCGCGTCCATTTCCTGCATCTGCGCAATGTCACGATTGAAGATGCGGGCCAGTATGGCTCTTTCCACGAGGCAGGGCATCTTGAAGGCGGCACGGATATGGTCGCGATGGTCGCTGCCATTCTGGCCGAAGAACGCCGCCGCAAGGCAACAGGTCGTAAAGACTGGCAAATTCCGTTCCGCCCCGACCATGGGCAGGATATTCTGGATGATCTTGGACGACGCGGACAACCGGGTTATCCGTCCATCGGTCGCCTGAAAGGTCTGGCGGAACTGCGGGGAATCATGACCGCGCTGGAGCATCCGTTGACGACAGGAAACGCGTGATGAGACTGTCGGCCAAAAGCAGCCCAACGGATGGAGCCACATGGCCCGCTTATGATCCACAGGCTCTTGATGCAGGTATCCTGCATCTGGGTCTGGGCGCTTTTGCCCGTGCTCATCTGGCCGCCTATACCGACGCAGCCCTGACGCAAACACCGTCTGACTGGCGGATCGTCGGCGTCTCGCTGCGTGGAACCGACGTGGCCGAAGCGCTTAATCCGCAGGACGGCTATTACACACTGATCGTGCGTGGTGAGGAAAGCCGCGCCCACGTCATCGGCTCAGTAAGACAGGTGCTTGCCGGGCCGACGGCTGGCGCTGAAGCGCTGTCTTTTATGACAGAACCCAACTGCCGGATTGTCAGCATCACCGTGACGGAAAAAGGCTATGGCCTTTTGCGCAGCGGTGGTTGCGATCCCGTACATCCCGCGGTCATGGCCGATTTGCAAACGCCATACCAGCCCCGGGGCGTTCTCGGCCTCATCGCATTGGGTCTCAAACGACGCTTCGAATTGGGCTTACCGGCATTTACCGTCTTAAGCTGCGATAACCTGCCGGATAATGGCGCTTTGTTACGCGCTGCGGTCATCGATTTTGCGACGCGCGCGCATGGCCCTGAACTGTCGAAACGCATCGCGCAGGAGGTCGCTTTCCCGGCAACCATGGTGGACCGGATCACACCGCAACCAACTGACCGGACCCGCGCCGACGCCGCGCGGGCCATTGGGTGCGAAGACGAAGCTGCAATCGAGACAGAACCGTTTTCGCAATGGGTGATCGAGGATCACTTTCCTGCCGGGCGTCCGGCATGGGAGGCGGTGGGTGCCACCTTTACGCAAGACGTCCGCCCCTTTGAAAAAATGAAACTGCGCATGCTCAATGGAAGTCATTCAATGCTGGCCTATGCCGGGTTTCTCTCGGGCAAGACCTATGTACGCGATGTAATGGCGGACGCGGCGCTCAACAGGCTGGTGCGGCGCCATTTGCATGCGGCAGCACAGACCTTGACCGCGATGGATACCGATCTGGACGCTTATGCGCAGGCTCTGGCTAACCGGTTTGCCAATCCGGCCATCGCGCACGAAACACGCCAGATTGCCATGGACTGCACCGAAAAAATGCCGCAGCGCATCTTTGCGCCAGCCGTCGAATTGCTGGAACAAGGCGGTGACACTACAGCCTTCGCGTTCGCCACATCGGCGTGGATGCGTTACGGTCTGGGCCTGCATGAGAATGGCCAGCCATATCCGCTGAATGATCCTCGTGGTGACGAAATCACCGCAGCACTGGCCAATACAAAGTCCGCATCGGATATATTTGCCGCTTTTGCCGCGTTGCCGGGTCTTATGCCGCCCAAGCTGAAAGAAGGGCCATTTGCCGAACAGGTGGTTTCACGTCTCAATCGAATGCTTACCGATGGCATGGTCGCAGCCATACATCATGAAGCGGAGAGCTGTTGATCGAGCCGTTCAAAGATCGTTGACGATGAGATCGGAATAACGCTGGGCCAGATGTTCGGTGACTTTCAAAACTTCCGAAAGGTGAACATGCACGGCGGCTTCCGCCGCAATCGGATCGCGACGCTTAACCGCTGATAGCATGGCCTTGTGCTGCTCGATGAGCAATTCGACGGGGGTAACATTGGGCAGGCTCAGAAAGCGCAAGCGATCAAACTGGGCTTTTTCCCGTTCCAACAGGCTCCATATGTCGCCCATCCGGATTCCATTGGCGACAGTGCGATGAAAGGCATCGTCGGCGATGGTAAAATTCTCAGGAGAGTCCTTTGAGCCTTCCTGCATCGCGATAATGGCGTCGAGTTCATCCGATATAGACGCAGCAAGCCCTTCTTCGGCGGCACGTTTGAAAACCGCAACTTCCACCGCATTGCGCACGAAACGCGCGCGCTGTACTGCGGCCAGTGAAATCGGCATGATGAAGGTGCCGCGCTGCGGCCAGACCTCGACAAGCCCCTGATCGACCAGCCGCAACAGGGCCTCACGCACCGGCGTGCGGCTCGTACCGAAATGTCGGGCGAGTTCGTTTTCCGAAACCCGTTTGCCCGGCATGAGACGCAGGGTGATGATATCGTTACGAATGGCGTCGAGAATGCTCCCTACTGTGGGGGGAGCGCCCGCGCCAGGCACCGGCTTTTCGGGATTATGGGTCGATCCAGGAAGCACTGCCATGCGTCAGCCGTCCCAGCCGAGATGGCTCAGGAAATCCTTCGTGCGCGCAGTTTTCGGATTTTCGAAAATCTGCTCCGGCGGCCCCTGTTCGATGATCTGCCCATCGGCAAAGACCACGACCTGATCGGCAACGCGCCGGGCGAAGGTCATTTCATGGGTCACGACAATCATGGTCATTCCGTCATCCGCCAGCCGTTTCATGACACTGAGCACCTCGCCGATGGTTTCGGGATCGAGCGCCGATGTCGGTTCGTCAAAGAGCATGACTTCCGGTTCCATTGCAAGGGCTCTCGCAATGGCGACCCGCTGCTGCTGCCCACCGGACAGGTTGGACGGGAAATTTTCCGCCTTGTCCGAAAGCCCCACCTTGGCAAGCAAAGCCAGAGCGCGTTCCTTTGCCTGCCTTTCCGAAAGGCCCAGAACGGTGGTCGGCCCCATCATGATGTTGCCGAGCGCATTCTTATGCGGAAACAGCTCGAAATTCTGAAACACCATGCCCATGCGCTGGCGCATGGCACGAACCTGTTTGGGGTCCTGCGTTAGCACGGTGCCATCGATCCTGATCTCGCCGCTATTGATTGCTTCCAGACCATTGGTGCAGCGAAGCAGTGTGGATTTACCGGAGCCGGACGGGCCGATGAGACACACGACCTGTCCGCGATGCACTTTCAGGCTGACATTCTTGAGAGCTTCAAATGTGCCATAGGATTTGCAGACATTGCGATATTCAATGACGACATCGCCGGTCTTTACGGGTGCTGTGTTGGAAGATGTCATTCGGTAACCCCGTATTTGCGGTGAATCCAGTCAACAATTTTGGCCTGCGGATAGCCCAGCAGCCAATAGATCGCGGCCATTGCGGTCAGAAGTTCGATTACGCGGAAAGTCTGCGAGCGGATTTGCAGCGCCGTATGCGCCAGATCACCAACCGCAATCACCGACACCAGCGAGGTGTCCTTGAACAGCGTGACCCATGTGGTTGCCAGCACCGGTAAAACACGGCGCGAAGCCTGCGGCAGCACGATCTTGCGGAAAGCCGTCCATTCGCTCATTCCGAGCGCCAGCCCTGCCTCGGTCTGCCCCTTGCGGATTGAACGGATGCCAGAGCGGAACGTTTCCGAATTATAGGCGGCATTGTTGGCCACCAGCGCGAGAAGCCCAGTCAGAAATGGCGAAAGTGCAAGACCGCTCATCATGGGCAGCACATAGAACGCCCAATAGACGACCAGTATGATCGGCAAATTGCGCAACAGTTCCACATAACAGGTCGCAATCAGCGCGACGATTTTGAAGCGCGATTCCCGCATGACCGCGATCAGGATACCCAGCGGCGTGGCAAACAGCATTGTCAGCACGGTCAGCGCGATGGTGATCAAAGCACCATGCCCCAATGCGGGCAGGCTTTTCCAGATGATAGACCAGTCGAAACTCATGAGCGCCCCAGGAAGGAAATGCGGCGATAGAGCATGTCGACGCCTCGGGTGAGCGGGAAGATGATGATGAAGTAGAGGATCATGACGGTGGTGTAGGCCTCGACAGGCGCATATTTCTGCCCGGCAATAGCTTCGGCGCGGCGCATGAGTTCCGGCACGGCGATCACGGTGGCAATAGCCGTGTCCTTGACCGCGAGCGACAGCAGCGAGCCGAAGGATGGCAGCATGCGCACGAAAGCCTGCGGCAGCACGATCTTGCGCAGAACCTGCGCCTGCGACATGCCAAGCGCCAGACCGGCGCGAACCTGTCCGGGGCGCACGGACTGAATGCCAGCGCGCATCACTTCGGCAACATAGGCGGCGAGATGCAGCGACAGCGAGAACAGCGCCGACCAGAATGGCGGCAGATTGATCCCCGTTGCGATTGGCAGCGCGAAATAAACCCAGACAAGAACCACCAGAACCGGAATGGCGCGCATGGTATCGATATAGAAGATCGTGATGCGGCTCAGCCAGTTGGGACCATAAAGGCGGGCGACGGTGAGCAGCAGCCCCAGGAAGAAGCTTAACACGCTCACACTGGCAGCCAGCAAAAGCGTCACCACCAAGCCGCTGAGCAGGAACTGCCAGCTATCAAAAATAGCGCTGAAATTGAATTCCATGTGTCAATATCCAGAGATCCGGGACCCTGAAAGTTCTGCCTGAACAGAACATGATCTGCGCGCGCCGGATTCAGCGCGCGCAAAGTCCATATGGCTTACATTTTGGAGACTTCGGCTTCTTCTTCCTTGAGAAGTTCTGGAAGCATTGGCTCAGCCACGGCTTTCAGCCATGCGAGATATTCAGGCTGGTTCTTATCGATAGCCAGACCGATCTCATTGACGGCCTCGGTGCTGTCCTGACAGTTATTTTCACGCGGCAACGCTTCTAGGCCCTTCACATTGCGGCTGAGGGCCACGAAGGGAATGCGATTGATCGGCGCCACGTCCGCGCGACCCGCCATGATTTCTTCCATCGGCGCCGCTGTTCCAGCGCTCGTCACACCGCGAAGCGTGGCCTTGGGGAAACGTTCCTTGACCCAATTTTCCTCGCCGCCGCCCGTGAAATAGGCAATGGTCACTTCCGGTTTGTCGAAATCGTCAACCGATTTGGCACCCGAAACCTTTGGGTTGTTAGCCTTGCCGAACACGCACAAAGCCGTGCGCGAATAGGTGACAAAATCAACAACTTCCTGCCGCTGCTTGGTCATGGAGAGTGGCGAAATCGTCATATCTACCTGATTGGCGGCCAGAACCGGCACTTTGGTTTCGTGGGAAACGAGAACCGGAACCAGTTTAACGCCAAGCTTCTCGGCATAGGTCTGCGCAAGCGTCCAGGCCGGTCCGCGCCATGGCTGGCCGGAACCGGTGGTATCTTCCACGAGCCATGGCGGATTGGCCAGAACACCGGCACGCAATTCACCCGACTTCTTGATGGCGTCGATACGCGCACTCTTACCGGGTGCTGGAACTTCCTGCGCCTGCGCCATGCCAGGCAGAGACACCATATTCATAGCTGTGGCGGCCACGACTGCCCATAGCAACTTTTTCATTGAAATCACTCCTCCCATACAACGGCCAGCACTCCCTCCGACCTGATATATTCTAGTATACAAGTTGCGATACACTTGCAAGGACTACGTGAAAATATCTCTGAGCCCCGTTGAGGGTTCGCCGCAATTCTTTGATTAGATGCCGGGAAGTCCGGTTATTGGCAGTCCGGCGAGAAGGTCGCAGAACTCAATTGACAATGACCACGATGGGAAACGGAGCAGACGTTTGTGGCGTGCGATAGCCGTCGCATTTCGACACCAAACGCATGGAACGCCTCTAACCGCGTTCCATGCGGCGGGGTGAGTTATCAACTCCAGGCGTGAAGCGGCGGCTTTTCGTCGTTCAGGAAATAATTGCCGAGTATCGCATATTTCCATCGCACCGGATCATGCAGCGTATGCGTCCGGGCATTGCGCCAATGGCGGTCGAGCTGATGTTCGGCGAGCGTCGAGCGCGTACCCGCAAGTTCGAACAGTTTGTTGGTCGCAGCGATCGCGATTTCCGTCGACAATATTTTCGCCTCAGCCGTCACAATCTGCGCTTCTGCGACGGTCTCTGCGTTGGGGTTCTCAATGGCGCGATCGATGGCATAACCCGCCTTTTCGAGCAGCGCCTGAGCCGCATGAAGGCGAAGCGTGAGATCGCCGATAGCGTGGATCGTATAAGGATCGTCCGAAGCGCGTTCGAGACCGCTATCCACCCATGCACGGCTTTTGGTTCGCACGAAAGAGATCGTTTCGGCGATAGCCGCACTGGCGATACCCGTATCCACGGCGACCTGAATGATCTGGAAAATGGCCCCATCGGCAGTCGGCACTTCATAACCCTTGTAACCCGGCACCAGATGGGTTTTCGGGACCTTCACATCATTGAGGATGACGGTGCCCGACAGGGTTGTGCGCTGGCCGAAGGATGACCAATCGTCGATAACGTTCAGACCCGGAGCATCCCGCTCGGCAATTGCATACCAGGCTCGGCCCTGTTCATCGAGCGCGACGATAGGCACCAGATGCGCCAGCAAAGCACCAGACGAATAGAACTTCTGGCCATTGACCACAACATGATCACCGGCATCGACGAATTTCGTTTCAAAATCGGCGGCACGCTTGGACCCGAACTCGGAAAACGCGTTGCCGAAGCGGGTGCCGCGCAGTGCTTCGCCGAAGAGCAACTTCTGCTGCGCCTCGTCAGAAACCGTACGCACGGCGGCGAGAACACCAAGATGGTTTTGCGCAATCTGCCCTATGGAGGAATCGGCAGCGGAGACAATTTCGATCATCTTGGCGAGCGTCGCGTAAGAGACCTCCGGACCGCCAAATTTCCTCGGCACGTTAATCGACCACAGACCGCTTTGCGAAAAGGAATCCAGTTCCTTGACCGGCCAGATGCGGTCGCGGTCGCGGATGGCTGCACCCGGAGCGATTTCTGCCGCCAGCTTCTTCGCAATCTCGATGGCCTCCGCATCGCTTTTAATGACATAGGCGGGTTTGCCCGGTCGTGGCACAGCGGGCACGCCCCGGCTCACGTCCTTCGTATTCACATTGGAAATGGTCATCGCATGTCTCCTCGTTTTCGTTGAATTTCAATGGGCGAGCGCCACAGAACCCGAGACCGGTTTCTGTCCGAGATAAAAAGCCTTCACGTCGTCACGCGCTTTGAGATCGGCGGCACTGCCGGAGAGTACGCTGACACCGTTTTCAAGAATGACGGCCTTGTCGGCGTAGGTAAGCGCCACTGCCGAATTCTGTTCCGCGACAAGAATGGAAAGCCCGTCTTCGCGATTAAGCTTGCGCAATGTGCGGAAAATATCCTGTACGACACGCGGTGCCAGACCCATCGACGGCTCGTCAAGCACCAGCAATCGGGGGCGTGACATCAAGGCGCGTCCGATGGCGGTCATCTGCTGTTCGCCGCCGGAAGTGAGACCGGAAAGCGCCTGGCGCTTATCACGCAGCCGTGGAAAATAGGTATAGACTCGCTCAAGGTCCGTCGCGATTTCAGACCGTGAACCGCTCCGCCCGATCCCGCCCGTGACGAGGTTTTCCTCGACGCTCAAGCTTTTGAAGCAATGGCGGCCTTCGAGCACCTGCACCAGACCGAGCCGCACGAGACCTGCCGGCGTTTCGCGGGTGACATCCCGCCCCTCGAAGAAAATGCGCCCCGCGTTGACCTGCCCACGTTCTGCCGGAAGCAGGTTAGAGATGGCTTTCAATGTGGTCGTCTTGCCCGCACCGTTGGCGCCGAGAATGGCGAGAATTTCCCCCCGACCTATCGAAAGATCGACCCCATGCAGCGCCGTGATAGAATGATTATAGGTCGCGTGGAGGCCCTCAACGGACAGAAGCCCGTTTTCTCCCGAGTTTGCTTTGAGCCTGTGGGTTTCCAATGTCATGCCAAACTCCTCTGGCGGGCCAACCCCGCATAGCCGTAACTGGGCGGGCGACATCGTTGCCGCCCGCTCCACCCATGGCCTCAGTTGGTCGCAACATCCGCATCGGCAGCAGTGCGAAGCTTGATGCCTTTTTCTTTCGCATAGGCTTCCGAAGACTTCTCGATGATCGGGCGTAGCAAGGCCCAGTCAGGCGCGATCCAATCAGAAACGACATTCCACTTCTTACCGTCCCACTGCTGGAAGGTCACGTAGCCGTTGCCCTCGTGGTTATCCCAAGTGACATTGATGGAGTGGAACAGGTCTTTAGCACCCAAAGCTTCGACGCGCGCTGGATCGAGTTGCAGATGTTCGAAACCCCAGCGTACTTCATCGCCCGTCAAGGTTCTCTTTCCGAATTTCTCCTGCGCAATGCGTATAGCTTCGACGTTCAGGATGCCATTGACAATGCCAAGATTGTGGTAGACGGAACCGATACGGCTCTTGTCTTCCAGATTACCCTTACCCGCATCATAGACGGTCTTGACGATTTCCTTGACCACTGGGTAGTCGGCGCCCGATGCCTGTGTGGTGATGGCGGTATAACCCTTGGCCGCATCGCCTGCAGGAATGACGTCTTCTTCCGAGTTGGACCACACATTGCCGATGATGCGATCGACCGGAAAACCTGTTTTCGCTGCTGTTTTCAGAGCCACGGGATTCATCACACCCCAGCCGCGCAGCACGACATAATCCGGCTTGGCGCGGCGGATCGTAAGCCATTGTGATTGCTGCTCGTTACCCGGATGAGGAACCTCGATCTGCTGCAACTCGAAACCATATTTCTCGGCAAGCAGTTCATAGATCGGGATGGTTTCCTTGCCATAAGGCGAGCCGTGATAAAGTACCACGATCTTTTTACCCTTGAGACTATCAAGACCGCCTTCCTTGGAGGCGATGTAGTTCACGATGCCGGAGGTTTCGGAATAGGGATTGAGCAATAGCGGAAAGACATAAGGGAACACACGTCCATCGGTGGAATCCGTGCGCCCGTGATTAATTGTGATCAATGGCACCTTGTCCTGCGTGATACGGTCGATCATCGCATAGGCGATACCCACGGAAAGCGGGTTCCACGCGGCAATGCCAGGATTGCTTTTCAGACGCTCATAGGCTTCCACACCACGTTCAACCTCATACTGCGTTTCAGCTTCCGACCACGTCAGCTTGACCCCATTAACTCCACCATCGCGCGTGTTGATCAGATTGAGGTAATCGATGAACCCACCAAAGAAGCCAGTACCACCGGCAGCGTAAGGGCCGACGCGATAGCTTTGAAGCGGGAAATACTGCTCGTCTGCCTGCGCCGGAAACGCAAAAGAGGCAAGGCCGATACCAGCGGCGAGAGCCGCCATTTTGATTTTCGTGTATAGGGTCATTTCTGGACGTACTCCATCTATCGGGTGGGATAATCGCCACCCGGTTTCGTTCAGGATTTATGGACTTTGTTGGAAGCCTTCTGAGGCGCTTCCGGATATCACGACCGTCGGATAACTGCCGTAAAGCTCGCTTTCAGCCGATCCCAGAGCGACACAAGCCCGTCGGGCTCAAGGACCAGAAACAGGATGATGAAGACGCCGACGACAATGCGCTGCGTCATATCCAGCACGCCGGAATCGAACACGTCTCCGAGCAACAGTGCCCCAACCCTCGACAAGATCAGCGGGAAAACGACGATCAGTGCTGCGCCAAAGAAGGCGCCCCGTATCGATGCGAGGCCACCAATGATGATGATGAACAATATCTGGAACGAGCGGTCGAGATTGAAACCCGCCGTTTCCACCGTGCGCAGATAGGCAAAGGCCCATAGCACACCCGCCACCCCGATGATGAAAGAGGAAGTCGCAAAGGCGAGCAGCTTGGTCCGCAACACCGGCACACCGATGATCCGCGCTGCCGTTTCATTGTCGCGCACGGCAATGAAATTCCGTCCGGTCTGCGACGACACCAGGCGATAGGCGAGGAACGTGACCGCTACCACAATTGTCAGTGCGAAGAGATAGCGTCCGACTGGCCCCTCAAAGGCAATCCCCCCGATGGACAACGCCGGAGCATCAATGACGCCGGAGGCGGAATTGTTGGAAAACCATTCGAACTTGGTCAGCGCCCATTGTACGAAGAACTGGGCTGCGAGTGTAGAAACGGCAAGGTAGAAACCGCGCAAGCGCAGGCTCGGTAAGCCGAAGACAACGCCAATCGCCGCCGCCGCCAGTCCGGCAAAAACGATAGAAACCAGCAGCGGCAATCCATCCATGCGCAGATTGAAATTATAGGCCGCGAAAGCGCCCACTGCCATGAATGCCGCCGAGCCAAGTGAAACCTGCCCCGCATAGCCGGTCAGGAGGTTGAGCCCAACACCGGCGAGGCTCAAGGCCAGAAACGGCAGGAGAATGGCCTCAAAGAGATAGCTCGTGCCGATAAACGGTATGATGAGATAGGCCACTGCCAGCACCGCAAGCGGAGCGGCGTAACGCGGCAATGCAACTGGACTGGAGGAACTGGCTGCTATAATGGCCATGGTCAGACCCTTTCCACAAGCTTCTGGCCAAACAGACCTGAAGGGCGAATGAGAAGGAAGGCAAGTGCCACCACATAGGCAAACCAGCTCTCAATGCCGCCACCGAAATATTCCCCGATATAAACCTCCGCTAGCTTCTCTGACGCTCCCACCAGCAATCCGCCGACAATCGCACCAAGAATGGAATCGAAGCCGCCGAGTACCAGAACCGGTAAAGCCTTCAGCACGACCAGCGACAGCGAGAATTGCACGCCAAGGCGCGCGCCCCACAACAGGCCTGCGACCAGTGCGACCAGACCGGCAGCGGCCCAGACGCTGGCCCATATCCACGGCAGTTTGAGTCCAATGGCCAAGGCTGCGAACTGGTCGTCGGCAACGGCGCGAAAGCCAAGACCGATGCGCGTATAGCGGAAGAATGCTGATAGTAGCGCCACCATGCCAGCCGCAACAACTGCGGCAAAAATATCGAACTGGCTGATGAAAATGCCTCCAACATCGAAGGGCACATCTTGGATTCCGAGGTCAAGAGCGTGAACCTGTGTGCCCCATAGGAGCTGGGCTGCACCCTCAATGATATAGGACAGGCCGAGTGTAGCCATAAAGAGCGTGATCGGCGGCTTGTTGGTCAATGGCCGCAGTACACTGCGTTCAATGGCGATACCGATGATAACCATGGCGGCAAATGTAACGACAAAGGCTGCCCAGAACGGCACGCCCCGCTCCGTGAGGCTGACGAAAGTCAGCGCCGCGAAAAGCAGCAGCGCCCCTTGCGAGAAATTCAGCACACCGGACGTTTTATAAATCAACACAAACCCGATGGCGACAAGGGAATACATGACGCCGGACAACAGCCCGCCAATCAGCACTTCCGTGAAGAACATCCAATCAAAATCAGCCATCAGATGCCCTCCCCATCTTCATTTTCCGGCGCCACACCAAGATATGCATCAATGACATGCTGATCGGATGCGATCTCCTGCGGCGTGCCATCGGCAATCTTGCGCCCGTAATTGAGTACTGCAATGCGGTCTGAGAGGCCCATCACAACGCCGATGTCATGCTCGATCAGCACGACGGTAATGTCATATTCGTCCCTCGCCAGGCGGATATAATCGGCAAGCTCGTTCTTTTCGGTGGCGGTCATACCGGCCATCGGCTCATCAAGAAGCAGGATACGCGGCGCGGCGGTCAATGCACGGGCAAGTTCAACACGCTTTTGCAGACCATAGGGCAAAGTGCCTGCCAGCCGGTCGGCATAGGACGACAGATGCAGAAATTCGATGACGCGACTTGCCCGTTCGCGGGCATCCGCCTGCGCGCGGCGAGCCTGGGGCAATCCCACGATCTGGCTCAAAAAATTCGAGCGATTGGCAAAGGCGCGTCCGGACGCGACATTGTCGAGAACACTCAGACCCTTGAACAAAGCGAGGTTTTGAAAGGTACGCGCAACGCCAAGATGCGCAAGCTTTTGGGTCGGCACCGGATCATAGATCCTACCACCAATGGCGACCTGACCACGACTGGGCCGGTATACGCCCGAAATGACATTGATGAGCGAACTTTTTCCGGCACCGTTCGGTCCGATGATCGCGCGAATTTCTCCCTGCCGGACACTGAGATCAACATCCTGCAAGGCAACAACGCCCCCGAATGATAGGCCTATGCCGCGCAGTTCCAGCGCAAGTTCGCGCCGCGGCGAGGTGGCCGTAGCTTCAGCCGCCACCCGCGCTTCTGCGCTCGCTTCCGCATCAGTATCTGCAATCAGGAAATGCAATGCCGACATTGTTCGTTCCGTGTTTTACTCGAATTCAATCAGGGCATTTCGGCGGACAAACGGACATAACCGTCCGTCCGCGAACACGATTGCGTCCGCGTTAAGCGGGAGCGACGGCAATAACCGTCGCTCCATAATTCGTTTTGATCTATTCGGCGGCGAGGGCCGCGTTGTCTTCCGCTTCTTCCAGCGCGCGCACCAGCGGAATGACGTGCTTGCCGAAATATTCGACTTCTTCCTGGAAGTGAAGGAAACCGAGCAGGATAAGATCGGCACCGGCGCGTTTCAGCTTGACCACGCGTTCAGCCACCTGCTGCGGCGTGCCGATCAGGTTGGAGCGGAAACCGTCATTATACTGGACAAGATCATCAAAGCTGGACTTTGCCCAATTGCCTTCGCCTTCGGGCGAGGACTTGCCAGCATTCTTGACCTCGTGACCGAAAGCATTGACCGCTTCGGGATTGGCCTTTTCAATGATCTCGGCGAGAACGGCCTTTGCCTCTTCTTCCGTGTCACGAACGATGGCAAAGGCATTGACGCCGACGCGAACCGAATGGTTGTTTTCCGCCGCCTTGGTTTGAATGTCATCGACCTGCTTGGCGATTTCCTCCGGCGTATTGCCATTGGTAAAATACCAGTCGGAAACCCGTGATGCCATATCGCGCGCAGCACGCGACGAGCCGCCCTGAAAGATCTCAGGTTGTGGATCAATGGGCTTTGGCTTCAGCGAATAGTTGTTGAAGCGATAGAAATCACCATGGAATGAATAGCTGTCTTCGGTCCAGATGCCGCGCAGCGCTCGAATGAATTCCTCCGAGCGGCGGTAACGCTCATCGTGGTCATACCATGGCTCGCCAATGGCGTGGAACTCGCCACGGAACCAACCGCTGACGACATTCACCGCAACGCGACCATTGGTGAGGTGGTTGATCGTCGCGATCTGCTTGGCAGCAAGCGCCGGATTCCATGGTCCGGGCAGAATGGCTGCAATCACCTTCAGCGTTTTGGTGGATTCAAGAAGTGCGTGGCTGAATGATACGGATTCATGCTGGAATTCCGCACCATAGCCCGCCGTGAAGCGAATCTGGCTCAACGCATATTCGAAGCCATTTTCCTCGGCGACCTGCGCCAGCTTGCGGTTATAATCAATCGTCCAGCTGGTGCGCTGTTCAATATTTGAAATGACAAGACCGCCAGAGACATTCGGCACCCAATAGGCAAATTTCACGGGATTTCTGCTGCGTTCTGTCATGGTTTAACTCCTTAGGTGATCATCAATTCGCAATGGCTTCGCCCGGCACGACGCGAAGCGTCCGGTCGCCCGTTTCCGACGACGCAACGGTGCGGGGTATGGCAGGTGAAAGATCGAATAGTTCCGAAACAGCCCGCTCAATGCGCGCTTCAACGGCTGGATTGGAAAGAATATATTCAGTGAAATCCGCTTCGACGGCATAGACCGTTGTTGGAATGGTGACGGCACCGAAAAACCCAAACAACGGGCGAAACTGATGTTCCAACATCAGCCCGTGCAGCGGTGAGCCGCCCGTCGCGGCAAGAACAACGCGCCGTCCCTGCAAGGCACGAAAATCAACAAGATCAAAGAGATGCTTCAGCGCACCGGTATAGGATGCGCGATAGACGGGCGAGCCGACCACAAGCACATCCGCAGCCTCGACAGCGTCGATGATAGCACGGCCAGCAGCATCCAGCTGATCGGCGCGCAATGCACGGAACAGAACCGGCGCGGCGTCGACCAGATCAATTCTGTCTATCTCGACACTCGCGCCGCGGGCGATGCCCGCGAGAATATCGTCAACCAGTCGTGCCGTCCGCGACGGTCGCTTGACGCTGCCATAGATGCCTAAAACCTTCATACAATCACTCCTTGGAGAGCCTATTGTCTATGGATTTAGTAAAGTATCAAAGGCAGCTATTCCAAAGTCACGGGCGTCCGTGGAATGGAATCCCTCTATATGTGAGAAGATGAACAACGGAAATGGCCCGCGGCCAACCTCATCTATACTGATGCGTTCATGATGTTTCGGGCTCTGCGGCTCTAAATGCCACCGCAAATACGCGGTGGCGCACGAACGTCTTCCGCAACAGACCTCGCAACCGGATTAGCTTTCATACGCGTCTTATAACGGCCGAGACCACGGCAAGTAAAAAATAATGGCCAGCGTATGATAGGTGACCACGGAACCGCCTAGGCTCCGGCGGTCTATCGTGGCGAGCCAATCGCCTTTATTAGATCGGCATTGAATCGCTCGGGATCCTGCATCTGCGGGCTGTGACCATAATCAGGATAGGTGATCAGTTGCGAATTGGGAATGCGCGCCTGAGCCTCCTCTGCCAATACCGGATAATTGCCAAGCGTTGCCGCAAGTTCGGGATCCGCACGGTTCTTGCCCATCGCCGTATTGTCTTTCAGGCCGATCATCAGCACTGTCGGCACACGCAGCTTGTCGAATTCATGGACAACAGGCTGGTTGAACACCATGTCAGCAGTTAAAGCCTGATGCCAGGCTACGATATTTCCGCCCGGCCCTTCATACATGGACGCCAGCATATCGACGGGCCGGTCGAATTCGGGTTTCCACGTGCCAGCATAATAAGTCGATTGCTGATAGGCCTTGATGCTTGCCCGCGTCACCTTCAGTTCAGTGGCGTATAGTTGATCGATGGTCGCATTCGGAACGCCCTTGGCACGCCAATCTTCCATCCCCAACGGATTGACCACGACCAGCTTCTGGAGTTCATCCGGATATTGCAGCGCGTAGCGTATGGCCAGCATACCGCCCATCGAATGCCCGACCAGAACTGGCTTTTCGATGTTAAGTGCAGTCAGAAGCTGGTGCGTGTTGTCAGCAAGCGCATGCAGACCATATTGATAACGCGCTGGCTTCGTTGATTTACAGAACCCGATCTGGTCGGGAGCAATCACTCTGTACCCCTCACCGTTGAGGGCTTTGATGGTTGTTTCCCATGTGCCGCCGCAGAAGTTCTTGCCATGCAGAAGAACGGCCGTCTGGCCGTTGGCATTTTCCGGGCGGGCGTCGATATAGGCCATCGTCATGGCCTCGTTCTGACTGAGAATGGTTTGGTGCTGGACCGGCCAACCATAATCGAAATCACCAAGCAAAGGGTCCGCCATGGCAGGTGTTGCAATTCCCAATGCGATTGCCATCATCATCGGGATTGTGAGTGATACAGTCATTTGGGTCTCCAATTGCTCGTTTCAACAGCCAAAGTCACGATATTCGCCATTTGCAATACCAACATGGTTTCGTGACCGCTGCATGGGCTGCCGCAATCACGAAACCGTTGGTGAGGATTACCTTGGCTTACTGGTCGATAAAGTCGGCAAGCAGCGCGTTGACTTCAGTTGCCGATTCTTCAAGCAGCCAATGGCCGGTGTCTGGGAGAATGGTCGAACCAAGCTTGCTGGGGTCCTTTACGAAGCGGGCTGCCAGTTGCTTCGGCAGAACGTCGTTTACGCCCTTGGCACCGCTGATCGAATAGACCGGGATGGTCAGTTGTTTGCCGGCGGCAAGCAGCGCTTCGTTTTGGCGGGCGCTGTCCGAATGTGACTGATAATAGCCAAAGGCGGCGCGCAGATTGGCGCGGGTCGAATAGGGTTCGATCAGCTCATCCAGTAGTTCCGGTGTGAAGACGTCCCTCTTGCCCGCATATTCCTTGATGAAGTAGCTCATGAACAGCACCGGATCTGTGGAGACCATTTTCTCGGCAATATCGCCGAAGGAGAAATAGCCGAAATGCCAGCCGAGGCCCGGACCATTTGGCGTCAAACCTGGATAGGTCCACATCGCCTTGTCAGGGATCGGCGAATCCATGAACACGACCTTCTTGATGATATCCTGATTGTTAGCGACCATCGGATAGGATGCCGAGTTGCACAGGTCGTGGCAGACATAGGTGAAAGGTTGATTGTCGGTCAGGCTTTTGATCGCGCCCAGAAGATAGGCGCTCATCTGCTCTGCGTCATATCGCTTGGCCGATGGCTCCGACTGACCTAAACCCGGCAGGTCGATTGCGATGACCTGATGGTTGGCAGAGAATTTCTCCAGAGCCGGTTGCCACATTTTCCAGGTAGAGCCGAAGCCGTGCACGAAGATGATCGGATCGCCCTTACCTTCGCCGCCGCGCACATAGTGGAGGCGGATGCCGTCGGTTTCGACCATGCCGCTTTCGAACCCCTCAGGAACGGCATATTGACCGCGCTTTTCGGCTTTGACTTTGGCCAGGTTCGCCTTGGAAACTTCCGGCGGCGTGTTGATGGAAGGCAATACGTTTTCTTGCGCCAGAACTGGCGATGAAAATAGCATCGTGGCGCTCAGCAAAGCACCAGCAGACAGGATTTTGGAAAACACGGTTTCGTCCTTTCTTGAAAAAGCCCGACACGAATGATCTCGGGCAGAATGACCCGGTGCGCCTACAGTTGCTTCATGAGTGCGACGCCGAAGCCAAAGGGAGGGAACCTGAAGATCAGGCGACCAGCGAACGTCCAGCATAGGGCGGATAATCGACATAGCCCGCGCGTCCGCCACCGTAATATGTTGCGCGATCAGGCTCTGCCAGAGGCCAGTTGTTGCGCAGCCGCTCGACCAGATCAGGATTGGCGATGAATGGCTGGCCGAACGCCGCAAGGTCAATCAATCCGGCATCAAGCAGACGCTGAGCACGCGCCTGATCCAGACCGCCAGCTAGGATGAGCGCCGTATTCGGCAACAACGGACGCCATTGTTCCATCAAGCCATGAATGGCATCACTGACAGGGCGTTCGCCATAAGGCAGCTTGACCTGCCCAGATTGATCCATGACATGAACATAGGCCACGCCGCGCTGGCCCAGTTCCGCTGCCAGAGCGACATAAGTCTCTTCGAGGTCCGGGAACAGTGGATTGTCGTGAATGGTGCCATAAGGCGACAGACGAATGGCAACGCGGCTGGCGCCAATGGCTTCCGATACCGCATCGACGGTTTCGAGCACAAAGCGCAGGCGCCCTTCGATGGTTTTGGCGGAATAGATATCGTCGCGGTCATTGACCAGAGGGTTAATGAACTGTTCCAGCAGGTAGCCATTGGCACCATGCAGTTCCACGCCGTCGAAGCCCGCATCGATTGCATTGCGTGCTGCCTGCACAAAGTCACCGATCACCCGTTTCACTTCTTCAGTCGTAAGGGCACGCGGCTCCGAGACCGGCACGAAGTCGGGCTCACCATTCGCATTACGAACAAAAGACATAGCGCCTGACGCCACTCGGCCTGTTGAACTGACGGGTGCCTTGCCGTCTTCCTGAATGGACCGGTTGGAAATGCGGCCAACATGCCAGAGCTGCGCGAAAATACGACCGCCTGCGCTGTGAACAGACTGGGTAACCAGACGCCAGCCCTTGATTTGTTCTTCGCTGAAAATACCGGGATTGAAAAGATAGCCCTGCCCTTCACGCGAAATCGGCGTACCTTCGGTGACGATCAGCCCCGCTGTCGCGCGCTGGCTGTAATAGAGCGCAACCAACTCGTCAGCCGCGCCACTAAAACTCCGCGAACGAGTCATCGGCGCCATGACAATGCGATTGGGCAGCGCAAGGCCCGAAAGGTTAAACGGCTTGAAAAGGCTGCTCATGTTCTGGTTCTCCTGAACTGGCGTTCGTCAATTTTCTGACAGCCTTTATATCGGCGTTGACGAGATAGCTTAATGGCGCTTGAATTCGGATCATTGTGGAAGGATTTTCCGGAATGAAATTGAAATTGGATAATATCGGCGCACTCCAGACATTCGTACATGCCGCCGAAAAGAGAAGTTTTCGTGAGGCTGGCCAGATTGTAGGCCTGTCGGCTTCTGCTGTTGGTAAATCGGTGCAAAAGCTTGAAGAGCAGCTCGGCGTGCGACTGTTTCATCGCTCGACGCGCTCAATCGCACTTACCACCGAAGGAAAACTGTTTCTTGAACGGTGCCGCCGCGTTCTGGGCGAACTGGAAGTGGCGCAGGCAGAGTTGTCTCAGTCATCTCAGGGCACCCACGGACGCCTGAAAATCGGCTTGCCCATTTCATCCACGCTGCTGGTGTCAGCCGTCAGCGCTTTTATGAAGGCCTATCCGGAAGTTGATCTCGAGTTGGATATCAGCGACCGCTTTGCCGATGTCATTGACGAAGGGTTCGACGTGGTGATCCGCACCGGAAAACCGAAGGATAGTCGCCTGCTTTACAAGAAGGTCGGGGAGTTTTCGTGGTGTCTCGTCGCCTCACCGGACTATATCGCCCGATGCGGCGCGCCTAAGTCCATTGCCGATCTCCAGAACCATCGCTGCCTCCGGCACCGTTATTCGGAAACCGGTAAGATTGCTCCCTGGGAACTGGCCGGTCAGGACGACGAGAACTCGAGGGCGCCGGAAACATTCACTGTAACCACCGTCGATTCCATTATACAATTGGTTTTGGATGGAAACGGCATCGCCATGCTGCCAAGCTTTTCCGCTAAAAGCAGAATACGGGATGGTTCATTGGTCGATGTTCTGCCGGGCGCGGCCAACAATACCGGGATATTTTATCTTCTTTGGCCTGCAAGCCGCTATCCACTGGCGCGAGTACGGGCTTTTTTGGATTTCGTTTCAAAATATCTTACAGAGCAACTCGCCTGACAGCCGATTTCCGGCACCGACGCTCATTAGGGACAAGAGCGAGCGCCTCATCGGCGCGAGCCGACGCGCGCTGCACAAAGCCATTGAACGGGACAAATCCGACATTACATCCAGGCGCGCTCATTCCTTCCTGAGCGCGCTCAAATATCCGCCCACCATCGTTTACGCTCTGCTCGGTATCTCCTGCGAATATTTGGCCCTGCCCATCACAAGAGTGTAGACCACAGGCACCACGAAGAGGGTCAACAAGGTGCCGAAGGACATACCACCAACAATCACCCAGCCGATGGCCTGACGGCTTTGCGCACCGGCCCCGGTCGCGATGGCAAGCGGGATAGCGCCAAGCACCATTGCCCCTGTGGTCATGAGGATCGGGCGCAGACGCATCACCGCCGCCTCCACCACAGCTTCGGCAGCGTCCCGCCCCTGGTCACGCATATGATTGGCGAACTCAACAATCAGAATACCATGTTTGGTAATCAGCCCGACGAGTGTGACCAGACCAATTTGGCTATAGACATTCATGCTCGCGCCCGCGAACCACAGCGCCAGCAAGGCCCCCGCGATTGAAAGCGGAACCGTCAGCAGAATGATGAATGGGCTGACAAAGCTTTCAAACTGCGCTGCCAGAACCAGATAAATAAACAGGATAGCCAGGCCGAACACGAACAGAATACTCGAATTGGAGCTGGTGAAATCGCGCGACTCCCCTTCCAGATCATACTGCGCATAGGTCGGGAATGTTTCATTCGCCGTGTTTTGCAGATAGGTCAGCGCCTCGCCCAGTGAATAATCGGGAGCCAGACCCGCACTGATCGTTGCAGAGCGCAGCCGGTTGAAACGATAGAGATTGGCCGGTTCCACACTTTCAGTGACGGTCACCAGATTGGACAGCGGAATGAGTTGGCCCGACGAGCCGCGCATATTGACGACATTGATGGAATCCGGCGTTGCGCGGTCGCTGGCGTCAAGCTGGACAAGAACATCCGATTGTTCACCGTCCCGGTCGATACGCGTGACCTGACGACTACCAAACATCGTTTCCAGTGTGCGCCCGACATCGGAAACCTGCAGACCCGCCTCACGGATTTTCTCGCGGTTCATGTTGATTTCCATGCGAGGCTTGTTGAGATCGAGGTTCGATTCAACATTGATCAATCCCGGGTTCTCTTTGATGCGTTCAACGAAATCGGTCGCCAGCTGGTTCAGATCTTCATAGCTCGACGAAGACTGGATCACGAACTGAACCGGATTGTTGGCACCTGCGCCGCTGCCACGCGATGTCGTCAGCGACGGCATGTTGAAGGCAAATGCACGCAAGCCCGGAATCGCACTTGCCTGAGCATTGGCCTCTCTGACGATTTCCTGCTGGCTGCGTTCGCGATCCCCCCAATCTTCTAGCAAACCGAATACGCTCATGCCCGTCACCTGCGGAAAACCATAGACCGAAAAATAGGTACTGATTTCCGGTATTTTCGCTATGATTGCTTCGGCTTCCTTGCCGTAACGCTGCGTGAATTGCAGCGTCGAACCTTCCGGTGCAGTTCCCGCAATACGGACCACACCGCGATCTTCAATCGGCGCAAGTTCGCTTGGTAGGCTTATATAGAGGAACCCCGCCAGGGCCGCTGTCGATGCAGCGCCGATCAGCACGATCAGCTTGTGACGCATGGCGAGCCCAAGCGCGCGTCGGTAATTCTCATTGAGACGGTCGAGAAATCCTTCCAGGGCGCGTGAAATCCGGCCCTGATTTTCATTGTGACGCAACAGCTTGCCGCACATCATCGGCGTCAGCGTCAGAGCCACGAAGCCGGAAACCAGCACTGCACCAGCGAGCGTCAGGGCGAACTCGATGAACAATTGCCCAGTCCGGCCTTCGGTGAAAGCAATCGGCACATAGACAGCAGCCAGTGTAAGCGTCATCGCGATGACGGCGAAGGCGATTTCTCCCGTACCGGCAATGGCTGCCTGTACCGGGGTTTCGCCTTCTTCGATGCGCCTGTGCACGTTTTCCAGAACGACGATTGCATCATCCACCACCAGACCAATAGCCAGCACCATGGCGAGCAAGGTCAGTGTGTTGATACTGAAGCCGAAGGCAAACATGATTGCCAGCGTTGTGATGAGCGAAACCGGTATCGTTACGATTGGGATAAGACTCGCCCGCACCGAACGCAGGAAGAAGAAGATCACCATGATGACGAGGACAATCGCCTCCCCGATCGTGGTGAACACCGCCTCAATGGATCGATCGATGAAGATCGACGTGTCATAAGTGACGTCCGCCCTCATTCCGGTCGGCAGACTTTCTTGAATGGTCGGCAACACTGCGCGCACGGCATTGGCAACGTCAAGCGGGTTGGCTGTCGCCTGTTTCACCACGCCAATGGATACGGCGGTTTCACCTTCCTTGAAGGTCGCCTGCCGTTCATCGGCAGCCCCAAGTTCTGCCCTTCCAATATCACGCAAGCGCACGGGATAACCATTCACGACATTGATGATGATATTTGCAAATTCTTCAGGCGTCGTCAGAGCCGTATTGGCGAGAAGCGTGAACTCCCGGTCCTTGCTTTCGATACGCCCCGCAGGCACTTCGACATTCTGGTTTTCAAGCGCCGTTTCGACGTCCTGAACCGTCAGGCCATAACCTGCCAGCTTGCGCGCATCGATCCAGACGCGCATCGCATATTCACGTGCACCGAGAATGCGGGCTTCCGAAACGCCGGGCAAATTCTGGATTCGGTCAACAACTGTTCGATTGAGAACGTCGGTGATTTCAAGTCCTGAATGGCGATCACTTGTAAAAGCCACATACATGATGGGCTGCGCATCCGCTTCGACCTTGGCTACAATAGGCTCATCGATCTCGTCTGGAAGATTGCGCCTTGCGCGGGACACGCGGTCGCGGACTTCTGCAGCCGCGACTTCGGGGTCGGTCCCCAGGGTAAAGCGCACCGTGATAGCGCTGGTTTCGGCGCGACTTGTCGATGACACCACGTCGATACCGGCAATGCCGGAAAGCTGCGTTTCCAGAACCTGCGTCACCTGACTTTCCACGATTTCGGCATTGGCGCCGGAATAGGTCGTGGAAACCGAAACCGTCGGTTCTTCAACATCGGGGTATTCGCGGGTGCTCAACCGCTCATAGGATACGATGCCGAGCAGCACGAGAACAAGGCTCAGAACAGTCGCGAAGACTGGCCGGCGGACACACATTTCCCATATGGACATTAGACCGAGCCCTCCGCGCCTGCTCCCTGAACGCTGACCTTGCTGCCGTTCTGCAATTTCTGCTGACCAGCGGTCACAACACGCGCATCCTTGTCGAGCCCAGAGACAATCTCGACCATACCGTCAAGCCGCTGCCCCAGTATCACCGTAACGACTTCGACCGTATCGTCCGCATTGATGCGATAGACGGTCTGTGTTTCGCCGCTTGGCACAATGGCGCTTTCCGGCACCAGCATAGCATCAGCCTTGGTGCCAGTCGTGACATTGACGCGCACGAAAAGGCCCGGTCGCAACTTCAGATCAGGATTGGCGATAAGCGCGCGCATACGAATGGAACGACCGGTTTCGTCGATGGACGGTTCGATGGCATAGACCTGACCTTGAAACCGCTGGTCTGGCAGCGCGTCCGCAACCACCGAAACCTGCTGCTGGGGCGTAATATCCGCCAGCGCCACTTCCGGTAAGGTGAACTCAGCCACAAGCGGATCGATCTGATCAAGCTTGGCAAGGTTGGTGGATCCAGCCGTAACATAAGCGCCAACGCTGACGGAGCGCAGACCGACCACGCCATCGAAGGGCGCCTTGATCGAAGTCTGCGCTAGCTGCGCTTCGGCCAGTGCCAGAGCAGCTTCGGTGTTGCGCAGATTTGCCTGCGCTTCCTCCAGAGCCTGCGTCGCGCTGATACCGCGCTTCGATAGGGCTTCCGTCCTGTCAAAGGTGGATTTGGCAAGCACATTTGCCGCCCGGGCTGACTGTACGGAAGCGCTCAGGATCGACGTATCTAGCTGGAAGAGGACGCTGCCCGCTTGAACACGCTGGCCTTCTTCGAACAGAATCTTGTCCACGCGCCCGCCGATTTCCGATGCCAGCGTAACGGATTCTTTGGCGCGAAGGCTGCCGACTGCCGAGATGATGCTGTCCAGATCCCGTGTTTCCACGGTTGCAGCTTCGACAGCTGTCGCTCTTGCTGGAGTTGGTGCAGCCGCTGCCGTCGTCGCCTCAGCTGAGGTCTTTTGCATGCCCTGCCATGCGAAATAAGCTCCGACGAGGAACAGCCCCAATATAAATAGCAGTAAACCGCGTTTCCCAGATTTCATATGTCGGTGCCTTTTCATCCGTCGAGGCCGTAAGATCCGACCCCGACTTGATAGGGGACGATAGCCAAATATACGCTTCCAACATATTTTACTTTACTGTAAAGTAAAATTAATCTTCCGTAATGTCCGCTCGTTTCCGGTCAGCGACCTTGAGACAAACCTCTCCTCCAGCCCGACGCGCCGCGCTTTTGAATGGCTAATTGGCAACGTTGTGGAAAATCTTTGATCACGCGTAGTTGAACAACGATCCGGGATGCTTATTTCTGTGCGACCGAGTTTTTCGCAAAGGGTCGTCTACATGGAATTGCTTACTGAGCATCTGGCGTTTCTATCCAGCCCGGGCGGCTGGGCTGCACTGATAACGCTGGTGACGATGGAAATCGTCCTCGGCATCGACAATCTGATATTCATTTCGATCCTTACGAACAAACTCCCCGCTCATTTACAATCAAAAGCAAGACGGATCGGCATTGGTGCCGCGCTTATATTGCGTCTGGCGCTACTTTTCACGATCTCGATCATCGTGCAGCTCAAAGAACCGATCTTCGAAGCGTTTGGCCACGGCTTTTCGTGGCGCGACATCATCCTCATTGCGGGTGGTCTTTTCCTTGTCTGGAAGGCGACCAAGGAAATCCATCACACGGTCGATCCGAATGACGGCAAGGAAAATATCGGTGGTAAAGTCGCGGAACTGACGATGGGCGCTGCCGTCGTGCAGATACTCATTCTCGATCTGGTTTTCTCAGTCGACTCGATTATTACCGCCGTTGGCATGACCGACGAAATCGCCATCATGGTCATCGCCGTTCTCTCCGCTGTGGCGGTAATGCTGCTGGCTGCCGATCCGCTATCGCGCTTCATCGCCGCCAATCCGACCATTGTAATGTTGGCGCTGAGCTTCCTGCTGATGATCGGCATGACGCTGATCGCCGACGGTTTTGGCTTCCATGTGCCGAAAGGCTACATCTATGCCGCCATGGGTTTCTCGGCGCTCGTCGAGGCACTCAACATGCTCGCACGGCGAAAGCGATTAGATAAATAACGCATAATCAATCGAAAAGGCCGCCGTTGAATGAAGGCGGCGGCCTTACAGTGCTTATCACCGTCGCGGGATCAGACGCACCAGATTGCCACCCACTTTATACAGAAGCGGATTTCAATCCCGCATTGATGCCAGCACCCTGTCGAAATGTGCGATCTCTTCCACCGTATTGTAGTGCACCAGGGTTGCCCGGAGCGCACCGCTATCCATACTGAGCCCCAGCCGTGCCATCAGCCGCGGCGCAAACAGGTGACCGTCGCGGATCATGATACCCGCATCCGCCATGGCCTGAGCAATATCGGCTGGCTGCTTGCCCGGAAGGTTGAAGCAGAAAGTGGGTACACGTTCGGCAATGCGCGCTTCGTCCGCTATGCCGTAGACGATGGCGTCATGTGATTTCAGAACCTTGAGGAAAGAAAGCGACAGCGTCGTTTCATAGGCCCTGATAGCCGCCATGCCAGCCACCAGATTGGCGCGGCGCGATTTTTCAGACGACGCCTCGAAGTTGCGGCCAAGCGATTCCAGATAATCAACTGCAGCGCCCATGCCGACAGCATTTTCATAGGTGAAGGTGCCGACTTCGATCTTGTGTGGAGGCACGTCGGGGATGAAGTCTTCCTTGAATGTCGGTAAGGCCCTGAGAAGCTCGAACCGGCCCCAGAGGAAGCCCATATGCGGTGAGAAATTCTTGTATCCCGAGCAGACCAGATAGTCGCAATCCCAAGCCTGAACGTCGATCAGACCATGCGGCCCATAATGGACGGCATCCAGAAAAACTTCCGCTCCCGCAGCATGCGCCAGTTCCGCGACGCTACGCACATCGACAAGCGAGCCGATGGAATGTGAGGCGACCGTGACGGCCACCAAACGTGTACGCCTGTTGAGCAGCGGCTTCAGATCATCGACATGCAGGTTACCGTCCTCGCGCATCCGCCACCAGACGCATTTCACCCCCTGGCTTTCGAGCGCCAGCCAGGTCGAGATATTAGCGTCATGATCCATGTCGGTAACGACAATCTCGTTGCGTTCATCGATCATCCTGGCGATGCCGAGGCTGACGAGCCGGATAAAGGAGGTCGCATTCATGCCGAAGGAAATTTCAGCCGGATCATAGGCATTGACGAGAATGGCAACACTTTGGCGCGCCTCGGCTATCGCCTGATCCACCGCCCGGCTCGATGCATATCGCCCTCCGCGCTGCACCATGCGGTGCAGCATGTGGTTGCTAACAGCGTCGATAACGCCCTGAGGCACCTGCGCACCAGCACCATTGTCGAAGAAGACCGGATTGCCCGGCAGGGATAAAGCCGGAAAATGGGCGCGCACGCGGTCGACCGGAAACGCTCCGGCGCTTTCAAAAGCTGTGGGCATCGAGATACTCCCAAACGAATGTCTGTACCGCTTTCGCGTTTAGTGCATGATCTGTCGAAGGAAGGCGGCGGCCCGCTCGCTCTTCGGCGCGGTGAAGAAATCTTGCGGCTTGGCTTCCTCGCAAATCGCGCCGTGATCCATGAAGATCACCCGGTCGGCAACCCGACGGGCAAAGCCCATTTCATGGGTCACGACCAGCATTGTCATGCCGTCTTCGGCCAGCGAGATCATCGTATCGAGCACTTCGCCCACAGTTTCGGGGTCGAGCGCCGAGGTCGGCTCGTCGAACAGCATCACCTTAGGCTGCATGCAAAGCGACCGCGAAATTGCTGCGCGCTGCTGTTGTCCTCCCGAAAGCTGCGAAGGATAGCGATCCGCCAGATGGCCAATGCGTACGCGCTCAAGATACTTGCGGGCGAGGTCTTCGGCTTCCTTTTGTTGAATCTTCTTCACCGTCATCGGGGCGATGGTGCAGTTCTCAAGGATCGTCAGATGCGGAAATAGGTTGAAATGCTGGAACACCATGCCGACCTCGCGGCGGATGGCATCCAGCTGCGGACCCTTGCCGTTAAGCTCTATGCCGTCGACGACGATCGAGCCGCTTTCATGCTTTTCCAGTTGATTGATGCAGCGGATGGTTGTCGATTTTCCCGAGCCCGATGGCCCGCAGATCACGATGCGCTCGCCTTTCGCAACGGAGAGGGTGACATCGCGTAGCGCGTGATAATTACCGTACCACTTGTTGATGCCACGCATAATGATGGCCGGGCGGTCGGACGTGTTTACGGAGATACTATCGGTCATCGGGGGAAACCAGTTCTGGCGAGGTCAGCGGGCGGTCTTTGCGGTGGCGCTGCGCTTTTCGAGATAGCCTACCAGACGAACCATCGGCCAGAGGAACGCGAAATAGATGATTGCGGCGCCAATCAAAGGCGTGGGATTGGCCATCAGCGCTTGCGTGTCGTTGGCCTGCTTGAGCAGATCTGGCATGGCAACTACCGAGGCGAGCGCTGTATCCTTGAACGTCGAGATACAATTGGAGGTCAGTGGGGGCACCATGACCTTGAGTGCCTGCGGCAGAATGATTTTGCGCATTGCTTGCCAGAAAGGCAGGCCCAGCGAGACCGCTGCTTCGAACTGCCCCTTAGGCACATTCTCGATGCCCGCGCGGCAAACTTCAGCCGTAAAAGCGGCGAGCACCATGGAAAGTGCCAGCGTCGCCGAGGTGAAAGAGGAAAACGAAATGCCGACGAAAGGCAGTGCGTAATAGATCAGGATCAACACCACCAGAACCGGCAACGCCCGAAAGATATCGATATAGCCGATGGCGATATACTGAAACGGTTTGGGCGCATAGAGGCGCACAAAGCAAAGAAGTAGACCGAAAAGACTGCCGAAGAAAATGGCGGTCACGCCCAGAAGCAGGGTATTCCCGAGCCCGAGCAGCAGAATTGGAAAGGACCGGACGAGAATGTCCCAATTGAAAAACGTTTCGATCAGACCCATGGCATCAATCCGGAAATCCTGAGATGGTTTGAGAGGCGGCTGCGCCAGACACTCCGACGCAGCCGTTCGCGTTTACTGCGCGGATGGAACCGGCATCGGTTTGACGGTCGAAGTACCGGCATCCGGTTCAACACCGAACCACTTCTTGTGGATGGCGGCGAGAGTGCCATCTTCCTTCATCTTGGAAATCGCATCATTGACCTTCGGCAGGATTTCGAGGTCCTTCTTGGCCATCATGGCAAAGCGTTCACCAGTCGGGATACGAACGAGAACCTTCAAGGCCGGCATTTTCTGGATCGCGTACTGGAAGCCGGCCAGTTCACCGGCGCCACCGACAATTCGACCCGTCTGCACGTCGAGCAGCAGATCCTGTTGAGCCGCATAGCTCTTGACCTCGGCAACGCCAAGCTTCTCGGCGTTTTCCTTCGCCCAGCTCTCGCCCGTGGTGCCAGCGACGACGCCGATCACCTTGCCCTTGAGGTCTTCCAGCGCCTTGACTGGTGCATCGGCCTTGCCGACGATTGTGCCGTCGCTGTCGTAATAAGGCTGCGTGAAAGACTGCGTCTTCAGGCGTTCGTTCGTGACCGAAATGGACGAAATGGCGAAATCGATACGGCCCGAACTGGTGGCGGCAAACAGCGCCTGGAAACCGAGAGGCTGGAATTCAACGTCCATGCCGAGCCGCTTTGCGGCTTCGGTCGCGACATCGACTTCAAAGCCCTCGAAGACACCCTTCTCGTTCTTGAATTCCCATGGCGGGTTGGCCGCATAGGAGCCGACAACAATCTTGCCGTCCGCAAAGGCGGACGAAACCATAAACGACAACGCCGCAGCTGTCAGAATAGCGACTTTTTTAAACATGGTTCCTCTCTGGACTTCGTGTCTCTGATTATGATCGATAGTTTATCGTGCCTGTAATCTGCATCAGGAATTTCGTTTCGGCACAATGCGTTCAAGCGCGGTGAATAGGTGGTCGACCGCATCGGTGGACGTGACGTATCCTGGCGATAGCCGCATCGTGCTGCCGCGCGCATCGCAATAGATTTTCTGCTCGCGCAGCGCCGATACAACCGCTGCCGGAACGACATCGGATGGCAGGGTCAGCATCACGCTGCCGCCGCGCCGTGCATCATCGACCGGGGAAACAAGTTTCCAACCCAGATTCTGTGCGCGCGCAATGATTGCATGGGCGCTAGCGAGATTGTTCGCGCGGATATTGTCGACACCCTGCTCCATCGCCCATTGGATACCTGGCAGAGACGCGACCGAAGCCAGAATCGCTGGCGTACCATGATCCATGCGCCGCGCATCACCTGCAAAGGAAAACCCGTCGAGATCCCAGGAAAAGGGGTTTTCCTGACTGAACCAACCCCGAAGCTCGGGCCGCAAATCGGCCAACAACGATGGTGTGACCTGTATGATCCCGGCGCCTGAAGCGCCGCACAGCCATTTCAGCGAGGTGGAAACGACGAAATCAGCCCCGGTCGCCTTGACAGAGAACGGCAGAACGCCGACGCCCTGCGTGATATCGACACCGACGAGTGTTCCCATCGCTCGGCCATGGGCGCAAAGGGCTTCAACATCCACCTTATGCGAGGTGGTGGATGAAACGAATGTCAGCAGTGCAACGCCCACATCGTCCTGCCAGCGCGCGATGAAATCCTCATCACGCACCCATGCCTCGCCGGGACGCATTGGCACAGTGTCCAGCGTAAAACCAAAGCGCTGCGCGATGCCTGCCAGCATGAAATGCAGGCTCGGGAAACAATCGGCGGCCACAAGCAGCCGCTTACCGCGCAGACGCTCTGCTGGCAGGCCGCCGATGATGCTGTAAAGCGCGGTTGTAACATTCTCGGCTGTCGTCAGCGAACCCGCTGGCGCATCGATCACATTCCGCCAGGCATCAATGAAAGTCTGACGTGCAGCCAGCGCGGCTGGCCATTGACCATCATCCTCAGCAGACCAAACGGCTGAGAAAGCGGACAAAGCTTCCGCCATCTTTTCCGCCTTACCGGGGAAAGTGCCGATCGAATGATAGAGGAAATAGTCAGACATTTCAGACCTCGAATATTTTGATCAAAAGATCACAGTATTCGGATAACGTCAATCCGGTGACCGGGCAGACCGCACAATTGTATGCAGCTCAGCACTGAAAGCCAATCAAGCCATTGATTTAAATTGAATTTTTTTAGACGCAGAATGGAGATAACGCACATGCGGAAGCAGCGGGTGGTTACTATTCCACGATCAGCGTACGCAAAAGATCCTGCGTATCGCGTATATCGGACACCATGGCCTCGCGGGCACGGCCAGCGTCACGCGACTTCATCGCCGCGACGATGCGGCGGTGATTCCGCGTATAAGCCTTGTCGCCTTCCGCCTTCATGCGCGGCTGCACATAGGCCGATAACATTCGCATATATGGACCATACCGCAACCACAGCGTGTCTATCAGCTGCATAAGAACTTCGGAATGGGAAGCTTTATAGATCAGATAGTGAAATTCGCGATTGCGATCGAGCATGGCGTAAACCTGCTCCTCGCCAGCGCAAGCTTCATGCAGCACGATATTGGCTTCAATTGCGTCGATTTCATCCGCAGTAATGGCCTGCGCCGCCAATTCGGTTGCAAGGCCCTCCACTGTGGCCCTTGCCTGACACAAATCATCCAGCCGCGCGACACTGACGGGCGGCACTCGCGCCGAACCGTTGCGCGCCACCTCCAGCGCGTTCTCCGCCGCAAGCCGCCGCAACGCCTCGCGCACGGGCATATGGCTGGTATCGAATGTCTGCGACAAAGACGCGATGGTCAGCACCTGACCGGGATCGAAACGGCCAATCAGCAATGCCTCTCGCAACTGCAGGTAGACTGCATCCTGTACGGTCACTCGGCCGGAAACGGGACCAAATCCTTCATCGAGTGACAACAATCAGACTCCTTGCTTGGTTGGCGAACAATACTCCACTCAACTTTTGCATTTCGCAGGACCGAAAACAAGCCGATATATCATTTGATCAAACGCTCAAAGTTGAGTAATGAATCTGCATCACGGCCCTGAAACGATAATCCGGGCTTATAGAGACCAGCACAGGAATGATCAGATGGCACGTTTTGCGCGGCGGATTACGCAAACCTCTCCCAAGAGCTTCGGCATGTTCCAGAAGGCCGCAGCACTGGCTTCCTCCGGCGTTGACCTCATTCATCTCGAACTCGGTCGGCCCTTCCACGACACGCCAGCGCATATTAAGGACGCCGCGATCAAGGCCTTGCGTGACGGTCACGTGCATTACAGCGACATGCGCGGCGAAGCGGAACTGCGCCAAGCCCTGAAGACAAAACTCGCCGACTACAACAAGATCGACGTGAGCGCCGACGAAATTCTCATGGTCAATGGCCTGACCCAGGCATCATTTGTCGCTTTCATGGCTCTCCTTGATGAGGGCGACGAGGCGATCCTGCTGGAACCCTATTATCCGCAGCATATCAACAAGATCGAGATGACCGGCGCTCGCGTAGTATTGGCGCCGCTCGATCCCAAGACGAATTTCAGCATCAGCCGCGAGTTGATCGAACCGTTGATTACCACGCGGACACGCATGATCGTGCTGGTCAATCCCTCCAACCCGACTGGCCGTGTCTATAGCCGCGCCGAACTTGAAATTCTGGCGGACCTGGCCATCAAACACGATCTCGTCATCGTCTCCGACGAGGTCTATGAGCAAATTTTGTTCGATGGCGCGGAACATATCTCTATCGCCGCATTGCCGGGCATGAAGGAACGCACGATTTCGATGTTCGCCTTCACCAAAGCCTATGCGATGGATGGATGGCGGCTTGGCTACGTCGTCGCCGATGCGTCCATGATGCCTGCTTTCCTCAAGCTCACGGCAAACGAGATCACCCACGTCAACACTTTCATTCAGTACGGCGCCCTGGCTGCTGTGACCGGCCCGGCTGCTATTCTTGATGAGATGGTCGCCGACGACCGCCGCAAGCGTGACCTCGTTGTCAGCCGCCTCAACCAAATGCCGGGCGTGACCTGCGAGAGTCCGCAGGGCACGATCTACGCTTTTCCAGACATCAGTGGCACTGGCCTTACCTCCCAAAAGGCGGCGGACATGATCCTTGAACAAGTCGGCGTCGTTATGGAAGCTGGTGGCTTCTACGGCAAATCGGGTGACAACCACCTGCGGGTGTGCTTCGGCTCTGAAAGCTACGAAAGGCTCGAACAGGCGATGGACCGGCTCAGCACATTCTTCAACGGACTCTGAGTGAACTGATCTTCCGGCTTGTCGTTCCTTTGCCGGTTGATGGCCGAAGTACTTATTGCCAGTCAAGATTCTCGTGCTTGCCTGACCAGCAGCAGGGCCCTCATCCCAAGCGAGCATAGTGCTGGGCGAATAAGTATTTTGGCATAAGCCCGTCTATTAAATTAGACGGGCTTTGATCTTAATGGGCACAAAAACACCCCGAGAACTTGAATGATCAGCGCCATCGAAGCCAACAAAAGGCGCTTGCAAGGATTCTGCCTGAAGCGTAAGCAATTGCGGACATTATAGGCAATGCGGGTGCTTTTGACGGAATTTCTGTATCCGTCAAGCAGACTTCCAAATCGGGCGGACGTCCAAAATTATGAATAACAAAATCGCCGTTGCCGTGAGCGGCAATGCAATCCTTGCCGGCATTCTTCTGATGTTGCTCGGCGACTTCATGTTTGCCATGAACGACGCCATGGGAAAATGGCTGGTAGAGAGCTTTTCTGTCGGCCAGGTTCTGTTCATCCGCTCGGTTGGCGCGTTTCTCGTTCTCGGCCCCATGCTTTCCCGGCGGCCAAAAACATCGCTTTTTCAGGTGGAAAAGCCAAGCCTGCAACTGGCTCGCGTCATTTTGGCAACTGCCGACACCGGGCTTTTCTATGCCGCTGTTGCTTATCTGCCGCTCGCCGATGTTATGACCTTTTATATGGCAGGCCCGATCTATATTGCGGCCCTTTCGCATTTCCTGCTCGGTGAGAAGATCGGCTGGCGTCGCTGGCTCGCGGTTCTTATCGGGTTCGCCGGTGTCGTCATCGCCTTGCGCCCATCTTCAGCAATGTTGTCGTGGCCTTCAATCTTCGGCCTGTTGGGTAGTATAGCGTTCGCACTCACGCTGGTTCTGGGTCGCGTGCTTCGTTCCACGCCCGACGCGACACTGGTAACCTGGCAGACAGTAGGCTGTCTCGTAATCGGCATGGTTCTCAGCATCGGCAACTGGAATCCTATGGACACCAATCAATTGCTTGCACTGCTACTATTGGGTGTTGTCTCATGCACAGCGCATCTTCTGATCACGCGCGCACTGAAACTCGCTCCGGCATCCGTGCTGGCACCGTTGCAATATACTCTGCTGCTCTGGGCAATTGTTCTCGGATGGTTATTCTTTAACGATCTTCCCGATGCGATGATGCTGGTTGGCGCTTCAGTCATTGTTTTGGCGGGATTGTTCATTTTCCATCGAGGCAAAGTCCGGAACAATTCAGAACCGGTTGTGCCAAACGATTCCAGCCACGGATAGTCAAGGCGCGAAAACCATTGCATATCCGTTGAAGACTGCAAGCACCGTTCGCGGTAGTTGCAGTCTTCAACCAAACGCCACCCAATCAGACCAGCAGTGACATCGGATCTTCGATGGCCATCTTGAATGCTGCAAGCAATTGCGCACCCAAGGCACCGTCCACCGCACGATGATCGACGGAAAGTGTCAGGCTCATCATCGTTGCGAATGCAAGTTGACCCTCGCGTTCAACCGGGCGACGTTCACCCGCGCCGACCGCCAAAATGGCACTTTGTGGTGGGTTGATGATGGCTGAGAACGATTTGACGCCATACATGCCAAGATTGGAGATCGAGAAACCGCCCCCCTGAAACTCCTCCGGTTTCAATCGGTTGTCTCTGGCCCGGGCTACCAGAGATTTCATCTCCGCAGAGAGCGCGCCAATGCTGATTTGGTCAGCATTGCGGATGATAGGCGTGATGAGGCCGCCATCCGTCGCAACAGCCACGGCAATATCCACACTTTTGAGCTTCAGCAATGCGTCGTCCGTCCAAATGACATTGGCATCGGGCACCCGGCGCAGGGCGACGGCCGCAGCCTTAATAACGAAGTCATTGACGGAAATTCGTGACGCACTATCGCGCTTCTCGTTAATCTGGCCGCGCAGCGTTAGAAGTGCATCGATATCGCAATCAGCATTGAGATAGAAATGCGGTACCGTTGTTTTCGCCTCAAGCAGCCGACGCGCAATGGTACGACGCATCGATGTGTGCGGAATGGTTTCATATTCACCGATACCTGCCGGGAGACCCTTCGGTGATAACGATGCAACTGTTGCGACCGGTTGAGGTGTGGGGGCAATCGTTCGGGACGTAACGAGGCGCTCTATGTCGATGCGCACAATGCGGCCTTTAGGGCCACTGCCGAGAACGCCATCGAGTGAGATGCCGTGCTCCATTGCCAGACGTCGTGCAAGAGGTGAGGCCTTATGGCGAGTGCCATTCGAAAGCTGTGCGAGGGACGCCACTGCAGCATTGTCGGAAGACAAACGAATACTATGAGCTGCCACTTCCACCGGGACTGTGACAACCTGTTCAGTGACAAGAGGGTCAGCAATCGCGGATTGGTCTTCTCCAGTTGTCAACAGGACGGCAATGACCTGATTGACGTTTGCCCGTTCGCCGTTCTGGACGAATAGCTTGCCGATACGCCCATCAGTTTTAGCTTCGAGTTCCATCGTCGCCTTGTCGGTTTCGACTTCGGCAATCAGATCGCCCTTACTGACCGTGTCACCTTCCGCCCTGAGCCAACGCGCAATGACAGCATCTTCCATTCCTGCCGAAAGGGCAGGCAATACAACTTCAATCGGCATTGTCTGTTTCCTTCCTTCAGCCTTCGATCGGCAGACCCTGGGCTGCCATGACCGCACGCAGACCTGCATCGATATCCTGCGGTCGCGCCGCAGCGGCGGCTTCCAGAACCTTCGAGATGGATGGTGACGCCTCGGCACCATGAACACGGGCTATCGGTTGATCCAGCCAGTCGAAGCAACGGCGCTGTAATTCATCCGCTAGCCAGCCGCCATAGGATGTGCCCGACGCGCCCTGCTCCACAATCAGGACATTCCCCGTTTTGCGGATCGAGGCTTCGATAGTCTCCCAGTCAAGCCCTGCCCGGTCGAGTGAACGCAGATCGATGATTTCAGCGTCAATACCCAACGCATCGACCACCGCTTGCGTCTTGGCTACCATGGCCAGATAAGTCAGGACCGTAACCTTCGAACCGGAACGCACCACCTTCGCCTTACCCAGCGGAATGAAGTAATCGAGATCGTCTGCCGGTGCAGCGCCCTTCGAGGCGTAAAGATCGACATGTTCGAGAACCAGAACCGGGTCGCGACAAAGCAACGCCGAATTCATCAGGCCGACATAGTCGAATGGCGTCGAGGGGGCAACAATGCGCCAGCCGGGCGCGGTCGCGAAAATGCCCGCCGGGTCCATAGAGTGCTGCGAGCCATATCCTGTGCCCATCGCAACTTTCGTGCGCAACACCACTGGCATATCGCTATCACCACCAAACATGTGGCGAGCCTTGCCGATCTGGTTGAATACCTGATCGGCGGCAACCCACATGAAGTCGGGATACATGAATTCGATCACCGGAAGCACCCGGCCATCGGCGGCCATACCGCCTGCAACGCCGGTGAAGGCGTTTTCGGAAATCGGCGTTCCCAGCACACGATCTGGAAACTCTGCCGACAGCCCGCGCGTTGCGCCATTGGTTCCGCCTTTGAGACGGTGCACGTCTTCGCCCAGAACAACGATGCGCTCGTCGGTCTGCATGCGGCGTGTCATGACATCGGCAACAGCATCGATGAAACGCGCATCGTCGGTCAGCTTGCCGGAGAATTGCTCCTGCTCTTCAAAGCGCACACCGCTGAATTCCGACAGGTCTCCACGCAGTCCGAAATCGCGGAAGCTTTCTTCAGGCCAAAGCGCAGGAATGATACGACGCTTGCCCTCATGCATTTCGATCAGTTCGCCTGCGACATCATTCATGAGAGACACGCAACGCTCACGCAATGCCTTGATTGCGTCATCGCCCAAAGCCTGACGTTTGAGCAGCGTTTCAGCCAATGCGTCGAGTGGATCGCGACCGCGCCATTCCGCTTCTTCTTCCTTGGAACGATAGCCGAAGGCGCTTCCCGGCAGCGGACCATTCTGGTGGAAATAACGATAGACGTCGGCTTCGATAATCGTCGGACCATCGCCTGCCCGCATGATTGCGTTGGCTTGCTCCGAGGCCAGCCAGACGGCGATAGGGTCCATGCCGTCAACCTTGAAGGATGGAATATTGAATGCGAGACCACGCGAGGAAAGCCGCGTTTCGGCGGTCACTTCGTCCACATGCGTGGAGACCGCATAGCGATTATTTTCGATAAAGAAGCAAATCGGCAGTTTCCAGGCGGCGGCGAGGTTCATGGTTTCCAGAACCGAACCGATATTGGTCGCTCCATCGCCGAAATAGGTGTAGACGACATCACCGGAACCGGCCCGCTTATGCGCCCATGCCGCGCCAGCTGCCATCGGCACACCACCGCCGACAATGGCATTGGTGCCAAGATTGCCGGATTCGGCCCAACGCAAATGCATCGAACCGCCGCGACCACGACAAAAGCCCTGCGACAAGCCCAAAATTTCCGCGAGTGTGCGTTGTGCGAGTTCGCGAACATCCTGATTGAACGCGCTCTTGGGATCGATGCCGCTCTGGGCGACATAACCAAGCGCCTTGGCAAGAAACTGATGGTGGGCGCGGTGGGAGCCATTTATCTGATCGCTGGCTCTCAACGATACTGCAGAACCTACGGCACCGCCTTCCTGTCCAATTGCCGAATGCGCTGGACCGTGCACGAGACCCTGACCCGCAAGTTCCAGGACTTTTTCTTCAAAGGCCCGGATCAAATGCATTTGGGAAAGCATTGTCCCGCCAAGCGTGAGATCGAAGGCGGCACGATCGGCATCCGTTGGGATGACTTCCCGCCAGAAGCTGTGCGGAACAAGATCTTTATATTCGGGCATCAAAAATCTCCGGAGCTATGCTCTGTATTGACAATCAGGCAGCCAGGAAGCCACCATCGACCGGCAAGATCGTGCCGGTGATGTAGCTCGCCATGGCGGAGGCCAGGAAAACGACAGGATCGACGACTTCGTTGGTTTCACCGATGCGCTTCAACAAAACGCGGTTCATGAACCAATCCGCACCGCCGGGGCGATTGAGCTGGGCGACTGCCATCTCGCTCATCATGATCCCGGGCGCGACCGCATTGACGCGGATGCCAAAAGGGGCGAGATCACGTGCCATGACTTGTGTCAGTGAGCGGATCGCGCCTTTGGAAACGACGTAACCGGCTGTCGACCCACCGGCCACGAAGCCTGCCACGGAACAAAGGTGAACCACATTGCCCTTCGCGGCTTTCAACGCAGGCACAAAGGCATGCGAAACATTGAACGCACCTTCAAGATTGACCCCGATGACGCGATCCCACACTTCGGTAGCTTCCGGCTGATCGAAGGCTGCACGACCAGCAACACCGGCATTGTTGACCAGCACGTCAAGGCCGCCCAGTCGCTCCAGAATATCGGCGGCAAGGTTTTTGACGGCGATACGGTCGGTGACGTCCAGTGGGTAACCTTCGGCGGCATAACCTTGCGCTACCAGATGTGCGGCCTGCGCCTTTGCTGCCTCGCCATCGATATCTACCAGAATAAGCCGTGCACCCTGCGCCGCCATGCCAGCGGCAATTGCCGCGCCAAGACCGCGCCCCGCCCCTGTGACGAGTACAAGCTTGTCCTTCAAGAGTTCCATTTTGCGTCCATTCCCTTACGCAAGGCGCTTACGCCATATAAATTCCGCCATTCACCTGAATGGTTTCGCCAGTGATAAAGCTGGCTGCCGGTGAACAGAGGAAAGCGACAACTGACGCGATTTCGGATGGCTTGCCGAGACGTTTGAGCGGTGTCTGCGACATGGTCTCATCCATACGTGTCTTGAGCAGATCGATGATCATCGGCGTTTCTATGATGCCCGGGGCCACACCATTGACCCGCGTTTTGGGCGCAAGCTCGCGCGACAGGGCGCGGGTCATGGAAACCATCGCGCCCTTGGTGGCACCATAATGGGCGTTCACAAATGCGCCGCGATAGGCGGCCAGTGACGCCAATGTTACTATGGACGAGCCTTCGTTCAGAGCGGGAAGCGCACGTTTGCAGAGGTAGAAAACGCCGTCGAGATTGATTGAGATCGTGCGGTGCCAATCAACATCGCTCATCTCAGCAAACGGCTTGGCCTGATAGATACCGGCAGATGGCACAAGAAAATCGATCCCGCCAAATCGCTCGCCCGCCAGCGCTATCGTCTTTTCGGCATCCTCCGCACTTGCAGCATCCGCCTGTAGGGTCGCAATACGCTCGTCGTTACCCAATGAAGCTGCAAAACTGTCCAATGCGCTCTTGTCAATGTCCGTCAGAACCAGATTAGCGCCCGAGGCATAAAACAGCGCGGCAATAGAACGACCGATCCCGCCATTCGCGCCGGACAGTACAAGGGTCCGGTTGTTAAAATCAAACATCATTGTCGGGTCCTTTAAGCCAGATCGGCGCGGTAAACGGAAACATCGTCATACTGAACGATTTCCACGATATGCCCCTCGGGATCGCTCAGAAAAGCGAGCCATACTCCGGGACGCACCTCAACCGGCTCGCTGCCGGTCAACAGTTCAGCACCATGTCTGATGAGATCACCGACAAGCGCCTTCAAATCGTCAACGATGAATGTCAGATAGCTGGCACCCGCACGCTCCAGAATAAAGCCTTGGCCGGGTGCGTCACCCGCCGCTGGCAGACGGTCGGGCTGAAGCAACTTGATACGTTCACCCTTTTGCGACTGCAGACGAACCACGGTGTAGCCGTCGGGACTCAAGGCAGCCCGCGCTGCCTTCGCACTGCCGACATATATTTCGGAAACAAAACTCAGACCCAAAGCGCCTTCATAGAAAGCGCGCATCCGCGTCATGTCTCTGACGGCAAGCCCGACTTCAAGCGGCGCTGTCATAGTCATCATAGTCATCCTCCCGATCTCTCCCCGATCGGCATCTGACAGTCACAAGAACTGCCACCCCATCTTTCAGTTTCAGATTCGTAACTCAAACTGGTAAGACCAGTCAATAGACAAGTAAGGCCAGTCGATACAAAAAATATCATACTGTTTTTGTTGTTATTTTTTAACTTACCGTCTTCAAAATTTGTCATTTCACGTCGTTGCCGCCGGGCACTTCAGGGAGGGCCGTTGACTTGTTAGACCAGTTACGGCATTTTGATATCTGTGCGTGAAGCCTGATGATTCAGAAACGAAACAGAATTGTGCGAGGGGTGCGATGAAAGAAACGACCGGCAATGCGCCGCCCCCACGCTTATCCGGCCATTTACCCCATGAGCTCGCCCGACAAATCGAGAAGCGCATCGGCAATGGTGAATTTCCTGTCGGCACGAAACTGCCAAGCGAACGCGAGCTATCAGCCGAATACGCGGTCAGCCGACCGGTTGTTCGCGAAGCATTGTCGCAATTGAAACTGGATGGACTGGTCGAAGCCCGCGCAGGCAGCGGGGTCTTTGTCATCGACAAAAGCAGCGAAAAAGCATTCCGGATCCAACCACTCGCCATTGAGGAAACGCAGTCTTTAGAGCAGCTGATGGAGCTTCTGGTTGCCGTCGAAGTTGCGGCCACCCGAATTGCGGCGGTCAAACGCACGGACGAAGACCTCAAACGGATCAAGCGGGCGCTTATCGGTCTGGAATATGCGATCATCAGCGATCAATTGGGTGATGAAGAAGACTATGCTTTCCATGACGCCATCGTGATGGCCACCCATAACCAGCACTTTATTGCGTTGTGCAAGCATCTTGAATATGGGGCCCGCCACGTTATCCGTCAGGCCCGCACCAATACGCGTGCCAATCTGACCGGCATGCTGGATGCAGTGCAGGATGAACACAAGGCCATCTATCAGGCAATCGAAAAAGGTCTGGCAGACGACGCCGGAATTGCGGCAGAGCTACATTTGAGAAATGCCGCGAAGCGCATGACAACGTATCTGTCGGGTAAGAACGACCTCTGACATCTTTGCTGTCTGGCACAACATCTCTTGAAAAGCCCCACCCATGGCAGGGCTTTTCGTGCTCGGGGCTTACGATTTCAGACCATCATCGTCGTGACGGTCATCGTCGTCAGATAGGCTTCAATACCTTCCAGACCACCTTCAGAACCGAAGCCGGAATCGCGGACACCACCGAAAGGTGTTTCAGGCAAGGCGAGCGCGAAATGATTGACGCCAAGCATGCCGCTCTTCAGCCTGTTTTGCACCTTGTGTGCCGTCGTCATGCTAGAGGTGAAAAGATAGGCACCCAGACCAACCGGGAGCCGATTGCCCTCGGCGATGGCCTCATCGAGCGAACTCACGCGCATGACGAGGGCGAGCGGGCCGAAGGGCTCTTCGTTCATTGCCAGCATATCGGATTTCATGCCTGACAGGATTGTTGGAGCATAGAAATTCCCGCTTTCGCCAATCCGTTCACCGCCGGTCTCAACCTTGGCTCCCTTGGTAACGGCATCAGCGACCATATCGACAACCGTTTCAAGCTGGCTCGCCGACGTCAGCGGCCCCATCTGCGTGTCTGCCTCAACACCCTTGCCCACCTTCAGTTCCTGCGCCTTTTCAGCGAAACGGCGTACGAATTCATCGTGGATGGAAGCATCGACGATGAAGCGCGTTGGCGAAACGCAAACCTGTCCGCAATTGCGGAACTTCCATTGCACGGCGAGCGGAATCAGGTGATCGAGATCAGCATCCGCCGCCACAATGACCGGACCGTGCCCACCAAGTTCCATTGTAACTTTCTTGAGCTGTTCACCCGCTTGTGCGGCAACGATACGCCCCACACGCGTTGAACCGGTCAGCGAGACCTTCCGAATTTCAGGTGCCTTGATAAGCGTATCGGAAAGCTCGGACGTCGCCCCCCAGATGACGGAAATAGCCTTGGGCGGCAATCCAGCCGCGAGCAGGCATTTGCCGATCAGCCATGCGGTGCCAGGCGTATCCGACGCTGGCTTGATGACGACCGGACAGCCTGCGCCCAATGCGGGGGCCACCTTTTGCATCGTATTCCATGCCGGAAAATTCCAGGGCGTGAAGGCCGCCACGGGTCCGACCGGATGCTTCAGCACCTGTATCTGAATGTTTGGCGCACGCGAAGGCACGATACGACCGTAAACACGCCGACCTTCTTCGGCAAACCAGTCAAGAAGATCAGCTGAACCCAGCCACTCGCCCCGCGCCTCGACCAGAGGCTTGCCCTGTTCCATCGACATGACAAGGGCGGCCTCATCTGCACGCTCGCGCATGATGTCGGCTGCCCGGCGCATGATCTTGGACCGCTCCAGTGCCGAAAGCGCAGCCCACTGGGCACCACCCTGCGCGGCAGAACTGGCAGCTTCTTCTGCCTCCGCACGACCCGCACGCGGAGCAACTGTCAGTTCGCGTCCGTCCGAAGGGTCTGTCAGACGCAGCGTTCCAGCGGAACCTTCGTTACGCTCTTCGCCACCTACGATCAGGGTCAGTTTAGGATACATCGATATCTCCTGCATAATTCAATTGCGCCGCAAGCGGTGCGCCCGACAGCGACTTAATGTTTATTGCCCAAAACGAGATCGGCCCCTTTGGCCGCCAGCATCATAACGGCCGCCTGCGTATTGCCGGACACCATTTCCGGCATGACCGAGGCGTCGATTACCCTTAGTCCCGATATCCCGTGGACACGCAGCGAAGGGTCAACCACCGCACCGGAATCTTCACCCATCCTGCAGGTTCCCGCCGCATGATAGATCGTCTGACCATTGGCCCGTGCAAAGGCCAGCCAATCCTCGTCGCGTGCGCAATTTTCACCCGGGCTGAGTTCTGCCACGCGAAAGGCGTCCATTGGCTTCTGGTCGATGATCCGACGCGCGAGCTTCATACCGTCCACCATCGCGCGGCGGTCTTCTTCGTGGTCCAGGAAGTTCGGCACGATAGCGGGCTGCACATTGATATCCGCCGACACGGCATGGATCGAACCGCGAGACCGGGGCCTCAACTGCGTTACCCCCAGCGTCATGCCGGGAAAATGGTGAAGCTTGCGCTCGGCAGCATTGGCGTAACTTGCATGCATAAAGAAAAACTGTACGTCTGGCCGATCAAGCTCTGGGCGCGACCGCAGAAACGCATGGTTCAAACCCGTGCCATAGGTTAGCACGCCACGCCGTTTCAGCGCATATTTCAAAACCTCACCCACAAGGCGCGGTCCGCGTGTATATTCGTTCAACGTTACGGGTTGCGAAACACGCCAGTTCATTCTTGTGCAGAAATGATCGAGGTAGTTTTCCCCCACACCCGGCAATGCGTGAACCGGTTCTATGCCGATCGATTTCAGCCGATCCGGATCGCCAATGCCTGATAGCTCCAGAAGCTGGGGGGTCTGGATTGCGCCTGCCGTCATGATGACTTCGTTCGCCAACACGTTGCAGCTTTCTCCACCATCGGTCAAAGCCACGCCAACAGCTTTCTTGCCCTCAAGGAGAATACGCGTCACGCGGGTGTTGGTCAGGACGGTCAGGTTCGAGCGTTTGCGCGCCTGCGCAAGCCAGGCACGATCCGCCGAATAACGTTCACCGCCCGATTGATTGACCTGATACCAGCCCACACCTTCCTGGGATGCACCATTATAATCAGGATTGAATTTCTGGCCTTGCGCTTGCGCGGCAGCAATGAATGCCTCGCCAATGGCATTTTTTTCGACCACTTCATTTACGGGTAACGGTCCGGAAAGACCGCGCAAACCGTCTGGATCTGGAAGCTGCCAGCGCTCAATGGCCTTGAAATATGGTAGGACACCTTGCCAGTCCCAACCAGCGGCGCCCCGCTCTTGCCAGTGTTCATAATCCTGCGGCTGACCGCGGACATAAATCATGCCATTGATGAGTGTTGAACCACCGAGACCCTTTCCGCGTGGGATGGCGATGCGACGAAAATCCGTCGCTGCCTCTTCCGTGCTCCAAAAACCCCAGTTGTAACGCTTATTGACCAGAAGCTTGTAGAAACCAGCCGGGATGCGAATCCAGGGTGACCTTGCTTCGCCACCGGCCTCGCAAAGCAGAACCTTGTTTCGGCCCGAGCGGGTGAGCGCCTCGGCGAGAATGCAGCCAGCAGTACCACCGCCTACGATAATGAAATCGAAGCGCGCGTTTTGCGGAAGAGCCTGTGCCATCTAAATTTGACTCCGTGGCATTTTAAGCTGCCGCTGCCTTGACGCCCATATGCTGCGCCATGAGGCGAATTTGCTGTCGCAGCATCGGACGACCAAAATGGATACGTGCACCCTTTTCTTGGGCGGCAGCCAGCAATGGTGTAATTTCGGGTTCCATGATCACTTCAGCCACAATCTGACCGTCATGGAAGGAAAGATCGTCGAGCGGCAAGCCGTCACCGGGACGCAAGCCGAGGGACGTAGCATTTACGACAAGATCGCGTTTGGAAGTTTCTGGTGCCCCAGCCATAACCTTGACGGAAGGGTAGCGGCGGCTCACGCGCGCTGCCAGATCGCGTGACTTTTCTTCAGAACGATTGACAATGGTCAGCTTCGCGACACCAGCTTCGGCAAGTGCGAAAGCAATCGCCGCTCCAGCACCGCCCGCACCGAGAAGGCAGGCATCCATGCCCGCCACATCGATACCGTTGAATTCAAGACCGTTTACGAACCCTTTTCCGTCCAGCATCGCGCCAACCAGACTACCATCGGCCTCGCGACGAATGGTATTGACAGCACCGATCAGCGCGGCATCGCCGACAACCCGGTCGCACATCTCCAGAACGGACGTCTTGTGCGGAACTGTAACAATCAGACCGCCAAAGTTCTCGATCCCGCGCAGATTGTCGATGAAACGCCCGAGATTTTCAGGCACGACATGGAATGGCACCAAAACGCCGTCATAGCCCAACGCTTCGAAGTGATTGTTCATCTCTTCGGGTGTTTTGACGTGAGCGATTGGGTTGGCGACGATGCCGTAAAGCTTGGTATGTCCGGTTATCACTTCTGACACCTCACGTCATATAGAGCCCACCAGCCACATCGATTGTCTGGCCGGTAACGAAGCTGGATTCAGTTGAAGTGAGCCAAAGAGCGACATCCGCCACTTCTGCCGGTTCGCCAAGACGCGCCATCGGCGTCAGCTTGACCTGTTCGGCATTGACCTCCGGAGCCACGCCCGCGACCATCGGCGTTGCGATGCGCCCGGGAGCAAGTGCGTTCACGCGGATTGAAAATGGCCCGAGTTCGGCGGCCAGATGTTTGGTAAAGCCAATAATAGCCGACTTCGTCGCGGCATAATGGCAGGCTACAATCGGCGAATAGGTCTTCCCCGCTACCGACGACGTGTTCACGATCCAACCACGGCGGGCTTCCACCATCGCTGGGGTCAGGGCGCGAATAGTGTTGAAGGTTCCCGTCAGATTGACATCGACAACCCGCCGCCACTCGTCGGGCGCCATCTGCCAGACCTTGTGCGCAACGCCATCGTGCTTGGGAGAAATACCGGCATTGTTGATCACGGTATCGAAAGCCAATCCCGTCGCGTCGATTGCTGCGACGAGCGCATCATAGTCCGACACATCGCAGGCGACCGCAACCGCACGTCCCAAACCGAGTGCATTCAGTTCATCGCAGGCGCGAGCAACATCTTGCGGATTGAGATCGCAGATACCGACCGTCGCATGACGCTCGACAAAGGCCTGGGCGATTGCGCGACCAATGCCGCGCGCGGCTCCCGTCACCAAGACGTTGCGACCTTCATGCGATGGACGGCGGCGGATCGTTTCGGGCGTAATTTCAGTGAGTTGCATTTTTAGATTCCAAGATAAGCGCGACGAACGTGATCGTTATTCAGAAGTGCTTCCGAACTATCGGCCAGAACCACCTGTCCGTTTTCGAGCACGTAACCGCGATTGGCGACTTTCAGCGTCGTGAAGACGTTTTGTTCGACAATCAGCACCGTGGTTCCTGTCGCCGCGATCTGGCGCACCACATCGAAAACCTGCGACACGACAATCGGCGCCAGTCCGAGCGATGGTTCGTCGAACATCAGGATGCGCGGATTTGCCATCATGCCGCGCGCAATAGCCACCATTTGCTGCTCGCCGCCGGAAAGCGACGACGCGGTCTGCTCCAGACGCTCCTTAACACGGGGAAAAAGTTCCAGAACTTCTTCCAGACGGCTTTGCTGCGAGGCGCGGGCAGCCTTGCGATAGGTTCCCATCTGGAGATTTTCGCGCACCGTCATATCAGGAAAAAGCTGACGCCCTTCCGGCACCAGAATGATGCCACGATCCACAACTTCATGCGCCGGTAGCCGTGTTATATCCTCGCCCATGAAAGTGATCTTGCCAGCGCGGGGCTGGATCTGGCCGACGATTGTGCGCAGCGTCGTCGTCTTGCCGGCGCCATTCGCGCCGACAATCGTTACAATCTCCCCTTCCTTCACATCAAGGCTGACATCTTGCAGGATGGTGGTCGGGCCGTAACCGGCATCAACATGTTCAAGCGTGAGCATGTGCAAACTCCTTGCCCAGATAGGCTTCCACAACTTGAGGATCGCGCACGACATCCTGCGGACGTCCCTGTGCAATGACCTCGCCCGAGGCAAGAACGATCACCCGATCCGACAACGACATGACAGCCTGCATCACGTGTTCGATTGCGATGATCGAAACGCCGGAGTCGCGGATGGACAACATCAGATCAATGGCGCGACGCACGTCGGTCTGATTGATGCCAGCCATCACTTCGTCCAGCAGAAGAACGCGCGGTTCCATTGCCATGACGCGGGCGACTTCCAGTCGTTTCAAACCACCGATCGTGAGGCCACGCGCTTCTGCGTTAAGCAACGGGCCAAGTCCCATACGCCAAGCAGTCTGGCGGGCCGCTTCGCGGGCGTCTTTTTCTTCATGATGACGATAGAACGCGCCGACCATGATGTTTTCCTCAACGGTCATAGCCGCAAAGGGCTGGACGATCTGGAACGTGCGGCCAAGACCAAGCGCTGCAAAATCGGCGGGATTGTTGGGCGTATGGAACTCGCCATCGGGACCCCGCATACTCACCTTGCCCTCATCCGGGCTCATGAAGCCGGAAATCATATTGAAGAGCGTGGTTTTGCCTGCACCATTCGGGCCGATCAGACCAAGAACCTCGCCTTCACGCAATGAGAAGCTGACATTGCGGGTAACATGAAGGCCACCGAAATGCTTGTTGAGGTTTTCGACGCGCAGAATGTCCTGTCCGATGCCGGAACGGTCGGGAGACGGCGCTGCAGTTGCGGTTGCGGGCGCAATGATGGGTCCCGTTTCGGTCGCAGGCGCTGCATCCTTGCTGTCAGTCGCTGTCGGTTTGCGGGTGAAACGCTTGAGCGCGCCCATGATGCCATTCGGCATGAAGAGAACGACGAGGATCAACACCAGACCATAGACGAAGCCGTGCAGCCCGAGCGCAGAAGCACCGAGCGACGCACGTGCCCATTCAGTGATTGGCACCAGAAGCGCTGCGCCAAGCAGCGGACCCGCGACAGTGCCAAGACCGCCGATAAGGGCGAACATGGCAATCTGGATCGAGAAGGCGAGCGAGAACATGGCCGCCGGTTCGATGAAGGTCAGATACATTGCATGGAATGTACCGAGCATTGCGCAAAGGGCCGACGAGATCGCAACTGCAATCAGGCGTACACGAACGGTACGAACACCTGCCGCACGCGCGGCAGATTCACGTTCACGGGTTGCGACAAGGTAAAAGCCCAGACGCGAACGGCGCACGGCCCAGGTAACGAGCAGCGTTACCAGAAGCATGCCGAAGACGATCAGCAGTGACGGCCAGCGTTCGCGGAACACCATCCACGTCCAGCCGAGACGCAATTCGATCATCAGACCTGTTGCACCGCCCGTAAGCGAACCGAAATGCAGTGAAAGCACGCGGAACACTTCAAGAAACGCGATAGAGGCCAGAGAATAGAACGGACCCTTGAGACGGAAACACGGATAGGAAATCAGCATGCCGACCAGCGCTGCAATCAGCGCGCCCACAAACATGCTGAACCAGGGGCTGATCCCCAGATTGAACAGGATTACGCCCGTATAGCCGCCGATACCATAGAAGACGGCATGGCCGAGCGACATCTGACCGGCGAAGCCGCCGACGAGATTCCACGCGGTGGACAGCGCGGCAAACAGGCAGATCGTGATGAAGATATGCGAGACGAAGGCGTTGTTGATCGCCAGCGGCAGAAGCAGCAGCAGGGCCAGAACGCCGAAGAAGGCGATTGGGCCCCAGCCCAATCTGGTTTTTTTCGTGCCAGTCCCGCTTAGAGTTTCACTGATGCTCATGAATTTTCCTCAGGACAGGTGCGAAAGGGTGAGCCGCTTGCCGAACAGACCGGATGGCTTGAGAATGAGGATCAGCAGGAATATGCCGAATACGACGGCCTCCCGCAGATCGGAACCGATGTAGTAACCCGACATCGCATCGATAACGCCGATAATCAGCGCGCCGAAAAACGCACCCGGAATTGAACCAAGACCGCCGAGCACGACAACCACAAAGGCCGTCAGCACGAAATAGGTGCCGATGTTGGATGAGGTCGGATAAAGGGGCGCAATCAACACAGCAGCGAAGCCGACACAGGCTGCCCCCAGGCCGAAACTGAGAATGTAGATGCGTGATACATTGACGCCCATCAACTCAGCAGCGACGCGATGCTGGGCGACGGCGCGAATGGCGCGACCGGTCTGACTTTTCTTGAGAAACAGTTGCAGAACGATCACCAGCGCTATGGCCGCCAGGAAAATGTAAACCTGCCCCGTCAAAATGCGTAAGGAACCGATCTCGATTGGTGCACGCAGGCCGAAATTGGGTGTGTTGGCGATGTCCGCGCCGAAAATCAGCAGCGCGAGATTGATCATTGCCGTGGAGAGACCGACGGTGGCGAAAATCTGGACATGGTCGTCCTCGGCCGACATCAGCGGCTGTATCAGCAGCCTCTGGGTCAACGCACCCAATAGAAACATCATGGGTACAACAATGATCACTGCGGCATAGGGATGGAGTCCCAGCCTCGTTGTGATCATCCATGTCACGAACATGCCTGCCATGAGGAATTCCCCATGGGCAAAGTTCACGACTTTGACGATGCCGAAAATCAGCGTCAGGCCGATGGCGACAATTGCGAACAGTCCACCAAGCATGAGGCCGTTCAATAGGATTTGTAGAAAGGTCGTCATAGCATGCTCCACGAGCGGGGGCGATCACAGGTTCAGCACCTGTGGTCGCCCTTGCACGATCATTTGTTAAAGCGCATCTTCGCGACGGCGGCATTTTCCGGATAGACAGTGACGAGCTTGCCGTCCTGCCACTGCATGCCCATCATGCTGGCACGCTCGTTCTGGTTATTCTTGCCGAACTTCACGCCGTAGCCAGCAGCTGTCTGACCATCGGGAATATCCAGTGCCTTGGCCGCACTGACGATCTGGTCCGGTTCAAGACCTTCGCCCGCATTGAGCGCCTGGAAGACTGCCTTCGCACCGACATAGTTGTTGAGCGAATGGCCCGAACGCGGTTCCGAACCATACTTGGCCTTGTAAGCCTCAACAAACTTGGTCAGGCCCGGCGTCGCCTCGGTATTGACCGCATATTGCGTGAAGTCGACGTCGTAAACGCCCTCAATCACGTCATGCCCCACTGCATCGGCAGTCGGCTGCATGGAATAACCGCCACCGCCACCGATAACGGCCAGCGGTTTGTAGCCCGTCTCATTGGCCTGCTGAAGAAACAGAACAGAGTCGTTCTGATAGGAGGTCTGCATGACAACATCGACGCCCTTTTCACGCAGTTCCAGAACCAGAGAGGACATGTCGACGGTATTGGACGGGTAACCCGACTTCAGCACGACATTCAGACCGGCAGCCTTAGAGTTTGCTTCCTGATGGCCCGCAACCGAGGTGCCGTAAGACGAATCTTCGTAGATGATGCCGATCTTCAGATCCTTCGCATCCTTGCCGAGACCCGGCGCGATGCTCTTGACCAGCATATCGACCGAATCCTTACCCATGTTTTCAGCGGTCGGATTGGTGCGGAACAGATATTGCAGGCCACGTCCCGTCACTTCATCGGCAACGGCGCCGAGTTCGAAATAAGGAACGCCTGCAAGTTCGCTGACCTGCGAAGCGGCAATAACGCGAGCCGACGAATAGGTGCCGAAGATAGCCTTGACGCCTGAAAGCGAAATCAGGCGGCGCGCTTCGCCAGTGGCCTGGTTGTTATCAACAGCATCACCGCGCTCCAGCACGATCTTTTCGCCCTTGATGCCACCAGCTGCGTTGACTTCCTCAACGGCAAGCTCAAGACCACGCGCGCTTTCTTCGCCCAGAAGAGCGAGAGGGCCGCTGATCGGATAGAGTGAACCGATCTTCACATCGGCGAAAGCCGCAGACAGCGCGGTCGAGGAAAGTGCGATGCCGAGCGACGCACTCATAAGCAGTTTGGATAGTTTCATTCTCTCTCTCCCTGAAGAATTAATAGTCGAGTGCTTGTTTTCCGGTGAAACTGGTGACAGGCGGGTAAGCGCGTTCGTCGGTGACGACGTCAATGACAGTCAGAACATTGGAACGAAGAGCCGTCTCAAGTGCAGCGGCAAGTTGATCAGCGCGCTCTACCCGGATGCCATTGACACCGCAGGCTTGCGCAATTGCCGCATGGTCGACCGGCTGGAAATGCACGACATCGGTATATGCACCAAAGAGGCTGAGTTCCGCATGTTTCTGGTAACCCAGAATCTGATTGTTGAGCACAACAACCACGACTGGCAGGTTCATCCGCTTGGAGGTTTCGATCTCGGCCCAGACATGCGCGAAACCACCGTCGCCCGTCAGGCAAATAACCGGCGACTGCGGGCGAGCTGCCTTTGCGCCCAGCGCAAACGGTAGTCCCCAGCCCAAACCGGCCAGGCCCCGTGGCGTGATGACCCGTTGTCCGCCGGAGCGGATGGTCACACCATCGGCAACCCAGATCGAGGAATAGGACGCGTCCGCCACGACAATGGAATCGGGCGTAAACAGACGGTCGATTTCCGCGACAATCCGTTCGGGCCGCAGTGGTGTCGCATCCGAACCCGCCTTGGTCTCGCGCAGTTTTGCGCCGTCCTTCAAGCCATCGCGAATGCGTGTCTCAGTGGCCGAGCGCTGCGCCTCGCGAACAGACAGGTCCTGCAGCTTCAGGGCTGCAACAAGGGCTTCGAGCCCAAGACGCGCATCGCCGACAAGGCGTAGCGCCTCGTAGTTGCGGCCAACCTCTGTGCCATCAATATCGATCTGGATATAGCGCGCGTCTTTGGGATAAAGCTGCCAGCTGTCGGTGCCGTTCTGATTGGTGCGATTGCCGACCAGCAATATGACATCTGCGTCCTGCACCATCGGCGCGAGCTGACCCGCACGCGCGCCAGGCCCCATGAAATATCCCACCACGCCAAGCGAAAGCGGATTGGTTTCGTCGATTGCACCCTTGCCCATCACCGTGGTCGCGACAGGGAAACCGAGAGCCTGCAGCGCAGACAGAGCTTCATAGCCGCGCGCACTGTGCACGCCGCCGCCAGCAATAACCAAAGGGTGACGTGCGGACGCAAGCAGCGCCGCAGCTTCGCTGACACGTGCCGGATCTGGCGCAACCGGATCAAGAGGGTAATGGCCAAGAGAAGCCTGACGTGCAGTCTTTAATGCACCGTCGTCCAGTTCATCGAGAACATCGAGCGGAACCAGAAGAACAGCCGGGCCTGCACGACCGGTCGTCGCAGCCGTAAAGGCCATATCGACATAGTCTTCGATACGCGAAATCTCGCTGACGCGACGAACCCATTTGGCTGCTCCGTCAAAGAGCGCCAGATGATCCAGCTCCTGAAAAGCGTTCTTGTCGGTAAACTGGCGATGGACATCCTGAACAATTGCCACAACCGGAATAGAAGCCTTGAGTGCTTCGGCGAGGCCCGGAACCAGCAAGGTTGCTGCCGGACCGTTCTGAGCGGTTACGACCGCAACTTGCCCAGAGACGCGGGCATAAGCATCGGCCATGGCCGCACCCGCATTTTCCGTACGGTAGCCGACCTGCGTAATGCCGAAATCAGGCGCGGCAAGAAAGAACGCTGAAGGGATCGACTGTCCGAAGACACGGGTAACACCATGGCGCTGCAACGCGCCTGCCAAGATATGAGCGCCGGTACGATTGGAACGTCGTTGAACATCTAGCATCTGCGCTTACTCCTCGCCGCAGGCAGTCGTTTTAAGAACAATCTTGCCGGTATGCGCTGAGGCTTCGAGATGGGCATGGGCTTCACGCACATCGGCAAGGTTGAATACGGAATCGATGACGGGACGAGCCCCCTTGTCGAGGATCAACGGCAAGACCTCGGTCTCCACCGCGCGGGTCAATGCCGCCTTCATCGCCAGCGGGCGCGCGCGGAGCGTCGAACCGCTCAGCGTGAGGCGCTTGAAGAGCAAAGGTCCCATGTCCATCTGGGCCTGCGATCCTTGCTGGAAGGCGATTTGCGCAATGCGTCCATCCTCGGCCACCAATTGCAGATTGCGCTGCATGTAGCTGCCGCCGACCATATCGACGATCACTTCTGGTCCACGCCCCTCAGTCAATGCCCGGCCGGCCTCAACGAAATCGGTTGTGCGATAATTGATTGAGGCCACCGCGCCCAGAGCTTCGGATGCACGGCACTTGTCGTCCGAACCGCATGTGGTGATCATGCGTGCGCCGATGGCCTTGGCCAGCAATGTCGCGGTCACGCCGATACCGGACGTGCCGCCATGCAGGAGCACCGTTTCGCCGGGCTGAAGGCGAGCACGCTGGAAAAGGTTGCTCCAAACCGTGAAGTAGGTTTCGGGAATACCTGCCGCCTCAATCATCGACAGACCGGCTGGCACCGGTATGCAGACATCCGCCTGCACCACGGCTTCTTCAGCATAAGCGCCACCGGCCACCAGCGCCATGATGCGGTCACCCACGCGGAAACGCGTGACGTCATTCGCCGTCTCAAGGACCACGCCCGACAGTTCCAGCCCCAAAACGTCAGTCACACCGGGCGGTGGTGGATAGTTACCGGCACGCTGCATGGCATCGGGCCGATTGACGCCTGCCGCATGCACTTGTACGCGCATCTCGCCGGGCTTCAGGGCGGGCAACTCACGCGCAACAAGTTCGAGAACTTCAGGGCCACCCGGACGGGCAGCTACAACGGAAAGCGTCGTCATATCAGACATTGGGATTTCCTTCGGGAAACAGCATCACTTTGAGCGCGGCCCGCTTTCGGGCGAGCGCAAATCCTTCTTCGGCGTCAGCCAAAGACAAACGATGGGTGATCATGCGGGTATAAAGCTCAGGCTCCGCAGCGAGACGCTCAACGGCTTCAGCGAAGGCTTCCGGTGTGGCGTCGTGGCTGCCGCGCAATTGCTTTTTGCCGCGCACCAGCACATTGAGATCAAGAGTGAGTGGTTCGGCATGGATACCGACAACCACCAGAACGCCGCCAGAACGAAGCTGGGTCAATCCGGAAGCCACACTTTCAGCGCGCCCGGTTGCTTCGAAAATGATATCGAGCCCGCCCTCGAAGTGGCTCATCACAGCATCCGCCAAATTCACATGCTTCAGGTCCACACAAGCTTCGATGCCCATGGCACGCGCCAGCTCGAGGCGTGCATCATCATCATAACCAGCAAGCATCACCTTCGCGCCGCGCGCTTTGGCGACAATCGCGACGCCCATTCCGATCGGACCGGGTCCCAATACCAGCACCCGATCTCCAGGCAAGACTTCGCCGACATTGACGGCATTGATCGATACCGCCAGTGGTTCTGTAAGTGCGGCCACGTCCAGCGGCAGCGCATTGGGCAGCAACAGCGCATTTTTAGCGGGGATACGCACCTCTTCCGCGAAGCCACCATCCCGATGGAGACCAATCACGCGGCGCGTTTCACAACTGCCCGGAAGGCTATTGCGGCAGGATTTGCATTTTCCGCAAGCAACGGTTGGACAGCACACAACGGCATCGCCGATGGCAAGCTGGCTCACGCCAGCGCCGAGGCCAGTCACGATCCCCGTAAATTCATGTCCAAGGGTAAGCGGCAGAAAGGATTCCATGAAGCCGTAAGCAGGCTCCCATGCATGCGCATGGAGATCGCTGCCGCAGATGCCCGCAGCATGAACTTTAACGGCAATCTCTCCAGTGGAGAGGGCCTCAATTCGATCGCATTCTACCAACTCCGCACCCGGAGCGGGTAGACGCTTGCGCAAGGCTAGCATTAAATCCTCCTCCGGCGCACCGGCTCCTCAACCGTATCGCGCCATGTCTATATATGTTATAAGCCACATGTTATAACACTGAGTCAATTGAGAACCGCAAGATTGCCGATCAAAGGGGTGATGAATGGTAGAAGCTACAGCGACCGAATGGATAAAACCCATTCAAAGACAAAACCTTAGCGAGCTTGCCTATACCAATCTGCGTGAGGCGCTTATGGAGGGCGGACTCAAGCCGGGCGAAGACCTGCCGTTGCGTCCGATCTCCAGAAGCTTCGGAATCAGCGCCACGCCGATGCGCGAAGCGCTGTTTCGGCTTGTCGCCGAGCATGCGCTTGAGATCGATGGACGTGGCCGTATTTCCGTGCCTCACCTCACCCGTGCGACGCTGATTGAAGTTCGTAAAGTGCGCGGTTTTCTCGAAGGAAACGCTGCGCGTGAAGCCGCGCTCAATGCCAGCCCAGAGGCAGTCGATGCGCTTGAGGCTATTCATAATAAGCTGAGTGCAGCCCAGGATGCCGATGACTTTCCTACCGCCATCGGGCTGAACACCAAATTTCACCTGAAACTTTGTGAGATTGCGGGCCTGCCGGTCACGCATGAAATGGTATCCAATCTTTGGGTCCGCTGCGGGCCCCTGCTCTCTCATCTCTATGATGGCGGCGTACCGCTGAACTGGGATCCGCATCCGCATGTGCGCATTGTGAAAGCCATCCGCGCCAGAGATCCCGACGCCGCCTATGAAGCGCTGAACATGGATATTGAAGGCGGTGGCGCCGGACTGTTGGCACATGTGAAAGACTGATACTCTCGCCACGTCCTGTGCGGCTTTATGGGGAGCAGGCATGTCCATTGCTCTCTCAGGGTGCCGTATAACGGGACTCGACCCACCGTATTGACGCCTCAAGCCCATCCGCATCCAACGGACGCGGCAGATGGCCGATATGCGGCGCAGTCATCGTTCTGCTGACGATTTCTCCGATCTCGTCGTCAGCCGCAGCGCGTCCACCGAGTTCGATCAAGGTGGCTGGCAGGCCGACACGACGGGAAAAGGCAACAAAGGCATCGATCTCAGGCGTCTGCGCCCCTTGGGCGTGCATCTGAACGACATTTGCATAGGCAACCTGAAGGCCATGCATTTTTTCCGCGAAAGGCGATACTGCGGTCAGCCCACGCGTCATCGAATGCGCGACGGACAAGCCCCCGCTTTCAAAAGCAAGGCCACTCATCAGGATTGTCGCTTCCACGACGCGCTCCAGCGCGGGCGTCGGTGTTTTCCTGTCTAATGCGGCGAGTGCGGCCTCGGCATGTTCCAGCAATATTGCGTGGCACGCTTCGGCCAGAACCACAGCTGTCCAGGCGGAACTGCCACCGAAGATGTTCTTGCCCTGCGCATTGGCGCAGCATCTTACTTCATGGATTTTCCCGATCGCGTCGCCTATTCCAGCCAGGAAAAATTGCTTCGGAGCTTTCGCGATAACCGCCGTATCGGCCAGAACAAGCTCGGGATTACGCGGGAGTTTGCTGACGCCCACCATGCGATGGGCATCGTCATACATGACATAATTGTGCGAGGTCGGCGCATCCGTCGATGCGATGCTTGGCACTGTTACGACTTTGGCGTTCAAGCGATGCGCCAAGGCTTTGCCCGCATCGATGCATTTGCCGCCGCCAGCTGCCGCAACGACAGAAGGCACGCCGGCGAGCGCATCATGTAACCTGGTGATTTCGGCCTCGGTGCAATCACCGCCAAACATCAACACCGCGACTGTGATCTGCTGGTTGCGAAACGATTGCTCGATCATGTCTCCGTACTGTTCCCACAGCACGGGGTCAGCGACCAGAACTGCATCTCCGCCCAGTCGAACAAGTTCGGGACCAAGCTCTTTCAGAGCGCCAGCACCCTGCACATAGCGCGATGGTGATCCAAAAATTATCATTTGCGTTCCTCCCGCCCCGCCGAACTTTCGCGATTACATATCATATATGATGCTTGATGTATCCTCAAAGAGTCAATATACATATTTTCGTCTGGTCGGAAGGAGCCGCCTTGACGCAAACATGACGCCCGCTTTCAGGATTGGCCCTTGCGGCGCATATGCCACCCATGGAGAAGAATATGACCCTGCCATCGCCCGTCGGAATGTCATCCGCTGGAGCATCGCCCGGCGCGAACAGCTATATGCCCGATGAGAAAACGGTTTCATTTCTGCGCGAGCGCGCGCAGTTCATTCGACTGGAAACCATCCGACTGATCGATATTGCAAAGACCGGTCACTACACCTCTGTCTTCTCGGCGGCAGAAGCCTTCGCAGCGCTTTATTACGACGTGATGAACCTGCGTCATGGCGAGCCGCATTGGGACGAACGCGACCGGTTCACGATTGGCAAGGGCCACGCAGCCGTTGGCCTGTTTCCGATTTATGCGGATCTCGGCTTTTTCCCCAAAGAATGGCTCGATGATTACACGCGGCTCGGCAGTCCGCTCGGCGATCACCCGGACATGCGCAAGGTTCCAGGCGTGGACTTTTCGTCCGGCTCTATCGGTCACGCGCTATCGAATGCTATCGGCATCGCCCTCGCGCAGCGCTGGACCGGCAAATCCTACAAGGTCTTCTGCATGATGGGCGATGGCGAAATGCAGGAAGGTCAGGTCTGGGAGGCGGCACTCTTTGCAGCCCAGAACCGGATGAGCAATCTTATCGCCATTGTCGATCGCAACGGCTACCAGCTCGACGGCAAAGTGGACGACGTGATGAACATCGAGCCGCTTGACCAGAAATGGTCGGCTTTTGGCTGGGAAGTCCATGAAGTCGACGGTCATGACGTGACCGCTGTCACGGAATTGTTGCGCCGCTTGCGCGCAGACGACACCCGCGAGCGCCCCGTCGTGGTGATTTCCAAAACAGTGAAAGGCAAAGGCGTTTCCTACATGGAAACCGAACCGGGCTGGCATTTGGGCTGGCTGGACACCGAGGACGCAGACGCAGCCGTAGCCGAAATCAAATCGAAGGTAATCTGATATGAGCAGCCCTAAATCCCCTAATTCCTGGCAGTATCGCGGCCTGAATATGGTCAATCCCGGCCTCGACCACCTTTCAAATGGCCTGATGCAACTCGTCGAAGCGGGGCATAATGTAGTCGCCGGCTCCGCCGACCTTCAATATTCCAATGGTTTGAACCGTTTTGCCGCCGCCCATCCCGACCGATATATTTCATTCGGCATCTCCGAGCAGAACATGGTTTCTGTCGCAGCAGGGATCGCCACCTGCGGCGTTACGCCCTTTGTGGCGACTTTCGCATCCTTTCTCGGACTTCTGACCTGCGAACAAATCCGCATGGATGTCGCCTATTCCGCGCAGCCGGTGCGGCTGGTCGGCCATCATACGGGTATTTCGCTGGGCTTCTACGGCACCTCGCATCATGCGACGGAAGATATCGGAACGATGCGTTCCATCGCCGATCTGGCCGTGGTTTCGCCGTCCGATGGGGCACAGTTGGAAGCCGCAATCCGAGCTTCAGCCGATTGGGATCAGCCGATCTATTTCCGTATCGGGCGCGGTCGCGATCCGGTGGTTTATAGTGACGGCGCGAATTTCCAGTTCGGCAAGGCGCATGTTCACTCTCTCGGGGACGAGCTGACAATTATCGCCTGCGGCATTACCGTTCATGCTGCGCTGGAAGCAGCAGTCGCACTCAACGCTGCTGGTCATTCGGTCGGTGTCATCGACATGGCTTCGATCAAGCCGATGGACCGCGATGCCGTTCTTGAAGCCGCAGAACGATCCCGCTGCATCATGACGGTGGAAGAACACAATGTGCTCGGGGGCCTCGGCTCGGCTGTGGCAGAAGTGATTGCCGACGAGGGCAAGGGCGTGCGCCTGAAGCGCCATGGCATTTATGACGAATACGCGTTGATCGCTCCGCCGACGCATCTTTACGCACATTATAAGCTTGATGGGGCCGGTATTCACGAAGTCGCGGAATCCTTCATTCGCAAAGGTCAAATGGCATGAAAACGGCAGTCATCACAGGCGGCGGCACTGGTATCGGCCTGGCCACAAGCAGATTTCTGCTGTCGCAGGGCTGGCGGGTGATCGCTGGCGGCATGGACAAGGAAGAGCCCCTGCCCGAGGGGCTTGAGTTCATCCAAACGGATGTGACCAATACCGATGATCTTGACCGGTTGATGAACAGTGCCGAACGAATTGATGCGCTCATCAATTGCGCTGGTATCATTCGGCAGGCGCGCGAATGGCAGGCAGCTGAATTCCATAAGGTGCTTGAGGTCAATCTCACCGCCTCTCTGGCAGCAGCGACCGCAGCGCGGGAAAAGTTGCTGGCCGCAAAAGGCAGCATCGTCAACATCGCATCCATGTGGAGCTGGTTCGGTTCGGCCAACGCGCCCGCTTATGCCGCATCCAAGGGCGGCATCGTTGCACTGACGCGTTCCCTTGCCGTCGCGTGGGGACGTGAGGGAATACGCTGCAACGCCATTGCTCCGGGGTGGGTAAACACGCGGATGGGAGCAGGCGCTAAAAACGATCCATCGCGCGGGCCAGCTATCACAGCACGTATTCCGCTTGGACGCTGGGCGGAGCCGGAGGAAATCGCGGAGGTGATCGGCTTTCTCATCTCACCTGCCGCGCGTTATATCAATGGAGCGCTACTCCCGGTGGACGGCGGCTATTCCATCGCATGATAAAGGCCGTGCCTCGTTAATCGCGAGGCGCGGCACAACAGCACTCAGCGAGCGTTCTCGCTGTTCTTTTCTTCTATCCGGGCGACGAGTTCATTCGCCCATTGAATATCAGCCTGCATTGCATTGCGCGCGGCGTCAGGATCGTTGCGACGCAAAGCCTCGATGAAGCGGAAATGCTGATGATCTTCGCCGGACAATTGCCTGACTGGCATTTCCTCGTGAAATGTACGCAGGAACGGCCCCATCAGTGTCCACATGTTTTCGCAAATCGTTTCGACATAGGGCAGCTCGGCGCGGCGCAAAATCAGAAAGTGAAACTCACGATTTGTCTGAGCGGCCTCGCGTGGGTCCTGTGCCGCCGCTGCGGTGAAACTCGCATTGAGCTTCTCGAATTCTTCTACAATCTCACCTGTAGCAGTTTGGCCGACGCGGTAGGCCGCCATACCTTCCAGATTGTTGCGAATAGCCACAATCTCGCGCAGATCGCGCGGCGTCAAAACAGGCACCGCGACCGAGGTGGCGGCAACAAAATTCAGGGCCTGCTCCGAGGCCAAACGCATGATAGCTTCGCGCACCGGCGTAATCGATGTACCGTAAAGTTCGGCCACACCGCTAATCGTGAGACGCTCCCCCGGACGATATTCACCCTCCATGAGAGAGAGGCGCAGATTGCGATAAATCTGTTCCGACAGGTTCGCTTTAATGACTTGCTTCTGGACCATCCAAATCGCCTTTCATTTGGATATATCGCAGCAAAATCAAGCGATGGCCAGCCATAAAGTGGCATTACAACGCGGCAACCCATCGCGGACCACTGAGCGCAAACAAAGCACATTCGTTGAGTCTAAGTGCTCCAGTTTGGTTGAGCGCAATGCCTCTCTCTTATCATCAGTCTATAAACCACAACCTCTAACTTCCGCCGCGTCCACGACATGCCTGCACTAAAAATGATGGCTGACGAGAGCCGCACCCAGCCCCACCAGTATCGTGCCACACGCCTTTGGCACCATCCAACCCATCTTGTTACTGTGGAAGTGTCCGAAGGCGAGAGATGCAATAGCGACAGCTGCAACGTCGGCAGTTGAGAAAATCAAGTTTACGACGATGCCCAACACAAGGAACTGAAGCCAGAGCGGAATTTCGGTCGCCGGCTGCACGAATTGCGGCAGAAAAGTTAGGAAGAACAGCGCTGTCTTCGGGTTGAGAACTTCAACCACGATACTGTCGCGAAACGTTTTTGATACCGGACTTCCGGATTGATCGCCTTCTCTATTCCAATTAAAGAATAGGGCGAACCCCGACCAGATCAGATATCCGGCACCGGCAAACCTTATAATTGCGTAGATGATCGGTGCGTGTTCCATCAACGATGCAAGGCCTATCGTGGCAGCAACGATATGCACGTAACATCCCAGATGAACACCAAGAGCCGCCATCAGGCCAGCATTGCGACCGTGCGCAAGGGTTTGCGCGGTCATGTAAAGTATTGCTGGCCCTGGCACGCAAGCAAATGTCAACGTCGCAACAGCAAACGGTATCCATAAGTCCAGCGACGACATAATGGCTCCTCCCCATGGTCCAATGGCAGGAGTATTAGGCTTCGCTGAAACGCAATGATATACGGCAGGTGTCGTATTTAGACGGCAGGAATGCACGGATAATCTACTTTTGGTTAAAGCTTTTTAACGCGTGTCAATGCACATAAATGTCCCGATCACACCACTAACTTTGTTACCGCGACCACTTACGAACCGGTCAATGGGATGACATTAAAATCGTGGGCTCGATTTTAGCAATTCCCTGATATGGATTTGCATGAATCGCCAGTATCCACAGACATAAAGTTGCGCTGACCGTGTATATAAGCAGAGCCACAACTCCGGCACGAACTCTGTCTGAATGTGTCGAAGAAATCGCAATTACTGTCATGATAGTGAGAGAAATAACCAAATACCATCTGTAGGTATCAACAGACGTCGTTCCGATAGAAAGCCTCATGCTTCTGGCATCTTGCAGAATATCAAGATCGCTTAATAAATACGAAATTACGGGACCTGGAATATTTTCTTTGCTCATTTTCAATATCACGTCGCGGATGTCCTGCAGGGACTTTTCGACCGAGCCAGCCGGCTGCAGGTTTATGTTCTTCACCCATTCATCGTCTACGACAGCGTTCCTGTAGCGGATCAATACCTCTCGCAGAGGAGGTGCATCGATTTCTGGAGAATCGGCAATTCCAATCAATCGAATGATCGCGGAGCGTTCATCGCGTGTGGCTTGATTTGCTTTTGCGGTAATGGCCCATATGTCAGCCGCGACAAATCCGAGTGCAAGCGCCCAAGCCGTCGCCACTGTAGCGACAAATGCTCCGACTGGTATCGATAGAGGGTCACGTTCGGCATATTTTGCAAATATATGCAGCATCAGGCGCCCAAACAGAAAAAACGCTCCCCCTAATGCAGCAAACGCAAGGAGAGACATTTGGACGGAGAGCGCAAATATCGTAACCATCTTAAAGGTGCCCCGTTTCTTTTTGACTTCCAATATTATTGTTACGGTATAGAATACTAATCGCCAATAAATATTACGATGCTATTAAGTTTGCGACCATAGTGGTATGGGCATTTCTTGGGAGAATAGCCATGCAAAAAAAGATTTCAGCCGCAGCAACCAGTGTGGTGTTACTTATCAGCCTGGTGAATTCCGCGTCAGGCGCGTCGATAGGCGGAGGTAATCCCCACCCTGTTAGCGATTACGTGTGCAAAGACGGCACTCATCTGGCTGTTCGTCTCCTCGGAGAGAGCGCTTCGGTATCTATCAACGGCAAACCCGCCATCGACCTGCCCTCCCAAGGGACCGATGGAACGACCTATTCCGACGGCCAGCAGACACTGGCGATAGTAGATGGTCGACTCTCATGGACCATAGGCCTGGCTGAGCCGATCGCTTGCACCGGCGGCTGAGCACCTCCGCGGCCAACGGAGAGCACCGTAAGTTGAGAAGACAAATTTTATTTATAATTTATAAGATGATTAATGTGTCAGTCGAGTTGACAGCTGGCTTCAATTTAAACGCGAACTTATAAGTTTATCTCGGAGCGCCCGATTGCCGCAAACAATCTCACCCATACAAGCAAGCAGCAAGATGCGTTGATAGACTCAACGTTTTAAAGCACCCACAAGTCAGAACTTCCGTATCCGCGCTTAAGTCTGGCAACAAACGCTCAAGACGCCCCTAGCTTCTTCCCGGCTATCTCGCAGCGTTGAATCACGTCCACCGGTGCTTCAAAATCAAAGTCGGCAACGGTCTCGTTCTCCGCAATTGCCTGCCCCAACACCTTGAACTCCTTGCCGCTCGCTCCTGGCTTTAAGCTGAACGCATGGGCTTTGAGATGAACTACTTTTCCGCGTACGAGGCTCTCCCCTTCCCCGCCTTTCGTCCTTATATCCCCATCAACCGTGAGGGTACCAAACGGCTTTGACAGCTGGACCCCGATTGCGCCATCACCAAAGGTTGTGATGCTCTGGAATTCGGCATGGTTCAGCGTACCGTCATAAAGGTTGAATCCCCGCGCACCCAGACCATGCGTCTCGATAGGAGAGAGCTGGCTCGGGAAATCTGCACAGCTAGGATAAGTGGAATTTCCGCCTGACTTCAGCTTAAATGCTGGGAACAGGAGATACCATGACGAGACGACCGCGCCGGAACCATAGTCCGGCTTTCAAGGCCAAGGTGGCGCTTGCCGCGATCAGAGGCGAGCAGACGCTGGTGGAATTATCCCAGCAGTTCGACGTGCATGCCAATCAGATCAAGCAGTGGAAAGAACAGCTTCTTGAGGGGGCGACAGGCGTTTTCGGCGATGAAACCAAGGTCGAACCTGCCGGTCCAACCGTTGATGTCAAAACGCTTCATGCCAAGATCGGCGAACTGACGCTGGAGAACGATTTTTTGTCCGGTGCGCTCGGCAAGGCGGGATTGCTGGGCGGAAAGAAATGATTGACCGCAATCACAAGCTATCCGTCGTGCGCCAGGCGAAGCTTCTCGGCTTCAGTCGTGGCAGTGTCTATTATTCTCCGCGCCCAGTGTCGAACGTCGATCTGGCTTTGATGCGCCGGATCGACGAATTGCATCTCGATTACCCGTTTGCCGGAAGTCGGATGTTGCAAGGGCTTTTGAGGGGAGAAGGGCTGGAGGTTGGGCGATTGCACGTCGCCACGCTGATGAAGAAGATGGGTATCGAGGCGATCTACCGTCGCCCGAACACGCCGAAACCAGCGCCGGGGCACAAGGTCTATCCCTATCTCCTGGGCAAGCTGGCGGTTACCAGACCCAATCAGGTCTGGGCGATGGACATGAGCTACATCCCGATGGCACGCGGCTTCGTCTATCTCTGCGCCGTCGTGGACTGGTTCAGCCGGCGTGTTCTGTCGTGGCGACTGTCGATCACGATGGAAGCCGACTTCTGCATCGAGGCGGTTGAAGAGGCGCTTGCCCGCTACGGTAAGCCGGACATCTTCAACACCGATCAAGGATCGCAGTTCACATCCATCGACTTCACGGCGGTGTTGAAGAAAGCTGAAATTGCCATCTCGATGGACGGCAAAGGCGCTTGGCGGGACAATGTCTTTGTCGAGAGGCTGTGGCGCTCGATTAAATACGAGGAGGTCTACCTCCATGCCTATAAAACCGTGTCTGAGGCACGCGCTGGCATCGGCCGTTATCTGACCTTTTACAATAGCCGACGCCCACATTCATCACTTGACCGGCAGACACCGGATCAGGCTTACTTCAACGCGCTGACGCCAATGATGGTGGCGGCATAATCGAGGCGGAAATCCACTTAGCGAAACGCCCGAAACTGTTCAAACAAACCGAGCCACCTCTGTCCCAAGTCACAGTATTTCGCAAGCGACCGCAGCTGGGTCAGAATGTCCAATCGCCGTATTGGCGGGGATATTTCCAACAAAACGGATTTTGCATCACGGTTTGGCGATTTCAATCTCACGCTTGGTGGTTCGTTCCAACATGAGGAGATTCAGCCACAGGATGGCGTTGTTATTACCGAGCATGATCTTAACACCAACCGGTTTCTGCGTGATGGTTCCAGAACAGAAATGAGTCTTTCAGGTCAACTACAATATCGACCGGTGGATACGCTCGAATTCTGGGGCGGCGGTCGCTACAGTATATTTCGCTCGAAAGACCGCAACGCTATGTCGAAAGTGCGATGGGAAGACGCTTTTGGGCGCTGGATATATGCATCCAACTCAAAAGAATCTGGCTATATGTTCTGGCGACCGGATTCCAACGGCCTGTTTGGCGATGCGACGGACCCTCGCCTGAACAATGGACTGCTCTTTGGTGACAGCAACAATCCATTCGATGGGGTACCATTCAACGAATTTGGTGCTACCTACACCCATGCTTTTGACCCCCGTTGGTCGGAGACGGTTGTTGGTTTTGACCGGGGCCCGAGCCTGTCAACCAAGGATGGCGGTTTCGCGCCTGCTTTTGGTGTAAATTACGAGATCGCGCCAGACACCTTCCTTTATGCCAGTTATGCCGAAGGCATACGCATGCCTTCGCTTTTCGAAACCACTTTGGGAACGCTTCAGGTGGAACCCACACGCGGGCTCAAGCCGGAACGCTCGCGCAACTGGGAGATCGGTGCCAGCACCACGCTCGACAATCTGCTAACGGCTGGCGATACGGCATCTTTCAAGATCGCTTACTTCAACACCAATGTTAAAGATTACATCACCCGCTACTATGACCCGAATACGAACGGCGTGATGACCTTCTCCAATGCAGAAAGCTACAAGACGAGCGGCCTTGAGTTTCAGTCGAGATTCGACAATGGCAAACTATTTGCCGATCTGTCGGCAACCTATTATTTCAAGACAGAGACATGCGACCCCACATTCGCGTCCTATTTGCGCGAAACCGCAGGGATTTATCAGCATACCGAGAATACACCCGACTGCACGCCGGGCAGCTTTATGGGCTCCTATACCAATACGCAGAACCCACCCAAATATGCTGTAAACCTGACATTGGGCAGCCGCTTCTTCGAGGAAAAGTTGATCCTAGGAGGGCGAATGACTTATACATCTGGTCCGACAGAGGAAATAACCGAACCTTGGCAAACCGGAGCGACAACGCCGCAACTTGTCTATCAGCCGGTCGCAATTTTCGATGCCTTTATGAGCTACAAGCTGAGAGACGATGCCATTTTAAACGCATCGGTGCAGAACATCACGGACCGCTATTATCTGGATGCGCTGGCACAAAGCTTCATGCCAGCACCAGGCCGCACCTATCGCGCGGGACTGACAGTCAAGTTTTGAACTCGTGAAGCATCAGATATCGCCCGCGCCATCTGACTATTATAAGTTGGTGGCGAGGACGCCAGTCAGGACACTCACTTGTGGAAAGGCATTTACGAATGGATTATTCGACGCAGGCAGAAGCCGCGCAAAATCCGTGAGAATTTGCGCGTAATCGTCCGTGTGAAATTCGTAAGGCAGTTCCAGTCGAAACTCGGAAACTTGCGGCAGTACAGGATCGGTTGCGAGCGCTTCCAGAATTTGGTCAGTCGTGCCCACAATATCGGGCAGAAACAAAGTGCGGCGCGGACCATGGGCGAAACCTGTTCGCTTGTCGCGCTCGGCGGCAAATTCCGCATAGCGACGACGCGCATCGGGACTTGCACTGTCGGTGGGCAGAATCACGCGACCAAGTGCAACACGCGGCACACGTTCATGCCTCCATTCCTGACGGAAGCGTTCAATGAGTGTTTTCTGTGCTGTCAGAAAATCGTCCGTATTCTCACCGCTGACAATGTTTCCCGTCAAAAGGTTGAAACCGGTCTGGCCCGCCCATCGTGCGGAATTTTGCGAGCCGCCGCCATACCACAGGCGGTCGGTCAGCCCTTCGGCAAAAGGTCTCAAACGCGGGATTTGCGCCCCCGCGGCATTGCCCGCTTCGGTTTCGCCGGAAAGCGGTTCAGAGCGCAGCGCCTGGGCCAGTTTTTCTGCGCGCGTATGGCTGTAATCAGCAGTTGGAACAGCATCAACGAAATCAGCGATCAGATGCGCAAAAGGCGGCGCGCCCACCGAAACACCAACATTCAGCCTGCCATGGGACAGCAAGTCCACAGTTGCCAGATCTTCGGCCAGCCGAAATGGATTTTCATAGCCGAGCTGAATGACCGCAGTGCCAAGCCCGATGCGTTTCGTCCGCTGCGAAGCAGCAGCCAGAAATGTGGCTGCGGATGAAATGCCACGCTCCAGATGGCGCTGGCGCACCCATGCGCTATCATATCCCAGTCGCTCTCCATGCTCGAAAAGCTGAAGCGTATCCTCTAAACCTTGTGCGGGGTCATTCTCCCGGTGACTACCGGGAATGAGGAAGGCAAAATGTTCTATGTGTGAAAGAGGCATGGTCAATTTCCCTTCTCGCGCAGCGGCTTCGCAATAGCTTTGAAGTCGAATTCAATAGGTTTCCCCGCGCAGATGGTTCGCGAGAAACCCCAGATTATCCTGTCCCCAATAGGTCTCGGTATCATAGATATAGGTTGGAAAACCAAAGACGCCCCTGGCCACGGCCTGTTCACGATCCGACTTCCACTTGGCTTGAACATCGTAATCATTCTCACGTGCGGCCAGATAATCGCCGTTGAAACCGGCCCTATCCGCAACCACACTGCGGACTTCCGGCTTGCCAATGTCCTTTGCCTCTGACCAGAATGCATGTTGGAAAACACGTGTCAGCTGCAGCCAGTTTTGACCATCAAGATGGGCCGCGATCACACTGAAGGAAGCAGGTGTGGGATCACTCAAAGCTGGACGGCCATCGATGAAAAGCGGATTGCCACGAAATTTGGCCCAACGCTTGAGATCCTGTGTGCCATAAGCGCGACGTACTTCCGGCCGATTGCGCGAGAGGATGCCGCCATTTTCCTCAATAACGGTTGCGAGGTAAGGCTTGATTTCGACCACATGCTGCTCTGCCAGTTCCTCAAGCGTATCCAGCCCAAGATATGACCAGGGCGAACCGATGGAAAAGAAATAATCGATCGTTTTTGGCACATTATGTCCTTCGATAATGACTGTACTGGAAGTTTATTTGAACTTCGGCAATCCGGGCGGATTGGTCTCCGATTGTTTCAAAGCTTCTTCGTCCAGATGCCAGCGGTCGAGAATGCGGGCATAGTCTCCGCTTGCGATCAGGCTATTGGTGGCGATCGTCAGCGCCTCGGCAATTCCGCTGCCCTTACGGGTTGTAATTGCCACATCCGAACGATCCGGCCAGCCCGCGCTGAGCGTGCCGACACGTTTGATATTCTTGTCACGTGAGGCAATGAATACGAGCTGTGCATGGGGTTGAACAATCACATCGGCCCGACCCGATTGCAGAGCCAGAAGGCTGGCGGCCTCATCATCATAATATTGCAGTTCCAGCGGTTTCAGTCCCGCCTTCTCATTCTCCTCGCTCCACTTGACGAGAATGCGTTCCTGATTGGTCCCGGCACCCACGATAATGCGGAGGCCTGCAGCATCCTTTGGCTCCTTGATGGAGGTAACGCCACTGTCGGCCTTTACGAAGAAGCCATGCAGTCCTTGCCGATAGGTCGAAAAGTCGAACTTTTCCTTGCGCTCTTCCGTGACACCAACATTGGATATCACAGCGTCATATTTGCCGGATGAGAGACCCAGCGGCCAATCGATCCATGCAACCGGAACGCTTTCAAGTTGAAGCCCTAGGCTTTCCGCAATCGCCGACGCATAGTCTGCATCCGCACCCACAACGGTCTTGGCATCTGTGGCATAGGCCGCCAGTGGCGGTCCGCCCGGCGCGACGGCCACAGTCAGCTTGCCCGGCGTGACGAATTTGAAATCGGCGGGAATGGCGGCGATTGCCTTAGCATCTTTCTGCACATGAATGCGGCCCGTCTGTTCGGGCGACAAATCAAAATCATCTTCTGATAGCGCTGGCAGGGTTGAAGCGCCAACCAACGCCCATGCAGCTATTAACAGAGCACCTGCTCTCATGAACCATTCTCCATTTATGTAGAATAAAGCGGGCTGGCACACGCATCCCCTCATGTGCCAGCCCCACCCCTCACGAACCGCTTTTTCGGCAGGCCCTGTGGATTTGTCTTGGCTTTGGTGATGGCTTCCGGTCCGAGATTCCAGGTATCCAGAACCTTGGTATAGGCGCCGCTCGCGATCAGATCGTTGAGAACATTGGTCAACGGGTCTGCAAGCCCGCTGCCCTTACGCGTTGTAACCGCAATCTCGGCGGTGATCGGCCAGCCACCACTGACCGTGCCAACCAGCTTGGTCTTACCATTGATGCCAGCGGAATAGGCCTGTGTCGCGTTCACACTGAACACCGCATCTGCACGACCACTTTGAATGGCGAGGTCCTTGACCGCGTCATCATCGTAATATTGCACCTCGATCGGTTTCAAACCCGCAGCAACATTCTGCCGATCCCATTCCAGCAGCACCTTTTCCTGATTGGTGCCGGCATCGGTGATGATCTTGAGGCCCTCAATATCCTCTGGCTGTTTCAATTCCTTGATCGCGCTGTCTGCCTTAACGTAGAAGCCAAGCTCATCCTTGCGATAGGTGGAGAAATCGAACTTCTCCTTGCGTTCTTCCGTAACGGTGACATTGGAAATCACCGCATCGAATTTGCCCGAAGCAAGCCCAAGTGGCCAATCGGCCCACGCAACAGAAACCAGTTTCAGATCGCGTCCGAGAGCGTCGGCAATGATCTGTGCCAGATCGACATCGTAGCCGATGACGGTCTTGGAATCTGACGCATAGTCATGCAGCGGCAGATGCCCGCTGGTGCTGATGCCGATAGTCAGAACACCATCTTTGACGAATTTGAAGCCCTTGACTTCCTCGATACGTTTATCGAGTTTTTCAACCCGCAAGCGGTTCGGCTGTTCTGGGCTGAGATCAAATTTACCTTCACTCCGTGCCGCATTCGTCATCAGCAGAGCCGTTGAAATCAGGCCCGCAATGAAATATCCCGCTTTTCTGATATAAGTCATATGCCCATCTCCTTAAGTGTAAAACACTGTGTAATGACCTGATTTCTCCACATTTCGCTTTGTTACGAGCGGAACTTACGATCCGCTTTTCGGCAATCCGGCAGGATTCGTTCTGGCCTCGTCAACGGCTTCTGAACTCAGGCTCCAGCGCTCCAGCACCTGCCCATATTTGCCGCTCTTGATAAGCTCATTAAGCGAGAGTGTGAGTGCGTCAGCCAGACCACTGCCCTTGCGCGTGGTGATTGCCACTTCGGCCGTCTGCGGCCAGCCACCGCTTACCGTCCCGACAAGCTTGGTCTTGCCGTGCTGCGATGGGGCATAGGCTTGCACTGCATTGACGCTGAAGACCGCATCCGCACGACCGGATTCAATCGCGAGACCCTTGACTGCATCGTCGTCATAATACTGCACTTCGATAGGTTTCAGTCCGGCTGCGACATTCTGCTTGTCCCACTGTAGGAGGATGTTTTCCTGATTGGTGCCCGGATCGGTAATGACCTTCAGGCCCGCAATGTCCTTGGGCTCTTTCAGCGATGTGATCGCACTGTCCGCCTTGACGTAAAATCCAAGTTCGTCCTTGCGATAGGTAGAGAAATCGAACTTTTCCTTGCGTTCCTCGGTTACGGTCACATTGGAAATCACGGCGTCGAACTTGCCGGATTCCAGTGAAAGCGGCCAATCGGCCCAGGCGATTGGCACCAACACAAGCTCGCGCCCCAATGTATCAGAAACCAGCTGAATCAGATCGGGATCGAAAGCCACCACGGTCTTTGCATCCGTAGCATAAGTGCTGATTGGGGGCACCCAAGGATTGATACCAACGACAAACTTGCCATCCTGCACGAACTTGAAATCCTTGGGGACAGCATTGATAACGGCATCGCTTTTCTCCGTGCGCAGACGGTTTGGCTGCTCCGGGCTCAAGTCGAGTTCTGCGGAAATGGCTGGCGCGCTGAACAGTGTTGCTACTGCCAGAACGCCGCCCAATATTGCGCTTTTGTAGTTACCTGATTTCATTGAATAACTCCTGAGAATGTTCTGAATTTTGGACAAATAATCCCCGCCGATTGCCCCGTCAGGGCAATCGTGATTGTCGGGGTGTGGTGTTAAACGGACTTTATGGCGTCAGAGGACTTTTGCTAGAAACTCCCGGGTTCGGGGATGCGTTGCCGCATTGAAAAGATGCTCCGGCCTGCCGGTTTCGAGAATGCGGCCCTCTTCCATGAAGACCACCGTATCCGCCACTTCGCGGGCAAAGCCTATCTCATGGGTTACGATGACAAGCGTGGTGCCAGAGCGTGCGAGCTCCTTGATTACATCCAGCACTTCACCCACCAGTTCGGGGTCGAGCGCAGAGGTCGGCTCGTCGAACAGGATCACTTTGGGATTAAGTGCCAGTGTGCGGGCGATGGCGACACGCTGTTGCTGACCACCGGAAAGCTGACGCGGATAGGCATTGATTTTTTCGCTGAGACCAACGCGCGCCAGCAGACGTTTTGCAATCACGGTCGCGGCATCCCGGCTCAGGCCACGGACAATCATCGGCGCTTCAATGATGTTTTCCAGCACGGTCAGATGCGGGAAGAGATTGAAGTTCTGAAACACCATGCCAACATCGACGCGTTTTTTCAGAATGTCTTTTTCCTTCAACTCATAGAGCGTGTCGCCACTCTGGCGATAACCCAGCAGTTCGTCATCAATCGAGATAAAGCCGTCATCCACACGCTCCAGATGATTGATGGATCGCAGCAATGTCGACTTGCCCGAACCCGATGGGCCGAGGATCGCTGTCACGCTCCCGGGCTTGATGTGCAGACTTACATTATCAAGAACGAGATTGTTGCCGAAGCTCTTCGATACACCGTGAATGTCCACCGCACCGCGTCGCACACCGGTAAAACCGCTGACAGCAAGCTTTTCGGTTATCCGTGCATCGTGTTCGCTCAACGCAACAGTCTCAGCCCTGGTCGAAACCGGGGTTTCTGCTGGAATTAAACGAGCGAAAAGGCGTGTCAGAATAGCTGGTGGTGGATTGCGCAATGCACCGCGCGAAAAATGGCGCTCGATGTAATATTGCGCGATCGAGAGCACCGTCATGATGATCAGATACCAGACGGTTGCGACCATCAGTAGGGGAATGACTTCGAGATTGCGGCGGTAGATGACTTGCACCGTGTAGAAGAGTTCCGGCAGCGCAAGGACATAGACCATCGATGTGCCTTTAGCGAGACCGATGATCTCGTTGAAGCCCGTCGGAAGGATCGTGCGCATGGCTTGCGGAAGCACGATGCGGAAGGCTTGTCTGCGCCGTGGCAAGCCGAGTGCGGCGGCAGCTTCGAGCTGTCCCTGATCGACAGACAGAATGCCGCCACGGATGATCTCGGAAGAAAATGCAGCCTGATTGAGGCTCAACCCTAAGAGGGCAGCAGCAAACGGACTGAGTATCTGAACGGTGGGATATTCGGCAAAGGTGATATCCGTATATGGAACACCTAATCTGACTGTTTCATAGAGATAGCCGAGATTGTTCAAAACAAGAAGCAGGACGATCAGTGGAATGGATCGCAGCAGCCAGATATAGGCCCAGGAAAGACCGGACAACAGCGGCGAGCGTGAAACGCGAGCCAGCGCGAGCGCGGTTCCAAGGGCAAAACCCAGCACTGTTGCAAGCGCTGTCAACCACAGTGTCCGCATCAAACCGACGAGAACAGGCTCGGAGAAGAACCATTCTGCAAAGACTGGCCAACCCCATTTCGGATTGGTCAGAACCGATTGCAACACAGCGATAATCAGGCCTGCGGCGATGACTGTGCCAACGACGCGTGCCGGATAACGGGCCGGAACGATGCGATAATGTTTGAAATCGCCGGGACTTACGCGAGAGCCTGTCTCTCTGTCCGTACCCGCAAACTCTGTAGCGATAGCCATGATCAACACTGCTCCGAATAGCCGTTCAACTTATGAATCACCGCAGGAATTCCTGCTTTTGAAGTCACCGGATTCCATTTTCGGAGATGAGGCGTCGAGTTTCAAAACAAATAAGTCTATTTAATCAGGCGGTGGCGGATGTTTTTTCCATAACACCCACCACAACGCCCAAGCATCTACTTAGCCAAACACCACCTGTTTTAAAGCGGCGTCGGAAGGATGAAATTCAACTTGTCCGATATTTTCAATATTTTTCTCGAAAGGCAACGTCCCGTAAATTTCGGGATCGGCCGCGACATCAAAAAGCGCCGTATATCCGTTTCTCAAATAGAGTTCCCTGGCTTCCGGCTGCCGGAAACCAGTGGTCAGATAGACGCGGCTATAACCCTGCCGACGCGCCTGCGCTTCCAGTTCATCCAACACCTTTTTGGCCAGCCCCTGTCGACGGAAATCACTATGTGTCCAGATGCGCTTGAACTCGGCGGTCACATCGTTATAGCGCATGAATGCGCCACCAGCGATTGTCTGGCCATCACGAAGCAACAACAGGAAATTGCCGTGCGGAGGCGCAAAAGCTTCCGGCGGATATCTGTTCATTTCGGCGGCTGCACCCTCTTCATTGAAATAGGTGCCGTAGCGCGTGTCGTACTCAATCGTCAGCGCCTCGATCAATGGCACTGCACGAATATCGGTCGTTGAAGTGTAGAGAAATTCATCCGCCATGATGGGCCATCCATGTTGAAGAAATCGTGCAATCTCAGATCAGCGATGCTTCGGTCAGCCGAACCCAAAACAACGCGGCTGGAAGCAGGATTTTATCGTTGAAATTGTAATCGGGGCTGTGCAGACCGGCACTTTCACCATTGCCGACGAAGAAATACGTTCCCGGCTTTTGTTCGAGCATGAAGGCAAAATCCTCACTCGCCGTGCGCGGTCGGAAATCTTCGATAACGGTGCCGGTGGGGAAAGTGCTTAGCGCGACCTGTCGTGCAAATTCCGTCTCGGCTTTTGCGTTGATCAAAGCAGGAAAGCCCCACTGATAATTGACATCAGCAACAGCACCAAAACTTTCGGCCTGTGAACGCGCGACAGCTTCAATCCGCCGCCGCAATTCCTCGCGCACAGTTTGCGAAAACGAGCGGATGGTAATGCCAAGATCAACATGCGCGGGAATGACATTCAACGCATCACCGCCATGAATGGAGGCCACCGTCACAACCCCCATATCGAGCGGATCGAGATTGCGCGCGACCACCGTTTGCAAGGCCAGAACAATGGATGAAGCCACCACAACCGGATCTACCGATTTGTGTGGTTCGGCCCCATGACCGCCACGGCCGTTCACGCGAATTCTTGCCCGGTCCACCGATGCCATCGCCGGGCCAGTCACAAAGCCGAACTTGCCTGCGGGCACGCCCGGCCAGTTATGCAGCCCATAGACGGCATCGCACGGAAAGCGCTCAAAGAGGCCGTCTTCGATCATGCTTCGGGCGCCTGCCCCGATCTCCTCAGCTGGCTGGAAAATCAGGTGCACTGTACCGGAAAAACGACCGGACTGAGCGAGATAGCGCGCTGCTGCCAGCAGAATGGTCGTGTGTCCGTCGTGGCCACATGCGTGCATCACACCGGAATTGCTGCTTGCGTAATCAAGACCAGTTGCTTCGATGATTGGCAGCGCGTCCATATCTGCCCTGATACCAATGGCCTTACCGGAGTTGCCGCGTTTCAATGTGCCAACCACGCCAGAGCCACCAACGCCGGTTGTAACGTCATAGCCCCACTGACGGAGATAATCCGCCACGAGAGCAGAGGTTCGTGTTTCCTTGAACGCCAGCTCCGGATGAGCATGAATGTCGCGACGCAAAGCGATAAACTCGTCGATAAACGAGGCAAGACCCGCCTCGATTTCCAGTTTGCGGTTTACGTCTGGCGACCGTTGAATATTCATGCCGCACCCTTTCGGTGGCTTTCGGCATCATTGTTTTCAACGGGCTTCGCATAACGGCTCTGCGGATGCTCCAATCCAAGATTTCCGCGCAGCGTGTCGTATTTCAGACTGCCTTCATGATATCCGCGCTTTTCCAGAATTGGCAGAACATGGGCAATGAAATCATCCAGCCCTTCAGCAATCACCGGGAAGCCGAGGATGAAACCATCAGCTGCCTTTTGCTCTTTCCAGAGAATGATTTCGTCTGCGATTCTTTCCACCGTACCAATGAAGGACGTGCGTGGTGTGGCAACATTCAGCGCCACTTCACGTAAACTGAGCCTGTTTGCAGCCGCGTCGCGCTTGATACGATCCGTTGTCGAACGGAAGCTGTTTTTGCCGACATCACCAAGATCCGGGAAAGGCGCATCAAGATCATAGGCGGTGAAATCATGATGATCGAAGAAGCGACCGAGATAGGACAGAGCTTCGTTGATGCTTACGAGATTACGGATCGCATGATATTTCTCTTCGGCCTCGGTATCGGTTCTTCCAACGATGGGACCAATGCCGGGATAAATGCCGACATCGTCCTGCGAGCGCCCATGCGCAACAGCGCTGGCTTTAATCTGCGCATAAAATGTTTGGCTGTCCTTGATGGTGCCGGCATTGGTGAAGACGGCGTCCGCATGTTTACCCGCAAGTCCTACACCCGCTTCCGAAGCGCCGGCCTGAAAGATGACGGGCTGGCCCTGAGGCGAGCGCTGGATATTGAGTGGCCCTTCAACCGAGAAGAAGCGGCCCTTATGGTCGAGCCGATGGAAGCCCTCCGGCCTGTAAAACTGTCCGCTCTCGCGATCGCGAACGAAGGCATCTTCATCCCAGGAATCCCAAAGACCTTTAGTCACTTCGAGATATTCATCGGCGATTTCATAGCGTAACGCGTGTTCTGGGTGTGGCTTGCCATAGTTGCGGCCTGAACCTTCAAGCGGCGATGTCACCACATTCCAGCCCGCACGCCCGCCGGAGATGAGATCAAGCGATGCAAACTGTCGCGCAATCGTAAATGGATCGCTATAGGACGTCGAAACCGTGCCTGCGAGACCAATGCGCTTCGTATTCGCTGCGAGCGCCGAAAGGATGGTCAAAGGCTCAAAGCGATTGAGAAAATGCGGAATGGAAATCTCGTTGATATAAAGCCCGTCGGCGATGAAAGCGAAGCTGATACCAGCCTCTTCGGACTTGCGCGCCGTATCGATGAAAAACTGGAGATTCACGCTTGCATCTGCCGGCCCGGATGGATGTTTCCAGGCATTCATATGTCCGCCCGCACCCTGAAGCATCACACCGAATCTGATCTGCTTGGAACCCATTTTAGATACTCCTTATCGCCAGTGGCTTTGGATCAGGCGGCAATTGCCAGACGTTCGCCTGCCAGGCCCTCGATGGCAGCTAATCTTTGCTCATGAGAAACAGCGGGGAACTCGAGCACAAACTCGGCCACCCCATATTGCTCGTGCAGTTCATCCAGCTTCTGCTTCACCTGCTTTGCCGAGCCTGCGAGTACATTTGGATGCTTTTCTTCAACCCGGTAATCAGCCTCTCCAGCCTGCCGCGCAAACTCGGCGGCTGCCTCCTGTGTGCCAACCGAAACGGATTGTCCGGAGGCGAGATGCACCTTGAAGATTTTAATTTTCGAGACCACGGCATCAACCGTATCTTCGGTCTCGGCAACCACTGCGCCAAGCGCCAGAACCGGCACCTTTCCGGTCACTTTGCGATAGGCGTCGAACGTTTTCTGTAGATTGGCAGTATCGCCATTCAAATGACCGGCATAGACAAAATCCCAGCCGGAATGTGCGGCAAGCAACGCGCTTTCCGGGCTTGCGCCAAGCACGAATTTTTCCGCAGAAAGCTGTGGTTTAGGCGTTGCCGCCAGTCCTTCAAACGGACCGGAAGCGATCTTGCCACCGCCAAGAAACGCAGTGAGCTGCTCAAGCTTGCTGTTGAAATCGAGGCGCTTTTCGCTGCCTGTTTCCTGCTGTAACGCCTTGGTTGATAAAGGAAGTCCGCCCGGCGCCTTGCCGACACCGAGATCCACGCGCCCGCGTCCGAGGGCGGCCAGAAGGTTGAAGTTTTCGGCAACTTTGTAAGGGCTGTAATGCTGAAGCATCACGCCGCCAGAACCAATTCTGATCCGCTTTGTCGATGCCAGAAGATAGGAAACAAGCACCTCGGGCGAAGGCCCGGCCAGTTCCTCCGCGTGATGATGCTCCGCAACCCAGAACCGCTTGTAGCCCGCTTGTTCGGCCGCCTGAGCATAAGATACGGTGTTCGAAAGGGCGGCTTCCGCATTGCCCGCTTGTGCTACCGGACTCTTGTCGAGAAGACTTAACTGATAGGGCATCGGTACATCCACTTTCGCTGAGCATCACATCGGGTGACCCCTTCGCGCAAAGCGCACGTCTAGGGATCAGCCTCAGATAGTTTCTCGGCTTCGGGACGAAATCTCAAAGATCAGGCAACTTAAATCTTCTGCATTGCGACAAATTTATTCTGCGGCGCAGTTATATGTTGAAACGGCCTGCTTTGCCCGTTCCCTTCTGCTGTTGCCCAGGCGCTCCACACCGCGGAGCACCGATGATGTTGAGACTTGAACACAAATTGGAAACCAGACCGGTTCGCTTATTCTCAAGGTGAGAGGCTCACGCCTCTTGTAAATCACTCTCATATGTCTTCTTGGTCTTTGGCACGCAGAGGCAGGCAGGCACGATCATCACCGCGATAAGCATCATCGCTACAAAGGTCGCGTGCAGCGCGTGCTGAAGCGCCAGCCGTAGCTCGTGCTGATCAATCAACATCTCCGCCCCATTCAGCAGGTCACGAAGTTGTTCTGACGTAATCGCTTCACCGTGGTTGGCATTCGCAAGACCGTAGGTGAGCACTGCGCCCAGAATGGCCGCGCCGAGTGTGCTTCCCAAATTACGCGAGAAAACATTCGATGCCGTAGCGCTGCCACGCTCTGACCAGCTTACGCTGTCCTGCGTCAAGATTAGTGCCCCGATGTTAAGCAGCCCCATGCCGAAACCCATGATCAGAGAACCGGCTCCAGCCATTGTTGCCGAACTTGACGGGGTGAGCATGACAAGCAGAGAGGTTCCGATTGGAATACAGATGCTTCCGACGATCATGATTGGACGCAGCCCAAAACGCGTAAACTGTCGCGATGCAATTGTTGCCCCGCAGGGCCAGCCCAGCAGCAGCATAGTGAGGGCAAAGCCCGCGACCACGGGAGAACGGTCGAGAACCGTCTGTACATACATCGGCAAAAATGTCGTGAGGCCCATAATCGACATGCTGGCCAGGAAAACTGCAAGATTGGAAAAAGCTATAGGACGCTTCAGCCACAGGTCGGGCGCGACCATGGGTTCCTTCGTGCGGCGTTCCTGCCAGATGAAGGCAATCAACGAAACGGCAAAGAGAATGAATGCCAGAATTCCTTCCAGTGAAACCGCGCTCTCCATCAGGGTAAGCGCAATCATCAATGACGAAATGGAGACAGCGAAAAGTGCCGCGCCGAGCACGTCGACCGAGACCGGTTTTGTCCGCTTCTCTTCATGCAGGAAGAGAAGAAAACCAGATGCCGCCAGAATACCGACGGGAATATTGATCCAGAAAACCCAGGCCCAGCTCAGATTGTGAATGATGAGACTGCCAAGCAACGGGCCGACGACGGCTGACAAAGCCCATACACTGGCAAGATACCCTTGGACCTTGCTACGCTGCGCTCCGGGAAAAAGGTCCGCCACCACAGTCATGGCCGCAGGCTGGATCGCCCCTGCGCCGATGCCTTGCAAAAGCCGGAAGACGATCATCGAAGGCATCGACCAGGCGAAGCCTGCCAAGACCGAAGCGGCGAGGAACAGCGCGATACCGAAAATAAGAACGGGCTTGCGACCATAAATGTCTGCAAGCTTTCCAAACACGACGGTCGTCGCGGTCTGGGTCAACAGGAATGACGAAAAAACCCAGGAATACAGATTGAGTTGTCCCAGCTGTGCTGCAATCTGCGGCATTGCGGTAGACACAATCGTTGCCTCGACAGCGATCATGGCCATGCTTGCCATGATCGCGGCGACAACAAGCCCGCGATGAGAGAGTTTTTCTGTCATGGATCGCTTTCAGACCAGAACTGGTCGTCGTTGAGAGAAGCCTCCTCGCTCCCGGCTTGCTTCTTAGACCCGCTCGACCACCATCGCAATACCCTGCCCGCCACCGATACACATTGTTGCCAAACCGTAGCGGCCACCGATACGTTCCAGTTCATAGCAAAGCTTGATGAGGATGATCGCTCCCGACGCTCCTACCGGATGGCCGAGAGCAACGGCGCCACCATTCGGATTGACCTTATCTTCCGGAAACTCCAATTCTGCGCTGACCGCACAGGCCTGCGCCGCAAACGCTTCGTTGGATTCGATCACATCCATATCGGCTACGGTCAGACCGGCCCGCTGCAAAGCCTGTCGGCTGGCGGGAACGGGGCCCATACCCATTACCTCGGGCGCGACGCCACCAAGTCCGGTTGCGATAATGCGGCCTAATGCCTTGACGCCATGGGCCTTAGCGACGCCCTCCTCCATAAGAACCAGAGCTGCCGCACCGTCGTTGAGACCCGATGCATTGCCCGCCGTTACGGTGCCGTCCTTGCTAAAAGCAGGGCGCAGCTTGGCCATATCCTCCAGAGAAACATTGCTGCGCACATGTTCATCCGTATCAAACAGTTTTTCTGTCCGACCTTGCTTGACGGTAATTGGCAGTATCTGGCCGCTAAAGCGGCCATCTGCGATTGCTGCTGCCGCTCGACGGTGCGATTCAACCGCGAAAGCATCCTGCTTTGCCCGATCGATGCCAGACCGCTCGGCGATATTCTCAGCGGTCATGCCCATGTGACCGTGACCGAAAGGATCGGTCAGAGCCCCTACCATCATATCTATCGCGGTCACATCGCCCATCTTCTGACCGTTGCGTGCCTGCGTCAGTAAATGGCCAGAGCGGCTCATGCTCTCCGCACCGCCAGCAAGCACGATATCGGCTTTGCCAAGCTCAATCTGTTCGGCAGCGGAAACGACCGCCTGAAGGCCCGAACCGCACAAGCGGTTCAAAGTCAACGCAGGCGACGTGTGAGGAACCCCAGCACGAACCGCAACGACGCGCGAAATATACATATCTTCCGGTCTGGTGTGAATGACATTGCCGAAGACTGTCTGCTCAACCTGATCGGGCTCGATGCCAGCACGCGCGATCACTTCGCGCGCCACTGCGGCTCCCAGTTCACACGGAGGAATACCTGCAAGAGAGCCACCAAAATCTCCGATTGGCGTGCGAACCCCGGAAGCAATAACCACTGAACGTTTCATGTTGGTCTTCCTTAAACCTTGTCAGCCATTTCAGGCAAAGCCTGGAACAAATCAGCCACCAGCCCGTAATCGGCGACCTGGAAGATCGGCGCTTCTTCGTCCTTGTTGATGGCGACGATGACGCGGCTGTCCTTCATGCCAGCCAGATGCTGGATAGCGCCGGAAATACCGACAGCGATGTAAAGCTCCGGTGCAACCACCTTGCCCGTCTGGCCGACCTGCCAGTCGTTTGGCGCATAGCCCGCATCGACTGCCGCACGGCTGGCGCCAACGGCAGCACCGAGCTTGTCGGCAACCGGAAGGATCACTTCCTGGAACTTTTCAGCCGAACCAAGTGCACGACCGCCTGAGATGATGATCTTGGCCGAGGTCAGTTCCGGACGATCCGAAGCCGACAGCGCATTGCCAACAAAGCTCGACAGCGCCGGATCGGCAGGCACGGTTGCGTTCTCGACGGCAGCCGAACCACCCTCGCCCGTTGCGGAGAAGGAGGCCGTACGCACTGTGATCACCTTCTTGGCGTCGGTGGACTGCACTGTCTGGATCGCATTGCCCGCATAGATCGGACGCTTGAACGTATCCGCTGACACCACTTCCATGATTTCGGACAACTGCATCACATCGAGAAGTGCTGCAACGCGCGGCAGGATGTTCTTGGCCGAGGTCGTCGCCGGTGCGATGACCGTGTCGTAATTGGCGGCGAGTTCCACGATGAGTGCTGCCGTTGGCTCGGCCAGACGGTTTTCCAGCGCATCGCTTTCAGCCAGCAGAACCTTGCGCACGCCTTTGAGCTTGGCGGCTGCATCGGCTGCAGATTTTGCACCCTTGCCTGCAACCAGAATATCGACATCGCCGCCGATCTGGGCAGCTGCCGTCAGCGCCTTTGCCGTCTGGTCCGAAAGGGTTGCATTGTCGTGTTCGGCGATAAGAAGAATAGCCATTTATCTCGTCCCTTCCGATTTCTTAGATGATGCCGTCAGCCTTGAGCTTCTCAACCAGCTCGGCAACCGAGCCAACCTTGACGCCAGCCTTGCGGCCACCCGGCTCTTCGGTCTTCAGCACCTTGAGGCGTGGCGCAATATCGGCGCCGAAATCGGCAGGCGACTTCTCGTCCAGCGGCTTCTTCTTCGCCTTCATGATATTGGGCAACGACGCATAACGCGGCTGGTTCAAACGAAGATCAACCGTGACAATCGCCGGAAGCTTCACATCGATGGTCTGCAGACCGCCATCCACTTCGCGCGTGACCTTGGCCGAACCGTCAGCCAGTTCCACCTTGGAGGCAAAGGTTGCCTGGCTCCAGTTGAGGAGCGCCGACAGCATCTGGCCGGTCTGGTTGGCATCGTCGTCGATCGCCTGCTTGCCGAGGAAGACGAGGTCCGGCTGTTCAGCCTCGACCACACCCTTCAACACCTTGGCAACGCCGAGTGGCTCGACCGTCTCGTCGGTCTTGACCAGAATGGCGCGGTCCGCACCCATGGCAAGCGCCGTGCGCAGCGTTTCCTGCGCCTGTGCCGGGCCAACCGAAACAGCCACAATCTCCGTTACCTTGCCAGCTTCCTTCAGACGGATCGCCTCTTCAACCGCAATCTCGTCAAAAGGGTTCATCGACATCTTGACGTTGGCAAGCTCAACGCCCGAGCCGTCTCCCTTCACACGGATCTTTACGTTGTAATCGACAACCCGTTTTACTGCGACAAGGACTTTCATTCCTGACTCCTTCGAATTTTTGCTGCCCCAATTGCATCGGTGCCAGACATAATCGCAGCCAACTGGATGGCTCCCGTCGATGCGTACATCGCGTTATGGTCTGGTTGATAAGAACTGGGGCAAATCACATTAAAAATCGATGATTTCTGCGGCTCTGGCTGCGAGTGCAAAGGGCCCCTCGCGCCAGGAATAGCCAAGCTGCATGGCGGTATCGATTGCACCAGCGTCCGATGCAATCTCGGACAGATGTGTCTCGCAGTAGCGCACCAGCTTGCGCAACACCGAACGCGCGTAGTTCCCAACCGGACCTTGTTTGCTAAGCAGGTCATGCAATTCCGTAGGCAACGGCACCGGGCGAGTGGCGCGATAAAGCATTTTGTCAGTATCGAGCACTTCGAACTGCCCATCGGCGGCCTTGCGGTAGAACCCGCCGCCCGCCTTGCGCCCAAACGACCCTTTTGCCAGCAATTCAATGATGAGCGGATTGCCCGGCAGATTATAGTCCTGCAAGGCATCATCTTTCGGCAGCGCCTGCATCAAACCGCCCCATATGGTTGGCACGAGGTCAATGCCAATCAGATCGAGCAACCCGAAAACACCGGTATTTGGAACTCCGAGTACCGTCTGCACAGCGTCGGCAGTTTCGATATCCAGTCCAAAACGACAAGCTTCCGTGACCGACACCGCTATCCAGAAACAGCCGATACGGTTGGCTATGAAGCCTGGCGTGTCATGGCAATCAATCGGTGTTTTGCCCAGCAATAATCTGGCCGCTTGATGCAACTGATCGCGCAGGTCAGGATCAGCCTGATCGTCGACAACAACTTCCAGAAGCGGCATCAGTCGTGGCGGATTGAAGAAATGCGTGATGGCAAAGCGGCGTGCAAGACTGCTTTCCATATCAGCAACCAGATCATGACGCGGGATGGTTGATGTGTTCGAAGAGAGAATTGCCGACGGTTTCAGATGGGGTGCAATTTTCCGGAACAACTCGCGTTTAATGTCGAGTTTTTCCACCACTGCCTCAATGACCCAGTCTGCATCCTGTAACCGCGCGAGATGATCGTCAATATTGCCGGGGCGTATTCGGGCTGCAGCCTCCGGCGTCGTAAACCCGCCCAATTTAAGCTGGCGGGAAATCCCGGTTTCCGCCGGTTCGATACGGTTGACGCCACGGGCAATATCCAGCAGTTCAACGGCAATAACGGCATCGGCAAACTGCGCTGCAATACCCGCCCCCATGGCGCCGGCTCCGATGAGCCCGACTTTCTTTATTCCGGTTGTCTCGGCACCCGCGACTTTTGCTATCAGATTTTGCATGACGTGATCTCAGTCCAGTCGTACATCGATGAGCACCGGCCCATCCTTGGCCAGAGCTTTGGTCAAGGCTAAATCCAGCTCGCTATTGGTGGTCACCGTCACCGCCTCGACGCCAAAGCCCCGTGCAATCGATACCCAGTCAATTTCCGGCCGGACCAAGCTCATCATGTCGAGCGCTGTCGGGCCGGGTTCGGCACCAACCTTGGCATATTCTCCGAGCAGAATGGCGTAGGAGCGATTGTCGAGCAGCAATGTGGTGACGGGCAAGTTTTCGCGGGCCTGCGTCCACAATGCCTGGACCGTATAGGCGGCGGAACCGTCAGCCTGCAAAGCGATGACCCGTCGTCCCTTGTCGCCGACCGCTTCCGCCCCGATGGCAGCGCCCGTTGCGAGCGGCATTCCTCCACCGATTGCACCGCCTGTCACAGTCAACCAATCACACGGAGCAGCCAATGGCATGACCGCAGCAAAACCGCCTCCTGAGGTCAGCGCCTCATTGACGATGATGCTGTTTTCCGGAATCTGACGCGCTACAATCTGGGCCAGAGTATCCGACGTTACCGGACCATCCACCGGCACTTCGATCTCTCCATTCTGGATGGCGATGTCGCTTTCACGAGCCCCAAGCGCTGTGGCCAAAGCAGTCAACGCACCCTTCGCGTCCTGATGAGCGGTCGTCAGAGTCAGAACCTCGGCATCGGCGCGATGCAGCAGGCTCGGCAGACCGGGATAGCGGAAGAAGCCCACTGGCGGCGGACAATTGACCAGCACGACCAGATCATAAGGATCAAGACAATGTAGCGCTTCCGTTACCACATAAGGCACGACCGGCAGCACCAGCCGCCCTTTTCCCTTCGGCATGTTGGAAATGGTTGAACTTCCCATCAATTCAACGCCGGTTTGGTCGGCAATGCCCTTGAGTAAGGGATGCAACTCTTCGACGACAGCCGGATTACCGAGGATGATGACCGCCTTGCGGCCAGATTTCAGAGCTTCGGCAACTTGTGTCACGATTGCCGGGTCCATTGGAGATGGCCCTTCTATGTCCCCAAGTTCCGCCGTTTCGCCGCCTTCGCTCCATGACACGTCTGCGGGCAAGACCAGAGACGCGATCTGGCCATAGCCAAAAGAGGCCTCTTTCAGACCAGCCATGGCGTCGGCACCGATTGATGCCGGTTTTGTGCCGAAGCGGTGCCATTCTGAACTGCCCCCTACGAGCGCTTCCACATCGGCAGTCAACGGACTGTCATGCGCAACATGATCTGTTGCATGATCGCCGACAATATTGAGCATGCCGCTGCCAGCACGACGCGCATTATGAATATTGGCAATGCCATTGGCATAACCTGGACCGCAATGCAGCAGTGTTACCGCCGGGCGCTGCGTGACGCGGAAATAGCCGTCGGCCATCCCGGTCACCACATTCTCCTGCAAACCCAGCACACAGCGGATACCGGGTATCCGATCAAGCGCCGCGACAAAATGCATTTCACTCGTGCCGGGATTGGCAAAGCAGGTATCTACCTTGGCAGCAACAAGACTATGGACGAGCGCTTCCGCTCCAGTGAGATGCGGTCTGTTCATAATGTTTCCAGTCGGACTTGAGTGAACATGGCCGCCATACGCCGACGGCGGCCAGTGGCTTCATTCTAACGATGTTCTATGATGAGGGCGTCCACAGCGATGGCGCTGTCGGTTCCCAGCATCAACGGATTGACGTCTAGTTCGAGCAAATTATGCCGATGATCGCCAGCATAGGCCGCAATGGCCATGACAGCATCAATAACCGGCTCCAGTTGCACCTTTGGCTTGCCGCGAAAACCGTCGAGAAGCGCAAAGCTCTTCAGTCCGCGTAGTGCATTTTCAACGTCTGCACGACTGACCGGTAACAGCAATGGTGTGGCGTCCTTCAACAGCTCCACCAGAATACCGCCTGCACCGATGACGAGAACCAGCCCAAACAGCGGGTCGCGTTTGACGCCGACGATCAGTTCAGCAAGTGGGGCCGCTTGCATCGGTTCCATCAGAAATGTCGTAAGCTCGATTGAAGCATCGTGCTGTTTGACCGATGCGACCATGCGCTCGGCTGCAGCGATGGCATCATTTCGGCTACGAATGTTGAGAGCAACACCGCCAACTTCTGTCTTATGCGCCAGCTGATCGTGCAGAACCTTCAGAACCATCGGGGTGTCGAAGGTTTCCGGCAGTTCGCGGATCGTCTCAATGGTCAAAATGTTGCCGTTCGGCACATTCAACCCATAGGAGCTCAATCGCCGCTTGGATTCCGCTTCATTCACTGTCACGCCGTTTGAAGGCAAGGCGGTGACTGCAAACGGGACTTTGGGTTCCAGGGCAGCATCGCCCTGCCGCCGGTCGCACCCAACCATTTTGCAATAATTCGCCCATTTCGCGACAACCTGCGCAGCATCATGCAGACCATTCAGAGGGACTATCCCTTGCGCGATCAGCGCTTCGGCATCTTCTGGCGGTATGCTTTCCGTATTCACCGATGCATGAAATACCGGCTTATCCGCAATCTTGCCAGCTGCAGCCAGAGCCCGGTCCATAGCCTGATGCGCGGATTTATCCTTGTAGGGCGATCCGACCGGCGGATAATCGATCACCAGCATAGCCGCATCGTAATCACCGTTCAGCATGGTGGTGAACATGGGTGTCAGCAGTTCTTCGCTGCCCCAATAGCCTGCTGTGAAATCGAGCGGGTTGGACACATGACCAAAATCAGGCAATGTCGGCTTGATGATAGCTTTCTGTTGCTGACTTGGCTGTGGCAATTGCAGGCCAGCAAAGGAACAATAATCCGCAGCCAGGCCATTATCGCCGCCGGAACTGGAAAACACGGTGATGCGCTCGCCTTCAAGCGGTGCGGCAATCGAAGCAAGCTTCATCATTTCGAGGAATTGCGGGACCGTATCGGTCTCGATCACGCCGAGACGGGCAAACAATGCTTCATAATATTCATTTTGCCCTGCCAGCGAACTCGTATGGCTGGCGGCCATCACCGCACCAAGTTCTGAACGCCCGGAACGGCAGACGATGACCGGAATACGCTTTGCACGCGCCCGCAAGGCGGCCTGCGAGAACGCGGCCACATCACGTATGCCTTCCATAAACAGACCCAGACAAGTCACGTTCGGGTCATCGATGAGGTAATCAATATAGTCTTCAAAGCCGAGAACAGCCTGGTTGCCCGCGCTGATCAGATAGGAATAAGGCACCGAACGACCGTTGGAAACCAGATGCCCGGTGACGTTGCCACTCTGGGAAATGACCGCCGCGCCGCGACTGTTCTGCAACTTCGGGTAAAGTGCTGGCCAGATCGAGCCATGATTGACGTAATTGACGAGGCCATAACAATTCGGGCCGACCACCGCCATGTCGCCTGCAGCTTCGACAAAAGCCAGATTTCGCTCAAAACCCGCCGCGCCAATTTCGGAAAAGCCGGAAGCATAGCAAACGACACCACCCGCCTTCATGGCCGACAGTTCATGCAATGCGGTGATGGTCGCATCGGCATTGACGGCCAGAAATACAGCATCAGGCGAAACAGGCAGATCGGCAATCGACGGAATGCATTTATATCCGGCGATTTCGCTGCGCTTGGGATTCACCACATAGACATCGCCAGCATAATCCTGCTGACGCAGGGTTTTCAATGTTGCCTCGACCTGACCACCACCAATGAAGGCCATGGCGCGGGGCGCAAGAAGACGCGCAAAATTCTCTCGCAGCGTAGGGCTGATACGGCCCTCCTCCACGCTCGTACTCACCTGTAGCATATTCCTCTGCCTCTTAACTTAAGGCACTGCCAGCCCAGCGGGCTCAAACTTCCACGGCAGCGCTCGTTCCAGCTTGACTGGTAAGAGGTGCAGACGTCGGGAAATTCTCCACATCGAAATTGGGCAGCAGCGGATGATCGGCGGGATTTTCGCCAAACAGATCGCACAGCCATTTGCGGATGATGATACAGCAATCCTCGGCCGAATAGGCTTCTTCCATGACCCAGCCGTGCCATAGCCCGTCCGCCAGTTGCGTAAGAGCGATGGCCGCCAGGCGGACATCAATTTCCATATTCTTTTCTGCCGCGACCTTGGCAAGCCGACGTCCGAGAAACGCGCGGTATTTGCCCCATAGTTCGCGATGTAATGCCATAATCTCTGGAACAATCCAGGCGGCACTGTTGTAGTGAATATGAACCTGTTGATATCCGCGTCCGTGGAAAAATGGCCCGCAGGCAACAAAGTATAGCGTATCGAAATTCCCGGTCTTCACCGATGATACAAGGTGCCGGTAATAATCGTCCCCATTTTGAAGGTAATAGCGATGTGCTGCGGTCAGCAGATCTTCCTTGCTGTCAAAATAGTGGTTTATCAATCCACGTGAAAAACCAGATTCTTCACTGATCGTGTTGATCGTCGAATTCAGATAGCCATGTTTGACTATTGAATTCAGCGTCGCAAGGATCAGATCCTGTCGTCTGATTTCGTTGGTTTGCCTCTTTTTGACAGCTTTCCGCATTCTTTACCTTCTCGAAGGCCGATGACTAACGGCGACACTTATTATTGATACGGTCTCAACAGATCCTTTGCGATAATATCCTGATGGACCTCGGACGTACCTTCCCAGATACGTTCGATACGCGCATCTCGCCAGAAACGCTGGATGGGGAATTCTTCCATAACGCCCATGCCACCAAAGATTTGCACGGCATCGTCCGCAACCCGGAACACCATTTCCGAGCACCAGTAATTCACCATTGACGCTTCAGTGCGGCTCATCGTCTGATTCTCAATTTTCCACGCGGCTTCTTTCACCATAAGATCACCGAGCTTTATATCAACCGCCATATTGGCAACCTTGAAACCGACCCCCTGGAATTCACCAATTGTTTTGCCAAACGCCTTGCGGGTTCCGGCCCACTCCTTGGTCATTTCGAAGATGCGTTCAGAACGACCGACACAATGGGCGGCCAAAGCAACCCGGCCATCGTAGAGCCACTCATTGGCAGTATCGAAGCCCTTGCCCTCTTCGCCCAGAATATCATCGCTATGAACACGAACATCTTCGAGATAGACCATCGTCGGATTATAGCCGCGGGTGACGATCGACTTCATCGGCTCTACACGCAATCCCGGCAGGGTTTTGTCGAGCAGAAACGCCGTAAAACGCTTGCGTGGTCCGCGTGGCGTTTCATCCACGCCGGTAACGGCAATGAGAACGATGAAATCTGCGATATCGGCGTGAGAGATAAACTGTTTCACCCCGTTGATAACCCAGTGATCCCCATCGCGCACGGCCTTGGTCGTAATGCCGCGTGCGTCAGACCCCGCACCGGGTTCCGTGAGCGCGAAGGCATCCTTACGTTCGCCTCGGATAGCTGGCTTCAGATATTTTTCAATTTGGTCGCCCTTGCATTTGAAGAGGATGCCGGTAACGCCACGGTTCATGCACATGGTGAGCGCGGCGCTCGATTTACCAAGCACGCGTTCAGCCTGCATCTTGGTCTGCTTGTCGAGACCCGGGCCACCCCATTCTTCCGGCAGATTCATCCCGGCGAAGCCCGCCTGGATCGATTTTTGCTGAATTTCCTGTTTGATTTCCTCAGGAACGTAGCGAAGTTCCTCAACGAGATTCTCGTGCGGATAAAGTTCGCGCTTGCAGAACTCTTCCAGTGAATCGATGAGCGCCTGTTGTTCAAAACTTAATGCAAAATCCATGGTGTTCCCCCTTTACGCGCCGATGAAATTCGGTGCGCGGCGCTCATTGGCAGCAGCCAGGCCTTCTTTATGATCTTGGGTCTGTGCGCAGACCTTGCCCGCCGCTACTTCTTCCAGCTGCTGATCGGATAGGCTGCGCGTATGAGCGCTGTTCAGCAATTTCTTGGTCTGCGCGATGGCGACAGTCGGCCCGCTCGCCAGTTGCCGGGCGAAGGCCAGCGTGTCCTGCCACAGATTGTCAGAGCTGCTGACGTGGCTGACGAGCCGATTTTGAAGCGCAATCTGGGCGGTCCATAATTCACCTGTATAAGCAAAACGCTTTGCCGCCTCGAGACCGATCACGCGCGGCATCAACCAGGTTCCGCCGCAGTCCGGGTTGTAGCCGACATTGGTATAGGAACAGATGAACTTGGCCTTTTCCGATGCGTAGCGAAAATCGCACGCCAAAGCCATATCAAGACCGGCACCAACGGCTGCACCGTCGATCATGGCGATAACGGGCTTGGGCATCTCATGGACCTGCTGGACCAGTCGCAGCGACTCCTCGACCCAGTTCATGTCCGGCCAATCCGTTCTGCCCGCCGCCCATTCCTTCACGTCTGCACCGGCTGAAAAGGCGCCACCGCGTCCGGCCAGAATAAGGGCGCGGAGCGTTTGATCAGCCGCCGCCTCCTTTAGTGCCTTGCGCAGTTCTATGGTGATCCCCATACCGAGCGCATTGCGCGCCTCCGGCCGGTTGAGCGCGATAACGCCCACCGCGTCATGACGTTCAATTTCAAGAAATTTGTACATAGCTCTCCCTTTCTGCCCGGCCACAAGGGTTGGGCAGTCTCAATTGTCATTCAGTTATTGGTTCAGCGTCCGCGCCAGCGCGGCGGTCGTTTTTCGAGGAAGGCTTTTTGGCCTTCGATCATATCCTCCGAGGACAGCATAGCGGCAAAGGTGGACAGCTCCGGATTATCGCCAGCTCGCAATTTCATGGCGTCGCGGTCTGACATGCCATCCACGGCACGCAACGCTTCTTTCAACGCTTGTTGTGCCAGCGGTGCAGATTCCGCAATTTTCCGGGCTATTTCCAATGCCATCGGCATAAGATTTTCTCGTGACGCGGTGCGATAAACCAAACCCCAACGCTGCGCATCCTGCGCGCTCATGGGGTCGCCGGTCCAGATCATCGCGGTTGCCACATAATAGGGAATACGGCGAGGCAGACGTTGCAGTCCCCCGCCATCGGGCAGCAGTCCCCGCTCGAGCTCGGGCAGCTGGATGAAGGCGTCATCCGCCATCAAAAGAATATCGCAAGCCAACGATATTTCGAGACCACCGCCAATGGCCGGGGCGTTGATAGCAGCGATCAGCGGCTTTCTGAGTGACCACAACGTCGTTATACCGCCGAAACCGCCCTCTTTTGCGCCTTCGGTGCTTGCACCACTGTTCTGATCCGTTCCTTCCTTGAAATCATAGCCAGCTGAAAAGGCACGCTCTGACCCGCTGGACACAATACCGACACGCAGGTCGGGATCACCTTGCAAATAGAGCGCTGCCTTCTCCAGATTGCGGCTTAGACTGCGGCAGATCGCATTAACCTTTGGCTTGACCATACGAATCTCAAGTACGGATCCGTGTCTCTCAAGGTGGACAAAGCCATCCATTTCTCGGTTAAGTTCTGCAATCATATCAACCACCGTTCTTTGCTGCCCGCTGGCTGTAAATGTGCAGCAGAAGCGGTGGTAGCGATGTGACAATCAGCATGAGTGTTGAAACCGCCGCCAATGTAGGATCGAGATCATCGCGCAGCGTGGAGAAGGTAACGCGCGGCAATGTCGACATGGGCCCCGATGCCACCATCAGCGAGATAATCAATTCGTCGAAAGAGATCAGGAAAGACAGCAGCATCGAGGTTGCGACCGAAAGCTTGAGCTGAGGCAAAGTCACAGTCAGAAAGGCTTTGAGCCGATTGGCACCGAGACTGCGTGCCACCATTTCCTGCGATGAGTCATAACTGCTGAAACCGGCCAGCATGGTCAGGATCACAAACGGCATCGCAACCACGGAATGGCCGAGGATCATGCCCCAAATGGTGTTCAACAGCATTCCGATCTTTGCATAGACAAAGAAAATGCCGACAGCGATCAGGATCGAGGGCACTGCCAGCGGCGCAACCAGCACCGTCTTCAAAAGACCCTGAACGGCGATGCGTCCCTGATTAAGAGCGTAGGATGCCGCCACGCCGGTGACAGTCGCAACGATCATGGTCCCGAATGCGACCCGCAGCGACACCCAGAGCGAACTGATCCACTTTTCCTGACCGAAAAATGAAGCATACCAGCGTGTAGACCAGCCTGCTGGCGGGAAAACCAGTGATGTCGTTGAACTGAACGAAACCGGAATGACGATCAGGGTCGGAACGATCAGGAAAAATAGCACCAATCCGACGAGAATGTAGAGCCAGAGACGTGCACGGTGAGAAACGTGAGCTTCCATCATACCACCTATCGATCCGACGACAGCCGGCGCACCAACACCAGACTGATCCACAAGCAAAGAGCCGTCATTGCCAGCAGCAACACCGCAAGGGCAGCCGCAGGACCCCATGTCGGGTAAAGCGAGATCATCTCCTCAATGCGCTGCGCAATCATCTTTACCTTGCCACCGCCGAGCAGTGCGGGCGTGATGTAAAAGCCGAGGCACATGACGAACACCATTATGGCGCCAGCGACCAATCCGGGCATCGAAAGCGGAAGGAAGATGCGCAGGAACGCGTGCGTTGGCGACGACCCCACATTGGCGGCAGCACGCATCAGATTGGCGTCGATGGCCTTCATCGATGCATAAAGCGGCAGCACCAGAAACGGGATCATGATATGCACCATACCGATGACAACGCCGGTGGTGTTGTTGACCAATGCCAGCGGCTGGTTGATCAAGCCAAGGCCTTGCAATGTCTTATTGACCACGCCGTTGCGCTGCAAAATGATAAGCCATGAAAAGGTACGCACCAGCCCGGATGTCCAGAAGGGCACCAGCACTGCCAACATCAGTAGCCCCGCCCATTTGGGGGACAGGATCGACATCAGATAGGCAACCGGATAGCCGAGCAGCAGGCAGATAACGGTGACGATGAGCGCGATCTTGAACGTATTGAGAAACATCTCGATGTAGACAGGTTCCGAAAAGAACAATCGGAAATTTCCGAGACCATATTCCCCATTGATGTCGACAAAAGACATCGACAGCAACCACAACAGCGGCGCCACCATCAAGATGCCAACAATAGCGAGTGCAGGGATGGTGAGGCGCACCATCGACCAGCTTTCGTATTTTTTTTTGCGGTTCAGCGCACGGCGGTTTTCATCCAGTTCGGCTTGCGTCACTGGTTTGGGGGCTGCAACAGGAAATGAGACAACAGCTTTTGTCATCATCAAGCCTCCGCGCGCACAAGCCGCGCGTCCGCCCGTTCCAGGCGCAGCGCCACGCGTTCACCAACCTTTGGCACTGCCCGCAAATTTTCCGAGCGGTTGGCAATGCGTGTGAATACCTTATGGCCACCATCCAGCATGACCTCGAAAAGCAGGCATTCACCCTGGTAGATGGCCGTGACGACCTGACCCGAAAACAGGTTTGCTCCCGAAGCGCGCGCCGCCGCTTCGTCTGTGGCAAAACGCAGGCGCTCGGGGCGCATGCTCAGCAACATGTCGTCGTGCAGTTCGCCAACATCATCCGACAAATTTACGTCCTGGTCGCCATAGCTGACACCTGCGTTAGTGCGCCGGAGCGGCAGAAAACTGGTTTCACCAATGAATTCCGCAACAAAACGGCTTTCCGGGTGTTCATAAAGATCGGTCGGCGACGCGATCTGGGCCAGTTTGCCCTTCGAAAATACGGCAATCCGGTCCGACATTGTGAGCGCTTCACGCTGATCATGCGTAACAGAAATGGTCGTCATGTCCAGCCGGTCATGCAGTTTGCGGATTTCGATCTGCATCGTTTCCCGCAGTTGCTTGTCGAGCGCGGACAAGGGTTCATCCATCAGCAGAATGCGCGGTTCGAACACGATGGCGCGCGCCAGCGCTATACGCTGGCGTTGTCCCCCAGACAGTTCGGTGATCTTACGCTCGCCATAGCCACCGAGTTGCACCAGATCGAGTACTTTCTTGACCCGTTCCTCGATTTCGGCACGACCGATCTTACGCAAACGCAGCGGATAAGCGACATTCTCGAATACCGACATATGCGGGAACAGGGCATAGTTCTGAAAAACCATGCCGATATTGCGCTTATGGGGCGGAAGATGCACGATTTCCTGTGTACCAATCTTGATCGAACCATCCGTCGGACGGGAAAAGCCCGCAATCATCATCAGAAGGCTTGTTTTTCCTGACCCGGAGGGGCCGAGCAATGTGAGAAATTCACCGGCTTTAATCGCCAGCGATACGTCGTCAACCGCCCGGACCGTACCGTAATGTTTGGACAGTGCTTGGATCGTAACCGGCAAAGCCGTCGTTGAGGAGTGTTTCATCTCTGCTTTCCATCAGCGCACAACAGGACACCGCAGCGTTGTCAGCTACAGACTGTAATCTCGGGCTCCAAGAAGAAAATTCCGGGTTGGAGGCCGAAACCTCCAACCTTCCAGAACCAGCTATTGCATCATAGCCTTGTCCCACATGGTCTGCGCCTTTTCGTGATTTTCGGCCCAGTACGGCATGTTGGTGATGAGCTGCTTCTTGAGATTCTCAGTGCTCGTGACAATGCTCGCCGCCTTGTCGGCGGGTACAAGCCCTTGTTTGAAGGCATCCTGATTCATCGGCCCATAGGCGATATAATTTGGCAGGTTCGCCTGATATTTTGGATCGAGCAGATGGTTGACCAGGCGCATTGCACCTTCCGGATTGGGTGAATTTTTGGGAATGACCAGGCATTCCACATCCATCACCGCGTCGTCAAGCTTATAGGTATAAGGTGCGCCTTCCTTGATGGCGGCATCTATGCGGGCTGCCCAGATCGATAACATATCGACCTCTTCGGACGTTGCGAGCTGGGTCGCCTGCGCGCCCGTGGCCCATTGAACACTGATATTCGGTTTCAGCGTAGACCATTTGGCCATCGCCCTCTCCATATCAATGGGATAAATCTTGTCCTTGGCCACGCCATCGGCCATCAGGGCAATTTCCATATTTGTCGCTGGCGAATTTCCCGAGATAGCGCGGCTGCCGGGGAATTTTTCCGTATCGAAGAAGTCGGCCCAGTTTTGTGGCCCCTTGTCACCATAAACGTTTTTGTTATAGGCAAGGACCGACGTATAGGCGGTGAATCCTACCCAATATTTTGAGCGCAGGTGTTCCGGGATTCCAGCCGCATTGGGAATTTTTGAATAATCGAGCGGAACCAGAAGCTCTTCTTTACCGGCCAGATCACACAGACCACCATAGAGTTCGGCCACATCGATATCGACCGCATTTGCACGCACCTTGGTACGGATATCGCGGATACCACCAGCCAGTACATAATCGACAACGGTCATGCCATGGTCTTGGGGCAAGTGGTCAAGAATGGCCTTTCGCACGCCTTCCTGATAGGCGCCGCCGTAGGACGCATAACTGACCTTTTCTTCAGCCCCAGCCGAACCGGCTGCCATGGCAAGCACTGCACCCAGTATGAATGTCTTTTTCATTGTTCCTCCTCCCTATGCGGCCCACTAGCCGCGTTTTTTTGTATGCAACAACCGGCAAAGGTACTTCCTCCAAAGCACCTTATTCGGCATTCCGCTGACAAAAGTCAGTTGGAAAATGCGTGTAACCCCCTTGTCATGGCAAGGCGGCAATCACTGACAATACGCTCGATAAGCTCCTGACAGCTCGGAACATCCTTGATCAACCCAAGCGTCTGACTTGCCCAGACCAGACCGCTATCCAGTTCGCCAGTTGTCAGCGCGTGGCGACCTCGCTCTCCGGAAACCAGCGGTCGAACATCTGTAAACTCCGCACCGCCCGGCCGACCTTCGATAGCGACGACTTCATCGGAGATTGCGTTTTTCAAAACACGCCCGGTGTTTCTGAAAGTTCGAAAGATCAAATTGGTGTCGCGCTCACCGGCATTGACCAGCGCCTGTTTGATGTTCTCATGAATGGGAGCTTCTTTGGTGGCACAAAAGCGCGTCCCCATGTTCACGCCCTCGGCACCGAGCATAAAAGCTGCCGCCATGCCTTCGCCAGTGCCGATACCGCCCGAGGCGATCAATGGAATTTTGACCTGCGCCGCAGCAGCGGCAAAAAGGACCAAACCGCCAACATCATCCTCACCCGGATGCCCCGCCGCTTCAAATCCATCGATGGAGATGGCATCCACACCAGCCCGTTCCGCTGACAGCGCATGACGCACAGCCGTACACTTGTGAACGACAACCGCACCAGCCGCCTTTATTTTCTCGATGAACTCTTTTGGACTGCGTCCCGCCGTCTCTATCACCTTCACACCCGACTGTAGCGCCGCATCAAGATACTCTTCATAAGGTGGAGGCGCTGTCGTGGGGAGTATCGTGAGATTGACGCCAAATGGTTTATCGGTCATCTGCCGGCAGCGAGCGATCTCTTCGCTTAGCGCTTTGGGACTAGGTTGCGTCAGTGCTGTCAAGATTCCAAGGCCGCCCGCATTCGATACAGCTGATGCAAGTTCGGCACGACCAACCCATTGCATTCCGCCTTGAATGATCGGGTATTTCGTTTTCAATAGCTCGGTTACTCGGGTCTTCACGCCCCACTCCCTGCTGCAATCAAACCTGATGATTAGATACTGAAATTCGCCGCGGATGAAGTCAAACAAAAAATTTGCTGAACGTCCAACTTTTTATTAACATGCAGATATAACACGATGATTTTCGTCGGAGCCCCATAAAGAGGGCCAATTGGAGGGGGAACATCATGAAACTGCGAAAGATCACGCCATATCAAAGGTGTAGTCTGAATCATCGCTCAATATCCTCGAATTCGCCACCCCCGGAGCAGCGCGCAGAGACCCCGAATCCCGTGTCGCAGACAGCAGGTCTGATAGTTCGGGCGCGGTCTCCAGAGCGGCAACCTGTCGCGGTCATGGCGCGTCCACATGTGTGATGTAACGATCGCCATAACGCTTCCCCATCTTGAGCACTGTCCTTGCGAGTATTTTCAGGTCGCGACTGACCTTGAGGGGGCTGCATGATCCCACTGCGTTTCCTTGGCGCTGCCGCTCTCTGCACAAGCAGTCTTGCTTTTACCCTGAATGATACGACGACCAAGTTTCTCATCAGCGACTATGATGTGTCATCGATCATTTTGATCCGCGGCCTGATGGCATTGCCGATTCTTTACCTGTTTCATGTGCGGACAACCGGCCGAAGCAAAATATGGTCGGCCAGAATTGGGCTCCATGCGCTGCGGGGAGCTTTTGGCTTGATCGCCGCCTATTTATACATCGCTTCCCTGAAAACTCTGACTGTCGCTGAAGCGACAGTCATTCTCTTTATGACACCCGTCATTATCACTGCGATGTCCCGTTTTCTGCTCAAGGAGAATGTCAGTTTTCGCACATGGCTGTCGATCTGTTTCTGTTTCCTTGGCGTGGTCGTGGCGATCAATCCACGGGCATCCAACTTCAATTATGCTATGGGGCTGGCTGGGACATCGAGCGTGTTTTACGCCATCAATGCGATCAATTCGCGTTGGATTCCGTCCGAAGATAACCTGTGGACGATCTCGTTTTTTGGCGCGTTCTTTTCGGCGCTATTTGTCGCCCCGTTCGCCATTGAGCATTGGCGTGGATTGCAAGTCCCACACATTGCCCAGTTTGGGGCTGCGGCGGCATTCTCCAGCATGGGCATAGGTTTAAGCGCCATTGCCTACCGCATGACATCACCTGCCCTCCTCGCCCCCTTCGGTTATTCGGGGCTGATCTGGTCGATTACGGTCACCTGGCTTTTCTGGGGCATTCATCCGGGTCTCAATGCCATTCTCGGCACGCTCATCATTCTGGGCAGCGTCACATTGACCATCAAAACCAGCCGCATCGATCCGCAACCCAATCCGCAGAACTGTATCAAGGGACCCACAAATGACGACCCCAATCCTTGTCGATATGAATAAAGAAACCGGCTTCCGCACCATCACATTCAACCGCCCGGAAAAATACAACGCTATCGATGAGGCGATGGCAGCAGCCTTTCATGAGGCCGTGCAAGCCATAGCATCGGACAAGGGCATACGTTGCGTCGTTCTCAAAGGCGCGGGCAAAGCGTTTATGGCAGGTGGAGATGTCGCGGCTTTTGCAGCCGACCCTGATCGGGCTGATCTTGTCTTGCAGCGCATATTGCGCCACATGCACCCAGCTTTGTTAATCCTGCAGCAATTGCCAGTGCCTGTCATCGCGGCAATACACGGACCGGCAGCTGGCGCCGGATTGAGCATGGTTCTATCGGCAGACTATGCCATCTGCAGTCAATCAGCAGAGTTCATTCTTGCTTATGATCGACTGGCGACGGTGCCCGATTGCGGCGGCAGCTGGTATCTTCGGCAAAAGCTGGGGCCGCGTGCTGCTTTTGCCCTTATGCTCAAGGGTGGCAAACTCAATGCCAGTCAGGCCAAAGCAGTTGGGATCGTCAACGACGTGGTTGAGGATAGCAGTTACCAGGAACAGCTTTCTGCCCTGATACAAAAAATTGCCTCTGGCCCAACACGAGCCTTTGGACTGTTCAAGCAATTGCTGGCCGCGGATCTTTCGTTGGCGGCTCAACTTGAGGCAGAAAAGGCAGCCTTCATGGAAGCCACTTATACGCATGATTTCCGGGCTGCCATCCACAACTTCCCGAACAAGCAACCGGTTCAATTTCTCGGATACTGAAACGAGATCGTGTCCGACGGGAACCGTTGTATTCAACGTCACCCTGCAAAACCTAACAATTACCAGAGAGGGAAATATCGTGCTCCAATCCGACCAGAACACCAATTACATCGTAAAGACTGACATTTATATCGATGGCGCTTGGGTCGAACCTTTCGGAACCGACACCATTGCCGTCGTCAACCCCGCCAATGAGCAGCCTTATGCAACCATTTCGGCAGGCTCAACTCAGGATGTTGATCGAGCGGTCACAGCCGCCCGTAGGGCATTCTCTTCCTGGAGCGAAACCCCGGTTGAGGAGCGCGCCCGCTTCTTGCGCAAGATCGCAGAAATATATGAGGCGCGTCTCGAAGATATGGCCAAAACCATTTCGCTTGAAATGGGTGCGCCTATCACCATGGCCCGCGATCAACAGGCCGCTGCAGGCTTGTATCACCTCAACGCGTTCATCCAGGCGCTGAAAAACTTCGATTTTGAAGAAAAGCGAACAGATAATTCCGGCGAGATCATCGTGCGCGAACCAATCGGCGTCTGCGGTCTGATTACCCCATGGAATTGGCCAATGAACCAGATTGCTTTGAAAGTTATTCCAGCGATCGCGGTCGGATGCACGGTAGTTTTGAAACCCTCCGAAATAGCGCCCATGTCTGCAATGCTCTTTGCCGAATTTCTCCATGAGGCAGGGCTTCCAAAAGGCGTTTTCAACCTTGTCAACGGCGAAGGTTTGGTCGTGGGCGAAGCCATGTCACGTCACGCGGACATCGACATGATGTCATTCACCGGCTCGACCCGTGCGGGCACAGCCGTCGCGCGCGGCGCGGCAGATACAGTCAAACGTGTCTCACTTGAGCTCGGAGGCAAATCCCCCAATTTGATTTTCGCGGATAGCGACATTGAAAGCGCGGTAGAGCGCGCCATTGCGGAGTGCTTCAACAATACCGGTCAATCCTGCAATGCCCCCACCCGATTGCTGGTCGAGAACTCGGTTTACGATCAGGTCGTGCAGCTCGCCGCTCGTGCCACCGATCAGATGCTGGTCGGTGATCCGGCTCTCGAAGGAGATCATATTGGCCCGCTATCATCGAAAGTTCATTTCGACAAAGTTCAAGGTCTGATCCAAGCAGGCATTGATGAGGGTGCACGTCTGGTTGCCGGTGGCCTCGGTCATCCGAAAGGATTTAACGCCGGCAACTACGTCCGCCCGACCATATTTGCGGATGTACGGAACGATATGACGATTGCGCGCGAAGAGATATTTGGTCCGGTGTTGGTCATCATTCCGTTTGCCGATGAACAGGAGGCTATCGCTATCGCGAATGATACACCATACGGTTTATCCGCTTATGTCCAAACCGGATCTGTTGAGCGCGCCAAACGCCTTGGGCGGAAGCTCCGCGCAGGCATGGTGCAGATCAACGGCTCATCGCTTGGTTCCGGCAGCCCGTTCGGCGGCTACAAGCAATCCGGCAATGGCCGTGAAGGTGGAAAATGGGGGCTGGAAGACTTTACGGAAGTTAAAGTAATCTCCGGCTAAACGGACGCGAAAAACGCCAACCGCGGCGAGTTCGATCGATGTTGGAAATTAATCCACTCGACTGACATCATGAAGCCAACTGATTGATGATAGCGCGTTCTCGCCGCGCTCCCAAACGCTAACGATCCAAATTTTTGAACAAAAGCTGAACTGTTTATTTTACCGTCATAAGTGTTGAGCAGCCCTGCCCACTAGACGATGTTTCGCGGCAATGATCGCGCGAATTTTTACGTCCGCCCACAGCGGCCCGTGATCAGGGTATCCAATTTTTTGCACCGCGCATCTGCAGTTGCTTCCAGAAAGGCAGTATCGCTTTGCGCTTTTCATTCCGCTCCCTGTGAAAAGATTTTGAGAAATTATCGGCATTAAAGACTCATTATTGCATTACAAAAATTATCCGCTATCATATTTCAATCGAAGTAATCGCATAACAATTAAATGGGAAAATGACAGTGCCAGTGATTGCGGAACTGATCGAGCTAATCGGTGCTGACGCGGTGATCGTCGATGCCGTCGAAATGGCGCATGCCACCGAAGACTGGCGCGGTCGATATAGTGGCAAGGCGCTTTGCGTTGCGCGTCCGGCGAATACGGAACAGGTGGCGGCCATCGTCGCCTGCTGTAATCGCCACGACGTTCCCGTATTGCCGCAGGGCGGCAATACGGGTCTGGTCGGCGGGTCCGTACCGGCAAAGGATGGTCCTGCTCCAGTGATCGTGAGCCTCGAACGCATGCGCCGGATTCGCAACATCGATCCTGTCAACAACACGATGGAAGTCGATGCGGGTTGCGTCCTTGCCAACATCCACACCGCGGCGACCGATGCTGGTCGTTATTATCCGGTCAGCCTTGGCGCGGAAGGCTCTTGCCAGATCGGCGGCACCATCGCCACCAATGCGGGCGGCACGTCGGTTCTGCGTTATGGCAATACCCGCGAAAACATTCTCGGCCTGGAGGCCGTCTTGCCGGATGGTTCGATCTGGTCCGATCTCAAGGCCCTGCGCAAGAACAATTCCGGCTATGATCTGAAGCATCTCTTCATCGGCTCCGAAGGCACGCTCGGCATCATCACCGCCGCTGTCCTGAAACTGCACCCGCAGCCTATCCGCCATGTCGTGGCATGGGCCGGGCTGCCCAGCGCCTATTCCGCCGTCAAGCTTCTGACCACCGTGCAGGAGCGCTACGGCGCCAAGCTTTCCGGCTATGAACTGATGAACCGCCTCCAACTCGATCTGGTGGTGGCAAACGTTCCGCAGCGCCGTTCGCCGGTCGATACGGAACATGACTGGCATTTGCTGATCGAACTGTCCGACAGTGGCGGCGAAGACGATCTCGACGCTGCGCTGGAAAACCTGCTGGGACAGGCTTTCGAGGATGGCCTTATCGAAAATGCCGTGATCGCCAGCAGCGAGGCCCAGCGCGCCGCGATGTGGGAAGTGCGCCACAGCGTTTCCGAAGCCAATAAAAAGGCAGGCGTGGGACTGACCACCGACTGCGCCGTACCGGTTGCCGCGACCGCCGAATTCATCGACCGCGCCAGCGCCGCAGTGCTTGATCTCGCACCCGATGCGTCACTCGTCATTGTGGGGCATCTCGGCGACGGCAATGTCCATTTCATTCCGTTCTTTACCTTCGACGACTGGAAAGCGCTGGAAGACCGCGACGCGCTCGCAGCCAATATCCGCCATGCCGTCAACGACGCATCCTTTGCGCTGGGCGGCACATTCAGCGCCGAACATGGCGTCGGACAGGTCTCGCTCAAGGAAATGGAGCGTTACAAGACAATCACCGATCTGGCGCTGATGCGGGCTGTGAAGTCTGCCATCGATCCAAAAGGATTGTTCAACCCTGGCCGTCTCATACCGGCAGCACGGGCGGAGCATTGAAATCGAAAGCATTTCCAGCAGAAGCGTGAAGCGGCTTTGCGTCGGATAATGCAAAAAAACAATGAGTTAGATCCGACCGTTGGTTGGTTCAGCATTTTTGAAAGGGAACGAACATGATAATCAAGAATACCACCTGGTCACGCCGCCAGTTTCTGAAAACCACCGCAGCAGGTGCAGTCGCTCTGGCCGCCCCTGCGATCTGGACGCCGTCGCAGGCCCAGAACAAGCGCATCGTCGTGCGCGATGACGGTGGCATCTACACCAAGGCTTACGGTGCCGTTTTCTACCGTCCGTTCCAGGAAGCAACCGGCATCGAAGTCGTGGGTGTTCAGGCCAACGCGGAGCCAACCGCGCAGATCCGTTCAATGGTCGAGGCCGGGTCCTACACCTGGGACATGGCGAAGATCAGCGAACCGGCCATCCTCATGCTCACTGCGGGAGACAAGAAGTATCTCGAAAAGCATGGTCTCGAAAGCGAAGCCGTCATCGCCAGCCTGCCGAAGCAGTATCTGTCGGAATACGGCGTGGGCAACAATGTTTACACCACCGTTCTTGCCTATCGTACTGATGCTTTCGAAGGACGCGAAGCGCCCAAATCCTGGGCCGACTTCTTCAATCTGGAAAAGATTGAAGGCCGTCGCGCGCTGCGCAAGCACCCGTTCGACACCATCGAACAGGCCCTGATGGCTGACGGCGTGGCCAATGCGGATGTCTATCCTTGCGATCTCGACCGCGCCTTCAAGTCGCTCGACCGCATCAAGAAGGACGTTTCGGTATTCTGGACCAGCGGCGCGCAGGTCGAGCAGATGCTGATCTCCGGCGAAGTGGACATGATCCCGACTTGGGTTTCGCGCGCGCAGTCGGCGCAGTCGGGCGGCGCTCCGGTTGAAATCGTCTGGGACCAGAACATCTGGGGCCTCGACAACTGGGCTATCCTCGCCGGAACGCCGAATGCCGACGCCTGCCGCGAATTCATCAAATTCGCTTCCGACCCGAAGCGTCAGGCGCAGCTGGTTGAATATTTCGCCGCTGGCGTTACCCAGCCAGAAGCCTTCGACATCATCGATCCGAAAGTCGCGCAAAACTGCCCGACCTTCCCGGATCACATCAAGAACGGCGTCAAGATCAATGCCCAGTATTGGTATGACAATCAGGACAAGGCCATCGAACGCTATAATAGCTGGCTCCTGAGCTAACCGGAGCAGCAGGCCCGGCATCAGCCGGGCCTGTCACTTCGAGCAGATACGATGTTCGTTCAAACAAAAATTTAGAGCGCCGATCCGGTTCAAGCCGATCGAAACGCGCTCTGGCCCAGCGGAATTGACATGTCTTCATCCAGCCTAACCATCCAGAAACTCGCCAAGCGCTATGGCGACTTCATCGCACTTGCCGAAACGGACCTTCTCGTCCCGGAAGGCGAGTTCCTGACCCTGCTCGGCCCATCGGGATCAGGCAAGACAACCCTTCTCAGCCTCATCGCGGGTCTTGCACGACCGGATAACGGCGCTGTTCTGATCGGCAATGAGGACGTGACCTACAGCGCGCCGCATCTGCGCGACATCGGCGTGGTTTTCCAGAACTACGCCCTGTTTCCGCATATGACTATTCTGGAGAACATCGCCTTTCCGCTGAAGATGCGCAAAGTGGCTGCAGAAGATGCCCGCAAGCGCGCCACCGAAGCGCTGGAAATGATCCGCCTGCCGCATATTGCGCAGCGCTATCCGAAGGAACTGTCCGGCGGCCAGCAGCAGCGCGTGGCGCTTGCCCGCTGCATGGTCTACCGTCCGTCGATCATTCTCATGGACGAACCGCTCGGCGCGCTCGACAAGAAGCTGCGCGAACACATGCAGCTTGAGATCAAGCGCATTCACCGGGAACTCGGCGCTACCATCGTTTATGTGACGCATGATCAGGAAGAAGCGATGACTATGTCGGATCGCATCTGCCTGATGAATTCCGGCAATATCGAGCAGCTCGGCACGCCTGCCGACCTCTATTTCCGTCCGAAGACTCTGTTCGTCGCCGACTTCCTCGGTGAATCGAACCTGCTGCCTGCAAAGGTCGAGAAGATCGAGGGTGATGAAGCGGTAGTCCGCATCGGCGCAAAATCCGTCGAAGCGCGCGCGCTCAGCAATGGGTCGATTGCAGCTTCGGCTTCCATCCATGTGATGATCCGCCCGCAGAACCTTTCTGTGGCGCTTGCTGACGAAAGCAATGCTTCGGCGCTCCGCGCCACCGTCACCGATGTGATGGTGACGGGCAGCCTCACCAAAATCTATATGCGCGCAGAAGACGAAAGCCTGCCCGAACTGGTTGCGGCTTTCCCCACCCGTATTTCCGGTCGCGCTTTCCAGATCGACGACGTGCTTGCACTTTCGTGGCACGGCACCGACGCGGTCACCATTGCCGGCAACGGGAAGGCCTGACCATGAGCGCGCTTCCGACCCGTACCAGCAAACCGCCAAGGCCGCTGTGGATCAAGCATTCGCTGATGATCACGCCGCTGATCGTGCTTCTGCTGGCCTTCCTCGTTTATCCCGTCGGCAAGCTGCTGTCGTTAAGCTTTATCGGTCGCGACGGATTCTCGCTCGCCGCCTATCAGCAGCTTTTCGCCTCCAGTCTTTATCTCAACGTCCTGTGGATCACGCTGAAGATTTCGCTGGCGACGACCGCACTTTCGGTCGTGCTCGGCTATCCCGTGGCCTATCTCATCTCCACCGCAGGTCCGAAAGCCAAGAGTTGGCTGATCTTCCTTGTGCTCCTGTCGTTCTGGACCAGCTTTCTAGTGCGTGCTTTCGCCTGGGTGGTGATTCTCGGTCGTAACGGCGCCATCAATCAGTTCCTGCTGGCGATTGGCGTCATCGACCGTCCGGCCAACCTGATCTACAGCCTCGGCGCAGTTCTGGTCGGCATGGTGCATGCCATGCTTCCGCTTGCCGTCATGACCATGCTGTCGGTCATGGAAAATATCGACCGCAACCTGCCGCGCGCCGCCTCCACGCTTGGAGCGCGTCCGGGTTCGGCCTTCTGGACGGTCTATTTTCCGCTATCCATGCCCGGTGTGGCGGCTGCCGCCATCATGGTCTTCGTCACCTCCATCGGCTTTTTCATCGTGCCTGCGCTTCTGGGCGGTCGCTTTGAAACCATGATCACCCAGCTCATCATCGATCAGGTACAGCAGACACTGAACTGGGGTCTGGCCGGAGCGATTTCCGTGCTGCTTCTGGTGGTCGTGCTGGCGGTCTTCGTCATCTATGACCGGATTTTCGGCTTCGAAAGCCTGACCGGCGAAACCTCGGCAATCAATGTGAACCGCGACACCGCCGCACGTCGCGCCGGTGCAAAGTTTCTCGCCATCATTGGCGATATCAGCGACAGACTGATCGCGCTCTTTCCCGGCAGCCGCAAAAGCTCCGATGCCGAAACCTCGCCCAAGTTGCTGAGCGGCTTCGTCTGGGCTCTGCTCATCATGATCAGCCTTCCAGCCATCATGATGATCCCGATCTCGTTCAGCGCCGCTGGACTGAACTGGCCGCCGTCCGGCTTCACCATGCAATGGTATGAGCAGATGTGGAACACGCCCGTCTGGTCACAAGCCCTGTGGCGTTCGCTGGTCGTGGCGTTGGGCGCAGGCATCCTGTCGATGCTGATCGGCATTCCCGCTGCCTTCCTGCTGGCCCGCGCCAATATTCGCGGCAAGGCAGCAATCCTCGCCTTCGTGCTGTCGCCCATCGTTGCGCCGCGCATCATCATCGCCGTTGGTCTGTTCTATGTCTTCGCAGAACTCGGGCTGGTCGGAACTTCACTCGGTCTCATCATTGGTCATACGGTGGTGTGTGTGCCCTATGTGGTCATGACCATGGTGGCGGTGCTGCGCAACTACGATACGCGTCTTGATCTCGCTGCCCAGAGCCTCGGCGCCAGCCCGATGAAGAGCCTTGCCTATGTCACCTTCCCGATGCTGGCGGCAGGCATGTTCTCCGCCTTCCTCTTCGCCTTCGCAACCTCGTTCGATGAACTGACCATCGCGCTGTTCTCGTCGGGCGGCCTGAATTCCACCCTGCCCAAGCAGTTCTGGGACGAAGTGACCCTTCAGGTCTCGCCGGTCATCGCTGCGGTATCGACGTGCCTCCTCGTCTTTATCTCAGTGCTGATCTTCGTGGCCGACCGCCTGCGCCAGCGCAGCATGTCCCGCTGAACCAATTATTGAATTCGCATGAAAGGACTACCCATGATCAACTCTTCCAGTCTTCGCGGCATTTTGCCTGCGCTCGTCACCCCGGTTCAAAGCGACGACACGATCGACCTGAAGGCGACCGATGCTCTGCTCGCCTGGCTGAAGCAGCAGGGCGTGGACGGTGTCGTTCCGCTTGGCGGAACGGGTGAATATGGCGCTTTGGCTCGCCGCGAGCGCAACCGCTTTGTCGAGCTTTCGGCCAAAGCGATGGAAGGAAAGGGCCCTGTCGTCGCCGGTGTGCTCGATCCCGGCTATCACGACGCCATCGCTTCGGCGAAGGACTTTGCAGCGGCTGGCGCAGACGCTCTGCTGGTGATCACGCCTTACTACACCAACCCCACGCAGGCTGGCATCCGGGACTATTTCCTTCGTTATGCGGACGAATCTCCCGTGCCGATCCTGCTCTATGAAATCCCGTATCGCACGCGCATCGCTATCGATCCGGAAGTTATTCACGAGCTGTCGCGTCACGAGCGCATCATCGGCATGAAGGCATGCAACACCGACATGTACCACTATCTGCGCGTGGTAGCGGGCATCGATGCAGCATCTTTCGCCGTACTCAGCGGAGAAGACCACCTGTTCCCGCTGCATGTTGCAGCTGGTGCAACGGGCGGCATCGTCGTGACCGCAAACCTTCTGCCGCGCGTCTGGCGCAAGATGTTTGATCTCGCCGCAGAGGGCAAGACCGCTGATGCGCTGGCGCTGCATCGCGACATGATCCCGTTGATGAATCTGGCCTTTGCGGAAACCAATCCGGGACCGATGAAGTCGGTGATGGATCTGATCGATGTCAACGCCCCCACCATGCTTGCACCACTGCGCCAGCCGAAGCCGGAATTGAGCGAAGCGCTGAAGAAGGAATATGCACGTCTTCTGGACAAGTACGAAAGATCGCCTGTCGATCTTGCTTCTTGAGCCTTTAGTTAGGCAAATACAAAGTTGAGGTCGGGTTCGCGATCCGACCTTTCGAGCGCAGGGCTTTGCGGTCCTGCGCTTTTGCAGCACATGGAAAACGAAAGAGCCGAAATGTCGATGCAGGCGGATACAGGGAAAAAATCGGGTGAAACGGGCCGCGAGGAAGCCGATCCCAAGCGCTCGTCCCTATTCGTCGGATCGACCGAAAAGACATTTCAGATTCTGCAGGTCTTCGACGGGCCGCAGCGGCAGTTGCCGCTTTCGGAAATCGCAAAGCTGGCGGGGCTGGATCGCAGCGCCGCGCAACGTCTGGTCCATACGTTGGAGACGCTTGGATTTCTGCGCCGCGTCCACAATACCCGCAACTACGCCCTGACCTCAAAGGTTCTACAGTTCGCCTATAACTATCTTTCCGCCCATGAAGTCCTCCATAAGGCAGCCCCCTATCTGTTGGAGATCAGCCGCACGGTTGGGGAAACAGCCAACCTCCAGGAACTGGACGGGACCGAAATTGTCTATGTCGGACGCTTTCCGGGCCAACATCTCGTCAATGTCGATATCATGGTCGGCAGTCGCCTGCCGGCGCTTTTCACGGCATCGGGCACGGTCATTCTGTCCCACCGTTCGCCGGAAGAACAGGAAGACGTCTTCGAACGCTCTGTACTGAAGTCGCTGACGCCCTATACGGTGACGGACAAAGGCCGCTTGAAAGCCCGCATTCAGGAGGCGGCTGAGAAGGGTTATGCGATCGTCGCCAACGAAACAGTTCTCGGCGATATTTCGGTTGCCGCAGCCGTCACCGACGAACGTGGTCGCGCTGTCGCTGCTGTCAACATCGCCGCACCGACCACGCGCTGGTCACTCGAACGCGTCGAAGCCGAATTGGCGCATCATGTTCAAGTCGCCGCCACGTCGATCTCCATGTCGAAGTTTATTCGTTAGGACAAGACGCGTCGGCTCAACCGCCTCACGCATTGGAGGCTCATCCTCCGTTATGGAATGTAACGTCTTTCCGTCTGACATGGATTGAATTTTGCCTATCGATTAACAATATTGCTCAAAATACCGGCAAAAAGAAATAGCTTGACGGAATTGCGCTAAATTCAGTAATTTCTCAGTCAAATTGTTACTTGGCATTTGGGCCCTTCTCGGAATCTGAAAATTCCGGAGGGGTTTTTTTGTTTGGCTTTCTGCATGTCTCAAAACAACAAAATTGACATCCCTGTCGGCGTCTTGTTTTCGCACTCCGGTCCTTATCAAAAGCTGGGTTACGAGGGCTATTGCGGAGCTATGGCGGCGATCAAGGCCGTCAATGATCGTGCGCTTCCGTTCAATCTCGTGCCGCGCATCGCCGACCCAAGTGGTAACCCTGACCGTTATGCGCCGCTGAGCGAAGAACTGATCTCGCAAAAGGGTGTCAAACACATCATCGGCTGCACCACATCCTGGAGCCGCAAGGAAGTCATTCCCGTTGTCGAAAAGCGCGATACACTGCTCTGGTATCCGTGCGTCTATGAGGGATTTGAGGCCAGCGACCGCGTCGTTTATGCGGCGGCCTGCGCCAATCAGCATCTTGTACCGCTGATCGACTTCATCGTTCCCCGCTTCGGCAATCGTGCCATATTGCTCGGTTCAAACTATATCTGGGGTTGGGAAACCAATCGCCTCGCCCGCGAAATGCTGAATGCCGCAGGCGGCGAGGTTCTCGGAGAGCGCGCCATTGCAATCGGCGACACGGATATCAGCCATCTCATCCGCGAAATCGAAAGCAAGAAGCCCGACTTCATCCTCAACAATCTGATCGGTGAATCGTCCTACACGTTCCTGCGCGCCTATGCAGAACTGGGCCGCAAAAACCGCGATTTCCGCACCGATGTCAGGCCGGTTCTGAGCTGCAATCTCTATGAAAGCGAGCTGGAGCATGTCGGCGATGCCGCCGCGGGCAATTATAGCGTAAGCTGTTATTTCCGCACGCTGCCGGGCGAAACCAATCGCGCCTTTCTGGAGGCCGTCAGAAGCAATGGCTTTGACGGTAGCCTATCGGCCATCTTCGCCCAGGCCTATTCCAGCGTCCTGATGATCGCCGCCGGTATTGAGCGGGCTGGCACCGACGATGTCGAAAAAGTGCTTGCCGCCGTCCAGACGCACCCCACCAGCACGCCGCTTGGCGATGTGCTGGTCGAGCCGCGAACAAACCATATCGCCCTGCCCGCGCATATCGGACGGGCCAGACAAGATTGCAGCTTTGAAATCGTGCATGAGGCCGAGGTCGCCATTCAACCGGACCCGTTCATGGCGCGAACGCATCTGCAAACATCCGCCAATCCCGGCCACCAACCCGGCTTTCTGAGGCTCGTCAAATGACTATGACAGACCCGGCCTTCACCGTCGCCAGTTGGGGCGCATTCGAAAACTGGACCGCGCTGATCGTTCATCGCCGCCACACCAATGTCGATGCGATTGTGCAGCAGTTGCGCCGCATCGGCGTGGACGCTGTGGAATGCTGGCCGGACCTGCCTGAGCACGCCGACATCTCCCGATTCAACGTCGTCTTTTTCGATGTCGATATGGGACATGACGAGCAATTTCCGTGGCCACCGCAGCAGGCGCCTGTGCCCACCGTCGCCCTGATCGGCTCGGAAGCGCCGGGCCGGATCGGCTGGGCGCTCAATCAGGGTGCCGATGCGCAGCTTCTGAAGCCGATCGGCAATGCGGGCGTCTATAGCGCTCTGGTCATCGCCATGCACAACTTTCAGCGTCGCCATGCGCTGGCAACAGAAATCGGTGAGCTGCGCGAAAGCCTTGCCGGGCGCGAAGCCATCGCACAGGCCACGGCAATCCTGATGTTCGCAGACAATATCTCCGCCAGACAGGCCTATCAGAAACTGCGCCTTGCCGCGATGGCGGAGCGCGTCAGTGTCGAAGCCTTTGCCCGGCGCTTTCTGAACGAAAAGCAGACAGGGAACGATCGTGAGCGCGCTTGACACTCTTCCGGTCGGCCAGAAAAAAGCCGAACGCGGCGTTCTTGGCCGCATCATCCGCCGACCGCTGGCCGCATTCGGCCTTGTCGTCATCGTCGTCACTGTCGCAGCCGCGCTCTTTGCGCCCTGGATCGTCCCCTTCGATCCGAACGAACAGTTCTTCGACGGGCTGACGCTGGAAGGCGCGCCGCTCGCGCCCAATCTGAAATTCTGGTTCGGCACCGACCTCGTCGGGCGCGATCTTTTCTCCCGCCTGATCTATGGTGCGCAGACATCGCTGATCATCGGCGTCGTGGCCAACGGCATTGCCGTGCTCATCGGTTCGACTGTCGGCATTTGCGCCGGGTATTTCCGTGGCTGGGTAGAAACCGTATTGATGCGCTTTACCGATCTGATGATGGCCTTCCCCGCTTTGCTGTTGGCGATTGTGCTTGCGGCAATCTTCAAGCCGAGCCTCTGGATCGTCGCAATGGTGATCGCCATGGTCAACTGGGTTCAGATTGCGCGCGTGCTCTATACGGAAACCCGATCTCTCTCGGAACGCGATTTCATCGAGGCCGAGCGCGCAATGGGTGCGGGTGCACCCCGCATCATCCTCAAGCATATCCTGCCGCATCTCTTTTCCACGATGATCGTCTGGGCAACGCTCGGTATCGCCACCACCGTTCTACTGGAGGCGACCCTGTCCTTCCTCGGCATTGGTGTGCAGCCGCCGACGGCCTCCTGGGGCAATATCATATTCGAAAACCAGACCTATTTCACGAGCGCTCCCTGGCTCGTCTTCATTCCGGGCGCGGCAATCCTGTTGCTGGCGCTGGCCTTCAACCTCGTCGGTGATGCCTTGCGCGATGTGCTCGACCCAACCCAGCAGGGACACCACTGATGCTCGCCTATATTGCCCGCCGCCTCATCCAGACTGTGATGATCCTGATCGGCATCAGCTTCGTGACCTTCATCCTGCTTTATCTGGTGCCAGCCGATCCAGCGCGCCAGATTGCCGGGCGCAGCGCCACCGCACAAACGGTCGAAAATATTCGTGAGCAGCTTGGCCTCAACCTGCCTTTCTATGAGCAATATCTGCGCTATCTGAAGGGGCTCGTTCAGGGCGATCTCGGACGCTCCTATCTGCAGAAAACCGAAGTGGCGTCGCTGATCTGGTCGCGCCTGCCCGCAAGCCTGCTGCTGATGGCCGGAGCAATCTTTTCGGAACTCGCCATCGGTCTCACCATGGGCGTCATCGCGGCCACCCGGCGCGGCAGCCGCACCGACAATGCCTTGATGATCTTTTCATTCGTCGGCGTTTCAGCACCGCAATTCGTCATCGGCATTCTGATGCTCTACGTGTTTGCGGTTAAGCTCGGCTGGTTCCCGATTGGCGGCTACGGAACGTTCATGCATCTCGTCCTGCCTTCGCTGACGCTCGGCCTTCTGGGCGCAGGCTGGTATTCGCGCATGATGCGTTCCTCGCTGCTCGACGTTCTTCGTCAGGATTATATCCGCACCGCCCGCGCCAAGGGGCTGGCACGCTGGAAAATCCTGCTGCGTCACGCAATGCCCAACGCCATCCTGCCGATCATCGCGATGATCGGCATCGACATCGGCCTGTTCATGTCGGGCATTGTCGTCGTTGAAAGCGTGTTCGGCTGGCCCGGCATCGGCCAGCTTGCCTGGCAGGCAATCCAGCGTGTCGATATTCCCATCATCATGGGCGTCACGATTGTCTCCGCTTTCGCCATCGTTCTCGGCAATCTCATCGCCGACCTCATCACTCCACTGATCGATCCGCGCATCAAGCTGCGGTGAAACCAAAAGACTCCAGAGAAAGGGACACCAATGAAAAAGACTTTTCTATCCGGCATATCGGCGCTGGCGCTTGGCCTCGCCATCTCGTTCGGCGCGCAGGCCGCCGACATCAAGCAGGGCGGCTCGATGATCGTCACCTATAAGGACGACGTTTCGACGCTCGACCCTGCCATCGGCTATGACTGGCAGAACTGGTCGATGATCAAGTCGCTGTTCGACGGCCTGATGGATTACGAGCCGGGCACCACCAATCTGCGCAAGGAAATTGCCGAAGATTACACGATCTCTGAAGACGGCAAGACCTTCACCTTCAAGCTGCGCAAGGGCGTGAAGTTCCACAATGGCCGCGAGCTGACCGCCGATGATGTGAAATATTCCATCGAGCGCGTGGTCAACCCGAAAACCCAGAGCCCCGGCGCTGGTTTCTTCGGCTCCATTCTCGGCTTTGAAGATGTATCGACGGGCAAGTCCGAGGCACTTTCCGGCATCACCGTGGTTGATCCCTACACGATCAAGTTTGAACTGAGCCGTCCCGACGCCACCTTCCTGCATGTGCTGGCGCTGAATTTCGCCCATGTCGTGCCCAAGGAAGAAGTCGAGAAATATGGCGCTGATTTCGGCAAGCATCCAGTTGGTTCCGGTGCTTTCAAGATGACCGAATGGACACTCGGCCAGCGCATCGTCTTCGAGCGTTTCAAGGACTATTACAATCCGTCGCTGCCCAAGCTCTACCAGATCACGTTTGAAGTCGGCCAGGAGCCGGTGGTTGCGCTCCTGCGTCTCCAGAACGGCGAAGTCGACATTCCGGGTGACGGCATTCCGCCTGCGAAATTCATCGAAGTCACCAAAGATCCTAAGTTCAAGGACCTGATTATTCAGGGCGGCCAGTTGCACACCGGCTACGTGACCATGAACGTCAAGATCAAGCCTTTCGACAATGTGAAGGTGCGTCAGGCCGTCAACATGGCCATCAACAAGGACCGTATCGTCCGCATCATCAACGGTCGCGCCGTTCCGGCCAATCAGCCGCTGCCGCCGTCGATGCCGGGCTATGCCAAGGACTATAAGGGCTATCCTTACGATCCTGAAAAGGCAAAAGCGTTGCTTGCCGAAGCCGGTGTGCCCGATGGTTTCGAAACCGAACTCTTCGTCGCCAATACCGATCCGCAGCCGCGCATTGCGCAGGCCATCCAGCAGGATCTGGCCGCCATCGGCATCAAGGCCTCGATCAAGTCTCTGGCGCAGGCCAATGTCATCGCGGCTGGCGGCGAGCCCGAAGGCGCACCGATGATCTGGTCCGGCGGCATGGGCTGGATTGCCGACTTCCCCGATCCGTCCAACTTCTACGGCCCGATCCTGGGTTGCAGCGGCGCGGTACAGGGTGGCTGGAACTGGTCATGGTACTGCAATGCAGAGCTGGACAAGAAGGCGCAGGAAGCTGACGCCATCGTTGACCCGGCCCGCAAGCAAGAGCGCGAAGCCATGTGGCGCGATATCTATCTGAAGATCATGGACGACGCGCCGTGGGCGCCGATCTTCAACGAGGAGCGCTTCTCGGTTCGCTCCGAACGTCTGGGCGGCCCCGACGCGATCTTCGTCGATCCTGTCCACATCCCGGTCAATTACGACGAGGTTTATGCAAAAGATGTGCAATAATTGCCATTACACCATTCATGGTCGGCATCATCATTTCGGCTGGGACAACTCGTTCCGGCCGGCTGAAACGGTTGCGCCCGGCTCGACCCTGAAATTCGAATGTCTGGACAGCGGTGCAGGCCACTATCATCGCGGCAGCACGGTCGCCGATGTGTCGACGATGGACTTTTCCAAGGTCAATCCCGTTACCGGCCCCATCTTCGTCGATGGCGCCAAGCCGGGCGATATCCTGAAAATCACCATTCACCAGTTTGAGCCTTCGGGCTTCGGCTGGACGGCAAATATTCCAGGCTTCGGTCTTCTTGCTGATGACTTCAAGGAGCCGGCGCTAGCATTGTGGAACTACAATCCCACAACGCTGGAACCAGCACTTTTCGGAGAGCATGCGCGCGTTCCGCTGAAACCGTTCGCCGGAACCATCGGCGTTGCACCGGCGGAAAAGGGCCTGCATTCGGTTGTGCCGCCGCGTCGCGTCGGCGGCAATCTCGACATTCGCGATCTCGCAGCCGGAACCACGCTTTATCTGCCGATCGAAGTCGAAGGCGCTTTGTTCTCCATTGGTGACACCCATGCGGCACAGGGCGACGGCGAAGTTTGCGGCACCGCCATCGAAAGCGCGATGAATGTCGCTCTGACGCTGGATCTCATCAAGGATACGCCACTGAAGATGCCCCGGTTCACCACGCCGGGGCCAGTGACACGGCACCTCGATACCAAGGGTTACGAAGTCACCACCGGTATCGGGTCCGATCTGTGGGAAGGCGCGAAAGCCGCCCTCTCCAACATGATCGACCTTCTTTGCCAGACGCAGAACCTCAACCCCGTGGATGCCTATATGCTCTGCTCGGCTTGCGGTGATCTGCGCATCAGCGAAATCGTCGATCAGCCGAACTGGGTCGTGTCGTTCTACTTCCCGCGTTCCGTTTTCGAATAAGGCATAAGGGGGCGGCTCCGGTCGCCCTCTTCCATCACTCAGCGAGCACAAATATGAACACGCCTTCTCCGCTTCTGCAGGTAAGAGATCTGGTGACGCAGGTTGCGACACCTGACGGTGCACGCACTGTCGTCGACCGGCTTTCCTTTGATCTGCAATCCGGGGAGACCTTGTGCATTGCCGGCGAAAGTGGCTCCGGCAAATCCATGACCGTGCTCTCGCTGATGCAGCTTTTGCCAAAGTCCTTGGCGCGCGTGACCGGTGGCACCGCCATGATGAACGGTCGCGACATTCTCAAGCTCAACGAAAACCAGATGCGTAGCGTGCGCGGGCGTCATATCGGGATGATTTTTCAGGAACCCATGACCTCGCTGAACCCGGTTCTGACCGTTGGGCGACAACTGGCGGAAGCAGTCGCCAATGAAGCTGGCCCGAATGGCAGCCTGTCCAGTGCCGCGCTGAAACAGCGTTGCAAGGACTTGCTCGATCAGGTGCAGATTTCCGATTCCAGTCGTCGTTTGCTGCAATATCCATATGAACTCTCCGGCGGCATGCGCCAGCGTGTCATGATCGCGATGGCGCTTGCCCAGAAGCCCGAAATTCTCATCGCCGATGAGCCGACAACGGCACTCGACGTGACGGTTCAGTCGCAGATCCTTGCGCTCATTCGCAAGCTGCAGGCAGAGAACGGCATCTCGGTCATTCTTATCACCCATGATATGGGCGTCGTCGCAGAAATGGCAGACCATGTTCTTGTGATGAACAAGGGCAGGCAAGTGGAGCAAGGCCCGCTTCGCGATGTCTTCCATCACCCTCGTGACGAATATACGCAGCGATTGCTCGCAGCCGTACCGCGGCTGGGCGAAATGACTGGCACCGATAAGCCGAAGCGCGCGCCAGCCGAACCAAAGGCCGAGCCAGCGCCCGCTCCATCCAGCCCTATTCTCGAAGTCGAGAATCTGGTTGTTCGCTTCGACATAAAGGGCGGTATCTTGCAGCGCCCTGTTCGGCGCGTTCATGCTGTGGAGGGCGTATCCTTTACTGTCAATCGCGGTGAAACGCTGTCACTGGTCGGTGAATCGGGCTGCGGCAAGTCCACGACGGGTAAGGCCCTGCTCAATCTGGTGCCATGGAGCGGTGATATCCGCATTGACGGCAAGAGCACAAAGGGCCTGAGCCGCACGGCGATGCGGCCAGTGCTTCGCGACATTCAAATGATCTTTCAGGATCCCTATGCTTCTCTTGATCCGCGCATGCGGGTTGGCGACCTTGTGGGTGAGCCGCTGACGATCCATGGTCTGGCATCCGGCAGTGAGCTGAAAGACCGGGTCGAATATCTCTTCCGTCGCGTCGGCATGTCTGCCGACCAGATGAAGCGCTATCCGCACGAATTCTCCGGCGGCCAACGGCAGCGCATCTGCATCGCGCGCGCTTTGTCGCTTTCACCGAAGCTGATCGTAGCGGACGAAAGCGTGGCCGCTCTCGACGTCTCCATTCAAGCGCAGGTTTTAGACCTTCTGCAGGATATCCAGAACGAGACAGGCGTGTCCTATCTTTTCATCAGCCACGACATGGCGGTTGTCGAGCAGATCAGCCACCGTGTGGCGGTGATGTATGCAGGTCGCTTTGTGGAAACCGGGACACGCTCGCAGGTGTTTGAGCATCCCGCCCATGACTATACGCGTCGGCTGATGTCGGCGGTTCCCGTAGCTGATCCAGATCGTGAGCGTCGATTGTTTGTCGCCAATGAGGGAGAGCTTCCAAGTCCCGTCAAGTCGCTCGATTATGTAGCGCCACATCTTGATTGCGTGGAGCTAGGCGGCGAACACTTCGTTTGGCGGGAAGCTGTGGCCTGATGCTGGGAGCGCCCACCCATGACATTGCTTTGGGCACTGGCTTTTAGTTGAAGCGGTCAATCAGCTCTGAAATTGACCCCAATCCCAGCTGCCCCATAGCATTGATCAATTCGGCACGCAGCAATTCAGCCATCTGTTCCGGCCCCCTGGCAACACCGGCCGCAGCGACGGCGTAAAGAAAAGGACGGCCAATAAAAACGAAATCGGCTCCGCGATCGAGTGCAGAAATGATATCGGTCCCTGAGCGGATTCCGCCATCCATTAGCACCGGGATCTGTCGTCCCACGGCTGCGCGAATTTCCGGCAACGCAGCTAATGGCGCCGGTGCCGCTTCGAACTGCCGTCCTCCATGGCTGGAAACAATCAGTGCATCCGCCCCTGTGTCGACAATTCTTCGGGCGTCGGACGGATTCAACACACCTTTGACGATGAATGTTCCTTTCCAGCGTCGCCGCAGGTCGCCCAGAATTGTCCAGTCGAGCCTGCCCGAAGTCTGGCGGGCCATCAATCGCGCCAGCGATGTGCCGGACTGCGACCCCGATGCATAGTTCGCAAAATTAGCAACTTTCGGTGACCCCGCACGCAACGTGGCAAGACACCAGGCTGGGTGGGTCGCAAAGCTGAAAATGCTTCCAAGACTGGGACGCAAGGGCAATGTAAAACCATTCGCCAAATCCCTCAGCCTTCTGCCGGGAGCCGGTATATCAACCGTGACGACAAGTTTTTTGATACCGGCAGATTCCGCACGATCAATCAGATTGTCCACGATAGACTGATCTTCGCCCACATAGAGCTGGAACCAGGCATCCGGGTTAACCTTGGTGATATCTTCAATGGTTGTCGATGCCGCCGTCGAAAGTACGTATGGAATGCCAAGCCGATAGGCAGTCGCTGCCAAGGCTATATCCGTTTTTGGCCACACAAGATCGGCAAGCCCTATCGGTGGAATACCAAAAGGCAAAGACTGTTCCGTACCAAAAAGGCGGCAGCTCGTGTCGAATTCAGTATGACCCCGCAGAACACTCGGCACGAGTTCCACGGCATTGAATGCAGCTTCGGCCCGACGCAACGCATTCTCGCGCCCGGCACCGCCATCGATAAAATCGAACGCTATGCGAGGCAGGCGCCGTTGAGCCGCCTGACGTGTGTGTGAAACGCCGATCAAACCCATGGCGCGTCCTCAAACTTCTTCTACGAGTGACGGTCGGCGGCGGCGCCACAAAGCGATGAGTGCAGGAATGGCAATCATCGCAATCCCGGCGGTCATAACACTCCCGACGAGCCAATTTGAAAAGAAGACTGAAAGTGACCCTTGGGAGATCATCAAGGACTGACGAAAGGCGTCCTCTGCTTTCTGACCGAGCACCATGGCGAGCACAAACGGAGCGATGGGGTAGTCCAGCTTCTTGAAGAGATAACCTACTACGCCGAATATCGCCAGCAACACCATATCGAATGATGCGCTCGCCACCGTATAGGCACCAATCAAACACACAAACATGATCAGCGGTGCCACGATGGCAAAACGGACCCGTAGAATGACAGCAAAGAAGGGAACCGTTGCCAGGGCGAAGATGACACCAATGACATTGCCGAGATACATTGAGGCAATCAAACCCTAGACGAAGTCCGTATTCTGGACAAACAGCATCGGACCGGGATTGAGCCCCCAGATCAACAGCCCCCCCATCATGACGGCAGCCGTCGCTGAACCTGGAATTCCAAGTGCCAGCATCGGCAATATTGCCGAGGAACCGGCGGCATGATCGGCGGTTTCCGGCGCGATGATACCTTCTGGAATACCGGTTCCGAATTTCTTTTTGCCGGAGCGTTGCGCGACACCATAGCTCATGAAGGAAGCCGCCGTTGGCCCTCCCGGTGTTATTCCCATCCAACAGCCAATGGCGAGGGAACGCAGATATGTTGCCCAATATCGCGGCAGCGTTGCAATCGTTTTGAAAACGCGACGGATTTCAAGCTTTGATTTCACGGAATCGAATTTCAGGTCTTCCTCCATCGTCAGCAACAGCTCTCCGATGCCGAAGAGGCCTATCACGGCAACTAGGAAGCTGATCCCGCGCAGCAGTTCAGAAAAGCCATAGGTCAACCGCACTTCACCTGAAACGGTATCCATTCCGACCGATGTGAGTGCAAAACCAAGCGCAATTACTGCAGCGCTCTTCAGCATCGACCCGGAACCGAACCCGATAAAGCAGGAAAAAGCGAGAAAATAGACGGCGAAATATTCCGCCGGTGAAAAGCTGAGCGCGAAGGAAGCAATCCAGCTCGATAAAACCGTGATCAGCGCCACCCCGCACAACGCACCGATACCTGCGGAGGAAAATGCATAGGTCAATGCTTCGGTAGTCTCACCGCGCTTGGCCATGGGATGACCATCGAATGTGGTTGCCACCGAAGATGGTTCGCCGGGGATGTTGAACAAGATCGATGTGGTCGATCCACCAAAGAGTGCGCCCCAGTACATACTGGTTAGCAGGATGATGGCCGAGACGGGCTCCATCGAGAATGTCAAAGGCAACAAAAGCGTCACGCCATTGGGCGCGCCCAATCCCGGCAAAACGCCGACGAGAAGCCCCATCATGACGCCTGCAATCATGAGGAATATATGATAGCCGCTAATAGCGATCGAAAAGCCGTGCAGAAGATTTTCGAAGTTTTCCATCATTTCCACCTCACAATCCGAGAAGAGGTTCGATCGGCCCCTTCAATAGCGGGATACGGAACCAGAACTCAAACATAACATAGAAAAGACCAACCGCGAGAAGAGCGATCAAAAGCGCATTCAAAGTCGAAGCCTTGGCTTGAAACCGGATAGTCAAAAACAGATAGATCAGGCCCGCGCAGTAGATGCCCAGAAGATAACTGGCAACGACCAGTCCTATGATGGGCAGGAAGAACGACAGGACATCGCGTGCGCCATCGAGTGTCAGAAAAACTCTGGCTCTATAACGCTCACGTTCGAGATAGCTCGAAATCGCGATCCCCATACCGGCGAGCCCTATTCCCCATCCAAGATAGAATGGTACATAGCCTGAGTCCGGGCCGCTGGATGTCCAGCCATAACCCAGACCGGCGGCACCGTAAGCAACGAGTACGCCTATAGCGACGAGCAGTGCTGCCACAAACATTTCGGCAGCAAAGCGCGTTAGCAATACCTTCCTGGTATCGTCCATATCGGTCTCTCCCATTTCCAGCAGACAGCGCGGCCTGAAGGCGACCGCACAAAGCTTGCCCTATTTGACAAGCCAACCTTCACGCTCAAACACCGCTCTGGCTCTCGCACTATCTTGATCGATATAAGTCTGAAGTTCAGACCCTTGCAAAAACAGATCGCCCTGCATGGTTTTCTGGAGATAGGCTTGCCATTCCGGCTTCTCGCGCACTTTCGACAGAAGATCGCGAAAATAGGCCTGTTGCTCGTTGGTTAATTTCGCTGCGGAAAAGATCGTTCGCGGAATCTCGTAGGATTGTATTTTGCTGCCCTGACTTGCACAGGTTGGAATATCTCCAAAGCCCTGCCCGTCATACACTTTGTTCGTGTCCTCAAGCTTGGCGTCTGCAAAAACGCAGATTGGCCTCACCGCCCCACCAGCCCACTGTCCCACATTTTCCGACGGGTTATTGGTATTGATGTCGATATGCCCGCCGGCCAGCTGTACAGCGGCTTCACTTCCACTCTTGAAAGGAATGTAAATGAAATTGCCGCCTGCCTCTGCCGCAATCATGCGCACGAGAATCTCATCACCGTCTTTGGACTGTGTGCCACCAGACTTCAAAGGTGCGGACTTATCTTTAGCGGCGTTCGCCACATCCTGATAGATCTTGTAGGCGCTATCTTTGTTGGCCCAGAGCAGGAAAACATCTCTGGCCATGCTGGCGACTGGTGTCAGATCGTCCATCGAATAGCCGACCCTTGCCTTCATTGGCAGCAGCCACGCATTATTGTTTCCGAACAATAGCTTATAAGGATCCTTGCCACCGGTGACACCATACATGAAGGCTTCGCTTCCAGCACCGGCTGGCTTATTCGTCACGACGACATCCACATCCGCCAAATCATACTTCTGAATTATAGACTGGATTGTGCGCGCAAACAGATCGGTCCCACCGCCCGGCCCCGCACCTGCCACGAATTCAAGATCCTGTGTCGGTTTCCATTCCGCCTGTGCGATGTCCGAAAACGACATAGCCGCGATCAATGCCAAAAATGCAGTCGAATAACGCATTCCATCCTCCCAGTGGTTTGCTTTCCATCAGTAATCCTGCTCATCCCAACAGATGAAGCAGAGGTACAATCATCCTTTTCCACGTCCCATCGACGTCGGCATTTTCAACAGTTCCGCTTTGCGTTCAGGCGACATCGAAAAGCCCAGCCCCGGAGTTTCCGGCAGAGCAATCTCACCTTCTCCCAGAGCTGTCAGTCCTTCAAAGACCCCTTTGCACAGTTCAACCGAGATCAGGTGCCATTCAACCAGACCGCCATTGGCCATGGCTGCGTGCAAATGCATATTATGAAAAGGAAATGCCCCGCCATTGTCGATTGTGGTGTTAAAAGCTTGCGCCATACCCGCGATCTTAGCGCCCATTGTATAGCCGCCACCGATACAGACATTCGGTTGCAAAACATCGACGGCCTGATGCATGAGAAGATCACGATACCGGAACAGCTGTCCCTCGTTCTGGCCCGCAGCTACCGGAATTCTAATCTTGCGGCGAAAGTCCGCCAGACTTCCAACATCGTTTCCACGCAGGGGCTCCTCGAAGAACCGAATATCGCAATCGGCAATCCGTTCTGCCAGAAGTTGCGCGTGAAATTTGTCCAAACTGCAATTGGCATCAATGAAGAGGTCGACATCGTCACCAACCGCCAGGCGCACTGCGCGAATTCTGGCCTCATCTTCGCGAATGACCGCATCAAGCGAACGACCACTATCACGACGCGCCAGCGCATGATGGCCAACGACCATTTTCAACCGTTTCTGCCCCTGCCGGGAGAGGTGAGCTGCCGCTTCCGCGAGTTCCTCCCGATCAAGCGCGGCGAAACCAAACGTTACATAGGTTTCGACCTTGCTGCGCGCACCACCCAACAGACGCCAAACCGGCATCTGCAGTTTCTTTCCCGCTATATCCCACAGTGCAATGTCGATTGCGGAGGCGACGTGACTTGCATAACCGGTTTGCCCACGAGGGCTGAGCAACCAATAAAGGCGTTCTGCCACGGCCTCACGCGACATTACAGGCATGCCGACAAGATTGGGTGCAACAAGGCTGTTGACGGCAGCGCTCACCACCTCTTCATCGGTAATCGCCGTAAAACCGTGTCCAATGGCACCGTCGGCGGTTTCAATCTCAACCACCACGGCAGACAATTCAGTCGAGCGATGAATTGCACCGATTTTCAACTCGCACGGCAGAAAGACCGGGATAGCCTCTACCCGCGCAATTGTATCGCCTGCTAAATCGCTTCTAACCAGCATATTCATGGCTTCCTCCCAAGTGCCGAGCAGTCATAATGCTCGACAACCATTCACGGCTTGACGTTGACCTCTACCAGCGCCAGCCCCTTGTTCGCTGACGCATGGGTGACAGCAGCCTCCAAAGCCGCCGGCAAATCTTCCGCTCGTTTAACGTGCTGTGCAAAAGCGCGACTGGCTTGTGCGACCATCGCTAAATCGGGTGTCGGTCCCAGAGAGGTCAGAGGCATGATATTGGCCTGCGCTGCATAGCCTTCCGGGTAAAGGTCGGCGACCGACTGCCGCACCGCACCCCATTCGGAATTGTTTACCACCACAACCACGATCGAAAGACCCAGGGCTTCTGCAATCTGATGACAGACCACAGGGTTGGCGAACATGTAGGAGCCATCGCCCATGGTCGCGACGACCAGTCGGTCAGCTTTTGCCAGTTTCATGCCCAGAGCGGCTGGAAACGACCAACCCAAACCACCAGAATGCGGTTCCTGAAACCAGCTTCCATGCCTGTTCAATGTCAGCGGCTCCAACGGGCAACCGAGCTCCGACAGAACCGACGCTTCGTGGTTTTGTACAGCTCGCGAAAGGCAGAGACTGACATAATCCTTGGTTATACCGGAGTCCTGCCCGGTCTCAGCCTTGGAAATCACCTTTTCGCGTCGCGTGCGACAACGGCCCTGTGCGTCTTCGCGGCGGGTTTGGATATAATGGCCGCTTTCGACGCCCAACTCCTCCAAGGCCTTTTCCAACGCAACAAGAAATGCACCAACCTCGCTGGTAACGGTCCGATCCGAAGGAAAATTCCGATATGGGAACCTTTCGTAGAGCGGATCCGCGCCGACCTGAAAAATCCGGCAATCTGCTTTCGGTTCATGGATTGCAGGAGACCACGGCGCCAGACAATCCAAGACGACGATCAGATCAGCATCGTTGATCCATGGCGCGATTTCCGCACCGGTCGAAAAAGGATGATCAGTCGCAAGTGCAAGCTGCACTGCCCAATACTGGCTGACGGGGATAGCCCAGTTTCGGGCTATGCGATCAAGGGCAGCAAAACCCTGTTCTGTCCCAGCACCTTTTTGCGCCACGAATAGCGGCCGCCGCGCATCCCGGATGGCTTGCGCCAGCTCAGCCACGCCATCAAAATCGAGCGCAGAAACAGACGACGCCACTCGACTGGGCGCGGTCAGGCCTTCATAGTCAACAACCTCGCACAACACTTCGCGCGGAACACTGACGTAAACCGGACCTCTCGGTGTGGAATTTGCAATGGCAAATGCCCGATCAACGACATCTGGTATCTGCTCCGGAAAGCGGAGTTCATAGTCCCATTTGGAAGCTTCACGGACCAGCGCATGCTGATCGCGCATCTCCTGCCCCCAACCGATGGGCACTGTTCGGGCACCGAACCGACCCTTTTCAAGCGTTGGCGTTCGCCCCGACAACAGCAGCATGGGGATTTGTTCCGCCGCGGCGTTGATGGCGCCCATGGCGCAATTTGCAAGGCCAACATTGGTGTGCGCCATCACCGCTTGAGGGCGGCCTGATGCGAGATAGTACCCATGCGCCATTGCGACAGCGGCTGACTCGTGGGGAATAACAAGCGCCTCCGGCAAAGCGATCCCATTCGCCTTGGCTTCAGCCAGCCCCTCAATGATCGGGGGAAAGTCAGTACCGGAATTGGCAAAAATATAATCCACGCCAACAGCTTTCAAACGCGCAAGGAGCGCACCTCCCGCGGTCATGGAATGGCTAGTCTGGGGACGAACATCCACGCGTTTTCCTCCTCCCGAGAATTTGCGTCTTGTTCTGCTTCTCGCAGATATTTCTATATGTGAAATTTATATTGCAATTAATGATAGATATGTTACGCTTCGTTTGTCAACACGCTTCGGAATTTTGCGGATATCGCGTTCTGTAGGGAGAAAAATGCGTCATGAGCCAGGCCAATGGATCGGTTATTAAGGCCTTCCAGATATTGGACTTATTCGACGATCAGCTGCTCCAGATTGGATCAAGCGATGTCGTATCGCGCCTGGGGTTGAATACGATAACAGCGCACCGTTTTCTGAAAACCCTCGAAGCTGCAGGCGCACTCGTGGCGGTTTCGCGTGGACATTATCGACTGGGCTACAAACTGGCCGAACTGGGAAAACGCGCCGCCGGAGCAGACAATTTGCGCAGCGCCTTGCAGCCTGTGCTCGACCAACTGACGAAGGACGTTGGCGAAGCAACACTTGCGTCCAGTTTTGACGGTGAAAGCGCGATTTGTATCGCCCGTGCCTTGCCGGATCGGCCGATGTTCGTATCGATACAGCTTGGCAGTCATCTTGAAGCCTATGCCAGCGCGCATGGCAAATTGTGGCTCGCCCATTTAAGTGAAACCGCGCTTGATGCCTATCTTGAGCGCGTTGAGCTCAAGGCGATCAATGAGGGCTTTGTGCCAAACCGGTCGGGGCTCATCGCCGAACTGCAGGATATTCGAGAGTCCGGCCTTGCGTTTAATCGGGGTGAACGGGAGCCCGATGTCTATGCGCTGGCTGTGCCAGTCCTTAACCCCTCCGGCAAAATGATCTGCGGCCTTTCAGTCTTCAGTTCAAAAAGCCGGATGGAACCGCTGATCGCCAATGATCTCGCAGCCAAACTCCGGGCTGCCGCAAAGAAAGTGCAGATCGCCTTCTACGGAACGGCAACCCACGCCAGTTGAACACACCTCAATTCCAAAAATGGGAGGATTAGATGAATATTGGACTGCTGATAGATGGCCAGGATGTTCCGGCACTGGGCAGCGCGACCTTTACCCGTATTGACCCCGTCACCGGAGAAGAGGCCACTGTAGCGCCCGCCGCCCGGCAGCCTGATATCGACAGGGCCGTCAAGTCATCGGCAACAGCCTTCGCAGAATGGTCCGAAGTCGGCCCGAGCGAGCGCCGCACCATCCTGCTCAAAGCAGCAGATCTTCTCGAAGCCAGGATCGGCGAATTCACCGCCTGCGGCATCGCTGAAACCGGGGCGACTGCCCCGTGGATCGGATTCAACGTCGGGTTGGCTGCCAAAATCCTGCGCGAAGTCGCCGCCGCAACAACCCAGATCAAGGGCGAGATCATTCCATCCGATAAGCCTGGAACCCTTTCCATGGCCGTACGCGAACCTGTTGGCGTCATGGTTGGAATGGCGCCATGGAATGCCCCTGTCATTTTGGCGGTACGCGCCTTTGCGATGCCCATTGCCTGTGGCAATACGGTTGTTCTCAAATCGTCCGAGATGTGCCCGCGACTGCATCGCATGCTGGGCGACGTAATGATTGAAGCGGGTCTGCCAAAAGGTGTTCTCAATATTGTCAGCCACAGCGCTGATGACGCACCGGAAGTTGTCAACGCGCTTGTAACGCATCCTCTCGTTAAGCGGATCAACTTCACGGGTTCCACGCGGGTGGGGAAGATCATCGCTCTTGAAGCTGCCAAACACCTCAAGCCTGTGCTTCTAGAACTGGGAGGCAAGGCGCCATTGGTCGTACTGGATGATGCCGATCTTGATGGCGCCGTCAACGCGGCGATTTTCGGTGCCTTCATGAATCAGGGGCAAATCTGCATGTCCACCGAACGCATCATTGTCGATGAAAAAATCGCCGATGAATTCGTGACCAGGTTTACGGCACGGGCTTCAGCATTGCCAAGCGGCAATCCACGCGAGAAAGTCGCTCTGGGCGCTGTCGTCGCGCAAGGCACAGTTGATCGGGTGCTCGAACTGGTTGCCGATGCCAAAGAATCCGGTGCCACAATCACAACTGGGGGCACGGCAAGCGGAACAATCATGCCAGCCACGATTGTCGACAGGGTTACACCCGCAATGCGTCTGTTTCGCGAGGAGTCATTCGGACCGGTCGTCTGCGTGGTGCGCGCCCGCGATGACAATCATGCCGTCGAGCTTGCAAATGACACGGAGTATGGTCTGTCCTCTGCCGTATTCAGCCAGAATATCGACCGCGCGCTCAAGGTTGCGCGTAAAATTGATGCCGGCATTTGCCATATCAATGGGCCGACGGTGGGAGATGAACCACAAATGCCTTTCGGCGGCGTCAAAGACAGCGGCTCTGGTAGATTTGGCGGGTCCGTAGGCATAGACAGTTTTACCAATCTTCGATGGATCACAATCGAAGACCCCAAGCAGCATTATCCATTCTAGCATCAGCTCCATCAAACCGGAGCCATATCAGACCCGATATGGCTCCGGCCAGCATCTCAAGAGGTCCCTACATCACAGCCAGCAACATTGTTCGCCAAAGGCGTCCTACCTCTCAATCTAACCCAGGAGTGGTATCACGATGACCAAATTGACCCGACGCAATGTGAATACTCTTATCGGTACACTTATAGCCGGTGGCATAGCACCGAACAGCGCCTACACACGGAATTACGGTAGTGGCGGCACAAGACTGGCGATGACCAATATACGCATGCTGATAGGCCAGGAGATGTCTGGCCCCGGCGCGATCCTGATTGAGAATGGAACTATTTCAGCGGTCCTTAACGAAACGGACAATACGGCAGCAGCTTTGCAGAATGCGCAGATTGTCGATTATCAAGGACGATATCTGATCCCCGCATTCACCAGCAACCACGCCCATGTCGGGCTTATCAAGGGCACGACGGGCGGACGACATAATTTCACACCGGAAAACGCTTATGCAGCGTTACGCCAGTTTCAGGCTTACGGTATCGGCACGGTGGTTTCGCTGGGCATGACCCCCACGCCCGAGCCCAAAACCCGCGAAAACATGCGCAATAACCCGCAATACGGTGCGTCCTTCATGACAGCAGGTGCGGGAATATTTGCCCCTGACGGTCTGTCACCACGTCCGCAGATACCGGAAGAAGCGCGTCAGGTCGTTCGCCAAATGGCGCAGCAACCGATAGATATCATCAAGCTATGGATCGACACATTCGGACCTATCCAACCGATGAGCGAGGATTGTTTTCGCGCAGCAATCGATGAAGCACACCAACTGGGTTTCGCTGTCGCCGCCCATGTCTACACACTCCACCACGCCAAAAAGCTGGTCGCTGCGGGTGCTGATATTCTAGCCCACGGTGTTCGCGACGTTGAGATCGATCAGGAGTTTATCGATGCTCTTCGCGAGAAGGGTACGTGGTATATTCCAACGGTGCACATGGACGAAGCAACTTATATTTTCGCCGACCAGCCTTCGCTACTGGAAAACCCCTTCCTGCAATCGGCTTTAAGCCCTGAACTGAAAGACCAGTTTTCCAGCGCAGAATGGCGCGAAAAGACAGCTACCAGCGAACGGGCACAAAAAGCGCGACGAGATGTGGAAATGAACCTCCGCAATTTGTCAAAATTGATAGAGGCTGGCGGTGTAAAATTCGGCTTTGGTGCGGATGCAGGTGCATTTCCAGAACGTATACCTGGCTTCGCCGAACATCGCGAGTTGGAACATCTGGTCAATGCAGGACTCTCGCCCGTTCAGGCAATCGGCGTAGCAACCGAGCAGGCCGCGGCGCTGCTGAAATTGACCGACAGGGGCAAGATTGCCGAAGGACAGCGGGCCGATCTGATCGTCCTTGATGCCAACCCGCTGGATGACATCACCAATACGCGAAAAATTCATGCCGTCTGGCAACAGGGCGAGCTGGTTTCCCTCGGCACTCCGTAATCGGCGGACTGTGTCGCATTCAACCGCCGCCAGATCGGTCTCATAGCCTCGTCTATATCGTTAAAAAGGGCATAGCGCCGGGCGTAATGCCCTTCCAGCGACGCGTCCGGAAGGTAATGCCGCTCGGCCTTGACCATGGCGGCTGCACCTTCGCTGAAATCGGCAAAAAGCCCGACACCGGTTCCGGCGGCAATCGCCGCTCCGAGCGCACCAGTTTCACGCGAACGGCTGACGGATACAGGAAGGCCGAGTATGTCCGCGAATATCTGAGGCCATATCAGGCTGCGAGCCCCACCGCCTGAAAGCACGGCTTCGTTGAACACGGCACCCGCTCTGCGAATCCTCTCGACATGCTGGCGATGACCGAAAGCGACACCTTCGAGAAGCGCCCGAACAAGATGTCCTTTGGTGTGCCAACCCGCGATACCGTAGAAACCAGCGCGAGCGTGACCATCTTGCTGGGCACCATAGAGGTAGGGATGATAAAGCGGATCGTCCGCTGCTGGCGTGATCGCTCCGGCCAAGGCACAGCACGCATCGAAGGGTGAACCACCGTCCGCATTCTCACCTTCGAAGAACTCCTTGACCAGCCATTCCAGATTGGCGGCCGAGGTCGCGCTGTTCTCCATCGCCATGTAGCGGGTACGATCAAATGTCGAGGACATGAATACCGGTTCATTGAGGTCCGGTCCGTCGATAATGACCTGATTGATGCTCCAGGTGCCTGCAATGATTGAGGCGCTACCGGTGCGCGAGACGCCTGAGCCGAGCGCCGAAGCGACAACGTCGAATAGCCCCCCAACCACCGGCGTTCCCGCAGCGAGCCCCGTCTGCGCCGCAACTTCTTGCGTGACAGTACCCGCGATATCAGCGCTTTCGATCAGCGGAGGAAGGAGGTCAATACAATCTTCAAGGCCATAGGCTGCCATCAAGGTCTTGTCATAGCGGCGCGTCGCCAGATTGAGCAGACCCGCGCCGGACATGTCCGAAACCTCGCTGACGCGTTGGCCAGTCAGGCGATTGACGACGAAATCCTTCGAGAAGAACACCGTGCCGATGTTGCTGAACAACTCCGGCCGGTTTCGTTTCAACCATGCAAGCAAGGTCGGCGTCTGCGATGGCCAGGGGCGCTGGCGCGCGATCGGCTGGGTGCGCTCGCCCACACCCCGAGCGGCCCATTGCTCGACCAGCCCGGTCGCACGCGTATCGATCGACTGGATGCCGATGAGCGGCGCGCCATCCCGGTCCAGCGCATAAAGTCCGTTGCCATGGCCTGCGCAACCGATTGCGATAATTTCAGCCGGCGATATCCCTGCACGCTCGATACAGCTACGGATCACGTGCCGTGCGTTCGTCCATAGCTCATCCAGACCACGCTCTACATGGCCTGGGCATGGCATGCGGCTGCGTCCCTCCTCGGAAGCAGCCGCAATTTCATTACCTGTTCGGTCAAAGATCACCGCCTTGATAACGGTGTTTCCAGCGTCGAGCCCTAAAAGATATTCTCCCATACAGAACCCCTCCCAAGGTCCAAAATCTCTGCTTTAGCCCTTCAGATAAAGTTCGAATGCCTCTTCCCCGCTCGCATTCCCATGGATAATGGCCATCAACCCTCGCACGACCGCATTGGGATTGGCATGCTGATAAATGTTGCGCCCATAGACCATGCCCAACGCACCTTGCCGCATCAAGTTCGCAGATTTGTCGAACACCGCACGAAGATCTTCCTTGCCGCCACCGCGCACCAGAACCGGGCACCGTGCGGCTTCGACCACGCGGTGGAAATCTTCCACATTATTCGTCGGGTCCGCCTTGATGATATCCGCGCCCATTTCGCGCGCAAGCCGCGTCAACGTCACAATTTTTTCGGCATCACCGTCGACCATATAGCCGCCCTTTTCGGTGACCGGCTGCATGACCAGTGGCTCGATCATAAGCGGCATTCCGTATTTGTCGCAATCGGCTCGCACGCGGGAAATGTTCTGCACACATTGACGGAACAACTCAGGCTCGTCCGGCAGCATGAAGAGGTTGACGACGACGCAAGCCGCATCCATCTCGATTGCACCGATCAACGGCTCTGCTTCGTTCTGCAACACCGCCCACATGTCACGGTGGCGGATGCGATTATAGGGGTTGCCCATATCGATACGCATGACCAAAGCCGGTTTGTCCTTCCCCGGAATGTCCTGTAGAAGGTCTGACTGGCCGTAATTCATCTGGATCGCATCCGGTGCGGCCTCGACCAACGCCTTGACGACAGACTGAATATCTTCCAGCCCATCCAGAAAGGACGGCTCGTTGCAGACGCCGTGATCGATAGCTACGTCAAGGCAGCGCCCGCCGCCAAACAGCCTGTTCATCCGGACTTTGCTATTGTGTCGCATTCTGTACTCCTTTGTTCGTTCCTTGCGGAAAGCATGATTTCGCTGACGCCGTGGCGCTCGCTGAGAAGGTTGAGAAAACGGGCGCGCTCAATGGCACGCTGTGTGGTGGTCCAGCGCTTTTCCTGTGAAAGCAGGTCGAGAACGGCATCCATCATGTCGAGCGAAAGCTCGCCCGAAACGGCCAGCGTCGTTCGTCGCAAAAGCAGATCATCGAGATGTTCGACTGCCTCGTCCCGGATCAGGAACAGGATTTCACGCTCGGAATAACCGGGGTGTGGCAGTGGCCTTTCCGGTCCTGCGGCGATGAAGTCGGCAACTGTCTCGGCATGCGTACCATAACGCTCGAACAATTGAGCCATGCGCACCTCGGACATACGCCTCGCTGTCGCCAGGCCAGCCAGCCAAACCGGCGCGTTTGTGGGAAATGCGCGACCGCCGCCGATTGCGCGATCAGTTGTCGAAACAAGTCGTTGCCGACCAAGCTTTTCCAGAACGATATCTGCTGCCATTTCACCAAACGAGCGGAATGTCGTCCATTTCCCACCGATCATGCACAACACTGACGGGCCGTCGTCGCTCTGTTCGATGACCTTACAGAAATGGTCCCGTGGAATGCGACCGGTAAAGCTGTCAGTGCTGGTGGGCAATGGCCTTACGCCAGAAAACTGGAAGACGATCTCGTCAGGCCTGATCCTGATGTCTGGCAGGACGAAGGCGAGTGATTGCAGGATATAGTCCCGCTCATCCGCCTCGCAACGCACCGCTTCGGGATTGTTCACCCGGATATCCGTGGAGCCGACCAGAACCTTGCCGAGATAGGGAAAGAGGATGCAAATTCGCCCATCCTCGTTCTCGTAATAAATCATGTGATCGGCAAGCGCGTCACGCAATTGCGCATTGTCGATGATCAGATGCGAGCCCTTCGTGCCGCCCATCAAGGGCGCCGGGCGCGCTCGCGGTGAAAAAAGTGCTTCATTGGCAATGTCGATCCAGCCGCCGGTGGCGTTGATGATCAACGCCGGATCGATGGTAACAGAGGTGCCGCCGAGATGGTCTTCAACGCGATAGCGCCCATCCTCTGTGCGGCGCAGTTCCGCGTAATTCAGCGCCCAAACATCACCGCCCGCCTCCAAACCATCCCTCAGCAGTTCGATCCCCAATCTCTCTGGATGGCTCACCCAGGCGTCAAAATAGGTTGCGGAACTTTTGATATTGCGGTTGAGCGCGGGCCATTTTTTGAGTGTCGTGCGACGACCGCGAAACTGGTGACGCGGCATCAGTGCCCGCTTTCGCGTCAAGAAATCATAGATGCAGAGGCCAGCTTTGATTGCGAGGGAACCGCGGCGGCTGGGCCGGCGGCTTAACCCCAGGAACCGGACGATGCCGTTGCCAAGACCGGAGAAGATATCGAACACAGGTACTGTCGTCGGGAGCGGCGCAACATAATGCGGCGCATTGCGCAGCAGGCGATCACGCTCGGCCAGCGACTCCTTCACAAGCTTGAACTCGCCATTTTCCAGATAGCGAAGCCCTCCATGGACCATGCGTGAGAGGGCCGAACTGGCGCCCGAGCAATAATCGTGCTTCTCCACCAGCAATACGTTCAGCCCTTGCAACGCGAGTTCCCGGAAGACGCTGACGCCATTGATGCCGCCGCCAATCACGCACACGTCCACCTTCGGGATCTGGCGGATCCCGTCCAATATCTCTTCACGCTTCATGATGGCGATCCGTTACCTGTCCATGTCAGTCAGTTTCACCGCTATGGCCGTATCGATGGCGGCAAGATCGGCAGCGTCCAGCCGGATTGTTCCAGCCCGTGCATTGTCCATCGCCTGTGCCGGGTTACGCGCTCCACAGAGCGCAAAGGTCACGCCGGGCTGCGCAAGCGTCCAGGCGATCACCGTTTGAGCGATACTGGCACTGTGCTTTTCAGCAACCGGTCGGATCGTTTCGGCAAATGCCGTCGCCTTCTGCCGATTGCCGACGGAGAAGCGCGGATTGTCCTTGCGCTGATCGTCGCCAGAAAACACCCGGTCCGCACCTATCGCGCCGGACAAGAGCCCTAACGCCAGCGACGAATAGCTCAATGTCGCGATGCCCTTGTCCCGGGTGAGCGGCAAAAGGTCGGCTTCGATTTCACGATCGATCATGCTGTATCGTTCTTGAATGGCATCCAGACCGCCAACCGCAATATAGGCATCAAGATCATGGCGACTGACATTGCTCGCTCCAATCGCCCGGATCTTGCCGGAGGTTCGAAGATCCTCCAGCGCCCGCATCGTCTCCTCAACCGGTGTCGTCGGGTCCTGCCAATGGGTGATGTAAAGGTCGATATAGTCGGTTCCAAGCCTTCTCAGGCTTTCTTCAACCTCGTGCTGGATCGCATCGCGACCGAGGTATCGGTGGACCGGCTTGCCGTCCTGATCGAAAAAGTGCCGCCCCTTTCGCGTATGCCAGACAAGGCCGCATTTGGTGGCAATAACCGCCTTCTCGCGGCGTCCGGCCAATGCCTTTCCGACGATCTCTTCGGAGCGGCCAAGCCCATAGGCTGGCGCAGTGTCAATCAGCGTGACACCGGCATCGAGCGAAGCCTGTATCGCAGCGATAGATTCTTTTTCGTCGGTGCCGCCCCACATCCAGCCGCCGATCGCCCAGGTTCCCAGCCCGACTGCCGAAGCGAAGACGCCGGACTTGCCGATCTCTCTTATCAACTGTTGCCCGCTCATATCCATTTCCCCTCGCCATTCGCCAGTTCCAATACCCGAGCGCCCGTTGCCTCGTCAGTCACCAGCGTATCCAGATGATTGCCGCGCAGAACGCTGAGGATCGGCGCTGCCTTGTTCGGCCCGCTCGCCACACCGATCTTGGTCGGGATCGAAGCGAATTCGGGCAGCGTCAATGACACCAGCGAACGGTTGAGGCTGTAGTCGCAGACCTGCCCCCGATCATCGAGCAGATGTGCAAGAAGTTCGCATGCCGCGCCAGAACGCTCGATTGCAGCGCGATCCGTGCTGGAAGATGGGTGCAGGTCGTAATAGCTTGAATCATCAGTCAGGATCGAACCGATGCCGACCACTGCGATCTTGGCTTCGCGCGCTCGTTCGAACACGTCGGCAACAGAGCGCATATTCATCAGCATGTCACGCTCAGCCGCACTATCGGCAAACAGCGGCGCATGGATTTGGTAGGAGTGACCGCCCAGCCGATCCGCCATCAACGTTGAGACGTGATTGACGTCGGTATAATGCTTTCCCTGCACACAACCGGTCGCCGGGATCACCTCCACAGCGAAGGGCCGCTGCGCCTGAAGCCCGGCCACTACGGCACTGACGCCCTTGCCACCGGTGATGCAGATCGTATCTCCGTCGGTAATCTCTTCAAGCAGCAAACGGGCTGCCGCCTCACCAACCGCCTGAAGAGCCGTTTGCGGATTGTCAGACACGGTCGGTACGATCACGGCACGACCGATGCCGCCGAGCGCCAGAAGCTGTTCCTCCATGTCGACCAGCGGTTCGACGGGCGACTTGATCTTGATTTCGACGAGGCCGAGCTGGCGACCACGCTTGATGAGGCGGTTTACCGTCGCATGCGAGATGCCAAGCTGGTCGGCAATTTGCGCCTGTGTTAATCCTTCGAGAAAATGCAGGACCAGGGCCTGATGCATCTGCCTTGCGACGACAATTTCCTCGCGCGGCGCGTTAGCGGGTTTCCGTTTGGCAATCGGCATGTCAGGCAGCCTTCCGCTTATGAAGGAAATGGTCAATCGATACGGCGGCAAGCAGAATGCAACCCTTGATCATGTCTTGCCAATAGACAGAGACGTTTAGCAAGATCAGCGAACTTGTGACCACCGAAAGCAGGGCAATACCGAGAATTGCCCCCAGGATCGTGCCTGAGCCCCCACTCAACGAGGCGCCCCCGATCACGGCAGCGGCAATGATGTTGAGTTCCATGCCAACACCGAAGGTGGGCGTCGCTGCACCGAAGCGGGACATGTAGATAACGCCTGCCACACCCGACAGCGTGGCGCAAAGTACTGTTACCCAGAATTTCACCTGATTGGTCTTGATGCCGGAATAGAGCGCTGCCTTCTCGTTGCTGCCGGTGTAGAAAACCTTGCGGAAGGCCGTTGCACGACGCAGCAGGAAATCGAAAAATACGACCACGGCGACGAAGATCAGAATGACAATCGGGACGCCCTGAAACGTGCCCTGCCCGATCGCCTTGAACGATGGCGGCAAGGTGAAGAGCGACAGCGGGGTGCCTTTGGTTATGATCAGGCAGACGCCGCGTACGATCACCATCGCTGCCAGCGATGTGATGAAGTGGTTCAAGCCCACGACCGTAACGAAGAAACCCATGACACAGCCGATCAATCCGCTGGCGATAATGCCGATCAGCGATGCGCTCCAGGGGTCGAGCCCCATCAGAAACAATGTCCCCGAAAGAACCATCGAGAAGCAGACGACCGAACCCACCGACAGGTCGATGCCGCCGACGATCAACAAGATCGTCATACCAACAACGACAATGCCTTCTACCGAAAACGACATCAGCATGGCCCGAAAATTGCCAAATGTCAGGAAGTGCGGCGACGCGAAGCTCATGGCGATGCAAAGCGCCAGAATGATCGCGATCAGTCCCGCTTCGCGCATCGTGCCCAGCCGTTTCCAGCCTGAGGCGCCTTTTCCATAGGTTGTTGTCACTGTTGCGCTCGTCATGACCGTCTTCCCAGCCCCTGTTTCCTGTTCATGCGACATGCTGTGATGCCTTCGAATTCTTGGGGTCATCAATGCCCGACGCAAGCCGCATGATCGCTTGTTCCGTCATCGCTTCGCCCTCGACTTCACCCATAACCCTACCCTCCCGGATGACCAGCACCCTGTCGCAAAGGCCGAGAAGTTCCGGCAGTTCCGATGAAATCACAATGATGCCAATTCCGGAGCGCGCGAGATCACGCAGCAGCCGGTGGATTTCCGATTTCGCACCAACATCGATGCCTCGCGTCGGTTCGTCCATCAGGATGACCTTCGGATTGACCGCCAGCTGCTTGGCTATGGCCACCTTCTGCTGATTGCCGCCCGAAAGCGACGAGACAGGCATGCCGATCCCGCCCATTCGCACGCCGAGCCGACGGGTGAGTTCTTGTGCGCGTTCGGCTTCAGCCTTGGAGTTCAATAGACCTAGCGGTCCGGTCAGCGATTTCAGGTCCAGGACAGCAATGTTTTGGGCAATAGAAAGATCGAGGAAGACCCCGGAACCCTTCCGGTCTTCCGAGAGATAGACAACCCCCGCCTGCACTGCGTCGGCGTAAGACTTCGCCCGAAGCTTCTGCCCATACAGAAACACCTCGCCCTCGTGAACAGGGCGCAATCCGCAGATGCCTTCGGCGATTTCGGTACGTCCCGATCCAATCAGCCCACCAACACCCAGAATTTCGCCTTGTCGCAAGTTGAAACTGACGTCTTTGAAACGGCTGTTGTCCCCAAGACCACGGACACTCAGAACGGTTTCTTCCGTACGCTCTTCCAAAGCCTGCTTTTCAGGATAGAGCTGCGTAATCTCGCGACCGACCATACGACGCACGATATCATCCGGCGTCAGGTCCGCGACGTTCTCTGTCGAAACATAGCGCCCATCGCGCAGCACGGTGACCCGATCACACAGGCTGAAGATTTCGGCCATGCGGTGGCTGATATAGATGATCGATATTCCCTGGGATTTCAGGTTTCGGATAATACCGAACAGAACCTTTGTCTCGGCTTCCGTCAGCGCCGCCGTTGGTTCATCGAAGATCAGAACTTTGCAATCGAGCGTCAATGCTTTTGCAATTTCGACCAGTTGCTGGTTGGAGATCGACAGTTCCGAGACCTTGCGGCGCACATCAATCGGTGCCAGCCGGTCCATCACTGCCTGCGCGGTCCGCTGTAACTCGGCGTAGTTCATGAAGGGCGAACGGCGACGATCTGTTGTCGCCATGAACATGTTCTCGGCCACGGTCACATCGGGGCAGAGCGCAATTTCCTGATGGACAAGACCAAGCCCAAGAGCCTGCGCAATGGTGGGCGACGTTACCCGGACCGGCGAACCCTCTACGCGGATTTCGCCTTCTGTCGGCTGCACCACACCGGCAATGATGTTCATGAGCGTCGACTTCCCCGCGCCATTTTCGCCGCAGATCGCATGAACTTCGCCCTTCGCGAGGCTGAAGTTCACGTCCGTTAACGCTTTCACCGCACCGAAATGCTTGCTCACGTTGCGGATTTCCAAAACGGACACAGACACCATGACATGCTCCTCCCCAAGCGTGCGGTGGCCATACGGAACTTAACCATCCCGGATGGCCGACACAAAAGGTTACTCGTCGATCCCTTTGGTGCCCCGCCGCTTCAGGTACTTGTCCCAATAAAAGTCGTCCGCATTCTCTGCCGTAACAATCGACAGCCCATTGTCGACGAATGGAATGCTCATCGGATTGAAGCCGGAACGCTTGGAGTCGTTCATCGGGTCAATGAGTTCGGGATGTTTGGCGAGCCACAGCATCAAGAAGCCCATATAGCCTTGCATGCCCTGATTAGGGTTGATCGAGCCGAACACTTGTCCAGCCTTGATCATATCGAGAATGTTGGCATTGACGTCGGCACACATGACGAGGATCTTGCCGCCGCTTTCCTGATTGGCCTGGGAGGCTCCGATCGCCGAGTTGGCTTCCGGCATGAAAACCGCGCCCAGGTTTGGGTGTGCCTGAACCAGACTCATAAGCCCCTGATAGGCCTTGTTAGGGTCCTGGTTGGAGGCCGCCCGACCAACGAGCTTCATGTCTGGATATTTTTCATCCATCCGGGCGATGAAAGCCGCTATGCGCTTGTCATGGTTATCCTGACCCGGATTTTCGAGAACGGCATATTCGCCCTTGCCACCCATCTTCTTTGCAATCGCGTCAGCGGCATAGGTGCCTTCGCGGGTATTGTCCGAAGTGATGAACGAAATACGTTTCGAGAGTGGTGAGTCCGCAGCGAAAGTGACGACGGCAGTGCCCTGATCAATCGCCCGGTTGATCGGCTCAACGAAGGGGTCCGAGTTCATCGGGTGGACAAGAATGCCCGCCGGATTTTGGGCCAGCGCCTGATCGAAGGTAGCGATCTGCTTGTTGACGTCATATTCCGGCGTGCCGGTATAGGCTGTCTCGCAACCGAACTGCTGACCGGCTTGTTTGAACATTTCGTAAACCGGGAACCAATATTCGACGCCCGAAACCATGACGTTCATGACATATTTTTCGCCCGGCTTGCAGCGAAACGGGTTTTCCGTTTCCGCCCTTGCCACGCCGGTGAATAGCGTCGTTGCTAGGATCGCCGCTGCGGATGTGCTTAGAAAATTGCGCAAGTTCCCTCCTTGAGGCCGAAGCCCCTCCCAATATCCTTTGTCGCCCTACCGAGCGGCCGATGAACCCTGAAGACCGAACCTCCTCCTCGAAATCCGGTAAAGCCAGATAATCGGAAGAAATTTGCTATGTCAATATAATTCACATAATGAAATATATTTCACACCGCTCCGAGCAGCGTCGAATACAAGTTGCTAATCCTGCGCGGGAAAGATCTTTGATATCATTGTAGGCGCTGATGAGAAGGGCAGGCATGCGTGACGCGGATATGTGGCAGAACCATCAAGCAAAGTAGAATGATGGTGAAACGCCTATTGAATAGATGCGGTGCAAGCGGCACTAAAGCATGTCGCTGTTAACCGGATTCGGGATTCCCGTTTGGCTTGATCTGTGATTCACTTGTCTCATGGAAGGAGATGCACCATGGGCAAGCCGCATCCGATTGAGTTGCGTGAGCGTGTCGTTGCGTTTGTGAATGAGGGCAATAGTCACCGGGAAGCCGCTCGGCTTTCCGTGTTTCGCCTCGGTTCGTCAACAACATGATGATCCTGTATCGGTCATCCGGCTGTCTGGCCGCCGCCAGGCAGGGCCACCCGCCTGGTAGTGTGAAGCTTTTGGCTCATGGTGATTGGGTCCGCGAGCAGATGTCCGCCCGTGGCGAAACGACTTTGGACGAACTGTGCGTTGCGCTCGCGGAGCGCGGTATTGAAGTCCACCGCGCCACGGTCGGGCGATTTCTACACCGACTTGGGCTGAGCAATAAAAAAAGCCTCAAGGCAAGCGAGCAGCGTAGACCAGAGATCGCCAAGGCGCGTGATCTTTGGATCAATCGCCGAAAGCGGTTCTTCAACAAGGCCTTGTCGCGTCTCATCTTTATCGATGAGACTT
>NZ_BAABRX010000002.1:0-1100028 GCF_040372265.1 Brucella sp. NBRC 113783 | reverse complement strand
CAGGCTACGCCTGACTGCGCTCCCGGGCCATTGAGGTCTGCACTTAATAACGCGGGGTGGAGCAGCCCGGTAGCTCGTCAGGCTCATAACCTGAAGGCCGCAGGTTCAAATCCTGCCCCCGCAACCAAACTTCCTAAATCACTTCCAAAACCAGATCGCACCGGCGGAAAAACTGCCCCGTCCTGAACACACTGTCACGTCTCCACCCTTGCATCATAACCTGAAGGCTGAGGAGGACAAGGAATTAATCCAGCGAATCAATTCCACGACGAACGGCGCTAGCCTGACTCCGCAACCAAATCATCACACCAAAAGCCCCGCATAAACAATGCGGGGCTTTTGGTGTTTTAAGGGGGAATAAAGGAAGGGGAGGGCAGCAGCGGTCGAGGATGTGAAGTTTTACCTTGTTAGACCGGTAAGAACCGCGATAAGCCGGTGATAGGTATCACACCTCAAGATGCATAATCTTATAGTTCTCCTTCCGATGGGGACCGGTTATGCCCTAATTGGACAAGCACTATGACCACGCATACCACCGGCCACGGCCTCAACGATCTTTCCTCGCTCATTCAGCAACTCTCGGACAAGGCGGAGCCGAATCTGATTGAGATTCGTCGCGATATCCACGCCCATCCGGAAACCGGTTTCGATGTGGAGCGGACGGCTGGTGTCGTAGCGCGCGAGCTGGAGCGTCTGGGCATTGAGCATCAGATGGGCGTGGGACGTACAGGTGTTGTCGGGTTGATCAAAGGTGGGCGCCCGGGGCCGACGCTGGTTATCCGCGCCGACATGGATGCGCTGCCCATCGAGGAGCAAACTGGCCTGCCTTTTGCCAGCACGCATCAGGGCAAGATGCATGCCTGCGGTCACGATCTACATACGGCGACGCTGATCGGCATAGGCAGCGTACTCAAGGAAATCGCGCCGCGTCTCAGTGGTAATGTGAAGTTGATGTTCCAGCCAGCCGAAGAAACGCTGGAAAGCGGCGCCCGCGCCATGATTGCAGACGGTATTCTGGATGGTGTTGATTATGCGCTCGGTTTTCATAACCAGCCTGAAGAACCAACCGGCACCTTCACTTTTGTAGAAGGCGTGGCCAACGGCTCGTCGGACGAGTTCGACATCACCGTTCATGCGGCTTCCGGCCATGCGGCGCGTCCGCATCAGGCGGTCGATCCGATTGTCGCGACGGCGCAGCTGATCAATCAGCTGCAGACCGTGGTGTCGCGGGAAGTCGACCCGATGCACACGGCTGTGCTGACCATCGGCTCGATCCATGGCGGAAACACGCATAATATCATCCCGGATGCGGTGACGCTGATGGGCACGGTTCGTTGTCAGGATGCCGCGACGCGCAATGTGGTCGAGGCCGCGGTGCGTCGCATCTGCGCCGGGCTTGAAGCCTCGATGCGGGTGCGCTGCGAAATCAATTATGTGCGTGGCGTGCCGTCAATGGTGTCCGATCCTTATTTGATCGAAACGACGGGCGCGGCCATTCGCGAACATTATGGCGATGTCTATTTCAAGCGCGGCGGCAGCCTCGGTTCTGAAGACTTCGCTCTGGTGGCTGAGAAGGTGCCGTCGTTCCAGCTGGGCATCGGTGCATCGCAGGAAGGCCGTAACGACAAGCTGCACAATTCCGATTATCAGCCCGACGAACGCTCCATTAAAAATGGTGTCGTTGCGCTTTCGCTGGCGGCGATCCGTATTCTTTCCTGATGCAAAAAAGGCGGCCATTTTGGCCGCCTTTTTCTTTTGAGATGAAGCGCGAGATCACGCGCACAGATATTTGCTCGACAAAGCATGGATGTGATTGGTGCCGATACCGCAGCAACCGCCGATAATGCCTGCGCCGTTCTTCACCCAGCGCTGCGCCCAGCTGCCATAGGCATCCGGATCGAGATCGGCGCGTACTTCCGTCACCGTCGCATTGGCTTCTTCGTCGCCCTGCTGGGATGGAAATGCATTGGCATAAACGCCAACCGGAATGTCCTTGCCGAGTTCATCGAAGACGTTCTTTGCTGCCAGAATGGCGGCGTCCATCACTTCCGGCATGGCGCAATTGAAAAGTAGCGCTTCTGCGCCGAGCTCGGCGGCAAGACGCGCACCTTCGGCTACGGTTTCGCCTGAACGAAGCTGGGCCTCGCCCATATCTTCCGGCGCAACATCATCGCGCAGCGTATAGGACACCCAGAGCGGCTTACCGGTGCCGCGCGTGGCTTCATGAGCGGCTTTCACTTCCGCGAGGCTGCTCTGGGTCTCAGCCAGCCAGAGATCGACTGATGGTGCAAGACCGTCAACCAGAACGCCGAGCAGTTCGCCCGCACGCGCCGGTTCGAACAGGTCCGGCTGGTAGGAGCCAAAAACCGGCGGCAGCGAACCTGCCACCTTCACGTCGCGGTCGGAGGCATCGGCGGCTTCGCGGGCAATCGTGCCGGAAAGGGCTGCAAGTTTGAGACCCTCGGCTGCAAAGCGCTCTTCGCCGATATGGAATGGCACCACGGCGTAGCTGTTGGTGGTGATGACGTCGGCACCGGCGGCAATATAACCGTCATGCACTTCACGCACGAATTGCGGGCCTTCGATCAAGGCAAGCGCCGACCACTCCGGCTGGCGGAACGGCGCGCCGACGCGCTCCAGCTCGCGGCCCATGCCGCCGTCGAGAATGATTGCCTTCTTGCTCATAATGTCGTGTCCTTTCAGAGATTATTCTGTGCCGTGCAGCTCTCGTCCGGCAATGATGCCGTCGAGCCAGCCGGGTTCCATTTGCGGAACGGAAGCCAAGAGCTTGCCGGTATAGTCATCGAAGGGCGGCGTTAGCACACTGGCCTTCGGGCCATAGCGCACCACCTGTCCGCGATGCATGACTGCAATGCTGTCGGCAATGGCGCGCACGATGGCCAGATCGTGTGTCACAAAGAGATAGGATGTACCGGTCTCGTTTTGCACCCTGCGCAAGAGATCGAGTATCCCTTCAGCCACTAGCGGATCGAGCGCCGAGGTCGGTTCGTCACAGAGCAACAGCTTTGGTCGTGCGGCAAGTGCACGCGCAATGCAGACGCGCTGCTTCTGGCCGCCGGAAAGTTCAGCCGGATAGCGCTCCAGAACGGCCTGCGGCAGCTCGATGCGATCCATCAGTTCGGCCGCGGCCTTGCGCCGGTCTGCGCGCCCCATGCCGAAATAGAACTGCAACGGGCGTCCGAGGATGTCGGCAATGGTGCGGCGGGGATTGAGCGCCAGATCGGGCAACTGGCTGATCATCTGGATATTGCGCAGCGTTTCCTTCGACCGGCCTTCAAGGCGCGGCGACAGAACGGCTCCGTCAAAGCGGATTTCACCGGCGATTGGCGGCAGAAGCCCGCAAACCACACGCGCCAGCGTCGATTTGCCGGAACCGGACTCGCCGACAATGGCGAGCGTACGGCCCTTTTCCAGCTCCAGCGAGATATCGCTCAGAACCGGATTGGCCGGGTCATAGGCAGCGCTGATCTTGCTGACGGTCAGGAGCGGTTCGGCGGTGAGCGGCTTGCCTTCCACTTCCTTCTGGCGCACGGCAACCAGCTGGCGCGTATAATCTTCGCGCGGCGCATCGAATATCTGGCGGACGGACCCCTGTTCGACCATGCGGCCATGGCGCAGCACCATGATGTCGTCGGCGATCTGGGCGACGACCGCAAGGTCGTGTGAGATATAAAGCGCCGCCGTGCCTGTGGTTTCGATGGCCTTCTTGATGGCGATGAGAACTTCGATCTGGGTGGTGACGTCGAGCGCCGTGGTCGGTTCGTCGAAAACCACCAGATCGGGCTTCGGGCAAAGCGCCATGGCGGTCATGGCGCGCTGCAACTGGCCGCCTGATACCTGATGCGGATAGCGCTCGCCGAAATGCTCCGGGTCGGGCAGGCCAAGCATGGCAAAGAGTTCTATAGCGCGCTTTCTGGCTTCCGCACGCTTCATCAGCCCGTGCCAGACCGTGGCTTCGATCACCTGATCGATCAGGCGATGGGCGGGGTTGAAGGCAGCGGCTGCCGATTGCGCCACATAGGCGACACGGCTGCCGCGCATGGCCTGCATGTCCTTGCGCGACAGCGACAGGATGTTGCTGCCGTCGAGCGTCACGGTCCCGCCAGTAATCTGCAAGCCGCCGCGTGCATGCCCAAGGGCTGCAAGACCGATGGTGGATTTTCCCGCGCCGGATTCTCCGATGAGACCAAGCACCCGGCCTTTGGCAAGGGTCAGATCGACCTTGTCGACGACAAGGCCATCATCGGAGCGGATTTCCAGACCGGTGATTTTAAGCAAGGGTTCAGCCATTATCCTGCGCACCTCGCTTCAGGCTCGATGTGCGCTGCAAGATCCAATCGACGACAAAATTGACGCTGATCGCCAGTGCCGCAATCGTGCCGCCGGGAATGAGCGCGGCGAAGACGCCGAACATCAATCCGTCCTTGTTGTCTTTCACCAGACTGCCCCAATCGGCCACCGGCGGCTGCACGCCAAGGCCGAGGAAGGAAAGGGTGGAGAGGAACAGGATTGCAAAGACGAAGCGCAGCCCGAATTCGGCCAGCAGTGGCGACAATGCATTGGGCAGAATTTCGTTGAAGATGATCCAGCCTTTGCTCTCGCCGCGCAGGCGGGCGATTTCCACATAGTCGAGCACGACCACGTCGGCGGCGATGGCGCGGCTGACCCGGAAAACGCGGGTTGCTTCCAGCACGGCCATGACGGCGATGAGCACGAACACGCTTTTCGGCAGAACGGCGAGTACCACCAGCGCGAAAATCAGCGTCGGGATCGCCATCAGCAGATCGTTGGTGCGCGACAAAAGCTGGTCCGGCCAGCCTTTGGAGAGCGCAGCAAGAAAGCCGAGCGGCACGCCGATTGCAAAGGCCACGATGGTCGAGGCGGCGGCAATCGACAGCGTTAGCCGCGTGCCCCAGATAACGCGGGACAGAAGGTCGCGACCAATATTGTCGGTGCCGAGAAGAGCTTGCGGCGAGGGGCCTTGCCAGACAGCGCCCACCACTTCCGAAATTGGATGCGGTGCCAGAAAATCTGCGAAAATGGCGACGAACAGGAAGAAGGCGATGCCGCCGAAACCGATGATCGCCAACAGGGCTGAGGATTGCTTGCGCTTTTTCATCGCGGGTGCCTCAGCCGTGGATTGGTCAGGATCACAATAACATCGGCGATGATGTTGAGGCCGATATAGACGGCGGCAAAGATCAGGCCACAGGCCTGCACCACCGGCACGTCACGCTTGGTAACGTGATCGACCATATATTGCCCCATGCCGGGATAAACGAAGATGACCTCGACCACCACGACGCCAACCACCAGATAGGCTAGGTTCAGCGCAATGACATTGATGACCGGCGACAGCGCATTGGGCAAAGCGTGTTTCAAAAGAATGCGCCAGCGCGGCAGGCCTTTCAGCTGCGCAGTCTCGATATAGGGCGACGACATGACGGACAAAAGCGAGGCGCGCGTCATCCGCACCATATGGCCGGTCACGGCGATCACCAGCGTCATGCAGGGCAGGGCAACAGCCGTCAGACGCTGCCAGCCGCTCATCGACGACGTGACGAGCGCGCTTGATGGCAGCAGGCCGAGCGAGATCGCCAGATAGGCGATCAGAATATAGGCTACGAAGAATTCCGGCAGCGATATGGTGGCAAGCGTTGCCACGGCAATGCCCCGGTCGATCACCGTGCCGGCATAGAGAACGGAAATCACGCCGAGCAGCAGCGCCAGCGGTATCGCGAACAGCGCCGACATGGCAGCAAGATAGAGCGTGTTCGACAGGCGCGGCGCGATGCTTTTGGCAATGTCCTGCCGGTTGGAATAGCTGCGACCGAGATCGCCTTGCACGGCATTGACCAGCCATTCGGAGTAACGCTGGATCGCCGGTCGCTCAAGGCCGAGTTCCTTGCGGATGTTTTCGACGGCCTGCGGGGTTGCCTGCTGGCCGAGCATGGCGGTTGCCACGTCGCCGGGCAGGATCTGCGTGCCCGCGAAAATGACCACTGAAATCGCCCAGAGCAACACGATACCGAGCAATATGCGCCGCACGATCAGCCCGAGAAGCGAGTTGCCGCGCAGAAAGCCACCGGAGCGTTTGCGTGAGGAAGGCCTATAGGCTCCCGCGACGGCGGCTTGCGCGTCGATATCGGGTCGCTCTGTCGGCATGTCTGTCATTCGTGGCTCAGTGTTGGGGCGTCTTTCTGCCCCGGAGAAAAGCTTGCGGCAAAAGGGGTCGCCCGGTTTTGGGACCTGCAACGTGTTAATGGTTCGCTGCGCCGCTGCCAAGCCCTGTTTGGGCTTCATTCTTATTTTCTATAAGTTTGCTTCCGGTTCGGAATGCGCCTCGAAGACGGGGAGGGCCTAAAAAGCAAAAATCCCGGACGAAGCCGGGATTTTGCGTGTGCCTTGCTGGAAACTGGAGCGGGCGAAGGGATTCGAACCCTCGACCCCAACCTTGGCAAGGTTGTGCTCTACCCCTGAGCTACACCCGCTCGCGCCAGTTTCGACCTGAAAGCGCTTCCGAAGGAAGTCGTTTCCGTCAGGCAGGCGGTATATGAACCAACGCTTTGCAGATTGCAACAGGCAAATCGAGCCTTTCGATGGAAAATTTTTCATCGCTGTGGATGAACGAAATCATGCTCCCAAACGGTGAGCGCCGAGGCGCGAAAAGCTGATTACCGATGCAAACAGTGCAAAGCCCGAAGCGATGAACAGGATATAGGGCGAGCCTTCCACGCCCCATTGCGCCAGCAGGAACGCCACGAAGGCAGCGCCCAGAGACTGGCCGAGCAGACGAGCGGTGCCGAGCATGCCGCTTGCAGCGCCGGAGCGCGCACGCGGCGTCGAGGTGATCATCATGCGGTTGTTCGGCGCCTGGAACAGACCGAAGCCGATGCCGCAAATGGCCATGCGCCAGCAAATATCGGCAATCGTCGGATGGGCGGGCAACATGCCAACCAGCGCCAGCCCGGCAGCAAAAGTGATGAGGCCGAGCAGCCCGAGTATCGCTGGGGAATATTTGTCCGAAAGCTTGCCGGATAAAGGTGCGACCAATGCCAGCGCAATCGGCCATGGCATCATGAGAAAGCCCACCTCAATCGGCTTGAAGCCGAACACGGTCTGAAACAGGAACGGCAGCGAGATGAAGGCCATCATCTGCGCGAGGAACGACATGATTGACGTGCAGATCGAGAGCGTGAACACCGGAATGCGCAACAGATCGAGCGGCAGCAGCGGGTCTGTAGTGCGCAACGAGCGGCGTGTCAGTAAAATGCCCGCCACGAGACAGGCCACGGCCTGCAGCACGACGACAGTTTGACTGACCTCGTTGCCAGCACTGTCGATGGTCGTGATCAGAAGGCCGATGGTCAGGGCGCTGAGGATGGCGCTGACGACATCGAACTTGCGCGCCGAGCGCTCATTTTCCGGCAGGGTTCGTAAGCCCATCGCGACCGCTGCGATGCCGAGCGGAATATTGATGACGAAGAGCCACGGCCAGGTCAGCGAGGACAGGATGACGCCTGCAAGCGTGGGGCCGATGGTCGAAGAAACCGCGACAAAGAGGGCGTTGAGACCGATGGCCGTACCGAATTTGGCCTGCGGAACGGTATAACGCAACAGCGCGGTATTGACGCTCATCAGCCCCGCCGCGCCCAGTCCTTGCACGATGCGCGCAAGAGTCAGCGTTTCCAGCGAGCGCGCGAAGACGCAAGCCACCGATGCGACGGTGAACAGCGACACGCCCGCCAGATAGATGCGGCGATAGCCGTAGATTTCGCCAAGCGCTGCCAGCGGCAACAGGCTGATAACGATGGCGAGCTGGTAGCCGTTAACGATCCAGATCGAGGCTGCGGGTCCGGCGGAAAAATCGGCGGCGATTGTCGGCAGCGCGACATTGGCAATGGTGCCGTCGATGACGGCAAGCGTCAAACCGACCATCAAGGTTGCCCATGCCCAATAGATTCTCGGCTTGGGCAATCCGTCCGGTGCGACGGACGTGCCTTGCTTGATGACGGTTTCGTGCTTCATGTCATTGACCAGTCTGAGGGATGGCGCCAACCTTAACCCGAAAGGGAAGGTGAGCAAGCTCTCTAACCCAAAAATGCCAGCCGAACATCGTTTTTGCCCGATAAATTCACCGGGTAACGCTATTGTGTGCCATTCGCTGGCGAAACCGGCAGGTTCATCACCCGCGGATAATGGCGGGGATTGAAGCTCAGATAGAGCGGGCAGATCGATGCGACCAGTACAAGATGCAGGATCCAGCCGGAAGCAAAGCCGCCGGTGATACTATGAAGAAGCGCGGTTGCGACGGGTCCAAGTGCTGCAATCAGAAAACCGCCGCCTTGCATCATGGCGGCCAGAGCGCCTGCTTCCTCCGGTTTCGGCAAATGGTCGAGCGAGGTGATCATCGCAAGCGCGAAGCTGCCGCCGAGGCCGGCACCACAGATCGCCGACCACAAGACCGGTGAGATATCCGGCGCAAAGGCAAGCCCGGCAAATCCCACAGCCTGCATTAAAAGGCTGAAAAGCAGCCATGGGCGGCGGTCGGTGCTGCGTCGTGCAAGCATGGGCAGGGCGAGGGCGCTCAAAGCCTGCGCAATCGCCATGGTCGCGACAAGGCTGCCCGTCGCCGAGGCTTCAAGCCCGAGTGTCTGATAATAAGGCGCAAGCCATGCAACCATTGAGGAATAGCCGGCATTGACGAGGCCGAATGCGGCCATCAGCGCCCAGGTGCGCGGACGCCGTAAAAGCGTGCCTGTAATGCCCGACTTCTGGCCTGCTGCTTTCGTTGTGCTCGGGGCCTCTTTCAGGATCGGCACGGCAGCGATCAAGGCAAGCACGGCAGGTATCGCCAACAAAGAGAGCGCATAGCGCCAATTGTGGGCGGCACCGGCAAACCATGGCGCCAATCGCGCACCCAGTGCACCCCCGCCCATGATAGTTGCGGAGTAAAGCCCGGTGATCGTGGCGATGGACGATGGAAATCTGGCCTTGATGAGACCGGGCATCAGCGCCTGTATCATGGCAACGCCAGCGCCGCAGAGAATGGCTGTGAATATCAGCGACAGGCCGTCCGGCACGATGCCGCGCAGCGCCGATCCGGCTGCGAGGATTGCGAGTGCTGCGAACATGCTTCGGCGCGTACCGAAAAGCGACTGGATGCGCGGCGTGACAAATGCGCCAAGCCCCATCAGCAGCATCGGCAGAAAAGTCAGGAGTGAAAGCGCACCGAACCCCATGCCGGTATCAGCGGCAATATCTGACAGAACCGGCCCCGGTCCCGTCAGGAAAGGCCGCAGGTTGAAACCGATCAGCGCGACGAGCGCGACAAGGGCAATGGGTGCGGTCCGGTTACCGCCGGTGCTGGCAGGGTTGTTCTGCATGATGAGACTTTACTGGGTGCCGGTCCGGTCCTGCCATGCGCGCAGCAGGCGTTCGCCTTCTTCCGACGGGCAATGTTCAAAGCGGATACCGGTCTGCGCGCTGACGGGCTTGGCCAGTTCAGCAGCGATTTTGGCGGTGGAAAGGCCATAGGATTCGGCCTGTTCGTTGGAATTGGCGAACAGGATCTTGTCCACGCCTGCCATGCGCATGGCGGCATAGCACATGGGGCAGGGCTGGCCACTGGCATAGACGGCGCAGCCGTCGAGACGTGGCGATTGCAGGGCCTTGCCCGCCGCGCGCAGCGCCAGCAATTCGGCATGGGCCGTTGGGTCGCAATCGGCCTGCATGCGGTTGACGCCGGTGGCAATGACGTCGCCGTCCTTGACCACCACGGCGCCGAACGGGCGTCCGCCCTGATCGACATTGTCGAATGCCAGCGCTATGGCCTGATCGAGAAAGATCCGGTCGGTGTTCATTTTGCACCTGCCTTTTCGAGAAGGGCGACCATCGGTGCATAGCCGCGCTGGCGCGCATGCTGCAATGGCGTCACGCCGTCCTTGTCGGCGATGTTTACATCGGCACCGGCATCGATCAACTGCTTGACGATTTCGACATGGCGCTCGCCGCCATCGGCCAGAATGATAGCCTCCAGCAAGGCGGTCCAATGGAGATTGTTGACGTGATCGACTTTCACGCCCGCCGCAATCAGCGTGCGAACCGTCTCGACATGGCCACGTTCGGCTGCTGGGATGAGCGCCGTTCCGCCATAGCGGTTGGTGCTTGTCAGGTCGGCACCGTGCGCCAGTGTCAGTTTCAGGATTTCCAGATGGCCGCGCGCACCCGCATATAGATAGGGGCTGTCATTGATTGCGTCCTTGGCATTCACATTCGCGCCCGCCTCGATCAAAGCGCGTGCGACATCGATGTGATTGGCATGGGTGGCGGCGAGGAGGGCCGTTTCGCCATTCTTGCCGCGCACTTCAAGATCGGCTCCAGCCTTGATGGCGGCCTTTACGGCGGCGAGGTTGCCGGCGCTGGCTGCTTCGATAAGACCAGTTTCGGTTTGTGCGATGGCCTGATGGCCGGGCAAGGTGGGTTCGCTCATGACAATGGCTCCTGCAATCAATGCCAAGGCACTCAAGCTGAATAATGTTCGGCGCATTTACGGCTCCCTTGGTTGATCGTTTTCATACAGCTTGCCCGTTCTATTTGAAAATTAAATGTTGAACTGATATCCAGTGGATTTATGAATACTATCTTCAATCTCGATCTGATGCGGGCCTTTGTGGCTGTCGTCGATAGTCGCAGCTTCACGGTTGCGGCGCAGCAATTGCATTCGACGCAATCGACCATCAGCCAGAAGATATTGCGGCTGGAAGAGGCGGCGGGGCAGGCGCTGCTGGAGCGCGCACGCCGCGATGTGCGGCCCACCGATGCCGGGGAAAAGCTGCTCGGTTATGCGCGGCGCATGCTGCATCTCCATGACGAAGCCGCTGCCGCCATGACCGGCAGCGCGCTTGCGACGGTGTTTCGTCTGGGACTACCGGAAGATTTCGCATCGCGACTGGTCACGCCTGCCCTGGCGGCTTTCATGCGCGAGCATCCGAACATCAAGCTGGAAGTGACGAGCGGTCTCAGCCGCGACTTGCAGAAGGCTTTTGAAACGGGTGATTTCGATCTCGTCATGGTCAAGCAGAAGCGCGGCGAGACGGCAGGCAAAATGCGCTGGCCCGAACCTTTGACATGGCTGGAGAGTGCGGACTTTCCCGTGTCGTCAATGTCGCGGCTTGAGCCGCTGCCGCTAGTCGCCTTTCCGCCGAACGGGCTTTATCGCGGCGACATGATGGAGGCGCTCGACCGGATCGGCAGACCGTGGCATGTGGTTTTCACCAGCTCCAGTCTGGTGAGCATTCAAAGTGCTGTGGCGGAGGGGCTTGGCGTCAGCCTGTTGCCGATGCGCGTTATGCTGCCCGCCCACCGCGCCGTGCCGGAGCTTGCGGGCCTGCCTGCGGTCGAACCGATGGAAATCGTCATCCGGCACATGGATCACGGCCCCGAACAAATCCGGCAACTGGCAGGGATACTGGCCGAAACCGTCGAAAACTGATGATGACCGTTTGAAGAAAACGACCGGGCGTGCCAACCCGACGCAATTTATCCGGTCAGCATACCTTCCAGAAATTTTCAGTCGTCAACAGCCTGCAATCTTTTCAGAAAAGTCGTTGAAATTCGGATTGACCGATTTTGTATCCAGGATATAGTTTGCGAAAAGTTGGGAGGCTTTTCGATTGGCGGCTTATGAATGGCGTAGTCAGACCCGTTTGCTGGACGAAGTGGCAGAGGCGCTTCGGGAGCGAATCTATGCGGGCGTTTATGCGCCGGGCGCGATCCTCCGGCAGGAGCATATAGCCACCGAATTCGGCATCAGCCGCACGCCCTTGCGGGAAGCCTTGCGTGTTCTGGAGCGCGACGGGCTGGTCATCCATCTGCCGGGCAGGGGGGTGCGTGTCGCCTCCGCCGATCTCACCCGCCTGATTGATGCTTATGCCGTGCGCGAAGTGCTCGACGGTGTGGCTGCGCGTTTTGCCGCTGAACGGGCGAGCGATGCGGATATCGCCAGGCTGCGCACCCATGTCGCGGGTCAGTCGGCGGTGGTCGATCCGTGGGATGCCAAAGCCTATACCCAGTCCAATGTCGATTTTCATATGGCGGTGATGAACACGGCAGGTAATGCCTCGCTGATCGCCTTCGTGCCGTTGTTGCGCATGACATCGCAGGTTTTCGCGCCATCCTTTTCGCTATCGGTAGATCGTGCACGCGATGCAATCCGCGAACATGGCGCGATTGTTGAGGCCATTGCCGCGCGCGATGGCGAGCAGGCTGAGCGGCTGGCGCGGGCGCATATCCGCGCCACCACTGCAAGATTGGAGGCGGAACAGCCTCTTCGGGAGAATGAAGATGAAGCATGAGAACCAGACGGGAGGAGCGGGCTTGCTCCGTTACGGCAATTTTATCGCGGGTCAGTGGCAGGATGCCGCTGGCGGCGAGCATATCACCGTCAAGAACCCCTCCGATGGCAGCGATCTGGCGCTGATTGCGCGCGGCACCAAGGCCGATATCGATCAGGCTGTAGCAGCAGCCCGCAAGGCGCTTTCCGGCGACTGGGGCAAGCTGACCGCGACCGAGCGCGGTCGTGTACTGCATCGCATTTCGGAAGAAGTGCTGAAGAATATCGACCTCCTGACGGATCTGGAATCGAAGGATGTTGGCAAGCCGGTCGGCCAAGCCCGCGCCGACGTGGTGGCGCTGGCGCGTTATCTCGAATTCTACGGTGCATCCGCTGACAAGGTGCATGGCGATACGCTGCCCTATCAGAACGGCTTCACGGTTCTGTCGATCTATGAGCCGCACGGCGTCACGGGCCATATTATTCCGTGGAACTATCCGATGCAGATTCTGGGTCGCAGCCTTGGCGCAGCATTGGCCATGGGCAATGCCGCCGTGGTCAAGCCTGCCGAAGAAGCCTGCCTGACCATTCTCGAATTTGCGCGCATTGCCGAAAAGGCCGGTCTGCCGAAGGGCGCGCTCAATGTGGTGACCGGGCTTGGCGCGGAAGCGGGTGCAGCACTCTCCGAACATCCCGATGTCAACCACATCTCGTTCACGGGATCGGTGCGCACCGGTGAAGCGGTACAGGCCGCAGCAGCGAAGAACACTGTGCCGGTGACGCTGGAACTTGGCGGAAAATCGCCGCAGATCGTTTTCGCTGATGCCGATCTCGACCGCGCTTTGCCGTTTCTGGTCAATGCCGGCATTCAAAATGCCGGTCAGACCTGCTCGGCTTCGTCGCGCATCCTCGTTGAGCGCAGCATTTATGAAGATGTCGTCGCGCACATGAGCGAACGCTATCGTGCGCTGAAGGTTGGCCCTGCAAGTGCTGACCCGTCGGTCGGCCCGGTGGTGTCGCAGCGCCAGAAGGCGATTGTCGAAAGCTATCTGGATCTCGCCAAGGAAAGCGGACTGGCCATTGCCGCGCAAGGCGTGCTGACCGAAGACGCGCCGGAAGGCGGGGCCTATGTGTTGCCGACGCTGATCCGCGACGTGCCTGCCGGTCATCGACTGGCGCAGGAGGAAATCTTTGGTCCGGTGCAGGTTATCCTGCCGTTCGATACCGAAGAGGAAGCCATCGCCATTGCCAATGGCACGTCCTACGGTCTCGTTTGCGGCATCTGGACCAAGGATGGCGGACGCCAGTTCCGCCTCGCCCATGCGATCCATTCGGGGCAGGTGTTCATTAACAATTACGGCGCTGGCGGCGGTATCGAACTGCCGTTCGGCGGCGTGAAGAAATCCGGCCATGGCCGCGAAAAAGGTTTTGAGGCGCTCTACGGGTTTGCCTCGCTGAAGACGATTTCCGTGTATCACGGTTAAGGAGAAGCATAGTGTCGCTTGAAGGTAAGGTCGCGCTCATTACAGGAGCAGGTTCGGGGTTTGGCGAAGGCATGGCGAAGCGCTTTGCTTCAGGCGGCGCAAAGGTCGTCATCGTCGACCGCGGCAAGGCAGGCGCTGAGCGCGTCGCAGGCGAAATCGGCGATGCGGCGCTGGCCGTGGCTGCCGATATTTCCAAGGAAGCCGATGTTGATGCAGCGGTGGAAGCCGCGTTTTCGAAATTCGGCAAGGTCGATATTCTCATCAATAATGCCGGTATTGGCCACAAGCCGCAAAATGCCGAACTGGTAGAGCCGGACGAGTTCGACCGCATTCTCGGCGTCAATGTGCGCGGCGTCTATCTGATGACGCGCAAGCTCATCCCGCATTTCAAGGGCAATGGCGAAGGCGTCATTTTGAACGTCGCTTCGACGGGTGCTGGTCGCCCGCGCCCGAATCTTGCCTGGTACAATGCCACCAAGGGCTGGGTCGTTTCGGTCACGAAGGCGCTCGCCATTGAACTCGCACCGTCGAAAATCCGCGTCGTGGCGCTGAACCCGGTTGCCGGTGAAACGCCGCTGCTCACCACGTTCATGGGTGAGGACACGGAAGAAATCCGCAAGAAATTCCGCGATTCCATCCCGATGGGCCGCCTGTTGAAACCCGACGATCTGGCTGAAGCGGCGGCTTTCCTTTGCTCGCCCGCTGCCTCTATGATTACCGGGGTTGCGCTCGACGTGGATGGCGGGCGCTCGATTTAAATCCAGAAAGGTTGTAGGGGAACCATGGGTAAACTGTTTAAAGCCGGGCTTATAACGGCTGCGATGCTGGCATCGATCAACGGTGCGTTTGCAAAAGATACGCTGGTGGTCGGCGAAGTGCTGGAGCCGCCGGGTCTGGACCCGACCGCCAATGCCGCCGCCGGTATCCGGCAGGTTACCTATGCCAACCTTTATGAGGGTCTGGTGCGCATTGTCGAGGATGGCACGGTGAAGCCGCTTCTGGCTGAAAGCTGGACCGTCTCCGACGACAAGAAAACCTATACGTTCAAGCTGCGTCAGGGCGTGAAGTTCCATGACGGCACGCCGTTCGACTGCTCGGTGGTAAAATTCTCCTATGAGCGCGCCGTCGCTCCGGATTCCACCAATGCGCAGAAGGGCCTGTTTGCGCCGATTGAAAGCACGCAATGTCCTGATCCTGCGACCGCTGTTGTCACGTTGAAGCGCCCAACGTCGAACTTCCTGTTCAATATGGGCTGGGGCGACGCGGTGATGGTCGCGCCGAATTCGGCTGGCGACAACAAGACCAAGCCGGTCGGCACGGGTCCGTTCAAGTTCAAGCGCTGGGTGCAGGGCGACCGCGTCGAGTTGGAACGCAATGCGGATTACTGGGGTGAGCCTGCAAAGCTTTCCGCCGTCACGTTCCGCTTTGTGAGCGATCCGTCGGCAGCGGCAGCAGCCATTCTTGCCGGTGACATCGACGTATTCCCGATGTTCCAGGCGCCGGAGCTGATCAGCCGCTTCAAGAGCGACGACAAGTTGCAGGTTGAAGTGGGCGATACGGCGGGCAAGGTCATCCTGTCGTTGAATAATGCCAAGGCGCCGTTCGACAATGTGAAGGTGCGTCAGGCGCTGGCCTATGCCATCGACAGCAAGGCGCTGATCGAAGGCACCTATTCCGGTTTCGGCACGCCGATCGGTTCGCATTATTCGCCGGTCGATCCGGGCTATGTCGATCTCTCGCAGACCTATCCTTATGATCCGGCCAAGGCGAAGCAACTGCTGGAAGAAGCTGGCGTACCAGAGGGCACGTCGATTACCATCACGCTGCCACCACCGGCCTATGCGCGTCGTGGCGGCGAGATCATTGCGGCGATGCTGGCCGAGGTCGGCATTCAGGTCAATCTCGTGCCGATCGAGTTTGCGCAGTGGCTGGATCAGGTGTTCAAGCGGTCGGATTTCGACGCGACGATCATCGCCCATACCGAAGCGCGCGATCTCGATATCTATGCCCGCGACAAGTACTACTTCAACTACAATAACCCGGATTATAAGGCGCTCTACAAGTCTTATGCCGAGGCTGGCAGCGACGAGGAACAGCTGGAACTCGTCAAGAAGTTGCAGGAAAAGCTGGCCGCCGACGAGCCGAATGTCTTCCTCTATGCGCTGCCGAAAATCGGCGTCTGGAACAAGAACGTAAAAGGTCTTTGGAAGAACATGCCGATCCCGGCTGATGATCTGACCCAGGCTTACTGGGCCGAATAAGAACCTCCGCCCTGGCGCTTTGGCAAAGGGGCGGAAGACATAACGAATGGCCGTGCACCCCATAAATATAAGGGGAGGGCGTATGGTGAGTTGGAATGTGGAAAGCGGATATCCGTCTTTTCAAGGAGGTCGTTTTGCTGGCTTATATATCCGGGCGGTTGGTTTCGCTCTTGCTGACGACGCTTGCGGCTTCCGTCATCGTCTTTCTGTTGATGCAGGTGCTGCCGGGCGACCCGGCAGCGGTGATCCTTGGCATCAATGCGCAGCCTGAAACGCTGGCCGCGCTGCATGCCCAGCTCGGTCTGGATCAGCCGCTCTGGTGGCGCTATCTCACATGGATCGGCGGCTTTCTCAAAGGCGATTTCGGCACGAGCTATACCTATTCCGTGCCGATCAGCGAATTGCTCGGCCCACGCATCATGGTCACGCTGCCGCTGGCTTTTTTGTCGATGGTTCTGTCGGTCGCGGTCGCCATTCCGGTTGGTGTCTATGCGGCATCGAAGCGCGGCAAAACCGGCGACGTCGTCTCCATGGGGGTGGCGCAGGTTGGCGTCGCCATCCCGAATTTCTGGCTCGGCCTGCTCCTGATCCTGCTGTTTGCCTTGCAGCTCGGCTGGTTTCCGGCTTCGGGTTTCGCGGGTTGGGAAGGCGGTTTCTGGAACGGCATCCGCTCGCTGTTTCTGCCAGCACTGGCGCTGGCGCTGCCGCTTGCCGCCATTCTGGCGCGTGTCACCCGATCCGCCGTCATCGAAACGCTGGGTGAGGATTTCGTGCGCACCGCGCGTGCCAAGGGCCTGACGCGCAAGTCCGCGCTCTGGCGTCATGCGGTGCCCAATGCGCTGATCCCGGTCGTCACCATCATCGGCCTGCAATTTTCCTTTCTGCTGGCGGGAACCATCATCATCGAAAACGTCTTCAATTTGCCCGGCCTTGGAAGGCTGGTGTTTCAGGCCATCGCGCAGCGCGATCTCGTCACCGTGCAGTCGCTGGTGACGCTGCTTGCCGCTTCCGTGATCGCGGTCAATTTCATCGTCGATCTTGTCTATGGCTTCATCGATCCGCGCCTTTCGACGGGAGGCAGCCGATGAGCGACACGCAAATTCTGCCGAAGCCCGGCATTTTCCGAACGGTGCTTTTGAGCCGCAGCCTGACCATCGGGACGCTGATTACGGTTATCCTCGTTGCGATGGCGCTCATCTCCTTTTTCTGGACGCCCTATTCGCCGACGGCGATGAATTTTCGCGACAAGTTGCAGGGGCCGAGCCTCAATCATCTGTTCGGCACGGATAATTTCGGTCGCGACGTGTTTTCCATGATCATGGTCGGCGCGCGCAATTCCATCGCCGTGTCGATCATTGCCGTGCTTGTCGGTGCCGGGATCGGCATTCCGCTGGGCGCTTTCGCGGCGGCACGCGGCGGCATGGTGGACGGTTTCGTCATGCGCATGACCGATCTGGCTTTCGCCTTTCCCGCGCTGCTTACTGCCGTCATCATCACGGCGGTCTTCGGTCCCGGTGCGGTGAATGCGATGATCGCCATCGGCATTTTCAACATTCCGGTGTTTGCCCGTGTCACGCGCGGCGCGTCGCTGGGGCTGTGGAAACGCGAATATGTGCAGGCGGCCCGTTGCGCAGGGCGTGGCGATGTATCGATCACGCTTTTGCATGTGCTGCCCAATATCAATCATGTGCTGATCGTACAGGCGACGATCCAGTTCGCGCTCGCCATCGTTGCCGAGGCGGGCCTTTCCTATGTCGGTCTTGGCACCCAGCCGCCGATGCCAAGCTGGGGCAAGATGCTCAACGACGCACAGACCTTTATTTACGACGCGCCTTGGCTCGCCATTTTCCCCGGCCTCGCCATCACGTTTGCCGTGCTGGGCCTCAACATGCTGGGTGACGGATTGCGCGATGTGCTCGACCCGCGCGTGCGGAGGCAGAGATGACAGCACCCCTTCTTGAAATGGACAATATGTCCGTCGAGCTGCCCTTCGGCACTCGTTCCGCAGATATTGTCTCCGGCATCACGCTGACGCTGAACCGTGGCGAACGCCTCGGTGTCGTTGGTGAATCCGGTAGCGGCAAGTCGATCACCGCGCTTGCCGCCATGGGCCTGCTGCCGGAACGGATGCGTGTGCGCGGCACGTTGCGCTTCGACGGTCAGGACCTTGCCGCCACGCCGGAAGCGGAACTGTGCAAAATGCGCGGACGGCGCATGGCGATGATCTTTCAGGAGCCGATGACGGCGCTCAATCCGGTCAAATCCATCGGCGCGCAGATTGCCGAAGGCCGCCGTCTGCATTTGGGCGAAAGCCGTGCGGATGCCGAGCGTAAAGCGCGCGAACTGCTCGACCGCGTTGGCCTGCCTGCGCCGCGCTTCAATCTCGATCTTTATCCACACCAGCTTTCGGGCGGGCAGCGCCAGCGTGTGATGATCGCCATGGCGATTGCCTGCGAGCCGGACCTGCTGATCGCCGATGAGCCGACCACTGCACTCGACGTGACGGTGCAGGCGCAGATTCTTGATCTGATGGACGAACTGATCGACGAAACCGGCACGGCGCTGATGCTGATTACCCACGATCTCGGTGTGGTTTCGGAAATGACCGACCGGATAGCCGTCATGTATGCGGGCCGCATCGTCGAGACCGGACGCACGCAAGCCGTGTTTCAACGCATGGCGCATCCCTATGCACGCGGGCTGTTTGCAGCCTCGCCGCATGGCGCCGCCCTTGTGCGCAGTCACGCGACGGGCAAACGCCTGCGCCTTGCCGCCATTCCCGGCGTGGTGCCCGATCCGCTGACGCGTCCGCCTCATTGCACCTTCGCCGATCGTTGCGCCTTTGTGCAGGATGATTGCCGAAAGGCAATACCGGGTCTCGATTTCATCGCCGAGAATGACGGCATCGTGCATCGTGCCGCCTGCCTGCACTCGCGTGAAGGCGAGGTGGTTTCATGAGCCAGATGATTTTGCAGGTGCGCGATGTGGTGCGCGAATATCAGCTTCCGCGCGCGTCTTTCTTTTCGAGGCCGGGCTCCTTGCGTGTTCTGCATGGCGTCAATGTCGAGATCGAAGCAGGACAAAGCCTTGGCATCGTTGGCGAAAGCGGTTCCGGCAAATCCACGCTGGCCCGCGCCGTGATGGGGCTGGAACGTCCGCAGTCGGGTCAGATTCTCGTCAACGGGCAGGATATTTACGCTCTCGACCGCGCTGGTCTGCGCGAGGCACGCAAAGGCTTTCAGGCGATTTTTCAGGACCCCTATGGCTCGCTCGATCCGCGCCATACGGTGAAGCGGATTATTTCCGAGCCGATTGTGTCGCTTGAAAGCGGCACGAGCGCCAAAGATCGCGACGACCGTGTGGCGGAAGTGCTGGAAGCGGTCGGCCTGCCCAAAGCATCGGCGGAAAAATATCCGCATGAGTTTTCCGGCGGGCAGCGCCAGCGCATAGCCATTGCCCGCGCTTTGATCACCAGACCGGCGCTGATCGTGGCCGACGAGCCGGTCTCCGCGCTCGACGTTTCCATTCAGGCGCAGGTGTTGAATCTGATGATGGATTTGCAGGAAAAGTTCGGCCTTTCCTATCTCTTCATCAGCCATGATCTCGGTGTGGTGCGCGCAATTACCGACCGTGTTGCCGTGATCTATCGTGGCAATATCGTCGAGCAGGGACCGACCAATGCGGTGTTCGACAATCCGCAACATGACTACACGCGGGCGCTGGTCGATGCCGTGCCAAAACCTTTTTCCGGTCGCCGCAAGCGCGTGCGGCGATCCGATTCCACACTGAAATTGCCTGAGTGATTTGAGGAAATATCCAATGTCGAATCTTGCCGATTTGTCAGCCGTTGAACTCGTGTCCGCCTATCAGGCGAAGTCGCTTTCGCCGGTCGAAGTCACGGAAGCCGTCATCACCCGCATCGAAGCCTATGAGCCGAAGCTGAACGCGCTTTGGGTCTATGACCCGGATGCTGCGCGGGCGGCGGCCAGGGCTTCCGAAGCGCGCTGGGCGAAGGGTGAACCAGCAGGCCCCATTGATGGTGTGCCGCTGACGATCAAGGAAAACATTGCGACCGAGGGAACGGCGGTTCCGCTTGGCTGCGCGGCGCTGCCGCTGAAGCCTGCCGCCGCTGATGCCCCACCTGCGGCCCGTACCCGTGAGGCTGGCGGCGTGCTGCTCGCCAAGACGACCATGCCCGATCTCGGCATGTTGTCTTCGGGGCTGTCGAGCTTCCACAAGCTTGCGCGCAATCCATGGGACCTCGGCACCAATCCGGGCGGTTCAAGCGCCGGTGCAGGCAGTGCCGGTGCCGCTGGTTATGGTCCCTTGCATATCGGCACCGATATTGGCGGCTCTATCCGCCTGCCGGCTGGCTGGTGCGGTCTCGTTGGATTGAAGCCGTCCTTCGGGCGTATTCCGATTGATCCGCCATTCCTCGGTCGCGTGGCCGGTCCGATGACGCGCACGGTTGCCGACAGCGCGCTTTACATGTCAGTGCTGTCGCGTCCGGACCGTCGCGACGCCATGAGCCTGCCCTATCAGGACATTGACTGGATGGACCTCGCCCTCGATGTGAAGGGGTTGAAAATCGGTCTCTGGCTCGATGCCGGTTTCGGCGAGCCGACCGGCGATGAAACCCGCGCCGCGGTGGAAGCAGCCGCGAAAGCTTTCGCCGATGCGGGCGCGATCATCGAGCCGGTTGCGCCGTTCCTCAATCGCACCATGATCGACGGTCTCGACCGCTTCTGGCGCGCGCGCTCCTGGGCCGATGTGAAGAAGATGACGCCGGAAAACCGCGCGAAAATCCTGCCTTACATCTATCAGTGGACCGAGACCGCCGAAGGCTTGAACGGCGAGGAGGTCTATTCCGGCTTCGCGCAGATCGACGCAATGCGCCATGCGGCGCTCGCCGCGTCCAAGGATTTCGACTTCATCATCTCGCCGACTGCTCCAATGCCGACGTATCCGGCGGAATGGGCATCGCCGATCAACGATCCGCAGCGTCCGTTCGAACACATTGCCTTTACAGTCGCGATGAACATGTCGGAACAACCGGCGATCTCGATCAATTGCGGCTATACATCGACGGGCCTGCCGATCGGCCTGCAGATTTTCGGCCAGCGTTTCGATGATCTGGGCGTGTTGCGGATGGCAAAAGCGTATGAGGGGATGCGGCCTGCGCAGAAGCCTTGGCCGGTTCTCGGCTGATCCATAGAGGCGAGATGATCGCCAACCCCGCATCCCTCACCCTGAGGAGGCGCGAAGCGCCGTCTCGAAGGGCGAGGGGGGCTGCAAGGCCAAAATTTTGTCCCGTCTCATCCTCACCCTTCGAGACGGTGTCCTTCGACAAGCTCAGGACACCTCCTCAGGATGAGAGGGGACGCTGAGCGGCCCTTCTTATCTGTTGGGCCTGAGCGGCGCGCGTTCCTTGTAGCGGTCCACGGCGGTGAGCTTCTGGATGAGCGGCTCGGCGTCGCGCCAGCCGTAAATCTCGGTGCGCAGATAGTCGAGTTCGGCTTCGAGTTCGTCTTCGCCGATTTCGGTCCACCATGATTTCGGACGACCGTCGCTGCCGTCCGACCAGCGATAGCGACGCTCCTTCAGCTTGTCCTTCATTTCGAAGGGGCTGTTCTCGGCATAGATGCGCAGGCGCGATTTCTGGCTGGCTTGCAGCAGTTCGGCAAAGGGCGTCACATCGCCGGACTGTTCCTTCAGCACCGCAAGCAGCGCCTGACAATCATCCTCGGCGCGGTGCCCGTTATGGAAATACCCGCTCTGGCCGATCAGATAGCCAAGCTTGGTGCCTTCGAAACCGCGTGCGGTCCAGTCGATTTCCTTGACAGAACAGGCCCACGGCTTGTTGGCGAAGACCGGTGAGAACCGCTCCAGAAACGGACGGTCGAAACCGGCATTATGCGCGATGATCAGATCGGCATCGGCGATCAATGCTTCCAGCTCCGCCAGCGGGATCGTCTGCCCCTTCACCATCTCATCGGTGATGTTGGTGATACGGGTAATGTCTGCCGGGATCGGCTTTGATGGTTCCTGCAAAGCGCCGAAGGTGGCGCAGACATCGCCAATCGAGCCGTCATCGGCGTAGCAGAAGGCGACGGCGCCGATTTCGATGATTTCTTCCTGCGCGGCATTCAGTCCAGTCGTTTCCGTATCCACGACAACGCCAAGGCGAGGGAAGGCCATTCTGTCGGCATCAGGCACCACAGGCAGAGGATCGAGTCGTTGCAAAATGCGATAACGCCCGCTGTCGTTCAGCTGACGCACCATTTCCGCCTCGTTCAAGGCAGGTGCTTTGCCGATGTCGCGCTTCGGTTTCGCGCGGGCAGGACGCAGCTCCGCCCGTTCTTCCCCAGCCTTCGCAGCGGGAGTAAAAAGGTCGAACTGGTGGCGCATCGAAATTCTCCAAACAGAGCGTCACCGGCCAGATTGAGGCCGGACCCGCTCGAATAGCATGGGCACAGGATGACATTTAGCCTTTTCCAGACCAAGCCTTCATTCGCATTAGTAACAGGTAATAATGGCCGGAAATGGCTTCAAGCGCATGCTGTTTGACTTTCGCGAGCAATAACTGGGGATAAACATTATGCGCCTATTTAAGAATAGAATTCAGCGTTTGCGTGGAGGTCATTGTTTGCAATTTTATATTAGCGCTTCCTTTATTTAAATAAGTGAATATTTTATTCTGTAACTATTAATTGTGCTACAAAAGTTAATTTGACTCATATGTGCAATTGCACTTCCAGATGGGCACCACTACTTGTTGAATTATAATTCAATCGATTTTTGGTTCGGCTTCTCGTGAAAATTGTTCCCTCTTTGCTGATCATGCTGTTTGCGGTCGCGATGTCGAGTCTATGGGTGCTCGACAGGCGGCGGACGCATATGCTGCTGTTCGGCCTGAGCTTTGCAGCATTTTCGCTGGGGCATTTCGTACAGATTTCACCGTTTCTGCCCAATCTGCGCCATACATTCCTTTTGGCAATCTTGCTGCAATTTGCGGCTGGCTGGCTGTTCTGTCAGGCGGTAATGGTGCGGCTGGGGCGCGGCTTTCCGCCGAGAACCGCGTCGCTGATCACCATTTCGACGCTGGCGGTCGTCGGCCTCCTTGCATGGTATGGCGCGATCTACAGCTATCTGGTCGTTGCTGCCAATATCGGCCTTGGAACGCTGGCCGCTCTTTTGTGTGTGTATGCCCGGCGTGTGCCGGGCGACCGGTGGGTGGAATCTGCGCTGCGTCTGGTGCTGGTGCTGCTGGCGGCGCATTTCTTCCTGCGCAGTGTCTTCACGATCATCATGCTCGATGATGTGTTGAGTTCCAGGCAATTGCTGTCCTTGCCTTATTGGTCATGGGTGACGGTGGCTGCGTCGATGGGCGGCGTGCTGCTCGGCCTGTTCATTCTGACGGTGGCCGCGCTCGATAACATCGACAAATTGCGCAATGAACGCGATGCCGATCCGTTGACGGGCCTTCTCAACCGGCGTGGCATGGAACAATGCGCAAAGCGCGCGCTGGCGCAGGCTCCGCTGGACGCGACCCATGCGGTCATCATTGCCGATATCGATCATTTCAAGGCGATCAACGACCAGTTGGGCCATGCGACCGGTGACCGGGTGCTGGTCGAGTTTGCACATCTGCTGCAGTCGTTGGTCGGAAAGGACGCGCTTGTCAGTCGTGTCGGCGGCGAGGAATTCGTTCTGCTGGTCGCGGGCAGCGCCCAATATTGCGAACGCTTCGCCAAGCGACTTTGCAACCGGGTTGCCCGTCATGACTTTGCGGCGCTGCCCAGTGGTCGTCATGTGACATGCAGTTTCGGTGTCGCCATGCTGCGTCGCAACGAAACCTTATGGCAAACGGTGTCCCGGGCCGATCTTGCCTTGATGCGCGGCAAGCATCGCGGGCGCAATCGCACGGTGACCGAGGGCAAGGAATTCCCCGAAATTTCGGACGATACGCCGCCCCCTTATCGCCTGACGGGTTGATGAGGCGTTCCTCTCCGCGAGAGGAATTATCAGACGGACGCCGTTCGTAAAGACTTTGGTTACCATAATTCGCCATGCTGGAAGCGACCATTGCGGTCACTGCTTTGCTTCGGCCACTGCTTTGCCATGTCCTGTTCGCTTTTTTGCCGAACTGCCATGCGAGGCGAGGGCCCGAAAGTGGGGCCGCGAAGTCGAATTCCAGTCGGGTTAGTATCATGGCGTGTGTGACAGAAGTGTATGGCTATGCGGTTCCGCGTAGCAGCCGTATCAGCGTTCCGTTCAGTTTGCGCGGTTTTGCGCGCTTGACGGCTTTTGCCGTTACAGGGCTTTTCGCCGGTGGTTGGATGCTGACCACGCTCGGCGCGCTTGAAACGGTCATCCCGGCATTTGCACCTGTCGCGCCAGTCATGCGGCGCGCGCCCGGGGCCATGCCGCAGGCGCTCGCCCTTGTCGATCAGACCCGAACGCCATCGCACAAGATGCGCGAGAGCTTCATCAAGGCCTATACGGCGGATGGCGCCTATTCCAATCTCGATTGGCACCGCAACAAAGTGACCGACGATCAGCCGATCATTGCCGATATCGGTCCGGATTCGGTCATCGAACCAAAATCCGTAGACGTCGCATCGGTGGTCGAACCGCGCGCCGACCGGGTCAAACTGCCCGAGCCGGTTGCAGTTGCTTCAGCCGCCACGGCCATGGATAAAACGGGCGACACGGCGGCGAAACCCGCGACAGCAGCGGCTGTCACGCTTGGCTATGCAAGCGCGCCGCAAACGCCTGCCGCTCTTGTCGCGCTGGCCCAGATACAACCGCAGAACCCGTCCGGTATTTTGCCTCTGTCGCAGGCCGAAGAAGCTGATGCAGAGGGTAGTGCCACGTCCAATCTGCCGGTCGGCAAGGCGATACCGTTGCCGCAATCCGCGCCTGACCAGAAAACGAACATGGCGGCTGACGACGATACCGATAGCGATATGTTCGTGCCGGATGATGTGCCTTTGCCGGGTGCCAAGCCTGCGCTGCGCGCCTCGCGCATGCGTCCGAAGACGCAGCTTGCCTACGCGCCCGAAAGCGGCCTGACGGACAGTCCTGAGCCGGGCCTTTTCAGCCCATTGCTCAATCAGGCTGCGCGCAGCCGCGTGGCGATCTATGACATTTCCGCTGCAACCGTCTATTTGCCGAGCGGGGAAAAGCTCGAAGCCCATTCCGGCATCGGTCGCATGCGCGATAACCCCAGCTATGTGAACCAGAAGAACCGCGGCCCCACGCCGCCGCACAGCTACAATCTGCGCATGCGCGAGGCGCTCTTCCACGGCGTTGAAGCGATCCGCCTGACACCCGCTGACGGCAACAACCGCTACAATCGTGACGGGCTTCTGGCGCATACATTCATGCTGGGACGCAACGGCGATTCCAATGGCTGCGTGGTGTTCCGGGATTATCCGCGCTTCCTGCGCGCCTTCAAGCGCGGCGAGTTCAATAAGCTGGTCGTGGTGCCCCGCATGTCGTCATCCAAGCCGGCGCGCATTGCGTCACTTTTCTGATCGAAACATATCTGCGCAAAGAATTTCCGGCATCAGCTGAGTACACGAAAAATTGCCCCCGACAATATTGCAGGGGTAGCGGGAACTGATAGACATCCCGCGTTGCAATTCTTCGGAGACATCTTTCAGTGAAGCTCTATTACAAAGCCGGTGCCTGTTCGCTCGCACCGCATATCGTTCTCAGCGAAACCGGCCTGCCTTATACGTTTGAAGCCGTGGACCTGAAGTCCAAGATCACCGCCAGCGGCGCCGATTTTCTGGTGGTCAATCCGCGTGGCGCGGTTCCGGCGCTGGAGATCGAGCCGGGCGTGGTGATCACCCAGAACGCCGCTATCCTGCAATATATCGGCGATCATTCGGATGTCGCAGCGTTCAAGCCTGCCTATGGTACGATGGAACGCGCACGCTTGCAGGAAGCACTCGGCTTCTGCGGCGATCTGCATTCTGCCTTCGGCGGCTTGTTTGCACCGAACCTGACGGAAGAAGCGAAGGCGGGTGTGCTTGCCAATATCACGCGCCGCATGGGCCAGTTTGAAGCCATGCTGGTGGATGGTCGCAGCTATTGGTTGGGCGAAGAACTGACCCAAGCCGATGTTTATGCGTCGGTCGTCCTTGGCTGGGGCTTTGCGATGCAGGTCGATCTCAGCGCCTATCCGAAGGCGCTCGCCCTGCGTGAACGCGTCATGGCGCGTCCAGCGGCGCAGAAGGCGCTGAAGGAAGAAGGTCTGATCTGATCCTTCGCAGCCGGAGCCATTATGGCTCCGGCTGTTATGCTTCTATTGCTTCGCTTTTCGCTCAAGGCTTTGAGCCCTCGCATCGACCGGCTGCTTATTGCCCGGCCTGCAAGAGCCATTCTTTTCATTGCGATTTTCTGGATGTGTCGGCCTCCCTTTGCGCATGCTTGGGGAGGTATGTTTTTTGCTATTTGGAGCGCAGTTAATTTCCGAAAATTATAATTATAAAATGTATAAATTTCTAATTTAGTATTTATATAATCGTAATATTGAATATATGAGTGCAATTTCATTAAATATATGAGCATAAAATTGCGATTTATTATAAATATAAGCGTATTCTGCGTTGTACGAATCTTCAACATTAGATATGGATTCGGTGTGATCTGTAAGTATTCTGCATTTTATTTGCGGAATTGCTAAATTTATTTGTTGGATTATTCGCCGTGGGCCGGGGGGGCTGTAGGGGCGCATTTAGGGGCAATGATGTCGGTCATTTCAAAAGATCTGGTGCGGGTGCTGGGCTCAACAGCCGTGGCTCTCATTCTGACGAGCACAGTGGCTGCGGCGACGAGCGTTGTGGTAAACGGCGCAGCCTACCGTTATGCCGGGGGCAGTACGGCCAACCTGGACGGCTCGGGCGCGACCTACGAAGTGGCGACGACCAATAATGGGCGCGCATGGGGCGTGCTTGTCTCGACCGCAGCCGGATCAGCTTCGACGCTGAACGTGTCGAACATCAACGTCATCACGTCGGGATCGAAAGCACATGGCATTCAGGTCGGTGCGAAGGGAAGCAACGCGAATGGCATGGATCATTCGCTCATTCATCTGCTCGGCGGGGTAGCTGTCACCACTGACGGCGTCGGTTCCTATGGATTGCATGCGATTGATGGCGGCACGATTGACGGCTCAGTTCAGATCACGACGACGGGCGCCAGCGGCTTTGGCGCGTTCGCAGAAAGCTGGTCGACGATAAATCTATCGCACTCGGCAATCAACACGTCCGGCCAGAAGGCATTCGGCCTTATCGCAAATAATGACATGGGCACTGTCGCCGGGCAGATTTCCGGCGATGCGCTCACCATCACGACCGCTGGAGCCAATGCATCCGGCGCTTATGTCGATGGCGGCGGCCAGGTTCTGCTTACAGACAGCAATATTACGACAAGCGGCGCTACCGCGCACGGCGTCGAAGCCCTGTCGGGTGGCGCCGTCACGTTGAACGGTGGTTCGATCACCACTTCGGGCAGCAACGCAAGGGGCATCCAGGCCGACAATGCGACGGTCATCGCCAATGATGTGGCAATCGTGACCAACAACGCGGCCCGCTTTTCCGAAGGCGTCCAGTCGCACAACAATGCGAGCGTGACGCTCAACGGCGGTTCAATCACGACCCATGGTCTGCGCAATTACGGTCTGCTTGCCAGCAATGGCGGCTCGATTACGTCAAGCGCTGATATCACGACCTTAGGCAACAATGCCCATGCCGTGCAGGCGGGCGCATTCGGCACCAACCACCCGGGTTACGCTTATGACGGAACCACGTCCGGCACGGTCTCTCTGACTGGCGGCACCATCCGCACCGAGGCCAGCAATTTCGCTGTCGGCCTGCATACCGTCGATGAGGGGCTGATCGATGCCGAGAATATCGCCGTCGAAACCGTTGGCGCATCGAGCTTTGGCGCCTTCGCCGAATCCGCTTCCACGATCAGGCTTTCCGCTTCAACCATCCAGACGACCGGCGATCAGGCCCATGGGCTTCTGGCCAATAATGATCAGGGAACGGTAGGCGGCTCGATTTCGGCCACAAATACGCAGATTGTGACTTCCGGTGCTGGTGCTGCCGGGGCCTTGGCGCAGGCGGGCGGTTCGATTTCGCTCACGGGCGGCAGTGTCACCGCGCAGGGCGAGGCAGCGTCCGCTCTGGCGATTTCAGGCTCGGGCACGATCGTCGCCGAAGGCACGGTTCTTAAAACTGCGCAGGGACCGACAATTGGCGTTGTTCTGGCCAGCGCTGACGATGTAGCGCAAATTCGCCTCCGCAGTGGAACCGTTGCGACAGAGAATAATGGCGTCTTGTTGCAGGTGGATCGTTCCAATGGAGCGGGTTCCGGCGGCATTGTCGATATCGAACTCGATGCAGGCTCCGTCAGCACGGGCGATATTATCGACACGCAGGCTAAAACCGGGGCAGGAAACACCGTTCTGACTCTGCAGAATGGCGCAGACTGGAAGGGCCAAATTCAGGGGATCACGCATATCGAGGCGAAACGCGGCAGCAGTCTGGTTTTCGCGGGGCAATCGGTGATCGAAGGAAACCTTTCCGGCGTCCAGAGCAATTTCGATTTTGGGGATGAAGGCGATTTCATCGGCGGCAATGTCCTGCTTGCGGAGGGCTCTGCAACCCGTGGCGGCACGATTGCGATACCGATTACCGTGAGTGGCGATGTCAGTGTCGATCCTACATCCACTCTTGGCGGCAACTGGCAAATAGCCGGAGGTCTGGCCAGCTCAGGCACGATCACGCCCGGCAATTCCGTCGGCATCGTGTCGGTCGATGGCGACCTGACGCTGGCATCGTCTTCGGTCTATGCGGCGGAAATCGACGCGCAGGGCGGATCTGATCTGATCAAGGTGGGCGGAACCGCCAATCTGGCGGGTGCGGTGACCGTATCTACGCTCGGTGGCTATCAGCTGAACCGGCCTTACACGATCCTGACCGCAGGCAATCTTGCAGGCACGACATTCAGCAGCGTTTCCTGGACCGGATCGACTGATTTCATCGCGCCAAGCCTCAGCTATGATGCGAATAATGTTCTCCTGACCATCGGGCGCAATGCAGTTTCGCTTGCAAGTGTTGCGCAGACAGACAATCAGCGGGCTGTCGCTGGTGCAATCGACAGTCTGAGGCTGGGCAATCCGGTTGCGAATTCTGTCGCCTTTCTGGGTGCTGCGGGGGCAAGGCAGGCTTTCGACCAACTGTCCGGTGATGGATATGCGTCCACTAAGACAGGCTTGATCGAGACATCGCATTTGGCGGCGGATGCGATAAACAATCGCTTGCGCTCGGCATTTGCCAGTGTCGGAGCGAAGGACGTTCCGGCACTTTCTTATGCGAAAACAAAAGAACCGTCCCGTGCGTCTGCCGCAATTGATGCGGTCAGCGATGGCGCATCCCTGGGGCAATATGGGTTCTGGGCGACAGGCTTCGGCTCCTGGGTTGAGCAGGATGGAGATGCCAATGCTGCCGGTGTCTCTACATCGACAGGAGGCTTCATCTCCGGTCTCGATGTTGGGCTGGGAGAGGGCTGGCGCCTTGGTTTCGCGGGCGGTTACAGCCGGGCGGATATCGATCTCAAGGAGCGACATGCGGCTGCGACGAGTGACAATTGGCATCTCGGCATCTATGGCGGCAACCAGTGGGGCCCGCTGGGACTGCGCGCCGGGCTGATCCAGACATGGCATAGCCTCGATGCATCGCGGTCGGTTGCATTTACCGGTCTCTCCAACTCGCTGGAGGCCGATTATGATGCGCGCACGCTCCAAGCTTTCGGCGAGGTCGGATATCGGATCGACACGACCGCCGCATCCTTCGAACCGTTCGCCAATCTCGCGCATATCAGATTGCGCACGGACGCTTTCACAGAAACGGGTGGCGCTGCGGCATTGAATGTCGAAAGCGAAACGACCAACACGACCTTTACGACTCTCGGCCTGCGGGCGGAGGCTCCACTGTTGCTTGGATCAACATCCGTTAATCTGAAGGGTTCGCTCGGCTGGCGCCATGCCTATGGCGACATCATACCGGTCTCAACGCAGGCCTTCGCGGGCGGTGATGCCTTCAGTGTGGCAGGTGCGCCGATTGCCAAGGATACGGCTTTGCTGGAAGCAGGGCTTGATTTCGATGTGACGCGGGCCTCGACGCTCGGTCTCAGCTATACCGGCCAGTATGGCAGCGGTGCCAGGCAAAACGGGTTCAAGGCCTCGTTCAATATTAAGTTCTGACCTGGCCCGGTCTGCAACATGACGCAGTAAAGCCAAACTCACGTGCGGTTCCCAGCTTATCGAGCGGGAGCCGCACGGGCGACTGACAGCGGATGTAACGCGTATTTCGGTTCCCCAAGTGAGAAAGCCTGCGCTATTTCAGGGGCTGTACCTTGTATGTCAGGCTGCCCGGCGTCACTTCCTCGATCTTGATGGTAAGATCACGGATCTCAATACTTGACTGGGCGACAGGGAATTCCATTGTCTGCCCGCTCGCTGGGTGCTGCAGGTCGTGGCCGGAATAGCCGCGAATTTCGAACTGCATTTTGTCTTTTTCGATCCCTATGAACAGGATGTCGTAAATAGTGCCGCTTTCATTCGCGTCATAATCTTGAGCGCGAGGAAGGTCGGTTCCTTTGCTGTAGGCGCGCGGCGGTACGATTGGGTCGCCGGACAGGATGAATTGCGTCCGGCCGAAGCCGTCCGTTGCGGGTGCTGGCCGTTCGTCGACGTTTTCGGTTTGCGCTACGACAGCTCCGTCCGCCGCTTGCGCAATGCTCTCCGTCGCAGAACTGTAAAAGCCGAAGGACAAGCAGGCGAGGCCTGTCAAAATCGCTCGTCTCACAAGATGCATTCGGTTTTCCGACTCCGTTTGAGCCCCATCACGTTGTTTCATGTCACGCTCTGCCATTTTTGCCACGAGCATTCCAGCTGAAAAGCATCCCAATTTCACATGAAAACAAGCCGCCTACGCATCGTCGCGAATGGGCGGCAAGCGCCATACATGGTTCGGTGATGGCGACCTGAACGTGATAGCGAAGAAGGGGGGATAATACTGGCGGAGAGAGAGGGATTCGAACCCTCGATACGGTTTCCCGTATACACGCGTTCCAGGCGTGCGCCTTCAACCACTCGGCCACCTCTCCGTCTGCCTTGCTGTCGGGGAAAACCGCGTTAACGGCGAAATCTGACTGCAAACGAGATACCGCATTTCGTCTGGCGCTGGTTATTCGCCAACATGCGGTAGCGGCGCGCAATATAGCCAGAATACGCATATGTTCAATAGCTCTTTGCAAGTTTTTGCGCCAAATCGGCAGGGGCAGCGTAAATAGCCTCCATGGTCAGATATCTTACTGTTTTTAAAAGATAAATTTATGTGTATAATTTAACAGCACGAAGGATTGAGGTGCGAAGCCTTCCTTCCGTGAGGATTTGGCGGTATGAAAAGGCCAGGTCAACGACGTCGGGATGTGCCCGACGCGCTTGAATATGTGCCTGAATGTCTGGGGCAGGGAATCGTGATCCGGTTTGTGTTGCGTAGTTTCGCGGTTGTTTTTCTGGCATTGGCGGTGATCTTCGCCATTCTCGATGGCGCCCGTTCGGTCGGCGCGTCGAAGTTGGTGGCCAAACCGCTGCTTTCCATGTGGTCGCGTAACGCGCCGGAAACGTTGGCCGATGCAGAAACGCTCGTGACGCACTATATAGGAGCTACATTCTGGAACACGGTCTGTGTTCCTTTGCTCGGGCAGCCGGGATGGCTCTTCTTCGGTGTGCTCGCTTTGTTGTTCTATGTGATCGGTCATCGGCGCGGACGTCCCCTGGGGCGCTTCACTGCCTGACGGTCAATCCCACCACAGGGCCATAGGAGGTAGAAATCTATGAGTTTCCTCGACAGCTATCGCAAGAAAGTACAGATGCCCTCCACGGATGAGGCTTTGCCGGGCCGCGCAACAGCCATTCCTACATCCGCGACGCATTTCGTCTCCGGCCATCCGTTGAAAGGCCCATGGCCTGACGGCCTCAAGCAGATCATGTTCGGGATGGGCTGCTTCTGGGGCGCGGAACGGCTGTTTTGGCAGGTGCCGGGCGTCTATGTGACGGCGGCAGGCTATGCGGGCGGCATCACGCCAAACCCGACCTATGAAGAAACCTGCACCGGATTGACCGGCCATGCCGAAGTGGTGCTGGTGGTCTATGATCCCAAAGTCGTGAGCCTCGATGAGCTGCTGACGCTATTCTGGGAAGAGCATGATCCGACGCAGGGCATGCGACAGGGCAACGATATCGGCACCACCTATCGGTCGGTGATCTACACTTTCGATGACGCGGATCGGATGGCGGTTGAAAAAAGCCGTGATGCTTATGCAAAGGCGCTGGCAGCGCGGGGTTTGGGCCCGATCACCACGCAAATCGAAGATGCGCCGGTATTCTACTATGCCGAGGATTATCACCAGCAATATCTGGCGAAGAATCCGAACGGATATTGTGGCCTGCGCGGCACTGGCGTGAGCTGCCCAATCCCGCTGGCACAGTAAAACGGTCTCAAAAAAAATCGCGCGATCCTATCGCGCGATTTTCTTGTTCAGGATCAGCATGTCGGCATAGTCGCCGTCGAGCTGTTCGCAATCCTCCCAGCCGATCTGCCGGTAGAGGTCAGGCTTGTTCGTATAAAGAAAGGCCTCGCCGTGACCAAGCTCTGCCGCGGCCTTCTCGATGGCCCGGACAAGGCTCTTGGCGATGCCCCGACCGCGATAGGCGGGCGAAACGAAAACGCTCGCCACCCATGGCTTCAAATGGGCATGCGTCTCCAGATCATTATCGATCAGCAGCGCAAATCCGGCCAGTTCTCCATCTGATAGCGCTGCGCGCGCGATCTGCCCATCGTTGGTTCGCACGAGATCGTGGAAGCCGGCGATGGTCTGTTCCAGCGTTCCGCCGTTGAATTCGCCCCATTCGCCAAAGTTCCATGTCGCGCAGGCAGCTATGAGGTCGGGGCGGTCGGCGAGGTCGATTATCTGAAGCATGATCTTACCAATGCGGAGGTTTGGTGACCGGCACGTCAGGCGCGGTCTGTTCTTCCAGTTCCAGAAAACGGTCGGTCAGAGCGCTGAGCTTCTTGGAAAGCTGGTCGATAAGCTTCCACTGCTCGGCCAGCACGGACGACAGTTCGTCGATGGTCTTTTCCTGTTCGGCGACGCGAATTTCGAGCTCGGTCAGGCGTTGGTCCGCAGTCATGGTCGGTTCCGTTTCGATAAGAATCTCAAGCGCGCATCCTATCAGAGAAACAGGTTACTGCGTGAGGATGAGCGCGCCATTTGCTACTTCATAATGGCGCAGGCGCTTGAGAAAACTCATGCCGAGCAGAATGCCGGACAGCGCTTCGTCGCGCAGCACGATTGCTTCGACATTTTCCACGCGAATGCGTCCGATTTCCACGCTGTTGAGCATAGCGCGCGCTGCCGATGTTTCGCCATTGGCCGTTGAAACGCGGTAGCGGAAATCGTCGGGCCGCAGCGAAAGCCCAATGCGTCGGGCGGTGCTGGCATTGATCGCAACCGAGCCTGCCCCTGTATCGATCATCCCGCGCAGGTTCTGGCCGTTGAAGCGGATATCGGTGATGAAATGCCCGCGACTGTCCGGCGCAATCTGCGCACGGCGTCCGCTATAGGCGGATGGGTTCTGTTGGGATGATGGGGAGGGTTTTGCCGTCGCGGCTTGCTCGACCGTTGCCGACTGGAATTTCTCGAAGAGAACCGGAAAGGCCGTGGCCAATCCCGCCAGCATCAGAACAATAAAGAAAATCCGCGCCATGCTCACCCCGTTCTGAAGGCAAAGTATCCGGCGCGGATTACTGTCTGGTTACGTTTTAGTCTATTTCGTGCCGTACATGCGGTCGCCCGCGTCGCCGAGGCCCGGAACGATATAGCCCTTTTCGTCGAGGCGCTCATCGATGGAAGCGGTGTAGACATCCACATCTGGATGCGCCTTGGTGAAGCGTTCGATGCCTTCGGGTGCGGCGAGCAGGCACAGGAAGCGTATATTGGTCGCGCCGCGTTCCTTCAGCTTGTCGATGGCGGCAATGGCCGAATTGGCGGTAGCGAGCATCGGATCGACCACGATGATGAGGCGGTTGACGATGTCTTCCGGCGCTTTGAAGTAATATTCGACCGGCTGCAGCGTGTCGTGATCGCGATAAAGGCCGATATGGGCGACGCGGGCTGCGGGCACCAGATCGAGCATACCTTCCAGAAGGCCATTGCCCGCGCGCAGGATCGAAGCGAAGACCAGCTTCTTGCCTTCGAGGATCGGCGCTTCCATCGGCATAAGCGGGGTCTCGATCTCCATGGTGGTGAGTTCGAGATCGCGCGTCACTTCGTAGCAAAGCAGAAGCGAGATTTCTTTCAGAAGCCGCCGGAAGCTGGCCGTGGAAGTCTCGCGCTTGCGCATGATGGTAAGCTTGTGCTGGACAAGCGGATGGCTGACGACTGTAACGCCCATGATCTTTCCACTTTTTCTTCTTATCGTTTTGAACTTTAGCGGCAGATTGCGCCGGAGAAAACGCGTGGCAAGCGCACACGCACAGTTTTATGTCTCTTTGGCCATTTTTCAACGCCAACGCAAGCTGCGATCACAAAAGGGGTAGTGGGAAAACGTCTGTGCTTGTATCGTCCGGCACAAGCTTTATATGCATAACCGAAATTGTTTTCGTCAGACTATTCAAAAAGCAGGATGAGCTATGAGCCAGCAAAACGGCAATGCGGACCGCGTGGGCGCACAAGGTGGCATGGAACACTCGTTCGGCTTCAAGTCGGTGGACGAAAACGAAAAGCAAACCCTGGTCAATGACGTTTTCCACAAGGTCGCCAACAAATACGACGTGATGAACGATCTCATGTCGGCAGGCATGCACCGCGTCTGGAAAGATGCGATGATCGCCTGGCTGGCGCCGTCGAAGCGTCCGGGCTGGACCTCGCTCGACGTGGCTGGCGGCACCGGCGATATCGCCTTTCGCATTGTCGAGGCTTCGGGCCGTCAGGCGCATGTGACCATTCTCGACATCAATGGCTCGATGCTGGGTGTCGGTCGCGAGCGCGCGATCAAGAAGGGCCTTGCCGACAATCTCGAATTCGTTGAAGCCAATGCCGAGGAACTGCATTTCGAGGACAACAGCTTCGACGCCTATACGATTGCCTTTGGTATCCGCAACGTACCCCATATCGACAAGGCGCTGTCGGAAGCCTATCGCGTGCTGAAGCCCGGTGGCCGGTTCATGTGCCTCGAATTTTCCGAGGTCGAATTGCCGATCCTCGACAAGGTCTATGACCAGTGGTCGTTCCAGGCTATTCCGCGCATCGGCAAGATGATTACCGGCGATGCTGATTCCTACAGCTATCTGGTCGAATCGATCCGCAAATTCCCCAAGCAGCAGGATTTCGCCGCCATGATCGAGACCGCCGGTTTCGAGCGTGTGAGCTATCGCAATTTCACCGGTGGCATTGCGGCGCTTCATTCGGGCTGGAAGCTGTGATTGTGCCTGTCATGAATGCGGGCTGGGGCACTGGGGCGGGCATTATCGCATGAGTAATCTTTCCGCCGCTTTCCGGTTGGCGCGGGCCGGATGGATTTTGACACGCGAAGGCGTGATCAGTGCGCTGCCGGTCGAAGGATTGTCCGGTCTTCCGGCCTTCGGCCACAAGATTGCAGGCATGCTGGCGCGTCCGCGCGCGCGGCACATGCAGCGTTCCGAGCGCATGTCGCGGGCGATGAACAAGCTTGGCCCGTCCTATGTGAAGCTTGGCCAGTTTCTGGCCACACGCCCGGATATTGTCGGGCGCGATGTGGCTGCCGATCTGGAGCTTTTGCAGGATCGTCTCGATTATTTTCCGCAAGCCGACGCGATTGCCGGTATCGAAGGTTCGCTCGGTCGCAAGATCGACGATCTTTACCTGCATTTCGACGCGCCGATAGCGGCGGCCTCGATGGCGCAGGTGCATCCTGCCGAAGTCATGAGCGACGGCAAGCCGAAGAAGGTTGCGGTCAAGGTTATCCGCCCCGGCGTTCGCCAGCGTTTCGCCCGCGATCTCGAAGGCTTTTACATGGTCGCGCGCATGCAGGAGCGCCATGTGCCCTTCACGCGCCGCCTGCGTCCGGTACAGGTGGTCGAGACATTGCAGCAGACCACCCGCATCGAGATGGATCTGCGACTGGAAGCGGCAGCGCTTTCCGAAATTGCCGAAAACATCAAAGGCGATGAAGGTTTCCGCGTTCCGCAGGTGGACTGGGAACGGACCGGTCGCGATGTGCTGACGCTCGAATGGATCGACGGCACCAAGATGTCGGATGTTTCGGCGCTGGCCGCTGCGGGCTTCGATCTGAAGAAGCTTGCCGAAACGCTGATCCAGTCTTTCCTGCGCCACACGCTGCGCGACGGCTTTTTCCATGCCGACATGCATCCCGGCAATCTGTTTGTCGATCCGCAGGGCATCATCGTCGCGGTCGATTTCGGCATCACCGGACGGCTCAACAAGCAGCAGCGGCGCTTCCTGGCAGAAATTCTCTATGGCTTCATCACGCGCGATTATATGCGCGTGGCGGAAGTGCATTTCGAAGCAGGCTACGTCCCGCATACGCACGACGTGGCGAGTTTTGCGCAGGCCATTCGCGCCATTGGCGAGCCGATCCACGGCCAGCCGGCGGAAACCATTTCGATGGCCAAGCTTTTGACGCTGCTGTTCGAAGTGACCGAGCTTTTCGACATGGAGACCCGGCCCGAGCTTCTGATGCTCCAGAAAACCATGGTTGTGGTTGAAGGTGTGTCGCGCACGCTCGATCCGCATTTCAACATGTGGAAAGCAGCCGAGCCGGTTGTCGGCGACTGGATTCGCAAGAATCTTGGGCCGCAGGGCATGTTGCTCGACGCGAAGGACAGCGCTTATTCCCTGCTGCATTTTAGCCGCAAAACGCCGGAGTTGGTGGCGCGTGTGGAGCGCGTTTCGGTTGCGCTGGACGATATGGCCGCCAATGGCTTGCGCTTCGATGTAGCCACGGCGGAAGCCATCGGTCGCGCCGAAGCCAAGCATTCGCGTTGGGGCCGCATCGCGCAAATAGTGATTGCAATTGCGCTCGCTGCGATCGCGATCAAGCTCTATATTTGGCTATAATACACTTTTAAAGTGACAAATCACCCATAAGATGATTTCATTGATTGCACTTGCAATAAGCCGGTGCAATCAAATGGCCAGTATCACTATTCGCAATCTCGACGATGCCGCCAAGGAAAAGCTGCGTGTGCGCGCCGCGCGCAATGGGCGTTCCATGGAAGAGGAAGCGCGGCTTCTTCTGACTGCGCTGGAAGAACCCGCGCAGGTTACGCCGCCTCAGTCCGGTGCGATCACAGGCGCGTCACTCACTGGCAAGCGCGTTCTGCTGATTATTGGTGGCGGTATTGCCGCTTATAAGACGCCCGACCTGATCCGCCGCTTGCGTGAGCGTGGTGCGCAGGTTCGCCCGTTGATGACGGCGGCAGCGCAGCAATTCGTGACACCACTGACCATCGGTGCCGTTTCCGCCGATCATGTCTTTACCGATCTGTTCGCCCGAGAGGATGAGCAGGATGTCGGGCATATAAGGCTCGCCCGCGATGCGGATCTGATCGTCGTCGCGCCGATGACTGCCGATCTGATGGCGAAGATGGCGAACGGTCTGGCTGACGATCTTGCCAGTGCAGTTCTGCTGGCGCGCAAGGTTCCGGTTCTGATTGCGCCTGCCATGAACCCGGCCATGTGGGACAATCCGGCGACCCGGCGCAATCGTCTGACACTGGAAAAAGACGGTGTGCATTTCATCGGCCCCGAGCAGGGCGAGATGGCCGAGAGCGGCGAGGCGGGAACGGGCCGTATGAGCGAGCCGCTCGCCATCGTCGCGGCAGTGGAAACGCTGCTTGCACCGCGTGCACGACCACTGGCTGGAAAATCCATCGTCATGACCTCCGGCCCGACGCATGAGCCAATCGATCCGGTGCGCTATATCGCCAACCGCTCGTCGGGCAAGCAGGGCCATGCCATCGCCGCCGCTTTGGCGCGGCTGGGTGCAACGGTGCATCTGGTGTCTGGTCCGGTCGCCATTCCCGATCCCGAAGGCGTTAACGTCATTCATGTCGAGACGGCGCGTGAAATGCAGGCGGCTGTGGAGCGGCATCTGCCCGCCGACGCGGCGATCATGGTGGCTGCTGTCGCCGATTGGCGCACGGCCAATGAAGCCGGGCAGAAGATCAAGAAAAAGCCCGGCGAAAGCGCGCCGACACTGGCCATGGTCGAGAACCCCGACATTCTGGCCGGTGTCGGTCATAGCGAAAAGCGCCCGGGTCTCGTGGTCGGCTTTGCGGCGGAAACGCAGGACGTGGCAGACAATGCGCGAGCCAAGCTTGAGAAAAAGGGCGCGGACTGGATCGTCGCCAACGATGTGTCCTATGGCTCGGATGGCAGCAGCGTCATGGGCGGCGACCATAACCGCGTACGAATTCTAAGCCGCTCCGGCATCGAGGACTGGCCGGAAATGAGCAAAAGCGAGGTGGCCGAAAAGCTGGCGGAAAAGATTGCGCAACGCTTGTTGGAAAAGGAGCACTGACGCTTAGAAGAACTCGTCCAGTAAGCGGTAATAGGCGATCTTTGCTTCGTCGATGGCTTCTGCGCTATAAAGGTCGAGGAAAGGCTTCACCCATTCGTTGCCAAGATTATAGCGGATGCTCCAGCAGGCGAGTCCCAGATCCTGATGACGGTCTGCAAGGCCGAGCCTGCCGCAGTCGATAAAGCCGGTGAATGTGCCGTCGCTGGCCATGAAATTGGGCAGGCAGGCGTCGCCATGGGTGACTACAACATCTTCTTGCGACGGTTTCAGGCGGTGCAGTTCGGAGAACAGGTCTTCCGCGGTGCGGCCTTCACGCTCGGTATCGAAATCATCTTCATCGACCGCGCCCGCTTCAACGCGCTTGCGTGCATCTTTAATGCGATGTTCCAACCGGTGGTCGAATGGACAGGCGGCAGGGTCAACGCTGTGCAGCGCCTTCAAGGCTGTAGCGAGAATGGAGACGATGCGGTCAGGCGTAAGAGTGCCGACAGACGAAGCGAGATTCGATCCGGCAAGGCGCGTCATCAGGAGAAAATGGCGGTCGGCCATCCTCTCGTAAGCGACGACGCTGGGGCAGGGCAGCCCTTGGGCTGAAAGCCATTCAAGCCGGGCGCGCTCATCGGCCAGTTCGCTGACCGTGCTTGCCGGTTCGATTTTCAGAACAAGCGGTTCGTGCGCATCATGATCGAGCAGCAGGACATTGGCGCTCGAGCGGCCAAGCTCATCCTGCTGGCTGGTATAACCGGTAAGCCGATGCAGCAAGGCATCAGGCAAATCGAGAGCAGCCAGAACAGGATCGGTCATAGCAACTTACTGCATCATGCCTTGTCGCGGACCTGATAGTCCTTGATGGTTGCGAAACGGATATCCTTCCAGCGCTCGGCCTCGTAATTGAGCGAGAAGCCGTTCTGCGCTAGGAAAACCGGATCATTGTCGAGGTCATGCGCGATATCGGCGCGATGCGAGGTGATGAAGCGCTGCAATTCAGCCGGGTCGTCGGCGGAAATCCACCGGCAGACCGAGAAGCGCGACATTTCAAACCCAACCGGCAGCGAATATTCCACTTTCAAACGTTCGGTCAGAACGTCGATCTGGAGTGCACCAACGACACCGACAATCGCCGGAGAACCGTCATCGGGCACAAACAGCTGCACGACACCTTCTTCGGCCATCTGCTGCAACGCTTCGCGCAGCTTCTTTGCCTTCATCGCATCGTCCAGACGCACGCGGCGCAGAATTTCCGGCGCGAAGTTCGGTACGCCACGGAACAAGATATCCTCGCCCTCGGTCAGCGTATCCCCGATGCGCAGTGTGCCGTGGTTTGGTATGCCGACCACATCGCCGGCAAAGGCTTCGTCGGCGATCTGGCGCGAACGCGCGAAGAAGAATTGCGGTGCAGAGAGGCTCATCTGTTTGCCGGTGCGCACCAGCTTGGCCTTCATGCCGCGTGACAGCTTGCCGGAGCAAACGCGCAGGAAGGCGATGCGGTCGCGGTGGTTCGGGTCCATATTGGCCTGAATCTTGAACACGAAGCCGGTCATCTTGTCTTCGGTGGAACCGACCATGCGCGTGTCGGCCTGCTGGTCGCGGGGCGCCGGGCCGAAATCGCAGAAGGCTTCGATCAGGTCGCGCACGCCGTAATTCTTCAGCGCGGAGCCGAAATAAACCGGCGTCATATGGCCTTCGCGGAAGGAAGCGAGGTCGAACGGACGGCAAACGCCGCGTGCCAGTTCTATATTTTCCAGCCAGGCTTCGCGTTCGTTCTCAGGCAGCAAAGCGGCGGCGTCCTCCGGGCCGCTGACCTTGGTTGGCTGCTCTTCATTATCCTGACGACGCATCGTGTCGTTATGCAGGTCGAAAGTGCCTGCAAAGCTCTTGCCCGAGCCGATAGGCCAGGTGATCGGCGCCGTGTCGAGCGCCAGCTTTTCTTCGATCTCGTCCAGGATTTCGAGTGGATCGCGTGCTTCGCGGTCCATCTTGTTGACGAAGGTGACGATCGGAATATCGCGCATGCGGCAGACTTCGAACAGTTTCAGCGTGCGCGGCTCGATACCTTTGGCGGCGTCGATGACCATGACGGCGCTGTCGACGGCTGTCAGCGTGCGGTAGGTGTCGTCTGCGAAGTCTTCGTGGCCCGGCGTGTCGAGCAGGTTGAAGATGCAGTCCTTGTATTCGAACGTCATCACCGAGGTGACGACCGAGATACCGCGGTCGCGTTCGATGTTCATCCAGTCCGAGCGGGTCTGGATGCGATCCTTCTTGGCCTTCACTTCACCGGCAAGCTGGATGGCGCCGCCAAACAGCAGCAGCTTTTCGGTCAGCGTGGTCTTACCGGCGTCCGGGTGCGCGATGATCGCGAATGTGCGGCGCTTGGAAACGGGATTGTCAGCAGGCATGAAGAAACTCGTGATGGCGAAATGTTGGGCCGCGCAAAGGCGCGCCGCGAAGATGTTGCGCTGCATCTAGCAGTCATTGGGCAAAATCTCAACAAGCGCCGTGCCGCTCATCGGGCCTGAAATGAAAAAGCGGCGCTGAACACGCCGCTTTAAGGAAAATGCTGCGCTTGATTAGCGGCTTTTGATGCCGAGGCCGAAGGCGATGTAGGTCCAGCCCTGGAAAATCAGATCGATGGCCAGGAAAAGGCCAAGGATGAACAGGCTGTTGACCGGCCATTGGATGGCGATGACGAGGCCGAGCAGCGCGGTTATGACACCACCGGCCACGATCCAGCCCCAGCCCGATGCCGGTTTCGACTTGAAGCCCATCCAGACGCGGAAAAGGCCGGAGCCGAGAAGGGCAGCCGCCAGCAGGAATGTCAGGACGCCTGCCGCCAATATGGGATTGATGAAGGTGACGACACCCGCCGCAGCATAAAGCAGGCCGCTCAGGAGCCAGAAGAAAAACCGCCCCCACGTTTTCACGCCGAAAGCATGGATGATTTCGACCCCACCAGCGATCAGCATCATCATGCCGACATAGTAGACCGAAACAACTGTGGCCAGCACCAGATTGCCGAAGGCGATGCCGCCCAGAATGAGAAGCGCCACGCCCAGCGCGACGAACCAGCCCCACTTGGACGTCAGCTCTGTCGGCAGCACGGGATTGTCGAAATCTTTGTTCGTCGTTGCCATCGAATAACCCTCTTGTCCCTCGAATTGTCGTGACCCAATTTTCGTAACCCACGCAACAATATAAGGCAGACGGAGCTTTTGACCAGCTTTGGCTGCGTGAGGCCGCCGCGCCAGCCTTTTGCGCGCTTGAACCGACGACCGAGACCGGGAAAAACGGCGATATCTCTTTGTTTTTGCGCATAAACTAATTCACTGCAGTTGCACTTTTTTGGCCCGTTGGGCTCTATCTCTTTGCCGTTACACCTGTTTTAATCTCTATCGGCTACATATTTCTGGAACTTGACGCGGGGGCGCTGCCGGTTTCCCGGTACTCAATTGTTGTTGGAAAAGTCTGTTCGATGTTCGATCTGATTTCCCATTACTGGCCGCATATTCTGGCTGTTCTGTCGATCGTGCTCGGCGCAATAGCCGCCATTCATGCGACCATGACCAAGGACGAGGTGCGCACTGCACTCGGCTGGGTCGGCGTGATCGTGCTGTCGCCCATCGTGGGGGCGGTGGTCTATGCCATTGCGGGCGTCAACCGGATCAGGCGCTCGACGCTCACGCAGCAGCGCGCGCTGGGGCATATTGCGCTTTATCACCTCTCGCATTTCGACACGACCAACGACCTCGTGCGCGCCGCATTCGGGCGGCAGTTCGGCGCGATGAAAATTCTGGGCGACGCCGTCAGCCTTTATGATTTCACCAGCGGCAATCGCATTGAAATGCTGGAAACCGGCGACGAAGCCTATGCGGCCATGCTGGAAGCCATCGGTAAGGCAGAGCGCAGCATCTTGCTGGAAACCTATATTTTTGACCGTGACGCCATTGGCATCCGGTTTGCCGAGGCGCTGGGCGAGGCCGTCAAGCGCGGCGTGGAAGTGCGGGTGCTGATCGATGCGGTTGGCGCACGTTATTCCATCCCGAGCATTGTCAGCCTGCTCAAGGAAAATGGCGTGACGGTGGATGTCTTCAACGGCAACATCATCATCGGCCTGCGCCTACCTTATGCCAATTTACGCACCCACCGCAAAATCCTCGTCGTCGACGGGCGATATGGCTTTACCGGCGGCATGAATATCCGTGCCGGTTTTGTGCGGGCGATTGCTGGCGATGCGGTGGCCATCGACACGCATTTCCGGCTGGAAGGACCGGCCATTGCCGACCTTTTTCACATCGCCTCCGAGGACTGGCGATTTGCAACGGGTGAATTGCTGACCGGCGACGCCTGGCGCATTGCCCCGCCGGAAAACCCGCCCGGTACAGGTACGCTGGTGCGTGTGGTCGGCTCCGGTCCCGACAAGAATGTGGAAACCAACCATCGCATGATGATGGGCGCTTTCTCGATAGCCGAGCAGCATATCCTCATCATGTCGCCCTATCTGTTGCCCGACCGCGAACTGATCAGCGCGCTGGTCACGGCGGCGCGGCGGGGCGTGTCGGTGGATATCGTCGTGCCGGGGGTCAATAATCTCAAACTGGTGGACCGCGCCATGCGCGCCCAGTTCGACCAGCTTTTGAAGGATGGCTGCCGCATCTGGCGTGCAGGCGGCGCGTTCAACCATTCCAAGCTGATGACGATTGACGGCACATGGTCCTATGTCGGCTCGTCCAACATCGACCCGCGCTCATTGCGGCTCAACTTCGAGATCGATCTGGAAATTCTGGATCGCGATGTGGCGCGTCAGGTGGAAGAGCGGATCGGGAAGGTCATCGAGGAGAGCCGTCAGGTCAATCTGACACGTCTCAACAACCGCCCGTTTCTGGTGCGTCTCATCGACCGGATTATCTGGCTCGGTTCGCCTTATCTATGAGCCGGTCCTGCTTGCGGGTATCTCCGGATAGAGATTGTGCAGAAGGTCTATTTATTTTCACGCATTTCCAGACGCAAAACCGTTTCACACTTTTGCTGGAAATGCTCTATCGCCGTCTTCAGGTCGAGATGCGCCTTGATCGGCAGATGGTCGGAGGCCATACGCGCCAGCGGCGTGTTGTGAACTTCCACCGAGGTCACGAGATTATGCGGCGCGCCCATCACGCGGTCGAGCGCGAAGACCGGGAAGCGTGACGGAAAACTCGGCACTGCCGTCGCCACATGGTTGAAGGTCGGCATCAGCGCGGCCAGCGAAGAACGCTTGCCGATACGCCATTCATTCAGATCGCCGATCAACAGCGTCGGTAGCGTGTCGCCTTCCTGCAAGGCGGTGAGAATGCTTTCCGCCTGTTGCTCGCGGGAGCGTTTCAGGAGGCCCAGATGCGCGGCAATGACGCGCAGCGGACCGGCGGGAAATTGCAGATCGGCGACGAGCGCGCCGCGCGGCTCCACGCCGGGCAGTTTCAGCTGCTGCACATTGCGCACAATGCCTTCGCGGAACAAAAGCACATTGCCGTGCCAGCCATGCCCCTTGGGCATCGTTGCATTGATGGGGACAGGAATGAGGCCGTGGCGGCGCTCCAGAAGGCCGAGGTCGAGCAGACCGGACCGCTCACCGAAACGCTTGTCGGCTTCCTGCAACGCTATAACATCCGCGTCGATTTCGCTGATCACGTCGGCGGTGCGCTGCGGATTGAACTGTTTGTCGATGCCGATGCATTTGTGAACATTATAGGATGCAATGACAATATCACCGCCAGTGATATTGGCGTTGAGAGGCCTGAAGCCCGGCCTGTTGCGGATCGCCGTCAGGATCGACTTCGATATCCGGTTTGCTTCCTTTTTCTTCTGCACCCTTTTCACCCGTAAGGTCGTCAGTTCAAGATGAATATTTCAAATTTATACTCTTCTATATAGATAGTTTGCTATGCGATTTGAACAGAGCCGCTACGCACAATTGAGTGTTTGGGGCGAAAGTTCAGCGGGCAATGAAGCGAACCAGCCAGTCGGTCAGGCCGCGATAGGGCGGCTTGATGAGATCGCTCGGGGCGGGCGCATATTTCGTCAATATAGGCATGACCTTGGAAAAGGTCAGGAAGCCGTCATAACCGTGATACTGGCCCATGCCGCTGGCCCCCACGCCGCCGAAGGGCAGGTTGCTGCAGGCAAAATGATAGAGCGTATCGTTGATGCAGACCCCGCCAGCGACCACATGGGCGAGGATGGTGTCGATCTCGGCAGTGTTCTCGCTGAAGCAATAAAGCGCCAGCGGGCGGTCATGGCCCAGCACATAGGCAATGGCGTCATCGGTCGAGCGATAGCTGATGACTGGCAGCAGCGGTCCGAAAATCTCTTCCGCCATGATGGCGCTGGTCACTTGCGGCTCAAGAATGAGCGTCGGCGTCATCAGGCGCGTTTCGGTGGAGGGCGCGAGCAGCTCGACGATGCCCTCGCTTTTGTCCTTCGCATCGGCCAGCAGGCCGGATAACCGCTGCAATTGCGCATCGTTGATGATGGTGGTGCGGTCCTGACCGGCGGATGCGCCGCCATAGCGGGCCTGCATTTCGGCTTCGAACAAGGCAATGAATTCATCGCGCTTGCTGTGGTGGATCAGCACATAATCCGGCGCGATACAGGTTTGCCCGGCATTGAAAAACTTGCCGTTTGCGATGGCGCGCGCCGCCCGCACCAGATTGGCGTTTTCGCTGATGATGGCGGGAGATTTGCCGCCAAGTTCCAGCGTTACCGGCGTCAGATTGGCAGCTGCCGCTGCCATGATCTTGCGTCCCACGGCGGTGGAGCCGGTGAAGAACAGATGGTCGAAAGGCAGGCTGGCAAAGCGGGCGGAAAGCGCTGCATCGCCTTGCACCACGGCAACGCGATTGTCCGGAAAGACCGTGCTGATGAGCTTTTGCAGGAAGGCTGCCGTCTGTGGCGTGTGTTCAGATGGTTTGAGCAGGACATGGTTGCCTGCCGCAATGGCCGCCACCAGCGGCGCGAGCGCCAGATTGACTGGATAGTTCCACGGCGCGATGACGCCCACGACACCCAGCGGCACGAAGCGGACTTCGGCTTTCGCGGGCCATAATTTCCAGCCCGCCTTGCGGCGCTTTGGCTTCATCCAGCGCTTGAGATGGTGCAGCGCGTCATCGATTTCGGCAAAAACCACGCTGGCTTCGCCAAGCAGGGTTTCATGGGCAGAGCGGTTTCCGAAATCGGCGCTGATCGCCTTCGCCATATCGTCGAGCTGTGCGGCCAGGCCAGCACGCAGGCGCTTGAGGTCATCGATGCGTTGCTCAAAGGGCGGGCGATGATCCAGCCATGCCTGACGCAGACGTGCGAAAACCGCGTCGAGATCATCGCTCATGGGTGAAATCCTCGGTCGAGCGGGCGAACAGGAATTGCGCCACATAATAGGTGGCGAGCACCCATAGCCCGCTCAGCGGAATATCGAAGCGGAACCGGTCATAGGCGAGAAGCGTGTCGCTGACCATGAAGAACAAGCCGCCCCATGCCGCGAGCCAGGCGGCGTAATGTTGTGGTGTTTCTGGTTCGGTGCCGCTTGCGCGGCTGAAAGCCTGCGCGGCCATCAGACCCAATGCGGCGGCATAGATGATGACGGGGATTTTCATGGTCCCCGGCAGGGCCGTCCAAAGGCCGGTGATCAGCGCAACTGCCGCAAACGCGAAGACGACGAAGGCGCCCTTGTTCTGCGCAAAGCGGCTATGGCGCGACAGGGCGTAAATATAGGCGCAATGGGTGATGAGAAAGCAGATCAGCCCACCCATGAAATAATCACCCGGCAGCATCAGGAAAAAATCGCCAAGCGCTGCGAAGGCAAGGCCGAAAGCCACGGCAAGGCCATAGGATTTCGAGCGCGGCTTGCCGGAACAGAGCACCGCCGCCAGCAGAAGCAGCGTTGCGGTCGGCTTGGTGAGATAATGCAGCCAGCGCCAGAACGAAGTTTCGCCAGGATAGCTCAGCAGACTGCCTGCGATGGCGCAGACCGCGCAAAACAGGAAAAGACCATAGAGCGTCCGATTCCGCCCGAATTCCAGCAGGCCTTTATGCCGCATCTCAACTCCCCCGTTTATGATGCCGGTTTTTTATTCTTGTGTTGCCGCCGCTTCGCGCCGCCTTTTGCGACCCATGCGCTCGGCCCGGGTGGAAAGCTCCGTATTGCCCTCGAGATCGGTTTGCAGGATCAAGCCTTCCTGCTTCAGCCACCGGATAATCTCGCCGAATGCGCGGTCGTAATCGGGCTGTTCCATGGCGAACCTCTTGACCATTTTACCGGGACGGGCGATACCAATTTTATTGCTAACTAATTGTTTTTACGCACATCAAACACAAAACCATTTCACACTTTTGCTGGAAATGCGTTCCGTTGCAAGGCGGAAAATGTCAGCGTCATGAACGCTTCAAATCTTGCCGCTATCAGATAGGCTTCCTGTTTCTGACCCGACCAAGGTGCGTTTGATGAAGTCTCCGCTTTTTGTTGCAGCATTTTGCGCCGTTGTTTCCCTGACGTCAGCGGCTTTCGCGCAGGATTTCAAAATGCCAGTGCTGCTGGGCGAGATCGTGCTGCCAACCGGCCTGCAAATTAAAGGCGTTGAGTTCGGCGGCGTATCCGGCCTCGACTATGATGCGGCGCAGGATATCTATTACGCCATTTCCGACGACCGTTCCGAGAAGGCTTCCGCGCGGTTCTATACGCTCAGGATCGTCGCCGACGAAAAGGGACTGCACAGCGTCGATATCCTTTCTACCGTCACGCTGTTGAATGCCGATGGCAAGCCGTTTGCGAACAAGGATGTCGATCCGGAATCCATTCGCTATCATGCGGGCACCGGCACGCAGTTCTGGACCAGCGAGGGCGACCGCAACGGCAAACCGGCCGTGCGGGAATCGCGCATCGATGGCAGTCTGATCCGTGAGTTTGCCTTGCCCGATTATTACATCCCGAATGCCGACGGCACACGCGGTATTCGCAATAACCTGTCCTTTGAAAGCCTGACCTTTTCGCCGGATGGCAAGACGCTGCTCGTCGGGCTGGAAAATGCGCTGCTTCAGGATGGTGACAAGGCAACGCTGGAAAAAGGCAGTCGCGCCCGCATACTCGCCTTCGATATTCTGTCCGGCGGGGTGAAGGCGGAATATGCCTATGATACCGGGCCGATCTTCACCAAGGCGACCAAACTGCCCTATTGGAACGACAACGGCATGTCGGAATTTCTCGCCTGGGGCGACGATCTGTTGACGGTCGAGCGCTCTTACGCGCATGGCGTGGGCAACGAGATTAATTTCTACCGCGCGCGCTTTGCCGGTGCGACGGACGTGAGCGGCATGGCGACGCTCAAGGATGTTTCGCTAACGCCGATGGCCAAGGAAGCTGTGCTGCGGCTGGGCGAAGGTGATTTCGGCCTCGACATCGATAATATCGAGTCGGTCAGTTGGGGGCCGACAATCGGCGGACATAAAACGGTGGTCATCGCTTCCGATAATAATTTCAACCCGGAACAGTTTACTCAGTTTGTCATGTTTCAGCTTAATGCAGAAGAAAATTGAACGCAGGTTCAAGTATAAATGAATTAAGTAAACATGGTAATTCTTCTAAATAAATCCTCGTCGGTCAGATATGGGTTTATACAGCCGTAAGATGTTCAAAACATTGTGTTTTGTCAGAATTACAATCCGGTAGCGAAAAAGTGACATCAGATTGTCGTCAAATCGATTATATATTCCAGCTTCGCTTTTCATATTCACCATTCATGAGGGAATACATGCTGTCACAAGCCAAGGTAGACCAACTCGGAATCACGATCGATGTGTATCAGAAAGCGGCGAAGCAGTGGGTTGCTTCCGGCATTTATGAAGGCCACCACATCGTCGTCGAAAACCAGACACAGGGTACCGCCGTCAGCGCATGGCGTGACCGGGCGCTTTCCGTTTCGGATAGCGGCACCGCATAATTTTTTTTGAGTTCGTTAGCAGGGTGGCCAAACGGATCGTTTGCCGCCAATTTCTTTTCAAAGCCGGGCTGTTACGGTCGATTTTCAGATGACTGCAACAGCCGTTACAATCAAATTTCTCGGGGCTACCCCCCGCGTTCCTCGAAACCTTCGGCATTACCTTCGTCCACCTTGTGACGCAGATATTGCTTCAGCCGGTTGATATCGTCGCTCTGCCAGTTTTCTGCGCCGGTGATGTCACGCCAGGCTTCCAGATAATGCTCCGGGGCATAGACATGTCCATGCCCCATGGGCGCGCTGTCGGCAAATGCCATGTCGACCACCAGTTGCAGCGCGGTCACGATCGGATACCAGCGTAAATCGGCTGATACATCGGGACCGCGCGGCTCTTTCATCCAGTCCGGTTCGCGATAGAACATGCTGCTGTTAAAGAACACGATGGCATCGCTGGCATATTGCAGATAGATCGTGCGCATCACGCCCCATTCGCTGCCATTGCCGGGCGCTTCGCCATTCTGGTTCATGAAGCGGACGAAGGCGCCGTCGCGCACCACAGGCAGCCATTCCGGCGTATCGGGATTGCGGCTGCGCGTCAGCGAACGCCACAGCGCGCTGGGGAAGGGCGGGCCGCTCCACAGGGCGCCGTTCAGGGGCGCATCCAGTATTTCAAACAGCGATACCGAGCTTTGCGAATTGAAAGCGCCGAGGCTCAGACCATGCAGATAAATCTTCGGTCGTTTGTCGGCAGGCAGGCTTTTCCAGTAATCATAGACCGTTTCGAACAGCGCGCGCGCCGACTCCGCGCCATATTCCGGCTGAAACAGCAGCGATAGCGGGCTGTTCAGATAGGAATATTGCACGGCGATGCTGGCCACGTCGCCGTCGCGCAGATATTCCAGCCCGATCATGGCGGAGGGATCGACCCAGCCCGTACCGGTCGGCACGATGATCACCAGCGCAGAGCGGTCAAAACCGCCCTGCCGCTTCAGTTCCTCCAGCGCCTGTCTGGCTCTTTCCTCTGGCGTACGACTGACATTGAGCCCGGCATAAACGCGGATCGGGTCCATGGCCGCGCGCCCGGTAAAGGCGGAAATCTCGGCGGCGGTGGGCGCAGAGGCGATATATTCGCGTCCGGCACGGCCAAGATCCTCCCAGCGGATCAGCGAGGCGGCGCTGCCTGTCTTGTCGGGGGAGGAGGGTTGCACGCGGTCCGGCTCCATCAGGGCGTCATAGCGCTTGAAGGACGCATCGAGCGATTTGAAGGCCGTATTGATCAGCACGCCGTTGGCGACGGTCCAGATCAGAAAAGCCGTCACCGAGGCCGCAATCACATTTGCAACGCGCCTTGGCATGATGCGGCGCATCTTCGACGAGATATAGCGCCCAATGCGAATGAGAATGCGGGCAATGACCAGCAGCACCAGAAAGACAGCGATGGCAATCGCGGTCAGGGTCGCGGGATAGGCGGAGGGCACCGGCGGCATATCCATGGCCGTGCGGATCGAATTTTGCCAGCCAGCGGATGAGCGAAGCGCGATCAGCGCCACGGCAAGGCAGACAATGCCGACGCCGATCTTCAGGAGGGCGCGCTTGCGGCCCTTGATCTCCGGCAGTTCGAGATAGCGCCACAGCGCGCCGAAAAGCACGCCGATGCCATAGCCGATGGCGAAGACCAGCCCGCACAGCGCGCCCTGAATGACATAGGTTCGGGGAATGAGGCTCGGCGTCAGCGCCGCTGCAAAGAATAACGTGCCGAACGCCAGTCCCGTGGCGCTGAAGGAACTGGTGGCGCGAAAGAGGGCGAGGACAAAGGCGCGCATCGACACTTGCTCCAACAGAATTGCTTAGTCTTTGGATATAAAGCATTTCCAACAAAAGTGCGAAGCGGTTTTGTGCCCGGAAATGCGATTGAAAACAAATCGATAGAGCGCCCAGCGCTCACACAGGGCAGAGTAAAAGGCCGTTGGCGGAAACGACGTATGGACGCTACGCGGTTACCTGCGTCCCAACCATCAAGTGCACCGAAGTATGCGGCTTATAAGTGTTAATTTTGAATTCCCTCAGCTAAGTCGAGAATTTCGGCGTTGTTCTTGCTGTTTCCTTCCACTCTGTTGGTTTAAGCCGTGATTTATTGCAGTTGATACACCCTGACTGTCGTGTTTGATTATATCCCTTCATCTTATGACAAGATAAAATATTTCACGTGAATTACTTTCAATTCCGCATAATGGCGATCTGAATAAATTTTTACAAAGAGATTTTGTGAGGCTAGGCATATGGAGCCTGAATATTTAATTTTCATGGGAAAAAATGCGTCGGAAACTAAAGCCGCACAAGAAATTGAAAAGGCCATGACGGGTGCGCTTGGAAATTTTCATCAACAGCATAGTTCCCTGTCGCCCCTCGAAAGAGCGCACGCTGTTCAGAAATATAATTATCCGATTAGTCCTTTTAATGCAGTTGGTCGCAAACGTGCTGGTTCTGGCGTTAGTGACACCCTACTGGAGAAAATCGCTCGAAGTTCCAATGATTTTTCGATTGAACCGGCGACAGGAGCTGCTGCAGCGCTTGATGCAGATGTTCCGGGAACAAGCAGTGTTAATATGTCGACCGCTGGTAATTCGTATGAAGCCATGGCTCGTGAGCGTGAAGAGCGGTTTGGTCGACTAGTTGGTAATTGGGGCACCGAACGGGAGAATGATATTAACATAAATAGTGTCATACGTGGTGCTTATCTGAGTGCAAAAAATAGCATATTAAACAATGTCAATAGTCAGGGAATGAAACATAATTTTAGTACAATAATGTATAGTAATAAATGGTATACAGAGGTTGGAACTGCTTTTCAGAGATACAGAAAAGTTAAATTATTTGAATCAATTAGAAAAGAAACTGGGCTCGAGCAAATTGAAGCAAAAGCGTTGAATCAGGTTTTTGGATATTTTGAATCCAATAAGGAAGAATATATAAAGTTCTTAGTTTTTAAGTGGGAAAAAGGCCTGTAGAGCATTATATTTACTTGTGAGTTTAAATGCATTTATGGCGCCGCCGTTCTCTGCGTCCTTGCCTTGATGCGCCCATTGGCTTCAGATTTTGTGGCCGAAAACCTGTCAGCTGCCGCTGAATATTAATTCATTCTAAAACAGAGATATCGTATGGTTGCTGCGGTTATCCAGCCATCGATTTCGCTTGTTTCACAGTGCGTTGCGATCATCCGGCAGAAGCCTGTCGCTCGGCAGATTTTGCATGTGACAAGCCGTCAGAAATCCTCTACGCCTAGTGGTGGACCGCTACGCGGCGGTCTGGGGTATCGTAGCCCCTGTAGTGTGGCTGGTGTCGCCAAAAGATGCCGAACCTTCGTCCTTTATGGTCAGGGTGCTTGCGACGTATGTCCAGGCTTCCCTGAAGCTAAAGGTCGTGAGGCCGTCACTACACGGTTACGAACACCCTGATCACCAAAGATCGAAGGGCACAGCGCGGGGGCGTACCGCGAGAGTGCACCGGGGTGGAGACCGATCGTGGCGAAAATGCTCAGTTTCTATGCAATCACCGATGACAAGATGACGGAATGGGATGACGTGTTCTATGTGGACTTGGCAGACGCCGAAGCTGCAATACAAAGGACACTGAAAGAAGTCGAAGAACAGCTCGTCTTCTGGCCCCGTCCTATACGATGTCCTACGGTGCTTTACCTTGAGCGGGTCAGCGTTCCGTTCACCGAGGAAACGCTGTTTGCCTTGCTGAATGACAAGGGGCCGCCCAGCGTTTTTGCAGAGCGGGAAGTCCTCAACATGTATTACACGAACGGAGAAACTTGGCTGGGGTCGGGCTTCTGTTCGTAAATTGAATCAGCAGGAGCGCCAGTCGGTCCTGCTGTTTTCCTGCCAGCCGCATTTGTGCAGCAGCGGCGTGTCGTCGGTGAAGCTCGGCCAGCCGACGCACAGATAAAGGCTGAAACGCCAGATTGCCGGCACGTCGAAAAGCCTTTCCATGGCCAGCGGATTGAGTATCGAAACCATGCCGACACCAAGGCCCAGCGACCGGGCGGCGAGGTTGAGGTTTTGCACGGCCATCGCCGTGCTTTGCTCCAGCGTGGAAGCCATCGACTGTCGCCCGAGGCCGTGCCCTTCCGCCGGATCCGTTTCCGTGAAAATGGCGAGCTGCAACGGGGCGATGGCAAGCCCCTCCAGTTTCAGGTCACGATAGGCCTCGGCGCGCGCGCCATCGTAAATCTCCGCCGCTTTGCGGTTGGCTTGCCTGAAGGCATCGTGGACCGCCTGCCGCTTCTCAAGGCTTTCTACGGCGAGGACGCGCCAGGGCCGCGCATTGCCGACAGAGGGTGCATAATCCATCGCCTGCCGCAGCGTTTGAATCATCGCTTCGTCTATCGGATCGCTGCGAAAATGACGAACATCCCGCCGCCATTTCAGAAGCTCGAAAAAGGTGTCGCGATCGGCGTCGGTGAATTGCATATCTGTCTTCCTGAAGCTCAGGCCGGGGTTTGGACGCTTGGGAATGCGACGGGCCCAGAAAGCAAAAAAGCCCGCTTGCGCGGGCTTTTTGGGATGCTTCTGGACCTTGGTAGCGGTCTGAAGACTTGGAAATGGTGCCCAGAAGAGGACTCGAACCTCCACGCCCTTGCGAGCGCCAGCACCTGAAGCTGGTGCGTCTACCAATTCCGCCATCTGGGCGACGAGGACCCATCTAAGGGGTCGGCTTGCCTCTGTCAATCGCGTTTTCGAAATAATGTCAGCTTTTTTTCAAGCTGTCCGTTTTCCATGTTGAAAACGCTATCGGGCGCGGCTTCGCGCCCGATAAATTTGCCGCCAACTGCATGTCAGGCTTCCAGAATTTCCTTCGAGGCCACAGTCGAATCAGCATTGAGCCGGTAAATGATCGGCACGCCGGTATTCAATTCCTGCTTGAGAATCTGTTCCGGCGTCAGGCCGTCGAGCGCCATGATCAGCGCGCGCAGCGAATTGCCATGTGCAGCCACCAGAACGCTCTCGCCGCGCAGCACATGCGGCTGGATCTGATGCAGATAATAAGGCCAGACGCGCGCGCCGGTATCCTTCAGGCTTTCGCCGCCCGGAGGAGGCACGTCATAGGAACGGCGCCAGACATGAACCTGCTCTTCGCCCCACTTGGCGCGGGCATCGTCCTTGTTGAGACCGGACAGATCGCCATAATCGCGCTCGTTCAGCGCCTGATCGCGGATCGTTTCAAGGCCGGGCTGGCCCAGCTCATCCAGAATGTGCTGGCAGGTGGTCTGCGCGCGGGTCAGCACTGACGTATAGGCGATATCGAACTTGAGACCTGCGGCCTTGAGGCGCTGGCCAGCGGCCTTGGCTTCGGCATGGCCCTGTTCGGTCAGGCCCGGATCGCGCCAGCCGGTGAAAAGATTCTTCAGGTTCCATTCGCTTTGGCCATGGCGAACCAGGACGAGAGTACGAGACATAGGCAAGGCTCCGTTGGTGGGTAAATCAAAGCGCATCCCGAAAAGTGTGAAACGGTTTTCGGAAAAGATGCGCGTTCAAACAAAATAGTAGAGCGCCGATCTGATGCAATCAGATCGAAACGCGCTCTAGTCACTCAGCCCGAGCACGTCGAGCATGGAATAGAGGCCGGGCTTTTTGCCATAAGCCCAGAGTGCGGCTTTGACGGCGCCGCGTGCGAAGATGGTGCGGTCCTCGGCATGGTGCGACAGCACAATGCGTTCGCCGGGGCCAGCGAGAATCACCGAATGGTCGCCGATCACCGAGCCGCCGCGCAGCGTGGCGAAGCCGATGGTGCCTTCCGTGCGCGGGCCGGTATAGCCGTCACGCGCCCGCACGCTGTTGTCTTCAAGGCAGATGCCGCGGCCTTCGGCGGCCGCTTGGCCAAGAAGCAGGGCAGTGCCGCTTGGTGCATCCACCTTGTGCTTGTGGTGCATTTCGAGAACTTCGATGTCGAAATCTTCCGGTCCCAGCGCCTTTGCGGCCTTCTGTACCATGACGGAAAGCAGATTGACGCCGAGACTCATATTGCCCGACTTGACGATGGTTGCATGGCGGGCGGCGGCGCGGAATTTCTCGTCGTCTTCTGCCGAGCATCCCGTGGTGCCGATGACATGGACGATGCGGGCCTGTGCAGCGAGCCCGGCAAAGGCCACGCTCGCGGCAGGGCTGGTGAAGTCGAGTACCCCTTGCGCCTGGGCAAAGACCGGCAGCGGATCGTCGGTAATCTTCACGCCAAGCGCGCCGACACCGGCCACTTCACCGGCATCCTTGCCGATCAGCGGCGAGCCGGGGCGCTCGATAGCGCCCGCAAGCTTCGCGCCGTCTATCGACTGGATCGTCCGGATAAGGGTTTGGCCCATGCGGCCACCGGCGCCGACGACGACGAGGCCCATTTCGCTGTTTCGGCTATCCGGTTCACCGGTCATTTTGTCCTCCTGTGCCCGCAGGCACATCATCCGCAGTCAGTTCTTCGATTGTCGGCTCGGTCATACTGTCGGCGCTGCCGCTCTGCAATTGATAGAAGCGGGCATAGACGCCGTTCGGTATGGCGATCAGCTGTTCATGACGGCCTTCTTCCACCACGCGCCCCGCTTCCATAACCACGATACGGTCGGCATTGACGACCGTGGACAGGCGATGGGCGATGACGATGGTGGTGCGGCCCTTCATGATCGTTTCCAGCGCCTGCTGGACGCGCTTTTCCGATTCGTTGTCGAGTGCGGATGTTGCTTCATCGAGCAGCAGCACCGGCGCCTTGCGCACGATGGCGCGCGCAATCGAAATGCGCTGCCGCTGGCCGCCGGAAAGCGTTGCGCCGTTTTCACCAATCGGTGTGTCGTAGCCCTGCGGCTGTTGCAGGATGAAATCATGCGCATGGGCAAGCTTGGCCGCCTTGACGATTTCATCATCGGTCGCATCCGGGCGTCCATAGCGGATATTGTCGGCAATGGTGCCTTCGAACAGATAGGGCTGTTGCGAGACATAGGCCACGGCGTGGCGCAGCGAGCGCTTGGTGACCTTGGAAATATCCTGCCCGTCGAACAGGATCGTTCCCTTGTCGAGATCGTAGAACCGCTGCACGAGATTGATGAGCGTTGACTTGCCCGCACCCGATGCGCCGATGATCGCCGTGGTTTCCCCTGCCTTGGCGGTGAAGCTGACACCATGCAGAACCGGCGCAAGCTCGCTATAGGAGAAATGCAGGTTCTCGAACTGGATTTCGCCGGGGCCGGGGTTCAGCGGCACCGCATCGGCGGCATCGCGCTGGTGCGGCTTGATATCCAGCACTTCATAGATCATGCGGGCATTGACCAGCGCCTTTTCCAGCCCGACCTGAAGGCGGGCAAGACGGCGGGCCGGGTCATAGGCCAGCAACATGGCGGTGATGAAGGCAAAGGTTGCGCCGGGCGGCTGTTGTTCGAGGATGGCGCGATAGCCGCTATAGGCCAGAACGCCGGATACGGCGATACCAGCCAGTATTTCGGAAATCGGTGTGGTGCGTTCGGACACCTTGGCGATCTTGTTGCTGCGTCCTTCCGACAGGTCGATCAGATTGCCGATCTTGGCGCGCAACTGGTCTTCCATCGTGAAAGCCTTCACGACGGCAATGCCCTGCACGGATTCCTGCATGGCGCCGAGAAGATGCGAATTCAGATGCACCAGATCGCGGGTGACCGAGCGGATGCGGCGTGAAATATAGGCGACGGCCAGAATGAGCGGCGGACCGATGAGGAAGATCGCAACCGACAGCATCGGGTCCATATAGAACATCATCGCGATCAGGCCGATCAGCGAGATAAAATCGCGCGCAATCGACGAAATCGTCATGTTCAGAAGGTCGCGGATGCCGGAAACATTCTGGTTGATCTGCGCCGCCAGATGGCCGGAACGGGTATCGTTGTAGAAATCGAGACCGAGCTTCATCAGATGGTCGAAAATGCGCTTTTGATAGCGCGCGACCAGATTATTGCCGATCTTGGCAAGCTCGACGGCCTGCACATAGCCAGACAGACCGCGCAGAATGAAGATCGCCAGAAGCGTGCCACAGATGACCCAGATCAGCGGCAGGTTCTGCTCATAGAAGATCTTGTCGATCATCGGCTTCATCATATAGGCAAGCGCGGCGTTCGATCCGCCGACGATCAGCGATGCTATGATGGCGATGATATAGTTCTTCTTATATTCACCGATGTTTTCCGACATCATGCGCCGGATTACGCGGGTCGCTTCGCCCGTGTCGATTTTCTTCTTTTTCTTTTTGAATAGGCTCACGTGCAAAAGCGCTTCATTCCTGAGCTCGGTATGTCCGAGACTGCCGTTGAAAATGCGTTGGTATTAAAACCAAAAACGCGGCGGTGAAAAGGCCGAAAGCCAATTCCCCGACGCGTTTCTATAGCTTTAAGTCGCGTAATTATCCATCCCTGGTATCCGATCCAAAAGTCGCCATGCCGGTCTGCAAAGGGCGATTTCTGCGCTTACCTAGGCTCACGTACCCAAAAGTACGCTCCGCTTCGGTTCTCGAAATCACCATTTTCGCCACGGCCTGCCGCTTTTTGATTCAGACACCCTGATCCTCTTGCTGGCGGAACTTAGCCGATGCGCCAGCGCCGCCCGTCCGTCGAGACTTCGAAGCGCGATGGTGCGCAGGCGAAAGCCGACAAGCCGCTCAGCGCCGCCAGCGGATAAGTGATCACGCGGACCGGAATGTCGTGCATGATAGCCTGATGCGGCGCTTTATCCTCAAAAGCCGTGCGGAAACCGCCAGCCCGCAAGGCTGGAATAATGCGCTGCGGAATGCCGCCCGACAGGTAAACGCCGCCATGCGCCATGAAGACAAGCGCCATGTCGCCCGCCACACGGCCAAGATAGGTCGCAAACAGGTCGAGCGTTTCGCTGGCTTGCGCATTGCTACCATCGAGACCGGCAGAGGTGATGTCGGCGGGCGTTTCCAGCGTCGGGGTCACACCGTCGGCGGTGCAGATTGCCACATAGAGATTGTGCAGGCCGCGTCCGCTCAAAATCTGCTCGGCGGAAACGCGCCCGTCGATCTGCTCAATATGCGGGAAAATCTGATAGTCGCGTTCGCTGCGCGGGCCGACATCGACATGGCCGCCTTCACCCGGAACCGGCACCCAGGCCTTGCGGGTACGCACCAGACCGGCCACACCGAGGCCAGTGCCCGGTCCGAGTACGACGCGGGTTGCAACCACCTCGTCGGGCTTGCCGCCGATCTGTTCCATATGGTGACCTTCGAGCGACACCACGGCCAGCGCCTGCGCCTCGAAATCGTTGAGCACGGTCACATCCTTGAAGCCGAGATCGGCGATCAGCTTCTTCGGGCGCACAACCCAATCGCAATTGGTGAGGTCGATTTCATCGCCTTCGACGGGCCCGGCAATGGCCAGAATGACCGAGCGCGGCTGCAGCGACGTCTGGTCGAGAATAGCCGTCTGAATGGCTTCATCGATGGTCGCATAATCCGCCGTCTGAAGAACCGGAAATTCCTTCGGGTCGGAGTTAGCATCGACAAGGATCGCAAAGCGGGCATTGGTGCCGCCGATATCGCCGACAAGGACTGGAAACTGAAAACTCTGTTCGGCGTCGATCATGGCCTGCATTCTCTCTCCCTGTCGTTTCTTGTGGCCCTTGGGAGCTTACCAAAGGCTGTTATTTCTTCGCTCGTATCAGTCCAAAGCCTTGATCAGCTTTTCCGCCGTGGCCGGGTTCAACGCCATCGGAATGTCGTAGACGCTGCCAAGCCGCGTCAGCGCCTTGACATCCACATCATGCGGAAGCGGCGACAGCGGGTCGATGAAGAAGATCAGCACTTCAACGGTACCTTCGGCAATCATCGCACCGATCTGCTGATCGCCACCGAGCGGGCCGCTTTTGACACGCTGGATCGTCAGCGAAGGGCAGGCTTCAAGGATCAGCCCGCCGGTCGTGCCCGTGGCGACGATATCGAAACGCGACAGCGCCTTTTCATGCGCGCGCGCAAAGGCGACCATGTCGTCTTTCTTCAAATCGTGGGCGATCAATGCGATGCGCAGGCGCTCTGTCATGAAGTTGATAACCTTGTCATCTGGCTCTAAATCGTTTTAAACCTATAGCTGAGCCATAGGTCGGTGAAAAGAGGGCTTAGAGAAAATGCCCCGCCGTCAAGCGTCGGGGCATGATAGTTGTTTACTGTACCCCATAGGTCACTTCGGCGACCGAATTGGGAGCCGGACCATCCAGCACAGCGGCACATGCCTTTGGAAGATCGGATACCATGACGGGGCGGGGCTTCTTCGGCGGTTCCTTCGATGGCTTGGCTGGCTTCCACGGCTCATCGGTAAACCACCATGCAAGTGACTTGTCGCAACCGTCGCCAGCGGCCACCTTGGGCTGCGACTTGCATTGCGGCGAGCCAGGCTGGCAGGTCAAGCGCACATGGAAATGGTAGAAGTGCCCCCAATAGGGACGAACCTTGCCGAGCCAGCTTCTGTCGCCGGTCACGGTGTCGCAAAGCTGCTTCTTGATGCCGGGATGCACGAAGATGCGTTCGACTTCCGGATAGCTCGCGGCATGTTTGATCAGCGCCGTGCGGGCAGGGGTCCATTTCTTTTGATCGACGTAAAGCGAATCCCCTTTCAGCATCGACACGGCGGAAACGCTTTCGCGTTCGGCATCGGTGAAGCGCTTCTTAGGCATCGGCGTCAGCCAGATATCGGCGTCGAGGCCGACCTGATGCGAGGCATGACCCGTCAGCATCGGGCCGCCGCGCGGCTGCGAAATATCGCCGACAAGCAGTCCCGGCCAGCCATCCTTGGCAGCATCGCGGGAGAGTTTTTCCAGAAGACCGATCATACGCGGATGGCCCCAGCGGCGATTGCGCGACAGGCGCATCACCTGCCAGTTCGGGCCGTCTGTCGGCAGCGCGACAGCGCCCGCAAGGCAGCCCTTGGCATAAAAGCCGATCGATTGTGGCGATTGCGCCAGCACGGGCAGCTTTTCCGCACCGAATGCCTGCTTGGCGGGCCTATCATCCGCCATGGCCACGGGCACGAAATCGGGCGCGATCATCGCCGCCAGCGAGGCGATGAGGACAAATTTCTTCAGTTTGTTTGCGATCATGGGGCAATTCCATGGTTTGCCAAAGGGCGCTGCGATTGCGAATCAAACAGCGAAACTGCGGGCATTATGCTGTGTGAAATGCTGGCCAGCAATGCCGGTCGGCGGTTTGTGACAACCGACCGGCTTTTCGATCAGCTCCGTTGCAACCTTGCAAGCATGGTCAGGACCACAAGGGGCATGACGGTACAGAACGCGATCAGCGGCCATGCCGTGTCGCCGGGCAGCAAGATGACGAGGACCGTTCCCGCCAGACTGACCATCAGGCTCTGTATGCAGAAGTAAAGCGCGACAGCCATGCCCGCGCTGTCGTCAAAGGCCGCCAAAGCGCCGTTTGCCGTCATGGATGCTGTCAAAACAATGCCGATGGCCGCCAGCCACATCGGCGCTATCAGGCTGGCGAAGGATGGCAGCAGCAGCTGTTCGGTCAGGAGCAAAGCCAGCGCGCTGGCAAGGAGCACGACCATGCCCAGCGCCACGCTTTTGCGCACCCCCCATTTCCGCGTGTGACGTGACAGGAGGCGCGTGGCGGCGATCATGACAAGGGCAACGCTTGCAAATGTCAGGCTGAATTCCGTTTCTCCGTAGCCGCCTCTTTCGATCAGAATGCGCGGCGCGGTGGAGAAGAAAACGAAGAAGGTGCCCATCGCGGTGCCGAAACCCAGCGTGTAGGTCCAGAACGGGAAATCCTTCAATATTTTCAAGGTATTTGCATTGTTCGCCCCAGTGCATTCAGGGCGCGTTTCGGGCCAGTGGCGGTAGGCCCGTCCTGTTGCGATAAGGCCAAGTAGACCGAGTGTCATGAAGATCGCGCGCCAGCCGAAACCGCTGGCGATCAGTGCACCAGCGATTGGGCCAATCGCCGGAACGAAGGACAGCATGGCACTGAAAAGGCCGTAGATCGTCGCGCCTTCCGGGCGGTTGGCATAGACGTCGCGCACCGTGGCAAAAGTTGCGACAAGTGCTGCCGACGCGCCGACAGACTGGGTGAACCGCAAGGCGACGAAAAGCGTGGCGCTATCGGTCGCTGCCAGCGCGAAGGAAGAAAGCGCAAAAACGACCCCGCCGCCAAGCAACACCGGCTTGCGCCCGATGCGGTCCGACAATGGGCCGAAGATGAGTTGCCCGACGCCCAGCATCACCATGTAGAGACTGAGTGTCAGTTGCACCATGGAAGGCGTCGTTTGCAGAATTGCGGGCATGGAGGGCACCACCGGAAGGTAGATATCCATGGCCAGCGAGGCAAGAATGTCGAAGGGAGCCATCAGCGCAAGCGCGAATGGCAAGGTGAAGCTCCAGGATGGAGTTTTCTGAGGATCAAATGGCATGACAAAGCATCCGCTCGAAGACAATCGGGCGGCAATCTGCCTGCAATGGAAGAAATTGGTCCGGGACAGATGCCGCAACAGGTTGGAAAAGCTGTTGCGGCTTATTTATCTGCTGACTTGCTGTTACCCATCGTTCTTGTCCCGATTTGAAATTTGTATCAGCGCTTTTACCCGAAGGTGCGCGCGCATGCAATCAGCGCCAGTTTTCGTCGCGCCACATGGCCGAAAAGGCGGTTCTGTAGTCGGGATAAGCGAAGGAATAGCCCAGCGCTTCAATACGCTTATTGGAGACGCGCTTGTTCTCACCATAGAAGGAGCGCGCCATCGGTGTCAGTTCCGCTTCTTCGAACGGCACTTCCGGCGGCGGCGTGACGCCCATCAGCTCCGCTGCATAGGCAACGACATCCTGCGGCGGCGATGGTTCATTGTCGGTAATGTTGAAAATACCGCCCGTATCGGTGCCCGCGAGAAAGCGCAAAGCGCCCGCAATGTCTTCCACATGGATGCGGTTGAAAACCTGATCCTGCTTGACGAGACGTCGCGCCGTGCCGCGCTCCAGATTGACGAAAGCATTGCGACCGGGACCGTAAATGCCCGACAGCCGCAGAATAGCCAGCGGCGTTCCATGCCGCTCGCTCAATTCTGTCCAGGCCTGCTCCGCCTCGACGCGTTCTAGGCTGCGGCGCGAAACCGGCTTGCAGGGTGTGGTTTCATCCACCCAAGCGCCCTTGTGATCGCCATAAACGCCGACGGTCGAGAGATAGCCGATCCAGCGAATCGTATTGTCTGGGCGGCGCAGCGCTTCTTCGACCCATGCGAGCGTCGGGTCGCCCGCTTCGCCGGGCGCAACCGAGACCACCACATGGGTTGCCTTGGCAAGCCGTTCCAGAAGGTCGGGCGAGGGCGTTTCACCATCGAACAAGACCGGCGCAATGCCGGATTTCTCAAGGATCGGGAATTTCTGTTCATGACGGGTGGTTCCGTCGATGCGCTCTGTTTCTCCCGTCATCCGCTTGGCAAAGGCTTGCGCCGAATATCCGGCCCCGAACAGGAAAATGCGCATATCAGACTGTCTCCGTATTCCACTCTTCCTGCACCGTAGCATCCTCCTCCGTGGAGGCCAGACGTTTTTGCAAGGCATCGACATGGCCCGGCTCGGCCAGTTGCTTCAAGGCCCAGACTGCCGCCCCGCGTACGACAGGTGCGGCATCGCCAAGCAGCGCTTCGATCTGTGGCAAAAGCGTTGTATCGCCGGAATTGCCCGCCGCGATCAGCACATTGCGGATGAAGCGGTCGCGCCCGATCCGCTTGACCGGCGAGCCGGAAAAAAGCGCGCGAAACCCCGGATCGTCGAGCGCCAGCAGGTCGCTGAGACGGGGCGCTTTCAGATCGTCGCGCGCCTTCAGCTTCATTTCGCTGGTTGCCTGCGCAAATTTGTTCCACGGGCAGACCGAAAGGCAGTCGTCGCAACCATAGATGCGGTTGCCCATCACCTTGCGGAACTCCGCCGGAATAGGCCCCTTGTTCTCGATGGTGAGATAGGAAATGCAGCGGCCTGCATTGATGCGGTAGGGTGCTGGAAAGGCCCTGGTCGGGCAGGCGTCGAGACAAGCGCGGCAGGAGCCGCAATGATCCCGGTCTGGCTCATCTGGCGGGATTTCCGCCGTGGTGAAGATCGAGCCGAGAAACAGCCATGACCCCAGTTCGCGGCTGACCAGATTGGTGTGCTTGCCCTGCCAGCCAAGGCCTGCGGCTTCCGCCAGCGGCTTTTCCATGACGGGCGCAGTATCGACGAAGACTTTGACGTCCTGCCCGGCCCGCGCGGCGAAGCGGCTTGCCACATGCTTCAGCTTGCCCTTGATGATGTCGTGATAATCGCGGTTCTGCGCATAGACCGATATGGCCGCACGATCTTTCTGGTCGAGGATAGCCAGCGGGTCGGTGTCCGGCCCGTAATTCATGGCCAGCATCATGATGGAACGGACTTCGGGCCACAGCACGCCGGGATTGGCGCGGCGCTCTTCGGTCTCTTCCATCCAGAGCATATCCGCGTGATGGCCGTCGGCAATATATTGCCGCAGGCGTTCAGGCGCCTGCGGGATAGCATCGGGCGTGGTGAAGGCGACGGCGTCGAACCCCACGGCTTTGGCTTCTTCGATGAGGAAGCGCTTCAGTTTTTCTGTTTTCGAATTAGAAGTCGAGATCGCCATATTGGGCCACCGGGGCAAGCCCGCGCACGCGATCAGACAGAAGCGGGCGGAAAGCGGGACGCGACTTCATGCGCGCATACCAGTCGCGTGCCGCGCGCGTTTCGCCCCATTCGATTTCGCCGAGATAATCCAGCACGGAAACTGCCGCTGCCGCCGCCATATCGGCATAGCTTGGATGCGCGCCTGCCAGCCAGTCGCGGGTTGCGGCCAGCCAGTCGATATATTTCATATGCTGGCGGATATTGGTGCGGGCTGCGCGGATCGCGGTCGAATCCGGTGCACTGCCACCCATTTCAGCCGCCATCTGCAATTTATAAACGCGCTCGCGGGTGATGTGGCGCGTGACTTCGTTTTCGAATTTCAGCAGGAACCAGTCTACCAGACGGCGCACTTCGGCGCGCTCCATCGGGCTTTCCGGCAAAAGGCGACGGTTGCGCTTCAATGCGCCGCGTGTCTCATCGAGATATTCGGCAATCACCGTTGCGCCCACGACCGGCAGGTCGTTTTCCGCCAGCAGCACCGGCAAAGTGGCGGCAGGATTCAGCGCCAGGAATTCCTTGCGGCGCGACCACGGCCTCTCCTCGATCAGTTCCGCTTCCACGCCATATTCGCCGAGGATAAGCCGCACATAACGCGAGCCTGAAGACATGGGATGATGAAACAGCGTAAGCATGATCGACGCGGTACTCTCGACTGACACAGCTTGAATTGAACGTCCGGAGATTGGCATGGCGTTTGCGCATGCAGCAGGCTATTTCTGCTGCCAAGCGATTCGGCGCCGCCTCAACGGAATATAAAGTCTATAAGACCTATGTTTGCGGGAGACAAGCAATCGCTGGACGTGCTCGTTTTCACCTCAACACCCGCAATCGCGGGCCAGTTCAGATGCCTCCATTGTGCTCATCATTCTAAGGTACTGACTTCATGGATATTTTTAATCTGCTGGAAGCCGCGTTTCTCGGTCTGATCGAAGGTTTGACCGAATTTATCCCGGTTTCCTCCACGGGGCATTTGTTGCTGGTCGGGCATTTTCTGGGCTTTGAATCCACAGGAAAGACGTTCGAGGTGCTGATCCAGCTCGGCGCTATTCTGGCCATTCTGACCGTTTATTCGGCGAAATTGCTCAAGCTTCTGGCGGATTTTCCGCGGGACGCGCGCACGCGGCGTTTTGTTTTCGGTATCCTGATCGCCTTCCTGCCCGCCGCTGTCATTGGCGCGCTGGCGCATGGCTTCATCAAAAGTGTGCTTTTCGAAACGCCGATGCTGGTCTGCATCATGCTGATCCTCGGCGGTCTGATCCTTCTCTGGGTAGATCAGCTCAATTTGCGCCCGCGCTATCATGATGTGATGGATTATCCGCTGCCGATGTGCCTCGCCATCGGCTTCATCCAGTGCCTTGCGATGATCCCCGGCGTGTCGCGTTCGGGTTCCACGATTGTCGGCTCGCTGCTGCTCGGCGCCGACAAGCGCTCGGCTGCTGAATTCTCGTTCTTCCTCGCCATGCCGACCATGGCCGGTGCCTTCGCTTATGATCTTTACAAGAGCCGCGACATGCTCACGGTCAATGATGGCGCGTTGATTGGCGTCGGCTTCGTGATGGCCTTCATTTCGGGCGTGTTCGTCGTGCGCTATCTGCTCGACTATGTCTCGCGCCACGGCTTCAAACTATTTGCCTGGTGGCGCCTGATTGTCGGCTCGGCTGGTCTTGCCGCACTCCTCATTTGGGGATGAGCAAAAGAAAAGGGGCCGTGAGGCCCCTTATTCATTTCCGACTATCGATATCTCACGCAAAACCGGTCTTGGTATACTGACCGGCCACGCGATAGCGCCAGAGATAGGCGGGCAGAATGGCGTCGACGCCTTCCGGGGTAATGCCCATGCCCTGCAATGTACGACCTTCCTTGATGGCGGCTTGCGAAACCACATTGTCGGATTTCAACAGCCGTATCTGATCCTTGGTGATCGGCGGATTCGGCAGCACGCTGAGAACGGTCGCCTGAAGACCGGCGGCCCACCATGGCAGCGAAATGAGAACGCGCTTGCGGTCGATGACGCGCAGCATGTCCTTCATCCAGTTCTTGAACGGTTGCACATCCGGGCCGCCGAGTTCGTAGATGCCGCCCGGCATCAGCTTGCCATCGACGGCGCGGGCAACAGCTTCCGCCACGTCGCCGACATAGACCGGCTGGAGCTTCGTTTCGCCGCCGCCGATGACCGGCAGGAAGGGCGAGAAGCGCGCCATATTGGCGAAGCGGTTGAAGAAGCGGTCTTCGTGACCAAAAATGATCGAGGGACGCAGGATAACGCTTTCCGGCAGCACGGAAAGCACGGCGTTTTCGCCTTCAGCCTTGGTGCGCGCATAGTCCGAAGCCGAGTTTACATCGGCAGCGAGCGACGAAATGTGGGTCATCGGAATACCGGCGGCATTGGCGGCTTCGGCGATGTTCTTCGCGCCCAGCACCTGAACCGTGTTGAAACGCTGGCGACCGCCTTCGGCCAGAATGCCGACGAGGTTCACGACATGATCGGAACCCTTGACGACCAGATCGACCGAAGCGCGATGGCGGACATTGGCCTGCACCATCTGGATCTGCCCGACATTGCCGAGCGGCGCCATGTAATAAGCCACTTCGGGCTTGCGCACGGCAACGCGCACACGATAGCCACGCTTGGTGAGACTTGCTACGACCGCGCGCCCGACAAAGCCGGAGCCGCCGAAAACGGTGACCAGTTTCGGCCTGTTGTGGACTTCGTTCGGTTCGGTCTTCATCCTAAACTCCTGCATGAAAGCCAGTTGCGCCGCTTGTGAGCAGCAGCCGCAATGTGTCTGTATTGCCGGTGATTTATCGCCTTTTTGCCACAAGGCAAAGGGGACTTGTTGTCACGATCATGATAGCAGGGCTTTTTCCCGCAATTAAAGCGCAATAGAGCTTTGAGATTTCGCTGCTTGCTGTTAAATCGCGCGCATGAGCACACCACTTGACCATATTCGCAATTTTTCGATCGTCGCCCATATCGATCATGGCAAATCGACGCTGGCCGACCGCCTCATTCAGTTGACGGGCGGTCTGGATACGCGCGAGATGAAGGATCAGGTTCTCGACTCGATGGATATCGAGCGCGAGCGCGGCATCACCATCAAGGCGCAGACCGTTCGTCTCACCTATAAGGCGAAGAACGGCGAAGATTATGTGCTGAACCTGATCGACACCCCCGGACATGTCGACTTCGCCTATGAAGTCTCGCGTTCGCTGGCGGCATGCGAGGGTTCGCTTCTGGTGGTCGACGCTTCCCAGGGCGTGGAAGCGCAGACGCTGGCCAATGTCTACCAGGCCATCGACAACAACCATGAAATCGTGGTCGTGCTGAACAAGATCGATCTGCCCGCTGCCGAGCCTGAGCGCGTCAAGGAGCAGATCGAGGAAGTGATCGGCATCGATGCGTCGCAGGCCGTTCATATTTCCGCCAAGACCGGCCTCGGCATCGAAGATGTGCTGGAAGCCATCGTCACCCAGCTTCCAGCACCGAAGGAAGGCGATCGCAATGCACCGCTCAAGGCGATGCTGGTCGACAGCTGGTACGATTCCTATCTCGGCGTCATCGTTCTGGTGCGCGTCATCGACGGCGTGCTAAAAAAGGGCCAGACCATCCGCATGATGGGCACGGGCGCGAAATATCCGGTGGAACGCACCGGTGTCTTCACGCCGAAAATGGTGCAGATGGACGAACTCGGCCCCGGCGAGCTTGGCTTCATCACCGCTTCCATCAAGGAAGTGGCCGATACGCGCGTCGGCGATACGATCACCGAAGATCGCCGCCCGACCGAGAAAATGCTGCCCGGCTTCAAGCCTGCGCAGCCGGTGGTGTTCTGCGGCCTGTTCCCGGTCGATGCGGCGGATTTTGAAGATCTGCGCGGCGCCATGGGCAAGCTGCGCCTCAACGATGCTTCGTTCTCGTTCGAAATGGAAACCTCTGCAGCGCTCGGTTTCGGCTTCCGTTGCGGCTTCCTCGGTCTGTTGCATCTCGAAATCATTCAGGAACGTCTTGAGCGCGAGTTCAATCTCGACCTCATCACGACCGCGCCTTCGGTTGTCTATCGGCTGAACATGATCGACGGGTCGCAGAAGGAATTGCACAACCCCGCTGACATGCCGGATGTGGTGAAAATTTCGGCCATCGAAGAGCCGTGGATCAAGGCAACCATCATGACACCGGATGATTATCTCGGCGCGATCATGAAGCTCTGTCAGGAACGCCGCGGCATTCAGGTGGACCTCACCTATGTCGGCCCGCGCGCCATGATCACTTATGAACTGCCGCTCAATGAAGTGGTGTTCGATTTCTACGACCGTCTGAAGTCGATCTCGAAGGGTTATGCGTCGTTCGACTATAATCTCTCGGAATATCGCGAGGGCGATCTGGTCAAGATGTCGATCCTCGTCAACGAAGAGCCGGTCGATGCGCTGTCGATGCTGGTGCACCGTTCGGCTGCAGAAAAGCGTGGCCGCGCGCTTTGCGAGAAGCTGAAAGAGCTGATCCCGCAGCACATGTTCAAGATTCCGATTCAGGCAGCGATTGGCGGTCGCATCGTGGCGCGCGAGACCATCTCGGCGCTGCGCAAGGACGTGACGGCCAAGTGCTACGGCGGCGACGTGACGCGTAAGCGCAAACTTCTGGAAAAGCAGAAGGAAGGCAAGAAGCGCATGCGCCAGTTCGGCAAGGTCGAAATCCCGCAGGAGGCCTTCATTCAGGCGCTCAAGATGGGCGATGATTGATGCCCGTTCCTTTGATCCGTTGTAGGGATTGCTTCTGCGTAGGCGCGCACCTAAGCTGAAAGAATATCACTGTGATAAAGGGCACTTTGGTGCCCTTTATCTTTTTTGGGGTGTTGGAAGGGCGCGCTGCGCTTTCCCTCATCCTGAGGAGCCGTTGAAAACGGCGTCTCGAAGGGCGAGGGAAAGTCGCTGAGAGCTGGCTGTATTTAATAGTGCAAATTTTTATGTTTTTACCGTCCTGCGATTAAGTCTGGATCCGGGAGACAGCAGACGCGGCGCAACCGCCCCTCGCCCTTCGAGACGCCACCTTTGGTGGCTCCTCAGGATGAGGAGCGGGGCAGGCGGCATCAATGGTGCCGGCGTGGGCGAGGTTTATAGCTTGCGGCGCGACAGTTCCGGCAGGCCTTCGTAGTTCAGCGCAATTAATGCTTCTTTCTTTGCCCGTGACCAACCTTTGATCTGTTGTTCGCGTGCAATGGCATCCACGATCCGATCATAGGTTTCCGTAAAAACAAGCTCGACGGGCCTCCGCTTCTTTGTGTACCCGTCATAAATACCCTCATTATGCTCCCATAACCGAGCTTCGATGTTCTGCTTGGTGAGCCCGGTGTAATAAGATCCATCCACGCAACGCAGAATGTAGATTGTTACTTCCATGACTTGCCCCCGCGCGTCTTGGGAAGCTAAATGTTGCTGCAAATTTGACTGTCGAACAAGCCACGGCGACCGGCTACAGGATCGCTCGCGCTCGGAAAGTTGAAATCAATGTCTGTAAATCCCCGCGTCTCCATCACCTACTGCACCCAATGCAATTGGCTTTTGCGCGCTGCTTGGATGGCGCAGGAGCTGTTGCAGACTTTCGGGCAGGATCTGGCGGAAGTCGCATTGCGTCCGGGCACTGGCGGGGTTTTTGAAATCCGGGTGCTGATGCCCGATGGCAACGAGGAACTCATCTGGGAACGCAAGCGCGATGGTGGCTTTCCGGAAGCCAAGGTTCTGAAACAGCGCGTGCGCGATCTCGTCTGGCCGGAACGCGATCTCGGTCATACAGATCGGCCAGTAAGTTCGTGAGGGGATTTTTACCCGATCCTTCGATGAACTCAGGATGAGGTGTCGCTTTGCTCCGCACCTCAGGATGAGGGAAAACAGGGTCAGTCCTCATCCACCACGCGCAGGCGCATTTGGGTGGGCGCGCTTTCCGCTGGTCTCGCTTGGGGCCGTGGCGTTTCCTCGGCTGGCTTTTCGCCGAATTCCAGCGCTTCGATCTTCGCGCCGCGCCGGGTAACCTTGTTGGACGACACCAGAATATCGTCAATATCCTTGTTGGCCTGCACAAAGTGGGTTTGCAGCTTGCGCACACGTTCGTCCAAACGGCCCACATCTTCCATCAGGCGGATCACTTCGCCCTGAATGACATGCGCCTGTTCGCGCATGCGGGCGTCTTTCAGGATTGCCTGAATAACCTGAATGGACAGCATCAGCAGCGATGGCGAGACGATCACGATCCGCGCCCGGTGCGCACGCTGGATAAGCGCTTCGAAATGCTCGTGAATATCGGCAAAGATCGACTCTGACGGCACAAACAGAAACGCCGTGTCCTGCGTTTCGCCGGTAATCAGATATTTGTCGGAAACATCCTTGATATGGATTTCCATGTCACGGCGGAACTGCGCGACGGCAGCTTTGCGGGCGTCCGGATGTTCCGTTTCGCGCATGGCGTTCCATGCTTCGAGCGGGAATTTGGCGTCGATTACCAGCGATGGCGCTTTATTGGGCATGCGCACGAGGCAGTCGGGGCGGGTGCCGTTGGACAGCGTCGCCTGAAATTCATAAGCGCCTTGCGGCAGGCCGTCAGCGATGATCGCTTCCATGCGTGACTGGCCGAATGCGCCGCGCGTCTGCTTGTTGGCGAGGATCGCCTGCAACTGCACCACCTGTCCGGCGAGCGACTGGATATTGTTCTGCGCCGTGTCGATGACGGCAAGGCGCTCCTGCAACTTGGCGAGGTTCTCATGCGTCGAGCGCGTCTGCTCGGTCATGGTCTGGCCGATGCGATGCGTCATGCCGTCGAGCCGTTCGCGGATCGACTGGTTCAACTCCGCCTGCCGCGAGCCGAAAACCTCCGCCATGGTCTGCATGCGGCCCTGCATCTCTGCCTGTGCCTTCAGGATTTCCGCCATGCGATATTCGGCATCGCGGGCGCGGTCTTCGGCCTGCACTTCGGCAACGGCACGCAGGCGCGCAGAGCGCGACGCGGTGATCAGGAAAATGACTAGGCAAAGCACGACCACCACGATGCCAGCCAGAAGAATATCTCCCAGCGTGAGCGATGTGGCACCAAGCTGCAAAAGCGGCTCATTCAGGAGGTTCTGGTTTTCCATGCAACAAGCTTAGCTGATTCGTACTGCCTTGAAGAGATCAAAACGAGAACATTTTGCAAAGCACAATTGACGATTCTGTCTCAAGCGATTACGTGAAGCGCATGTCAGTAAAACCGCTTGTCATCCTTCCCGATCCTGTGTTGCGCCTGGTTTCCAAGCCAGTGGAGCGCTTTGACGATCAGCTGCGCAAATTTGCCGGCGATATGTTCGACACCATGTATGACGCGCCGGGCATCGGCCTTGCCGCCATTCAGGTGGGCGAGCCGATCCGTATGCTCGTCATCGACCTTGCCAAGGAAGGCGAGGAAAAAGCGCCGCATGTCTTCGTCAATCCCGAGATTGTCGGTGTGACGGATGAAGTCAGCACCTATGAAGAAGGCTGCCTGTCCATTCCGGATTATTATGCGGAAGTGGAACGGCCAGCCGCCATTCAGGTCAAATATTTCGATGCCGATGGCAAGCCACATGCGATGGAAGCCGATGGGCTGATGGCCACCTGCCTGCAGCACGAGATCGATCATCTCAATGGCGTGCTTTTCATTGATCATATTTCAAAGCTGAAGCGCGATATGGTCATCAAAAAGTTCAAGAAGCTCGCCAGCCAGCGGGCGTCGAAGAAGGTTCTTTAATGCGTATCGTCTTCATGGGCACGCCGGATTTTTCCGTGCCGATCCTGACCGCTATTATCGGGCAGGGCTATGATGTGGTCGCGGTCTATTCGCAGCCACCGCGTCCGGCAGGGCGCAGAGGGCTGGAGCTGACCAAGTCGCCTGTCCATGAAAAGGCCGAGCAGTTCGGCATTCCCGTCTTCACGCCGAAGAGCCTCAAGGGCGCGGAAGAACAGGACGTCTTTGCGAGCCTTGAAGCCGATGTCGCCATCGTTGTGGCCTATGGGCTGTTGCTGCCGAAGGCCATTCTCGATGCGCCGCGGCTCGGCTGCTATAACGGCCATGCCTCGCTTCTGCCGCGCTGGCGCGGTGCAGCGCCTATCCAGCGGGCCATCATGTCGGGCGATAGCGAAACCGGCATGATGATCATGAAGATGGACGAGGGGCTCGATACGGGCCCGGTCGCCATGGCCGAAAAGGTGGCGATCACGCCGGATATGACGGCGGGCGAATTGCATGATCGCCTGAGCATGATCGGCGCCGATCTGATGGTGCGGGCGCTGGGAGCGCTCGAGCGCGAAAGTCTGGCCTTGCAGCCGCAGGCCGAAGAAGGCGTTACCTATGCCGCCAAGATCGACAAGGCCGAAGCGCGCATTGACTGGTCGAAGCCAGCGAAGGACGTGCATAACGCCATTCGCGGCCTTGCGCCTTTTCCGGGTGCTTGGTGCGAAATGGAAATCAACGGTGCGGTCGAACGGGTAAAGCTTCAGCGCTCGACGCTGGCCGAAGGTTCCGGTGCGCCGGGTACGGTGCTGGACGACCGGCTGACAATTGCCTGTGGCGAGGGCGCGGTGCGGCTCGTCACTTTGCAGCGCTCGGGCGGCAAGTCTTTGCCTGCGCAGGAATTCCTGCGCGGCGCAACGGTTACGAAGGTTTTGTAGGCCCGTGCCGCGCTACAGACTTCTGGTCGAATATGACGGCACGCCCTATGCGGGCTGGCAGCGTCAGGAAAACGGCCACACGGTTCAGGGCGCTATTGAGCAGGCGTTCAAGAAATTCTGCGGTGAAGATCTGGCGTTAAGTGCTGCGGGCCGCACCGATGCGGGCGTTCACGCGACGGCGCAGGTTGCGCATGTCGATCTGACGAAGGATTGGGGCGCGGGCAAGGTGCGCGATGCGGTCAATGCGCATCTGGTCATGGCCAATGAGCGCGTAAGCATCCTCAATGTCGAGAAGACGACCGAGAGTTTCGATGCGCGTTTTTCCGCGCAGGGACGACATTATCTCTATCGCTTCCACAATCGTCGTGCCCCGCTGGCCGTCGATTATCAGCGCGCCTGGTGGGTGCAAAAACGCCTCGACCACGAGGCGATGCATGAAGCAGCGCAGCTGCTTCTGGGCGAGCATGATTTCACCACGTTTCGTGCTACGCAATGCCAGGCCAAAAGCCCGGTCAAGACGCTTGATCGGCTCGACATCACGCGCCATGGCGAGATCATCGAAATGCGCGTTTCGGCGCGCTCTTTCCTGCATAATCAGGTGCGATCCTTCGCGGGCAGCCTGATGGAAGTGGGCGTCGGTCGCTGGACGGCGGATGATTTGCAGGCGGCGCTTGAAGCAAGAGACCGCAAGGCCTGCGGACAGGTCGCGCCACCTTACGGTCTCTATCTGATCGGCGTCGATTACGCTTTTCCGTTTTAGAGCGGTTCCGTTAAAACGGTATCGTGGAACCGCTCTATCTATTTGTTTTTACGCATTATCCTGCGTATCGAAGCGGGATCAGAAATCAGTCCAGTGAACTGATTTCCCCGCGTAGGCGCTTCGCACTTTTGCTGGAAATGCTCTAATAAGCATGCGGGTCGAAGCCGATGCCGAAAATCTGCTGAAGCAGCACGGTAAGGAACAGCGACCCGAAGAAGACGCAGGCGAAGAATGGCGCGACAAACGCGTGCTGGCGTTGTAGCGCCACGTGGGTCAGCCGATAGCTCAGCACAATCGAAGCGCCGAACATGATCAGCGCGAACAGCGTCGCCACATCGAAGCGCCCGGGAAAAAACAGCTGTAGCAGCGTGATCGGTGCAAAGATCCAGGCCAGCAGCGCGCTGCCCCAGTTGGTGGCAATCACATAGGCCGCATAGCGTTTGACGATACCGATCCGCTTGGCCAGCATGCCGATGATGGCCAGTGGCACCACCCACGCCGCCACATCGACGAAGGCGGCCCGCAGCACGATGGCAAAGCGGATGCCCGCTTCCTCGCGTCCGGCGGTGAGGTCGGCGGCATAGGCCACCCAGCTGGCAAAAAGCGGCGGCAGAGCCACCGCTATTGCGAAAAACGAAGACCAGAACCCCTCGGCGGTTATATCGAGATAATCGAGACCGTCGCGGCGACCGAGCATCATTTTCCAGACGCCCCGAAAATATCTGAAAATATCGTCCAGGCTCGGCATGAAGAACCTTATTTACCCAAAGAAGTCAGCGATGAAGCGCTCATAAATCTGTGTCAGTCCTTCGAGGTCGGCAAGGGCCACACGTTCATCGACCATATGCATGGTCTGGCCGACAAGGCCGAACTCCACCACCGGGCAATAATCCTTGATGAAGCGCGCATCGGACGTGCCGCCGGACGTCGACAGTTCCGGTCGCTTGCCAGTCACGGCCTCGACGGAAGCGGTCAGCGTGCCGATCAGCTTTTCATCGCGGGTCAGGAACACATGGCTTGGGCTCTCGCGCCATGTCAGCTCATAGCTGATCGGCGTGTCGCGGCCCGGACGCAGGCGATTGTCGCGCGCTGCCTTTGCGAGGCGAGCGCTGATTTCGGCCTGCAGGCTTTCTGCGGTCCATGTGTCGTTGAAACGGATATTGAACGAAGCCGTTGCCTTGTTCGGAATGACATTGGTGGCCTTGTTGCCAACATCAATGGTGGTGACTTCCAGATTGCTGGCCTGAAAATCCGCCGTGCCCTGATCGAAGGCCGGATAAAGCAGGCTGTCCACCAGCGTGGTGATGCCGCGCACCGGATTTTCCGCCAGATGCGGATAGGCCGCATGGCCCTGCACGCCCTGAACGGTGATCGTGCCGGAAAGCGAACCGCGACGACCGATCTTGATCATATCGCCAAGCGTGTTGGGATTGGTCGGTTCGCCGACGATGGATGCGTCCCAGCTTTCGCCGCGTTGCTTTGCCCAGTCGAGCAGTTTCACCGTTCCATTGACTGCCGGGCCTTCTTCGTCACCGGTGATCAGGAAGGAGACGCTGCCCTTGAGGTTGCCGTGCTTTTCGATGTGCCGCGCGACGGCTGCCACAAAGCAGGCAACGCCGCCTTTCATGTCTACAGCGCCGCGCCCATACATGATGCCGTCTTCGATGGCGGCTGAGAAGGGCGGGTGCTTCCAGTCGCTTTCATCGCCGGGCGGCACCACATCCGTATGACCGGCAAACATCAGATGCGGTCCGTTGCCGGATTTGCGCGCATAGAGATTTTCGATGTCGGGCGTGCCCTCTTCGCTGAAGACGGGGCGCTCGACGGAAAAGCCCAATGGCTTCAGCATCGCTTCGAGCGCCGTCAGCGCGCCGCCTTCGGCAGGCGTTACGGATGGGCAGCGGATCAGGGCGGCAAGATTTTCGGCGGGATTGACTGAAAGGCTCATGATGTCGGCTTCTTACTCAAGAATCGTCTGTTGTGTGAGACTAGATCGGGATGCGTACGGATGGAACCACAAACCTTGGTTCTGACCATGGCAGAAAATTCGCTCTTCACGCGCTTTTCCAACTTGGTTGCAATTTGGGAACGAAATTTCCTTGACCGGATGGCCCCTGTCATCGTTAGTTAAAAAAGAGTTGATAACGAGACCCGGGAAACGGGCCGGTCAGCGGGAACTTTTTTCAAAATGGGAAACTGTGTATGCGTTTAATCACCACAACTGTAGCAGGCATGATGGCGCTCTTCGGAGCAACGATGGTTCCAGCCAAGGCTGCACAGTGGAGTGAAGCGGGCGGACTGACAAGCATCCCTTACGGACACAAAGACTATTGCGGGCGCAATCCACGCGATTGCCGCAGCCATAGTGTATTGCCCCCGATGCAGCTGACACCGCAGCGCCTGAAGCTTTTGCAAAGCGTAAGCAGCTCCGTCAATCACCGTATCAAGCCGGTTTCCGATCAGGATAATTACGGCAAGCGCGACTACTGGACCATGCCGGTCAACGGCAAGGGCGATTGCGAGGATTATGTTCTGATGAAGCGCGCGCAACTGATGGCGCGCGGCATCAGCGCCTCGCAGCTTCTGATTACCATGGTGCAGGGTAGCGAGGCGCATATCGTGCTGACCGCCCGCACCGATCATGGCGATTATATTCTCGACAATATGCGTGACGAGGTTCTGCCGCTCGAGAAGACGTCCTATCGTTATATCAAGATGCAGTCGCCTTCCAATTCCGGCCAGTGGGTTTCCATCGCCGGACGTTCGGTTGCCGTTGCCAATAATTGAACGTTGCCGGAGAGCTCGCTGAGCCTCTCGCAATGAGAGCCATCGCTGAAGGCCGCATCTTTGATGCGGCTTTTTGTTTGCGGGGTTTGCGGTGGATTGAGGCGTCTTTTTACCGGACCCGTTGAAGATTGGGAGCATTTGCACGAACCGGTCTGATGCGGCAGGATAAGGCCTTGCTCCATTAAAAATCGCTCATTGTTCACGTTTATTATACAATAACCTCAAACACACTGTTCGAGATTGGTGAACAAATTAAGGGCTGTAACACGGCCGTGATGGAGAAATCGTAATCCATCATTTTGTTTTTAATTATTTTTTTTGTATTAATTGCAACGATTGTGGCAGGCGATGTGCACAAATCTGTGAAGTTTTTAAAATTTTCGTGACTGGAACTTTTCCCCATTGTTACCCATTTGGGATGTATCGGAACGACGAATTCATACGCCGCTCCATTTTGTTAGGAGATAGAAAATGAAGAAGCTTGTTCTTACCGCTGCTGCCCTTGCCCTGAGTGCCGGTGCTGCTTTCGCTGAAAACCCACGCGTAGGCGAACCTGAAAATCTCTATGCAAATGACCGTACCCCGGTCGCGTCGCAGTCCGTTGATTATACCGCGCCCGCAGCGATCAGTGCTCCGGTTTATCGCGATGGTTCTGCCAATCGTTTTGGCGATGCCAACCAGGGCTAATGGCTCTCCGGAACTATAGCCCGCCCGGTTCTGATGGAGCGGGATCTTTCAAAACACCCGCTTTGCATGTCGTCCCAAAGGTGTCGCCGGTGCAGGTTTTGAAGATCTGCCGGACACCGGGAGGGAAAGCCTCGAAGGCTTAGTCCAACTTGAAAGTCCCTGTTGCCTGAAACAAGGCTTCGAACGGCCAGATGCCGATGATGGGACAACATGATGCGAAGGAATAGGAAAATGAAAAAGCTCGCTCTTGCCGCCCTTGCTGTCGCTCTAAGCGCTGGTGCAGCCTATGCCGAAAATCCTTATGTCGGCATGCCGGAATCTCAGGTTATTCAGGAGAAGGCCTTCAAGACCCCGAATACGGGTCCGCTCTTCGGCACGAAGGGTGATGTCGATTACACCGCAACGGCGACCATTCGCCAGTCGACTCCGGTTTATCATGATGGTTCGGCCAACCGCTTCGGTGATGCTTCGCCTTCCAGCTATGAAAATTAATGCCCCGGTAGCTTAGCAATCTCCCCGGAGGATGGCTGCGAGGCCTCCCCGGACCACGGCCCGGACCAGAGGCTTTGCGCCATCCGAAGGGGCGACCCATCTTGAAGCGCAAATGCTGGAATGAAAAAGGCGAAGCACCAGCTTCGCCTTTTTGCTTTGTATTAGTCGCGCATCAGTCGCGCAGCAATTCATTGATCGAGGTCTTCGAGCGGGTCTTTTCATCGACGCGCTTGACGATCACGGCGCAATAGAGGCTCGGGCCCCAGTTTTCACCGGGTACGTTCTTGCCGGGCATGGTGCCTGCGACGACGACCGAATAAGGCGGGACTTCGCCATAGAAGACTTCGCCGGTCGCACGGTCGACGATCTTGGTCGATTTGCCGATGAAGACGCCCATGCCGAGCACCGAACCTTCGCGCACGATGCAGCCTTCCACGACTTCCGAACGCGCGCCGATGAAGCAATTGTCTTCGATGATGGTCGGTCCGGCCTGCATCGGTTCCAGAACGCCGCCAATGCCGACGCCGCCGGAAAGATGCACATTCTTGCCGATCTGCGCACAGGAGCCGACGGTCGCCCAGGTGTCGACCATGGTGCCTTCATCGACATAAGCGCCGAGATTGACGAAAGACGGCATCAGGATGGCGTTCGGCGCGATATAGGCCGAGTGGCGCACGACGCAGTTCGGCACGGCGCGGAAACCGGCCTTCTCGAATTCGTTGGCAGTCCAGCCGTCGAACTTGGACGGCACCTTGTCCCACCAGGAAGACTGGCCGGGGCCTCCCTTGATGACTTCCATCGGGTTGAGACGGAAGGAGAGCAATACTGCTTTCTTCAGCCATTGGTTGACTTGCCAGTTGCCGTCCGCCTGTTTTTCTGCGACACGGGCCTCGCCGCGATCGAGCAGGATAAGCGACTGTTCGACGGCATCGCGGATTTCGCCACGGGTTGCCGTGCTGATACCGTCGCGCTCGTCAAAAGCCTTGTCGATGGTCTTTTCGAGGGAGGCGAGGTCTGGCTTGGTCATGGGGTGCAGTCTCCGTGAATGGGCAGCGGATGGCAGGCCGGTAAGTGATCCGGCCGATTGTCATGAAAGTGATTAAGCGAAGGCGCCAAATGGGTCAATCATGATCACGGCGCAATTGCGCGCTCTTGATCTCATTCTCGAACAATGTCCGACATGTTTGAGACAGATTAAACATTTGGCCTGAGAATGAGTATGGTAACAGGTTTTAAGGAGCAGGTGAGAAGCATGAACCCGATGGAGAAGTCTGGCTGGACGCCTTTCCCGAATTCCGAGGAAGCGATCAAGCAGGCAAAAACCGTACCGCAAACGCCCCAGACGGAAGCGCCTGCCTATCGCCTTGCTTTCACGGACGACGATTTTTTGACGCGCCGTGACCTGCGCCCGGTGCGCCTGCAACTTGAACTGCTCAAGCCGGAGCTGATCCTTGCCGACCGCGGCATCAAATCGACGGTGGTGATGTTCGGCGGCGCGCGCATCCCAGAGCCGGGCGGCGAGGCATGGGCGGCGAAGAACGAGGTGCAGAAGAAGAATCTCGAAGCCAATTCTCATTATTATGAGGAAGCGCGTAAATTCGCGCGGATTTGCTCAGAATATTCGGCCACGACCTATTATCGCGAATTCATCGTGGTGACGGGCGGCGGACCGGGCGTGATGGAAGCAGGCAATCGTGGTGCCGCCGATGTCGGTGCACCGACCATCGGCCTCAATATCGTGCTGCCGCATGAACAGGCACCGAACCCTTATGTGACGCCGGAGCTCTGCTTCAACTTCCATTATTTCGCGATCCGCAAGATGCACTTCCTGATGCGCGCAAAGGCGATCTGCGTGTTTCCGGGCGGCTTTGGCACAATGGACGAACTATTCGAGGCGATGACGCTGATCCAGACCAACCGTATGGAACGCATGCCGCTGATCCTGTTCGGCAAGGAGTTCTGGACCAAGGCGATCAATATCGAATTTCTGGCCGAGCAGGGTACAATCTCGCCAGCCGATATCGAGCTTCTGAATTTTGTCGAAACGGCGGACGAAGCCTGGGAGCAAATCAAGGATTTTTACAAGCTCTGATCGAAGGTTAGACAGAGTTTTAAGGCAAATAGAAGGCCCGATCTGTTTTCAGGTTGGGCCTTTTTGTAATGAAAGAATGCTGCCGTAGATGTGTATATTATTTAAAAGTAATTATAAATAATAATCATATGTTCTAATATGGAACAATTGATATTGCCGGAGTTAAAAATATATTTATAATAAAAATACATGGTTTTGTGAGGGGTATCATGTATTCTAATATTATAATTAAAAGATCTATTCCCGTAATATATCCTATTTTTATTTAAGAGGTCGCTATGAAAGCGATCCTTAAGAATGTTTCCGGGTTGCTGCTCGGGATGATGGTCTTTGTTTGCCCGGCGCATGCCGCTGATGTGAAACAATCGGGTCTGCCGCTTGATTTCGGTGCACTTGCTGGCGATGCCTTCGCCACTGCCGTATCTGCGAATGGGGCGGTCATAGCGGGCAGGGCGCAGACATCCGGTGGCATTTCGGCGGTATCGTGGGCCGGGGGGATCGCCACGCCGACCGTCCTTTCTGTGACGGGCGGCAGCAATTCCGTCGTCAATGCCGTCTCGGCGGATGGCACATTCATTATCGGGCGGGCGACGATTGGCGCTGCGCAACACGCTGTGTCGTGGGCGGATGGCGCGACAATGGCCACCGACCTTGGAACGCTGGGGGGCGATTTTTCAGATGCTGTTGCCTTGTCCGCTGACGGCAGCATCATTGTCGGCAATTCCACAACGTCTGCCGGCAAGAACCGGGCGGTGAAGTGGACGAACGGTGTAACATCTCCAGTCGATCTTGGAACGCTCAACAACAACACATCCTATGCCAAGGCCGTTTCCGCCGATGGGATGGTAATTGTCGGTTATGCGGAATATGCGCCCAATGTTTCTCATGCCGTGTCCTGGATGAACGGGGCGCTGACGCCGACCGATTTGGGAACGCTTGGTGGTGCAACGTCGACCGCAAATGTCGTATCTGCGAACGGGCGCGTCATCGCAGGACAGTCGGAGACGGGCAACGGAGAACTCCACGCCGCGTCATGGACTGATGGTGCCTTGTCGCCGTCTGATCTCGGCACGCTTGGCGGCTACTATTCTGATGTTCTCACCCTGTCAGCTGACGGTTCCGTGCTTGCGGGCGTATCCAACAATGAGTTCGGCGAATTCCGTGCGGTATCCTGGCGGAACGGCGCGACCACGCCGACCGATCTTGGCACGCTCGGCGGGTATTCATCCGACGTTGCGTCTATCTCGGCTGACGGTTCAATCATCGTCGGGTCTTCGACCACAAGGAAGGGCAATTCCCACGCGGTTTACTGGGCGAATGGCGCCACCGTACCAACCGATCTCGGCACACTTGGCGGTGTGTCGTCGACGGCCATGGCCATGTCGGCTGATGGCACGGTCGTGGTGGGCACCTCGACGCTGGCATCCGGAGTGTCGCATGCGGCAGTCTGGAAACTGCTGATTTCGTCTCCGCCGGTGACGACACCAAAGCCCGATCCAGACCCGGGCGAGACGGGGCCGCCGCCTGTTACCGGAACGCCAACACCGGAGCCGGGTTCGGGCGGAACCGAGCCGGAGACCCCGGGGTCGGAAACCGGGTCCGGCTCTCAACCGGGATCGCCGCCCGATGGGCAAAATCCTCCGCCACCAGTTATCGAAACGCCTGCGCCAGAGACCGGTGCGGGAAGTCCCGAACAGGAGGTCCCGGGTACAGGAACCGGGTCGCCGCCGCCGATACAATCGGTCGCCGTCGATGTGACCAACACGACGAAAACTGTTGCTGCGCTGGCCGGGGATACATTTTCGGTGATGGAATCGCAGCGTGGAAAACTGGGGCGGTTGCAGCGTTCTTGCGACGTCGCGAAGGCGGGAGAGAGCTGCTACTCGCTTTCAGCGGATATCGGACGTTCAGGCGAGACGACCGATGCACTCGGCTGGATTTCCATGGCGCATGCCTTTACCGATAATTTTCTGGCAGGCATCACTGTGGCGCACTCCTTCTGGCGCGATATGCCGGATAGTTTCGACCGGGATAATGACAATATTGGCGGCGGTTTCTATGCCCGCTGGCGTGCGCCGACGACGACGGGCCACTGGTATCTGCAAGGTTCCGTTGCCGCCAGTCGCTACGATGTCGAGCGCACGCGCCAGATGCTGGACTATACCGAGGCTGGCATGGGCGAGAGCACGATCAAAGGCTGGGGCGCGTCGCTGGAAGCCGGGCGGTCGCACGAACTCTCCAGCGGTTCCGTCTTCGGCTATTATGCCGGGCTGCGTCACAGCGATCTGAAGATGGACGATTATACGGAAACCAACGCTTATTTCCCGTTCACCTATTCGAATGTGAAGTCGCGCCGCACTGCGGTCTATCTCGGGGCAAACTATGCCATGCCGTTGAGCGACAAGGTGCGGTGGCTGATCAATGCAGAGATCGAACAAGACATCGCGCATGATGATCCGAGCGTGACGGCAAGTGCCGAATATATCGGGGCGCTCAGCTTCGATGCTGATGTGGCGCATACGCGTGGCAGCCTGTCGACCACTTTATCCTATGCGTTCAGCGAGGTTTTGAGTGTGGGCGTGACGCCTTATCTCGCGCGCACCGTAAACCGGGATATGGCCTATGGTGCGAACATCGATGTTACGGGCAGATTCTAACCGGGAGGCAGGGGCTATGCTTCCGCCTTTTCCGGAACGGGAGACCGGGCGTCCTCCTCTTCCTGATAGGGGCGAGGGTGATGAACGAGCGTGACCAGCACGACCGAGATGATCATCAAAAGATACCATGAGCCGAGCTTGCCGAGCGAAACCGGCACCCAGCCATTATGCTGGTTGGGGTAGAGCCAGGCCTTCGACCATGTGCCGATATTTTCCGCAAACCAGATGAAGAACGAGGTCAGCAGGAACGCGACGAGCAGAGGCATTTTGTGCCGAAAACGAAACACGCGATAATGCATGCTGGTGCGCCAGAACAAGGCGAATGTCAGCGCAAACAGCGGCCAGCGAATATCCCAGATGAAATGATGGGCGAAGAAATTGACGTAGATCGCGGCTGCCAGCACCAGCGTTGTCCAGAGCGGCGGATAATGGTTCAGTCTGATATCGAAGATACGGTTGATGCGCGCCATATAGGAGCCGACCGCCGCATACATGAAGCCTGAAAACAGCGGTACGCCGCCAATACGGAAGAAGTTTTCTTCAGGATAGACCCATGAACCCGCATGGGTCTTGAACACTTCCATCGCCGTGCCGACAACGTGGAAAATCAGGATGACCTTGGCTTCCTCCCATGCCTCCAGCTTGAAGACCAGCATGGCAAGCTGGATGGCGACAGCGGAAAGGAACAGAAAGTCATAGCGGGTGACGATATTGGCGATACCGCCGATGCCGCTTTCCGGCCAAAGCCAGCGGGTGAGGATGATAAGGCCGAGCATGGCACCGCCGAACAGGCATGCCCATGCCTGTTTCAGCCCGAAGACCAGAAATTCGATCAGCCCGTCGGTCAGGTGATTGCGCGGCAGCCGGTCGAGGACGCGGTGGGCCGCCGCATCGATTGATTTTTCGAGGCCGGTAAAATGCCTATCTGCCTGCAATAATTTGTTCCAGAAATTGGGTCAGGTTATCCGTCACATAATCGACCTGATCGGTAAATTCCGGGTCGCTTTCCCATATTTCCGAGAAGGTTGGCTCAAAATTGTTCGGCACCACCAGGACGGTTTTCATGCCAAGCGCTTTCGGCACGACGAGATTGCGCGCCAGATCCTCGAACATCACGGCCTTGCTGGCATTGATGCCGAAAGCGCCGAGGAAGCGGTCATAGGTGACGCGCTCGGGTTTTGGCATCAGCCCCGCAGCGACAATGTCGAAGATATCGTCGAAATTATCCAGAATGCCGAGCTGGCGCGCCGCGCGTTCCGCATGGCCGCGATCGCCATTGGTGAAGATGAAGCGACGGCCCGGCAGCGACTTGATCGCTTCGCCGAGCGCCGGATCGGGCTTCAGCCAGCTATAGTCGATATCGTGAACCTTTTGCAGAAAGTCGTCCGGGTCGATCTGGTGGCATTCCATCAGGCCTTTCAGCGTGGTGCCATAGTCGAGATAGAACTGTTTCTGGATGCGGCGAGCTTCCTCGCGTGGCAATTGCAGCAGGTTTTCGACATAGCTCGTCATCTTCACGTCGATCTGCGAGAATAGATTGGCGGCGTGGGGATAGAGCGTGTTGTCGAGGTCGAACACCCAGTCAGTGACGTGCTCAAAGGCTGGGGTGAAGGCCGAAGGATTGGAACTATTGGTCATGGGTCTTTATGGCACGATGAGCGTGCCGGCACCATGTTCGGTGAAGAGTTCCAGCAGGACGGAATGCGGCGTCTTGCCATTCAGGATGACAACGCCTTCCACGCCACGGCGGATTGCTTCGATGCAGGTTTCGACCTTCGGGATCATGCCACCGGAAATCGTGCCGTCCTTGATGAGCGCCTGCGCATCGGCAACGGAGAGTTCCTTGATCAGCTTCTTGTCCTTGTCCAGCACGCCGGGAACGTCGGTCAGGAACAGAAGACGGGTTGCGGCCAGCGCGCCTGCGATAGCGCCTGCAAAAGTGTCGGCATTGATGTTGTAGGTATGGCCGTCACGGCCCGGAGCGACCGGTGCGATGACCGGGATCATTTCGGAACGCGCCAGAAGATCGAGCAGGGTGCGGTCGACTTCCGCCGGCTCGCCGACAAAGCCCAGATCAAGCACTTTCTCGATATTGGAATCGGGGTCGATGACGGTCTTGTGCGCCTTCTGCGCGAAGACCATGTTACCGTCCTTGCCGCACAGGCCGATGGCCCATTCGCCTTCGGCATTGATCAGAGCGACGATTTCCTTGTTGATGGAACCGGCCAGAACCATTTCCACCACTTCGACGGTCTTTTCGTCGGTGACGCGCAGGCCGCCCTCAAAACGGGATTCGATGCCAAGCTTGGTTAGCATGGCCTGAATCTGTGGGCCGCCGCCATGCACCACAATCGGGTTGATGCCCGATTGCTTCAAAAGCGCGATATCGCGAGCAAAGGCCTTGCCGAGCTCCGGATTGCCCATGGCGTGGCCGCCATATTTCACGACGACATGCTTGTTCTCGTAGCGCTGCATATAGGGCAGGGCGGCGGAGAGGAGTTGTGCTTGCATTTCGGGATTATCAAGGGTCGTCATCGCGGGCTCCATGGCTGGCGACAGGGCAGAAGAGGCAGGCTTTTCTAGACCGGTTTTGATTCAAATGGAATCCGCGAAAACGGTCTCGCTGCTTATTTTTCACGAATAGTTTGCTGGAAACGGCTTCTTATGTATGTGCCTATGTTCTATCCAAAATATGATTTTATAGTTTCACGGTTCCATGAAGAAAGTTGTTTCGATGCGCCGGTTTATTTTGACCGCTGTGGGGTCACTCCTTGCCCTCAATGCCGCCCAGAATTTTGCGATGGCGGCATCCTCCACTCAAACCGTGGTCTTTGTTAGACACGGCGAAAAGCCGGAAAACGGGTTGGGCCAGCTAAGCTGCCGTGGACTGAATCGCGCGCTGAAACTGCCCGCGATCATCGCAAAACAGTTCGGCAAACCGGCTGCGATTTTCGCGCCCAATCCGTCGGAGGAGAAGGACGACAAGGGCGGAACCTATGCCTATGTGCGTCCGCTCGCCACGGTCGAACCGACCGCGATTTCGCTTGGCCTGCCGGTGGATACGCGCTTCGGTTTCGAAGATATCGACAAGCTGGAAGAAGCGCTGGAAGCGCCTGCCTATCGCAATGCAACTGTTCTGGTTGGCTGGGAGCATAAGCAGATCGTCAAGCTGGTGCGCGACATCGTCAAGGAGAACAGCGGCGACAAGCATAGCGTGCCCAAATGGTCGGGCGACGATTTTGACAGCATCTATGTGCTGCGCATTACCCGCGACGGGGCAAAGACCAATGTACAGTTCGAGCGCCGCAATCAGGGACTGAACAACCTGCCGGAAACCTGTCCTCTCTGAGGACAGGTCAGGCTGAAATCATGACTCTTTGATCACCAGAGCCACAGCTGCGCGCAAATCGTCGAGGCCGAGGCCCTTTTCCGACGAGGTGGCGATAATGCCGGGGAAGCAGGCTGCACGACGGAAGGTGAGCTTGTGCGTATCCGCCATCAGGCGCGGCACGCCTGCCGGTTTGATCTTGTCGATCTTGGTCAGCACAATCTGATAGGACACGGCGGCCTTGTCGAGAAGGTCAAGCACTTCGGCGTCGTTCTTCTTAATGCCGTGGCGCGCATCGATCAGCACATAGACGCGCTTCAGTGTGGTACGTCCGCGCAGATAGTCGAAAACGAGTCGCGTCCAGGCATCGACATGGGCTTTTGGCGCTTCGGCAAATCCGTAGCCCGGCATATCCACGAGGGCGAGCGGCGGCAGGTCGCCGTTTTCGCCGGAATAACCGTCCGGCACGAAATAGTTCAGTTCCTGCGTGCGGCCCGGCGTATTGGACGTGCGCGCAAGGCCCTTCTTGTTGACCAGAGCATTGATCAGCGATGACTTGCCGACATTGGAGCGTCCCGCAAAGGCGATCTCCACCGGACCTTCCGGCGGCAGGAATTGCATCGACGGCACGCCACGGATGAAGATCCATGACTTCTTGAACAGCGCACGGCCTTGCTCGACCAGTGCCGCCTGCGCCGCGCGGGTCGCATCTGCCGCTGCCTGAGCCGCATTGATTGCCGCCTGCTTCTTATCCTGCTCGCTCAATGTTCTTATCCTGGTCGCTTTATTCTGTCAGTGACACGCATCAATGGTATGGGCCGCATTGTCAACATGACGGCATAAAAAACCCCGCCTAAGCGGGGTTTTTCAGATTTTACTTTTTGGCCTCTTTCGGCTTTCGCTTGAAGAGGTCCCTCAGATTGTCCCAAAGCTCGATCTTGACGCCCTGACGCTTCATGATGATGCCCTGCTGGGTGATCGAGAGCAGGTTGTTCCATGCCCAGTAGATCACGAGACCAGCCGGGAACGAAGCCAGCATGAAGGTGAAGATAATCGGCATCCAGGTGAAGATCGCAGCCTGCGTCGGGTCTGGCGGCGTCGGGTTCATGCGCATCTGCAGGAACATTGTGATGCCCATCAGCAGCGGCCAGACGCCGATCATCAGGAAGTGCGGTACTGCGAAAGGCAGAAGGCCGAACAGGTTGAAGAGCGATGTCGGATCGGGCGCTGCAAGATCCTGAATCCAGCCAAAGAACGGCGCATGGCGCATTTCGATGGTGACGTAGAGAACCTTATACAAGGCGAAGAACACCGGAATCTGCACCAGCACCGGCCAGCAGCCTGCAAGCGGATTGATCTTCTCTTCCTTGTAGAGCCGCATCATTTCCTGCTGCTGCTTCATCTTGTCGTCCGCGTATTTCTCGCGGATTTCCGTCATCTTCGGCTGAACCAGCTTCATGCGCGCCATCGACTTGTACGACTTGTTGGCGAGCGGGAAGAACAGGCCCTTGAGCAGAACGGTGACAACCAGAATGGCGACGCCGAAATTGCCCGAGAACTTGTAGATCCAGTCGATGAGGTAGAACATCGGCTTGGTGATGAAGTAGAACCAGCCCCAGTCGATCAGCAGTTCGAACTGCTTGATGCTGAGCTGCTTTTCGTAAGCCTGAATCTGCGTGACGACCTTTGCACCGGCGAAGACCTGGTTCTTCAGCAAATGCGACTGGCCGGCCTCAATGGTCATCGGCGCGCCGAGGAAATCGGTCTGGTAGCGCGGGCGATCATTGGTGAAGTGCGAGAAGCGGCCGGTGAACTTTTCGTCCTGCGGCGGTACGAGCGTTGCAGCCCAATACTTGTCGGTGATGCCGAGCCAGCCGCCCATGACGTCCTTGAACGAGATGTCCTTGTCGTCTTCGACCTTGGAATATTTGATTTCCTGTAGGCCGTCCTGACCCATAACGCCGATCAGGCCTTCATGCAGAACATAGGTAGCGCTGGCATGTTCCGGCTGGTTGAAGCGGGTTACGCGGCCATAAGAGGCCAGCGAAATCGGTGCGCCGGTATTGTTTGTGATCGTGTCGTCAACGGAGAACATATAGGCGTCGTCAACCGAGATGACGCGCTTGAAGGTGATGTTCTTCTCGTTGGTATAGCTCAGCGTGACCGGCGTGGATGGAGTCAGCTTGTTGTTGCCTTCCACGGACCAGACCGTGTTCGGACCCGGAACCGGGCCGGTCGTGTCATTGCCGGTGAAGCCGAGCTCAACGAAATAGCCCTGCTTCAGCGCCGATGGCGCGAGCAGTTCGATATTCGGAGAATTGTTGTCGACGGTTTCGTGATAATTTTTGAGGAAGAGATCGTCGAGACGCGCGCCGGTCAGGTTGATCGAACCGCGCAGCGAAGGCGTGTCGATCTGAACGCGCTCAGTCTGAGCGATTGCGGCTTCGCGGGTCAGCGTGCCGCCTGCGGCTGCCACATCACCATGGCCGGGAATTGTGCCCGAAGCGGCTGGCGCCTGTGGCGTATCGCCCGCACCGTTGCCTGCCTGGCCACCCTGGGCTGCCTGCTGGGCCTGCCGCTGCTGCTCCTCAATGCGTGCCTGCTCCCGCTGGGCTTCCGTTTTCGGACCCAGATAAAACACTTGCCACAGCGTCAGTATGAGGATGGACAGGGCAATGGTGATGAAGAAATTGCGTTTATTTTCCATTGACGGGTCCTGATTCCGGTCTTTCCGTTCGGCGTTTCCCTTCGCCTTTCCGCTCGCCCTTCGCCTTGATGCGGCGGGTGAGTTCATCGGTCAGTCGCGAAAAGGGCGCAGTGAGAGCTTGCTCGCGCGCTACGATCACATAGTCGGTCGAAGGCGCCATGTCACGCCCTGCGTGACAACGTACCGCTTCTCTCAGCCTGCGGCGGATGCGATTTCGTATCACGGCGTTGCCGTTCTTCTTGGTGACGGTGAAGCCGGCGCGGGGCTTGTCGCCAATTTTGGCGGCTGCCGATTCCTCTTCCGTCCGCACGCTGACTTCGAGAAGAAACAGCGGGCCACGCCGCTTTTCACCGTTCCTTAAAGCCAAAAACTCCGCTCTCTTACGAAGGCGGAGTATTTGTTTCGGCTTTTTCATATCTTTATTCACCGCGCAGCTGCGCGGGCAAAGATTAAGCGGAAAGCCGCTTACGGCCGCGCGAACGGCGAGCGGCGAGAACCTTGCGGCCGCCGGTGGTAGCCATGCGTGCACGGAAACCGTGACGACGCTTGCGGACGATCTTGGATGGCTGATAAGTGCGCTTCATTTTTTTAATACCGCGGTGTGCGGCCCTTCTTAATTCTGTTTTTCAGTGGAACATGATCTGGCCCGAAACCGGTTACCCTTATTCGGGATCATGCTCTATTGAACAGGAGCTGGTTCTTTTCCCTGCGGCGGACAGCATAAACCATCCGTAGACCCGCGCGGGCGAACGTGACGCGGCTTATAGGGGGAGGGGCCTCAAGAGTCAATCCGCAGATGCGATCAAAGCTGTGCTTCGATAGAAGCTTTGTCGATGATCGACCAGACCCCTTTAATCAGTCCATTGTCAAAGGTGTAAAAGACGTTTTCGGCGAACTGGATTTTGCGGCCATTGACCGGCAAGCCGAGAAAGACGCCAACGGGCGTGCAATCGAAAGCCAGACGGGCTGCAACTGTCGGTGGTTCGCAGACCAGCAGGTCTATACTGAATTGGAGATCGGGGATCGCCTTGAAATCCTGCTCCAACATGGCGCGATAGCCCGCCAGTCCGAAAGCTCTGCCATTATGCGAGACCGCCTGATGGACAAAGTGGCCGAGATTTTCCCAGTCCTGTCCGTTCAGGCAGGCGATGTAATCGCGGTAGATGTCGGCAAGCGGCTTCTCCATGGTCGGTCCTCCTGTTTTCGAATTTAAGCGATCACGCATGGCAACGCCATTGCCAAACGGCACTTGGGCTTCCATAAGAGAGCGCACATTTTTTCCAATGCGGAACACTTTCCGCAGCAGCATTCAGAGGAGTTCACCATGAGCATCCGTCGCATCGGAGTTGGTCCACGCATGAGCCAGGCCGTGGTCCACGGCAACACCGTTTATCTCGCCGGTCAAGTGGGTGTGCCCGGCGCCAGCGTGACCGATCAGACCAAGGCCGTTCTGGCCGAAGTGGACCGCCTGCTCAAGGAAGCCGGTTCGGACAAGTCGAAGATTCTTCAGGCGATCATCTGGCTCGCCGACATGAAGGATTTCGCCGAAATGAACGCTGTCTGGGATGCCTGGGTCGATCCGGCCAACACGCCAGCTCGTGCAACCGGTGAAGCAGCCCTTGCAACGCCGGACTACAAGGTCGAAATCATCATCACCGCTGCGATCTGATCCCAGCGCGAATGCTTGAGAAAGCCCCGCTGCGAAGCGGGGTTTTTTATTCGCGGATGCGTTGCGAGAAGCCGTCGCGTCCGCCTGCCTGCGCTTTTGCGTCGATGGATGCGCGCTGGCGTATTTCTTCCAGCGAACCGCCATTCTCGATCCAGCCATTGTCGAAAAGATAGCCGGGCAGAAAGCCTGACAGCAGAATGCGATAGTCGAACGGGAATGTTGGATCGAGCAGCCGCGCCATGTCGAAGATCATGGTCGTGCAGTTGGTGGTCAGCGTGTTGTAGAATTCCGCCTTTGCGGCCAGCTGGTTGCCGCGCTCGACATAGGACAGGAACAATTGTCTGGCCGGGCCGGGCGGCAGTTTGACCTGATAGCGGTAGACGTCTTCCTTGCGGATATTGGTGCGCAGATAGATGATGTCCCGTTCCTCGGCGGCGATCATCGCCAGCTCGAATTCCCGGAAAAAGCCGCCAATAGACGAGAAGACCTCATGATGCTCGCGGCGGATTTCGCCGGAGAAGACCACATGACGCCCATCCGCAAAGCCGAATGAAAGCAGCGTGTGAGCGATGGCCGGGCTCGACCAGTAGGACAGGTAGATATCAACCGAAGTAATCTTGCTGAGATCGTAGGTTTCGTCTTTCCAATTTTCGGTAAAGTCTTCCGTCGTGCGCCATTCGAAATCGCGAACATTGGTGAGCGTGACGATATCGCCATCCACCTTGCCGGTAACGATGCGCGCGACGTCCGGCGCCCACATGCGGTCGAGGGAAGGGCGGATGGTCGTCCACCAGCCGAGGATGATGAGCGCGAGGAGGCAGAAGAACAGCCGTTTGCGCCAGCAGGAGAAGCGCCTTTCCCCGGCTATGGTCCAGAGGGTGAAGAGCAACCACAGCGCGATGATCGCCTGGCGAACAACGCTGCCGAAGGGCAACTGATACCACATCGCCAAACTCGCCCAGATCGCAAAGATAAGAGCGAAAAGGATGAAGATAAACTTGCCTGCGATGCGAACGGGCGCCGATTTCAAAATAGACGTCATGGGCCTCAGTGCTCGCCAGTTGTGGTAATCAATGTGGAATTGGCGGCGATACTGACATGATTTGCGGCGCAATGTCATTGCTTATCCAAAAAATGGATAAATTTAGTTCAGTACATTGGAATCTGTAAAAAGAAGCTCTTCTATTAGCCGTTACTTCTTTAAGGCGACAGCCTCTCCACGCGGGCGCGGCGCGGATGTCTTTCGATTGCGCCTGTAGGGACGCACCAGCCGCCACAGCAGCAGCGCTGCGACGATGGCGGCATAGATGATCGGCTCTGCGGGCCAGCTTTTCACGGATAGGATGAAATGGATCGCACCGCCTGCAATGGCCACATAGACGAGCTTGTGCAGGCTGGTCCAGCGGCGTCCGAGCCGACGGATCGACCAGTTGTTGGAGGTCAGCGCCAAAGGCACAAGCAGCACGAGACTGATCATGCCGATGGTGATGAAGGGGCGGCGGAGAATATCGGCGATGATAACCGGAAAATTCAGCGCCTGATCGAGCACCATATAGGTCGCGAAATGCATAAGCGCATAATAGAAGGCGAGAAGACCGAGCGCCCGGCGATAGCGCAGCAGGCTGATGCCGGTCAGGTCGCGGATCGGGGTGACGAGCAATGTCAGGATCAGCAAGCGCAGCGCCCAGAGACCGAGCGTATGTTCGAACGTCTTGACCGGATCGGCACCAAGGCCGCCGGTCGCGCCGAGATAGAAGGTCCAGACAGCCGGAACAAACCCCGCCGCATAGAGCAGCCAGACCTTCCAGCCATCAGTCTGGCGACGCGTCGGCTTTTTCGCGCCCCCTTCGGTTGCACCCATTCTCTCGGCTGCCATGTCAGTAATTCGCCTTCAGGTCCATGCCGGTATAAAGCGACGCGACTTCGTCCGCATAGCCGTTGAAGGGCAGGGTCGGGCGGCGGCTGGAAGCGAAGAAACTGTCCTCGCCGATGCGCCGTTCTGTCGCCTGGCTCCAGCGGGGATGATCGACCGCCGGGTTCACATTGGCATAGAAGCCATATTCATTGGCGGCCTGCTGCTGCCACGAGGTGGGCGGCTGCTTCTCGACAAAGGAGATACGGGTAATGGCCTTGATGCCTTTGAAACCATATTTCCACGGCACCACGAGCCGGATCGGCGCGCCATTGGCGTTGGGAAGCGTCTCGCCGTAAAGGCCAACCGCCAGGATGGTCAGCGGATGCCGGGCTTCGTCCAGTCGTAACCCTTCGACATAGGGCCAGTCCAGCACCTGAAACAGCCCCTTCTGGCCGGGCATTTCCTCCGGGCGCACGACACCGGTGAAGGCGATATATTTGGCAGAGCCGAGTGGCTCCACCTGTGACAGCAGGCTTGCCAGCGGAAAGCCGATCCACGGGATTACCATCGACCACGCCTCGACACAGCGCATACGATAGATGCGCTCTTCCAGCGGCATCTTGTCGATCAACTCGCGCATGTCGAATTCTTTCGGCTGCTTCACCAGCCCATCGATGGTCAGCTTCCAGGGCAGCGGCTTGTAATCGCTGGAATTGGCGGCTGGGTCGCTCTTGTCTGTGCCGAATTCATAGAAATTATTGTAGCTGGTGACATCGGCCTTCGGGGTCAGCTTTTCATCGACCTTATAGGCGGATGCGACAGCCTTGAGCGGGTCTGCAAAAGCCGACGACGCAAAACCTGCGGTAGCGAGCGCGCCGAGGCCCGCCATAAACTGCCGACGGTGCAGATAGAGGTTCTTCGGTGTCACCGCATCATAAGTGAGACGGGCATGCGAAAGACGGCTGAATTTAAAGCTGCTCATGGGCGTTGATCTCTTTCTCCCGCATAATAGCTGATTTTCTCGCCAAACACGTCAAAAGCAAGGAGTTTTCATCGCTTCGGTGTGGCTCACGCTTTAGTGATGGCGAATAAGTCTCGCAATGGAGATGTAACAGAATTGTAACAGGTCGTAATTTTTCGTGCATTTCGCCACATTCCTGCTAAATCTCTGCTGTTAAGAGAGTTCCATTCGCCGCGAAGGCCGTGCTCAATCGCCTTGTTGAGGGGCCGCTTTCAAACCTTCGTTAACGTCTCGTTGGCTATGTAGAGATCATGGTAAAGAAGATGTTTATTGCCGCTTTGGCGGCTGCGCTTATGGTATCGACCGGCTCGGCTTTTGCTGAGGGGCAGCCTGTGGCTGTTTCCACGAAAGGTCAGGGCAAGGCACTGAGCGGTATTGCCGCTTCAATGAAAGAAGAAGAAGGCGCCCCGAAGCTCGGCGAAGGCGTCACCATGCGCGAGAAGAAGATGGATACGGAAATTACGCCGGAACAGAATTTCTCCCGCAGCAGGCAGTTCATCCACCGCTTCTATACGCCGGAAAAAGCGTCCAACGAACTGGTTATCCTGCTGCACGGTTCGGGCGGCAATGAAACCAGCCTTGTCCCGCTGGCGTCGAAAATCTGGCCGCGCGCGACACTGCTCGGCATTCGTGGTCGTGTCATGCAGGACGGCGGCACGCGCTGGTACAAGCGCATCACGCCGGTCAAGTTCGACCAGAAGGATATCAAGCTCGAAGCCAATGCCTTCGTGACGTTCCTGACGCGGCTTGCCGACGACAAGGACCTCGACCTTACGCACGCGACTTTCGTGGGCTATTCGAACGGCGCCAATCTCCTGGCGGCAACCATGATGCTGCATCCTGATCTGGTGAAGCGTGCCGTGCTGATGCGCTCGATGCCGGTGCTGGACAATGCGCCGGTTGCCAATCTGAGCAAGACGCGCGTGCTGACGATCACCGGCGAGGAAGACAAGCTCTACTCACCCTTTGCGCCCGCGCTTTCCGCGCTTCTGCGCTCCAGCGGCGCGCGCGTCGATGCGCGCACGATTGATGCCGATCACATGCTCGGCGACAAGGATGCCGCCGCAATCAGCCAGTGGGTCGCGTCGCTTGGACCAGACGGTGCGCCTGCGGTGTCGATGCGCAGACCGTGAGTTAGGGGAGTAGGGGAATAAGGGAATAGGGGAGTATGTTGGGCGAGAAGCGCCTGACACTCTTTTAAAACCTACTCCCTTATTCCCCTAATCCCTTAAAGAGACGATGCCACAATCCCCCACTTCCGAACCGAAAGCGAGGCGGTGGCCCTGATCGTCCCAGCCCATGCTGGAGATGGCGCCCTTGCCGGGGCGGCGCAGCAGAACTTCCTTTTGATCGGCAAAACGAACCAGCATGATCATGCCGTCATTATAACCAATGGCGACGATATCCTCGACCGGATGGCAGGCAACCGTCGTCACCATGCTGTCGCCGCGCAGGCCAAGCTCAAGCGGGGCCTTACCCATCGGGCCGTCCTTGCCCGCAAAAGGCCAGACGATGGCCGCAGGCGCGCCGGATGTTGCAAGCCACTTGGCCTTCACGCTCCACGACCAGTCCTTCACCTTTGCCGGATAGCCGGTCATGCGCATGTGCTTGGCGTCTTCCAGACGCCAGCCATGCAAGGCATTTTCCTGCATCGAGGTGATGAGAAAGCGGCCATCGGGCGAGAAAATGACGCCGATATGCGCGCCTTTCCATTCCAGTTCGACGGGCTTGGCGGCGGTGCCGGTCCAAATCAGCGTCGCCCCGTTGTAGCGGGCAATCGCAAGCCGCTGGCCCTTCGGCGCAAAGGCAATGCCTTCAATGCTGCGTTCCTGCGTGTATTCCTGCACCTTGCCGTCAGAGTTGCGCACCCATGCCGAACGGCCCGAGGCAAAGCCGACCGTACCGCCGGGACCGGCTGCAACAGCCGTCATCCATTTGCGCGGGACCTTGGCGAGTTCGGTCACCGTGCCGCTGGCATCGGTGCGGCAGACGCGACCGTCTTCGCCGCCGGTGATGAGCGACTTGCCGTCAACGGCAACCACAGCGCTCAACAGTCCGTCATGGGCCGTCGAACTCTGGTTGCCGTTATCCAGCCGATGGATCGTCCCATCAGCCATGGCAAAGAAAGGAACGTCGCCGATGAAGCGCGCATGAAGACAATGACCTTCGAGGTCAAACGGGGCAACTGTAGGCATCAGTGTCCAGTATTTCTTATTTGACTTGGCAGTTTTCGAAACCGGCTTTCAATTCAGCCGGGTCGAGTTCGCGTCCGATGAAGACAAGACGGCTTTCCCGCTTTTCTTCCGGCTTCCATGCGCGCTGGTGATCGCCTTCGATGATCATGTGAACGCCCTGAACCACATAGCGGTCCGGATCGTCCTTGAAAGCGATAATGCCCTTGAGGCGCAGAATGTTCGGCCCCTGCGTCTGGGTGATGTTCTGAATCCACGGGAAGAATTTTGCCGGATCGATATCACCGGCCCGCAACGAAACAGACTTAACCGTCACATCGTGGATTGGCGAGGCATGATCGTGGTGGTGATGATCGTGGTCACAGTCCGGGCCGCAGACATGATCGTGGTCATGGTGATGATGATCATGGTCGTGATCATGCGCATGGTGGTGGTGCCCGTGGTGGTCATGATGATGGTCGTCATGCCCATGATCATGGTCGCAATCCGGGCCACAGACATGATCGGGATGATCATGGTCGAGGAAATGCGGATCGTTTTCCAGCACGCGCTTCAGGTCGAAGGCGCCACGGTCCAAAACGCGCTCAAGCGGGATCGAGGCGCGCTCGGTGCGGTGGATGATGGCATGCGGGTTGATGGCGCGAACCGTGGCTTCGATGGTGGCCAGTTCTTGCGGCGTCACCAGATCGGTCTTGTTGATCAGCACGACATCGGCAAAGGCAATCTGGTCTTCGGCTTCGCGGCTGTCCTTGAGGCGCAGCGGCAGATGCTTGGCATCCACGAGGGCGACAACGGCGTCGAGGCCGGTCTTGGCGCGCACGTCGTCATCCATGAAGAAGGTCTGCGCGACCGGAACCGGATCGGCAAGGCCGGTGGTTTCCACGACGATGGCGTCGAAACGGCCTGGACGGCGCATCAGACCTTCCACCACGCGGATCAGGTCGCCGCGCACGGTGCAGCAGATGCAGCCATTGTTCATTTCGTAGATTTCTTCATCCGACTCGACGATCAGGTCGTTGTCGATGCCGATCTCGCCGAATTCATTGACGATAACGGCATAACGCTTGCCGTGATTCTCGGTCAGAATGCGGTTGAGAAGGGTGGTTTTGCCCGAGCCCAGATAGCCGGTCAGAACGGTAACGGGAATGCGGCCAGCTTCAGTGGTCGCCTCTGCTGTGGTTTGGGCTTCAGCCTGGCTCATGATCATGCCTCTAGACGTTGCGGCCCCGGATCGGTCGGTGCGCAAAGGCGCATGCCGGGACTTCGGATCGGACATTTCATATAAGGGAACGACGACAGTAATGCCATATGCAATGCTATATTATTACATATGCCCCTTCACATTCGCGCCATCGGTATGAACCCTAGGATTTGAACCGCGCCAGATCGAAGCGATGGACATCGCGCAGCAGTTCGACAAAGCCGGATACGGCATTGGCGATCAGCTTTTCGCCTGCTTCCGCCGTTGCTGCGGCAGCGTTGCCTGCAACGCCTTCCGGGTTGAGATCGTGCATCTTCCAGCCAAATGCGTGCGGACCATAGGCGCGCAGGAACTTGAATTCCTCGGCGTAGCGTGACTGGGCGTTGCTGAAATTGCGTGCTTTCGACATATCCACCAGATCGGGCCGCAGCGCTAGCATCACCGAGGTTTCGATAAAGCCGCCATGAATATCGAGCGCCTTTTCTTCCGGCGTGATCAGGCCGTCCGGCAGGCCGAAGCGGGTCCAGCTCGTCGCGACTGCGAGCATGCCGAGCCGGACGCGCAATTCGGTCGCCACGATGGTCATCAATGGCGAGTTGCCGCCATGGGCGTTCAGCATCACCAGCTTGCGGATGCCGCCCGCATGCAGGTTTTCGCCGATGCCGATCCACTGGTTGACCGCTTCCGAAAAGGCGAGGCTCTGTGTGCCTTCGGTATCCATGTGTTCGATGGAATAGCCGACTGGCTGCACCGGCAGGAAATTGACGTTCAGACCAGCCGGTATCGCCTCGCCAACCCGCGCGGCAATGCTTTCCGCGATGATCGTGTCCGTCTCGAACGGCAGGTGAGGGCCATGCTGTTCGTGTGCGCCAAGGGGCAGGACGACAATCATATCGCTGTTCTGATCGCGCAGTTCCGTCATATTTTCCTCACTGTTTTTTCTGGTGGTCGAACCTAACGTCGGTTCGCCGGGGGGGCAACCCAAGCGGTAAAAACACCGCCCCTCACTTCAGCGAAATGTTTTTAACCTTGTTGTTTCATAAGTCGGACAATATTTTACGCTATAAACATCTCCGGCAATGTCGATCGAGCGACAGAATGAAGTCGCAACAAAGGGTGAGGTGGCGATGAACAAGGACAATAAAGCGGTTGTACTTTATCGGCTGCAATCCGTGGCGCGTCTTTCAAGAACAGTTCTGGCCACAAGGCTTCTGGAACAGGGACTTTATGCCGGACAGGATGCAGTCATGCTGCAACTGGCCGCTGAAGACGGTCTCACGCCCGGCGTGCTTGCGCAGCGGCTTGGCGTGCGCCCGCCAACCATCACCAAGACGATTGCCCGTCTGCAAGGGCAGGGTTTTGTCGCCAAGCGTGCATCCGATACCGACCAGCGCCAGTCGCATGTTTATCTGACGCAGGCGGGACTTGAGACGATCAAGGCCATCGAGAAATCCATTCGCAAGACCGACAAGGACATGCTGAAGGGCCTCGACAAGAAGGAGCGCAAGACGTTCCTGAAAATGCTGGGTCGAATGGAAGGCAATCTGGCGCTGCGCGGTCTGTCGCGTGTGGCGGAAGAATCGTCCGCCGATGCCATTGACGACGACGAAGCTGAATAAGCGGCGGCGGTTTCAGCTTGATGCCAAAAATACTTTCAATTCAATAATTGCAATGGCATAACCGTTTTAATGATGACGCCCTTGTGACATGTGACGCGGGGCTTTCGTGGCATGGACCGTTGGGGAGGCGACTTGGCCCAGAAAATCAAGCTTTCGACCATCGCTGATGCGCTGGGTGTTTCGACGGCTACCGTTTCGCTTGCGCTGCGCGACAGTCCGCTTGTTGCCGACCAGACCCGTGAGAAGATCAAGGAACATGCCCGCGCCATCGGTTATATCTATAACCGCAGGGCAGCGAGCCTGCGCACGTCGCGGTCGGGGATTGTCGGTGTCGTGGTGCACGACATCATGAACCCGTTTTTCGCGGAAATTCTGAAATCCATCGAATCGGAACTCGACCGGTCCCGCCAGACCTTCATTTTGTCCAACCATTACGACCAGCTGGAAAAGCAGCGCACCTTCATGGACACGCTTTTGCAGCTTGGCGCCGACGGGGTGATCATGTCGCCCGCCATCGGTACGCCGCCGGAAGATATCCAGATCGCCGAGGATAACGGCCTGCCGGTCGTTTTCATCGCGCGCAGTGTCGAGGGCGTGCATGCGCCCGTGTTTCGGGGCGACGATGCTTATGGCGTCGGCCTTGCCACCAATCACCTGATTTCGCTTGGTCACAAGCGCATCGCAATGATCGGCGGCACTGACCAGACCTCGACCGGTCGCGACCGTTATCGCGGTTATGTTCAGGCGATGGAGAAGGCCGGGCTTGAAGTGCGCGACGACTGGCGCATCGCGGGTCCGCGCACCAAACAGGGCGGGTTTGAAGTCGCGCCGCAGTTCCTCGCCTTGAAGGACAAGCCGACGGCTGCCGTGTGCTGGAACGACCTGACCGCAATCGGCCTGATGAATGGCATCGCGCGCGCCGGGCTTGTGCCGGGCGACGACATATCCGTGACCGGCTATGACGATCTGGAAGAGGCGGCGATTGCAACGCCTGCGCTTACGACCGTCTGGAACGGCCAGCGCGAGGTCGGACGCCGCGCCGCCCGCGCTTTGCTCGATCAGCTGAACGGTGTCGAGGTTGCCTCGACGCAGGAACTCATCAAGCCGGAACTGCATATAAGGCAATCGACGTCCAAGCCTAAACAGCCCTGATTTCCACGCTCCGGGTCCGGTTCAAGCTGACCGGCTACCGGTCTCCCACGAACTGCGAAATGCCCAGAGGAATATTGTCATGACCAAGCGCGACGCAACCGTTCTGGTGCTCGGTAACTTCAACGATTATGCCGTCGAACGCCTGTCGGGTGAGTTTTCGGTACGCCGCATCCCGCGCGGCGACGCGGCGCTCGTTGATGCGGCCTGGGCTGGCGATGTGCAGGGCATTGCCAGCATGTCCACCGTGGATGCCGCGCTCATCGACGCTTTGCCCAATCTGAAGATCATCGGCAATTTCGGCGTCGGTTATGATGCCGTCGATGCCAAACATGCCGCCACCCGCAACGTGATGGTCACCAACACGCCGGACGTACTGACCGACGAAGTGGCCGACACGGCGCTCGGCCTTTTGATCGATACGGTGCGCGAATTGTCGAAGTCGCAGGAATTCCTGCGTGCGGGCCGCTGGGAAAAGGAAGGCCGCTATCCGCTGTCGAAGCTTTCGCTGCGCGGACGCAAGGTCGGCATTTTCGGCCTTGGCCGTATCGGCAAGGCGGTCGCCCATCGTGTGGAAGCGTTTGGCCTGCCGGTTTCCTACCATAACCGCCGCAAGGCGGAAGGTGTCGCTTACGATTATTATCCAAGCCTGCTTGAGCTGGCCAAGGCGGTCGACACGCTTATTCTGGTTGCGCCGGGTGGTGCGGAAACGGCCAAGGCGGTCAATGCTGACGTGCTGCAAGCACTCGGTTCCGATGGCGTTCTGATCAATGTCGGTCGCGGCTCGCTGGTCGATGAAGACGCGCTGGCCAAGGCTTTGAATGACGGCACGATTGCGGCTGCGGGACTGGATGTTTTCTCCAACGAACCATCGGTGCCGCAGGGCCTGCTCGATGCACCGAATACGGTTTTGCTGCCGCATATCGCATCCGCATCGCACAAGACCCGTCAGGCCATGGCCGATCTGGTGATCGATAATCTCATTGCGTGGTTCGATACCGGCAAGGCGATCACGCCGGTGCCGGAGACGGCGGAGGTAAGGCAGTAGGGCAGTATGGGAATAAGGCAGTATGTTTTGGTTGCGGACGGCCGAAACGACCATAATCTTCTACTGCCCTACTGCCCTACTGCCCTACTGCCCTACTGCCCTACTGCCCTACTGCCCTACTGCCCTACTGCCCTACTGCCCTATCTTATGCTCCCGCACCGCCTCGCCAAACGCCTCGAATATCTTCCGCGAGGGGGCATCGGACTGGACCCAATATTCCGGGTGCCATTGGACGCCGACGACAAAACCCTTGGCGTCCTTGACGGAGACGGCTTCCACGGTGCCGTCTTCGGCCACGGCTTCCACTTCAAGGCGCGGCGCAAGCCGGTCGATGGCCTGACGGTGCACCGAGTTCACCTTTACGCTGTCTTCTTTCAAAATTGCGCCAAGGCATGAATCCGGCTTGATCCGGATCGGGTGCTGGATCGCGAAACGCTCGGCCTGACTTTCGGATTGCGGCGCACGATGGTCCATCCGGCCCTGCAATTCCTGAATTTCGGTGGCCAGCGTGCCACCCAGCGCCACATTCAATTCCTGAATGCCGCGGCAGATCGCCAGTACCGGCACGCCTTTTTCAATGGCCGCGCGGATCAGTGGCAGCGAGGTCGCGTCACGCGCATCGTCATAGGGTTCGAAGGCCGCACTCGGCTCGACACCGTAGAGGGCAGGGTTGACGTTGGATTTCGAGCCGGTGATCAGCACGCCATCCACCGCGTCGAGAATGGCGTCAAGATCCATCTTGTCGCCGAAGCTTGGCACCAGAAGCGGCGTCACTTGCGCGACATCGATGGCCGCAGCCAGATATTGATCCGGCGCTGCATGCCAGGTGTAATTCTCGAAAGGTTTGACGTCAGTCGGTACGGCAATGAGGGGGCGGGACTTCGACATAGCACTCAAATCCATGAATTTGGCTCTCAGCCTTCTGCAATAGAGCACATCCTCAAAACTGTGAAACAGTTTTCGGATAAGATGTGCGTGAATGAAGGCTTCTGCAATTGGCAGGAAGTGTCGTCTTTTCATCACGCTCGTGCGGCTTTTGTGTATTGTCTTGATTTGAAGCGTTTTTTGCCTCTATGCACGGGTTAAATGCCGTTATGAATGTCCTGGAGCGGTTCCGGTTAAGACGATTTGTGGAACCGCTCTATCTATTTGTTTTTGAGCATTATCCTACGCATCGAAGCGGGATAAGAAATCAGTCCAGCGAATTGATTTCCCCGCGCAGACGCTACGCACTTTTGCTGGAAATGCTCTAATAGGGGTGAAAATGGATTGGCAGTTGAGGGGATGCATGACTGACGATCAGCTTTTTTCCGTCCGGGGCAAGGTCATTGCCGTGACGGGAGGTTCCTCGGGTCTGGGCCTGCGCATGGTGCATGTGCTGGCGGGCCATGGAGCAAAAGTGATCTCCATTTCGCGCACGCATGCCGGTGAAAGCCTGTGTCCGTCGGGCGGCGAAGTTTTGGAAATCATGGCTGATGTAACCCATCCTGACGAAATCATACGCGCCTTCGATGAAGCCGAGCAGCGTTTCGGGCCGATTACGACCCTGTTCAATAATGCCGGTGTGGCCCATATGGCGCGGGCGCTTGATACGACACGCGATATGCTGGAGCATATTTTCGAGGTCAATGTGGCTGGCGCTTTCTTCGTGGCGCAGGAAGCCGCGCGCCGCATGATCGCTCATGGCGCAGGCGGTTGCATTATCAATACGACCAGCATTCTGGGCGACAGGCCGCAGAAGGGTGCGGCGGCTTATTCCATGTCCAAAGCCTGCATTACCCAGATGACGCGCGCGCTCGCGCTTGAATGGGCCGGGCACGATATCCGCGTCAATGCGATCTCTCCGGGCTGGTTTCCGACCCGAATCAACGAGGAACAGCTCAGCGGACCCGCCGCAGGCTACTTCAAAGGGCGTAATCCACTGCGCCGCCTTGGCGAACCGCAGGATCTTGACGGCGTGGTGCTGATGCTGGCCTCGGATGCCAGCCGCTATATGACCGGCACAATCGTCAATGTGGATGGTGGGCACAGCCTTTGAATGTGTCCATCCGAGCTAGCGATTTATCCGGCTCTGGCAGGCTTTCATCCGGGTTTCCTCCAGTGGTTGTGAAATCCCGGCGATATTCTCTAGTTTTGCTGTAGATCACCCGTGAAGAGCTGATGCCGGGGAAGGCGAAATACAGCCCGTTTTCGCGCTCTGCTTTCGCGGTCAAATTGTTTGAGGTGCTTCGCTTTAAAAGCTTATGGTTGTATTGCTGTTCTCCAGCTTGCAGATAAGTTGTTCCCGTAAAAATAGTTGGGATACATCTTATGGTGGCGGTGGTAACAGCTTGTGGTTTCATTTCGCGAAAGATATTTTTAAGTCATTAGTGCAATAATCGCCCTCACGATAGGGACACAAGCAAGGACATGTGGCGAAGCCGTAAACCTGACATACCTGCAGACGTGCGGCTTTCTTTCATGCGATCACTTTATGGTAATCGCACTACGCTCTGGTTTGGCTTGCTGGCCCATGTGGTGGCCTGTGTCGTCATTTATGTAAAAACACTCGACTGGCATTTCATCGGCTTTGCCGGGCTTTTTGCTGTGGTCGCTCTCGGTCGTCTCTACGACATGCGGCAGTTCGATCGCGCCAGGCTTACCCAACTCACATCCGCCGATCTCGACCGCTGGGAATTGCGCTATCTCATAGGCGCTTCACTGGTCTGCGCAACGCTCGGCATGTTGTGCTTCTTCTCGATCTTCGTGCTGCGCGATCCCTTTGCCGAACTGGCGAGCCTGACCATTTTGCTGGCTTCCGTCGTTTCCATCGTCGGGCGCAATTATGCCTCGGCGAAGGCGGTCGTTCTGATGTCGATCTGCACGCTCATTCCGGTTCTGGCCGGGCTCGTGCTTGCGGGGACTCCCTTTCACATCATTATCGGCCTGCTGCTGATCCCGTATTTCCTGTCCAATATCGAGATGGCGAACGGCCTGCGCGAATTTCTCTTCGCTGCCGTCATGGGCAAGCGGCGCCTGTCGATTGTGGCGGGGCGGTTCGATGCCGCGCTCAATAATATGCCGCAGGGCCTTCTCATGCTCGACGGCCAGAGCCGCATTGCGGTGATCAACAACAAGGCCAAGGCGATGCTGCGGATCGCCGAACACACCAAGCTGCACGGGCGCAGGCTGGAAGTGCTGCTGCGCTATTGCGCGCGGGAAGGGCTGTTTCCGCACAACGACATGACCAATGTGCGCGCCCGCATGACCGATCTCGTTGCCGGGCGCAAGACACGCGACATTTTTCAACTTTCCGGCGAGCGCTATATAGAATGTATCGGCAACCAGACTGTTGGCGACGGCGCGGTTCTCATGTTCGAGGACGTGACGCAGCGTGTCGAGGCAGAAGCCCGCATTCAGCATATGGCGCGGTTCGATGGTCTGACCGGCCTTCCGAACCGTAATTATTTCGAGACCATGGTGCGCACGCTGCGCGCCCACCAGCCGTCGGACAGTTTTGCCGCTCTGGTCGTCATCGACATCAACCACTTCAAGCATGTCAACGATACGCTTGGCCATCACACGGGCGATGTGTTGTTGCGGCTGTTTGCGGAGCGGCTTTATTCGCTCGACCAGCAGCGCTTTGTGGTGTCACGTTTCGGCGGCGACGAGTTCGTGGTGTTTGTGTTCAATCTTCAGACGCAAGCCGAAATTACCGGCGTGATGGATCATATCACCTCGGTCGTGTCCGGCGTTTATGATCTCGATGGCGATCATGTGCATATCGAGATCAGCGCCGGTATCGCGATTGAGAATATCGCGAGCTGCGATGTCGGCAATATGCATATCAATGCCGATCTGGCGCTTTACGAAGCAAAAGGTCATGAAGACCGGCAATGGGCAGTTTTCGTCGGCGCGATGGATACCAAATATCGCAGCCGCCAGAAGCTCAAGGCCGATCTCCGACAGGCCATCGGCAATAATGAAATCAAGGTCGTCTATCAGCCCATCGTCAGTGCGCAGTCTCTGCGCATTGTTGCTTGTGAAGCACTGGCGCGCTGGGAGCATCCGGAGCTGGGCAATGTGCCGCCTGCGGAATTCATCCCGCTGGCTGAGGAAATGGGGATTATCACCGATATCACCCGCTTCATGCTGGAACAGGCCTGCATGGATTGCCTGACCTGGGGGGACCGTATCGGTGTTTCCGTCAATCTGTCGGCCATCGACCTGAAAAGCAGCGAGATTGCCCGTGATATCGCCGCAGCCTTGCAGAAATCCGGGTTGCCTGCACACCGTCTCGAAGTCGAGGTGACGGAAAGCGCGATCATTGCCGACCGCAACAAGACATCCATGGTTCTGCAGCGGCTGAAGAATGCGGGCATCAACATTGCGCTCGACGATTTCGGCACGGGCTATTCCAGCCTGAGCTATCTCAACACGCTGCCGCTGACCAAGGTGAAGGTGGACCGTTCCTTTGTGCGCGACATCACCACCGACCGCCGGTCGCTGATGCTATTGCGCGGTGTGACGCAGCTTTCGCACGAGCTTGGTCTCGGCGTGACCGTCGAAGGCGTGGAAACCGAAGAACAGCTGGCGCTGATCCGCGTTGCCGCCGGTGCCGATCTGGTGCAGGGTTATCTTCTCGGCATGCCGCTGCCCGCCGACACGATCGGCTCGATGACGACGAAATCCGTCACATGGCGCGAGGGCGGCCGTACGGTTGCCTGATCCTTTTTAGGTCGGGACCGTGCGCCCCGTGACAATTGCGCGCGACGGATGCGCTGAACTTCGCTTCAAGAATGAAAAACAGGTTGCCGGGACCGGTCATCGAATTATGGCAAACACGGCAAGAGGCCCTGAAATGCGCTTCAACGCGCATTTATCATCCGGTGGCCCACAAAAACGCTGTCTCGATGTGGCGAATCTGTGGCAATATTATGTCTCAAAAATGGCGCGGGGGCGTATATGCGGTTGAACTTATACCTTTACATGAAGGGAAAGCTGCTTATTCTGCGCGCTGAATTGAAGTGCATGATTTGCATGATTTGGTGGTGCGGAAATCGCTTATATGACTGATTCAGCTGTTTCGGGGGAGAAGCCGCCGCTATCCAATTTTGCGCGACAGCTGCTGCATTTTCTGGATCGTGTCGAGTATCGGCGAATTGTCCATGCGGAGGATCTGGAAGAGATCGGTCGGCTTCGTTATCGTTCCTATCGTACCCGCAATGTGATGGACGAGGCCGAAGTACCGTCCATCATCGACGATATCGACCGGGACAGCCACGCTTTCGTCTATGGCGTGCATGTCGACGGGCAGCTTGTCAGCACATTGCGCATTCATCACATCACGCCCGATCATCGCAAGGGAACGAGCTATGCTCTGTTTCCCGATATTCTCGATCCGCTGCTCAATAGCGGCATGCACTTTGTCGATCCGACCCGCTTTGCCGCCGATCCCGAATTGCTGAGTGAATATCCGGCCATCCCCTATATCACATTGCGCATTGCGGCGATGGCGTCAGAATTCTTCGTGGCAGATCAATGCCTTGCCTCGGTGAAGCCTGAGCATATGGCCTTTTACAAACGCATCTTCGGCACGACGATGATGGCCGATGCGCGCGAACATGCGGGCTATGGCATCAAGGTCGGGCTGGGTGCAGCGCCGATCCGCAATATTCGCGATGCGGTTGCGGTGCGCTTCCCGTTCTTCAAGTCATTACCGCGCGAGCGGCAGGCGATGTTTGCCGATATGCGGGGCGGCTCCGTGCCGCTGACCATCATGGCGACCGCGAAATATACCGGCCTCGGCGCATAAACTGTTCTAAACATTTAAATGTAGCGCATCGCGTGAATTCGATTTACGAACACTGCGGAACCGCTTCATGCGGAGAGAGGGTTGGCTGCGACGAAAAGACTTGCCGTATAGGCCGGGCTTTTGTTGCGGACACGTTGAAGATTGCAGGTGTTTTCGCTTAACATCATGGATGTTGGGTGGAAAATCTGAATGGGTGGAACGAAAATGGCAGAACATCATACGACGGCTCCGGCTGAACTTGGCGCACCGATGGACTATGCTGAGCATGAGAAAACTTATGCCGGTTTCACGGGCCTGGTTAAATGGGGCACGGTGGCGCTCGTCGCCCTTATGATTGCCATGGCGTTCGGCTTTTTCGCTGGTGGTTTCTTTTCCGCGACCATTCTATTTGTCCTAGTCTGCGTCGCCGCCTGGTTCATCCTTTAGCGCATTGACGCGGGCTGGATGACGACATCCGGCCTTGCGAAAATGCAGCAAGATCTAAGAGAGAACCGGGATTAACCCCGCATGATTTGATCGAATGCCTTGGCGTGGGTTACCATGCCGAGGTTTTATGCATGTCTTAGCACTACAGTCGCATTCTTCGCCATGCCGGGCTGCAACCCGCAATTTCCTGCGCACCGGTGCTCGCGTACCCAAAAGTACGCTCCGCTCCGGTGCTCGAAAATCACTCGTTTCGCCACGGCCTGACGAATTTGCAACTGTCGCGTCAATATCAGTTCTTATGAAAGAGCCTCATTTGAGAGGCTCGCAATTCTGCCCGACCGCAAGGCCGGATCAAGCCCGGATCAAGACCATGAAAGGGAAACCAGCTTGGCCCAGACGTTATTTATCCCGCTAGAGAGTGACCCCAACGAGACACGCGTTGCGGCATCGGCGGAGACGGTGAAGAAATTCATCGCGCTCGGCTTCGATGTCGTTGTGGAAAAAGGCGCCGGTGAGAAATCGCGCATCCCCGATGCCGAGTTTACGGCAGCGGGCGCCCGCATCGGCACGGCGGCGGATGCCAAAACGGCAGACGTTGTCCTCAAAGTGCGCCGTCCTACGGATACGGAACTCAAAGGGTATAAATCGGGCGCGGCGCTTTTTGCCATGCTGGACCCTTATGGTCATGAAGACGCGGTGGCAGCACTTGCCAAGGCTGGCATTTCGGCTTTCACGATGGAATTCATGCCGCGCATCACCCGTGCGCAGGTGATGGACGTGCTATCGAGCCAAGCGAACCTTGCCGGTTACCAGGCGGTGATCGACGCGGCGAAAGTCTATGACCGCGCCATGCCGATGATGATGACGGCAGCCGGTACGGTTCCAGCCGCCAAGGTGTTCGTGATGGGGGCAGGCGTTGCGGGTCTTCAGGCCATCGCAACGGCACGACGTCTCGGTGCGGTCGTGACGGCAACCGACGTTCGCCCGGCCGCCAAGGAACAGGTCGCCTCGCTCGGCGCGAAATTCATCGCGGTCGAGGATGATGAGTTCAAGGCTGCCGAAACCTCTGGCGGTTATGCCAAGGAAATGTCGAAGGAATATCAGGCGAAGCAGGCCGCACTCGTCGCCGACCATATCGCCAAGCAGGATATCGTCATCACCACGGCGCTCATTCCGGGCCGTCCGGCCCCGCGTCTGGTGTCCAAGGAAATGGTTGCTTCCATGCGTCCGGGTTCCGTGCTGGTCGATCTCGCGGTCGAGCGCGGCGGCAATGTCGAAGGCGCTGTCGCCGGTCAGATCGCCGAGGTCAATGGCGTCCGGATTGTTGGTCATCTCAACGTTTCGGGCCGCATTGCCGCGAGTGCCTCGCAGCTTTATGCACGCAACCTGATCGCTTTCGTGGAAACGCTGGTCGACAAGGAAACCAAGCTTCTCAAGATCGATCCGGAAGAAGAACTGGTCAAGGCGACGCTTCTGACCCATCAGGGCAAGATCCTGCACCCGGCTTTCGCCAAGGCCGATGCCGCGCCTGCTGTTGTCGCTGAAAAACCGGCTGCAAAGCCGAAAGCCGCACCAAAGCCGAAGGTCGCCAAGGCAGAAGTCGTTGGCGATGCAGCGAAACCTGCTGCGCCGAAAGCGGCGAAAAAAGCGCCTGCAAAAGCACCGAAGGCCGCTGCAAAGTCTTCGTCTTCCCCCAAGTCTCCAGTTGATGGAGGAGAGGCATAATGGCCGAAACTAGTCTCGATAAAGCTCTTGAGAGCTTGAACCAGGCCGCGGATGCCGTCCGTCAGGCTGCGGAAAATGCCGGTGGTCTGGGTGACGCTGCGGCGGCTGCCGCGCATGCCGCATCGGGCGGCGCGATCGATCCGTTCGTGTTCCGCTTTGCGATTTTCATCCTGTCGATTTTCGTCGGCTATTACGTGGTCTGGTCGGTTACGCCTGCACTGCATACGCCGCTGATGGCCGTGACCAATGCCATTTCCTCGGTGATCGTGGTGGGTGCGCTTCTGGCGGTTGGCCTTTCTCTTTCGGGCTGGGCAACCGGCTTCGGTTTCATTGCGCTCATTCTGGCGAGCGTCAACATTTTTGGCGGCTTTCTGGTCACCCAGCGCATGCTCGCCATGTACAAGAAAAAAGAAAAGTGAGGCTGAACCATTATGAGCGTTAATCTCGCAGCCTTCCTTTATCTCGTGTCCGGCGTGCTGTTCATTCTGGCGCTGCGCGGCCTGTCGCATCCGACGACCAGCCGTCAGGGCAATATGTACGGCATGATCGGTATGGCGATTTCCATCGTCACCACGCTTCTGCTAGCGCGTCCAAGCTTCGGCGGTCTGGCACTCATCGTCGTCGGCATCGCCATTGGCGGCGGTATCGGTGCGGTCATCGCGCGCCGGATCGCCATGACGGCCATGCCGCAGCTTGTGGCCGCGTTCCACTCGCTGATCGGTCTTGCCGCCGTTCTGGTGGCCGCTGCCGCACTTTACTCGCCGCATTCCTTCGGTATCGGCGAAGTGGGCCAGATCCACGGTCAGGCGCTGATCGAAATGTCGCTGGGCGTCGCCATTGGCGCGATCACCTTCACCGGCTCGATCATCGCCTTCCTCAAGCTTGACGGTCGCATGTCGGGCAAGCCGATCATGCTGCCGGGACGCCATGTCATCAACGCGGCTCTTGCCGCAGCCATCGTGCTGCTGGTTGTTGTGCTGGTGAATACCGAAAGCCATTTCGTGTTCTGGCTGATCGTGCTTCTGTCGCTGGTGTTCGGCGTGCTGATCATCGTGCCAATCGGTGGCGCGGATATGCCGGTCGTGGTCTCCATGCTCAATTCCTATTCGGGCTGGGCAGCGGCAGGCATTGGTTTCACGCTTGGCAACCTGGCGCTGATCATCACCGGCGCGCTGGTCGGCTCTTCGGGCGCGATCCTGTCCTACATCATGTGCAAGGGCATGAACCGTTCGTTCATCTCGGTCATTCTCGGCGGCTTTGGCGGCGATACGTCTGGCGGCCCGGCTGGCGAGGTTGAACAGCGTCCGGTCAAGCAGGGTTCTGCCGACGATGCGGCCTTCATCATGAAGAACGCTTCCAAGGTCATCATCGTGCCGGGCTATGGCATGGCGGTGGCGCAGGCCCAGCACGCGCTGCGTGAAATGGCTGACAAGCTCAAGGCGGAAGGCGTGGAAGTCAAATACGCCATCCATCCCGTGGCTGGTCGTATGCCGGGCCATATGAACGTGCTTCTGGCCGAGGCCAACGTGCCTTACGATGAAGTGTTCGAGCTGGAAGACATCAATTCGGAATTCGCGCAGGCCGATGTGGCTTTCGTGATCGGCGCCAATGACGTCACCAATCCGGCGGCGAAGACCGATCCGAAGTCACCGATCTTCGGCATGCCGATCCTCGATGTCGACAAGGCTGGCACGGTTCTGTTCATCAAGCGCGGCATGGGCTCCGGCTATGCAGGCGTGGAAAACGAACTGTTCTTCCGCGACAACACCATGATGCTCTTCGCCGATGCGAAGAAGATGGTGGAGAGTATTGTGAAGGCGTTGGATCATTAAGAAGGGAATAGGGGAGTAGGGGAATAGGGGAGTATGTTTGACTTGCAAATATACGGACCGTATTGCCTTACTCCCTTACTCCCTTACTCCCTTACTCCCTTACTCCCTTACTCCCTTAACATCGCATCCTGCAAAGCGCGCAGTTCGGCGATCTTCGATCCGGGCTGCGGCGCGGCGTTGGCATAGGTGATGAGTTCGCCCTTCTTAATGGGCGCGATGACCGAGCCGTTCTGGAGCAGGCCGCAGGGAATGGCCTTTGCCGCACGTGCTTCCGGCGTCGTCATGATCCACGAGCGATAGCAATATTGGCCAATGGCATCGAGACGGTCGCCGGGCCGCAATTCCTTCTTGGCAACCGCGCAGACTTCCGCCACCGGCTTCGGCAGCGGCACCATGTCGGTTTTGCCGTGCAACACCACGCGCGCCACGGTTAGCGGCACTTCCAGCGAGGTGAGGTGGAAAGGGCGGTGGAAGGTGAAATACGGGCCTTTTCCCATTTTCAAATCTTCCAGACGCTCGACGAGACGGGGATGCTCCATCTTGGCAATGACGAAGACGCCGGGCGATACGCCGCGCCCGATGGAATAATCGACCACGCCGGATTTGTTGAGAACGCCGCCGTCTTCCTTCGGGATCAGGGTGCGATTCAACTCGTCGATTGCGGCCTTGGGGCCGTGCATGCCCGCAATGTCCGGCACAAGCCCGGTGGCGTTGGCGATGGCCGCCATTTCAACCATGGTCTTGGAACCGTCGACGAATTCGACCAGCAGGCGGACATTCATGTTCCGGCGGTCGGCCTCTTCCTGATAATCGTCGGGGATCGCATCGAAATTAAGCGGATTGTTCTTGCCCTTGCCAGCCGCGACAACCTTGTGACCCATGGCGGAAACGAATTCGATCAGTTCCATGCAGGAAGAGGGTTCGTCGCCGGCGCCCAGCGAATAAATCACGCCCTGCTTGTCGGCCTCGGCCTTGAGATAGGGGCCGATGGTGACATCGGCCTCGACATTCATCATCACGAGATGCTTGCCGTTGCGAATGGCCTTTATGCCGGTTTCAGCGCCCACTTCCGGAATGCCGGTGGCGTCGATGACGACATCAATCAGCGGGTTGGAGAGGATCAGGTCATTGTCGCCGGTGACGGCAATCTTGCCGCTCTCAATGGCGCGGGTCATCGCGGCTTCGCTGTTGGCTTCCTGCGCATTGTCTTCATCGCCATAGGCGGTGCGCACGGCCTTGAATGTGTTGGGCAGCCTGCGGGCGGAAAGTGCGCCGACTTCGATGCCCTGCATCCGCGCCACCTGCGTGACGATATCGGTGCCCATTTCGCCAGCGCCAATCAGACCGATGCGGATCGGCTTGCCGGTTTCAGCCCGCGCTGCAAGATCGCGTGCCAGTCCAACCAGTGCCACATTTGTCGTCATGAAACTCTCCGCAAAATGTCAAAGCCACACAGGCGAGATAAATTTGTCACGCTTGTGTTGATATAGGTGCGTAATAGACGAACAGTCTCTATATCAACACCGACAGGCGCGCACCCCCAATCAGCGCGACAAAATATGCATCCCTTTATAGGGCCACTGGAGCCAAAATGAGCAGTGTATCCCCCTTTGATCTTGTGATCTTCGATTGCGACGGCGTTCTCGTCGATAGCGAAGTTCTGTCCTGCCTCGCTTTCGAGCGGGTCTATGCCAGCCACGGCATGGAGCTGCCGCAGGGCACGGTGGCCAAGGGCATCGGCATGAAACAGGCCGATATCATGAAGATGATCGAGGATATGACCGGCCATCGCCTGCCAGATGGCGTCGATGGCGAGTTCTGGCCAGCAACGCGCACACTTTTTGCGGAATCGCTGGAGCCGACCGTGGGTATCGCCAATTTCTTGCGCGAACTGCCGCAGAAGCGTTGCGTGGCATCGTCCTCGCACCCGGAGCGTATTGCGTTCAGTCTGGAGAAGACCGGCATCAGCCATTATTTCGGCGATGCGGTTTATTCGTCCAGCATGGTGAAGCGCGGCAAGCCTGCGCCCGACCTGTTCCTGTTTGCCGCCGACAAGATGGGCGTCGATCCGGCGCGCTGCGTGGTGATCGAGGATTCGCCCTTCGGTGTCGAAGGCGCGATTGCAGCGGGCATGACCGCCTTTGGTTACACCGGCGGCGCGCATACCTATGACGGTCATGCCGAGCGTCTGTCGTCCAAGGGTGCGCATCAGGTTTTCACGCATTGGGATGATATCGCCCGGGAAATTCTGGTTGCTGCCTGAAGTTTATAAGGTAAACAAAGGGCAAATCAGTTCAGCAGGAATAGCCAGCCAATGAAAGACGCAATCACGCTCGACCAGTTGCGCGAAGCAATCGGCACGGAAATCGGATGTTCCGAGTGGCGCGAAGTCACGCAGGAAATGATCAACCAGTTTGCGGATGCAACCGACGATCATCAGTTCATCCATGTCGATCCGGAACGCGCGGCCAAGGAAACGCCTTTTGGCGGCACCATTGCGCATGGCTTTCTGACGCTGTCGCTTTTGTCGACGCTGGCTTATGAAGCGCTGCCGATGCTGGAAGGCGCGACCATGGGCATCAATTACGGCTTCGACAAGCTGCGCTTCCAGTCGCCGGTCAAGACCGGCGCACGGGTGCGCGCGCGCTTCAAGCTGGCCGATGCGGATATTCGCCCATCGGGCCGCGTCGTGAATTATTACGACGTGACGCTTGAAATCGAAAACTCGCTCAAGCCTGCGTTGACGGCCACCTGGCTGACGATAGCCGTCGTGGAGCCGCCGCAAGACTGAGCATCAGGCCGCTTCGCGATATTGCACCGGCAGCCGTCCTTCTTCATCGAGAGGGGCGGCTTTATCTTTATAGGCGGTCATCAGCTCGCGAAAGAAAAACGGGCCATGCAGGAACATGCCCAGGTCGTAAAAATTCTTCTTCTCGGCGCCGCGCACATAGAGAAGGTGCATAAGGAAGAAGTTGCCCTTGGAGCGCTTGTAGCGGTTTTCGCTGTGCACATTCTTGAAGCGGATGCGATGAATGAGCGGCGGGTTTGCCGTCTTGATCTTCAGGGCGCTGGCCGGGTCTGAACCGTAGAAATGGATGATATCCGTCAGCACCTGAAATTCCGACCACAGGACCGGGCTATCTTGAAGCACGACGCGCACATCTTCACGCAGCGCCTTCGCTCGTGGATGCAGCGCGATCATCATCAGGCAGGAGCCGACGGCCAGAAGCGACACGGGTTGCCGTGTCAGAAGCTCGGGGCGGTGGCGTTGAACGGCGGCAAGCGCCTCGACAGCTGGCACGGTGCCGAGACTATGCGCGACGATGATGACCTCGTCGGCCTGACTTTCTTCGATCTTGCGCATCAGCGCGTCAGCGAAGGCCGTCCGACGCTGGTTCAGCTTCGCATTGCGGTCGTAAATGCGATCATAGGCTGCCGACCAGTCGTCGAGCAGATAGGACATGAAGAACTTGTCGCCGGGTTTTCGCACCAGAAGCGTTGCAAGGAAGGCGGCAAGCGGCGCGGACCAGAGAAGATGCAGTACCGAAAAGCCAGCCACCACCGGCGCAGTGGCGATAAGGGCTGCAACAGCCAAAATGGCAAGCGACAGCAGGAAGGGCCACAGGAAGAACAGCACGAAGCGCCAGCTCGTTGTCAGGTAGCGCCAGAGCGTGCCCGTAAACAGGATGTTCATGAAGGCGAAGAAGCCGGTCAGCATTCTCTTCGGTGTCGAGCGCGCGGCATAATCATCGAAAATATCTGCGGTGCCGAACTGGCAGAACTCGGTCTTCGTACGCCAGCCATTGCCTTGTGTCACGGCCATTGTCGTGCCGCTATCGTTTGGTTCGTCCGTCATGGGCGGCAGCTTGGTCTTGGCGTTCCACAGCCGGTCGAAATCTTTCAACACTTGCGCGTGGCGCACACGGACGGCTTTGGGGTGCAGGCCTTCATAGCCTGTGAACTGGATAACGAGTCGCTTGCGGAGGGACATGAAACAAACAAATGGAATCAGAAAAGGGAAACGCCGCCGAAAGATCGGCAGCGCCGTACAATGTCTCCTTCTGGACGACTAATGAGGCCGAATTACGCGGGAAACAGCGGGTCCATTAGCGCATTCGGCCCGCGCGAACCATAGTGAATTGGTGTAAGGACGGTATTTCCTAACAGCGGTGGGCAAAGTTGCATGTTGAGGTGGACAGCCGGGGCTCTTTCTGGTATTAGCCAGCACCAATTTGCAGCGTTTCCGTTGCGAAGCTTGGGAGCCTTAGGGCGTTGCTCGGCCGGTCAGACCGGCTGAAATCGTTAAAAGACCCCCGAACGGCCTCAGGCTTAACCGAAATTCTAACCGATACGGGAATACACGTGCAGGTACTCGTCCGCGATAATAATGTTGATCAGGCTCTCCGCGCTCTCAAGAAAAAGATGCAGCGCGAAGGTATCTTCCGCGAAATGAAGATGCGCGGCCACTACGAAAAGCCATCTGAAAAGCGCGCTCGCGAAAAGGCAGAAGCCGTTCGTCGCGCTCGCAAGCTCGCTCGCAAGCGTGCGCAGCGTGAAGGCCTCGTTGGCGGCGCCCGCGGCGCTCGCTGATCGACCTCAAAACAGGCGCCGCTTTTGTGGCGCCTTTTTGTTTTCCGGTGTGGCTTAAGGCTGCGCCGGATTTTGCGCGTTTTGATTTCAAAGTTTTTGTTGCTGAAACAACTCGGTTTCATCCTTTTATTAAAGTTTAGCGTCGGCCCCAAAAAAGTTTCTAGACTTTGCCGGGCCAGTTATGTGTAAAAACATATAATTAGGATATTCAGCTTTCGGGCCGGGTATCGAAAGGCGATACAGACTTTTTGCTGCCGCCTTTTCGCTGTCTTTATCTGACAGTTGAAGCGCTCATGCGCCGAAACCGGAGCCGGGGCGGGATGGAGAGAAACGGGTCGTCAATGCCCGGTTCGATGGAACTAAAAGGAACACTGTCGTTGCCAACACGCTTCAAGGTGATGCAATCGTCCGGGACAAAGGTTTCGGGTTTCGAGACATTGGGTGGAAACCCCGCGGCTGGAATCGGTCGTCACGGTTTTTTGATTGCCGCCACGCTGTTGGCTCTGGCTGTGGCCGGTTGCCAAAGCTCGACCACAACGGCGCTGAGCACAGTTGATCGGGCACAGGGTTCGAGCGAGAATATCAGCTCGCTTACGAGTGTGATCCAGTCCAATCCGCGTGATCCCGAAGGCTACAATGTTCGCGGCTCCGCCTATGGCAAGGCCGGGCGCTACAAGGAAGCGATCCGCGATTTCGATCAGGCGATTGCGCTCAATCCGAATTTCTATCAGGCCTATTCCAACCGCGCGCTGGTCTATCGCTATATGGGCGATACCAACAAGGCTGCGCAGGATTACAGCAAGGCGATCCAGCTCAATGGACAATATGACGCCGCCTATATCGGTCGCGGCAATGTTTACCGTCAGGCGGGCCGTCTCGATCAGGCGCTGAGCGATTTCAATCAGGCCATCGCCTTGCAGACGACTGACGGTCGCGCCTATCACAATCGCGGCCTGATCTATCAGGCCAAGGGCCAGCACAAGCAGGCCATCGAGGATTTCTCCAAGGCGATTTCGCTCAACTCCACGGCCCCGGAGCCATATAATGGCCGCGGCCTTTCCTATGTGGCGTTGAACGACTTCGACAATGCTTTCGATGATTTCAACACCGCGATTACGCTGGATCAGGGCGTTGCGGAAAGCTGGGCCAATCAGGCGCTGGTTTATGAGCATCGCGGCGAGAAGGCGAAGGCTGCCAGCTCCTATGCAAAGGCGGTGCAGCTCGATCCGAAATACCAGCCGGCGAAGGACGGTTTGTCACGCACACGCGGATAATTCGCAAAAACATTTCCAAATGAAAGGCGGCGCGTCCCAAAATGGGGTGCGCCGCTTTTCTTTATACAAGCCCGCGATATATTACTGACTATGTCGCTCTTCGATCACATAGGCTTCAAAGCCAAAGATATTCGCCGTAGCCTTTCATTCTATGAAAGCTGCATGCCCGAACTTGGGCTGGAAGTTATTGCGCGTTCGGGCAGTGGCTTCTTCGTTAGCGGCGGGGAGAGGGCGCCCGTGCCCTTCCTCTGGATACATGGCGCGGAAGCCGGTGCGGCTACGGACGCTGCCGACACGAAGCCGGGCGATCGTCTGCATCTCATGTTCACGGCTGGAAGTCGCGATGCGGTGGAGGCGTTTCATCGCGTGGCGTTGAACGCTGGTGGCAGCGACAGCGGCGGCCCCGCTTATCAGGGGCCGGAAGAGATGGGCTATTTTGCCGCTTTGGTCTTCGACCCCGACGGAAACACGCTGGAAGCGGGTTTCCGTGAGAGGAGGCGATAAGCAAGATTGATTTGATCAGGCGCGCAGGTTGCGCTTGTCGAGGCGGCTGACCAGACGGTCGCCGATCCACTGGATGCCGCAGACCATGATGATCAGGATGATCACCACGGCGATCATGATCTGCGTTTCAAACCGCTGATATCCGTACCGGATGGCAAGATCGCCCAGACCGCCCGCGCCGATGGCGCCAGCCATGGCCGAAGCGCCCACCAGCGTGATGATCGTCACGGTGAAACCCGCAATGATGCCGGGCAGGGCTTCCGGCACCAGCACTTCGCGCACGATTGTCCAGCGACTTGCACCCATGGAGCGCGCAGCTTCGACCAGACCATTGTCCACCTCGCGCAGCGATACTTCCGCGATGCGCGCATAATAGGGGATGGCCGCAATTGAGAGCGGCACGATGGAGGCCCATGTGCCGATAGACGTGCCGACGATGAAGCGGGTCACCGGGATAAGCGCCACCAGAAGAATGATGAACGGAACCGAGCGGAAGCCGTTGATGATCGCGCCCAACACGGTGTTGACTGTCAGGTTCTGGGCAAGGCCGCCGCGCTCGGTCAGGATCATGATGAGGGCAAGCGGCAGACCGACGACGAGCGAAATCAGGCTCGAAAAGCCGGTCATGATGATGGTCTCCCAGAAGGAGCGCCAGAGAAGATCAAGCATTGCCTGAGACATAGCCGAGTACCTCCGTGGCGTCTGCATGGGTGTTGAGATAGCCGATAGCGGCTTCGAATTTCGCTTTGTCCTGAGCGGGCAGGCTGATGAAGAGCGTGCCGACCGGCTCACCCTGGATCGTATCCATGCCGCCATGGATCAGCTGCGGCACAAGGCCGGTGGCCGCTGCCACATCGTTGAAGAAAGCGCCGCGCGCAGCTTCGCCTGAAAGCTTGACGCGAAGGATGGCCCGATCTCCCGCCTTGTCGGTTAGGCGTGCGCGCCACGAGGCAGGCAGTTCCGGCGTCAGCACCTGCAACATGCTCTGCGTGACGGGCGACTGCGGATTGGCGAAAACTTTCCAGACCGGACCCTCTTCGGCAATCGCGCCGTGATCGAGCACGATGACGCGGTCGGCGATGCGGCGGATGACCTCCATCTCGTGGGTGATGAGCAGGATGGTCAGGCCAAGTTTGGTATTGATGTCCTTCAGCAGCGCCAGAATGGACTGGGTGGTTTCGGGGTCGAGCGCCGAGGTCGCTTCATCGGAGAGCAGAACGGCAGGCTCTGCGGCAAGCGCGCGCGCAATGCCGACGCGCTGCTTCTGGCCGCCGGAAAGCTGCGCCGGATAATGGTTCGCCTTGTCGGAGAGGCCGACGAGTTCGAGCAGTTCGGCGACGCGGCGGGCGCGCTCGGCTTTGGGCTTACCTGCGATCTTCAGCGGCAATGCAATGTTTTGGGCAACAGTCTTGGCCGAGAGCAAGTTGAAATGCTGGAACACCATGCCGATGCGACGGCGCAGCGGGCGCAGTTCGGTTTCGCCGAGGCCGGTGATTTCGCGGCCCTCGATGCGGATCGAACCGGAGTCGGGCTTTTCGAGGCCGTTGACGCAGCGGATCAGCGTGGACTTGCCCGCGCCGCTGCGACCGATAATGCCAAGGATTTCGCCGCGCGCGACGGAGAGCGACACGCCATTGATGGCTGCCGTGTTACCGAACATTCGGCGCACGTCTTTCATATCGACGATGGGCGCTGATGCGGTGGAGGGCGGTTCAATGGTCACGGCGGGGGTCAAGGGGGTCACATTCGTTTCTTCTATAGTTTGATGCGCTGCTGCGAACAGCGGCAAACTGCAATCGGATAAGGCGTCAATGACGGATGATGCCTGTTCAGGCTAAGGCCTGTTCTGGCCAAGCTTGGCCTCTTGCCGATGCTTTTGGGCAATTTTTTTCCATACGTCAATAAAAGCCGCGCCGGAAACACGTTCCGGCGCGGTGTATTGAAAATGAAAAGCTTAGTTCCAGGCCGGGATGCCGGTGCCCTTATAGGCGCGGTCGAGTTCGGCCTTCACGGCGTCGTTCTGGAACGAAGCGACCAGGTTCTTCACCCATTCGGCGTTTTCGTCTTCAGTGCGAACAGCGATGAAGTTGTTGTAAGGATTGTTTTCCTTCGACTCCCAGCCGATGGCTTCTTCCTTCTTCAGATCCGCCTTGGCAGCCCAGTCATTGTTGACGATGGCAGCGTCGAGATCGTCGATGGAACGACCGACCACACCGGCGTCGAGTTCCTTGATCTCAAGCTTCTTCGGGTTTTCGACAATGTCGATCGGGGTGGCCAGAATGCCTGCATCCGGCTTCAGCTTGATCAGGCCCTTTTCTTCGAGAACGCGAAGCGCACGGCCTTCGTTCGACGGATCGTTCGGCACGCCGACGACGGCGCCTTCCTTCAGTTCGTCGAGGCTCTTGTGCTTGCGCGAATAGATGCCGATTGGCCAGACGGCAGTGTAGCCAGCAACGCTGATCTTGTAGCCGTGCTGCTTGATCTGCTCATCGAGATAAGGCTTGTGCTGGAAGGCGTTGGCGTCGATTTCCTTGCGCTCCAGAGCTTCATTCGGCTGGTTATAGTCGTTGAAGGTCACGCGCTCAATATTGAGGCCGTGCTTCTTGCCTTCTTCGGCAACGACTTTCCAGACGTCTTCGTCTTCGCCGCCCATGATGCCGACCTTGATGGTCTTGTCTTCTGCATGGCTCGGAGCCGAGGCGAAGCCAACGGTCAGCGCGGCTGCGGTGAAAAGAAGGGCTTTCAGACCGGCGCGGCGGGTCAAAGCGTAACGGGAAAGGGCTGACGACATCTTTGTTTTCCTTAGCTGAACATTTTGGAAAGCCGGTCCCGGATTGCGATCATTAGATGATCATTCTCCCCAGCCCTCCCTGATGCCGATAATTCCCGTTTGCATGGGAATAAACAAGGAAAATTTTTTCTGAAAACCGTGCGGCTGCAAATCTGAAATTGCGTTCACAGACGCGTGAGCGGATTGCCATTTCCGCTCACTGTTCTCTCAGGATTCTCGTTCTATCGATTATCCGCGATAATCATCTGTGCAGCCTTCTCGGCGATCATCAGCGTCGGCGAATTGGTGTTGCCGGACGTGATGGTGGGCATGATGGACGCATCGGCAATGCGGAGACCCGCAATGCCATTGACCCGCAGGCGCGGATCGACAATCGCTTCGCTGTCCTGCCCCATGCGGCAGGTGCCGACCGGGTGGAATATCGTCGTGCCGATATCACCTGCGGCCTTTTCCAGCTGTTCCTGCGTTTCGTAAGCAGGGCCGGGCTTGAACTCCTCCGGGCGATATTGCTGCAAGGGTGCCTGCGCCACGATATTGCGGGTGAGGCGGATTGCATCGGCGGCGACGCGACGGTCGCTTTCCGCCGCCAGATAGTTCGGCCGGATGGCGGGTTGCGCACGGTGATCCGGTGACTTGACGTGGATCGAGCCGCGACTGTCGGGGCGCAGATTGCACACGCTGGCCGTGAAGGCGGGGAAGGGGTGAACGTTTTCGCCGAATTTTTCGAGGCTGAGTGGCTGCACATGATATTGCAGATTGGCGGTTTCATAAGACGGGTCCGACCGGGTGAACACGCCAAGCTGGCTCGGTGCCATCGACATGGGGCCGGACTGGCGCAGCAGATATTCCAGCCCGATCATCGCCTTGCCAGAAAGCTTGTTGGCCTTTTCATTGAGGGTCGGAATGCCCGTGACCTTATAGGCGCAGCGCAATTGCAGGTGATCCTGCAGGTTTTCGCCGACCTGTTTGCGCTCCAGCGCAACCGGAATGCCTGCCTGTTGCAGCACGTCACCGCGTCCGACGCCCGACAGTTCCAGCACATGCGGAGAGCCGACGGCACCCGCGGCCAGTATCACTTCGCGCCTTGCCTTGACGGTACGGGTCGCGCCGTTCTGGTCGAAGGTCACGCCATTGGCGCGCATTTCCGCAATCTCGATGCGGCGCACCTGCGCGCCGGTTTCGACGCGCAGGTTTTTGCGGTTCAGTGCCGGGCGCAGAAAGGCCTTGGCGGAATTCCAGCGAATGCCACGCTTCTGGTTGACCTTGAAATAGGACACGCCTTCATTGTCACCGCGATTGAAGTCGTCGGTGGCGGGAATGCCCGCCGCAACGGCGGCATCGCGAAAAGCGTCGAGAATATCCCAATGCAGGCGGGCATTTTCGACGCGCCATTCGCCGCCCGCGCCGTGCAACGCGCTGGCACCGGCGTAATAGTCTTCGGATTTCTTGAAGAGAGGCAGCACGTCGTCCCAGCCCCAGCCTTCGCAACCGGCTTGTCGCCACAGATCGTAATCGCGGGCCTGACCGCGCATATAGATCATGCCGTTGATCGACGAGCAGCCGCCCAGCACCTTGCCGCGCGGATAGCCGAGCGCGCGACCGTTCAGGCCGGGTTCGGCTTCCGTGGTGAAGCACCAGTCGGTGCGCGGATTGCCGATACAATAGAGATAGCCGACCGGGATATGAATCCACGCATAATTGTCCTTGCCGCCCGCTTCGAGCAGCAGGACGGAACGGTCCGGTTTCTCGGATAGTCGGTTCGCCAGCGCACAGCCTGCCGTGCCCGCGCCAACCACGATGTAATCGTAGGTGTCGGTCATGATTGTATATCCAGTAAAATGTGGAGCCGCGATCAGCGGATACAGCGACTCATTGAGTAGTGTTTACCCGAACAGTTTCTTTCCCAAACGCGAGGCATAGAACTCTCCGACGATACCTTTACGGAAGAGGATGACGCATGCCATGAAGATGATGCCGGTGACGATTGTGACGGGGAAGTCGGACGTTGCGAGATAGTTCTGCAAGGCGACGACGAAGGCAGCGCCAACGATGGGCCCGATCAGCGTGCCGATCCCGCCAAGCAGCGTCATCAGGATCACTTCACCCGACATTTGCCAGCCGACATCGGTGAGCGTTGCAAACTGGAAGACGAGCGCCTTCAGACCGCCTGCAAGGCCCGCAAGAGCAGCCGACATCACGAAGGCGGCCAGCTTGTAGCGATTGACGGAGTAGCCGAGCGATATGGCGCGGTTTTCATTCTCGCGCACCGATTTCAGGATCATGCCGAAGGGCGAGTTGATGATGCGCCAGATGGCAAACACGCCGAGCACGAACAGCGCCAGCACAAAGTAATACATGTTCATCGGATTGTTGAGATCGATGAAGCCAAACAGATATCCGCGCGGCACGCCCTGCAAGCCGTCTTCGCCATGGGTGAAGGCAGCCTGCAGGCAGAAGAAGAAGAACATCTGCGACAGTGCAAGCGTGATCATGGTCGAATAGATGCCCTGACGGCGAATGGCCAGATAGCCGATGACGAGGCCAAGCGCTGCGGCGGCAAGAATGCCGAGGATCAGGCCCACTTCCGGCGTCACGCCCCATTCCTTCACCGTATGCGCGGTGATATAGGCCGCGCCGCCGAAGAAGGCTGCATGGCCAAACGAGAGAATGCCGGTATAGCCGAGCAGCAGGTTGAACGCCGAAGCGAACAGCGCAAAGCACAGCATCTTCATCAGAAAGATCGGATAGACCACGAAGGGTGCTGCGGCCAGTGCGACGATGGCGATGATGAGGATGGTGGCCGACAGGCTGTTGATCGCCGGTTTGCGGGTCGGGGTGGCGCCATGGCTTGCAGCCGTTGCTTTAAGAGCGGTATCAGCCATATCAGGCCTCCTTCCCGAACAGTCCGGCGGGTCGCACCAGAAGGACGATAGCCATGATGACGAAGATGACGATGCTGGAGGCTTCCGGGTAGAAGACCTTGGTGAGCCCTTCGGCCAGTCCCAGCACATAGCCGGTGATGATGGCGCCGAGGATCGATCCCATGCCGCCGACAACCACCACGGCAAAGACCACGATGATGATGTTCGAACCCATCAGCGGGCTGACCTGATAGATCGGGGCGGCCATGATGCCGGCAACGCCCGCAAGGCCAGCACCCAGCGCATAGGTGAAGGTGAGAAGCAGCGGCACATTGATGCCGAAGGCCTTGACCAGTGTCGGGTTTTCGGTGGCGGCGCGCAGATAAGCGCCAAGCTTGGTCTTTTCGATCAAAAGCCAGGTGCCAAGGCAGATGATCAGCGAAGCCACCACCACCCAGGCGCGATAATTCGGCAGGAACATGAAGCCGAGATTATTGCCGCCTGCAAGCGACGGGGGCACCGCATAGGGCTGTCCGGCAGCGCCATAATAATAGCGGAACGTGCCTTCGATCACGAGCGCCAGGCCGAAGGTGAAGAGCAGGCCGTAAAGCGGATCGAGATTATAAAGCCGTGACAGCGCCACGCGCTCGACAATCGCGCCGCCGAGACCGACGATGATCGGAGCCAGAATAAGCGCTGGCCAATAGCCGATGCCAAGCCAGCTCAACAGCAGATAGCCGACAAAAGCGCCCAGCATATATTGCGCGCCATGGGCAAAATTGATGATGCGCAACAGGCCGAAGATGATGGCAAGGCCAAGGCTCAGCATGGCATAGAAGGAGCCGTTGATGAGGCCGACCAGCAACTGGCCGAGAAGCGCTTGCAGGGGGATTCCAAAAATCATTGTCATGTCAGACTCCCAGCGCTTCGTTCAGGGCCGCCATGCGGTCGGGCAGCTCGGCGGTTGGGAAGTTCTCCGTCACCACGCCATGATCCATCAGATAGAAGCGGTCTGCGACCTTGGCGGCAAAGCGGAAGTTCTGCTCGACCAGAAGGATGGTCATGCCGCGCTTCTTCAGTTCCACCAGCACATCGCCGATGCGCTGCACGATGACAGGCGCCAGACCTTCGGTCGGCTCGTCCAGCAGCAGCACCTTGACGCCGGTGCGCAGGATGCGCGCAATGGCCAGCATCTGCTGTTCGCCGCCCGACAGCTTGGTGCCGGGGCTGTTGCGCCGTTCATGCAGGTTCGGGAAAAGCGCGTAAATCTCGTCCAGAGACATCAGGCTCTGCCCACCTCCCTGGCCAACTTTGGCGACAACCGGCGGCAAAAGCAGGTTCTCATGCACGCTGAGCGTGGCGAAGATGCCGCGCTCTTCCGGCACGAAGCCAAGACCCGCATGGGCGATGCGATGCAAAGGCACGCGCATGATGTCTTTGCCCTCCAGCGTGATCGTGCCGGTGCGCTTGCGGATGATACCCATGATGGCGCGCAAGGTTGTCGTCTTGCCGACGCCGTTGCGGCCCAGAAGCGTGATGGTTTCGCCCGGCCAGATGTCGAGATCGACGCCATGCAGGGCATGGCTTTCGCCATACCAGGCATTCAGCCCGCGCACAGACAGGAGCGGTTGGCCTTTATTCATGTTCGGTTCCCATATAGGCGGTGCGCACGCGCTCGTCCTTCGAGACGTCGGCATAGCTGCCGGAGGCGAGGATCTCGCCGCGTTGCAGCACCGTGACATGGTGGGCGATATCGGCCACCACCTTGAGATTGTGTTCCACCATCAAAACGGCGCGGTCCTTCGCGACATCGGCAATGAGGGCGGCAATGGTGTGAACGTCTTCATGGCCCATGCCAGCCATCGGCTCATCCAGCAGCAGCACTTTCGGATCAAGCGCCAGCGTGGTGGCGATTTCGAGCGCCCGCTTGCGGCCATAGGACAGATCGGCAGCCAGTGCATGACGGGCATCGGCAAGGCCGACGCGCTCCAGAAGCTCGACGGTTCTCGCATCCAGCCGGTCCAGCGCGGAAAGCGAACGCCAGAATTGCGTGGCAAGACCGTTCGGGCGTTGCAGCGCCACCTTGACGTTTTCCAGAACCGTCAGATGCGGGAAGGTGGCCGAAATCTGGAACGAACGCACCAGTCCCATCCGCGCCACTTTGGCCGGGTCGGTTTTGGTGATGGTTTCGCCCAGAAGCGTGATCTCGCCGCTTGTCGGCTGCAAAAACTTGGTCAGAAGATTGAACACCGTCGTCTTGCCAGCCCCGTTCGGGCCGATCAGCGCATGAACGCGGGCATGTTCCACATCAAGATCGACATTCTTCACCGCATAAAAGCCGCCAAACGACTTGCCCAAGCCGCGCGCCGACAAAACAGGACGCGCAGCGGTCCGCGATAGAGAAGTCGAGGTCGCCGGCCCTGCTTCACGCAGAGCCGTCACATTGCCAGTCGAAGCTGTCATCCAAAAAGCCTCTTTACTGCGTGACCAAAGGGCAGCCGCTTTCCGAAGGCTTCATGTAAGCCTGATCGCCGGGGATGGTTGCCAGCACCTTATAATAATCCCAAGGCGCCTTGCTTTCATCCGGCTTCTTCACTTCCATCAGATACATGTCATAGATCATGCGTCCATTGGCGCCGACCTTGCCGTGACGGGCAAAGACGTCTTCAACCGGCATTTCATGCAGCTTCTTGGCGACGGCTTCGGTTTCATCCGTGCCTGCTTCCTTGATCGCCTTCAGATATTGTGTGACGGCAGAGTAGGTGCCCGCCTGGATCATATTCGGCATACGGCCGGTGCGGTCGAAGAAGCGCTTGCCGAAGGCGCGCGATTCATCGTCGCGATCCCAGTAGAAGCCTTCGGTGAGCGTCAGGCCCTGTGCGGCTTCGAGGCCGAGACCGTGCACTTCCGACAGGGTGAAGAGCAGGGCGGCGAGGCGCTGGCCGCCGGCCACGATGCCGAATTCTGCGGCTTGCTTGATGGTGTTCGACGTGTCGAGACCCGCATTGGCAAGGCCGACAACCTTGGCGCCTGAAGCCTGGGCCTGCAGCAGGAAGGAGGAATAATCCGTGTTGGACAGCGGATGGCGGACGGAACCGAGCACCTTGCCGCCCTTCGATTCCACGAATTTCGTGGTCTGCTCTTCCAGCGAATAGCCGAAGGCGTAATCGGCGGTCAGGAAGAACCAGGTATCGCCGCCCTGCTGCACGAGCGAACCGCCGGTGCCAACCGCAAGCGCGTGGGTGTCATAGGCCCAATGGAAGCCATAAGGCGTGCACTGCTTGCCGGTCAGTTCCGAAGTGGCGGCACCTGTATTGATGGTGATCTTCTTCTTGTCCTTGGACAAGGCCTGTACGGCGAGGCCGACGGACGAGGTCGTCAGTTCCATGATGGAATCGACCTGTTCGGTGTCGTACCACTGGCGCGCGATGTTCGATGCGACGTCCGGTTTGTTCTGATGGTCGGCGGTGATGATTTCAATCGGCGCATCCAGCACCTTGCCGCCGAAATCCTCGGCGGCCATCTTCGCCGCTTCATAAGACCATTTGCCACCGAAATCGGCATAGACGCCCGACTGGTCGTTCAAGATGCCGATCTTGACTTTACCATCGGAAATTTCCGCAGCCGACGCGATGGCGGTTGCAGCCAGCAGTGCTGCCGTTGCGAGTGCAAGACGCTTCATAAAATACTCCTCCCAATAATTCCCTTGACCCCTCGACAAAATCGAACGGTATCCTCCAGAGAAGCGGCCTTTTCCAGACAGGATGACCGACCTCCTCAGATCGATCATCTTTGTGCTTCCGCCCGATATGTTCCTCCATTCGGGTTTTCGATTGGAACGGTAGCATTGACAAATGCGTACAAGAACAACAATTTTTGAACAGCGTCTGTTCATAAATGTACAGATGCCATAGGGAAAATGCGGGCAGACTATAGGGAGCAGTATGTGCGGCAGTTTACATGGGACGATCTGCAATATTTTCTGGCTGTTGCGCGCACGGGGCAGCTCTCCACCGCGGCGCGGCAATTGCGCACCAGCCACGTGACGGTGCTGCGCCGTATCGACCGGCTGGAACAGGCGCTGGCCACCAAATTATTCGAGCGCAACCCGCGTGGTTATCTGCTGACGCCGATGGGCGAACGTCTGGTCGAGCCTGCGGAAATCATGGAACGCGAGGCCATGAAGTTCCAGACCGAAGCCACCGGCAATCTCGCGGCGCTGTCGGGCGTTGTGCGTCTTTCGACGCTTGAGGGTTTCGGCAATTTCTTTCTGGCCGACCGCCTGCCGGTTCTGGCGCAATCCTATCCGAGCCTGTTCGTGGAAGTGGTGACGATCCAGCAGATCATGTCGCTTTCGCGCCGCGAGGCGGAACTGTCGATTACGCTGCATATGCCGCGCAACGGGCCTTATCACAGCGAGAAGCTCACATCCTACCGGTTGTTCATCTATGGCCATCGCGACTATCTGGCCCGGCATCCGCCGATCCGCAGCAGGGACGATTTGGCGCGCCATCCCTTCATCGGCTATATCGAGGACATGGTGTTCACGCCCGGCCTTGATTACATGCGCGAGATCCTGCCGGGCCAGCGCTGCACGTATCAAAGCTCCAGCATTCACGCGCAGCTTGTCGCCACGCAGACCGGCTATGGCCTGTGCGTTCTGCCGTTTTTCATAGCCAGCAAGCATCCCGAACTGGTGCCTGTTCTGCCGCACGAAATGCATCTGGAGCGCGAATACTGGATGAGCTGCCACGTGGATGTCATGGCAGCGCCGCGTATCCGGGTCATCAGCGATTTCATGGTTCGCGCCGTGCGGGACTTCTCAGGTGATTTTCTCGGCGAAAGTCTTTTGCCTGCGGTCAGAGATTGACGCCCGTAAAGGCGATAAAACACGCCACGGCGAGAGCGATGCAACCAAACAAAATAATGGATAGACTGAGCGTGTTCATGGTCCCCCTCCACTTTACGCAACGTAAAGTGGGTATGCGGGGCTTCGACGTTCGAGTCCAGCTGGAATATCTGCCAGTCAGACGAAAGTCGTAGGCGCAAAATGAAAGCCCCGGACGAACCGGGGCTTTGGATTATTTCTGCTTGGCGAGGCCTTGTTCCCGCATCTGGCTCAGTGACATTTTTGGCGAAAGCGCTTCGGGATCGATGCGGATCTCGATCAAGGCGGGCTTGCCGGATTGTTCGCAACGCTCGAAAGCGGCTGCAAAATCGGCTGTCGCTTCGACCGTTTCGCCGTGCAGGCCGTATGCCCGGGCGAGGGCTGCGAAATCGGGATTGGCGAGGCCTGTGCCGGAAACGCGGCCCGGATAGGTGCGCTCCTGATGCATGCGGATGGTGCCGTACATGCCGTTATTGACCACGACGAAAATCGCCTTCGCATTATATTGCGCGGCGGTCGCCAGTTCCTGACCGTTCATGAGGAAGCAGCCATCACCGGCAAAGGCCACGACGGTGCGCTCCGGCGCCGCCAGCTTGGCGGACACGGCAGCGGGAACGCCATAGCCCATGGAACCGTTGGTGGGTGCCAACTGGCTGCGATAGGTGCGGTACTGATAAAATCGATGCGGCCAGGCGGAATAGTTGCCAGCCCCATTAGTGATGATGGCATCGGCTGGCAGATGCGCGCGCAGCCATTCCATGATTTCGCCCATCTGCACCGCGCCCGGTATGACCGGCGTTTTCATGTTGTCGCGATAATCGGCATTGGCCGTCTCAGCCCATGCCTTGCTGCGCGGTGCGGCGATGGGGGCAAGCTTTGATGCAGCGCGGGCAAAGGCCGGCATGCTGGCATTGATCGGCAGATCGGCGTGATAGACGCGGCCCAGTTCTTCGGCACCCGGATGGATGTGGATCAGCTTTTGCTGCGGCACCGGAATGCTGACAAGCTCATAGCCCTGCGTGGTCATTTCGCCAAGCCGCGCGCCGACCACCACGAGAAGGTCGCTGTCGCGCACGCGCTGCGCAAGCTTCGGGCTGATCGATGTGCCCATTTCGCCCGCGTAAAGCGGATGGGTGTTGTCGAACATGTCCTGACAGCGGAACGAAGCCGCCACCGGCAGATGCATGTTTTCAGCGAATGTTTGCAGGTCGCGCACAGCTTGCCTGTCCCAACCGCCACCGCCGACGATCATCAGCGGGCGCTCGGCCTTTTCGATCAGTTGCACCATGTCCTGCAACTGGTCCTGACCCGGATGCATTTCGACCTTCTTATAGGCCGGGGCATCGCTGACGGCGGCATAAGATGTCAGCATATCTTCCGGCAGGGCAATCACCACCGGGCCGGGGCGTCCGTTGACGGCGCGATGAAAGGCCTGACTGACCAGTTCAGGAATGCGGGCGGCATCGTCGATCTGCACCACCCATTTGGCCATCTGGCCGAACATGCGGCGGTAATCGACTTCCTGAAAGGCTTCGCGTTCCACCTGATCGCTGGCCACCTGACCAATGAACAGCAGCATCGGTGTCGAATCCTGAAACGCGGTGTGCACGCCGACAGAGGCATTGGTCGCGCCCGGTCCGCGGGTGACAAAGCAGATGCCGGGCTTACCCGTCAGTTTGCCATGGGCGTCGGCCATATAGGCAGCACCGCCTTCCTGACGGCAGACGATCAGTTCGATTTCATCCTGCACATCGTGAAAAGCGTCGAGCGCGGCGAGATAGCTTTCTCCGGGAACGCAGAAAACACGGTCCACGCCGTGAATGCGCAACGCGTCTACCAATATCTGGCCCCCGTTACGCGTATTGGGTTTGCTGGTCATCTGATGCATTTCCTCACTCTCAAAATGCGGACGATTGTTCGTCTCTTGTTTGGATGGCATGCGATCCGTAGGTTACTGACATAACAGCATAGCCCCCGGCGCGAATACAGACTAAACATGATGACCAAAACGGATGATCTCATGTCGGGAGGACAAGATGGCGCAAGCAAACTCTGGCAAGATTCGTGTCGGCATTGGCGGCTGGGCGTTCGAGCCGTGGGATGAAAGCTTTTATCCCGAAAAACTGGCGAAGAAGCGCCAGCTGGAATACGCATCCAGCAAGATGACCTCGATCGAGATCAACTCCACCTATTACGGCCCGCAAAAGCCGACGACTTTCGCCAAATGGCACGACGAAACACCGGAAGGCTTTGTCTTTTCGCTGAAGGCGCCCCGCTTTTCGACCAATCGCCGCGTGCTGGCGGAAGCGGGCGAAAGCATCGAGCGCTTTCTCACCGGCGGCGTGATGGAGCTGAAGGAGAAGCTTGGCGTCGTCAACTGGCAGTTCATGGGCACGAAGAAATTCGATCCCAAGGATTTCGAGGCCTTCCTGAAACTCCTGCCGAAACGTCTCGATGGGCGCGATCTGCGCCATGCGGTGGAAGTGCGCCACGACAGTTTCAATGTGCCGGAATTTACAGCGCTTCTGCGGGAATATGGCGTTGCGGTGGTTATTGCAGGCGATAGCGCATTTCCGCAATTTGCCGATATGACGGCACCTTTCGCCTATCTGCGCATCATGGGCACCAAGGAAAGCGAGCCGCTTGGCTATAGCGAGGCCGAACTCGACCAGTGGGCGAAGCGGGCAAAAGCGATTGCCGAAGGCCAGAAGCCGGACGGGCTGAAAACCGTCACGCCGCCGGTGGCCGATAATATAGCGCGCGATGTCTATCTCTATGTCATCAGCGGCTATAAGGCGCATAATCCGCACGCGGCCATGGCCTTGATTGATCGGCTGAAATGATGCCTCCTGACGGCTGTTGATTTTCATCTGAGTCGTCCGAGTTCCATCATGCCGCATCTCGATCTTCCCGCCCTTCGCGCCTTCGTCGATACTATTCCGCAGAACTATAAGGGGCCGGGCGGTGTCGTCGCCGTCGTCAAGGATGGCGAAGTTGTCATCAGCCATGCGTGGGGCTTTGCCGATCTGCGCACGCGCCAGCCGATGACGGCGCAAACGCGGATGCCGATCTGTTCGGTCAGCAAGCAATTCACCTGCGGCGTGCTTCTCGACAGCGTGGGCGAGCCGGAAGCGCTGGACGATGCGCTTCGCACTTATCTTGCCGATTTCGTGGGTGAACGCCCGCGCGCGCGGGACCTGTGCAACAACCAGTCGGGCCTGCGTGATTACTGGGCGCTAACAGTGCTGTGCGGCGGCGACCCGGAAGGCGTGTTTCTGGCCGAAGATGCCCAGAAACTGCTGCGCGGCCTGAAAACCACGCATTTTGCGCCGGGCAGCCATTATTCCTACTGCAATGGCAATTTCCGCATTCTGGCCGATCTGATCGAAAGCCATACGGGCCGTTCACTGGTCGAGCTTCTGGCAGCGCGGATTTTCCAACCGGCTGGCATGAAGACGGCGGAACTCATTCCCGATACGGCGCTTTTCACCGAATGCACCGGCTATGAGGGCGATACGGTGCGCGGGTTTCTGCCCGCCACCAACCGCATTCACTGGATGGGCGATGCGGGCATTTGCGCCTCGCTGGACGACATGATCGCCTGGGAAAAGTTCATCGACGCGACACGCGATGACGCGAACGGACTTTATCGCCGTTTGAGCGGACCGCAGACGTTCAACGATGGCGCAGCCGCCCCTTATGGCTTCGGCCTGAAATTCGAAGAGGTGGGCGGCAAGCGGCTGACCGGCCATGGCGGCGCTTTACGCGGTTGGCGCTGCCAGCGCTGGCATTGCGCCGATGAGCGGATTTCCACCATCGCCATGTTCAATTTTGAAGGCGGTGCATCCGATCTTGCAGCGAAGCTGATGAAGCTCGCGCTCGGTGTGTCATCGGCGGAATCGCAACCCGTTGAGGCCGATGCGGGCTGGTTCGGCTCATGGTTAGATGCCGAAACCGGTCTGGTGCTGAGCCTTGACGATGCCGGGCGTGGGCGCATGAAGGCGCGTTTTGGAACCAGCCCGGAAGTGATGGATGTGGTGAGCAAGGATGAAGCGCGTTCATCCACGACGGCTATCCGTCGCGAAGGCGATGTGGTCCATCTCACTCGTGCGGATGAAAATCTCTCCCTCACCATGCATCGTGTGACGGGCGAGGCCAAACGTGACATTCTTGGACGTTTCCGCAGTGAGGAGCTTGGCGCAAGTCTTCTTCTCGTGGCCGAAGGTGGCGCGATTTATGGCGCTTTCGAAGGGTTCCTTGGCAAAAGTGACATGTATCCGCTTTATGCGGTCGGTTCCGATGTCTGGCTTTTGCCGGTACAGCGTTCGATGGATGCGCCGTCGCCGGGCGAATGGAAGCTGGTCTTCCGTCGTGATGACAAGGGCGATATTTTCGCAGTTTCGGTCAGCTGCTGGCTGGCGCGGGCTATTGATTATCTGAAGGTTTTCGACTGAACGAGGAAATTCATGAGCGAGCTCAAGGTCAGAACCCGCGAGACGGGAGCGGTTGCCGCAATGCCGGATGGCCGGTTGCCGGTGATCACCACGCCGACGGGCGGCAAGGTCGAGCTTGTGACGAGCGTCAGCCAGCCGGGCTTCAACCCGCTTGATCTACTCTATGCATCAGTCGCCGCCTGCATGGCGCTGAGCGCGCGGATCGCTGCGGGCAAGCTTGGCCTGCGCGAAAAGCTGGGTGATGTCCGTGTCGAGGTCACAGGCGACAAGACGCATGAAAGCCCGTCGCGGATCGAGCGGTTCCATATTGCGTTTCACTTCGACGGCGATCTTTCAGCCGAAGAGAAACAACACATCGCCGAACTGGCTGAGGAAATCTGCACCGTCAGCAATACGTTGCGCAGCAATCCCGCCTTTGACCTGAAGGTCGAGTAGCAAAAAGCCCGGTCGGAACCGGGCTTTTCCTTGAGGTGGTTGGCTATCAGACCGCTTCGTCGTTCGCGGGCTTTTCCCAGAGGTTCACGCCGCCTTCGACCGCATATTTATCGATCTCTTTCAGCTCGTCTGCCGAGAAGGAGAGATTTTCCAGCGCCTTGACGTTTTCGACAATCTGCTCTGGCGAGCTGGCGCCGATCAGCGCCGAGGTCACGCGTGGATCGCGCAGCACCCAGGCCAGCGCCATCTGAGCGAGGCTCTGTCCGCGCTTCTTGGCGATTTCATTGAGACTGCGGGCGCGCTCGATATTGTCATCGCTCAGATGGACCGGACGCAGCGATTTATTGCCCGGCTGGTTGATGCGCGCATCCGCCGGAATGCCGTTGAGGTAGCGATTGGTCAGCAGACCCTGCGCCAGTGGCGTGAAGGCGATGACCCCTGCGCCGACATCGTCGGTGGCCGACAGAAGATCTTTTTCGATCCAGCGGTTGAACAGGTTGTAGGACGGCTGGTGGATCAAGAGCGGCACGTTGCGCGCAGCGAGGATTTTGGCGATTTCGCGTGTCTTGCCTGCAGAATAGGACGAGATGCCGACATAAAGCGCCTTGCCCTGTTCGACCGCGCTTGCAAGCGCGCCAGCCGTTTCTTCCAGCGGCGTATTGGCGTCAAAACGGTGTGAATAGAAAATATCCACATAGTCGAGGCCGAGGCGCGACAGGCTCTGGTCGAGGCTCGCAAGGATCGCCTTGCGCGAACCGCCGCCGCGCCCATAGGGGCCGGACCACATTTCCCAACCGGCCTTGCTGGAAATGATCAGTTCGTCGCGATAACGACCAAGATCGCTTTTCAGGATCTGGCCGAAATTGCGTTCTGCCGAGCCGGGAGGCGGGCCGTAATTATTGGCAAGATCGAAATGGGTGATGCCAAGATCGAAAGCCTTGAAAAGCATTGCCTTTTGACGGTCGAGCGGAATTCCGTCGCCGAAATTGTGCCAGAGGCCAAGCGAAATGGCAGGCAGGACGAGACCACTGCGCCCGACGCGGCGAAAGGTGGCGTTGTCGTAGCGATCGGAAGCGGCGAGATAGGACATGAAAAACCCTGTCGTGCATGAGGTGCGTTCGGTGCACCTTGTAGGAATTGTCGGAAGGAATCAGGTTTCTTTCCGGCGGCAAGTTAAGCTCAAACGAATTATAGGTCGAGGCCGTGGCGGATTTCTTTCAAAATCCGCACGACTCTTCTCCTTCGTCAGATCACGTTGCGGATGCGTTCCACCCCGAGCTTGATGACGCTTTCCATCGCGGCGCGGGCTTTTTGCGGATCGCGGGAGGCGATGGCGTGGGCAATGCGCAGATGATTGGCCGCACATTCGGCGATGCCTTCATGCGATGCAGCGGGAGAAGAGAGCTGGAAGGACACGGCGAGCGCCGCCTCGATCAGCCCGCTGACCGAGCGCATGAACGGATTTCCTGACATGCGGGCGACCGCGAGGTGAAACTCCAGATCGACCTTGGCGATCGTTTCCGGCGTGTGCTGCGGATTGTCGAACTTGGCGGCGAGCGCATAGAGTTCCACGATTTCGTCGCTGGTGGCACGCTCGGCTGCGGCTGCGGCTGCAGCGGGTTCGAGCGCCATGCGCATTTCGGCCAGATGATCGACGAAGACCTCGTCGAAGCCGGCCTCGAAGCGCCATGTCAGGACATCGGGATCGAAGAAGTTCCAGCTGGCATGGCCCAGGACACGGGTGCCGACCTTGGCCTTGGGTTCGATCAGGCGTTTGGCGGCGAGCGTCTTCATCGCCTCGCGCAGGACCGTGCGGGAAACGCCGAAGCGCAGCGACAATTCGTTGTCGCCGGGCAGGATCGAACCTTCGGGAATGGTGCCCGCGACGATGCCGCGCCCGAGTTCCCCCACGACGACAGCGTGGCTGTTATGCCGCTTGCGTCCGGTTATGGCCGTTTCCAGCAATCCCAATTCAGGCCTCCTTCATGCGTTGACGCGCCAGTCTTAAGTCGGAGAACCACAGGAGTCCTCGTTGCAGAGCGATGAACAGGAACAGCAATATACCGATTGCGATTTTCGTCCACCAGGAAGACAGCGTGCCGTCGAAAACAATATAGGTCTGTATCAGCCCCTGTATCAGAATGCCGACAAATGTTCCCGCAACCAGTCCCGCGCCGCCGGTCAGAAGCGTTCCGCCGATGACCACCGATGCGATGGCATCCAGTTCCACGCCCACCGTCGCCAGCGAATAGCCGGACGAGGTATAGAGCGTATAGACGATACCGGCGAGGCCGGAAAGCACGCCCGACATGGTATAGATGCCGATGGTCGTGCGACCGATGGGAACGCCCATCAGTTCCGCCGATTGCTGATTGCCGCCAAGTGCATAGATGTTTGCACCAAAGCGCGTGCGATGGGCAATAATGCTGCCGACGATGAACACGGCCAGCATAAGCATGGCGATGAACGTCAGCCTGCCGCCGCCCGGCAGCCGGAAATAAAGCCCCTGCAACGTGTCGATGAAGGGGTGTGAGATCGGCACCGATTCCGTCGAGATCAGGAAGGCCGCGCCGCGCGCGAGGAACATGCCGGCCAGCGTCGCGACGAAAGGCGGAATGCCGAGATAATGGATCATCATGCCCATCCACGCGCCAAAAAGCGCGGCGATGGCGAGAACAAGCGCGAATGCGAGCAGAGGATGCACGCCGAGTTTACCCACGAGAACCGCGACGAAAACGCTGGTGAAGGCGATGACCGAGCCGACCGAAAGATCAATGCCGCCGGAAATGATCACGAAGGTCATGCCGACCGCGGCAATGCCGAGAAAGGCATTGTCGGTCAGGAGATTGCCGATCACCCGTGTCGACAGCATGTTCGGGAATTGCACTGCGCAGATCGCATAGGCGATCAGGAAAATCGCCACAGTGGTCAGAAAGGGCAGGTTGCGAAGAATTCTCATTGTCCTGCTCCTTGATGAGTGTGTCGGGTGCCGTTGACGGCGGCGCCCTTGCGCTGCGAGCGCAGGAAGCCGATCAGGTTGACGATGGCCGCCGACTGGAAGGTGAGCACCACGATGATGATGCCAGCCTTGATGATGAGGTTGAATTCCGGCGGAAAGCCCGCCATCAGAATGCCGGTATTGATCGACTGGATGATCAGTGCGCCGAGCAGCGAGGCGGTGATCGAAAAGCGTCCGCCATTGAGCGATGTGCCGCCGATGACGACCGCCAGAATGGCGTCGAGTTCAAGCCACAGACCGGCATTGTTGGCGTCCGCGCCACGAATGTCGGCGGTGGCGATCAGGCCTGCCAGGGCTGCGCCAACGCCGGAAACGGCATAGACGCTGAACAGCAGGAACCGCGCCTTGACGCCCGCCAGCATAGCGGCGCGCCGATTGATACCGGTTGCCTCGATCAGGAAACCGAGCGCGCTGGAGCGCACCGCAATGCCGACGACCAGCCCGGCCAAAAGCCAGATCAGCACCGGAATGGGTATGCCGAGAAACGAGCCGGAGCCGAGCGCGGCGAAGGCGTCATTGTTGAAGGTGAGGATGGCGCCTTCGGTGATAAGCTGGGCGATGCCGCGCCCCGCCACCATCAGGATCAAGGTGGCGATGATCGGCTGGATATCGAAGACGGCGACCAGAAAGCCGTTCCACAGCCCACACAACAGGCCGACACCGAGTGCTGCGGGAATGACGACAGCCAGCGGATAGCCCGCAACGATCAGCGATGCGGCGAAAGCGCCGCTGATCGCCATGACGGCGCCGACCGAAAGGTCGATGCCGCGAGTGGCGATCACCAGCGTCATGCCGACGGCCAGAATGGCGACCGGTGCTGCGCGCACCAGAATGTCGATCAGGCTGCCATAGAGGCGACCGTTCTGGAACGAAATGTCGAGAAAGCCGGGCGAGATGACGGTGTTTGCGGCAAGAATCAGAATGAGGGCTGCGAGCTGCGGCGCCAGTCTTTTGAATTTTCTGGATATGCGGGCAATCATGCTGCAGCTTCCTTCTGGCTTGCAGAAGCAGTTTTCGGACCGGTCTCCGCAATGGCGCGCACGATATTGTCGGCGGTGATTTCTTCACCGTGCAATTCGGCGACATGGCGACGGTCCGACAGAACCACCACGCGATTGGCGACGGCGGCCAGTTCCTCGAATTCGGATGAGATGATGACGAGCGCCATGCCTTGTCCGCAGAGTTCGCCGATGAGTTTCAGGATTTCGGCATGCGCCCCGATGTCAATGCCGCGTGTCGGTTCATCGAGAATCAGCAGGCGGGGATCGGTGGCGAGCCAGCGCGCCAGAATGGCCTTTTGCTGGTTGCCGCCGGATAGAAACTTGATCGGCTTGTGCGGATCGGGCGGACGGATATCGAGCGCCTTGATGTAGCGGTCCGCGAGCGCGGCTTTTTCGCGCGAGGACAGCGGCTTCGACCAGCCGCGTTTGCCTTGCACGGCAAGCGCGATATTTTCCGCCACCGAAAAATCGCCGATGATGCCATCGGTCTTGCGCTCTTCCGGACAGAAGGCGAAGCGCTCTGAAATGGCGGCAACGGGCGAGGGCAGCTTGATCTCCTTGCCATCGACGGTGAGCTGGCCGCTATCGGCTTCATCAACGCCGAACATGAGAAGCGCGGTCTCGGTGCGGCCCGAACCGAGCAAGCCTGCAATGCCCACAGCTTCGCCGGGCTTGATGGCGAGATCGAATGGCGCAACGCTGCCTTTCTTGCCGTAGCCTGCAAAGCGGATCGGCGCGACCGTGTCGTCGCTGACCTCCTCGGTCAGCTGACGGCGCACGGTTTCCTGCAACTGGTGGCCGAGCATCATGGAAATGAGATCGGTGCGCGGCAGTTCCGACAGGTTGCGGCTGCCGACCAGACGGCCATTGCGCAGTACGGTGGCGCAATCGGCAATCGCATAGACCTGATCCAGAAAATGCGTGATGACGATGATGCCGAGTCCTTCGGCCTTCAACTGGCGCAGAACCGTGAACAGCATTTCGACTTCGCGCGCATCAAGGCTGGCGGTCGGCTCGTCAAGGACAAGCACTTTGCCCGACAGATCGACGGCGCGCGCAATCGCGATGATCTGGCGTATGGCCACGGAATAGGCCGACAGCGGCGCGCTGACGTCGATGTCGAGACCATAACGCGCGAGGAGCGCCGTTGTGTCCTTTTCCATGCGCCGACGATCCACGAAGCCGAAGCGGCGCGGCTGGCGACCGAGAAAGACATTTTCGGCGACGGTGAGGTTTTCCAGCAGGTTTACCTCTTGATAGACGGTGCCGATGCCGAGCGTCTGCGCTTCCGCTACGGAGGCAGGCGCAATGGGCTGGCCGTCAAGCAGGATCGACCCGTCAAAGCCATGATAGGCGCCGGTCAATATCTTGATGAGGGTGGATTTGCCCGCACCGTTTTCACCAAGCAAGGCATGGATTTCGCCGCGTTTGAGCGCGAAATCGACATGGTCAAGTGCGGTGACGCCCAGAAAGGATTTGGTGATCGAGCGAGCTTCGAGAAGCGGTATAACCGACGCCGGTTGAGCGCCTGTTTCGGGGCGAGCCATGGCAGTCTTCCGTTTGCGAATTGCAACGATACCCTTCGCCAAAACGGGCCGAAGGGAAACCGGGCCGCCGAAAGCTGGCGGCCCGAATGACACGAAGATTAGTAGCCGAGGCCCTTCTTGGCTTCGTATACGGCCTTCGGATCGTCAGCCTGTGTGTAGAGCTTGGATTCCGTCTGGATCCACTTCGGCGGAACGGTGCCCTTATCCTTGAACGCCTCGATGGCGTCGAAAGCCGGACCGGCCATGTTCGGCGTGAGTTCCACGGTGGCATTGGCTTCGCCATTGGCCATGGCCTGGAAGATATCCGGCACGGAATCGATCGACACGATCTTGATGTCGGTGCCCGGCTTCAGACCGGCTTCCTTGATGGCCTGAATGGCGCCGACGGCCATGTCGTCATTATGGGCATAGACTGCGCAGATATTCTTGCCGCCGCCTTCAGCCTTGATGAAGCTTTCCATGACTTCCTTGCCCTTGGTGCGGGTGAAGTCACCGGTCTGCGAACGGGAAATCTTGATGTTGTCGTGACCCTTGATCGCTTCCTCAAAGCCCTTCTTGCGGTTGATCGCAGGCGACGAACCGGTCGTGCCCTGAAGTTCGACCACATTGCAGGACTTGTCGCCGATATCCTTCACCAGCCAGTCACCGGCAACCTTGCCTTCATGGACCTGATCGGAGGTCACGGCGGTGAGATAGAGATCTTCCGGCGAATCAATCTGGCGGTCGAGCAGGACGACAGGAATTTCAGCTTCCTTGGCTTCCTTGAGGACCGCGTCCCAGCCGGTGGAGACGACCGGGGCGATCAGGATCGCATCGACGCCCTGTGCGATGAAGCCGCGCACGGCCTTGATCTGGTTTTCCTGCTTCTGCTGGGCATCGGCGAATTTCAGCGTATAGCCGCGCTTTTCAGCTTCCTGCTTGGTCAGGGCGGTTTCTGCGGCGCGCCAGCCCGATTCCGAACCGATCTGCGAGAAACCGACAGTCAGCGATGCGGCGGATGCGCTTGAAATCAGTGCGAGCGAAAATGCGGCTGACAGAGCCGCGAGACTGCGTTTCATAATATTTCCTCCCAATAAGGCCCTCCCGGCCTTGAGGGATATGAAGCATATAATATTACTTTATGGCAAGCACCTTTGAAGAAAATTGCGCGATAATCGCCTGCGACAAACAGGCATTTTGATTATTAGAATATTAAAATCAATGAGTTGAATCTTGTGGAGGGTGTTGAAGACTGCAAGCCTGTGTATGTGGGGTCTTCGCTTGCTTGACAAAGGCGGCCTTGGCAAAATAGTCATATTAATAAGGTGAGCCGTCGCAAGGCATGAAAGTGTTTTCAAACGGCCGGTATGGAGTTTCCGCGATTCGTCGCGGTCTGGGAGGTTTAATGTTACGTCTGGTACAGTTCCGCGATGCGGGCGGTGAAACGCGTGTGGCTGCATGCGGTGATGAGGGTGCGGCCCATATCGTCAAAGGCGCTTCGACGACCTATGAACTGGCCTGGGCGGCAATTGGCGCGGGAATCAGCCTTGCAGAGCAGGTGGAGCGCAATGGCAAGGGCGAAGCCGTCGATATCGACGCCGCTCTGGCTGCGGGCCGCGTGGGCCTGCCGATCACCCATTCCGATCCAGCACATCTGATCGTTGCAGGCACGGGCCTCACGCATCTTGGTTCTGCTGATGGTCGCGACAAGATGCACAAGGCTGCGCAGGCTGCCGAAAAGCCGACCGATTCGATGCGCATGTTCCTGATGGGCGTCGAGGGCGGCAAGCCGAAGTCCGGTCAGACGGGCGTGCAGCCGGAATGGTTCTACAAGGGTGACGGTTCTGCGCTCGTCGCCACCGGTGGCGAACTGGTTTCGCCTTCCTTCGCGGAAGATGGTGGCGAAGAGCCGGAACTGGCGGGCATTTATCTGATAGGCCCGAATGGTCAGCCGCATCGTATCGGCTTCTGCCTTGCCAATGAATTTTCCGACCATGTGACCGAAAAGCAGAATTATCTCTGGCTTGCCCATTCCAAGCTGCGTCAGGCATCGCTTGGACCGGAGCTTTATGTGGGCGCACTGCCGGATCATGTCGAAGGCGTTTCGCGCATTCGCCGCGGCAATGACGTGATCTTCGAAAAGCCGTTCCTGTCCGGCGAAGCGAACATGTCGCACACAATAGCCAATCTTGAACATCACCATTTCAAATATGAGCTGTTCCGCCGCCCGGGCGATATTCACGTGCATTTCTTCGGCACGGCGACCCTGTCCTTCTCGGAAGGCGTGAAGACGCAGACCGGCGACCAGTTCGAAATTTCCGCCAAGCCGTTCCGTTATCCGCTGGTCAACAAGCTGGCTCAGGCGACGGCCAAAGACGTTGCCGTGAAAGCGCTTTGAACATGGCTATCCAATCCAACATCGCCTTAGCAATCGTCGGTCTCGGCAAGATCGCGCGCGACCAGCATCTGCCGTCCATCGAGGCGGTGGATGGTATCGCGCTTGCCGCTGTCGCCAGCCGCAATGCCGGACTGGATAGCGTGCCGTCGTTCAACGATATCGAGCAGTTGCTGGCATCCGACGTGGCCATCGATGCCGTGTCGTTGTGCACGCCGCCGCAGGGTCGCTTCGCCCAAGCCTATGCCGCTTTGAAAGCGCGCAAGCATGTGATGCTGGAAAAGCCGCCCGGCGCGACCATTTCCGAGGTGCAGGCGCTGGACCGTCTGGCCAAGGCGGAAGGGTTGTCGCTTTACACCACCTGGCATTCGCGCGAGGCGGCTGCGGTGGAACCGGCCCGCGAGTTTCTCAAAGATGCCGTGATCCGTTCGGTTGCCGTTGCGTGGAAGGAAGACGTGCGCCATTGGCATCCCGGCCAGCAATGGATCTGGGAGCCGGGCGGGCTCGGTGTATTCGATCCGGGCATCAATGCGCTGTCCATCGTGACGCATATTCTGCCGGAACGCTTTTTCCTCACGCAGTCGGACCTCTATTTCCCGGAAAATCGCGCCGCGCCGATAGCGGCTGACCTTCAGTTCCAGACGGAAAGCGGCATCCCGGTTTCGTTTGAGCTGGATTGGCGCCAGACTGGCCCGCAGACCTGGGATATTCGCGTCGAAACCGACAAGGGTACGCTTCAGCTCAGCCATGGCGGCAGTCGCCTGACTATTGCTGGCGATGAAAAAATGGCTGAGCCGGACCGCGAATATCAGCGCCTTTACAAGCATTTTGTGCAATTGATCGGTGAGGGGCGTTCGGATGTCGATCTCGCTCCCCTGACTCATGTGGCCGATGCGTTCCTGTTCGGAAAGCGCCACGCGGTCGAAGCATTTGTAGATTAGGAAACGGGGTCGTTCGCGGCCTCTTACCCAGCAGGACAAAGACATGAACAAGCCCGTCACTCCGAAAACGCCAAAGTTCCGCTCGCGTGCATGGTTCGACAATCCGGACAATGTCGATATGACGGCGCTCTATCTTGAGCGCTACATGAATTATGGCTTGAGCCAGGAAGAATTGCAGTCGGGCCGCCCGATCATCGGCATCGCGCAGACGGGTTCGGACCTGTCGCCCTGCAACCGTCACCATCTGGAACTGGCCAACCGCGTCCGCGAAGGCGTGCGTGAGGCGGGCGGCATCGTCATCGAATTCCCGGTGCATCCGATTCAGGAAACCGGCAAGCGTCCGACCGCCGGTCTCGATCGCAACCTTGCCTATCTCGGCCTCGTGGAAGTGCTTTACGGCTATCCGCTCGACGGCGTCGTTCTGACAATTGGCTGCGACAAGACCACGCCTGCCTGTCTTATGGCTGCGGCGACGGTCAATATTCCGGCGATTGCGCTTTCGGTCGGCCCGATGCTGAACGGATGGTTCCGTGGCGAGCGCACCGGTTCGGGCACCATCGTCTGGAAGGCGCGCGAATTGCTGGCCAAGGGCGAGATCGATTATCAGGGCTTTGTGAAGCTGGTTGCGTCCTCGGCCCCCTCCACCGGCTATTGCAACACGATGGGCACGGCCACGACCATGAACTCTCTGGCCGAAGCGCTCGGCATGCAGCTTCCGGGTTCCGCCGCCATTCCGGCACCTTACCGCGACCGGCAGGAAGTGGCCTATCTGACGGGCCGCCGTATCGTCGAAATGGTCTATGAAGACCTCAAGCCGTCGGATGTTCTGACCAAGGATGCGTTTGTGAACGCGATCCGCGTGAATTCCGCCATTGGCGGTTCGACCAATGCGCCGATCCATCTGAACGCACTCGCCCGCCATGTCGGCGTTGAGCTGACCGTGGACGACTGGCAGAAATATGGCGAGGAAATTCCGCTTCTGGTCAATCTCCAGCCAGCCGGTGAATATCTCGGTGAAGATTATTACCATGCCGGTGGTGTGCCAGCAGTCGTCAACCAGCTGATGGGGCAGGGCCTCATCAACGAGGATGCGCTGACCGTCAACGGCAAGACCATCGGTGAAAACTGCAAGAACGCCACCATTGAAGACAGCAATGTCATCAAGACCTATGACCAGCCGCTGAAGAAACATGCCGGTTTCCGCGTGCTGCGCGGCAATCTGTTCTCGTCTGCGATCATGAAGCTCAGCGTTATTTCGGACGAATTCCGCAATCGCTACCTTTCCGACAGCAAGGACCCGAATGCCTTTGAAGGCAAGGCGGTCGTTTTCGACGGACCGGAGGATTATCATCATCGCATCGACGATCCGTCACTGGAAATCGACGAGCATACGGTTTTGTTCATGCGCGGCGCTGGCCCGATCGGCTATCCGGGCGCTGCGGAAGTCGTCAATATGCGCGCACCGGATTACCTCTTGAAGAAGGGTATCAGCTCGCTGCCATGCATCGGCGACGGTCGCCAGTCGGGTACGTCGGGTTCGCCGTCGATCCTCAATGCTTCGCCGGAAGCGGCGGCTGGCGGCGGTCTGGCCATCTTGCGCACCGGCGACCGCGTGCGCATCGATCTCGGTCGCGGTACGGCGGATATCCTGATCTCGGATGAGGAACTGGCCGAACGCCGCAAGGCTCTGGAAGCCGCTGGCGGCTACAAATATCCGGAAAGCCAGACGCCTTGGCAGGAAATCCAGCGTGCCGTCGTCGGCCAGATGGAAACGGGCGCGGTTCTGGAAAACGCGATCAAGTATCAGGACATCGCGCATACGCGTGGCCTGCCGCGCGACAACCACTAAGGCTTGTTCGGATGGCTCTCGATAAAAAGCCGTTTGCAGCCGTCGCCGACTGGGGCACAACCCGGTTGCGGCTCTGGACGCTGGATGCGGACGGTGCCGTGCTGGGCGAAAGCCGCGGCGATGACGGTCTGCTGCGGGCGAAGGAAGCCGGTTTCGAGCCAACGCTTGAACGGCATCTGGCTACGCTCAGTGCGCCCGACGATCTGCCTGTGGTGATCTGCGGCATGGCCGGATCGCGCACCGGCTGGATCGAAGCGCCCTATATGAGCCTGCCTGCCGGGCTGGACGGCATCGTCAGGGCTGCGGTGCGCGTGCCTGCGCGCCGTCATGTCATCATGCTGCCGGGCGTTGCGCGGCGGGATGAGGCGGCGCCGGACGTGATGCGCGGCGAGGAAACAAAACTGCTCGGCCTCGTGCATCGCGGCACGCGTGATGCGGTGGTCGTCATGCCCGGCACCCACGCCAAATGGGTGCGGATCGCCGATGGTGGTCTTGCCGATTACCGGACTTTCATGACGGGCGAATTGTTCGCGCTTTTGAAAGACAAGTCGGTGCTGGCCGGGGCGCTGGAAGGTGCAGGCGCGGTTGACCCGCACGGCGCGGCTTTCGCGGCAGGTGTGAAGGCCTCGCTCGAAACGCCTGAACTGATCGCCAATGCGCTGTTTTCGGTTCGCGCGGGCTGGCTTGTGCATGACCGCAAGCCGACCGACCAGCTGGCGCGGCTTTCCGGCCTGTTGATCGGGCTGGAAGTTGCAGGCGGACGCACGCTTTATGGCAAGCCGCAGCAGGTGCTGCTTTTGTCCGATGGCATGATGGGTGCGCTTTATGCCAGCGCGCTTGACATTGCCGGGCTGGCCGTCAAGCGCATCGAGGCGGACGAACTGGTGCGCGACGGTCTGTTCATGGCGGCAAGACACGCTTTTGCGGGAGTTTTACAATGAGCGCGCGTGTTGCATGGCCAAAGCTGCGCTATCCGCTGGTCGCGATCCTGCGCGGCATTCGTACCGAAGAAACCGAAGCAATCGTCGAAGCGCTGATTGAGACGGGTTTTGAAGCCATCGAAATCCCGCTCAATTCGCCGGACCCGTTCGTGTCGATTGGCAAGGCTGCAAAGCTTGCACCGGCCAATGTGCTGATCGGTGCGGGCACTGTGTTGAGCGTCGAGGATGTGGACCGGCTGCACGATGTTGGCGGCAGGCTGATGGTCAGCCCCAATGTCGAGCCGGACGTCATTCGCCGCGCAAGCGGCCATGGCATGGTGACGATGCCGGGCGTGTTCACACCGACGGAAGCCTTTTCGGCAATCCGCGCAGGCGCATCGGCACTGAAATTTTTCCCGGCCAGCGTGCTGGGCGCAGATGGGATCAAGGCGGTTTCCGCCGTCTTGCCGAAGGATGTTCCGCTTGGCGCTGTGGGCGGCGTTTCGGAAAGCGATTTCGCAACCTATGTCGCGGCTGGCGTGAGCTGCTTCGGCCTTGGATCGAGCCTTTACAAGGCTGGTTTCACCGTGGCCGATGTGCGCGAGCGCGCCCGGCGCGCTGTGGCTGCATGGGAGGCAGTTGCGGGCTGAAGGAGGCGCGCAATTTGTTAGGGTTTAGGCATTTTTGAAGAGGGGTTAAACCCTTGTTCAGAAATGGACTTGGAGGCATTCCGCAATCTGCAGGCCAACAATTTGGGCGGGGCGCGGGAGTTTGGGAGAACGGCAGGTTTCGAGGCGAAGCCTGTCCCAATTTTTGGGAGTGTAACAATGGCAGGTATGAAAACTCTAACCCTGGCAGTCGCGATGGCCGCGCTTGCCTTCACGGGCATGGCCCGCGCCGAAGACAAGGGTCTTGTGGCGGTTGCCATGCCAACGAAGTCGTCGGCGCGCTGGATCGCCGATGGCGACAACATGGTCAAGGTTCTGAAGGAACGCGGTTATCAGACCGACCTTCAATATGCTGAAGATGATGTGCCGAACCAGCTGGCGCAGATCGAAAACATGGTGACCAAGGGCGCCAAGGTTCTCGTCGTTGCGTCCATCGACGGCACCACGCTGTCCGACGTGCTGGCCAAGGCGCACGACGCAGGCATCAAGGTTATCGCCTATGACCGTCTGATCCGTGACACGCCGAATGTCGATTACTATGCGACCTTCGACAATTTCCAGGTCGGCGTGTTGCAGGCACAGTCGATTGAAAAGGCACTCGACCTGAAGAACAAGCCGGGCCCGTTCAATATCGAACTCTTCGGCGGCTCGCCTGACGATAACAATGCCTACTTCTTCTACAATGGCGCAATGTCCGTGTTCCAGCCTTACATCGACAGCGGCAAGGTTGTGGTCGCCAGCGGCCAGACCGGCATGGACAAGGTTGCAACGCTGCGCTGGGACGGCGCAACGGCTCAGGCCCGTATGGACTCCATCCTGTCCGCTTTCTATTCGGACAAGCGCGTCGATGCAGTTCTGTCGCCTTATGACGGCATCTCCATCGGCATCCTGTCGTCGCTGAAGGGCGTCGGCTATGGCAGCGGCGACATGCCGATGCCGATCGTTTCCGGTCAGGACGCCGAAGTGCCTTCGGTCAAGTCGATCCTCGCCGGTGAACAGACCGCGACGATCTTCAAGGACACCCGCGAACTGGCCAAGGTCACGGTCGATATGGTCGATGCGCTGATGAGCGGCAAGGAACCGGAAGTCAACGACACCAAGACCTATAACAATGGCGTCAAGGTTGTCCCGGCCTACCTGCTCAAGCCGGTGATCGTCGACAAGTCGAACTGGAAAGAAGTCCTGATCGACAGCGGTTACTACAAGGAAGACCAGATCAAGTAATCTGGTCCTGACAGGGCGTGTCGGCGTGCCGTCCAGCACGCCCGACACCGCCCCTTGCATATGCGCGGTTTCGGGCCGAAAATCCGGTAGTTTTCCGGCTTCGTCCGAAACAGCATCGAATTTCTGTAATGCCATTGCCTCAATCCCAGGCTTACCTCAGTTTTGAACTGGGGTAGGCTGCTAGATTGACAGCGTTGTCTTTTTTAGGCTGTGCTTTGAAAGAAGGCTTTCGCCTGTGCGCAATGGCATTCGGAAAACCTGCGGCATCGCGTGAAGCAACCGGAACGGTTCTTCGGATGGGCAGGTTCAACAGGGTTTGGAGCGTCGTGGTCAGCACCCGGAGGGATGCGGGGCGCTCTATCGGGAGTGAGCGATGAATGTAGCCAATCCTGTCCCGCTTGAGGAGCAGGGCGGCCAGCTGAATGCGGCTGGCAAACCTATTCTTGAAATGCGCGGCATCAGCAAATCCTTCGGGGTCGTGAAGGCGTTGAGCGACGTCAATTTCACGGTCATGCCGGGGGAGATTCACGCATTTGTCGGCGAAAACGGCGCGGGCAAATCCACACTCATGAAGGTGCTGTCGGGCGTTTATCCGCATGGCAGCTATGAAGGCTCGATTTTCTTCGACGGGGAAGAACGACAGTTTCGCGACATCAACGATTCCGAAGCGCTCGGCATTGTCATCATCCATCAGGAACTGGCGCTGATCCCACTGATGTCGATTGCGGAAAATATTTTTCTGGTCAATCCACCGGCCAGCCATGGCGTCATCGACCGCAGTGCGGTGCATATGCGCACGCGGGAACTTTTGAAAAAGGTTGGCTTGTCGGAATCGCCCGACACGCTGATCACCGATATCGGCGTCGGCAAGCAGCAGCTGGTGGAAATCGCCAAGGCGCTGTCGAAGCGCGTACGCTTGCTGATCCTCGACGAGCCGACGGCCAGCCTGAACGAGACGGACAGTGCAGCGCTTATGACGCTCCTGAAAGAGTTTCGCGCGCAAGGCATCACGTCGATCCTGATTTCGCACAAGCTCAATGAAATTCGCGAAGTCGCCGACAAGATCACCGTGCTGCGCGACGGCAAAGCCGTGGCGACGCTCGATTGTCATGCAGGCGAGGTCGAGGAAGACGATATCATCCGCAAGATGGTCGATCGTGATCTGGAAAGTCGCTATCCGAAGCGCGAGCCGAAGATCGGCGATGTGATTATGGAGGTCGACAACTGGTCGGTCTATCATCCGCTGCATCCGGAGCGCCATTCGGTCAAGAACGTGTCGTTCCAGGTCAAGGCGGGCGAAATCGTCGGCATTGCAGGCCTGATGGGCGCGGGCCGCACCGAATTCGCCATGAGCCTGTTCGGGCGCTCCTGGGGCACGAATATCACCGGCGAGGCCCGCATCAATGGCAAGGCTGCGGATATTTCCACGGTGGCGCGGGCGATCAAGTCCGGGCTTGCCTATGTGACCGAGGATCGCAAGAAGCTCGGCCTCGTACTGGGCGAAAACATTTCGCGCAACATATCGCTGGCTAATCTGCGCGGTGTCAGCCCGAAGGGCGTCATCGACGATATTCGCGAAATGAAGGTTGCCGGTGATTATCGCAATCAGATGAGCATCCGCAGCCACAACGTCTTTCAGCAAACGGGCACGCTTTCCGGCGGCAACCAGCAGAAGGTGGTGCTGTCGAAATGGCTGTTCACCGGGCCGGATGTGCTCATCCTCGACGAACCGACGCGCGGCATCGATGTCGGCGCGAAATACGACATTTACACCATCATCAATTCACTGGCGGAGAGCGGCAAGGGCGTGGTCGTCATTTCTTCGGAAATGCCGGAACTGATCGGCATCTGCGACCGCATCGTCGTCATGCATGAAGGCGCTTTCGTCGGCGAAGTCGCCGGCGAGGAAGCCACGCAGGAAAACATCATGCGCGCCATCATGCGGAACAAGGGAAAACGGCAATGAGCGAGACTATCATCGGAAGCAACCAGACCAGTAGTGTGGGGCGTTATCTCAAGAACAATCTGCGCGAATCCGGGATGCTGCTCTCGCTCGTCGCGATCATGATCTTCTTCCAGATCGTCACCGGCGGCGTGCTGATGAAGCCGCTGAACCTGACCAATCTGGTGTTGCAGAACAGCTATATCGTCATCATGGCGCTCGGCATGCTGCTCATCATCGTGACCGGCCATATCGACCTGTCGGTCGGTTCGGTGTGCGGTTTCATCGGCGCGCTGGCCGCGGTGATGATGGTGAAATGGGGCGTGCCTTTCCCGATTGCCGCCATTCTCTGCCTGCTGGTCGGTGGGCTGATCGGCGCGTTGCAGGGTTTCTGGGTCGCCTATTTCAACATACCGTCCTTCATCGTCACACTGGCGGGCATGCTGGTGTTCAAGGGCCTGATGCTGGCCGTGCTCGGCGGCCAGTCGGTCGGTCCGTTCCCGGTCGTGTTCCAGAAACTTTCCTCGGGCTTCATTCCTGAAATCATCGGCACCACCGCGGGCGGCGTCTATCTCACCTCGCTGATCATCGGCGTGCTTCTGGCCGGTTTCATGATCTGGCAGAATGCCAAGTCCCGTGCGCGCCATATCGCCCATGAGGTGGAAACGGAGCCGTTCAGCCTGTTCGTCATCAAGAACATCCTGTTCTTCGCAGCGATTGCCTATCTGTCGCTCTTGATCTCCATGCATCGCGGCCTGCCGAACGTGCTGATCATCATGGCGGTGCTGATTGCAGCCTATGCGTTCCTCACCAACCGCACGGTGATCGGTCGCCAAATCTATGCGGTCGGCGGCAACCGCCATGCGGCCAAGCTCTCCGGTGTGAAGACCGAACGGCTGACCTTCCTTGCCTTCGTCAATATGGGCGTGCTGGCGGCCCTAGCCGGTCTGGTTTTCGCAGCGCGTCTCAATACGGCAACACCCAAGGCCGGTATCGGTTTCGAACTGGACGTGATCGCGGCCTGCTTCATCGGCGGCGCATCGGCCTATGGCGGTGTCGGTCGCGTGACGGGTGCGGTGATCGGCGCGCTGATCATGGGCGTGATGAACAACGGCATGTCGATCCTCGGCATCGGCATCGACTATCAGCAGGTCATCAAGGGGATCGTGCTGCTGGGTGCCGTCTGCATCGACGTCTACAACCAGAAGCGTTGATATTTCGGCTCTGGCGGCCTGCAAATGGCGTTGTTTTGCGCTTCCGGTGCTCACGTACCTTTAAGTACGCTGCGCGCCGGTTCTCAAACTCCACCATTTTCGGCTCGCCATAACCAAAATACGCCTGATGTTTCGCCTTTGCGGGGGCTGGCGAAGCTCGAAACCGCGCCGGAAGCAATTCCGGCGCGGTTTTGTTTTGAGCGCGACGCATGTCCCTCATCCTGAGGTGCGGAGCGAAGCGAAGCATCATCCTGAGCTTGTCGAAGGGTCGAAGCACGAGGGCAGGCGCTGTGGGTTTTCCCTCAGCCCTTCGATCCTTCGACAAGCTCAGGATGAGGAGGGAGGGAAAATGGGTGCGTCACAACTCAGATCGCGGTGCGGCGTGCGTGGTTGAGATAGATCTCGCGCAGGCGCTGGGCGACCGGGCCGGGCTTGCCGGTGCCAATAGTCTTCTCGTCGATCACGGTGATCGGCGTGACGAAAGTACCTGCGCTGGTGAGAAAAGCTTCCTTGGCCGCATAGGCTTCATCGATGGTGAAGAGGCGCTCTTCCAGCTTCATGCCGGTCTCGGCGATCAGTTGCAGCAGCGACAGGCGCGTGCAGCCGGGCAGGATGGCATTGCTGTTGGGGCGTGTGACGACGACATCATCCTCGGTCACGATATAGGCGGTGGACGATGCGCCTTCGGTGACATAGCCGTCCTCGATCATCCAGGCTTCGTCGCAACCGGCATTATTGGCGATTTCCTTGGCGAGCGCTTGCGGCAGCAGGCACACCGTCTTGATATCGCGGCGCTTCCAGCGCAGGTCGCCCAGCGAGAGTACGCGCGCGCCGGTTTTCAGCGCAGGCTTGTCGAGCAGGTTCGCTGCCTGCGTGAACAGGACCACCGACGGTTTCAGGTCCTTGCCCGGCACGAAATCGCGGTCGCGACCATCGCCACGGGTGATCTGGAGATAGACCATGCCTTCGGTCAGACTGTTGCGGCGCACCAGTTCGCGCTCGATGGCGACGATTTCGTCTTCGCTCAACGGCATCGGAATGCCGATTTCGCCGGTGGAGCGGCGCAGGCGCGTCATATGCGGGCCGCTGTCAATCAGCTTGCCCTCCAGCACGGCGGTCACTTCATAAATGCCGTCGCCGAAGAGAAAACCCCGGTCGAAGATGGAAATGCGGGCATCGCGCGCGGCAACATAGTCACCGTTGACGTAGACAATACGGTTCTCGAGGTCTTCTGCTGAAACGGCCATTTGGGTTTGTCCTGAAAAGAAAGGGCCGCGACGGATGTCGCAGCCCTTTCATAGAGCATTTCCAGCAAAAGTGCGAAGCGGTTTTGCGTAGGATAATGCGTGAAAACAAATGGATAGAGCAGTTCCGACGTTTCCGTAAAATAGAAACGGCTCTATCCACCCGATATTCTCAAGAAACCGTTATTTTCAGGCAGCCTGTCTGGCTGCTTCAATGGCTTCGCTGCGGATTTCTTCCGTCAGTTTCAGGCGCAGTTCGGAAAATTCCGGGCTTGCCTTGATGTGGTAGGAACGCGGATGCGCGATATCGACCGGCGTGATCGATTTGATCTTGCCCGGCCGCGCCGTCATCGTGACCACGCGCGTGGCCATGAAGATCGCCTCTTCAATATCGTGGGTGACGAAGAGCACTGTCTTCTGCTCGCGTTCCCAGATGCCGAGCAGCAATTCCTGCATCAGACCGCGCGTCTGGTTGTCGAGTGCGCCAAACGGCTCGTCGAGCAACAGGATTTTCGGATCATTGGCCAACGCGCGGGCAATGGCTGTGCGCTGCTGCATGCCGCCCGAAAGCTGTTTCGGCCAGTGATTTTCAAAGCCGCGCAGCCCCACCTTGTCGATATAGCTATCGACGATTTCGCGGGCCTCCTTTTCCGGCGTACCCTTTTCGCGCAGGCCGAAGCCGACATTCTGGCGGATGGTGAGCCATGGAAACAGCGTATAGGACTGGAACACCATGCCGCGATCAGCACCCGGTCCGGTAACTGGCTTGCCTTCCAGCGTCACCGTGCCCGTCGTCGGCTTGTCGAGACCGGCGATGATGCGCAGAAGCGTTGACTTGCCGCAGCCCGAAGGGCCGAGAATGGTGACGAAGTCGTTCTTCGGAATGATGAGATCGGTTGCCTGTAGCGCCAGCGTCGGCTTACCGCCGTGCACGCCGGGGAAGGTACGGCTGACGCCCTTAACAACCAGTTTCTGATCGGTCTTGGGAGCCATTACGCGAACCTCCATGCAAAGAGCCAGCGGTTGAAATATTTGAAGGCAAGGTCGGAAATCAGGCCGATCACACCGATGACGATGATGCCGAAAATGATCTGGCCGGTGGCCATCAGCGCCTGACTGTTGATGATCATATAACCGATGCCCGACGATGCGCCGATGAGTTCGGCGACGATCACATAGGTCCACGCCCAGCCGAGCACGAGGCGCAGCGTTTCGGCAATGTCCGGAGCGCTGGCAGGCATAAGCACGCGGCGGATGATGCCGCTGTTCGATGCGCCAAGCGTATAGGCGGCCTCGACCAGATCGCGGCGGGTATTGGCGACGGTGACCGCGATCATGAGGATGATCTGGAACACCGCGCCGATGAAGATGACAAGCAGCTTTTGCGTTTCGCCGATGCCGGACCACAGGATCAAGAGCGGCACGAAAGCTGAAGCCGGCAGATAGCGCGCAAAGGAGACGAAAGGCTCCAGCAGCGCTTCGATGGGCTTATAGGCGCCCATGGCGACACCGAGCGGGATGGCCACGATGCTTGCAAGCACGAAGCCGCCCAGCACGCGCCAGACCGTCATGCCGATATCGGACAGGAAGCCCTGATTGGCAATGAGGTCATAGCCGTCTTTCATCATGGTGATGGGATCGGCGAGGAAGGTTGAGGAGACGAAGCCGCCAAGCGTGGCGATGCCCCAGAACACAAAAAATAGAATGAAAAACAGGATGCCCAGTAAGATCCGGGTCGTGTTGCCTATCGGCTGCAAAGGCTGCATGACATTGTCCGTTCAGTCGCGCGCCCGTCTTCACAGGAAGACGGAAGGGGAGAGGTCGGTCCGGGCGTCGCCGCCCGGAACTGTTGCAGAAACCGATCTTACTTGATGAAGCTCGTATCCACGATGTCATCGAGGTTCGGCTTCGACTTGATCACGCCAGCCTGCAACAGCAGATCAGCCGCTTCGGCGGAGAATGCCTTGAAATCGCCTTCGAAGAACTTGTGATTGGCGGCCTTGTCCTGCCAGCGCAGATATTCGGCAGAAGCACCGAATTCCTTGCCCGACTGCTTCACGTCCTTGCCCATGATTTCATAGGCCTTGTCCTTGTCGGCAGCGATCAGCTCCAGCGCTTCGAAATAGCTGTCGGCAAGCGCCTTGGCAGCTTCCGGGTTCTTTTCGAGGAAGGCAGGCGTGCAGCCAACCGTATCCGTCACAGCCGGATAGTCGAGCGTGGTGGCGAGAATCTTGCCCTTGTCGGGCGCAGCGCGCACGGTCGAGAGATAAGGTTCATAGGTCATGGCGGCGTCATTCTGGCCAGCCACGAATGCCTGTGCTGCCGGTCCCGGCTCCATGTTGACGACCTTCACATCCTTGGTGGTCATGCCGTTTTTGGCGAGCATGAAGGCCAGCAGGAAGTAAGGCGAGGTGCCCGGTGCGGAAGCGGCAATGGTCTTGCCCTTCAGATCGGCGAAGGAATTGACGTCGGCGCGCACGGCAATGCCGTCGGCACCGTAGGACTTGTCCATCTGAAAAATCTGCTTGGACTTCACGCCAGCCGCGTTCCAGACAATCCAGGTTTCAACGGTGGTGGCGGCGCACTGAATGTCACCCGATGCCAGCGCCAGATGGCGGCTTGCCTGCGGAATCTTGTTCAGCGTGACGTCCAGTCCGTGCTTCTTGAAAATGCCCGCTTCCTTGGCGAGCGTCAGCGGGCCAAAACCCGTCCAGCCCGAAAAGCCGATGGAAACGGCAGTCTCGGCCTGAGCGGCGGAAGCAAAAGCGAATGCTGCCAGTGCAACACCTGCAAACCACGATTTCTTCATGAATAGTACCCCTTTTATGTGATTATAAGCCTATACATATCGATCCGAGCAAATTAGCAGGACCGTCCTTCCTGTCCAGAGATGCCGACAAAGATTTCTTTGCGGGCATTTCTGTTGGAAATTATTTAAATCCCTGATCCGATTGCAATAATCGTAATCAGGAACAGGTCTCCCTTACCCTTTATTTCGATAGCGCTCGCCGCAAGACCGTCTAGGACCACCGCATCATGGGAACCCAGATGCGTGAGCCCGGTATCGGACTTGAGTGCAAATTCTCCTTCTGCACAGAAAATAAGCAGCGTTTCGCCCTTGGCCCTGGTTTCCAACGTCGCCGCAGCTTCGTTGCCGGTGATGCGGCGGACGTGATGTGTATAGCGGCCACGCCGGGTCATGACATTGAGGTCGGTGATGACCGAGCCGATCAGCTGCGCCGACGACTGGCTGTCGGCAGCAAAGGCAAAGGGTTCGCTTTCGCGGGTGAGGGTGCTTTTGTGGCCTTCGACATCAAGCACAATGCCGTCGCCCTCGAGCACCGACAAGCTGCGGTCGATGCCGGGAAAGAGGGAAAACGGACCGTCATTTGCGACGCTCGCCATGGAGACGCGCCAGTCGAAATCATCGACGGACGCCCCTTGCGGGTGGATCGCGATCTCGACCGTCACGCCGCCGCCATTTTTCCACGGCATGCGGCGATGATTTTCAGCTTTTAGAAGAGCGACGGCCATTCGACCTCAGTTCCCCAGAATGCCGGGCAGGCGCAGGCCCTGCTTTTTCGCCCAGTCGAGCGCTTCTTCATAGCCCGCATCGGCATGGCGCATGACGCCGGTGGCCGGATCGTTCCACAAGACGCGCTCCAGACGGCGGTTCGCATCTTCCGTGCCGTCGCAGCAAATGACCATGCCCGCATGCTGGCTGAAGCCCATGCCGACGCCGCCGCCGTGATGCAGCGACACCCAGGTCGCGCCCGAAGCGGTATTGAGGAGGGCGTTGAGCAGCGGCCAGTCGGATACGGCGTCCGAACCGTCCTTCATGGCTTCCGTTTCGCGGTTTGGCGAGGCGACGGAGCCGCTGTCGAGATGGTCGCGACCGATGACGATCGGCGCTTTCAGCTCGCCATTGCGGACCATTTCGTTAAAGGCGAGGCCGAGACGATGGCGATCACCAAGGCCAACCCAGCAAATGCGCGCGGGCAATCCCTGAAAGGCGATGCGGTCACGCGCCATGTCCAGCCATTTGTGCAGGTGCTTGTTGTCGGGCAGCAGTTCCTTCACCTTGGCGTCGGTCTTGTAGATATCTTCCGGGTCACCGGAAAGGGCAGCCCAACGGAATGGGCCGACACCACGGCAGAACAGCGGGCGAATATAGGCAGGGACGAAGCCGGGGAAGGCAAAGGCATTTTCAAGGCCTTCTTCCAGTGCCATCTGACGAATATTGTTGCCATAGTCGAGGGTCGGAATGCCCATGTTCCAGAAGTCGACCATCGCCTGCACATGGAGTTTCATCGAAGCGCGCGCGGCCTTTTCGACGGCTTTCGGGTCGCTTTCCTGTTTCGCGCGCCATTCGGCGACGGTCCAACCGAGCGGCAGATAGCCATGCACCGGGTCATGCGCGGAAGTCTGGTCGGTGACGATATCCGGCTTCACGCCACGCTTGACGAGTTCCGGGAAGATTTCCGCCGCATTGCCGATCAGCGCGATGGACTTTGCCTCGCCTGCCTTGGTCCAGGCTTCGATCTTGGCCAGCGCCTCATCGAGGCTGTCGGTCTTTTCATCGACATAACGGGTGCGGAGGCGGAAATCGGCGCGGGTTTCGTCACATTCCACGGCGAGGCAGCAGGCGCCAGCCATGACCGCCGCTAAGGGCTGCGCGCCGCCCATGCCGCCAAGGCCGCCGGTCAGAATCCACTTGCCGGTGAGGTTGCCGCCAAAATGCTGGCGACCGGCTTCGACAAAGGTTTCGTACGTGCCCTGAACGATGCCCTGCGCGCCGATATAGATCCAAGAACCGGCGGTCATCTGGCCATACATGGCGAGACCCTTCTTATCCAGTTCGTTGAAATGATCCCAGGTCGCCCAATGCGGAACGAGGTTGGAATTGGCGATCAGAACACGCGGCGCATCCTTGTGGGTGCGGAAAACGCCGACCGGCTTGCCGGACTGTACCAGCAGGGTTTCATCTTCATTGAGCGTCTTGAGGGTCGCGACGATGCGATCGAAATCGTCCCATGTGCGGGCCGCGCGGCCAATGCCGCCATAAACCACCAGCTCATGCGGACGCTCGGCCACATCGGGATCGAGATTGTTCATCAGCATGCGCAGCGGCGCTTCGGTCAGCCAGCTCTTGGCGTTGAGTTCGTCTCCGCGCGGCGCTCGGACTTCGCGCTCGTTATGGCGTGGGTTCGACATGGTGTTCTCCTCAGGATTTCAGGTCGTGCGCGAGCTTTTCCAGCCGCTGCAAAAGGGTTTTGAGATGGACGCGCAGCCTGTCCGCCTTGGCCTCGTCATAGGCGAAGGGAACGGCTTCCGTCGCAAGATGGGTCGATTGGGCAAGCTCCATTTGGATGGCGTGGACGCCGGTTTCCGGCTTGCCGTAATGGCGTGTCGTCCAGCCGCCCTTGAACCGGCCATTGAGGATCGACGTGTAACCTTCCGCCTCGCCGGTCACTTCGACGACCGCCGCCTCGATCTTGGGATCGCAGGTCTTGCCCATATCCGTACCGATGTTGAAATCGGGCAATTTGCCTTCAAACAGGAAGGGAATATGCGACCGGATCGAATGGCAATCATAGAGGATGGCGACGCCGTGGATTGCCTTCACACGGCTGATCTCGGCGGCCAGCGCCGCGTGATAGGGGGCGTGAAAGCGGGCGACACGGTCGGCAATGTCGGCTTCGGTCGGCGCTTCTCCATCCTTCCAGATCGACAGCCCGTCAAAGTCGGTTTCCGGGATCAGCGTGGTGGTGTTCTGCCCCGGATAGAGGCTCACACCTTCCGGGTCGCGATTGGCGTCGATGCAATAGCGGTGGAAGGTGGCGCGCACCATGGTCGCGCCGTCGATGAGACCGTCATAAAGCCTGTGAATATGCCAGTCGGTGTCGGCAAGAATTTTGCCATTGTCGTTGAGCCGCGCAAAAATATCCTGCGGCACATCGGTTCCGGTGTGTGGAAGGCCAAGAATGACGGGCGAAGTGCCCTGACGAACTTCGAACGGGCTCATGATCACGCCTCCAGCGCTGGCAGGATGCGGTCCGAAACCGCCCCGGCAAGCGCACCGTCAGCCACCAGCTCGGCGGCATTCTTCAGGTCGTCGGCCATATAGCGGTCGTCCTCCAGTGTCGGCACGCGCCCGCGCAACACGGCGATGACCTTGGCCAGTTCCGGGCTGGTGGTCAGCGGCTCGCGCAGCTCGACGCCGAGTGCGCCGGTCAGCGCCTCGATGCCGATAATGGCATTGAGATTGGCCGTCATCTGCAACAGGCGGCGCGCACCGTGGCAGGCCATGGACACATGGTCTTCCTGATTGGCCGAGGTCGGCGTGGAATCGACCGACGCCGGGTGCGCCATCTGCTTGTTTTCGCTCATCAGCGCGGCGGAGGTGACTTCCGCGATCATGAGGCCGGAATTGAGGCCCGGCTTGCGGGCGAGGAAGGCCGGAAGGCCAAACGACAGCGCCGGATCGACCAGTAGCGCGATACGGCGCTGGGCGATAGCGCCGATTTCGCAGACGGCAAGCGCAATCTGGTCGGCGGCGAAGGCAACCGGTTCGGCGTGGAAATTGCCGCCCGATACGGCACGTCCGTCCGAGAGAACGAGCGGATTGTCGGTAACCGCATTGGCTTCGATTTCCAGCGTGCGGGCTGCCTGCCGCAGAATGTCGAGGCAGGCACCATCGACCTGCGGCTGGCAGCGGATGCAATAGGGGTCCTGCACGCGCTGGTCGCCTTCGAGATGGCTCTGGCGAATGACCGAGCCCTCGAGCAGGCTGCGCAATGCCCGGCCCGCATCGATCTGTCCCTTATGACCGCGCAGCGTATGGATTTCCTCATGGAACGGCGCATCCGATCCCATAGCCGCATCGGTGGACAATGCGCCGGTGATCAGTGCCGTCTGCGCGGCACGATGGGCGCGGAAAAGCCCGGCCAGCGCAAGGGCAGTCGAAGTCTGCGTGCCGTTGATCAGCGCCAGACCTTCCTTGGCGGCAAGCACGACAGGCTTCAGACCGGCCTTTTCCAGTGCTTTTGCGCCGGAGAGGCGCTCGCCCTGATAGAAGGCTTCACCTTCGCCAATCATGGCGGCAGTCATATGCGCCAGCGGTGCAAGGTCGCCTGACGCGCCGACGGAACCCTTTTCGGGGATCATCGGGATCACGCCTTTTGCCAGCATGTCTTCGAGAAGCGTGATGACTTCAAGCCGCACGCCGGATGCGCCACGACCGAGCGAAATCAGCTTCAGCGCCATGATGAGGCGCACGATATTTTCCGGCAAAGCGTCGCCAACGCCGCAGCAATGCGACAGGATCAGGTTGCGCTGAAGCGTGGCGACATCGCCCGCCGCAATGCGGATCGAGGCGAGTTTTCCAAAGCCGGTATTGATGCCGTAAACAGGTTCGTCACCGGCTGCGATTTCGGCAATGCGCGCAGCCGCCTTTTCGACACCGGCATGAAAGGCGGGGTCAATGCGCACGGGAACCGCAACGCGATAGATGGTTTCCAGCGTTTCAAGCGGGACAGAACCAGGCTTGAGGATGATGGTCATGACAGGCTCCGTTGCGGATAGTTAGATATGGCCCTTGAAAACCCGCTTCCACAGCGGGTTGAAGCCAATGCGATAGACGAGTTCGGCGGGGCGCTCGACGTTCCAGATGGCGAGATCGGCGTCCTTGCCGGTTTCGAGCGTTCCGGTCTGGTTGAGAATGCCGAGCGCCCGCGCAGCCTCGCGGGTGACGCCCGCGACGCATTCATCCACCGTCATGCGAAACAGCGTCGTGCCCATATTCATGGTGAGCAGCAGCGAGGTCAGCGGCGATGTGCCGGGATTGTTGTCGGTGGCAAGCGCTATCCTTGTGCCCGCTGCGCGGAAGGCTTCGACTGGCGGCTTCTGGGTTTCGCGGATGAAATAGTAAGCGCCGGGAAGCAGCACGGCGACTGTTCCGGCCTTGGCCATGGCGGCGGCACCATCCGCATCGGTATATTCGAGATGGTCGGCGGAAAGCGCACCATAGGATGCGGCAAGGGCTGCGCCATGAAGATTGGAAAGCTGGTCGGCGTGAAGCTTGACCGGAATGCCATGCGCCTTGGCCGCATCAAACACACGGGCGATTTCATCCGGCAGAAAGGCGATGCCTTCGCAGAAACCATCCACCGCATCGGCCAGTTGTTCAGCTGCGATGGCGGGCAGCATATCGTTGATGACGCGGTCGATATAAGCGGCCTTGTCGCCGTTCATTTCCGGCGGCAAGGCATGGGCGCCAAGGAACGTGGTGCGGATTGCAACGTCGCGTTCTGCACCCAGCCGACGGGCGGCTTTCAGCGACTTGATTTCGCTGTCGCGGTCGAGACCGTAACCGGACTTGACTTCAACCGTGGTGGCGCCTTCGGCGATCAGCGCATCGAGACGGGGCAGGGTTTCACGCACCAGATCGTCTTCGCTGGCCGCGCGCAGGTTCTTGACCGATGAAACAATGCCACCACCGGCGCGGGCAACTTCTTCATAGGAAGCGCCCTGCAAGCGCAGCTCGAATTCATGCGCGCGATTTCCGGCATGGACGAGGTGCGTGTGACAATCGACGAGGCCCGGCGTGATCAGCCGGTTTTCGCAATCGATTCTCTCATAAGACGCATAGTCTTCGGGCAGAGCGGACTGCGGGCCGACATATGCGATCTTGCCGTCCTTAACGGCAAGCGCTGCATTCTCGATGAGGCCAAGGCCGTCCGCGTCTTCCTCCAGCGTCGCAATCCGCGCATTGATAAAAACGATGCCTGAATTCTTGAGCATGAGCGTTTTCTCGCTTCCCCTGTTTTTTGATAATGTATATACATATCAGAGGCGCAGCCAAGAGAAAAAATGCGCGGGAACATTCGAGGAGTTAATTTTCATGTCAGCAGCCAAGTCTGAACAGCGTTTCATCCATGCCGGTCAGGCGCTTCTCGATAATGGCTGGGCTGAGAATGTTCGCATTGGCATTGCCGGTGGAAAGATCACCTCGTTGGAGGCGGATAAAGCGGCGGGAGCTGGGGACGAGCGCCACGCGGCGATCATCGCAGGCGTGCCGAACCTGCACAGCCACGCTTTCCAGTACGGGATGGCGGGGCTTGCCGAAAGTCGCGGGCCGTCTGCCGATTCGTTCTGGAGCTGGCGCGAGATCATGTACAAATTCGCGCTCGCCATGTCGCCCGAACAGGCCGAAGCTGTGGCTCTGCGACTTTACGTCGACATGCTGGAAGCCGGATTTACCCGCGTTGGCGAGTTTCATTATCTGCATCACGACCGCGACGGAACGCCTTACGCCAATCTCTCCGAGATGGCCGACCGCATTGTGGCTGCTGCCAGCGCGGCGGGCATCGGCCTGACGCTGCTTCCGGTTTTCTATGCGCATTCGGGTTTCGGCGGCAGCGCGCCCAATGAAGGCCAGCGGCGGTTTATCAACGATCCCGAGCGTTTTGCGCGACTGATCGAAGGCTGCAGCCGAGCGCTGGCCAATTTCGACGGCGCAGTTTTGGGCGTTGCGCCACACAGCCTGCGCGCCGTAACGCCGGATGAACTGGACGTCGTGACGAAGCTTTTGCCCGATGCGCCGGTGCATATCCATGTGGCCGAACAGGTAAAGGAAGTGGAAGACTGCATTGCCTGGGCGGGCAAGCGTCCTGTCGAGTGGCTTCTCGATAATCAGGAGTTGTCCTCGCGCTGGTGCCTCATCCATGCGACCCATATGACCGACGATGAAACCCGGCGCATGGCCGCAGCCGGTGCTATTGCCGGTCTTTGCCCGGTGACGGAAGCCAATCTCGGCGACGGAACCTTCAATGCGACGGTTTTTGCGGAAGCAGGCGGCAAGTTTGGCGTCGGTTCGGATTCCAATGTGCTGATCGGTATTGGCGACGAGTTGCGGCAGCTTGAATATTCGCAGCGCCTCCAACATCGCGCCCGCAATGTGCTGGCCGAAAGCGAAGCCTCCACGGGGCGCGCCTTGTTCGAAGGCGCGGTGCGCGGCGGCAACATCGCGATGGGTCGCGCCGATGACGGGTTGAAGCTTGGCGCGTCGGCGGATTTTGTCGCGCTGGATATGGCGCGGCTGCCCCATGCCAAGGGCGATGCCGTGCTGGATAGCTGGATTTTTGCCGGTCGAGCCCAGGTCAGTGACGTGTGGGTACGCGGCGTGAAACAGGTGGAGGGCGGTCGTCACCGCTTGCGGGATCAGGCCGAGCGTGCTTTTCAGAAAACGATTGGCGAATTGCTCGGCTGAAGAAATTCCTGCAAAAGTGGGAAACAAAGGGGGAATAGCATGGCGGATGACGGTTCAGCGGCAAAAGACGGCCCGGTGCTTTCACTGCATCAGCGTATTTTGGACGATATTGAATCGCGCATCCTGTCTGGAGAGTGGGCGCCGGGGCACCGTATTCCGTTCGAACATGAACTGACCGAGCAATATGGCTGCTCGCGCATGACGGTCAACAAGGCGCTGACTCAGCTTGCCAAGGCCGGTCTGATCGAGCGCAAGCGCAAATCGGGCAGCTTCGTTTCGTTTCCTCGTTCGCAGGCCGCCATTCTTGAGATTCATGATATTCGCGATGAGGTGGCTGCACTCGGTGCGCCCTACCGGTTCGAACTGCTCAAGCGCTGGGACCGTCTGAGCGGGCCAGCCGACGCGCAGAAGATCGATATTCCGCGCCACACGCAGATCATCGATCTGGTCTGCCGTCATCATGCCGGGCAGCGGGTGTTTGCGCTGGAAGAACGCATCATCAATCTGGCCGCCGTGCCGGATGCGGCGGGGGCGGATTTTTCCGAACACTCGCCCGGTCCATGGCTCGTGGCCTGCGTGCCGTGGAGTAGCGCCCAGCACTCCATTCGCGCCATTGCCGCTTCTCCGGAAAATGCCGCATTGCTCGATATTGCGCCGGGCTCGCCCTGTCTGGTGATTGAACGCCAGACCTGGAATGCCGATCTGCCGGTGACGCATGTGCGCTTCACCTATCCCGGCGACAGCCACGCGCTGGTGGCCAGATTCACGCCGTCGCAGGGGTAATTCCAAAAAGAAAAAAGCTGGCGCAGTGGGAGCGGCGGCCAAGAGGCGGCGTGATCGGGGTGGCGATCACACCGCGCGTTTCACTACGCCTTAAGCGGCGCGCTTCAGGGCGTCGCGGATGACCGAAACGATCGTGTCGATCTGTTCCTTTTCCACGATCAGCGGCGGCGACAATGCAATCACATCGCCGGTGACGCGGATCAGCAGACCCTTCTTGAAGCAATCCACGAAGACGTCATAGGCGCGCGCGCCCGGTGCGTCCTTGCGCGACGACAATTCGATGGCGCCGACCAGACCGAGGTTACGGATGTCGGTGACATTCGGCGCATCCTTCAGCGAGTGCAGCGCTTCCTGCCAATGATCGGCAAGCTGCGCACCACGGGTCAGCAGGCCTTCCTCGGCATAGATTTCCAGCGTTGCGAGACCAGCAGCGGAAGCGACCGGATGGCCGGAATAGGTGTAGCCATGGAATAGTTCGATGGCGTTTTCCGGGCCGGTCATCAGGCCGTCGTGAACCTTGCGGCTTGCGAAGACGGCACCCATCGGGATGGCACCGTTGGTGAGGCCCTTGGCGGTGGTGACGAGATCGGGAATGACGCCGAAATAATCGACCGCGAACGGAGTGCCGAGACGACCGAAACCGGTGATGACTTCATCGAAGATCAGCAGGATGCCGTGCTTGTCGGCGGTGGCGCGGATGCGTTCCAGGTAGCCCTTCGGCGGCAATATGACGCCAGCGGAACCGGACATGGGTTCGACGATAACGGCGGCAATCTTTTCAGCGCCGTGTAGTTGGACCAGACGTTCCAGATCGTCGGCCAGTTCGATGCCATGCGCCGGCAAGCCCTTCGAGAAGGCATTGCGCTCGATATCCAGCGTGTGGCGCATATGGTCGGCGGGAATCTGCGGGAAGACGCGGCGGTTGTTGACCAGCCCGCCAACCGAAATGCCGCCGAAACCAACGCCGTGATAGCCTTTTTCGCGACCCAGAACCATGGTGCGGGTGCCCTGACCGATGGCGCGCTGATAGGCGATGGCGATCTTCAGCGCGGTATCGACCGATTCCGAACCGGAATTGGTGAAGAATACGCGATCAAGCTGCGCAGCCGGACCACCCGGCGCAATCGCGGCGAGTTTTTCGGCAAAGTCGAAAGCAACATTGTGGCCCATCTGGAAGGTCGGCGCGAAGTCCATCGTGGAAATCTGGCGCTCAACGGCTTCAGTGATCCGCTTGCGGCCATGACCGGCATTGCAGCACCAAAGACCTGCCGTCCCGTCGAGAACCTGATTGCCGTCGGTGTCGGTGTAATACATACCCGAAGCGCTGGCGAGCAGGCGCGGCGCGGCCTTGAACTGCCGATTTGCGGTGAACGGCATCCAGAAGTTTTCAAGGCTGGGCGCGTTGGTTTTGGTGAGCATGGGAACCTCCTATTTTCAGGCAGGAGGACACGCTTTCTTGAAGGCAACAAGCCCTTTTCTGCAAGGATTTAAGCTGTTGATTTTATGAGGATGGTTTCAGAAAATTATGCTATATCGAACATGATAAACACAAAGGGGAATGCCCGATGAGCATCGATATCGGCGGAAGGTTACGCTATGTGCGCATGCGGCAGAATCTGTCGCAGCGGGAGCTTGCAAAAAGGGCTGGTGTGACCAACTCGACCATATCGCTGATCGAGGCCAACCAGTCCAATCCGTCGGTCGGCGCTCTCAAGCGTATTCTCGATGGTATTCCCATCGGCATGGCCGAGTTTTTCGCGCTGGAGCCGGATACGCCGCACAAGGTATTCTATCAGGCGGAAGAGCTGGTGGAAATCGGCAAAGGTCCCATTTCCTACCGGCAGGTGGGCGACCATCTGTTTGCGCGCTCGTTGCAGATATTGAAGGAGCGGTATGAACCAGGCTCCGATACGGGCAAGGTGCTGCTGATGCATGAGGGCGAGGAGGGCGGCATCGTCATATCGGGCCGCATCGAAGTGACGGTGGGCAGCGACCGGCGCATATTGGGACCGGGCGACGCCTATTATTTTTCCTCAAAACTGCCGCATCGCTTTCGCTGTATCGGACCGACAGCCTGCGAGGTGGTCAGCGCCTGCACGCCGCCGAGTTTCTGACGGCGCGCAGGCGGGTCTTTTAGTTGTAGCGCGAGATACCGAGATCGTCGGCGCGGATGTCGGGCTTATTGCCGCTGACCAGATCGGCCAGAAGCTTGCCCGAGCCGCAGGACATGGTCCAGCCCAGCGTACCGTGACCGGCATTGATGAACACATTGTCGTAGCGGGTTCCGCCGATGATTGGCGTGGAATCCGGTGTCATCGGGCGCAGGCCCGACCAGAAGGTCGCGGCCTTGAGGTCGCCCCCGGGGAACAGATCGCTGACCGACAGGTCGAGCGTGGCGCGGCGCGCTGCCGGAAGGTCTTTGGTGAAGCCGGACACTTCGGCCATGCCGCCGACACGGATACGGTCGCCGAGGCGCGTGATGGCGATCTTGTAGCTTTCGTCCAGAACCGTCGAGACCGGTGCGCGGCTTTCGTCGATGATCGGTGCGGTGATCGAATAGCCCTTCACCGGATAGATCGGCGCGTTGAGACCCAGCGACTTGATGAGCGCGGGCGTATAGCTGCCGAGCGCGACCACATAGCGGTCGGCTGTCAGAATACCGTCTGACGTTTCCACGCCGGAAACGCGCCCGCCGGATAGAACCAGCGACTTGATATTCACGCCGAAGCGGAATTTTACGCCCATACCTTCGGCAATCTTGGCCAGCGCATTGGTGAATTTGAAGCAGTCGCCGGTTTCATCATGCGGCAGGCGCAGGCCGCCGACGAACTTGTCCTTCACGCGGGCTAGCGCCGGTTCGATTTTCGCGCAGTCGTCGCGGTCGAGCACTTCGAACGGCACGCCGTCCTGACGCAGCACCTCGATATCCTTGCCGATGCCGTCGAGCTGGTATTGCTCGCGGAAAAGCTGCAACGTGCCCTGCATACGCTGGTCATATTCGATGCCGGTATCCTTGCGCAGCTCCACAAGTACATCGCGGCTATATTCTGCCACGCGCACCATGCGGGTCTTGTTGACCTTGTAACGGCTGTCCGTGCAGTTGGCGAGCATCTGCATCAGCCACACATACTGCTTGGGATCGGAAGTCGGGCGAATGACGAGCGGCGCATGTTTCTGGAACAGCCACTTTGCTGCCTTCATCGGAATGCCGGGCGCGCCCCATGGCGAGGCATAACCGGGCGAAACCTGACCGGCATTGGCGAAGCTGGTTTCCAACGCCGGACCTTCCTCGCGGTCGATGACCGTCACTTCATGGCCGAGCTTGGCCAGATAGTAAGCCGTTGTGACGCCAATAACGCCGCTGCCGAGTACGGTAATCTGCATGTTCGCCTCTTATTGTTATGTGTTTTGGCTCGACAGCGCACTATCCACGTAGATACGAGCATAGCGATGACCGAGCGCAGTCAGAATTTCATAAGGGATCGTGTCGCATTGGCTGGCCACGTCTTCCAGCCGCTGGTGCGGGCCGATCAGTTCCACGAGACTGCCGAGCTTGAGCGTGCCTTCCGGCAGCGCGCTGACATCGAGCGTGATGGAATCCATCGAAACGCGCCCGACGATGGGCAGCCGGGTGCCGCCGTAAAAGGCCGAACCCTTGTTGCTGAGCGCGCGGAACCAGCCATCGGCATAGCCCACCGCAATGGTGGCGATCCGCATGGGCGCTTGTGCGATATAGGTGCCGCCATAACCGATGGCCGCGCCCTTATCCACGTCGCGCACCTGAATGACGCGGGCCGACAGTGTCAGCACCGGCACGATAGCGCTTTTGGGGCCGACGCCATAAAGCGCGACACCGGGGCGGGCGAGGTCGAAATAATAGGCTTTGTCGAGAAAGCTGCCGCCCGAATTGGCTAAGGCCACCGGCAGCTTCGGCAGCCGAGCCAGAGCGGCGCGCATGGTCGCAAGCTGGCTTGCATTGGCCGGATTTTCCGGTTCGTCGCCGCTCGCCAGATGGCTGATGATGAAGCGTACGTCAATGCCGTCGAGAAGCGAAAGATTGTCCGCCAGCCGGTCTAGCTCTTTGGCCGAAAGGCCGAGGCGCGACATGCCGGTATCGACCTGCAAAAGTGCTGGCAGTTTCTTGCCGCTGCTGGCCGCGAGTCTGGCCCAGTTTTCCACCTGTTCCAGCGAGTTGAGCACCGGCACGATGCCTTCGCGGGCGCAGGCAGCTTCCGTTCCGGGCTGCAAGCCGTTCAGGACATAAAGTGTGGCGTCAGGGTTCAGGGCAGGCCGCAGCGCGATGGCTTCGCCCAAATGCGCCACAAAGAAGTCGCGGCAACCCGCTTCATAAAAGGCAGGCGCAACGCGATGCGCGCCAAGGCCATAGGCATCGGCTTTGACGACCGCCGCCGCACGGGTCGGCGCGATATGGCGGGCGACGGCAGTATAATTGTGCCGCAAGGCCGCAAGGTCGATGGTCAACACGCCGCCAGCGGCGAGATCGCTTTGCTCTTTCGAAAAATGCATCGACATTTCAACCATATCCATTGCGCAACGGTCATTGCCCTTATCCTCCGAACGCGTTGCCGCATCCCGACAGGGTATCGAAATATATTAATCGAAGACTATTCGAATGTTTTTGCTATCTATCGCAGATTATGCGAATTTTGGCACATCTTGCGCACATTTTAGCTTTTCATTCGAAGAATCTGCATGGCCGCACTCGACAGTATAGACCGGAACATCATTCGCTGCCTGCGCCGCGACGGGCGCATGACCAACAGCCAGCTTGCCGCCGAGGTGGGGCTGTCCCAGTCCGCCTGTCTGCGGCGGGTGCAGATTTTGGAAGAGGGCGGTGTCATCCGTGGCTATACGGCCATTGTGGGTTCATCGGGTGGTGACGAACGGCTGGTCGCAATCGTGCGCATCACGCTCGACCGGCAGACGGAAGAATATCTCAACCGCTTTGAAGAGGCGGTGCGCCGTCACCCGGAAGTGCAGGAATGCTATCTGATGACGGGGGATGCAGATTATATTCTGCGCGTTGAAGCCGAGAATGCGGCGGCTTACGAGATCATTCACAAGGAAATCCTGTCGCGCTTGCCGGGCGTGGCGCGCATCCATTCCAGCTTCGCCATTCGCACGGTGCTGCTTTCGAAAGCGCCGTCATCGCGGGCGTAAAATGCAAAAGCCCGGCATCGCCGGGCGTTTTCAACGCATGTGCTGATCAATGTAGCTGCCACGCATCCCCCCTCATCCTGAGGAGCCTCTCCTGAGCTTGTCGAAGGAGAGGCTCCTCAGGGTGAGGGAAGAAGAGGCGTGGTCGTTTAAAAATCGACCGAGTGCAGGACCGATGCGTCAATGGTGTTGATATCGCGCTTGCCGCAAAGAGCCATGGTGACGTCGAGTTCCTTACGGATGATTTCGAGCGCCAGCGTGACGCCTTCCTTTCCCATGGCGCCGAGGCCATAGAGGAAAGGGCGACCGATGAAGACGCCCTGAGCGCCAAGCGCGCGGGCCTTCAGCACGTCCTGACCGGAGCGGATGCCTCCATCGACATGCACTTCGATCTGATCGCCAACGGCATCGACAATCGGCTTCAGCATGGAGATGGACGACGGCGCGCCGTCGAGCTGGCGACCGCCATGGTTGGACACGATGATGGCATCGGCGCCGGTCTTGGCGGCCATCTTCGCGTCTTCCACATCAAGGATGCCCTTGAGGATCAGCTTGCCGCCCCATTGTTCCTTGATCCAGGCCACGTCGTTCCAGTTCATCTGCGGGTCGAACTGTTCTGCCGTCCAGGAGGACAGCGAGGACAGATCGGTCACGTTCTTGGCGTGGCCGGCAATGTTACGGAAGGTGCGGCGCTGCGTACCCATCATGCCCATGCACCAGCCCGGACGGGTCGCCATCTGCCAGATATGCTTCGGGGTGAACTTCGGCGGCGCGGACAGGCCGTTGCGGATATCCTTGTGGCGCTGGCCGAGAATTTGCAGATCGAGTGTCAGCACCAGAGCCGAGCAGCCTGCCGCCTTTGCGCGACCGATCAGGTTCTTCACGAAGTCGCGGTCCTTCATCACATAAAGCTGGAACCAGAACGGCTTCTTCGTCACCGAGGCAACATCCTCGATGGAGCAGATGCTCATGGTGGAAAGCGTGAAGGGCACGCCGAAAGCTTCCGCAGCCTGTGCGGCCAGCATTTCGCCATCGGCATGCTGCATGCCGGTAAGGCCTGTCGGCGCAAGCGCGACCGGCATGGCCACATCCTGACCGATCATGGTCGTTGCCAGCGAACGGTTGGTCATGTCGACCAGCACGCGCTGGCGAAGCTTGATCTTCTTGAAGTCGTCCTCGTTGGCACGATAGGTCGACTCAGTCCAGGCGCCCGAATCCGCATAATCGAAAAACATTTTCGGGACGCGGCGCTGGGCGAGCCGCTTCAGATCGGCGATTTCAACGATGTTGGACATGACTCTTGCCCCTTGTGGTAAGTTTTCTTGACCAATCGCATGAAGGATCGCGCGACCGAAATCAAGTGCGAAGCTACAAAACACCGACATCAATTGGTCGTCAATTGAAGGGAGCGGCAATTCTGCTTATGCTATTTGCTTCATGGTATGCGTTCGCAGTGCAACAAGGATTTCGAGATGAGCAAGGATGGCAAGGGTTCCAAAACCGGTTTCATCGGCAAAAGCTCAAGTGCTGCCGGTGGCTGGGGCGCTCTGAAAAGCTGCGGCAAGCAGTTGCTTGCCAGCGGCGCGCCTCTGACGGGCGCCCGTGCCTTGCTCAAGGCCAACCAGCCCGATGGTTTCGACTGCCCCGGTTGTGCATGGGGCGATCCGGAACATGGCTCATCCTTCGAATTCTGCGAAAACGGCGTCAAGGCGGTGGCATGGGAGGCGACCGACCGGCGCACCACACCCGCCTTTTTCCGCGAGCATACGGTTTCGCAATTGCGCAACTGGACCGATTACGATCTGGAAAACACTGGTCGTCTGACGCATCCGCTGCGCTACAATGCGGCGACTGACAAATACGAGGCCGTCGAATGGGATGCTGCGCTCGCCCGCATCGGCGAGCTTCTGCGCGCCTTCGACAACCCCAATCGGGTAGAGTTCTATACGTCGGGTCGAGCCTCCAACGAGGCCGCCTTTCTCTATCAGCTTTTCGTGCGGTCCTATGGCACCAATAATTTCCCTGACTGCTCCAATATGTGCCACGAAGCGAGCGGCGTGGCGCTGAAGCAGTCGGTCGGCGTCGGCAAGGGCACGGTGCTGCTGGAAGATTTCGAACAAGCCGATGCGATTTTTGTCGTCGGGCAAAACCCCGGCACCAATCATCCGCGTATGTTGGGCGATCTTCGCCGCGCTGCCGAACGCGGCGCGCGCATCGTTGTGTTCAATCCGATCCGCGAGCGCGGGCTGGAGCGTTTTGCCGATCCGCAAAACAAGCTTGAAATGCTGCATGGCGGCAGCGAAGCGATAGCCAGCGATTATTTCCAGCCACGTCTGGGCGGCGATCTGGCGGCGTTTCGCGGCATGGCGAAGGCAGTGTTCGCAGCCGATGACGCGGCGCTCGCCGCAGGTGAGCCGTCCATTCTCGACCGGGAATTTCTGAGCGCCCATACCGCCGAGCTCGAAGCCTATCGCACTGCCGTGGATGCGACGACGTGGGAGGAGATCGAGGATCAGTCCGGTCTGTTGCCGCAATCGCTGGAGCGGGCGGCAGAGATTTATATGCAGGCGGAAAAGGTCATCTGCACCTGGGCCATGGGCGTGACCCAGCATCGCCATTCGGTGATCACCATCCGCGAGATCACCAATTTCATGCTGTTGCGCGGCAATATTGGCAGGCCCGGCGCTGGCCTTTGCCCGGTGCGCGGCCATTCCAATGTGCAGGGCGACCGCACGGTCGGCATTAACGAAAATCCGCCGCAGGCATTTCTCGATGCGCTGGAAAAGGAATTCGGTTTCGATGTGCCGCGTGAGCCGGGCCATAACGTCATCGGCGCCATTGGCGCCATGCTGGACGGAACGGCACAGGCCTTTATCGGGCTTGGCGGCAATTTTGCCCGCGCGACGCCAGACAGCCCGATCATCGCGAAAGCACTGTCGAGCCAGCGTCTGACCGTGCATATCGCAACCAAGCTCAATCATTCGCATCTGGTGCCGGGTCAGGAATCCTTCATTCTGCCGTGTCTCGGACGCACTGAAATCGATCTGAATTCCAAGGGTGTGGCGCAGATCGTCACGGTTGAGGATTCCATGAGCATGGTGCATGGATCGGGCGGCATCAATTCGCCAGCCTCGCCGCATTTGCGTTCGGAAGTGGCGATCATTGCGGGCATGGCCAATGCGACGCTCGGTCCAAAGCCCGTCAACTGGCTGGAAATGGCTGATGATTACGACCTGATCCGCGACCGCATTGCGCGGGTGCTGCCAGATTTCTACGATTTTAACAAGCGTGTGCGTGTGCCGCGCGGTTTCCACCTGCGCAACACGGCGCGTGAACTGGAATGGAATACGACGAACGGCAAGGCCACGTTCTGGACCGGCGCGCTGCCGGAAGCCATCGAGCATCAGCAGGCGCGGGGCAAGCCGGGCCGCTATGTGTTGCAGACCTTCCGCAGCCACGACCAGTACAATACGACCATCTACGGCATGGACGACCGCTATCGCGGTGTCTATGGCGAGCGGCAAGTCGTGTTCATGAACCCGCTCGACATGGCTGATATCGGTGTCGAGGCGGGCGACCGCGCCGATATTGTCGGCGAATTCGTCGATGGTCTGGAACGGGTCGCGCGCGATTTCCGTTTCGTACCCTATGATATTCCGCGCGGCTGCATCGCTGGCTATTATCCGGAAATGAATGTGCTGGTGCCGCTTGGCAGCTCCGGCGACGAGAGTTTCACGCCGACCTCGAAATCGGTGATCGTTTCGTTCCGACCGGTACAGCCCGTCGCCGCTTGATGGATGAAGCTGCTGCCGACTATATGGCGCTGGTCGAAAGGCTGGTTGCCACGTCCGAAAATCTTTCACCATTTGGCGCGGGCATCATCGCCGCACTGGCGCTGGGCGTTGCCGCCGACAGTCGGACTTTTGGCCGGGTGCTGGGTATCGAGCATGCGCTAGTGCTGCGTGAGGTGAATCTGCTGGGCGCAGACGGTGGCTATATCCTGATTACGCAGCGCGACCCGCGAACCCAGCGCACACGCTACGAACTCAGCCCTGTTGGTCGGCAGCTGGTTGATAAAATCTAGAACCAATCCGCTTCCAATTTAAACAGTCCTTCGGGTGCGTCCTGCTTGACGCGGCCCTATTGCGCCAAGCGTTTGCAAAAATAGCCAGCGGGAATGGGCGCTTGCGTATTTCATAAAAACATCACTTGCTATTGGTTCTATATAGGTTCTATTATGTCGGGCATGAATAGAACCACCTTAATCACATCCATCGAAGAGCGCGGCCTGCACGATCCGCAGCGGACGGGGCCGCTTTATCGCAATCTGGCGCGTATTCTCGGTGAACTGATTGAAGAGGGGAAACTGGCCCCCGCTGTCGGTCTGCCGCCGGAGCGCGACCTGGCCGAGGAGCTTGGGCTGGGGCGCATCACGGTGCGCAATGCCTATAAGGAATTGCTGGCGCAGGGTGCGGTTGAATCAAGGCGCGGCAGCGGTACATTTGTTGCGGAGCGCCCCGCGCGCATCAGCCAGCATTTGTGGCGGCTGACATCGTTTTCGGAAGACATGCTGTCGCGTGGCAAGGAGCCGGGCGCGCGCGTGGTGACGAACCGCCTCGACAAGCCGTCGCCGGATGAAGCCTTTCGGCTCGGCGTCGGCGTGGATACGTCCATTGTGCGGCTCGACCGCCTGCGTCTTGCCGATGGCGTGCCGATGGCTTTTGAACGCGCCGTGGTGCCGCGCCATTATCTGGATACGGATCGTGTCGATGAAGCGTCGCTTTATGGCGCGCTGGCGCGGCGCGGTTACAAGCCGGTGCGCGCCTTGCAGCGGTTGACCGCCGTGACTCTCGATCCCGGCACCGCGCGCCTTCTCGGCGTGCATCGCGGCGCTCCGGCGCTTTTGATTGAACGCATCTCGCATCTCGATGACGACCGTATCGTCGAATACACCCGCTCGCATTATCGCGCCGACGCCTATGACTTTGTCGCCGAACTGAAAATTGGAGAATGACCATGGTAAGCCAACCATCCCTGATGTTGCAGGAAACCGAGCAATCGCCTGCGGTGGTTGCAACGCTTCTGGAAAAGGAAGCCGGCACGCTGGCCGAGATCGCAAAGATTTTCGCGAAGAATGAACCGGCAGTCATCACCACGGCGGCGCGCGGTTCTTCCGATCATGCGGCGACATTCTTCAAATATCTGATGGAAATCACGCTCGGTATTCCGGTCGCCTCCATCGGGCCTTCGGTTGCTTCGGTCTACGGCTCGAAGCTGAAGCTTGCGCGCGGCGTGCATTTTACCGTTTCACAGTCCGGTGCCAGCCCCGACATCGTGGCAGCACAGGCCGCAGCCAAAAAGGGCGGCGCGACGACGATTGCCGTGGTCAATGTGGTGGACAGCCCCCTCGGCAAAGAGGCGGATCTCGTGCTTGCGCTGAATGCCGGTGAGGAAAAGAGCGTCGCGGCCACAAAGTCCTTCATTGCCGCAGTGGCTGCCCTGTCGGGCGTGGTCGCGGCTGCAAGCGGCGATGCCGATCTGCGCGCCGGTTTAGAGCGTCTGCCGGAAGCGCTTGCCACAACCCGCCCCGATGGGCGTGAAGCTGTCGAAAACCTTCTTTTCAATGCGCGCTCGCTTTACACGGGCGGTCGCGGCACGGCCTATGCCATCGCGCTGGAAGCCGCCCTGAAGGCCAAGGAAACCGCCAATATTCATGCGGAAGCCTTTTCGCTGGCCGAACTGATGCATGGCCCGATGCGACTGGTGGAAGAAGGTTTCCCGATTATCTCCTTCCTGCCGCGCGACGAGGCTTTCGACACCAATATTGCGGCCTTGAAGCGGTTGCATTCCTTCGGCGCCAGCATCGTGACCTTGTCCGATGCCGAAACGCCGGGCTTCCGTCTGCCATCGGCCAGCACGGGCAGCCCGCATCTTGATCCGCTGGTTTCGCTCATCAATTACTATCGTGTCATTGAAGCGGTGACGCGCCGCAAGGGTTTTGATCCCGACAAGCCGCGCAATCTCAACAAGGTGACGGTGACGGTATGACAAAAAAATCAGCAATAGCCGGTGCGCGGATTTTCGACGGCGAGCGGTTTCACGATCAGTCTGCCCTTGTTTTCAGCGACGGCAAGGTCGAGGCCATTGTACCGGAGGCGGCACTTGGCGAGGCCCATCAGGTCGAGCGCCTGAAGGGTGGCGTCATTGCGCCGGGTTTTATCGATGCGCAGGTCAATGGCGGCGGCGGGCGGATGCTCAACGATCAGCCGACGCCGGAAACCATGTTCGTGATTGCCGAAGGGCATCGCAAATATGGCACGACCAGCCTGCTGCCGACGCTCATTACCGATACGACTGTCGTGCGTGACCGCGCCATTGAGGCGGCCGTTGAAGCGGTGAAAGCCGACAAGGGTGTCGCAGGCCTGCATCTTGAGGGGCCGCATCTGGCGCCTGCACGCAAGGGCGCGCATCTGGCCGAACTGATGCGTCCGGTCGATGACGCCGATATCGCTCTTTATATCCATACGGTCGAACAGATCGGTACATTATTGGTGACCATGGCCGCCGAACAGGTGACGCCGGAACAGGTGCTCCGTTTGAGCGATGCCGGTGTGGTGGTCAGCATTGGCCACAGTGACACGACGGCGGAAGAAGCTTTCAAGCGTTTCGATGCCGGTGCGCGCAGCGTTACCCATCTCTTCAACGCGATGAGCCAGATCGGCCATCGCGCGCCGGGTCTGGCGGGGGCTGCACTCGACCATCCGGATATATGGTGCGGGATCGTTGCCGATGGCCACCATGTTGATCCGATGGCGCTGCGGCTCGCGCTGCGCGCCAAGCGCGGCGACGCGCATCTGTTCTTCGTCACCGACGCCATGGCGCTGGTCGGCTCCAATGCGGAGAGCTTTGAGATCAACGGTCGCGCCGTGCGGCGCGTACCGGGTGGCATCTGCTCCAAGCTGATCCTGTCCGATGGCACCATTGCCGGTTCCGACCTCGACATGGCCTCGGCGGTTCGGTTCGGCGTGGCGGAACTGGAATTGACGCTAGCCGAAGCCCTGCGCATGGCAAGCCTTTATCCGGCACGTTATTTGCGGCTCGCTGATCGCGGATTGCTGCGTCCCGGCACGCGCATGGATGCGGTGCATCTTGATGACGGGTTGTTTGCCAAGACAACCTGGCGCTCCGGCGTGAAACAGGCAGCCGGGTAAGGGGCAGACCGATGACAGCTATTACCGACCGTTATTTCAACGATCTGATTGCCCGTCTGGCGAGCCTGCGTGACCGCCTGGCCGAACCGATGGAAAAGGCCGCTGACCTGATTGCCACCGCCGCGCGGGCGGACCGTCGGGTCTATGTGTTCGGCACCGGCCATTCCCACATGATGGCGGAAGAGCTGCATTATCGCGCCGGTGGTCTGGCGATCACCGTGCCGATCCTTTGCGGCGCGATCATGCTGCAGGATGGGGCCGTAGCCAGCTCGCATTTCGAGCGCATCGAAGGCGCGGTGCTGCCGATCCTCGACCGCTACGGCATTCAGGAAGGCGATGTGCTGATCGTCGTGTCCAATTCCGGCGTCAATGCCGCGCCGATCGAAGCTGCGCGCTATGCCCGCGAGAAGGGCGCTGCGGTGATCGCAGTCACTTCGGTGACTTATTCCAGCGCGATTGCCAAAGGACGCACGCAATTGCTTTCGCTGGCCGATGTCGTTCTCGACAATGATGCGCCTGCGGGCGATGCCGTGCTGGAAGTGGAGGGCAGCGCCCTGAAAGTCGGGCCGGTTTCAACGGCACTGGGCGTTACGATCCTGAATGCGATCTTTGCCGATGTTGCGTCCCGCCTCGTGGATGACGGCAGTGCGCCGATCTATCTCAGCGCCAATATGCCGGGGGCAAGCGACGTGAACCGGGAACTGGTCGCGCGGTACAGGGACCGCAATCCGCATCTTTGATCAAATAAGAGCAATCTTTCCTCCAAAGTTGCTTGATAGCGCAATCCGGTCAGTGCATTACGCATTCTGGCATGGCGGAGACCGCATCGTGAACTAGTTTCAAGGCGCGCGCTTTGGCCTGCGCCTTCGAAAACTGAGGAAGTCCGATGCATAATTTTGTCCTGACCGTCACCTGCAAGTCCACCCGCGGCATCGTTGCCGCAATTTCGGGTTACCTTGCGGCTAAGGGTTGCAACATCATTGATAGCGCCCAGTTCGACGATCTCGATACGGGTCGTTTCTTCATGCGCGTCAGCTTCATTTCGGAAGAAGGCGTGGCGCTCGAAACCCTTAGCGAAGGCTTCCAGCCGGTTGCGGCACCATTCGAAATGGATTTCGATTTCCACGACAACGCCAAGCGTACCAAGACGCTTCTGATGGTCTCGCGTTTCGGCCATTGCCTCAACGATCTGCTCTATCGCTGGAAGATTGGCGCACTGCCGATCGATATTGTTGGCGTGGTGTCGAACCATTTCGATTATCAGAAGGTGGTGGTGAACCACGATATTCCCTTCCATCATGTGGCCGTCACCAAGACCAACAAGCCGGAAGCCGAACAGCGCCTGATGGATATTGTCAACGATACCGGCACGGAACTGGTCGTGCTGGCGCGTTACATGCAGGTTCTGTCCGACCAGCTTTGCAAGCAGATGTCTGGCAAGATCATCAATATCCACCACTCGTTCCTGCCATCTTTCAAGGGGGCGAACCCCTACAAGCAGGCCTATGAGCGTGGCGTAAAGCTGATCGGCGCGACGGCGCATTACGTCACCGCCGATCTCGACGAAGGCCCGATCATCGAGCAGGACGTGGCGCGCATTACGCACGCGCAGAGCGCTGCCGATTACGTCTCCATCGGTCGCGATGTCGAGGCGCAGGTACTGGCCCGTGCAGTCCATGCGCATATCCACCACCGTTCGTTCCTCAACGGTAATCGCACGGTGGTCTTCCCGGCGAGCCCCGGGTCGTTCGCTTCAGAGCGCATGGGGTGATATTACCGCTCTGGCGGCCTGCAAATCGCGTCTTTTTGCGCTTCCGATACTCACGTGCTTCAGTACGTTGCGCGCCGGTTCTTAAAAGCCACGATTTTCGGCTCGCCATAACGACAATCTCGCTAGTCGCCAATACAAAGCCAATAAAGAACCTCGCTTTTGCGGGGTTTCTTTTTATCAATATTTGTGAGTGAGTTCTTGGAGTGGATTTTAAGAAAAATTAATATAAAATCTAAAATGTAAATAAATATTAGAGGGTTTTATGAAAAAGTATTCCTTATTTTTCTTTGCATTGTCGACTTTTATCGCGTCAGGATATGCTTATGCGGGAGAGCAGGCTTCAGTACAGATGGCATCATCATCGATAGGCAACACATTTGTATATCGCGATTCCCAAGCCATTCCTCAGACACTTCTTTTGGCTTCAGCTGAGGAGGACCCGTATGAGGGAACGTTCTTTGATAAGCAAGTTGACTGTGAGGCGAAGTGTGCCGGGCAATGCCTACAGACGAGCCACCGCTGGATGTGCTCCCATATTCCTAAGCGGTGATGTCGATCTCCTCTAAGCTCGGATTGAAACATGATAAAAAACCCCGCCGAAGCGGGGTTTTCTTTTGAGCTTATTTCAAGATCAGTCGATGTCGAAGGAAACGCCCTGTGCCAGCGGGAGTGCCTTCGAATAGTTGATGGTGTTGGTTGCGCGGCGCATATAGCCCTTCCACGCATCCGAACCGGACTCACGACCGCCGCCGGTTTCCTTTTCACCGCCGAATGCGCCGCCGATTTCGGCGCCCGAGGTGCCGATATTGACGTTGGCGATGCCGCAATCCGAACCTTCAGCCGAAAGGAAACGTTCCGCTTCCTGCAGGTTTAGCGTGAAGATCGAGGACGACAGGCCGGCGCCAACTTCGTTATGGCTCGCCAGAACGTCGTCGAAGTCGGAATATTTCATCACATAAAGGATCGGAGCGAAGGTTTCTTCGAGAACCGGGCCTTCCTGTTTCGGCATTTCGACGATGGCCGGACGCACATAGTAAGCGTTTTCATGGCCGGTATCGACGCGCTCGCCGCCCTGAACCTTACCGCCGTGAGCGGAAGCTTCCTTGAGGGCCTTCTGCATGTTGTCGAAGGCAACCTTGTCGATCAGCGGACCGACCAGAGCGGTGGTTTCAAGCGGCGAACCGACGGAAACGCTGGCATAGGCTTTCTGCAGACGTGGGACGAGGGCGTCATAAACGCTTTCATGAACGAACAGGCGACGCAGCGTGGTGCAGCGCTGCCCAGCGGTGCCCATGGCGCCGAAAGCAATTGCGCGCAGCGCCATGTCGAGATCGGCCGACGGGCAGACGATACCGGCATTGTTGCCGCCGAGTTCGAGGATCGCGCGAGCGAAACGCTTGGCAAGACGCGGACCGACTTCGCGGCCCATGCGGGTCGAGCCAGTGGCCGAGAGAACCGGAACCTTCGGGCTGTCCACGAGGACTTCGCCGATTTCGCGGTCGCCGAGCAGGACCTGCGAGAGGCCTTCCGGCGCATCGCCGAAACGCTTCAGGGCGCGCTGGAAGATCGCGTCGCAGGCGAGAGCGGTGAGGAGGGTCTTTTCAGACGGCTTCCAGACAACCGAGTTGCCGCAAACGATGGCGAGAGCCGCGTTCCACGACCAGACGGCCACAGGGAAGTTGAAGGCGGAGATGACGCCGACAACACCGAGCGGATGCCAGGTTTCCATCATGCGATGGCCAGCGCGTTCGGTTGCGATGGTAAGGCCGTAAAGCTGGCGCGACAGACCGACGGCGAAATCGCAGATGTCGATCATTTCCTGCACTTCGCCGAGGCCTTCCGAAGTGATCTTGCCAGCTTCGATCGAAACGAGACGGCCCAGATCTTCCTTGGAAGCGCGCAGTTCTTCGCCGAGCAGGCGGATCAGTTCGCCGCGCTTCGGCGCCGGAACGTTGCGCCAGACGCGAAAGGCTTCATCGCCCTTGTCGATGATCTTGGCGGCGTCGTCCTTGCTGTGGGTCTTGACCGATGCGATTTGCTCGCCCGTGACCGGGCTGAAACCGGCAAGGTTGCCTGCGGTGTAAACGGCAGCGTCAACACCGAGCTTGGCGAGAAGCTCTGCGGCTTCCTTCTTCACGTCGACTTTTCTGACAGCGGTGTTCATAGCTTTCCTCTCTATGTCTTAACTTTATTCTGCCGCTTCAAGGCCGCCGAGGCGGGCCTGTACGGCTTCGATGGATTCGCGTTCGATGCGGGCATAATGCTCGAATTCGTTGAGAACCTTGGCGCCAAGGTCTTCTTCAAAACGCTTCTGGTTCGGGCTTTCCACGAATTCCTGCGTGTCGTCATCGCCCAGATTGGACTGGAATATACCGGCTGCACTGACCGGCAGGAAGTCTTCATAGGTCAGCGGGTCGAACTGCACCGCGCCAGCGGCGACGAGAAGCTCGATATCGGTGTTCGGCTTGAAACTTGCAAGCTTCGCGGCATCTTTGACCGAATAGGCGAAGTAGCCGAGACCCGCTTCGCGAATACCAGCCCAGGTGTCCGGAAAAGCCGCAAAGGTGTCGCTCAGCGCTTTGACGTAAGCGCTTGCATTGGAGCCATCCGGGGCCGGACGGGCAATGGCGCGTGTGTCGTTGAGAAGCTTGTCATAAAGGCCGCGACCTTTGGGCGTCAGCGCAATGCCGCGCTGTTCGATTTCACCGAAACGGGCAGTGTGCGAACCGGCGGTCCACTGACCGTCGCTGCCGATGAAGGAGACTTCTTCTTCCAGAGCCTTGAACGAGGTCTGGCGCAGAAGGATCGGGCAGTTGCGAGTCGGCGGACCTTCGACGACAGCCTTCGGATTGATGCCGCGTTCCGGCATCTGGTCCTGCACGGCGTCGATGTCGAGCGTGCGCGGCGTCAGATGGTTGATGTGCGGACCCTTGAACGACACAACGTCGGCAATCAGGCGATGCGCATCATGCAGGCGATGGTAAAGCTCGGCGGAAACATTGGCGTGGTCGTGCCAGCGGAAGGTTTCCAGCACTTCAGCCACGAAAGCCTTGGCGTCGGCATCGTCGAGGCCGCCATTGGCTTCAGCCTTCTCGACCAGAGCAACGGCGCCTGCGGTGAAGATGTTGCGCTTGGCAAGAACGTCTTCAGACTCTGCGCGCAGCTGCTCGTCGGCAATAAGGTCGAGACGCAGAAGCGACGTGAAGACGCGGAACGGATTGTGTTTCAGCGCGGCGTCGTCGATCGGACGGAAAGCGGTGGAATGCACGGGAACGCCAGCCGCACTCAGATCGTAATAGCCGACAGGGAACATGCCCATCACCGCGAAGACGCGGCGCATCATGGAAAGTTCGGCGGCGGTGCCGAGACGGATGGCGCCATGGCGCTCTTCGGAAATACGCTCCAGCGAGTCAGTTTCCGTCAGGCGTTCATGCAGATGCCTGTCGTCGGCCAGAACCCTGGCGTTCACATCCGCGACGAGTTCCATCAGCGTGCCGTAGGCAGGCACTTCTTCCCTGTACATGCCGGACATCGCAGCTGAAAAAGCGGAACGAATGGCGTCTGGCGATACGAATTTCTGCGCGTTCATGGCGTATGCTTCCGTGGAACCTAAACTGTCTTTGTAGGGGTCATATTCAGCAATGCGAAAACATGACGGGATTATGATGAAAATGTATCATATCAGCCGTTTTCCGGTTATGATCGCGCTGAAAGCAACTATGTTAATGCGAGATTGGAATGAAGCTAAGCAGGAGACTGATTCCGGACATCGCCACTTTGCAAGCCTTTGAATGTGCTGCGCGCCATGGCAGTTTCACCCAGGCAGCCAATGAACTCAATCTCACCCAGAGCGCCGTCAGCCGCCAGATCAAGGATCTGGAAAGCCAGCTCGGCGTGCTTTTGTTCGAGCGTATCCGCCAGCGCATTCTCCTGTCCGATGCCGGGCGCAAGTTTCTGCCGGAAGTGCGGCGTCTTCTCAACCAGACCGAAGATACGATGTTGCGCGCGATGGCTTCAGCGCAGTCCACGTCTTCGTTCAGCGTCGCGACCTTGCCGACATTCGGCTCGCGCTGGCTGATGCCGCGTATTCCGGATTTTGTCGAGAAGCACCCGGGGATTGCTATCAATGTCGCGTCACGTTCCGGCGTGTTCGATTTCGAGGAAGAGCCGCACGATCTTGCCATCCATTACGGCCAACCAGTCTGGGCGCATGCGACCTGCAGCTTTTTGTGCAGCGAGGTGATTGTGCCGGTTGCAAGCCCGCGCCTGCTGGAAACCCGCCATCCTTCCGCGCCGGAAGAACTTGAAAGCGAACCGCTTCTGCATCTGGCGACGCGACCGAAAATGTGGGCGCAATGGTTTGAAAGCTGCGGTGTCGAGGGGCAGTCGGCCTATCGGGGGCATCGTTTCGACCAGTTCTCGATGGTGATTGGCGCGGCTTTGGCCGGTCTCGGCTTTGCGCTTCTGCCGCTTTACCTGATCGAGCAGGAATTGCGCGATGGCGAGCTGGTGCTGCTTTTCGAGAAGCCCATGCGGACGGAGAATGACTATTATCTCGTCGTGCCGGAAGGAAAACTGGAAAATCCGCTGACGCAGATATTCTGCCAGTGGATTGCCGGCCAAGTCGGCAATACGGACTATTCGGCACTGGTTCATTCCAAACCGGAATGAATTGTTGCGCAATTAGCGCTGTCCAACCGGCTTTCGCGGCGTGAAATAGATGCAGTCCGGCACGCGATGTGCCTTCCACGATACGAAATGGTTGTTGCTCTCAATGTTGAACGATCCGCGCTCTCATGGTCTTTGGGAAAAGACCGCTCCGGCTGCTCCGAAGACGACCTCGCTGCAAGGCGATCTGACGGCGGATGTGGTGATTGTGGGCGGCGGTTTCTCCGGTCTTTCCACGGCCTTGCATCTGGCGGAAAAGGGCGTCAAGGCGATCGTCCTTGAAGGCATCGAGATCGGCTATGGCGGTTCAGGCCGCAATGTCGGTCTGGTCAATGCGGGCATGTGGGTGATGCCCGATGATCTGCCGGGCGTTCTCGGCGAAAAATACGGTGCGCGCCTGCTCGATGTTCTAGGCAATGGCCCGAAGCTGGTTTTCGAAATAATCGAGAAAAACAAGATTGCCTGCGAAGTCGAAAAGCAGGGCACGCTTCATTGCGCTGTGGGCGCGAAGGGTCTCAAGGAACTGGAAGACCGCTGTGAGCAATGGGCGCGCCGTGGCGCCAATGTGAAGTTGCTGGACGCGAAGGAAACGGAAGCCAAGGTCGGCACCAGGGCCTATGCGGGTTCGCTGCTTGATCTGCGCGCCGGAACAATCCAGCCGCTGGCCTATGTGCGCGGTCTGGCCCATGCGGCCGTTGCTGCAGGCGCACAGATTTTCACGGGCAGCCCGGTGGTCGGCGCAAGCGAGCAGAACGGCAAGTGGACGGTCAAGACCGCCAAGGGTTCGGTCACGGCGGATTGGGTGGTCGTCGCCACCAATGCCTATACCAACGCGCCATGGGCCGAAGTCCGAGCCGAACTGGTGCATCTGCCCTATTTCAATTTCGCGACCACGCCGCTCTCGGACAATCTGAAGAGGACCATTCTGCCGGAACGTCAGGGCGCATGGGATACGAAAGAAGTTCTGTCGTCCTTCCGTTTCGATCAACAGGGTCGTCTGGTTTTTGGCAGCGTCGGCGCGCTGCGCAATACGGGCGCTGCCGTGCACAAGGCATGGGCGAAGAAGTCGCTCAAGCGCCTGTTCCCGCAGATCGGCAATGTCGAGTTCGAGGCGGAATGGTATGGCAAGATCGGCATGACCAATGACAGCCTGCCAAAGTTCCATCGTCTGGCGCGCAATGTGGTGGGTTTCTCCGGCTATAATGGTCGCGGCATCGTGCCGGGCACCGTGTTCGGCAAGATACTGTCGCAGCTCGTTTCGGGCGAAATCACCGAAGACGATCTGCCGCTGCCGGTCAGCGATCCGAAGGCGCAGAATTTCCGGGGTGTTCGCGAAGCCTATTACGAGGCGGGCGCACAGATCGCGCATGTCGCAGAAATGGTCATCTGATTTTTTTGCCCCTCTGCGGCTTGTCATAAAACCGCAGCGCAAATCCTCTATTGCGGTGCGCATCGCCTTCATGTCGAAGGGATGCGGATCGCTGATAGGCAAAAATATTCAATGCCTTATAAGCCTTCCGATGGACGTGAATCCGCCGGAAGGCTTTTTGTTTTCCGCAGACCAGATCGCAGGATGTTTGACAGGTGCACCATGAATGGAAATGATCGTGCCTATCGCCATAACAGTATCTGCGCGCTATCAGTTCGCACGCGGCAGGGCTGCGCTGGCATTGCCGGCCATGCTGGCGAGCATTACACCGAAATCCGAGGAGCAAATCCCATGAACAAGATGCTGAAGCGGGCCGTTGCCGTACCTGCGCTTCTTGCTCTATCCATCGCTGTGGCACAGGCCGACACGCTGACGCTTTATACCTCGCAGCCCGAAGCGGATGCGACCAAGACCGTCGAGGCTTTCCGCAAGGCCAATCCGGAAACGGAAGTGCAGATTTTCCGCTCCGGCACCAGTGAACTCCTCACCAAGCTTGCCGCCGAATTCGCCGCCGGTGCGCCGCAGCCCGATGTGCTTTTGATCGCCGATGCCGTGACCATGGAAGGACTGAAGAAGGACAAGCGCCTGCTCGCCTATCCGGAAGCCAAGGTCGATGGTTTTGCCGCCGACTCCTATGACGCCGACAAGACCTATTTCGGTTCCAAGCTGATTACCACCGGCATTGCCTATAACACCGGCGCTACGCAGAAGCCGGAACATTGGGCCGATCTCGCCAAGGCCGAGTATAAGGGGCAGGTGGTGATGCCGAGCCCGCTTTATTCGGGGGCTGCGGCCTATCTCCTCAGCGGCTTTGCGCTCAACAAGGATCTGGGCTGGGATTATTTCAAGGGCCTCAAGGCCAATGAACTGGCAAGCGTGAAGGGCAACGGCGCGGTACTGAAGTCGGTTGCCAGCGGTGAAAAGCCTTATGGCATCCTCGTCGATTTCATGGCGCTCAACGCCAAGGCCAAGGGCTCGCCGGTCGAGTTCGTGTTCCCGTCGGAAGGCGTGCCAGCCGTGACCGAGCCGGTCGCCATTATGGCCACCGCCAAGAATGTCGATGGTGCCAAGAAGTTCGTTGAGTTCATCCTCTCCGACGACGGTCAGAAGCTGGCGCTGGAACAGGGCTATCTGCCTGCCAAGGAAGGCGTTGGCCGTCCTGCCTGGCTGCCGGAAGGCACCAAGATCAACATCATGTCCATCGACACCCAGAAGGTTCTCGATCAGACTGATGCCGACAAGAAGCAGTTCTCCGAGCTGTTTGGCGGATAAGGCATTTCGATGCGTATCAAAAAAGACCTTCAGGGCCGCGATGCGGCCCTGATTGTTGGCGTAACGCTGATCGTGGCGGTTCTGTCGCTTCTGCCGATGGGCCGACTGCTGGTGGAACTTGTTGTGCCGCAGGGGCAGTTTTCGACTTCCGTTCTGGTGGAGACACTGGGCCGCCAGTCGACATGGGTTGCAACCTGGCATTCCCTGCAAATCGGCATTGGCGGCACGGTGCTGGCGCTTGCCTTTGGCATTACCGCGGCCTTGCTGGTGGGCCTCACCAATATGCGCGGGCGCAATGTCTTCGTGCTTTTCTATGTGACGCCGCTTCTGATCGCGCCGCAGGTGACGGCGCTGGCCTGGCTCCAGCTTTTCGGCCCGTCGAGCCAGTTTCTCAAACTTCTCGGCATGGCGCCGCCGCTTGGCAGCCGCAATCCGCTCTATTCCGTCTGGGGCATTATCTTTCTGCTCGGCGTGCAATATGGGCCGCTGGTTTTCCTCATCGTGCGGGCGGGTCTGCGCAAGCTACCGCGTGAACTGGTCGAGGCGGGCTTGAGTGCCGGTGCCGGCAAATGGACCGTGCTGCGCACCATCATATTGCCGCTGATGACGCCGTCGATCATCGGCGCTGCCGCTCTGGCCTTTGTATCCTGTGTCGGCAATTTCGGCATTCCGGCCTTTCTTGGCATTCCGTCGAATTATCTCGTCCTGCCGACGCTTATTTATCAACGCCTTGCCGGTGGCGGGCCATCGGTTCTGTCGAGCGTTGCTGTGCTGTCGGTGCTGATTGGGCTGATCGCCATGGCGGGCATCGCGGCGCAGGACTATGCGTCACGCAGGCGCGATTTCCGCATCGTCTCCACATCGCTGCCCGCAGCGCCCTTTGCGCTCGGACGCTGGCGACTTCTGGCGGAAGTGGCGGCATGGCTGATGATCGTCATCGTGCTGCTGCTGCCGCTGATCGGACTGACGCTTTCGGCGCTGGTCCCGGCCTATGGCGTACCGTTGACTTTTGCCACCGCGACATTTGAAAATTTCCGCTTTGTGCTCATGGAACATGGTGGTGCGGCACGGGCCTTCGGCAACAGCATTCTGCTGTCGCTGATCGCAGCACTCTTTGCGGTTCTGATCGCCGTACCGCTCGCTTATATGCTGGCATGGCGCAAACGGCGCTGGACGCCGGTGCTCAATTTCGCAGCCGAGCTTCCCTATGCGCTTCCGGGCGTCGTGCTGGCGATTGCCTGCCTGTTGATGTTCCTGAAGCCGCTGCCCGTGATCGGCGTCAGCATCTACAACACGCTCTGGATCATCCTTTTTGCCTATCTGGCGCGGTTCTTCGTGCTGGCACTGCGGCCGACGGTTGCCGGTCTGCACCAGATCGACCGTGCGATGGAGGAAGCGGCACGGGTTGCGGGCGCAGGGCTTTTCTATCGGCTGCGCACGATTATATTTCCTCTTGTCGCACCGGCGACGCTTGCAGGCGGCGTGCTCATCTTCATGACCGCGTTTTGCGAGCTGACGGTTTCGGCACTTCTCTGGGCGTCGGGGTCGGAAACGCTGGGTGTGGTGATGTTTTCTTTCGAACAGGCGGGTGATTCCGCCTATGCGGCTGCCATATCCATTCTGGCCGTTGCGGTGACATTCATGCTGATGCTTGCAACAAATCTGTTTGCGCGGCGTCTTCCAAACGGAGTCCTGCCATGGCGCGACTGAAGATCGACCAGGTATCCAAGACGTTCAACGGGTTTCAGGCCCTGTCCGGCGTGACGCTGGATGTGAATGACGGCGAGTTCGTTGCCATTCTCGGGCCTTCCGGCTGCGGCAAGACCACATTGCTGCGCATGATTGCGGGCTTCGAAGAAGTGGACGGCGGCGAAATCCATATTGGTGACAGCTGCGTTTCCCATGCGAGCGGCAATGTGCCTCCGGAAAAGCGGCAGGTCGGCATCGTCTTCCAGAATTATGCGCTCTGGCCGCATATGAACGTGGCGGAAAATGTCGGTTACAGTCTGCGCGTGGCCAAGGTCGCCAAGGCCGAGCGTGAACGCCGGGTGAGGCAAGCACTGGCGCTGGTCGATCTCGACGGGTTCGGTGATCGCCGCCCCGCCAATCTTTCCGGCGGGCAACGCCAGCGCGTGGCGCTCGCCCGCTGTCTGGTGGCAGCACCGTCGCTGGTACTGTTCGATGAGCCGCTGGCCAATCTCGACGTGCATCTGCGCGCTTCGATGGAAGACGAGTTTGCCGCTTTCCATAAGCGCACCGGCACGACGATCATCTACATCACCCACGATCAGGCGGAAGCCATGGCGCTGGCCGACCGCATCGCGGTGCTCGATCACGGCAAGCTGCAGCAGTTCGATACGCCGCGAAAGCTCTATGAAGAACCCGCCAGTGAAATGGTGGCCTCCTTCATTGCGCATGGCATGGTTCTGCCTGCCGAAGTGCTATCTTTTGCGCAAGCGGGCCATTGCGAAGCGCTGGTGCTTGGCAGCCGCGCGAAGGTGCGGTGTTCAGGCATCGAAATGCCGCGCGCCAATGCGCAGCTTTGCGTGCGTGCGGCCGATCTGAAGCTTACCGAGACCGGCGGCATTCCGGTCCGCGTGAAGCGTTCTGTCTATCGCGGCGGCGGCTCGCGCCTTGAGGCCGAAGTCATCGCCAAGCCAGAGATTTCCTTGCATTTCGAAGTGCGTGATCCCGTCCGGCTGGAAGAGGGCGACGAGGTGCGCATCGCCATTTGCGGCGGCTGGATCATCCCCACCGAGGACATGCCGGTGAGAAAAGCCTCAACCGGCTTTCCGATCGGCAACAAGATCTAACTTAACTCCAACAGACTGATCGTGAGCTTGGCTCAGCCCTAGCCACAGCCCAGCCCCTCATCCTGAGGGGCTCCTTGAGTTTTGCGAAAGGAGCCGTCTCGAAGGAGAGCGGCGGTTTCTGTGTTTTCCCTCGCCCTTCGACCCTTCGACAAGCTCAGGGTGAGGGCGAGGGGGAAGCTGAGGGGTGAGGGCGGGCGGAGGCTCAGCGCGAGAGCGAGCCAACGCCCGGTAGACTGCCTTATTTCTTCTTCATCGCTTCCAGTAGCGCTGCGCCAAAACCGCCGGTCGAAGGCTGTTCCTGTTTGCGTTGCGGCGTGAAGTTCTTGGCAGGCCTTGGATCGCGTTGCGCGTTGTTGCGCGGGGCAGGCGCTTCGCCGCCATCCTTGCGCATGGAAAGGCCGATGCGCTTGCGCGGCACATCCACTTCCACCACGCGCACCTTCACCACATCGCCCGCTTTCACCACTTCATGCGGGTCCTTGATGAAACGGTCGGCCAGTTGCGAGACATGGACGAGGCCGTCCTGATGCACGCCGATATCCACGAAGGCACCGAAGGCGGCCACGTTTGTCACGGTGCCTTCCAGCATCATACCGGGCTTCAGGTCCTTGATATCGTCGATACCGTCGGCAAAGGTCGCGGTCTTGAACTCCGGTCGCGGATCGCGGCCCGGCTTGTCCAGCTCGGCAATGATATCGCGCACGGTCGGCAGGCCGAAACGTTCATCCACGAAAACACGAGGATCGAGGCTTTTCAGCGCCACGCTGTCGCCCATCAGCGAGCGCACATCGCGACCGCAGGCGGCAACGATCTTCTTCGCCACCCCATAGGCTTCCGGGTGAACCGATGATGCGTCGAGCGGTTCGGTGCCGTTCGGAATGCGCAGGAAGCCCGCGCATTGCTCGAAAGTACGGTTGCCAAGGCGGGCGACTTTGAGCAGTTCCTTGCGGTTCTTGAACGCGCCTGCGGCATCGCGATGCGCCACAATGGCCTCCGCAATCGATGCGCCAAGTCCCGAAACGCGGGCAAGCAACGAGGCGGAAGCCGTATTGAGATCAACACCAACTGCATTCACCGCGTCTTCCACCACGGCGTCGAGCGCACGGGCGAGGCGTATCTGATCGACGTCATGCTGGTACTGGCCGACGCCGATGGATTTCGGTTCGATCTTGACGAGTTCCGCCAGCGGGTCTTGCAAGCGGCGCGCGATGGAAACCGCACCGCGCAGGGACACGTCCAACTGCGGGAATTCGGAGGCGGCAGCTTCAGACGCCGAATAGACCGATGCTCCCGCTTCCGACACGATGACTTTCAGCGGTTTTGGAGCTGGCATGTCCGACAGCATGTCCACCACGAGACGTTCCGTCTCGCGGCTGCCGGTGCCATTGCCAATCGCGATCAGTTCGATCTTGTGTTTGCGGACAAGGCTTGCCAGTTCCGCCTGTGTGCCGCGCACATCATTCTTCGGCGGGAAGGGGTAGACCGTGGTGGTGTCGAGCAGCTTGCCCGTGCCATCGACCACTGCCACCTTGACGCCGGTGCGGATGCCCGGATCGAGACCCATGGTGGCGCGGGAGCCTGCGGGCGCGGCCAGCAACAGGTCTTTCAGATTGCGGGCGAAAACATTGATCGCTTCTTCTTCGGCGCGCTCGCGCAGGTCGCGCATCAGATCGAGAGACAGCGAGAGAGAAAGCTTCACGCGCCATGCCCAGCCTGCCACTTCCATCAGCCAGCGGTCGCCCGGAAGCGTGCCGCCAATCGCATAGGCGGCGGCGATCTTGCGCTCGACCGGTTTCACGGCTGAGGTGTCGTCGGCATCGATTTCAATGTCGAGCGACAGGAAATCCTCGTTGCGTCCGCGCAGCATGGCGAGCGCACGGTGACCCGCAACGGTGGCCCAGCGTTCGAAATGATCGAAATAATCGGAGAACTTCGCACCCGCCTCCCGCTTGCCGTCCACGACACGCGAGCGCAAAACAGCGCGATCTTTCAGATAGTTGCGCAAATTGCCGATCAGCTCGGCATTTTCCGCAAAACCTTCGGCGATGATATCGCGTGCGCCATCGAGCGCGGCTTTCACATCAGCAACTTCGCCGCTGACATAGGACGCGGCAATGTCGGCGGGCACAAGGCTGCGGTCTGCGAGGATCGCTTCGGCCAGAGGGCCAAGCCCGCGCTCACGGGCGATTTCCGCACGGGTGCGGCGCTTCGGCTTATAGGGCAGATAAAGATCTTCCAACTCAGCCTTGGTCTGGACATTGGCAATCTTCAATTCCAGTTCCGGCGTCAGCTTTTCCTGACCGCGGATCGATTCCAGAATGGAGGCGCGGCGCGCTTCCAGTTCACGCAGATAAGCGAGGCGTTCAGAAAGCTGACGCAGTTGCGTGTCGTCCAGCCCGCCGGTGACTTCCTTGCGGTAGCGCGCCACGAAGGGCACGGTCGCGCCTTCGTCCAGAAGGCCGATGGCGGCCATTGCCTGTTCCGGCTTTGCGTTGATTTCCGCCGCGATAATCGCGGCAATGCGCCTGCTGTCGTCCGCCATATGTATTCCAATCCCAAATATTTGCAGCGAACATAGTCGGATGTCTGTTCGGCGCAATCAAGGCGATATCGATGTTCCACAGGAAAGGCGGCAGTTTGGCCGTTCACGCGCATGTGAACACTGCGCCTCTTTTTAAATCGAAACTAAGCGATATCTATATCGTGAAATGACGATATGCATCGGATCAGCGAGGTGAGTGCAATGTCGAAAGTTCAATCGATAAAGCAGCAGACAGCCTTGCCAGTGCCCCTGGATGAGATGCTGAAAGCGCTTAGTCATCCGGTGCGTCTCGACATTTTGAGCTGGCTCAAAGAGCCGGAGAAACACTTCTCCGCTCAGCACATGCCATTGGAGATGGGCGTGTGCGCGGGCCAGTTCGAGCGGTGCGGTCTTTCCCAATCCACCGTTTCAGCCCATTTGTCCGTGCTGACAAAAGCGGGGCTGATCACGCCCCACCGCGTCGGCCAATGGACGTTTTATAAGCGCGACGAAGAGGCGATAGCCGCCTTCATCGCAACCCTATCCGATCTTTGACCAACTTTTCCAACTTGCCCACCTTTTCCAACTTGAAGGAAATGCCCATGGCCACCTTGTTCGATCCTGTCACCGTTGGTGATCTGAAGCTTGCCAATCGCGTTGTGATGGCGCCGCTGACGCGCAATCGCTCGCCGCGCGCCGTGCCGAACGATCTCAATGTTACCTATTACGAGCAGCGCGCCAGCGCTGGCCTCATCATCACCGAGGCAACGCCGATCAGCCATCAGGGACAGGGCTATGCCGATGTTCCGGGCCTTTATTCGGCCGAGCAACTGGCCGGCTGGAAGCGGGTAACCGATGCCGTTCACACCGCCGGCGGCAAAATCGTCGTGCAGATGTGGCATGTGGGCCGTATTTCCCACAACACCTTGCAGCCGAATGGCGGCAAGCCGGTTGCGCCGTCCGCGATCACCGCCAAGTCGAAGACCTATCTGGTCCATCCCGATGGCACGGGCGAATTCGCACCGACCTCCGAGCCGCGCGCGCTGGAAAAAAGCGAGATCGCAGACATCGTTGCCACCTATGCCAAGGCAGCGAAGGACGCGATTGACGTTGCCGGTTTCGACGGTGTCGAAATTCATGCGGCCAATGGCTACTTGATCGACCAGTTCCTGCGTTCTGGCAGCAATCACCGCACCGACGAATATGGCGGCTCGATTGAAAACCGCGCGCGCTTCCTGTTCGAAGTGGTCGATGCAATCACCAAGACGGTGGATGCAGGCAAGGTCGGTATCCGCCTTTCGCCGGTTACGCCCGCCAATGACGCATCGGATTCCGATCCGCAGCCGTTGTTTGACTATGTGGTCGACAAGCTTGCGCCTTACGGTCTTGCCTATGTTCATGTCATCGAAGGCGCAACCGGTGGTCCGCGTGACTTCCAGCAGGGCCCGCAGCCGTTCGATTATGCGCGTCTGAAGCAGGTCTATCGTGACGCTGGCGGCGATGCCGCCTGGATGGTCAATAATGGCTATGACCGTGAACTGGCGGAGGAAGAAATCACCAGCGGTCGCGCCGATTTGGTTGCTTTCGGCAAGCCGTTCATTTCCAATCCGGATCTCGTGCGGCGTCTGAAGGAAAATGCGCCGCTCAACGAGCTGGATCAGCAGCATATGTATGGTGGTGGCGCAAAGGGCTATACGGATTATCCGGCTCTCGCCTAATCCTCAGAATGAAAAAGCCCGGTCGCGAGACCGGGCTTTTTCTTTGCACATGCGTGAATAGTTAGAGCCGCGCCCGGGTGGAACGCGGTGTGGCAAGCAATAAGTTTGTTTCGCTGGCCTTGATGCCGGGCACGAGGCGGATACGGCGCAGCACCGCATCGAAATCGGCGAGGGTCGCGGCGCCCAGTTCGACCACCAGATCAAAACGACCATTGGTCGTGTGGACGGCGGAAATCTCCGAGAAACCACCAAGGGCCTTGACCACACGGTCGGCGACATGACCTTCGATTTCGATCATCATGATGCCGCGCACCGGCAGGTCCACGGCGTCCGAGCGCAGAATGACCGTATAGCCCAGAATATCGCCGGAGCGTTCCAGCCGTTCCATGCGCGCGCGGATCGTTGCGCGGGAAACGCCAAGATCGATCGCAATGTCGGAAATGCTGCGGCGACCATTATGGCGCAAAAGCGTAATGAGCTTTTCATCCAGATCGTCCATAGTTTCTCCAATTTGAAAAGCCAATCCGACATTCTGATAAACCAAACCGATAAAATTGCCAATCCGGTTGGTTCACATCGCCAAATAAAAATGATGAATCTTATGACAATAATCAGAAGGAACCTTGTTTTATGCATTGCAAGATTTTGGGACTACCCGTTCAGGAAGGCACTGGCCGCGCAGGCTGCAATATGGGTCCCGATTCCTACCGTGCCGCAGGCATTGCCGATGCCATACGCGAGCTTGGTCACGGTTTTACGGATCTCGGCAATCTGGTTCCAAGCCCGGCTCAGATCAAGCAAGCGTCGCGCGAACATCCAAACCATGCGATCAAGGCGCTGCCAAGCGCTGTTGCCTGGATTGAAGCAATCAGCGAAGCCGCTTTCCGCGAGAGCGAAGAGGGCTTCCCGATTTTCCTTGGCGGCGATCATCTTCTGGCTGCCGGAACGGTTCCGGGCATTGCGCGCCGCGCCGTCGCAAAGGGCCGCAAGCAGTTCGTGCTCTGGCTCGATGCGCATACGGATTTCCACACGCTGGAAACGACAACCAGCGGCAATCTGCATGGAACGCCGGTTGCCTATTACACCGGCCAGAAAGGCTTTGACGGCTTTTTCCCGAAGCTTGAAGCCGCCATCGATCCGCACAATGTCTGCATGATGGGTATTCGAAGCGTCGATCCGGCGGAACGTCTGGCTATCCAGAAGACCAAGGTTTCGGTTTTCGACATGCGCATGATTGACGAGCATGGCGTTGCCGCGCTGCTGCGCCGTTTCCTCGACCGTGTGAAAGCGGAAGACGGCCTGCTGCATGTCAGCCTTGACGTTGACTTCCTTGATCCGTCGGTGGCGCCAGCTGTCGGCACCACGGTGCCGGGCGGCGCGACTTTCCGCGAGGCCCATCTCATCATGGAAATGCTGCATGACAGCGGTCTCGTCACGAGCCTCGATCTGGTTGAATTGAACCCGTTCCTGGATGAGCGCGGCCGCACGGCTACCGTCATGGTGGACCTGATGGCCAGCCTTTTGGGCCGCAGCGTCATGGATCGTCCGACGATCAGCTATTAAGGCGCGTCTTGCCGAATGACGCTCCGATCATTGTATCAATGCGCAATACGCTCCGAAGGCCGTGTCAGCCTTTCGGAGCGTGTTTAAGGAGAATATGAATGACCCAGCCGAAACTCAACATCGTCCCCTTCGTCAGTGTCGACAACATGATGAAGCTGGTGCTTTCCATCGGCGTCGAGACCTTCCTGAAGGAACTGGCCGCATATGTGGAAGAGGATTTCCGCCGCTGGGAAAATTTCGACAAGACGCCGCGTGTCGCGTCCCACTCCCGCGAAGGCGTGATCGAGTTGATGCCGACGAGCGACGGCACGCTTTATGGCTTCAAATATGTCAACGGCCATCCGAAGAACACACGTGAAGGTCTTCAGACTGTCACGGCTTTCGGCGTTCTGGCCGATGTGGGCAGCGGTTATCCGATGCTCCTGACCGAGATGACGATCCTGACGGCGCTGCGCACGGCTGCCACGTCAGCGGTTGCCGCCAAATATCTGGCGCCCAAGAATGCCCGCACGATGGCGATCATCGGCAATGGCGCACAGAGCGAATTTCAGGCCATAGCATTCAAGGCGCTGCTCGGCGTGGACAAGCTTCGCCTTTACGACCTCGACCCGGAAGCGACCGCAAAATGCATGCGCAATCTTGCCCATGCAGGTTTCGACATTGTCGCCTGCAAGTCGGTGGAAGAAGTGGTCGAGGGCGCCGATATCATCACGACGGTCACGGCGGACAAGGCCAATGCCACCATCCTGACCGACAATACGGTTGGCGCTGGCGTGCATATCAATGCGGTGGGCGGCGATTGCCCGGGCAAGACCGAATTGCACGGCGATATTCTCCGCCGCTCCGACATTTTCGTCGAATATCCGCCGCAGACCCGCATCGAAGGTGAAATCCAGCAGCTCCCGGCAGACTATCCGGTCAACGAGTTGTGGGAAGTCATCACCGGCAAGGCGCGGGGCCGCAAGGATGCGCGCCAGATCACGCTGTTTGATTCCGTCGGCTTTGCCACGGAAGATTTTTCGGCTTTGCGTTATGTGCGCGACAAGCTGAAGGATACGGGCCTGTATGAGCAGCTCGACCTTCTTGCCGACCCGGATGAGCCGCGCGATCTGTTCGGCATGCTGCTGCGTCACGAAAAGCAGCTGGAAGCCGAAAAGTCGAAGCCTGCCGCCTGATCAGGCTGATCAATCAGAGCGGACGGCGCGCATGACGCGGGGCGGCGATACGCCCCGCTTGAGTTGCAATGGCCATTTCAAAACTGTCGGCAATGCGCCGCGCTCGATCGATGAAAATGATCGCCGCTTCCGCAGGATAAATCTCGCGTGCGGTTTGCTCGAACAAGGCAAGCCAGCGGTCGAAATGCTCGCCCTTCAGGTTGAGCTTCAGATGCGGCGCCATGGGTCGCCCGTCATAACCGCCGGTTCTCAAGATGACCGACGACCAGAATTGCGCAATCTGCGCGATATGGTGATCCCAGCCATGCACGGCTTCCGCAAAAATCGGCCCGAGCAGCTCGTCCGCCCGCGCGCGTCCATAAAATGTCGCCACCAGTTCCTGAATGGATGCGGGGTCAATCGAGGGATGCGGCTGGTTGATGAGCAGGGTCATGGCGAGGCTTTCCGGGTTGTTCCAGCCGGATATAGGCGCTCGTCACCTGCTAATCCAGCGCAGCTTTGCCGCATACCGGCGCTATTCCTCGAAGCGGCCATCATTTTCGCGGTCGCGCTCATAATGCTTTTTCAGCGGAAATGGCGGCAACCAGCTTTCGCGGCGGATTGTCCACAATTCGTAGGTCGGCACCAGCTGGTCGGGAGCATCGAGCGAACCCAGATGCACCTCGATTTCGTCATCGGAACGGGAAAAGACCGAGGAACCGCAGCGCGGACAAAAATGACGCCCGGCATAATCGCGTGTTTCGCCATCGATCGTGACCGCATTCTGCGGGAACATTGCTGATGCCAGAAAAAGCGCCCCATGATGTTTGCGGCAGTCGAGACAGTGGCAAAGGCCGACCCGATAGGGACGCCCCGTGGCGACAAGCCGGACATCGCCACACAGACAGCCACCAGTAAATTGATCCATGGTTTTCCTCCTCAATTCAACCGGATCATGCTTTTCAGAAGAAATATATGAAGCGGTCAACCAGTAATTCAACCGGCACGGCGCGCGTCTAAATAGGCTTTTTGTGACTCGCTCCGCATGGGCCCGCGATCATCTTTCAGAGCGGCGAATGCCGCAAGGCGGCGGGTGTCTTGATATTGATATGTAACGGTTTTTTTGGCTTTTCCAGAGTGAAATGTCAGCTATGGTGAATCTGGAGGGCATTGGGATTTATCGAAAGAAATCAACGGCTTATTTGCTGTTAAATCATTTCCTCTAATTTTTGTTTATCTTTTATGATGTTTTGAAATTCTCTACTGGGAATTTAAGTATTGCCCATCAAAATAAATTCGTTTTTTAATGTCGCGGGGGCTTTATGCAATGAACTGAGGGGTTTCGATGCATTTAGGTATTCGCAGGGTTTCGGCCACCCTGCTGCTTTCCACGACGGCACTGTTCACGGTGGGTGCCGTGCTTTTGCCATCTGGAAATGCGCAGGCCGCATGTTCGTTTTCACCAACGGCCGGTGATGACGTTTTCATCTGCGACAGCGGTACATCCGCATCCGGTCTGACCGATACGAGCGGCAACAACACGCTCCTTCTGCCCACAGGCGGCAGCGGTACGGTCAATGGCAATGTGACCTTCGGTGCCGGAACGGACCGCGTCGAGTTACATTCGGGATCGATTGCGGGAAGCATCGATCAGGGCGATGGCGCGGATGCATTCATTATTTCTGGCGGCTCGGTTGTCGGTAATGTGCAACAGGGCGGGGGCATCGACGATTTTCAGATGACGGGCGGCCAGATTATCTCGCTCAATCAGGGCGACGGGCTCGACACGTTTTTCATGTCCGATGGCCGCATTATCGATGCTTTCGACGATGGCGATTATGCTGTGATGACTGGCGGGCGCATCGGTCGCGTCAACATGAAGCTGGACAACAATTATTTCAACATGTCCGGCGTTACCATCGATCGCAATCTGGTGACCGGTTTCGGCAATGATACGATCATCATCTCCAGCGGCATGATTGGCGGTAGTATCAGTGTCAGCGGTGGCACCGACAGCGTGACCATTACCGGTGGTACGGTTGCCGGTGACATCATGCTGAGCTTCGGCACCGACACGTTCAGCTGGAACGGCGGCGGCATTCTGTATGGAAATGTCGATCTCGGCGCGGATGACGACGTAGCCACGCTGACCAATCTGACCGACGCCAATATGGGGACGACCAAGTTCATCACCGGTGGCGAAGGCACCGATAGTCTGAGCTTCAGCAATGTCAAAACCGGCGCGGTTTATCGCTTCGGCGGATGGGAAACCATCAATCTCACCAACGATACGCGTCTGGTTTTCAATGCTCCGCTGACGCTTGGCGATGCGGGAACCGGAAAGGGCACGCTCAACATCGATGCGACCAGCACCATTTATGGTGGTTCGGCCCAGTCGGTTATCAAGCCCTATGCCGCAACGCAACTGACCAATGTGTTTAATGCAGGCCGCATCGACCTGACCAATGGCGGCTCCAGCACGACCGATAGCCTGACCATTCGCGGCAACTATACCGGGCAAAATGGCCTGCTGTTCCTCGACACGGTGCTTGCGGGTGATGCGTCGCCTTCGGACAAGCTGGTGATCGATGGCGGTTCGGCTTCCGGCAATACCGGCATTGTCGTGGAAAATATCGGTGGCGCAGGTGCTTCGACAGTGTCGAATGGCATCATGGTCGTTGAGACGCTGAATGGCGCAACCACCACTGCGGGCGCCTTCACCTTGAATGGCCGTGTCGCGGCTGGCGCCTATGAATATTATCTGTTCAAGGGTGGTGTTTCTGCCGGAACGACAGAAAACTGGTATCTGCGCTCAACGCTGGTGAACGGTAGCCAACCGGCTGCCGTGGGGTCGGACGCGCCGGAACCAGAGGCTCCGGAAACGGTGGCCGCTCCGCCGCCATTGGATCAGCCGGCTGCGGTGCTGCCAGTCGATCCGAACGATCCCGACCCGCAGGACAATTCTGCGCCGGTCGCCGGAAACTCCGCCGCGCCCACTGCGCCTCCGGCTCCCCAGGCCGCAGATGTTGCCGACCCGCCAGACAATTCCGTTGATGGTTTGATGCAGCCTCCACTGCCCGGCAACGGCGTCGCGCCGCCGTCAGCAGGGGCGACGCGCGTGGAAGGCGATGTCGTCAATCTCTATCGTGAAGAAGTGCCGGTCTATTCGGCTCTGCCGCCCGTCGCGCATCATCTGGCGCTGTCTACGCTCGGCACATTCCATGAGCGCCGGGGCCAGCAGGACCTGCTCGAGAGCGGTGGCTATCTGCCGTCGAGCTGGGTGCGGGTGTTCGGTCAGGACATCCACATGAAGTGGAGGGGCACCGTTGCGCCGGGGGTCGATGGCAGTCTTCTCGGTATTCAGGCCGGGCAGGACCTGTTCGGACGTGAATCCGACGGCGGCCATTTCGACCGTTTCGGCGTCTTCTTCGGTTATGCGCGCGCCTCGGGCGATATTACCGGGCAGGCGCTCGGCTGGAACGATCTTGCCGTCGGCGACCTTGACGTTACCGGCACCAGTTTCGGCGGCTATTGGACCCATATCGGCCCGCAAGGCTGGTATCTCGATGCGGTGGTGATGGGAACATGGTTCGATGGCAGCGCCAGCTCCAATGCGCAGCAGGGCATAGACCTTGACGGCCACGGGGTGACGGCCTCGCTGGAAGGCGGCTATCCGGTGGCACTCGGCGGCAACTGGACGCTGGAACCGCAGGCGCAACTGATCTGGCAGCATCTCTCGCTGGACGATCAGGCTGACCGTTATTCCACGGTGACGTTCGATTCCGACAATGCGTGGACGGGCCGTATCGGCATGCGGTTGCAGGGCGCGGAAGAAACCTCGTTAGGCAAGCTGCGCCCCTATCTGAAGGCCAATCTCTGGCAGAATTTCTCATCGGACGAGACCGTATCCTTCGGCACCGATCCGATTGTTACCGATCTGAAAGGAACGTCGCTGGAAGTCGGCGGCGGGATAACGGTCGATATCACGGAAAAGGCCAGCCTTTTTGCAACTGCCGACTACACAACCAATCTCGGAGGAGAGCGAACGCGGATCTGGGAAGGCAATATCGGACTGAATGTAAAATGGTGATTCCAGAGCACATTCCGAAAAGTGTGAAACGGTTTTCGGAGCAGATGTGCGTCTAATGTGGCGGCTGACGGCGTCGCCATTGCATTTTGAAGGAGAGGGAAAACGTCAATGGGCAGACGGGCTTATGACAAACTTGCGAAGATTTGTGCATCTCTGAAGACCTCTGAACAGGAACTGGCTTACGCGCTCGGCATATCGCGCATCGCGCTAAAGGCAATCCATCGTCCAGATACCCCCCTTTATCTGCGTCTGGCGCTTGCTGCACTCCTGTCGGAAATCGACCCGGATAAGGTGCTGAATGCGACGCATTCGCCTCCTGCAATGGAAGTGCCAGTGCATCTTCTGTAACCCCGATAGAAAGTCTCAAGTCATCCCCCAGGGCTGAGGATAGTATCGTGACTAAGTTTTACGTCCTGCTTTTTCTGATAGGTCTTGTGAGTTACCCGCAACTGGCCGCTGCGGCCTGTTCGGGTGCTGCCAGCGCTGCCGATCTGGCAGCGCAAAGGCAACTATCCGCCCTGCGCGCCATGGAGCGCGGGCGTGGCTGCAAGGGTGATGGCGGCGGGGGCTTGTTCAATGCCTGCCGCGATCTGTCGGTGCGCATTGCGGAAGTGCAGCGGCAGATTTCCGCCGGGCTGGCCGCAAGGTCATGTTCCGAACCATCGGCCACGACACAACGCAGCGCGCGACTGGATCGGCCAAAGGTGACACCGGCAGCTGTCACGTCGAATGCGACCGAGAAACCCAAATCCTGGGCCGGCAAAGGCGCACTGACCTATTGCGTGCGCCTTTCGGACGGTTATCTGTTCCCGGCGCCGCACTCTCAATTCGACAAAACGGAAAGCACAACGGAAACGCTGGCTCAATGCCGCTTCATCTGCCAGAACGAGAGCGTCGATCTCTATGTTCTCAATGATGTGAATGGCGAAACGGCGGATATGATTTCCGCGACCAGCGGCAAGTCCTATGCGGAACTGCCGACGGCCTATAATTATCACGAGAGCAGCGATTTCAAAAAATGCGACTGGGCGGGTTATGTCGCCAAGGTCAGCGAACTGCGCGCCAGCAGTCGGTCGGCGAGAGCCATGCGCAATGTCGTGATGCCGATGCCGGACAGCCGGCCGAGCCGCAATGCCGATATGGTCGATACGGTTGCGACGGCAACCTTTGCGCCGCTGACGGACCGAAAGGTGCGGGTGGTCGGCCCGGCCTTCATCTTCGATCAGGGCATAGCACCGGAAACTGTCCAGCAGTAGCTGCGAGCAGGACCGGCGCTGGTCCAGTCCAGAAAATCGCCCCGTGGATAACGACAAGATATGGCGCGGGGGCGCTTTTCTCCATTGGTTGTTTTTCACCCCCCTATGTCCTAAGAGGTGCGCGACAAGGGGGCTGAAGTGAAGTGCTATTTGATAAATCTGGAGCGGAGCCAGGACCGTCTGGCCTATATGGCATCCCAATTTAATCGCATGGGTCTAGAATTCGAACGTGTTGAGGCTGTCAATGGTCGGGTTATGCCCGAACAGGAGCTGGCTTCATTTAACACGTTCAGCAAAAACTGGCCCGATCCGCTTTCGCCAGCGGAAATTGGCTGTTTCCTGTCTCACCGCAAGTGTCTAGAAATTATAGCGACCGGTATCGATGCTTACGCGGTCATTTTTGAAGATGATATCAAGCTGAGCAGCGGGGCTGCGCAGTTGTTGCCTTCAGACAAATGGATACCGAAAGACGCGGATATTATCAAAATCGATGCCTACGGGCATGAGGTCTTGATATCCCGTTCGGTTGCAAGCGAAGGACCCTATGCGGTGGCGCGGCTTCGCTCCAGACATTTGCTGACGGGAGGCTACGTCGTGTCTCGCGACGCTGCGCGCAAACTTCTGCCGCTTATGCAGAAAGCGCCTGCTCCCATCGATCATTTCCTGTTCGACCCCAATGATGGTCCTTTCGACGAATTGAATATCTACCAGATCACGCCAGCCATTTGCCGACAGGCAGGATTGGAAAGCACGATCGGCAAGAACCGACGTGAGCAAAAGCGGCCGGCGCTTTTTCGACTGGTCATACGGGAATTGAAAAGGTTCGGGACGCGCACAATGCGCAATTCCCTCGGCTTATGGGTGAACTTCACCAAAACCGGACGTTGGGGCCCCATTCCCTATGACCACGATATCCGATAGCCAGTGAGCGGGCCTTCAGGCCCATCAATATTTAGCGGGCCACTTGTCATCGGATGAGTCGGCATCACAACGGCAGCTCTAAAGCCGTGCGAAAGGCTGCGAGCGCAACTACCTACGATGATGTTGGAAAGAGAATTTTTCGGTAGCGGTTAGCGAATGGTAGCGGAGGAGGGATTCGAACCCCCGACACAAGGATTATGATTCCTCTGCTCTAACCTACTGAGCTACTCCGCCACGCGTCGCTTTGCAGAAGTTTTGTCGTCGCCGTTTCCGGTGGGACAAAGCATTGTTCCTGCAAGGAATGGCGGCGGTATATGTGGGGAATGAAACCCTGTCAAGCACTCTTCGCACAGGTTTCGTCTTGTTTTCCATCATTTGCACCGATAAGGAACTGTGCATAAGCAAAGGCATAGTTTCATGGCACCTCGTATTGCGGTTTTGGGTTGCGGCTATTGGGGCGGCAACCACATTCGTACCCTGAAGAGCCTCGGCGCCCTTCAGGCGGTCTCCGACGCCAACCCGGCAAATGCCGAACGATTCGCTTCCGAATTTGGCGTTCCCAATGTTCCGGTTGATGAATTGTTCACCCGTCCCGACGTGGACGGCATCGTTCTGGCCCTGCCTGCACAGTTCCACGCGCAATATGCGACCGAAGCTGTGAAGAACGGCAAGGATGTTCTCGTCGAGAAACCTATTGCGCTCGACGTCCCTTCGGCGGAAGCCGAAGTTGAAGCCGCGCGCGAAAATGGTCGCATCTTCATGGTCGGCCATGTTCTGCGGTTCCATCCGGCCTTCGAAAAGCTTCTCGACATGGTCAAGAGCGGTGAACTCGGCGATATCCGCTATGTTCATTCGCATCGCGTCGGTCTTGGCAAGTTTCACGCGCAGTTCGATGCGCTGTGGGACCTGGCGCCGCACGATCTGTCGATGATTCTCGCCATCACCGGCGAAGAGCCCAGCGCCATTCGCGGCGAAGGCACGGCCATCATCGACCATCTGAACGATTTTGCCCATGTTCATCTGGAGTTCCCGGGCGGCATTCGCGGGCATCTTTTTGCCTCGCGGCTCAATGCCTATCGCGAGCGGCGCCTGAGCGTGACCGGCACCAAGGGCATGGCCGTTTTCGACGACGGCGAGCCGTGGGACCGCAAGCTTGCCTTCTACAAACACGAAGTCTGGCGGGAAAACGACCAGTGGGCTTTCAAGTCGGCAGAGCCGATCTATATACCCGTCGAGGAAGGCATGCCGCTCACCCGCGAGTTGCAGCATTTCCTGCATTGCATCGAAACCCGTGAAACCCCGCGGACTGACGGCAAGGAAGCCATCAGTGTCTTGCGGATCTTGACCGAAGGTTCGGTGCAGCACACCAGATAAGGCGTTCGCGGACGGAGCTTTACGTTTCGTCAAGCGGTGTTACAGCATTCGCAAAACTTTGAACGCCCCGGCCATGGCAGGACGGCGCGCAAGCGAATAAATAGGTGCCAAGGATTCGCACGTTGGTTCGTGCGAGGCCAACTCTATGGAGCCAACATGCAGTTTATTGATCTTGGGGCGCAGCGCGCGCGTATCGAAGACCGTCTCAATGCCGCCATTTCCAAGGTTGTTGCGGAAGGCCGCTATATTCTCGGGCCTGAAGTGGCGGAGTTCGAGAAGAAGCTCGGAGAATATCTGGGCGTTGAACATGTGATCGCCTGCGCCAATGGCACCGACGCCTTGCAGATGCCTCTGATGGCGCGCGGCATCGGTCCCGGCCATGCTGTTTTCGTTCCGTCCTTCACCTTTGCTGCGACTGCGGAAGTTGTGGCGCTGGTCGGAGCAGAGCCTGTTTTCGTCGATGTCGACGCCAACAGCTACAACATGAATGTCGAACAGCTTGAAGCTGCCATTGCCGCTATCCGCAAGGAAGGCCGTCTGGAGCCGAAGGCAATCATTCCGGTCGATCTGTTTGGACTTGCTGCCGACTATAACCGCATCACCGCGATTGCCGAGCGCGAAGGCCTGTTCATCATCGAAGACGCTGCGCAGTCCATCGGCGGAAAGCGCGACAATGTCATGTGCGGCGCATTTGGCCATGTGGGCGCGACCAGCTTCTACCCGGCCAAGCCGCTCGGTTGCTATGGCGACGGTGGCGCGATGTTCACCAACGATGCCGAGCTTGCGGATACGCTGCGTTCGGTGCTGTTCCACGGCAAGGGCGAAACCCAGTACGACAATGTCCGCATTGGTATCAATTCGCGTCTGGACACGATCCAGGCTGCCGTTCTGCTGGAAAAACTTGCGATTCTCGAAGACGAGATGGAAGCGCGCGATCGTATCGCCAAGCGTTACAACGAAGCGCTGAAGGATGTGGTGAAGGTTCCGGCTCTTCCCGCTGGCAACCGTTCTGCCTGGGCGCAATATTCCATCGAAAGTGAGAACCGCGACGGGTTGAAGGCGCATCTTCAGGCCGAGGGCGTACCGTCGGTAATCTATTATGTGAAGCCGCTGCATCAGCAGACGGCCTATAAGCATTATCCGGTTGCGCCGGGCGGCCTGCCGGTTTCTGAAGCTCTGCCATCGCGCATTCTGAGCCTGCCGATGCATCCCTATCTGTCGGAAGCCGATCAGGACAAGATCATCGGCGCCATCCGTGGTTTTCACGGTAAGAAGGCCTGATCTGATCAGTTCGTTGAAGAAAAAACCCGGCGAAAGCCGGGTTTTTTATTTGCCAGTTTTTTCCAGCCGTTTTTCGACGCGTTTGGCGACGAAGCGGGCAATCGCCGGTCCGGCGAAAAGCACCACGAAGAACCGGCTTGTCTGCATGGCGATGATGAAGGGCAGGTCGACATTGGTGGATGCCGCGATAATGGCAACTGTGTCTGCGCCACCGGGGCTTGTCGCGAGGTAAGCGGTGAGGGGATCAAGATCGAGCATATGGCCAAGCGCCATGCCGAACAGACCGCAGACGGCGATCAGGATCAGTGTCGAAGCCAGAACGGCGGGAAAAGCCCGCGCCGCATGGGCGATGATTGCGCGTGAGAAGCCAAGCCCGATGCGCCAGCCAATCAACGTATAGCTGATGGCCAGCAGCCATGGCGGCAGATCGATGGTTATGACGCCGGTATCTTGCAGGATCGCGCCCAACACCAGTGGCACCAGCATGGCGCCCGTTGGTATGCGCGAGATATGCCCCAAAAAGGCACCGCCAAGGACGAGAAGCAGCGTTGCGCCGAGGCTGGACGGGTTGAGCGGTGGGAACCAGTCTACCGCGGCAGGGGCCGCCATCTCCACGCCCGCGCCAAGGCGCACGACGAGCGATGCCGTGGTCGCGACCAGCACGACGCGGAGATACTGCATGAAGGCGACGAGGCGCGCATCCGCGCCGAAGGATTCCGCCATCAGGGTCATGGCGGTGGCAGCACCCGGTGACGAACCCCACACGGCGGTGGTTCCCGGCAGGACGCGGAACCGCGCCAGCAGATAGCCGATCAGTGTGCTGGCAAAGAGCACGAAGAGCATCGAGACCAGGATAATCGGCAGGTGCCTGCCCATATTGGAGAAGAACTCGGGCGTGATGGCGCGGGCAATCAGCAGGCCGACCACCGCCTGCGCAAGTGTCGAAAGCTGGCTGTGGACGCGCACGGTACTTTCGCCAGCCGCCATCAGGATGCCGCCGACCATTGCGCCCAGCAGCAGGGCTGCCGGAAGATGCAGAACTTCGCCTGCAAAAATCAGGACAGCCGACACCAACAGAAGCAGGCCCCACTGGAGCAGCTTCGGGATTTTCCTGAAATTGAATTTGTCTGGGGCTGGTTGAAGCCCTGAGGGGGCGGATTTCTGCATTGCCCTTCTTCCCTACATGCGGGTGAGGCGGGATGCAAACCAAGTTTCCATGACTGCGACGGCGTTTGTTGGTAACGGATTGCCGTTCGGTGGGCAGGCTATGCATAGACGAAAAGACGCCGCCCCTCGCAAGAAGGGCGGCGCCTGAAAAAGAACAATCGTTTTGCCGTGGATCAGCCGATCATGGCGCGACGCTGATTGGCCGGGCGCTCGACGACTTCGCGTGGCGCCTTGCCGCCGTCGCGCTCCTCCAACGCTTCCGCCTTGGAGAGTTCGATCTCGGCCACGGCCAGTTCTGCCTCGGCTGCTTCCTTCTGCGACATCAGATCGCCGATCGAACCGAACAGGTTGTCACGCCGCTGGCGTGCAGCCTTGGCGAAGGTCGGATAGGCGAAATGATTGATATCGGTGATGCCAGCCTTCTTTTCTTCCGACAGGATCTGAGCGTCGAGTTCCCCCGCCATTCGCTCGAACTCGCCGATCATCAGGTCAAGCTGGCCCAGTTGACGGCGCTTTTCCTTCACCTGGAACAGTTTAAGCCTCACCAGGCTTTCACGTGGCTTCATACGCAATACTCCTTGAACACCAACCAGCTTCCATGTGTTGGGGCGTTCCCCCCGGACTTGAAGCACAATCGTATCGACTTCATTTCAAGTCGATCTGATTGGGCTTTATTAACAGGTGTGAATAAACAAAAAACGTCCGTTCACACCGCGAATCCCCCGCGAATCCAGCCCCTACAGGGGGAAAGCGTCGCGGCCGTTGTCAGAAATCACCGTTTACAACGAAACAAAAAGTTAAGATTTTGCTCGTTTGGTAACCATTCCTTTACCGGCGAGGTTAATCATACGCGTTAGGACTTAAGGCTCGGTAAACCTAATGTGCTTTTTGAGCAACAGGTGAAAGCTAGAGTCGAATGAATCGCTTAGCGAAGATTCTTAAAGCGATGCTTTAGAGTCAGGGAGACGTGAATCTCTTTATGATTCAAATCGCTATAAGAATTTTCTAAACAGGGCATAAATATGCTTGCCAACCAGAATCATATTTTGTTAACCATTTGCTGGCACCTTCATACAGAGGCAACGACGGTTCCGTGTGCCGCCTTGAGGGACATCTGGTCGGCTGCGGAAAGGGGATAAGAGATGCGCGTCCTTTTGATTGAAGACGACAGTGCTATCGCACAGAGCATTGAGCTGATGCTCAAGTCCGAGAGTTTCAATGTCTACACGACCGATCTGGGCGAGGAAGGCATCGATCTCGGCAAGCTTTATGACTACGACATCATCCTGCTGGATTTGAATCTGCCGGATATGTCTGGTTACGAAGTTCTTCGTACATTGCGCCTTTCCAAGGTGAAAACGCCGATCCTGATCCTCTCCGGCATGGCCGGCATTGAGGACAAGGTTCGCGGCCTTGGCTTTGGCGCCGACGATTACATGACCAAGCCTTTCCATAAGGATGAGCTGATCGCGCGTATTCATGCGATTGTTCGCCGCTCGAAGGGCCATGCACAGTCGGTCATCACCACGGGCGACCTGATCGTCAATCTGGACGCAAAGACGGTGGAAGTTTCCGGCCAGCGCGTTCACCTGACGGGTAAGGAATACCAGATGCTCGAGCTTTTGAGCTTGCGCAAGGGTACGACGCTCACCAAGGAAATGTTCCTCAACCACCTTTATGGCGGTATGGACGAGCCGGAACTGAAGATCATCGACGTCTTCATCTGCAAGCTGCGCAAGAAGCTTGATGCGGTTTCCGGTAGCCAGAGCTACATCGAGACCGTCTGGGGCCGCGGCTATGTGCTGCGCGAGCCGGATGCCGAACTGCGCGAAAGCGCCTGATCGGTCCCGGCCTTACGGTCAACGAACAAAAAAGCTCCGCTTCGGCGGAGCTTTTTGCTTTTGGTCCTATTGGATCAGGCAGTCTTATCGCGGCGTTTCGCCAACAGTCGGGCGAGGGCGTTTTTGCGGCTCGGTGCTCATCAGAAGAGCGAATTGCTCGGTGAGATAAGCGCGGTCGAAGGGCTTCAATATATAGCCATCGGCGCCGGAACGCTTGGCGCGCATGATGCGCGTGACGTCGAGCTCATAGAGGCAAACGATAATGCGCGGATGCTGGCCGTCGGGCAGGGCGCGCAGGTCGGGAATGACTTCAAGGGCCGTCATATCCGGCAGATCGAAATCGAGAAGAATGATATCCGGCATGCGCGATGCGCAACTGTCGAGCGCTTCATGTCCGGTGGAGACTTCGGCAAATTCTGCAATGGAATCGGTCAGGATACGGCGCGCGACCTTGCGGATGACGGATGAATCGTCAACCAGCAGGCAATAACCGGCCATCGCTTCGTCTCCCATCGACTTTCCCCCAGAGCGGCAACGAAGCTGCCGAAACATCTTACCGCGACACGATATTTGCCTGCTGTCTTGTCAGCAGGAGCGCGGGCGGTCCCGCGCGCCTGATACGCTTACTCGGCGGAGAATACGATATCTTCTGCGGTTGCGTGAATGGAAATCGTCATGCCGGCTTCTTCAGCGAGCAGCAGGGTGTAATAAGGCTGGACGGAATGCGCGTCGATCGGCTCTTCCGGGGTGGCGCCGGAATGCAGCTCCAGGAACTTCGGCGGAACACGCAGCATGCGGCCCTTGACCGTGATGACAAAGCGCGGCTCTGTATCACCGCCTTCCAGGCGCACGGCCAGCGAGCCGCCACGCGGGATCGCGCCATTGGCGATCAGAAGCATGTTGAGCAGCAGCTTCACCTTGTTCTTCGGCAGAAGTACGCGGGTGCCTTCCCAGGTCAGCTCCGGCTTTTCATTCTTGAAATATTCGGTGGCGACAGTCTGCGCGTCGCCCGTGTCGATCTGCACGCCTGCCGAACCGGCGGCGCCAAAGGCAATGCGGGCGAACTGGAGGCGGGCCGAAGCGTTGCGGGCGCTCGACTTGATCAGCGCCATCGCATCTTCGTCTGCGCCGCCTTCTTCCAGCAGTTCAAGACCGTTGTTGATCGCGCCAACCGGCGAGATTATGTCATGACAGATCCGGCTGCACAGAAGCGCACCGAGGTCGAGTGCGGAAAGGGTAACGGGTAGTGGCATGGCGCTTTCTCCGGAACGCGGATGGACCCGGCTCCGCGGCGCTTCGGCCGGACGGTCGCGTCCTGATCGGTTAACGAAACCGCACGTAAACCTGTCGTTTCCCGCGCGGCATGATGGCGGGCGAATCGCCCTGAATGTCGGTTTAACTGGATACACGCCATGCTGGAAAGCCGCAACAAAGCTGTCTTTTTCGAAAGCCGGATCGCCTGTCGTGCGCTAATGTTTTCCGCGTCGGCTTTTCGCCTTTCAAACGCCAATTTCGTTTCATAAAGATTTGGACAACATATTAGCGCGTACAATATGCGCGATTCGACGCGAAAGCCCGGAAGAGGCAGCGTCATGCTTTTAACAGGGCGTCAGACAGAGAAGCGGTAGCCAGAAGGAATTAAAAATGGCCATACCATCCCTGTCGCAAACCAGTTTCCGCAATGCGGCGTATTCTATTGCGTTTCTTGCGGCACTGATTGTCTCCATCCTCGCTCTGCCGCATCAGGCACGGGCGCAGAACACCTACACCGCCGAGGAAATCGTCGATTCCGGTCATCGGTTTTTCGGTTCGGCTTCAGGCGGACTTGCCAGCGCTGTCGAAAAAGCGTTCCAGAGCTTCGGCCTGCCGAACGGCTATGTTCTTGGCGAAGAAGGTTCCGGCGCTTTCATCGGCGGCCTGACCTATGGCGAAGGCACGCTTTATACGAAGAATGCCGGTGACCATAAGACCTACTGGCAGGGGCCTTCCCTTGGCTGGGATTTCGGCGGTCAGGGCTCGCGCGTCATGATGCTCGTCTATAATCTGGACGATATCCAGAACCTCTACGGTCGCTATGCGGGCGTTGCCGGTTCGGCCTACGTGGTCGCAGGCGTCGGGTTCAACGTGCTGAAGCGCCAGAATATCGTGCTCGTACCGATCCGCACCGGCGTCGGCGCAAGGCTCGGCGTGAATATCGGCTATCTGAAGGTTTCAGCTGCCCCGACCTGGAATCCGTTCTAAGTCGTTGTGAATTGCTGGTTGCGCGAAGGCTGTTCTGCACCCGGAATGTTTCGGTGCTAGAAAGCCTTTTGCGCATTCCAGCCCTATGCGCTACCATCGCTTGATGGTTCTGTTTGGCTGCAAAAAGCTCAACTTCGTGTGAAACCTTGATCCAGTCGGCACTTTTCTTCCTGCTTGGCGTTCTTGTGACGGTTTTCGTCCTGATCCTGCTCGGGCCATCGGTCTGGCGGCGCGCTTTCTTTCTGGCGCGACGGCAGGTTCAGGCCGAGTTGCCGATTACGCTTGCGGAAATTCGTGCAGACAAGGACGGTTTGCGCGCCGAATTTGCCGTGGCCATCAGCAAGCTGGAGCAGCAGTTGAAGCGGGAACGCCAGAAGGCTGCCGAACAGGCCGTCGTGCTTGGCCGCCAATATGAAGAGCTGAAGCGCATTCCCTTGCTTGAGGAAGGCCAGTCCGCCATTGAAAAGAAACTGGCTGAACAGGATCAGATGCTGTCGGACGCCAGGGCGTCCCGGCAGGCGGCATCGGAAAAGTCTGAAATCCTGCAAGCCGAGCTAGAACGAATGCAAAGCCATTACACTGCGCTGGAGGGGCTTGCGGATACGCTGCGTATCGAGATAAGCGCTAACGAGGCCGAACGTGGCCGCTTGTCGAGCGAGATGACAGAAATGCGCCGTGACCGTAAGGAAGCAACTGCCCGCTATAACGAGCTTTCAACGCAGCTCACTTCGGCGCAAACGGAATTGAAGAGCGAGAAACGCCGGAATGGCGATTTGCAGCAGAAGCTGGAAAAGCTGATTTCCGAACTATCGGATGCACAGGAAAAGCTGGAACGTTTTTCGCGTGGTGGTGCCGTGGCCCATGCGCTGACCGATACGGATCAGGCGGAGATCATGCGCCAGAATGCAGCTCTTCGCGAAGAAATGGCGGAGCTTGCTGCGCGCATGGTCGCTGCAACCGCTGAAAAGGAAGGCCCCGATTCGCCCATTCATGGCATTCTGCAAGCGGCAGAAACAGCGGGCGGCCAAAGCGTGAAGAATGGCAAAGCCGTTTCCAAAAGTCTGGCAAGCCGCATTCAGGAATTGCCCAAAGCCTGATCGATCCCTGATCCGATTCTGATTCAAAAACACCGGGCCAGAGCGGTTACGATTAAGACGGAATCGTGGAACCGCACTATCTATTTGTTTTTACGCATTATCCTGCGCATCGAAGCGGGACCAGAAATCAGTCCAGTGGACTGATTTCCCCGCGTAGGCGCTACGCACTTTTGCTGGAAATGCTTCAAATGCGTCTGGCCGGTGTTTCTGTTGTTTGGCGATTCGTATCAGCCGTTGGTGATCACGTCCGACCAATCGGGGTGACGCGTTGCCTGCGCATGCATGAAGCTGCAACGCGGAATGATTTTCCAGCCATTACGGCGCGCATCAAGAATAGCGTTCTTGGCCAGCGCCTGTGCGGCACCTTTGCCACGCATCGCTTCCGGCACGCGCGTGTGATCGACGGAAATGAGGGACGGCCCCAGCCTGGTGTAGGTCATTTCGGCTTCGCTGCCATCCAGCGACGCCACATAGCGTCCGCCATCGGAACTGTCTTCCTTGCGAATGTCGATATTTCCGCTCATGCCATCCTCCAGTGTGAACGCATACAGTCTTCAACATAGCACTACAGTTGCATTCTTCGTGATGCCGGACTGCAAAGAGCAATTTTCTGCGTTCCGGTGCTCACGTACCTTGAAGTACGCTCCGCTCCGGTACTCGAAAATCACTCTTTTCGCCACGGCCTGACGAATTTGCAACTGTAGTGATAGGAATGAATTGCGCAAACAAAAACCGGCCCAGTGGGCCGGTTTTCAATTTATCAGATCCATAGGCCGGATTGGCGCGGATGATTGAACACAAGGGTTCAATCCCGGCCCGATCCATCAGTGCCGATATTGCTGAATTCTGGTCGTCCTGAGACCGGCGAGACCATGCTCGTCGATTGAGGATTGCCAGCCAAGGAACTCCTCCACCGTCAATGTATAACGCTGGCATGCCTCCTCAAGGCTCAGAAGCCCGCCGCGAACAGCAGCGACAACTTCGGCCTTGCGGCGGATGACCCAGCGCCTTGTATTGGCGGGGGGAAGGTCCGCAATGGTCAGCGGGCTGCCATCGGGACCAATTACATACTTTATACGCGGTCTTACCAGATCGGTCATTGTACTCTCTACACAACACTCAAGGACCTAATCGAGTGTGAGACTAGCGCCACAGCTTTAAAAATTACCTAAACCGCCGGTAACACTCTGGTAACACTTGAAAAAATTTTGACGAAAAATGAGCCGACCGAAGCAATTCGGCCATTTTTCTGCGAATTTCACGGGGAAGTGTGGGGGGCCGGGTCGCAATTCGACCAATGTTTATTCTGCGACACCTTGGCAAATTGCCGCAGTTTCGCCTATATAGGCCTTAGAAATCTGAATTTCGAGAAGCAGGGCGCATGCCCGGAAGCTGGAATCAATCATGAGCCTGAACAGCCTCGATCTGCCGGGAAAGCCGGAAGACACGCGCGTTGTCGTCGCCATGTCGGGCGGCGTCGATTCATCTGTTGTGGCCGGGATTCTCAAACGTGAAGGTTATGACGTCGTTGGCGTGACGCTGCAGCTTTATGATCATGGCGCAGCAGTTCATCGCGCCGGCTCCTGTTGTGCAGGACAGGATATCGAAGACGCCCGCCGCGTTTCGGAAAGCCTCGGCATTCCCCACTACGTCCTCGATTACGAAGCGCGTTTCCGCGAAGCCGTGATCGATCCGTTTGCGAATTCCTATGTCAGCGGCGAGACGCCAATCCCATGCGTTTCCTGTAACCAGACGGTCAAGTTTGCTGACCTTCTCCAGACCGCGCGCGATCTTGGCGCCGACGCTCTGGCGACCGGGCATTATATTCGCAGCCGTGCAAATGGTGCGCATCGCTCGCTCTATCGTCCCGTCGATACCGACCGCGACCAGAGCTATTTCCTTTTTGCGACCACGCAGGAGCAGATCGACTATCTGCGTTTCCCGCTCGGCCATCTGCCAAAGGCGCAGGTGCGTGAAATCGCCGAGGAAATGGGCCTGACGGTTGCCAAGAAGCAGGATAGCCAGGATATCTGCTTCGTGCCGCAGGGCAAATATTCCGACATTATCTCCCGGTTGAAGCCGGAAGCAGCCAATCCGGGCGATATCGTCCATATCGACGGTCGCACGCTTGGCCGTCACGACGGCATTGTGCATTACACGGTCGGCCAGCGCCGCGGCATCGGCGTGGCCACCGGCGAGGCGCTTTATGTCGTGCATCTCGATGCCGCCAATGCGCGCGTCATCGTTGGTCCGCGTGAGGCGCTGGAAACGCACAAGGTGTTCCTGCGTGATATCAACTGGCTGGGTGATGGCCCGATCAGTGATCTGCCAGAAGGTGGAATGGAAGTTTTCGCCAAGGTTCGCTCCACGCGTCCGCCGCGCCCTGCCGTTCTGCGTCATGGGGATGGCAAGACCTGGGTTGAACTGGTCGATGGCGAAAGCGGTATTGCTCCGGGACAGGCCTGCGTGCTTTATTCCGACGAAAGCAATACGGCACGCGTCTTCGGCGGCGGCTTCATTGGCCGGTCCGAACGCGAACCGCAGGCGGAAGAAATGCTGCGCCGTCTGGTGGCCGGAACGGCAAACGCTTCGGCAGCCTGACTCGTTTCAGAAGCGATTGAAAAACATCAAGGCGGGTGTGAAAGCGCCCGCCTCTTTCTTTGCGCGCGAATTATTGAAACCGGCTGAAGCGCGACAGGGCGATGCCGGAAGCGGTGGCGACATTCAGGCTATCGAATTCCTTCGACATGGGAATGCGGGCCGTCTGCAGACGCGCCAGAAGCCGTTGCGGCAGTCCTTCGCCTTCTGTGCCAAGCAGCAGCGCCTGACGATCAAGTCCGGTTGCCTGATAGATGCTGGTTTCCGACGACGGGCTCAGCGCCAGCACGTTGAAATCTGCATCTTGGAGCGCACCAAGAATCTCATCGATACGCCCGCCATGAAAATAGGGTACTTTCAGCGTTGCGCCGACTGAAACACGAATGGCCTTGCGATAAAGCGGATCGCAGCAGGTTTCATCCATCAGCACACAATCGGCCTCGAAGGCGGCAGCGTTGCGGAAAATGGAACCGACATTGTCGTGATTGGATATGCCGCACAGCACCGTGACCAGCGACCGTTGCGGAAGCGTGGCCAGCAAGTCAGCCAATTCCGGCTGCGGCTTGCGGCGACCAACGGCGAGAATGCCGCGGTGAACGTGAAAGCCCGCGACGGCATCCATGACGGTCTGCGGCACGCAATAGACCGGGGTGCCCGCAGGGATCTGTTTCAGCTGTTCCGTCAGTCCGTCGAGACGATTTTCCAGCACGAGCAACGATTCTGTCTCAAAGCGCGCGGTGGAAGAGAACAGCACATTGATGACGACCTTGCCTTCGGCGATGAAACGCTTCTGGCGTCCGACGAGGTCTTTTTCGCGAATGTCGCGATAGGGGGAAAGACGTTCGTCAGCCGGATCGTCTATTCTTTGAAGACAGCCGTGCAAATGATCTTCTTGTTTCATTGCACGGCTGTAACCTCATGCTTTAGGCGATGGCTAATACCGGCTGTTCCTGCCGGCGCGGTGTCGGACTCATATAGAGACTTGAGAGCGTCGACAACATCAACTCGATATGCGGTGACGAAACCATGTAGTAAATGGTCTGGGCATCGCGTCGGGTCGAAACAAGGTCGAGAGCCCGTAATTTGGCCAGATGCTGCGACAAAGCCGACTGACTGAGGTCAATGGCTTTGGCGAGCGCGCCAACAGACATTTCATTGTGTAGCAGCTTGCATAAAATCAATAGTCGCTTGTTGTTTGCGAGTGCTGAAAGAAAATCTGCTGCCTGATCTGCATTTTCTGTTAAATCACAAAAAGTATGTTCTTTATTCATCTGCTGTCATACCCCCGTAAGACCGCTGGTAGGTTCAAATGACGTTTCCATTTTGGAACACGCAGGTCAAATTTAATGGTTGGTATTTGGTTTGAAAAGACCTTGCTTAAATTCGCCCATGTTTAAATCGCGCAAATTTGTCCCAAAAAGAGCATGAATCCGTTTCAGGCGGGCGAGGCGGTCATTTTTAGCAGTTCTGCGCGCACTTCGGCTGCGCTGGCGCAGCTCCGCGAGAAGGGGAGTCGAACGATCTCATTGCCAGCTGCGATGTCGAGACCATCGGGGTCTATCCCCACCACCTTCAACGGCCTAGTCGCTGTGCCGGTCATCTGGCTGATGCGGGCAGCGATGGCATCTTCTCCGTTTTCTTTGACACTATCAAGAATGTCCTGTTCGTTGGGAGCTATACTTTCGGCGGTGGCTGCGGGACAGATCAGGTCCTCGGTTGCGAGGATGAAGGCTTTGCCGAAGCCGCCATTCAGGCTGGCGCCAAGCACATTCATGCGGAAGAACGCGAAGTCGCCAAGATCGACATAAAGCGCGCCTTTTGGATTGTGGTTGAGATAGCGGCGGCGCAGGCGTGGATAATCATCCGCTGTCCGCTCGACCCTTTCGGCGTCGCAATGCAACGTAATGCGCGGATGGGCAAGCGGGTCGCCCTTGCCGGGTTCGCCCAGCAGCAGAGAGCAGGCGGGATTGGCGATGAGGCCCGGCGTGTGCGCGGCCAGCCCCGAAACCAGAATGAGCGGCGTGCCGTCCGTGTCGGTCGCGACTGCAACGCGGCTTGCCAGCGGGCGACCTGTTTTCGCATCCAGCACTGCCAGCGCGCCATAACGCGCCGTGCGCATCAGCGTCTTTGCCAGCTGAATGGCTTCCGGCGTTGTCGGCCTGATGGGAGAATCGATTGGCTCTTTGGTCTGGTTCATCGCGCTGTCATAAACTTGAGTATGATAATCCGCTATTAGCTGGTTTCTGCACAATGGAACAGGCCTGCGCACTGATATTGCCCGCAATTTCAGCGATTCCAAAGATGCCGTGCAACCGCTGCGTGACGTTATGCGAAAATTTGCGCAAATAATATTATGATTTGACCGCCTTTAGCGCAATATTCCGCAATATGGCAATTTGAAGAAATTAAAATCTAAAAATATAGGTGATAAACGCATAAGAATGTGAACTGGTTCTAACAATTGCGCTTGCAAAGTGGGGAACCAAGCGTTTCGATAGGCCAGGCTGCGGGCAATGGGGCGCGCGCGGCACACTTTTCCGTGGAGGCGGACAATAAATGAAAATGTACAAAACACTCCTGGCTGCAACCGCGCTGGTGGCTCTTATGAGCGGTGCTGCTTCGGCAAAGACTTTTGTGTATTGCTCTCCGGCATCGCCAGAAGGCTTCGATCCGGCGGCATATACGGGCGGTGACACGTTCGATGCGTCTGCGCATCCGGTTTATAATCGTCTTGCCGAATTCGAGAACGGAACGACCAAGGTTGTGCCGGGTCTCGCTGAAAGCTGGGACGTTTCCAGCGACGGTCTGGAATACACCTTCCATCTGCGCAAGGGCGTGAAGTTCCATTCGAACGACTATTTCACGCCGACCCGCGAATTCAATGCGGATGACGTGATCTTCTCGTTCGATCGCATGCGCAACAAGGACAATCCATGGCACCAGTATACCGCAGGGATCACCTACGAGTATTTCGACAGCATGGAAATGGGCGCGCTGATCAAGGACATCGTCAAGGTTGACGATTACACCGTCAAGTTCGTGCTGAACCGTCCGGAAGCACCGTTCCTCGCCAATATCTCGATGCCTTTCGCTTCGATCATCTCGAAGGAATACACCGACAAGCTGGCTGCCGACGGCAAGAAGGACGATCTCAATCAGATTCCGGTCGGCACTGGCCCGTTCCAGTTCGTCGCCTACCAGAAGGACGCCGTCGTTCGCTTCAAGGCCAATCCCGACTATTGGGGTGGCAAGCCGAAGATCGACGATCTCGTCTTCGCAATCACGACCGATCCAGCTGTGCGCGCGCAGAAGTTGAAGGCTGGCGAATGCCACCTGATGTCCTATCCGGCTCCGGCTGACATCAAGGGCCTTCAGGCCGATTCCAACCTCAAGGTTGACGAACAGGCTGGCCTGAACGTGGCTTACTTCGCGTATAACACGCTGAAGGCGCCTTACGATAAGCCGGAAGTCCGCAAGGCCCTGAACCAGGCTATCAACAAGCAGGCCATCGTCGATGCCGTGTTCCAGGGTCAGGGCCAGGTTGCCAAGAACCCGATCCCGCCGACAATGTGGGGCTATAACGACAAGGTCGAAGACGACAAGTACGATCCGGAAGCTGCCAAGAAGGCTCTTGAAGCCGCTGGCGTCAAGGATCTCAAGATGAAGCTGTGGGCGATGCCTGTCAGCCGTCCGTACATGCCGAACGCTCGTCGTACTGCCGAACTCATGCAGTCCGATCTTGCCAAGGTTGGCGTCAGCGCCGAAATCGTTTCGATGGAATGGGGCGAATACCTCAAGAAGTCGTCCGACAAGGACCGCGACGGTTCCGTCATCCTCGGCTGGACCGGTGACAATGGCGATCCGGACAACTTCATGGGCACGCTTCTCGGCTGCGCCGGCGTTGGCAACAACAACCGCGCCCAGTGGTGCTACAAGCCGTTCGAAGACCTGATCCAGAAGGCCAAGGTTTCGACCAGTCAGGAAGAACGCACCAAGCTTTACGAAGAAGCGCAGGTGATCTTCAAGGAGCAGGCTCCTTGGAACACCATCGCTCACTCGACGGTCTTCGTGCCGATGTCGGCCAAGGTTACGGGCTTCAAGCAGAGCCCGCTTGGTGACTATCGCTTCGAAGATGTCGATATCTCCGAGTAAAGTCTAACAACACCAGCGGCCGGGTGTGGAGGGTTCCTCCGCACCCGGTCGGAGTTTTTGTATGTTTCGTTTTATATTAAACAAACTCATCTATCTGGTGCCGACCTTCATTGGCATCACGATCGTTGCTTTCGCTTTCGTCCGGGTCCTGCCCGGCGATCCCGTCCTGCTGATGGCAGGCGAGCGCGGCGTCAGCCCGGAACGCCATGCAGAACTGATGGCGCAGCTCGGCTTTGACCGCCCCATCTGGCAGCAATATCTGGATTATGTCTGGAACCTGCTGCACGGCGATTTTGGCCAGTCTCTGGTGACCAAGAAGCCCGTTCTCGTTGAATTTTTCACGCTGTTTCCAGCTACGGTAGAGCTGTCGATCTGCGCGATCATTGTGGCGATCTGCCTTGGCATTCCGGCAGGCGTCATCGCCGCCGTCAAGCGCGGTTCCTGGTTCGATCAGGGCCTCATGGGCATTTCCCTGGTTGGTTACTCGATGCCGATTTTCTGGTGGGCGCTTTTGCTCATCATCTTCTTCTCGGGCATATTGCAGTGGACGCCGGTTTCAGGCCGCATTTCGCTCCTCTATTTCTTCCCGTCGGTGACGGGTTTCATGCTGATCGACAGCCTGATGTCGGACCAGAAGGGCGCGTTCCTTTCGGCGGTCTCGCATCTCATCCTGCCGACCATCGTGCTGGCGACCATTCCGCTCGCGGTCATTGCGCGCCAGACGCGCTCGGCGATGCTGGAAGTGCTGGGTGAGGACTATGTGCGCACCGCCCGCGCCAAGGGTCTGCCGACGCGCCGCGTCGTGGGCATTCACGCGCTGCGCAACGCCATGATCCCCGTCATCACGACAATCGGCTTGCAGGTCGGTGTGCTGATGGCCGGTGCGATCCTGACGGAGACCATCTTCTCCTGGCCTGGCATCGGAAAATGGATGCTCGATTCCATTTTCCGCCGCGACTATCCGGTCGTGCAGAGCGGTCTGCTGCTGATTGCCGCCATTATCATGGTGGTCAATCTGGTGGTCGATCTGCTGTACGGCCTGATCAATCCGCGTATCCGGCATAAGTGAGGGTATCATGACACACTCAGCTATTCAGCCGGAAGCCGCAAACGACATCGGCAAGATGCGCGCGCTGAAGGATTTCTGGTTCTATTTCAGCGTCAATCGCGGCGCGGTTATCGGCCTCTACGTCTTCATGGCGGTCATTCTCGTGGCCATTCTGGCGCCGGTCATTGCACCGCATAGTCCTGTCGATCAGTTCCGCGACTACATCAAGCTGCCGCCTTTCTGGCAGGAAGGCGGTTCGACCCAGTTCCTGCTTGGAACGGATGAGGTGGGCCGTGATATTCTGTCCCGCCTGATCTATGGCGCACAATATTCGCTGCTGGTCGGTTTCGTCATCGTCATCATTTCGATGTGCCTCGGCATCACCATCGGCCTCATCACCGGCTATTTCGGTGGCGGCGTCGATACGGTGTTCATGCGCATCATGGACGTGATCCTGGCATTCCCGTCGCTGCTGCTGGCGCTGGTTCTGGTGGCTATTCTGGGACCGGGCCTCATCAATGCCGTGCTTGCGATCACGCTTGTCTTGCTGCCGCATTTTTCTCGTCTCACCCGCGCCGCCGTCATGGCGGAAAAGGAACGCGAATACGTGACCGCGGCCAAGCTTGCCGGAGCAAGCAGGCTGCGCCTGATGTTCAAGACCATCCTGCCGAACTGTCTCGCGCCCCTCGTGGTGCAGGCGACGATGTCGTTTTCCAACGCCATCCTCGACGTGGCGGCATTGGGCTTCCTTGGCATGGGCGCACAGCCGCCAACGCCGGAATGGGGCACCATGCTCGCATCGGCGCGCGAGTTCATCACCAGCGCCTGGTGGATTGTGACCTTCCCGGGTCTGGCAATCCTGATCACTGTTCTCGCCATCAATCTGATCGGCGACGGTCTGCGCGATGCGCTTGACCCGAAACTCAAGAGGAGCTGATCGATGGCTTTGCTTGAAATCAAGAACCTTACGGTTTCGTTCGATACTTCGACTGGTCCTTTCAAGGCGGTCGATGGCATCGATATCACGGTCGACAAGGGCGAAGTTCTGGCCATTGTCGGCGAGTCCGGTTCGGGCAAGTCGGTCGGCATGCTCGCAGTGATGGGCCTTCTGCCCAAGACCGCGACCGTGACGGCGGACAAGATGTCGTTCGACGGCAAGGATTTGCGCACGCTTTCCAGTTCGGAGCGCCGCCAGATCATTGGTCGCGACATTTCGATGATCTTTCAGGAGCCTGTTGCGAGCCTCAATCCGTGCTTCACGGTCGGTTATCAGCTTGAAGAAGCGCTCAGGCAGCATATGGGCATGAATGGTTCGGCGAGCCGTGCTCGCGCGATCGAGCTTCTCGAACTGGTTGGAATCCGCGATGCCTCTGAGCGTCTCGGCAGCTTCCCGCATCAGATGTCGGGCGGCCAGTGCCAGCGTGTTATGATTGCTATCGCGATTGCCTGCAATCCGAAGCTACTGATCGCTGATGAGCCGACCACGGCTCTCGACGTGACGATCCAAAAGCAGATCCTCGATCTGCTGATGCGGCTTCAGGTGGAGCATGGCATGGGCCTGATCATGATCACCCACGATATGGGTGTCGTCGCTGAAACGGCGGATCGTGTCATCGTGCAGTATAAAGGTCACAAGATGGAGGACGCCGACGTGCTGTCGCTGTTTTCCGCACCGAAAAGCCCTTACACGCGCGCGCTTCTGTCGGCTCTGCCGGAAAATGCCACAGGCGACCGTCTGCCGACGGTGTCGGATTTCGCTTTTGACGAGACCAGTGCAGGAGAAGCGCGATGAGCGAGATCGTTCTCGAAGCGCGCGATATCAAGCGCGATTACCATGTCGGCGGCGGCCTGTTCGGCAAGCCGAAGGTGGTTCATGCCGTCAAGGGCGTCAGCTTCAAGCTCGAAAAGGGCAAGACGCTGGCAATCGTTGGCGAATCGGGTTGCGGCAAGTCCACACTGGCGCGCATCCTCACCATGATCGATCCGCAGACTTCCGGCGATCTGATGATCGGCGGCAAGGATGTGAACATCGCTCGTGACGGGCTGACCGCCGAAATGCGCCAGAAGGTGCAGATCGTGTTCCAGAATCCTTACGGTTCGCTCAATCCACGCCAGAAGATCGGCGATGTGCTGGCCGAACCGCTGCTACTGAACACGAATATGTCGGCGGAAGAGCGTCGCGCCAAGGCGATGCAGATGTTGTTGAAGGTTGGTCTCGGTCGCGAGCACTTCAACCGCTATCCGCATATGTTCTCGGGCGGCCAGCGCCAGCGTATCGCCATTGCGCGCGCGCTGATGCTCAATCCGAAGCTGCTGATTCTCGACGAGCCGGTTTCTGCGCTCGATCTGTCGGTGCAGGCGCAGGTGCTGAACCTGTTGTCCGACCTGCAGGAAGAGTTCGGTCTCACCTATGTCTTCATCAGCCACGACCTTTCGGTGGTGCGCTATATCGCTGACGAGGTGATGGTGATGTATTTTGGTGAGGTGGTTGAATACGGGTCGCGTGACGACGTGTTCAACAATCCGCAGCACGATTATACGAAGAAGCTGTTTGCCGCGACGCCGCGTGCGGATGTGGATGCCATTCGCGCCCGCGTCGAGGCGCGTGCCGCCGCCAGACAGGCCGCACAGGCTTAACGGGTTACCGCAAATCCTGAAACAAAAACGCCGCCTGTAAAGGGCGGCGTTTTTGTTTGTTCAGCCAGCGCGTTGTTGGTGCCAGGCGAGCGCCCGGACGATATCATCGGCCGCGACCTTTCCGATGATGTTGCCATTCTCGACGATGCCGACATCGCCGCTGCTGTCGGCAACGGCATTCATCAGCTCGCGCACCAGCGTTTCCCGTCGCGCTGTGGCCGCAAAGGGGCGAGGGGCGGCGTTACGGTCGAACGGCGTCATGATATCGCCCGCGCGCAGCACGCCAAGCGGATTCATGTGAGCGACGAAATCGGCGACATACTGGTCGGCGGGTTGCAGCAGGATTTCCTGCGGCGTTCCGCATTGCACGATGCGCCCACCCTCCATAATGGCGATGCGATTGCCGATCTTCATGGCCTCATCAAGATCGTGACTGACGAAGACAATGGTTTTCTTTAAGCGCGACTGGAAGGCCAGAAGCTCGTCCTGCAACCGCGTGCGGATCAGCGGATCAAGCGCCGAGAAGGGTTCGTCCATCAGCAGGATCGGCGCGCCGGTGGCAAAGGCGCGGGCGAGACCGACGCGCTGCTGCATGCCGCCGGATAATTCACCGACCTTTCGCTTGGCCCAGTCCTGAAGCCCGACTAGTTCGAGCTGCTGGCGGGCCTTGGAAGTGCGCTCTTCTTTGCCCATACCGGAGATTTCCAGCCCGAAGGCGACATTCTCCTCGACGGTGCGCCAGGGCAGCAGGCCGAATTGCTGAAAGACCATCGAAACAAGTTCGGTGCGCAGATGGCGCAGCGTGTTGCGATCCGCCTTGCCGACGTCGATGCCCCGGTCGCCATCCCGCACCGTGACGCGGCCGCGCGAAATCGGGTTGAGCCGGTTGATGGCGCGCAGCAGCGTGGACTTGCCGGAACCGGACAGGCCCATCAGAACAAGGATTTCGCCTTCCTCGATATTCAGCGTGCAGTTGTGCACACCCAGAACATGGCCGGTTTCGGCCTGAATCTGGGATCGCGTTGCACCGCGATCAGCAAGCGCCAGCGCATTATCCGTGTTCTTGCCGAAAATGATGCAGACATCTTCAATTGCGATAATGGTCATCCGCGATCTCCTATTTCTCGCGCCCAGCGCGGAAGATGCGGTCGAGCACAATGGCGACCACGACGATGACAAGGCCAGCCTCGAAGCCGAGCGCGGTGTTGACCGAGTTCAGCGCGCGGACGACCGGAACGCCAAGACCATCGGCCCCCACGAGAGCGGCGATAACCACCATCGAAAGCGACAGCATGATCGTCTGGGTCAGGCCCGCCAGAATTTGCGGCATGGCATAGGGCAGCTCAATCTTCCAGAGAAGCTGGGACCGGGAAGCGCCGAAGGCTTCGCCAGCTTCGATCAAGGAGGATGGCGTGGACGAAACGCCGAGATGTGTCAGACGCACCGGCGCGGGCAGAACGAAAATGGCTGTGGCGAGCAGGCCGGGCACCATGCCAATGCCGAAAAAGACGATGGCCGGGATCAGATAGACGAAGGTGGGCAGCGTCTGCATCAGATCGAGCACCGGTCGCATGGCCGCGTAAAGCGTCGGACGATGCGCTGCGGCAATGCCGAGCGGAACGCCGATGGCCATGCAGAGAACACAGGACGAAAGCACAAGCGTCAGCGTTTCCAGCGTGCGGTCCCAGTAACCCTGATTGAGAATGAACAGAAAGCCCAGGATCGTCAGCACGACCACCGAAATGCGGCGCTGGATCAGCCAGGCAATCACTGCGAATATGGCGATCAGCAGCAGCGGGTGCGGCAGTTTCAGGACGAAAAGCAGGGCGTCGATCATGCTTTGCATGACCGCTGCCAGCAGGTCGAAAAAGCCACCCATATTGTTCGTCAGCCAGTCAACGACCGTCTTTGCAGTCGGTCCAACCGGAATTTTATAGTCCGTCAGCCAGTTCAACGATGAAGTCTCCTGCTGCGTGCCTGAGTATCTACAGATGGAAAGGCCGCGGGTTTAACCGCGGCCTGCGAGTGCTTCACATCAAAGGCCGAGGGCCGATTTAACGGCAGGCAGACCATCCTTGCCGTCAACCGTCGTCACGCCTGCGAGCCACTTGTCGAGCGCGGCGGGATTGGCCTTGAGCCAGTCGGTCGCAGCCTTCGAAGGCTCTGCGCCATCGTCCAGAATCTTGCCCATGATCTCGTTTTCGAGGTCGAGGTTGAATTCGAGATTGGTCAGGAACTTGCCGACATTTGGGCATTCCTGCGTGTAGCCTTTGCGCACATTGGTTTCGACCTTGGCGCCGCCGAGGTTCGGACCGAAGAAGTCATCGCCGCCGGTGAGATAAGTGATCTCGAAGCGCTTGTTCATCGGATGCGGTTCCCATGCGAGGAACACAACCGGCTCTTTGCTCTTGATGGCGCGCGCAACCTGCGCAAGCATGCCCTGTTCGGAGGATTCCGCCAGTTCGAACGACTTCAGGCCGAAAGCGTCCTTGTTGATCATGTCAAGGATCAGGCGATTGCCGTCATTGCCCGGCTCGATGCCGTAGATCTTGCCGCCGAGCTTGTCCTTGAAGGTGGCGATATCCTTGAAATCCTTCAGGCCTTCGTCGGCGGCATATTTCGGCACGGCAAGCGTATACTTCGCGCCGGTGAGGTTGGTACGCAGCGTCTCAACGCTCTTGTCATCGAGATAAGGCTTCAGATCGGCACTCATGGAAGGGTTCCAGTAGCCGAGGAAGACGTCGATGTCCTTCTTGCTCAGCGACGCATAAGTCACCGGCACGGATAGAACCTTGATATCGGTCTTGTAGCCGAGGCCTTTGAGAATTTCGGTCGCAACCGCAGTTGTCGAGGTGATGTCGGTCCAGCCGACATCGGAAAAGCGCACGGTCGAGCAGCTTTCCGGTTCGGCCGCGAAGCTGGCAGCAGGTGCCGCGAGCATTGCCGTTCCCGTGGCAAGCGCAGCAAAGGCAAGCGTATAGGTCAGTTTCATTGTTCTCTCCATTTCCGGGCCGTTTTGACGGTTTGCTTATTTTTCCGGTTCCGGCTTTAGCAAACACCAAAGATTGCGCCGTTCAAGTACCACAGCGGCGAAAATATTCTCGATTGCGACGTCTGTCTCTTTTGTCGTGATGAGAACGAAAAAATATCCCGCACTTTTACCGGAACGGCTCCAAGTTGCGCCATGTTACGGATCGGCCCCCCGGTTTCAACCCTGTCGCGCCAAAATGCCGGATAAAATCAGTTGGATGAGCGATCGCGGTTGTCGAAAAGACGAGCGCACTCTATTTGAAGAGGAACAGCGTTTCTTGCTCGCTGCTTTTCGGGAAACGGCGTTTTTTACGACGGCCCGATGTGCGAGCGAGAATGGTTCGAAGCCCCGGAATTGCGGGCCAATGGAAGGATGATTGATAGTGTGGAATGCAGTACGGGCCGTTTTCTCCTTCCTTGGTCGCATGATTGCGGGTTTGGCCCGGCTGATAGCCGTTCCACTGGCCGCTTTATGGCGGGTTTATCTGAAGTTCGGAATATTGTGGAAAGCCGTGATTGGCGTCGTCGTGGTCGGTCTGGCCGCGCTCTATATTTATTTTATCTGGCAGACTCAGGTCTGGACCAATTTCGACCCGGACTATCCGGCAAAGTATAGCTATCAGACGGCGAACACGCCGGGCGAGGAAGTGAACTCGACGCCTGCCGTCGCGCCGGAGCCAGCACCTTCCACCGCGCCCGCGACCGAGAACAGCAATCAGCCATCTGCTGAAACACCGGCGGCAAGCCAGCCGGTTCAGGCGGCGCAGATACCGTCATCGGCCCGCAAGTGCTCGCGTTCGGCGATTGCCGAGGTTGCCGCCGACCTTACCGATTTCAACGTGAACCAGAATGCGTGGATTTCTTCCATGCTGCTCTACAAGACCGGTTTCTTCGGTCTGGACTGGGATCGCACACCGTTCCTCGATAATAAGGCTTCGTTCCAGCGCGGCATCAATGCCGCTGTGCGCCGCACGGCGATTGAACTGGTGGACAATATCGGTCGTCTGCGCGGCACGTCGCAGATTGATGGCGATCTGCAAAAGGCCCGTGGCAATCTGCAGTTTGCGGAGGATTCCTGGTATTTCGGCCTGAGTCCGTTCGGCCCCAAGACCCCGACGCCCAGCTATTATCGCTCGGCGATCAAGGATCTGCGTTCGTTCAATACGCGTCTTGAAAACTGTCAGGCGACCTTTGACGCCCGCGCCGACAATCTGATCCAGTTTGTCGATCGCATCGCCAGCGACCTTGGTTCGACGTCCGCAATTCTCAAGGACCGGGCGGAAAACTATCATAATGGCTGGTTCGACACCCGTGCGGACGACCGTTTCTGGTTCGCCTATGGCCAGCTATACGCCTATTACGGCCTGCTCCGCTCGGCGCATTCCGATTTCCGCGGCGTTTTGGCCGAAAAGCACCTTGATGGCGTGTGGGACGAGATGGAAAAGCAGATGCGCTCGGCGCTCGACATGCAGCCTTTCATCGTTTCCAACGGTAGCCCGGATGCATGGTTTACACCGTCGCATCTGACCACGATGGGCTTCTATATCCTGCGCGTTCGTTCCAATCTGGTCGATGTGAAGCAGGTTCTGGAGCGCTGACGGGCAATGGAACTGCCTCCGATTTTGCGTCAGGCGGTAGATGCCGCGCTTGAGGGCGTGGCATTGGCCGATCTCAAACGCGCTTCCGATCTTCTGTCGCGCCGCTATCGCGCGGAGACCCGGGACGGTCGCCTGCATATTTCCGACGATCTGGCCGCGAAGGCCTATCTGGCGGCGCGTCTGCCCGCGACTTATGCGGCGGTGCGGGCCAGTCTCGACAGCGCTGCGGAAGTCTGCCCGGACTTTGCGCCGCAATCCATGCTCGATGTCGGGGCAGGGCCAGGGACGGCCCTGTGGGCAGCCCGCGGATGCTGGCCGTCGCTTGAAAACGCCACGATGATCGAGGCCAGCCCGGCCATTCGCGCGGTCGGCAGCAGCCTTGCCGGAAACAGTGGCTTTGCATCGCTGGACTGGCGGGCGGGCGATGTGGTGAAGGAAAAGCTCGATTTTCCGCAGGCCGATCTCGTCACCATCGCCTATGTGCTCGATGAACTGGCCCCCGATGACCGTCGCAAGCTGGTTGCGCAGCTTTGGGCGTCCACGCGGCAGATGTTCGTGATTGTCGAGCCAGGCACACCTGCGGGCTGGCAGCGTATTCTTGATGCGCGCAGGGCGCTGATCGAATTGGGTGCTGTGATTGCCGCGCCCTGTCCGCATCAGCTGGAATGCCCGCTGGTCGCACCGGACTGGTGCCATTTCTCGCGCCGTGTTGCCCGTTCGCGCATTCACCGCATGACCAAGGATGCGGAAGTGCCTTGGGAAGATGAGAAATTCATCTATCTGGCGGCAGTGCGCCAGCCGTCCGTGGCGGTTGAAGCGCGGGTCATTGCGCCGCCGCGGGTCGGCGGCGGCAAGGTTTCAGTGAAGCTCTGCAAGGGTGACGGAACAGCGGAAGAGCGCCTGTTCACCAAACGCGATGGCGTTTTCTTCCGCTGGGCGCGCCGCGCCGATTGGGGCGACGCTTATTTTGAAGAGCCTGCGCGTTAGAGCGGTTCCTGTTTTGATGGAATCGTCGGAACCGCTCTATCTATTTGTTTTTACGCATTATCCGACGCAAAACCGCTTCGCACTTTTGCTGGAAATGCTCTAGGAAGCCTGCAACACCACACGCGGGGCAGGGCGGTTGATGATGAACACCATCGCCGCCGCCGCAAGGCACATGGCGCCAGCCAGAACGAGCGCCGGCGTATAGCTGTCATAGTCGGTGCGGACGAATCCCGCAAAACCGGCAGCCGCTGCCGCGCCGATCTGGTGTCCGGTGAACACCCAGCCAAAGACCAGACCGGCCTTTTCCGGGCCGAAACGTTCGGCGGCGAGCTTGACAGTCGGCGGCACCGTTGCGACCCAGTCCAGACCGTAGAAGACGGCGAACAGCGCCAGTTCATAGACCGAGAAGTCCGTGAAGGTCAGATAGATCAGCGACAGGCCGCGCAGCGCATAGAACCAGAACAGCAGCCAGCGATTGTCGAAACGGTCCGACAGCCAGCCGGACATGATCGTGCCGATCAGGTCGAAGGCGCCGATCACCGCGAGAATGCCTGCGGCACCGACCGGCGCGATGCCATAGTCGCCGCAAAGCGTGATCCAGTGGGTCTGGATGAGGCCGTTTGTCGAAAAGCCACAGACGAAGAAGGTCAGGAACAACACCCAGAATGTTGCCGTCGAGGATGCTTCACGCAGGGTGACGAGTGGCGAGGCGAGCATGGCGCCAAAGCTCTTCTTCGGTTCCGGTGCGGGCAGCGGTGCCGTGCGGCCATAGGGCTTGAGGCCGATATCTGCCGGGTGATCGCGCATCAGCGCCAGAACCAGCAGCAGCGCAACGGTTAGAAACCCGATGACGATGGTGAGCGATGTGCGCCAGCCGATGGTCTGGCTGACACTGGCGAGGATCGGCATGAAGACGAGCTGGCCGGTTGCATTGCTGGCCGTCATCAGGCCAACAACGAGGCCACGGCGCTTTTCGAACCAGCGCGCGGCAACCGTCGCGCCCAGCACAAGCGCAGTCATGCCGGTGCCGACGCCGATGACGATGCCCCAAAGGCCCACCATCTGCCATTCCTCAGTCATGAAGATGGAGCCGACGAGGCCGCTGGCGATCAGGATCAGCGCTGCGGTTACAACGCGGCGCAGGCCGAACTGGTTCATGAAGGCCGCCGCGAACGGCCCCATCAGGCCGAACAGAACCAGACGCAGCGCCATGGCGAAGGAAATATTGGCGTTGGTCCAGCCGAATTCGCGCTGGAGCGGTTCGATCAATATGCCTGCCGAACCCATGGCGGCAGCCGTTGCCAGCATGGTCAGGAAGGTGATGGCGGCGACAACCCATCCGTAATGGATGTTTCTCTGTTCGAGAACGCGTGCGAGGCGGGCAGATATCATCTTGAGCGCTTTCGGTTGGGACCATTTTTGCAAAAATGGCCACGGATAGGAAGGCGAGCAGCGGCGTTCGTAGCGATCACAGCCCGCTCCGTCATTGTTTCCAGTCAATTTTAAGTAGGGGACGCGTCCGGCTGGCTTCAGAGCGCCTGAAGCAGCGCCTGCAACTGTTCGACCCCGTCATTTCCAAGTTTGGTCTCGATTTCTTCCTGGGCTTTGTCCCAGAGCGGACCGCCACGGGCGAGAAGGTCCCGGCCCGTATCGGTCAATCTGATATTGGTTTCGCGGTGATCCTGACCGTCGCCGGGCTCGATCAGGCCCATCCGCTGCAGCACCTTGGCATTGCGCCCCATGGTTGAACGATCAAGCTCCGCCATGCGCGCCAGTTCGGTGATCGACAGCGTTCCCGCACGGTCGAGCCGACGCAGCAGACTGAACTGTGCGACATTGATGCCAAGCGGTGCCAGCGCCTCGTCATAGATGGCGGAGGTCTTGCGTGATGCCTGACGCAGAAGGATACAGAAACAGGAATGTGCCATGATGCGGGTATATACCCGTAATCATCTTTTGACAAGCACTCTCTTGCAGGGAAGGTGATGATCCTGACAGCAGCTGACCGCGATAAGCGGCCTTTTAAACCGCGATATGCGCGGTTTCCTTGACTTCTTCCATGACGGCATAGGTGTGCGATTCCCGCACACCGGGCAGCGAAAGCAGCGCTTCGGAGAGAAAACGACGATAATGGTCCATATCGGAAACGCGGGCTTTGACGAGATAGTCGAAGCCGCCCGCCACCATATGGCATTCCAGAACGTCGGGATTGTTGCGCGTAAAAGTCGCAAAGGTCTCGAAGACTTCCGGCGTCGTGCGGTCGAGTTTGATCTCGATGAACACAAGCATGGCGCGGTCGAGCATCTTGGGCGACAGCCGTGCCGAATAGCCCAGAATGTAGCCTTCGCGCGTCAGGCGCTTGACGCGTTCGGCTGTGGCTGTCTGCGAGAGATTGATGCGATCGGCAAGCTCGGTATTGGTCAGGCGCCCGTTCTCCTGAAGGGCCTGCAGGATATTCCGGTCCATGGCATCAAGGTTCTTCATGCGTGTGTCCCCAAATGGTCGCCTGTTCGTGGCGACTCTTTTCTTCATGCATTCATTCTGAATTAAGTCACGGGAATGAATCTGAAATCGGGGCTGGGCGCAAGACGAAACTTGGTGGAAGGCCGACAAATTTACGGGGGCAGTCGCGGCCTGTGTCAAATACGAACAGGTAAGATCGAATCAATTACTAGTTGCCAAGAATATGCAACCCATGGTAGTGTTTGGCCATACTAAAAATCGTATTACACTTATAAATTTAGTCATTTGGGGGGCGAGGAGCCTCGTTGTGATCAGGCAAGGCACCCCGCTTCCTTGTCTGTATGTCCTCATTAAGGACAGGGGAAAGTCCGGACCTTCCGTGGTGTCCGGACTTTTCTTTTGCCCGCTGCGCAGGTCTAGCAATAATTCTGACAGGTGTATGCCTGACAGAATTATCAGGTATCGCATTGCTGCCGCCGTGGAAAAAGCGGGCTTGAAATTTTCCGGTTGCAAGGGGCGGGGCGGAGCGCTAACACTAGCGCCCATGAACATTTCGCACATTCGCATCAACGGTTGGTGGTGGGCTCGCTAAAAGCGGCCACGCAGGCGTTTGCGCATATGCGTTCAGGAGACAGGGCCGCTGGGATTATCCGGGCGGCCTTTTTGTTTGGCTGCCCGAATGGGACCGAAGCCCGGAAATATTCGAAAAACCAAAGCAATTGGGATTAGCCGACCATGAATGCGAAGATAGCGGATAGCGAGATATTTCAGCACGAAACGGCCGGCGGCATTGTCGTCGAGCGCGTGCGCCATCTCACTGCGTATAAGGGCGCCATCGAAACCTACATCGATGTGCTCAATGAAAGACGCGGTGCAGTGTTCTCGTCCAATTACGAATATCCGGGCCGCTACACGCGATGGGATACGGCAATCGTCGATCCGCCGGTGGTCATCACCTCGCGCCAGCGCACCATGCGCATCGAGGCATTGAACGCCCGCGGCGTGATCCTGCTGCGCCCCATTCTGGAGACCGTGCAGGCCTTGGGCGAAGTGACGGTGGACGCCTCCACCGAGGACCGCATCGAACTGACCATCGCGGAGCCGACAGGCGCATTCACCGAAGAAGAGCGCTCGCGTATGCCTTCGGTATTTACCGTACTGCGCGCCATTGTCGGGCTTTTCTTCTCGGAAGAAGACGCCAATCTCGGCCTCTACGGTGCTTTCGGCTATGATCTGGCATTCCAGTTCGATCCGATCCAGTACAAGCTGAAGCGCCCCGAAACCCAGCGCGATCTGGTGCTGTTCATTCCCGACGAAATCTTCGTCGCCGACCATTACGCCGCACGCGCCTGGGTGGATCGCTATGAGTTCAGCTGCGGCGGGTCTTCCACGCATGGTCTGGCACGGGCAACGCCTTCCGAGGCGTTCAAGCCATCGGAGCGCACCTTGCCGCGCGGCGATCACAATCCGGGCGAATACGCAAAGCTCGTCGAGCGTGCCAAGGATAGCTTCAAGCGGGGCGACCTGTTCGAAGTGGTGCCGGGCCAGACTTTCTATGAGCGCTGCCACACCGCACCGTCGGAAATCTTCCGCCGCCTGAAGACGATCAATCCGTCGCCTTATTCCTTCTTCATCAACCTTGGAGAAAACGAATATCTGGTCGGCGCATCGCCGGAAATGTTCGTGCGCGTCAATGGTCGCCGCATCGAGACCTGTCCGATTTCGGGCACGATCAAGCGCGGCGAGGACGCGATTTCGGATTCGGAGCAGATCCTGAAACTGCTCAATTCAAAGAAGGATGAATCCGAACTGACCATGTGTTCGGATGTGGACCGCAACGACAAAAGCCGCGTCTGCGAGCCGGGTTCTGTGCGGGTGATCGGTCGCCGCCAGATTGAAATGTATTCGCGCCTGATCCACACGGTCGATCATATCGAAGGTCGCCTGCGCGACGGCATGGACGCCTTTGACGGCTTCCTCAGCCACGCATGGGCTGTGACCGTGACCGGCGCGCCGAAATTGTGGGCGATGCGTTTTCTGGAAGAAAACGAGCGCAGCCCGCGCGCGTGGTACGGTGGTGCCATCGGCATGATGCATTTCAACGGCGACATGAATACCGGCCTGACGCTGCGCACCATTCGCATCAAGGATGGCGTGGCTGAAATCCGCGCCGGTGCGACGCTGCTGTTCGATTCCAACCCGGAAGAGGAAGAAGCCGAAACCGAGCTGAAAGCATCGGCGATGATCGCGGCTGTCCGTGAGGCACAGAAGAGCAATCAGATCGCGGAAGAACGCGTTGCCGCCAAGGTGGGCGAGGGCATCTCGGTCCTGCTGGTGGATCACGAAGATTCCTTCGTGCATACGCTGGCCAATTATTTTCGCCAGACGGGTGCAACCGTATCCACGGTGCGTTCGCCGGTTGCCGACGATATTTTCGACCGCGTCAATCCTGATCTCGTGGTGCTTTCGCCCGGACCCGGCTCGCCGCAGGATTTCGACTGCAAGGCGACCATCGACAAGGCCCGCAAGCGCGAACTGCCAATCTTCGGCGTCTGCCTTGGGCTGCAAGCGCTGGCTGAAGCCTATGGCGGCACGCTGCGCCAGTTGCGCATTCCGATGCACGGCAAGCCGTCGCGCATTCGCGTGTCGAAGCCGGAACGCATTTTCTCCGGTCTGCCGAAGGAAGTGACGGTCGGACGTTATCATTCGATCTTTGCCGATCCGGAGCGTCTGCCGGACGATTTCCTCGTCACGGCGGAAACCGAAGACGGTGTGATCATGGCTTTCGAGCATAAGAAGGAGCCGGTGGCGGCTGTTCAGTTCCACCCGGAATCGATCATGACGCTCGGCCATAATGCTGGTATGCGCATGATCGAAAATGTGGTCACGCATCTGGCGGGCAAGCATAAGAAGCGTCGCAGCAACTACTGACCAGGCCCGTAATCGTCAGCATACTCAACCGGTCGCAGGCACCCTGTGGCCGGTTTTGTTTTGGGGTGTCGAAGGCGCATTTTCGCTGCTTGCTGTAGCAACTCATTTGCAACTGTAATGCCTTGCATTTGCAGAAGAAAATTAAATGCGATAACTGAAAAAACAGGGGTACGAACTTGGACCAAACTGGGCTATAGAGCGGTCATTAAAATGCTATTGCATAGGACTTGACCGGCTTCGGGAAGTTATCCCGGGTTCGAGTCGATACGCATGAGTGATGGGCCTCGAATTGGCCAATTCCCGATTTTCGGGCCGTAATTAGGACAAATCAAAGGTTCGTCATGGACGCGAGTGCAAGAGTTCGGCGGCTAGCCGCTTGGTCGATTCCGGTTGCTCTGGGAGTGATGGGTCTGAAATATGTGGCCTATCTGCTCACAGGCTCCGTGGCCCTTTATTCGGATGCGCTCGAATCCATCGTCAATGTAATTGCGTCCATGGGCGCGTGGTGGGCGATCAGCGTCAGCTATAAGCCCGCCGACGAAAACCACCCCTTCGGCCATCATAAGGCAGAATATATATCGGCTGTTGTTGAAGGCGTGCTGATCAGTGTCGCGGCGCTGTTGATCTTTCGGGAAGCCTGGTTTGCACTGGAAACGCCACGCCAGCTCGAAGAGCCATGGCTTGGCCTTGGCATCAACGCTGTCGCTGCCGCCATCAACGCTGTTTGGGCGATGCTGCTGATCCGCATCGGGCGCAGCGCGCGCTCCCCGGCGCTGGAAGCCGATGGCAAGCATATCATGACCGACGTTGTCACCTCGGCTGGCGTGCTGGTTGGCTTGGTTGGGGCGATCGTCACCGGCTGGGCGATACTTGATCCACTGCTCGCCATTGTCGTGGCGCTTAATATTCTGTGGCAGGGCTGGCATGTGATCAATTCGTCGGTGCAGGGCCTGATGGATATTGGCGTCGAGCCTGTCGAAGAAATGCGCATCCGCGATGTCATTTCGGCCAATGCCGCCGGCGCCATCGAAGTGCACGACCTGAAAACCCGTATTGCCGGACGCGTCACCTTCATCGAGTTTCATCTGGTTGTCGCGGCCAACATGAGCGTTGGCGATGCGCATGTGATCTGTGACCGCATTGAGGATGCGCTGAAGCAGCAGATCAGTAGCGCCCGCGTGGTGATCCATGTCGAGCCGGAGGACGAAGCGAAGCTGCCTTTGGGGACAAGTGCTGTGCCATTCGCCTGATTTAAAAACAGGTATGACTGAGGCAGCTGTCGTAAATCCATCTTGCGTCGGCCAAATCGCGCGTGTAAAAGCTTGACCATGATGACGAAGAACGCAACATCTCTGGAACATTCGGCTGCCGCCACTGGCGCGCGCGTCGATGTTTGCGTTCTCAACTCGCTTCTTACCCTCGGCCTTAGCGGCGATCGCCGGGCTCGTTGAAGGAGCGTCCGGCGGTCGAAAACGGTCCCGCTGGCCTGTGCTCCTTTTCAGAAAACCCTTATAATCGATCATGAATATCCGTGCTTGACGAGCTGTAATGCCGTCCAGAAGCCGGGAGGAAACGAGAAATGAACCAGTCCGTTATCACGCCGCAATCCGTAGCCGAAGCCGAACGTAAAGGCATGCGGGACGCAGCCACCAAATATTCGCCGTTCCCGGCCCCGAAGCTCGATGACCGTACCTGGCCATCGAAGCGGATCGAAAAGGCGCCGATCTGGTGTTCGGTCGATTTGCGCGACGGCAATCAGGCGCTGATCGACCCGATGGGCCACGACCGCAAGGAGCGCATGTTCCGTTTGCTGGTCGATATGGGTTTCCCGGAAATCGAGATCGGCTTCCCATCGGCCTCGCAGACGGATTTCGACTTCTGCCGGTGGGCGATTGAACAGGGCAATGTTCCGGACGAACTGGATTTGCAGGTCCTGGTGCAGTGCCGCCCGGAACTGATCACCCGCACATTTGAGGCTTTGGAAGGCGCAAAGACGCCGATCATCCATTTCTACAATTCGACCAGTGAATTGCAGCGCCGCGTGGTTTTCGCCAAGGATGTGGGCGGAATCAAGCAGATCGCGACCGATGCCGCCAAGATGATCATGGATATGGCTGCCAAGGCAGGCGGCGGCTATCGCTTCCAGTATTCGCCGGAAAGCTTTACCGGCACGGAACTGGATGTGGCGCTGGAAATCTGCAATGCGGTCATCGAGATCGTGAAGCCGACGGCGGACAACAAGCTGATCGTCAATCTGCCGTCCACGGTGGAAATGAACACGCCGAATGTCTATGCCGACCAGATCGAATGGATGTGCCGCAATCTCGACAATCGCGAGAACCTGATTATTTCGCTGCATCCGCACAATGACCGCGGTACGGGCATCGCTGCGACGGAACTGGGCCTGATGGCCGGTGCCGACCGCGTGGAAGGCACTTTGTTTGGCAACGGCGAGCGCACCGGCAATGTGGACGTGGTGACGCTGGCGCTGAATATGTACACGCAGGGCATCGATCCCGAGCTGGATTGCACCGACATCAATCGGATGAAGGATGTCTATGAATATTCGAACCAGCTGAAGATCGCGGAGCGCCACCCCTATGTCGGCGAGCTGGTCTATACCGCCTTCTCCGGTTCGCATCAGGATGCGATCAACAAGGGCATGAAGGCGCGCAAGTCGGCCAATTCGCCGGTTTGGGAAGTGCCTTATCTGCCGATCGATCCGCAGGATGTAGGTCGCTCCTATGAAGCGATCATCCGCATCAATTCGCAGTCGGGCAAGGGCGGCATCGCCTATATCCTGCAGGCCGATTACGGCTTGAACCTGCCGCGCAATCTGCAGGTCGAGTTCCGCGAAATCATCCAGCAGATCACCGACGACGAAGGCAAGGAATTGCCGTCGAAGCGCATTCATGAAGAGTTCCAGAAGCTCTATGTGACGCAGTCCGATGCCCGCATCAAGTTCGTGGATCACCACACCATTCCCGATCCGGAACAGAAGGGCCGCCGCATTCTCACCGCCGAAATCACCGATAACGGCGTGACGAAGAATATCGAAGGCAAGGGCACCGGTCCGATCGACGGTTTTGTCGACGCGCTGTCCAAATATCTCGGGGTGAAAATGTCGGTGGTGGATTATTCCGAACATTCGCTCCAGCAGGGTTCGGACGCATCGGCCATCTCCTATGTCGAAATGGCGCATCCGGGTGGCAAGCTGTTCGGCGCGGGCATCAATGACAATATCGTCAGCGCCTCGCTGGAGGCCATCGTATCGGCGGCTAACCGCGTGATCGGCAAATAGGCCGAACGTCTGTACGAGTTGAAAAGGCGGCCATTGGCCGCCTTTTTCATGTGTAGAGTTCCTGTTCGGAGATCTTGAAAATGCGCTCGCTCACATCTTCAATGCCGTGCTGTTCCCACAGGCAATGCCAGCCGCCGTCCGGTTTGCGTTCAATGTTGAAAATATTGTAGCGGGCAGGAGGCTTGTGGCCGCCATAGTTCTGGCTGGCCGACGGGACGCAGATCACCGGTACTTGGCCGTTCGGTCCGTCGATTTCATATTTCGTCGCCAGATGGGTGTGGCCGTGAATGACCAACTCCGCGCCGTGCTTTCGAATGATCTTCTGAAAACGGCGGATACCGTATAGGCGCTTGTGCGTCGGCGTTGCGCCGTGGATCGGCGGATGGTGGATCATCACAACCCGGAAAAGCCCGCGCGCGCCTGCCTCATCCAGTGCTGCGGCGAGGCGTTTGGCCTGCGCGGAGCGAAAATCGCCGCTCGCCATGAAGGGTGCTGTGGCGCGCGCCGACGAGACGCCGATCATCGCGACATCATCGCGCACCCGCATATAGGGAAATTGTGGCCGCTTGCCCTTGTTGTCGATGCCGTCGCCGCGCATCCACGGCTCCCATTTGCGGCAGGACCGGTCGAGTGCGCCGGGCACATAGGCGTCGTGATTGCCGGGCACGACCGAAACATCGTCGGGATTGCCCAGCTTCGACAGCCAGTCGGAGGCGATGTCTATTTCCAGATTGAGAGCCAAATTGACCAGATCGCCGGTGACGGCAATATGATTCGGCGCTTGCGCCAGCATGTCGGCTACAAGTTTATCGAGTACCGTTCCATGCATTGCACCCTTGCGGTTGCGCAGCCAATTGATATAACCAGTGATGCGCTTTGATGCCAATTCGCGATATCTCACACGCGGCAGTGGCGAAAGGTGGATATCGGAGATGTGAGCGAGGCGAAACATATGGCCCGTTTACTGGATAATTTCTGAAATAGAAACCGTATTTAGCGACTTTTTGTTGATGCGATTGCTGCATTGATAGCTGCATATAATGTTTGCTGGAGAGTCGGAATGCGCTTTCGTCATTTTATATTTCATTCATATTTTCTTTTGCGACGCCCCATGACCCTTGGGGTGAGGGCAATTGTGTATGATGAAAAGAATAACTCGGTTTTTTTAGTGAGACATACTTACGTGCCGGGTTGGCAGTTACCAGGCGGCGGTGTTGATAGTGGGGAGACTTTTCAACAGGCGCTGGAAAAAGAACTGCGGGAAGAAGGTAATATTATCCTGAAAAGTCGCCCGCAACTTCTTGCTCTTTACAAGAATGCCCATGCTTCGCCACGCGATCACGTTGCACTTTATGTATGCCGTTCCTTTGAACAACTTGCGCCCAAAGAGCCGGATAGAGAAATCGCCGAAAGCGGTTTCTTTCCTCTGGATGATCTACCAGAAGGCACCACGGCCTCCACCAAGCGGCGCTTGCAGGAAGCGCTGTATGATCTGGAACCGCTGCCGATGTGGTAATACCACTGGCGCCCAGCGTTATTGTTTGATTCTGAGCGGGGATACTGAGTAATACTTTGGTATAAAGGGCGCGCAGCGCGCGCCCTTTTTAATAGCACTGAATTAAAAGCGGTAGGTAATACCTGTACCGATCAACCAGGGGTTGAGCTTGGCCTTGCCGCTCAATTCCTGCCCGCCGACGGTGACGTCGAATTTCGGTTCGAGGAACAGTTTCTTCACGTCGAAGTTCAGGCCCCAATGTTCGTCGATCATATAATCGACACCGAACTGGAGCGCGCCGCCAAACGTGTTCTTGACCTTCAGATAATCCGCGCTGCCCGCATCCTGATTGTAGAAGATCGTATAGTTGACGCCTGCACCGACATAAGGCTTGAACGCGCCGAAATTGGTGAAGTGGTACTGTAGCGTAAGCGTCGGTGGCAGAATCCACGTTTTGCCAACCTTGCCCAGACTGCTGATCGAGCCTGCGCCATTGATATTGGCATAGGTCGTGCCGAGAATGAGTTCGGCGGCGATATTGTCGGTGAAATAATAGGTGATATCGAGTTCCGGCGTGATCGACTTGGAATAGTCGAGATCGGAACCCGGAACGCCGTTCACATGACCCTTGTTTTCCGCAATCACGCCGAGCGCGCGCACGCGAATCTGCCAGGGTGAAAGCGCTTCAGGCACCGCCTGAATTTCAGAGGCCGGCGGGGCGACCACACTATCGGCGGCAAAGGCTGCCGGTGCGGCAAAGGCCAGCGCGGTTGCTGCGAGCAGCCCTTTCGCAAAACGGTTCATCAAATCTCTCCTTGGTCACGGTCTCAGTCTTGGATTTCGTCCTTGGGGGATGCATCCAATCTGAACTGCGTCGCCTGGCGCCCCATTGATCGAGATCAAAGGGGCACGAGAGAATGAGAGAGAACTGAATTAGGAATCCGGACTGTTGCAGGAAAGGCGCAGTGCGGGTCGGAAGGGTTAGCTCTTTGAAAACCGATCCCGGTCATGCGGGGCGGTAAAGTCTATCTCAGGGCCTGTTGGCACAATGCCGGTCGGGTTGATCGTCTTGTGACTGCGGTAATAATGGCCCTTGATGTGCTCCATATTCACCGTCGAGGCAACGCCCGGCACCTGATAAAGCTCGCGCGTATAGTTCCACAAGTTCGGATAATCGGCGATCCGGCGCAGATTGCATTTGAAATGGCCGACATAGACCGGATCAAAACGCAGCAGCGTCGTGAACAGACGCCAGTCTGCTTCCGTCAGGCTTGATCCCGCCAGGTAGCGCTGGCGGGACAGACGGTCCTCCAATGTGTCGAGTGCGGCGAACAACTGCTTGAACGCTTCCTCATAAGCATCCTGCGAGGTGGCGAAGCCTGCGCGGTAAACGCCGTTATTGATATTGGGATAGATGAAATCGTTGAGCGCATCGATCTCAGCCGCCAGCGCGTCCGGGTAGAAGTCGAGCGAGGCATCGCCGAATTCATTGAACGCTGTGTTGAGCATACGGATGATTTCTGACGATTCGTTGGAAACAATCGTCTGGCGCTGCTTGTCCCACAGAACCGGCACGGTAACGCGACCGGAATAATTCGGATCGGCGCGGGTGTAGATTTCATAAAGGCGCTTGGAGCCGTACAGATCATCACCGGTGCTGCCGGTGGTGCCGTAAAAGGTCCAGCCTTCTTCCACCATCAGATAGTCCACGACCGAAACTGAAATGACATCTTCAAGCTTCTTCAGCGCGCGGAAGATCAGCGTGCGATGTGCCCATGGGCACGCATAGGAAACATAAAGATGGTAGCGCCCCGGTTCAGCCTTGAAGCCGCCTTCGCCAGTTGGGCCAGCGCTGCCATCGGCGGTTACCCAGTTGCGGAATTGCGATTTCGAGCGCTCGAAGCGGCCTTTTGTGCTTTTGGTGTCGTACCAGACATCCTGCCACTTGCCATCGACCAGAAGTCCCATGTGATTTCTCCTTTTGGAACTCAAAATAGAGCGAAACCGGCGATTTTACAGCACGACAAGTCGTGAACAGTGCGTCACGCTGCCAAAAAGAGAAGCAGAAACTGCCAATTTGAAAAAAATGGTTTTACCGCTGCTCAATTTGGTGTAATGGGGTTTCCAATTTGCGATCATCCAAATGTTAGGTCGCCCAGGAGACACATAATGGAAATGCTTTTCATCCGACGATGAAACTCAAACCGCGCTGCGAGCGCGGCATGCATTCCATTGACCTGACGGTCCCCGAAGTCTCCAATTGTGATCTTAAGCCCATGCAGCAGCTTGAACTGACCTACGCGCAGGAATGCCCGGCGCACGACATTGAAATCGAAGCCATCAATGCCGAAGCTTTCGGACCAGGGCGCTTTACCCGCGCTGCGCATTTCATCCGCGAAGGTGGCCCGCATGATCTGAACCTCTCCTTCGTTGCCCTGATGGGCGGCATCGTGGTGGGTTCGGTACGGCTGACGCCGGTGGTGATCGGCAAGACGCCAGCGCTTCTGCTGGGTCCGCTTGCCGTGCGGCCGGAATGGAAGAAGCGGGGCATTGGCGGCACGCTGATGCGTCTATCGCTGGAAGCGGCGACGAAGTCCGGTCACAAGCTGGTTATTCTGGTCGGTGACGAACCTTATTATGGACCGTTCGGCTTCAAGATGGTGCCTTCTGGCACCATGGTGATGCCAGCGGCGGTCGATCCGCGCCGGATGCTCGCCTGCGAACTCACCCCCGGCGCCGCAAGCGGCGTCAGCGGCATTGTGCGCCACGCCAACCGGGCCTGATTTCAGTTCAGCGAAAACGTTTGCTTTTCCCCTCATCCTGAGGAGCCGTCGAAGACGGCGCATCATCCTGGGAGCCTGTTCCAAAAGTCGCCCTGTGCGGCTGCAAATGGCAATTTTCCACGTTCCGGTGCTCACGTACCTTAAGTACGCTCCGCTCCGGTACTCGAAAATCACCATTTTCACACACACATGCCGCTTTTTGATTCAGGCTCTGAGATTATCGAAGGAGAGGGGAAATCAGCGCGTGCCCTCGCCCTTCGACACGGTGCTTCGCACCTGCTCAGGATGAGGGGGCAACGGGGGTGTCAGACGAGGAACGGTGCGCGAGGGCGGATTACCGCCCTTCGCGATACCACATGCCGCCGAAGACGAGCAGCAGAGCGGCGAGCGCCAGAAAGCCGGAGAATAGCGGCAGACGGTTCACGCTTTTCAGCTGCGTATCGGCGGTTTCGCGCAGGCCGATCCAGTCATTGCCACTGGCGGTACGATTGGCGGCGACAGCCGTAATCGCTGGCACCCGCACTGCGCTGTCGGCGCTTGCATGAACCCGATAGACCGACCCGCCGGTCGCCTCGGCGAGCGGCTTCAGACGATCGACCGTCGAAATGCTGTCGGCAAATTCCGGCGCATCTACGGGCCCGACATGGGCCAATGTTTCCAGATCGCCATTCCTGATCCTGAAGACACCGATTTCGTCGGTCTGCAACGACCCTTCGAACAGCCCCGGCTTGCTCTGGGCGAGATTGACCGGCAATTCCTTGCCCGAAGGCGTGCTGACGGTCGCGGTGCCGGGATTGTCCCCCATGGTCTGGCGGCGGATGGAAAGCACACGGCCATTGCCTGCTGCGGTGAGCGCTTCTTCTTCCAGCTCCGGCTCCTGCATCAGCCAGTGGGCGATGCGGCGATAGAGCGCCGCATAGGGACCACCGCCCTCAAAACCGCGCGCCCATAGCCAGCCCTGATCGGACAGGAACATGCCGACGCGGCCTTTCCCGACGCGGTTGAGAACGAGAAGCGGCTTGTTGTCGGCACCGCTCATCACCGTTTCACCCTGCGGCGCGGTGATGTCGATGGTGCGGAACCAACGGCTCCAGCGTGGTGGCTCCTGCTCGCTGCCGTCCAGACCGCGCGTGACGGGATGGCGTTTGCCGAGATCGGTCAGGCGCGGATAGAACGCCTTTTCGGTTACAGTGCCGGTCGGCATGGCGGGCAGGGCGTTATAAAGCGGTGTGCGGGCAATCGACATTTCGCCCGCATATTCCGGCCCGGCAGCGACCAGCAGCGCGCCGCCATTTTCCACATATTGCGCGATGTAATCGTAATAGAGCAGCGGCAGCACGTCGCGATGCTGGTAGCGGTCCAGAATGATGAGATCGAATTCGTTGACCTTGTCCACGAACAGCTCACGCGTCGGGAAGGCGATCAGCGACAGTTCGTTGATCGGCGTGCCGTCCTGCTTTTCTGGCGGGCGCAAAATGGTGAAGTGGACGAGATCGACCGCAGCGTCGGATTTCAGCAGATTGCGCCAGGTGCGCTCGCCATTATGCGGCTCGCCGGAGACGAGCAGCACGCGCAGATTTTCGCGAATGCCGTCAATGGTTGCGACCGCGCGATTATTGGTGTCGGTTACTTCACCGGGAATTCCAGGCGTAGCGATTTCAACGATATTCACACCAGCGCGGGGCAGGGTGATGGTGACAGGGGTTTCCTGTCCCACCTGCGCGTCTTCCTGCGAAACTGCTTCGCCATTGACGCGGATTTCCACGCGAGCCGGGATGCCGAGGTCTTTGCCCTCGTCAATGACCGTGAACGACATTTCCAGCGGTTTGCCGCTGATGCCATAGCGCGGGGCTTTGTTGAAGCGAATACGGCGGTCGAATTCGTTCGGCTTGCCGGTCACCAGCGCATGCAAGGGCGCGTCGAAGCCCAGCGCGTTCTTGTTGGCGGGGGTATCGTGCACCTGCCCATCGGTGATCATGATCGCGCCCGCGACACGCGTGGGCGGCACGTCGAGCAGGGCGCGGGCCAGCGGCCCGAAAAGCCGCGTCGCATAACCGTCCTCGTTTTCGCCCGGCTTGCCGGTTTCCACCACGCGCGTTTCGAATTGCGGCATGGTGGCAAGCTGATCCTGCACGGCTTTCAGCGCGGCATCGGTATCGGCGCGGCGCTGTCCCAGTTCCTGGCTCTGGCTGCGGTCCACCACGACGGCGACAACGCTTTTCAGCGGCTCGCGTTCTTCATTGATCACGACAGGGTTGAAGAGCGCCAGCGCCAGCGCCGCGGCGGCCAGAAGACGGATCAATCCCCCGCGCATGCGCAGGGCGACAGTTGCCAGCACCAGCAGCGCCAGTGGAACCAGAATGCCAATGAGCCACGGCGTGGAAAGGAACGGTTCGAATTCGATATTCATGCCCGCCTCCTAATCCCGTAGGTTCCTATCTTTACGGATTGCAACGCTCCCCCCTCATCCTGAGGTGCGGAGCGCAGCGAAGCCTCGAAGGATCGAGGGCCGGCGCGCCGTGCGTTTCCCCTCGCCCTTCGATCCTTCGACAAGCTCAGGATGATGCGCCGTCTTTGACGGCCTCTCAGGATGAGGGGAAAAGGGAACCTGGATCTGCTGACGGCTTCGCTAAAAAACATCATGCTCTAATTCCCCAGCCGTTCGAGCAGGGCCGGGACATGGACCTGATCGGACTTGTAATTGCCGGTGAGCATATACATCACGATGTTGACGCCGCCGCGAATCGCATAGATGCGCTGCATCGGGTCGTTTGGCACGGTGGGGAGCAGGGGATTGCCCTGATCGTCTACGGCCCATGCGCCCGCCAGATCATTGGCGGTGATCATGATCGGCGTCACGCCGTCGCCGGTTCTGACCGGGCGGTCACGCGGCGAGGCATTGGGTGCGGTCGCTTCCACCCAGAGCGGGCTTCCCTCATAGCGGCCCGGAAAATCCGGCATGATGAAAAAGGATTTCGTCAGGACATGATCATCCGGCACCGGTTCGAGCGGTGGCACATTCATGTCGTCCAGAATGGCGCGCAGGCGCTGGTTGGCGGGTGAGACCGACGGATCGAGGCTCGCGCCCGACTGCAACTGGTCGCGCGTGTCGAACAGGACCGTCCCGCCCTGCTGCATATAGGCATCCACCCTGGCGATGGCTTCCGGGCTCGGCATCGGTGCATTCGGATCAATCGGCCAATAGATCAGCGGATAGAAGGCCAGTTCATCCTTGGATGGATCGACGCCGATCGGGTCGCCCGGTTCCAGCGCGGTCTTGTCGGTCAGTGCAAAGGTCAAACCTTTCAGTCCGGCCTTGCTGATATTGTCGGTTTCCGCGCTGCCGGTGATGATATAGGCAAGATGGGTCTGCGAAACCGAGCCGATGATCGCCTCATCGCCGGGCTTGCTGTCGTCATGAATTTGTGGCGGCTGCGGCGAGGGTGCTTGCGCAAAGGCGCGGTCATGACCGGCAGACAGGACAGCAAGACTGCCTGCGAGGAGCAAAGCAATCCCCGCCGTTTTGGCACGCACCTTCATGCGGCGGCGGAATGCGCCGCGCAGCCAGAGCATCAGCAGTGAATCGAGCGCCAGAAGCATGGCGGCGGCGGCAAAGAACGGGCCTGCCAGCGATATCGACTGATCTGCCGTATAAGAGACAGGCGTGACGCTGACCGACAGCGTCGGCTGCTTGATCGGCTCCAGCTTGGTGTTGCTGTCGGCAAAAATGTTGAGTGCTTTCAAACCGTCCTCATTGCCGTAGAAACCGGGCGGCGTGTTGATGCTGACACTGGCTTGCTTATTGCGCTCGACGATCAGCGGCTTGGCTTCCGAGGTCGGCGGCGCCAGCGCACCGGCAGCCGAAAGCAGCTGGAACGGCGGCAGCGAAACGGCATCCTGATTGCCCTGCGCGCCGGTGCGCTGCGACAGAGACACGATGCGGCGGAGCATTTCCACGAAGGAGCCGGAAATCGGCAAGCTCGACCAGGTGGCGTCCGGCGCGATATGGAACAGCACGATATTGCCACGCCCGCGCTGCTGGCCTGTCACCAGCGGGGTGCCGTCCTGAAGGATGGCATACGCCTTGTCGTTGAGGTCGAAGGACGGTTCGGCAAGCACCTGTCGGTTGACGTTGACATCTTCGGGGATTGGCAGCCCGGCAAACGGACCCTTTTCCGGAAAGGCGCGCAGCTGTTGTGGTTCAGACCAGGACAAGGTGCCGCCAAGCGCGCGCTCGCCCTTGCGCAGCCGCACCGGCAGCAACGTATCGTTGTCGCTCGCGCCCGCCAGACGCGGCCCGGCAAAGCGCACCAGCGTACCGCCTTCTTCCACCCATGCAGAAATCTGCTCGGCGACCGGCTGCGGCAAGGTGCCGATATCGGCCATGATGAGAATGGACGGCTTGGCATCCAGCAATTCCGGCACCGACTGAAGCAGATCGGCGGAACGTGGCTCGATCAGATTGGCGTAGGGCGACAATGCGCGCTTGATATAATGCAGTGGTGACAGAAGCGGCTGCGCGACATCGCCGTCGCCGCTGGCAATCAGGCCGATGGTGCGGCGCTCGGACCCAGCGTCGATCAGATGGGTGGCACCCGCCTGTTCGATACCATCAACGCGGATGAGGCGGAAATCATTGCGCAATTCGACCGGCAGGTTGAAGCGCGTCCTGCCTTCGGCGCTGCCCAGCGCAAAGGACAGCGGCGCTTCGGCGATGCGGCGGCCCTTGTCGTCATAGGCGGCAGCCGTCAGGCTGCGCGGCATGGTCACGCCTTCCGGGCGGATGGCGATGGCTTCGAGGCTGTCGGCCTTGTTGTCCACCCCGGTCAGCGCAAGGGTGCGACCGAGATCGGCACCATACCACAGGACACTCGCCAGATGGCCGGTCTTGTCCAGCGCGGCAAAGGTTTCGCTGTCGGCCGCGGTCGCCAGTCCGTCATTCATGAAGGCAAGGCGCACTTTCTCGCCATCGGACAGGGCGGATGCCAGCCGTTCCATCGTCGCCTTGCGGTCAACGGGGATCGGGCGTGGCTGCATGGCCTGCAAACGTTCCGTGGCGCGGGTGCCTTCATAGGGGCCGATTTCCGCATTGGCCGGCTCGGCGGTGCCAAGGATGTAAATCTGCGCGTTGGCGCTTTCCGCGTCGTCGATCAGCTTTTCAGCGGCGTTGACGCGTTGCTGCCAGTCTTCGGCGGCGGCCCAGCCATTGTCCACCACGATGGCCAGCGGTTCATTGCCGGTCAGCGCGACTGGACGCGGGTTCCAGATCGGCGCTGCCAGCGCCATGATCACGAGTGCGGCGATCAAAAGGCGCAGAAGTGTCATCCACCACGGGCTTTTGGAAGGGACTTCCTCGCGCTTGAAAACCTGCGCCAGAATGCGCAGCGGCGGGAAGGTTTCCTCCTGCGGGCGCGGCGGTGTCATGCGCAGCAGCCACCAGATCACCGGCAGGGCAACCAGACCGGCGAGGATCAGCGGTGAGCCGAAGGCGAGCGGCAGAAAATTCATGCGCCAGCCCCCGTTGCGCCCAATGCCCCCGTTGCGCTTAATGCATGATGCAGACGCGCAAGGGCTTCCGCCGCCGGACGGTCGGTGCGATGCACAGAATAGCTCCAGCCGAGCCTCTTGCAGAAGTCCGAGAGGGTTTCGCGCCGGGCCGTGTAAAGACGGCGATAATCCTCGGCATAGGTTTCGGCGCGACCGGCAACCAGCGTTGCACCCGTCTCGGGATCGCGAAATTCGGTGCGCCCGGAATAGGGAAAGGTTTCTTCTGCAGGGTCGGCGACTTCGACCAGATGCGCACGCACGCCGCGTTTCGCAAGGCGGTCGAGAAGTTCTGTCAGTTCATCGAACGGGTGCAGGAAATCGGAGACAAGAACGACTTCCGAAAAACGGCGGATCTGCGCGATATCCGGCAATACGCTTACAGGCGCTTCATGCATGAGCGCGCCGGCAAGACGTTCTGCGCCGTTGCGGGCGGCAAAAGGCGGGATGAGCGCTGGAAAAGCAATGCGTTCACCGGAACGCGACAGGATTTCCGCCAGCGCCAGCGTTAGCACTAACGCGCGGGCTTCCTTGGAAACAGGCGACATCTGCGAGCGATAGAGCATGGAGGGCGAGAAATCGCACCACAGCCAAACCGTATGCGCTGATTCCCATTCGCGGTCGCGCACATAGGTATGATCGTCACGGGCGGAACGCCGCCAGTCGATGCGCGAAAGCTGCTCGCCCTGCACATAGGGGCGAAATTGCCAGAAGTTCTCACCGGGACCGCGTTTGCGCCGTCCATGCCAGCCATTCATGACGGTATTGACGACACGCTGCGCTTCGACCAGCAGATCGGGGATCGCCGCTGCCCGCGCACGTGCGCGGGCCAGCGTATCCTTGCGATCTGCGGTGGAAACTTGCGTGCCGATCACCATCAGACGGCGGCCTTTACCAGATTGGCGATGACATCGCGGATATGCATGCCATCGGCGCGGGCGGCGAAATTGAGCGCCATACGGTGTTGCAGCACCGGCTCGGCGAGCGCCTTCACATCGTCCACCGAAGGGGCGAGGCGGCCATCATAAAGCGCACGGGCGCGGGCGCAGAGCATCAGCGCCTGACTGGCGCGGGGGCCGGGACCCCAGGCGATATGCTGCTTCGCATGATCGTTGTCGGCATCCGGGCGCGCCGAACGGACAAGTTTCAGGATCGCTTCGACGACACTTTCGGAAACCGGCATGCGGCGCACCAATGTCTGCATCTGCCTCAATCGTTCCGCATCGAGAATCTCATAAGGCTTCGCCTCAGCGACGCCGGTGGTTTCAAGAAGAATGCGGCGCTCGGCTTCCAGTTCCGGATAGAGAATGTCGATCTGCATCAGGAAGCGGTCGAGCTGCGCTTCCGGCAGGGGATAGGTGCCTTCCTGTTCCAGCGGGTTCTGCGTTGCCAGAACGTGGAACGGCGCGGGCAGGTCATAGCGCTGGCCTGCGACCGTGACGTGATATTCCTGCATGGCCTGCAATAGCGCGGACTGGGTGCGTGGGCTGGCGCGGTTGATTTCGTCGGCCATCAGCAGTTGGGCGAAAATCGGCCCCTTGAGATAGCGGAACGAACGGCGCCCGTCGGCGTCCTGTTCCATGACTTCAGACCCGATAATGTCGGATGGCATCAGATCAGGCGTGAACTGGATGCGCTGGCCGGAGAGACCGAGCACCACGCCCAGCGTTTCCACCAGCTTGGTCTTGGCAAGGCCGGGTACGCCGACCAGAAGCGCATGACCGCCAGCCAGAATGGCGACGAGCGTGCGCTCGATCACACTTTCTTGTCCGAAGATGACGGTGCCGACGCCTTCCTTGATGCGCGCAATATCTGCGAGCGCCCGTTCGGCTTCCGCAACAATCTGCTCGGAATTGGCGGTTTCAGGCGTGATGACGACGCTCATGGTGACCTCGCAATGTGTAACCGCTTTGGCGGAAGTGCCTTGGTGTCTTATCTAAAAGTCGCCATTCACGGCCTGACGCTTTTTGATTCAGACACCTATAAATCGCATATAGTGCTGACAAGCCGTCAAACGGTGACTATTTCATGACTTCCATCATATTAAGCACATTCGAACAGGAATAACCGAGTCGGATGACAAAGAGCACCCCTATAGGCAAAGTTGCGCCGCAAAACGCGCTGCAAGACGCCGGGTCGACCGGCGGTCTGGAAGCCCTGATTGCACGCGCGCATGCCGATGCGCAAAGCGGACCGTCAACGAAAGAGCGCGGCATTCCGCCCGTCGAGCGCTGGAATCCCGATTTCTGCGGCGATCTCGACATGGAAATCAAGGCCGATGGCACTTGGTTTTACATGGGCTCGCCGATTGGCCGCAAACAGCTGGTGCGGCTGTTCTCCACCGTGCTGCGCAAGGACGCGGACGGCCAGACCTATCTCGTCACGCCGGTGGAAAAGGTCGGCATCAGGGTTGAAGATGCGCCATTCATTGCCGTTGAAATGCAGGTTTCCGGTGAAGACGCGGCACAGACACTGACATTCCGCACCAATGTGGGCGACGTGGTGGAAGTCGATGCCGAGCATCCGTTGCGATTTGTCGTTGAAGAAGCAAGCGGCGGGCTGAAACCTTATGTGCTGATCCGCGGGCGTCTGGAAGCGCTGGTGACGCGCTCCGTGATGTATGATCTGGTCGCGCTTGGCGAGGAAATCGAGATGGACGGTGTGGCCTTGTTTGCCGTGCGATCCGGCGGGGCGATATTCCCGATCATGCCTGCCGATGCGCTGGAGGCTGCCCTAAAATGATGGAGCGCGGCTTGCATTCCCTTTCGGCGTTTTCCGCCGGTGATTTTGCCGAGCGCGTTCGCAACTGGCAGCCGGATCACAGTGACATTACCGGCGATCACGCGCTGAACCCGGAATTCGAGCAGGCCATGGTCACCGCAAAGATGCGCGATGCGGCGGTGCTGGTGCCGGTGGTGGATCGCGGTCCCGGTGCGACGGTGCTTCTCACCCAGCGCACCGATCGTTTGCGACAACATTCGGGCCAGATCGCCTTTCCGGGCGGCGCCATCGACCCGGAAGACGGCACGGCGGAACATGCAGCGCTGCGCGAAGCCAACGAGGAAATCGGGCTCGCAGCCGAGCGTGCCGAAATCATCGGCAATCTGCCGCGTTATCTAACCGGCAGCGGTTTTTCGATCACGCCGGTTCTGGCTGTGGTCAAAACCCCGTTCGACCTGCATCCGAACCCGGATGAGGTGGCCGATATTTTCGAGGTGCCATTGTCTTTCCTGATGAATCCGGCCAATCACCGGCGCGAAAGCAGGATACTCAACGGCAAGGAACGCTTTTATTACGCCATGCCCTATAACGAGCGATTCATCTGGGGAATTACCGCCGGGATCATTCGCGGACTTTATGAAAGGCTCTACGTTTGAGCGACAGTGTGAACATTGCCGACACGGCGCCCTGGTTGAAGTCGAAGTCTTTGCAGGCGCTGTTCAAGGCCTTGAACCGTGATGGCGGGGAAGCGCGTGTGGTTGGCGGTGCGGTGCGCAACACGCTGCTTGGAACCGCCGTCAGCGACGTCGATCTTGCCACCACGCATGTGCCGCAGGAAACAATCCGGCTGGCCGAGGAAGCGGGGTTCAAACCTGTCCCGACCGGCATCGAGCATGGCACCATCACCGTTGTCGCGCATGGACATGCCTATGAAGTGACGACATTGCGCAAGGATGTCGAGACCGATGGTCGCCATGCCAAGGTTGACTTCGGGACCGACTGGAAAGCCGATGCCGAGCGGCGCGATTTCACCATCAATGCGCTCTACGCCACCGCTGACGGCACGATCATCGATCATGTCGGCGGACTTGCCGATATCGAAACCCGGACGCTGCGTTTCATCGGCGATGCGGAACAGCGCATCCGCGAGGACTATCTGCGCATCCTGCGTTTTTTCCGCTTCTTTGCCTGGTACGGTTCCGGGCGACCGGAGGCTGACGGTCTGCGCGCCAGCGCAAGGCTGAAGGACGGTATCAGTCAGCTTTCCGCTGAGCGGGTGTGGTCGGAATTGAAGAAACTCCTGTCGGCTCCCGACCCGTCGCGCGCCCTTTTGTGGATGCGGCAAGGCGGCGTCTTGAACCTTGTTTTGCCTGAAAGCGAAAAATGGGGCATCGACGCCATACACGGCCTCGTGCGTTCCGAAGGCGATCTTGGCTGGTCCGCGGATCCGCTGCTGCGGCTTGAAAGCATCGTGCCGCCGGACGCTGTGCGCATGGAAGAAATGGGCAAGCGCCTCAAAATGTCCAATGCAGAGCGGGCGCGGCTCGAAGCATGGGCGCGGGCCGATGCCGTCAAGCCAGAGCTTTCCGAGCAGGCCTTGAAGAAGGTCGTCTATCGCGGCAGTATGCAGGCGGTGGTGGATCGGATCAAGCTTGGTTATGCGGCGGCGCGGGCTGATGCGGCAGGCAGCGACGATGCGATGATTCGCGCCGGTGGCTTTTCGCGTTTGCTGGAAACGGCGGAGAAATATGAAGCCCCGGTCTTTCCCGTGACGGGGAGTGATCTTTTGGCGCTCGGCATGAAAAAAGGCCCCGGTCTCGGACAGGCACTGCGGTCGCTCGAAACTTTCTGGATCGACTCCGGTTTTAGCCTTGACCGTGCAGCGCTTCTGGAGAAACTTGATCGCGATAAAATGAACAGCTGACCGCTTGTTTGCAAAATTCAGCCGTAGTTTCATCAGTTTATGGCTGGGAATCTTTTCAGCGCCGATTTTGAAAGAGCATGAAATGTCCAATCCCGATACATCGATCCAAGATAAGGCAGCCTCTGATCCGAAACAGAAATTCGGCACGGAAGGTCTGGCCGCAATGGACCGCCCGAGCAAGATCACCCGGTTTTTCATGGGGATTGTTTCGTGGGCCGAAGGTCTCAATCTTAAATATGCCAAGCTGGGCAATCCGCCGGTTTATGACAACGCAACCTTCCCCTGGGCGGCGGAGATCGAAAAGGAATGGCCAGCCATCCGCAAGGAACTGGACACGATCCTGCTGCGCCAGAGCGAGCTTCCGTCCTTTCAGGATATTTCAACCGACGTGAAGACGATTTCGACCGATAATCGCTGGAAGACCTTCTTCCTGCTCGGTTTCGGCGTGAAATCGGAACAGAACATCAAGACCTGTCCGGAAACCTGGCGCATCGTGAACAAGATACCGGGCCTGACCACGGCGATGTTCTCGATCTTCGAACCGGGCAAGCATCTGCCGCCGCATCGTGGGCCGTATAATGGCGTGCTGCGCCTGCATCTCGGCCTCATCGTTCCGGAGCCGAACGACAAGCTCGCCATTCGCGTGGACAAGCAGGTCTGCCATTGGCATGAGGGCAAGGTTCTCATTTTCGACGATGCTTACGAGCATGAAGCCTGGAACCACACTGACAAGACCCGCGTGGTTCTGTTCGTTGACTTCGTGAAGCCGCTGAAATTCCCGGCCCGTTTGGTCAACTGGTGCCTGATGAACCTCGCCATCTTCACGCCCTTCATCAAGGAAGGACTGGACAACCACAATGAGTGGGAAAAGAAGTTCTATGCGGAAGCCGAAAAGCTCCGCAACCAGCCAAAAGCCTGATCGGGTTTGACTTTCGCCCCGTGCGATCTTACATGCGGGTCAGAGGGCCGACCGGCCCTTTGACCTATCCACCTCTGAAAGAGGAATTGTTGATGCTGGAGATCGTTGGAAGCCTTTAATCGTTCCGGACAAGGACTGCATGACAGGCGCTGATTGCGTCTGATCGGCAGATGTTCAGGGACGGGAACGGCATTGGCCGTGGATAGCCATACGCTGTCTGCGCGCGCTGGTGCTTGTCATGGTTTCCATCCAGGCATGAACAACAATGAATATCTCACGTATTGAACAGCGCGTGTTACACGTGCTGGCGCAAGGTGGCCATATCCGCCACTTGCGCGAAGACGGACGCGTCTGCAACATAGAATGCTATACCCGTGAGGGTTACCTGCTCGCCGATTGTACAATGGCTGTGTTCCAGCAATTGCGGCGCAAAAGGCTGATCGAATCCCGATCAGGCAGTCCCTATCGCATTTCGCTGAAAGGGCGCGAAAACGTTCGCGCTCAGCTCAATAACCGTTGAGGGAGCGCGTCATGTATCTTCGCAAGGAAAAGCCCGATGATAGTGCTGCAATCCGTCAGCTGACGGATGAGGCGTTCAGCAAGGTTCCTTATAGCAACCAGCGGGAGGGGGAGATCGTCGATGCGCTTCGCGCGGCCTCGGCGCTCACCTTGTCGCTGGTTGCCGTGGACGGGGATGCTGTCCTCGGCCATGTGGCCTTTTCGCCGGTTCTGATCGGAGGCGAGGACAAAAGCTGGTATGCGCTTGGCCCCATCTCGGTTCAGCCCGAAAGGCAAGGCGAGGGGATTGGCGGGGCGCTCGTCCGTGAAGGTCTCGCCTTGTTGCGGGCCGACGGTGCAAAGGGATGTGTTCTGGTGGGCGATCCTGGCTATTACAGACGGTTCGGTTTCAAAGCCGATGCGCGGCTGAAAATGCCGGATGTGCCCGCAGAATATGTGCAATGTCTGGCCTTCGGGCCGGACATGCCGCAAGGCGATATCACCCATCACCCCGCTTTTGGCATATAAGAAAGGGCCGGTTATCCGGCCCTTTCCTTTTGGTTCATGTGCTGGAAATGCTTTAAGGCCATTTCACAACGGGGGGCATAGACGACAGAATGGAGTTCACATTGCCGCCGGTCTTGAGGCCGAAGATCGTACCGCGATCATAGAGCAGGTTGAACTCGACATAGCGGCCACGGCGCACGAGTTGCTCGTCACGGTCAGCCTGCGTCCAGTCCTGATTGAAGTTCTGGCGCACAAGATGCGGATAGACGACGGAAAAACCGCGTCCCACATCCCGCGTATAGGCGAAATCGGCGTCCCAACCGCCTTTCTCATCCGACGAATGCAGCCAGTCATAGAAGATGCCGCCGGTGCCGCGCGGTTCATTGCGATGCGGCAGGAAGAAATACTCGTCGCACCAGTCCTTCACGCGCTGGTAGTCGACGACATTCTTGTGCTTTTCGCAGATGAAGCGGAACGCCTTATGGAAAGCGAGCGTGTCGGCATCTTCCTGCGTGCGCCGGCGGTCGAGAACCGGGGTCAGGTCGGCACCGCCGCCAAACCACTGGCGGCTCGTCACGACCATGCGCGTGTTCATGTGAACGGCTGGCACATGCGGGTTTTGCGGATGCGCGATCAGCGAGATGCCGCTTGCCCAATAACGCGGGTCTTCTTCCGCGCCGGGGATTTGCTTGCGGAATTCCGGCGAGAATTCGCCATAGACGGTGGACACGTGAACGCCGACTTTTTCAAAAACGCGCCCGTGCATGATCGACATGACACCGCCGCCGCCCTTGCCTTCTTCCTTCAGCCAGGGCGTGCGCACGAAGCGGCCGGGCTCACGGTCGGACAGGGGGCCTTGCAGCTCGTCTTCAAGCTGTTCAAAACTTGCGCAGATGCGGTCGCGCAGTTCTTCGAACCAGCGTTGCGCCGCCTGCTTCTTTTCCTCGATATCGTGGGGGATGATCGCAGGAATTTCATCGCGTTGCATTTGTTATTTCCTCTCGGCGCAATCTGCCGGATCGCTGCGTGCAGCCAAGGTTAAATGGCAAGGTGAAATAGACTTTGCTATATCCGTTGGCTTAGCAAGTTCCGTCAGCCGCGCATAGGGCGAAGAGGGACTTCGCTGCCGTCGCAAAATCGCTCTCCCCAAGAAAAGACTCGTCTTTGTAAAATCGCTACCCTATCTTTTGTGGTCAAGGGGCTGGAAGTGTGTGTTTCCAGCCAGCCGGGAGGCAATCGCATGACAGCAGCACCGCCCCGTCCTCCGCTCGAAGGCTTGCGCAAGCAGCTTGAGAAGAGCCGCGCCGAAAAGAACCGGATGCCGCGCGACGGCTTCATCCGCGAAACCTTCACCCTGCCGCGTCAGGCAGCACGCGACAAAGCGCGCGAATGGTTCGACACATTTCCGAAATCCGCCTACTGGACCGAGATTGAAAGCTGGTGCGAACGGCCCGACGACGTGATCGAATTCACCATGCGCCGCCTGCCAACCGCAGATTGAAGATCTGAATCAATATCTGCCGCCAAGTGGTTGAAAGAAGATTCAGATTTGCCCGCAATTACAAAGGCACCCGATGTTTGATGCATCGGGTGCCTTTTATCTTGAGTCGTTATACCGTTACCAGCTTATTGCGCAGCGCGTTGCGGCGCCTTTTCCCAGGCATCCCACTTGCCGATGATGCTGTCTGCATAGGCCTTGCCGACGCGGTAAGCATTGGTGGTCGCCAGCGGGAAACCGCCCGACTTCGCGCCGAGGGATTCGATTGCTGTCTGGTCCTTGCCCTGCCGGTCGAAATTGGATGACGTGCGCAGCACGGCGATGCGGCTGAAATCCAGCTTGCCCGCATCGGCAGCGCGCTTGAGCGCCGTCAGCGTGGCATTGTCTTCCATTTGCGAGGTACAGTAATCCGCCTTGCCGTCGGTCAGGAGCTTGGCCCATGCGCTCACCGCTTCGCCGAGCTTTGCGCCATGCCAGTAGGTATCGGCCGAGGCCGTGTCGCAAATGCTGACTTTCGGCGCGCCGGTGGCGGCTTCCTGCGTGTAATGCTTGCGATATGCCTTCGCATCGTCGCCATCGAGAAGCGCGACATCCTTCGTTGTGGCCAAAGCATAATCGGCAAGCTTGCCGTTCAGTTCGAAGACTTCCGTGCCTGCGCCCCATTTGGCCTTTTCGCCGGGCTTGGCCGTGCCGAGACCGAAGAAATCCGTGCTCCAGCCTTCGGGCGCTTCGCGGATATCGATGCGGTGGCTCAGATTGGCGTCGATGACATATTTCGCCCAATGGGCCGAACCGAGCGTGCCGTGCTGCGGATCGACGCCCGCAATACCAGCAATCAGGAAATAGGTATGGCTGAGATCGAGCTTGTCGCTGAGCGCCATGGCCGTCGTCGAGCTTGCAGCATTGGCAAAGCCCATGGCCGTCGTCATGTGGCAAAGGCTCTCAGCGGTACAGTCCACTTCCGGATATTCAGGGCTCAAGCCGGGCAGCTTGATCTTCTGCGTGAAGTTTTCACCTTCCAGCCACGGCTTGGCTTCTTCACCGAACATGGTGATGACCATCACCTTCGGCGCAACGCGCTCGACGTCTTTGGCAAAGGCCGGTGCGGTGGCGAGCAGGGAAAGAGTGGAAGCCGCGAGAACGGCGGTGCGTGCAGACAGTTTCATGGAATGAAGCGCGCCTTTCGAACCGGAAACGGGGAACAATGCGTGGCGATCCGGTCAATCCGCGACGCATGTTGAGAGCAATTCGAGTATTGATTCCGCCAAGACGCCTAAGGTCTTGAGCTAGAATCACTTTCACTTCTCATCTGGCGTAGAGCTTCCCCTGCCGTCATGGCGACCGAAACTGCAAGATTGAGGGAGCGGGTGCCGGAAACCATCGGGATCAGCAGGCGCGCATCGGCGCTGTTGTGGACTGCATCCGGCACACCGGACGATTCACGCCCGAACAGGAGAATATCGTTCGCCTGAAAACGGTAGTCGGTATAGGGGATTGCGGCCTTGGTCGAGAGCAGTACGATGCGGCGGCCTGCCTGTTTGCGCCAGTCTTCGAAGTGGTGCCAGTCGGCATGTCGCGTCAGTGCGGCCTGCGCCAGATAATCCATGCCCGATCGTTTCAGCGAGCGGTCGGAAACGTCGAAACCGGCAGGCTCAATCAGGTCCACGGCAAAGCCGAGACATGCGGCCATGCGCAGTATCGTTCCCGTGTTGCCGGGAATGTCGGGCTGGTAGAGGGCGACGCGCAGATCCATATGAAGCGGGTAACGCGAAACGCCCGTCATCGCAAGACTGCATATCGGGCGCGGTTCATGCGTCAACATCTGTATGAGGATGAACTTTAAAGAACCGGTCGGATTGCAAAATATTCATGTTTTGTTCCGAACAAGTATTGGCAATTGCTTAATGTCCGCCTAAAAGGAGCGCCATGTTTAAGTGGTTCGAACATCGGCTCAACGCCTATCCAGATGATGCCCCGCAGGAACCTCCGCGCGGTCTGGTCGCGTTTTGCCTCTATTACACCCGCGGCGCCTGGCCGTGGATCATCGGTATGGCGATCTTCACCACCCTGATCGCCATTATCGAGGTTTCCCTGTTTGCCTTCATGGGCAATATCGTGGATTGGCTTTCCCACCAGTCGCGCGAAACGTTTCTAAGCAATGAAGGCTGGCGGCTGGCATTGATTGCCGGCGTGGTTCTGGTCGGCCTGCCGGGCGTGGTGCTGGTGCATTCGCTGGTGATCCATCAGACGCTGCTCGGCAATTATCCGATGCGCGTGCGCTGGCTGATGCATCGTTACCTGATCCGACAGTCGATGTCGTTTTTCCAGGACGAATTTGCCGGGCGCATTTCAACCAAGCTGATGCAGACCGCTCTTGCCGTGCGCGAAACGGTGATGAAGCTGCTTGACGTCTTGAACTATGTCATCGTCTATTTCGCGGGCACGCTGTTCATCGCAGCCGCCGCCGATCTGCGACTGATGATCCCGTTCGTCGTCTGGCTCGTGGTCTATCTCATGTTGCTGCGCTTCTTCATTCCGCGCCTGCGGGTGGTTTCGGAAGAGCAGGCTGATGCGCGCTCGACGATGACGGGCCGCATTGTCGACAGCTATACCAATATCGCGACCGTGAAGCTGTTCTCGCATTCGAGCCGCGAGGAATCCTATGTGCGCGAAAGCCTCGATGGCTTCCTCGGCACGGTGCATCGCCAGATGCGTCTGGTGACCATGTTCCATTTCACGCTCTATGTGTCGAACTGCCTTCTGCTCTTCGCGGTCGGCGTGATCGGCATCGGCCTGTGGATGAACGAAGCCGTGACGGTGGGTGCGGTGGCGGTCAGCATCGGTCTGGTGCTGCGCCTCAACGGCATGTCGCAGTGGATCATGTGGGAAATGTCGGCGCTGTTTGAAAATATCGGCACGGTGGAAGACGGCATCACCACGATTGCGCGCGCGCATGAAGTGGTGGATGTTCCCAATGCTCCGGCCCTGCAGGTGACCAAGGGCGAGCTGGATTTCGACAAGGTCGGCTTCCATTACGGCAAGGGCAAGGGCGTTCTGGAAAACCTGACGCTGAACATCCCCGCCGGACAGAAAGTCGGTCTGGTCGGTCGCTCCGGTGCGGGCAAGTCCACGCTGGTCAATCTGCTGCTGCGCTTCTACGATCTGGAGAAGGGGCGCATCCTGATTGATGGTCAGGACATTTCGAAAGTGTCGCAGGATTCGCTGCGCGCCAATATCGGCATGGTCACGCAGGATACTTCGCTTCTGCACCGCACGGTACGCGAAAACATTATGTATGGCAGGCCCGACGCCACCGAGGAAATGTTGCAGCAGGCGATCCGGCTTGCGCAGGCAGACCAGTTCGTTCCGCTCCTTACCGATCCGAAGGGACGGCGCGGGCTGGAAGCGCATGTCGGCGAGCGCGGCGTCAAGCTGTCCGGCGGACAGCGTCAGCGTATCGCTATTGCGCGTGTGATGCTCAAGGATGCGCCGATCCTCATTCTCGACGAGGCGACATCCGCGCTCGATTCGGAAGTGGAAGCGGCCATTCAGGACAGCCTCAATACGCTGATGGAAGGCAAGACGGTTATCGCCATCGCGCATCGTCTTTCCACTATCGCCGCGCTTGATCGCCTGATCGTCATGGACAAGGGGCGAATCGTCGAAGACGGCACGCATGAGGAACTTGTTGCGCTCGGCGGCATTTATGCAAGTCTATGGGCGCGTCAATCCGGCGGGTTCCTTGGCTTCGAAGACAATTCCGAGGATGCGCTGGTCAAGTAAGGAAAAACGCTATTGATGAAAGCGGTCTACAGCCTGTTCGAACGTTGGGTTGATCCCTTCCGCGAACCGGACAATCTCAGACCGCCTTCAACCACAATGGCTTTCCTCTGGCATTACGCGCGCCAGGCGAAATGGCCGCTTGTGGCAGCACTTGCCGCTGGCGGTCTTCTGCCGCTGGTGGAAGCGGGGCTGTTTTATTTCACCGGACGTCTGGTCGATATTCTGGATCAGGCTGGCAAAGGCGGCATAGAGCGCAGCTGGTCGGCGTTGATCGAGGCCGCCGGGCCTGAGCTTCTCTTCATGGGGTTCACGGTTCTGGTGATCCGGTTGATCGTCACCGCTGCAACGACCCTGCTGGACGACCAGACCATGTCGCCCGGCTTCTACAACATGATCCGCTGGCAGGCGAATTCCTATGTGCTGCGCCAGTCCTATGCCTTCTTCCAGAATGATTTTGCCGGACGTATCGCCACAAAGGTCTGGCAGGCCGGGCAGGCGGCGGGCGACCTGATCGAAAGTCTCATTCAGGTCGTCTGGTTCATGGCGATCTACAGCGTCACCACGCTTTTTCTGGTCGGGCGGCTCGATTGGCGGCTTGCCGCCGCCGTCATTGTCTGGATCATCGCTTTCGGCTTCATCGCATGGCGCTATCTGCCGCGCATCCGCAAGAATGCCGAAGCCTCCGCCGAAGCGGGGTCGATGATCAACGGGCGGATTGTCGACAGCTATTCCAATATCGAGACCATCAAGCTCAACACGGCGGATGATGACGAGCGCTATCTGCGCGACGGCTTCCAACGCTACCTTGCGGCGATCCTGCCGTTCATGCGGTCGCTGACTGGTGTGCGCCTGTCGCTGACGGCTTTGTCGGGCCTGATGATCGTGACAGTTGCGGCCATCGCCATCGATCTCTGGACGCAAGATGCCATCACGGTTGGTCAGGTGTCGTTCACGCTCGGTCTGGTGCTGCGTCTCAACATGCTGCTTGGACGCCTCATGATGCAGCTCAACGGCATGTTGCGCCAACTGGGGCTGATCGAAAATTCTATGCGCCTTGTCTCCGCGCCGCTCGGTCTCGAAGACCGGCCCGGCGCAAAACCGCTGGTGGTACGCGATGCCCGCATCGACGTGCGCGACGTAACCTTCCATTACGGCAAGGGCGCTGGCGTTCTGCAGAACATCAATTTGACTGTGCGGGGCGGCGAGCGTGTGGGGCTGGTCGGCCATTCCGGCGCGGGCAAGACCACGCTCGTCAATCTTATCCTGCGGCTTTACGATGTGGAAAAGGGCACCATCACCGTGGACGGGCAGGACATACGCGATGTCACGCAGAATTCGCTGCGCCGGGCCTTTGCCGTGGTCAGCCAGCAAACTGCACTTTTGCATCGTTCCTTGCGCGATAACATCATGCTGGCTCGTGACGATGCCACCGATGAAGAATTGCTAAAGGCGGCCCGGCAGGCGGAAGCGGACGGCTTCATCGCCAAGCTGGAAGATTTTCAGGGCCGCAAGTCCTTCGATGCTTTCGTGGGCGAACGCGGCGTCAAACTATCGGGCGGCCAGCGTCAGCGCATCGCCATTGCCCGCGCCATTCTCAAGGACGCACCGATTCTCATTCTCGATGAGGCGACCTCGGCACTCGATTCGGATGTGGAAGCCTCGATACAGGAGAATCTCAAGCTACTCATGGAAGGCAAGACGGTGATTGCCATTGCACATCGTCTTTCGACCATTGCCGCACTCGACCGTCTGGTGGTCATAGACGCTGGCCGGATCGTCGAGGAAGGCACACATGAGGAATTGATCGCCCAAGGCGGCATCTATGCCGGGCTCTGGGCGCGCCAGTCTGGCGGGTTTCTTGGAGAGAACCACGAAAACTAAAAACTTCCGGTCATCTCCGGTCATCCGGGCAGGTCTTTGGCCCTGACCGCAGCTTTGCTGTGTATCCGTCAAATTAATCAAGCAAATCCGCCTGCGACATCGTGCCGTCATAAGGGGTTGGTGTCTGGACAAGCGTTTTTTACGCGCATAAACCGGATAGTGAGATGGAGGGAATTTCGTCCTGCGAGCACTTGCGGGATAACTTTTGCGCAGGTGCAAAAGCGGACGAGGGGAGAGTTCAATTGAACATGCAGATTAAAAGGGAGTTGGCACGTGAGCGCACACGACACGGCTGAGCCGACACGGCGTGATTTTCTCTATATTGCGACGGGAATGGCCGGTGTGGTCGGTGTTGGCGGACTGGCATGGCCGTTTATCGACCAGATGCGTCCAGACGCTTCGACACTCGCAGCCGCTTCCATCGAAGTCGACGTTTCTTCTCTTGCAGAAGGCGCGTCCCTGACCGTCAAATGGCGCGGCAAGCCGGTATTCATCCGCAACCGTTCCGCCAAGGAAGTGGAAGAAGGCAAGAGCGCGGCTCTCGGTGACCTGAAGGACCCGATCGCCCGCAACGCAAACCTTCCATCGGATGCGCAGGCAACCGACGTTGCTCGTTCGGCAGGCGAAGGCAAGGAAAACTGGCTCATCATGATCGGCGTATGCACGCATCTCGGCTGCGTACCGCTCGGTGAGTCCGGTTCTTTCGGCGGCTGGTTCTGCCCATGCCATGGCTCGACCTATGACACTGCGGGTCGTATCCGCAGCGGCCCGGCACCGGAAAACATGCACATCCCGCAATATGCGTTCACTTCCGATACGGTCATCAGGATCGGCTAAAACAGGTCTTGGGGAGAGAAGACATGAGTGGTGGACACTCCACATATACGCCGAAGACCGGCATCGAAAAATGGGTCGACGAACGGCTTCCCTTGCCGCGTCTGGTCTATGATTCCTTCGTGGCCTATCCGACGCCGCGTAACCTGAACTACATGTACACCTTTGGTGGCATTTTGAGCTTCATGCTCATCTCGCAGATTCTGACCGGCATCGTTCTGGCGATGCACTATGCTGCGGATACGGGCATCGCGTTCAATTCCGTCGAAAAAATCATGCGCGACGTCAACTCCGGCTGGCTTCTGCGCTACATGCACTCCAACGGTGCATCCTTCTTCTTCATCGCCGTTTATCTGCACATTGCACGCGGTCTGTACTACGGCTCCTACAAGGCGCCGCGCGAGCTTCTGTGGATCCTCGGCGTGGTGATCTTCCTTCTCATGATGGCGACCGCCTTCATGGGCTATGTGCTGCCATGGGGCCAGATGTCCTTCTGGGGTGCAACGGTTATCACCGGCTTCTTCACGGCCTTTCCGGTCATAGGCGAGCCGATACAGCAGCTTCTCCTTGGCGGCTTTGCGGTCGACAATCCGACGCTGAACCGCTTCTTCTCGCTGCACTACCTGCTGCCGTTCATGATTGCCGGCGTTGTCGTCCTGCACGTCTGGGCGCTGCATGTCACCGGCCAGACCAACCCGACCGGCATTGAAGTGAAGTCGAAGACCGATACGGTTGCCTTCACGCCTTATGCGACCATCAAGGACGCTTTCGGCGCGCTCGTCTTCTTCGTGTTCTTCGCCTATTTCGTCTTCTACATGCCAAACTTCCTCGGCCACCCGGATAACTATATCCCGGCCGACTCGCTCAAGACGCCTGCTCACATCGTTCCTGAATGGTACTTCCTGCCGTTCTACGCGATGCTGCGCGCCATCACCTTCAATATCGGCCCGATCGATTCGAAGCTCGGCGGTGTTCTGACGATGTTCGGTTCGATCGCTATCCTCTTCGTGGTTCCCTGGCTCGATACGTCGAAGGTTCGTTCGGCTGTCTATCGCCCGTGGTTCAAGCTGTTCTTCTGGCTCTTCGTGATCAACGCCATCTTCCTTGGATGGCTGGGTTCGCGTCCTGCAGAAGGTTCCTATGTCTTCATGGCGCAGCTCGGTACGCTTTACTATTTCGCTTTCTTCATCGTCATCATGCCGGTTCTCGGCCTGATCGAGACGCCGAAGCGTCTGCCCAACTCGATTACCGAGGCGGTGCTGGCGAAGAGCGAAGGCAAGGCCGAGATTGCCCCCGTGGAAATCAAGGGCTGAACCAGCGAGAGATATGAAGGACGTAATGATGAAAAACATCCTCAAGAGCTTCGCTGCCTTTGGTATCGCTCCGCTGGTCGCACTTGGTCTTTCCATGAGCGGTGCCTTCGCTGAGGAGGGCGGCAATGCGGCGGAACCTACGCATTTCCCGATCCACCACCCGACGCAGGAAAAGTGGAGCTTTGCCGGTCCGTTCGGCACCTATGACAAGGGCCAGCTGCAGCGCGGTCTGAAAGTCTATAAGGAAGTATGCTCGGCCTGCCATTCCATGAACCTGGTGGCCTTCCGTACGCTGGAAGACCTCGGCTATACGCCGGAACAGGTCAAAGCCTTTGCAGCCGAGTATGAAGTGCAGGACGGTCCGAACGCCGAAGGTGAAATGTTCACCCGCAAGGCGCTGCCGACAGACCATTTCCCGTCGCCATTTCCAAATGCGGCCGCAGCTGCTGCCGCAAACAATGGTGCGGCTCCGCCTGACTTCTCGCTGATCGCCAAGGCGCGCGCCGTGGAACGCGGCTTCCCGACCTTCATCTTCGACATTTTCACGCAATATGCCGAAGGTGGGCCGGATTATATTCACGCGCTTCTGACAGGCTTCGATGAGCAGCCGCCAGCGGGCATGCAGATTGCCGAAGGTACGCATTACAATCCGTACTTCATTTCGGCAAAGGCGCTTGCCATGGCCAAGCCGCTGAACGATGGTCAAGTGACCTATGATGATGGCTCGCCGCAGACGGTGGACCAATATTCGCGCGACGTTTCGGCATTCCTGATGTGGGCCGCTGAGCCGCATCTGGAACAGCGCAAGCGCACCGGCTTCCGGGTGATTGTGTTCCTGATTCTCTTTGCGGGTCTGGCTTATATCGCCAAGCGGTCGATCTGGTCTGATGTGAAGCACTGAGCATTCAGCTGACCGTTGAAAAGAGGGCGCCAGAAATGGCGTCCTTTTTGTTTGTGCGGGGCTGAATTACAATCGGCATCAGCCAAACCTGGCGCCGGAGCTGCCGTTTTGGATAAGTCTGCCCGCTGATGCGCGAATAAGCTTGGCGTGGCTGCGATATCGTGGTTGAAAGAGCGTAATAGCAAGATGCGCGCTCAGAGATGTCCCAGTTGGGACATCACGACCATGGACAAGCGCTGGCAATGTTTCAACTGAAAGGACTGAACATGGAATCCGGGCTCAACGCCAGTTTGAAGGATGCCATCAGAACCATTCCGGATTATCCCAAACCCGGCGTGCAGTTCCGCGACGTGACGACCCTTATGGGCGATGCGCAGGCGTTCCGCCGCGCGGTCGACGAACTGGTCTACCCCTATGCCGGTAACAAGGTAGATAAAGTCGCGGGCATCGAAGCGCGCGGCTTCATTCTGGGTGGCGCCATTGCTCACCAGATTTCCGCCGGTTTCGTGCCGATCCGCAAGAAGGGCAAGCTGCCGCGCGATACGGTGCGTATTGCTTACAGCCTTGAATATGGCATTGACGAAATGGAGATGCACCGCGACGCCATCGAGAAGGGCGAGCGCATCATTCTCGTGGACGATCTGATCGCCACCGGCGGCACGGCTGAAGCCGCTGCCAAGCTGTTGTTGCAGATGGGGGCGAATATCGTCGCCGCCTGCTTCATCATCGATCTGCCGGACCTCGGCGGACGCAAGAAGCTGGAAGCGCTCGGCGTACCCGTGCGCACGCTGGTTTCGTTCGAAGGCGATTGAGCACAAATATCTGCTTATGAAAAAGCCCGCTGCATGGCGGGCTTTTTCATGTCAGGCATCGAGCTTGGGCGGCAACTTGACCATGGCCGCATTGTCGAAGGACAGCACGTCTTCACCATTTTGATTATGCGCTCGCAAGGACATGGTCAGCATCGACCAGCCCGGACGCGACGCAAGCGCGCGCATCGCGTGAACGGTGCGCTTGAAGGTGATTGTGTCGCCCGCATAGACCGGCTTTGACCATTTCAGGTTTTCGAAGCCCGGCGAGGGGCCGAAAACCGGCGGGGTCTCGCCGCGCTTGAGGGCCTCGTTGGTCGCCTGCACGATGGAGGCGACATTCAGCTTCATGAATACAGCCGTCGTGTGCCAGCCAGAGGCGCACAGGCCGCCGAACAGACTGTTCTTTGCCGCTTCCGCATCGAGATGGAAAGGTTGCGGATCATATTTCGTGGCGAAGTCGATGATCTCTTCGGCGGTAAATGTATAGCTGCCGATATCCTGCTCGCGACCGAGATTGTCTTCAAGATAGCTCATCATGCACCCGCCTTGGCTTCCTGTGACGCAACGTAATCGCGGCGTCCCATCATACAGGGATGCTGCATTTCGCACACGGTTTCACCGCGCTGATTGACGAGCGCGTGGTGCAGCGTGACGAGACCGATTTCCGGGCGGCTCTTGGAAAGGCGACGGTCGATGACGGTGGTAACACCGCTCAGCGTATCGCCAGCCAGAACCGGGCGCTTCCAGCGCGTGAATTCGACGCCGGGGCCGCCTTGCGATGTGGAATTGGTCAGAAAGGCGTCGCAGACCAGACGCATGATCAGCGATACGGTCTGCCATCCCGAGGCGGCAAGACCGCCAAGTACGCTGGCTTTGCCCGCTTCTTCATCGAGGTGGAAGGGCTGCGGATCGAACGCGCGCGCGAATTCGATGATCTCTTCCTTGTTGATCGTGCGCGGGCCGAAAGGGATTTTCAGTCCCGGCACCATATCCTCATAGGCGTATTTCTGCTGGGGCTTGCTCACCCTCTATCTCCTCCAAATCGGTTTCAGGAAATGCTCTGAATATGCAAAGGCCGCCGGGAAACGGCGGCCTGATCGTATCAGGTGTTGAAGCGGAACAGCATCACATCGCCGTCATGGACGATGTATTCCTTGCCTTCGTCTCGGGCTTTGCCCGCTTCCTTGGCGCCGACTTCACCGTTGTATTTGACGTAGTCTTCATAGGCGATAGTCTGGGCGCGGATGAAGCCGCGCTCGAAATCGGTGTGGATCACACCGGCAGCGCCGGGAGCCTTGGTGCCGCGACGGATGGTCCAGGCGCGGGTTTCCTTCGGTCCAGCGGTGAAATAGGTGATGAGGTCGAGAAGCTTGTAACCGGCACGGATCAGGCGGTCGAGGCCCGGTTCCTCAAGGTCCATGCTTTCCAGATATTCCCTGGCTTCCTCATCGGGCAACTGGGCAACTTCCGCCTCGATAGCCGCGGAGATGATGACCGTCTGCGCGCCCTGTTCCTCGGCCATCTTTTCGACGGCTGCACTATATGCGTTGCCCTTGGCGGCATCGCCTTCGGCGACGTTGCAGACATAGAGTACAGGCTTGGAGGTGAGAAGGTTCAGGCCCTTCAGCGTCAGCAGGTCTTCTGCGGCGATATCCTTCAGCATCAGGCGAACAGGCTGGCCGTTCTGCAGCAGTTCAAGCGCTGCTTCCATCACCGGCAGGATGGTCAGCGCTTCCTTGTCCTTGCCGGTGGCGCGCTTGCGGATCTGCACGATGCGGCGCTCGATGCTTTCGAGGTCCGAGAGCATCAGTTCGGTTTCAACGGTCTGCGCGTCTGAAACCGGATCGATGCGGCCTTCGACATGGGTGATGTCGTCATCTTCGAAGCAGCGCAGCACATGCACGATGGCATCGACTTCGCGGATATTGGCGAGGAACTGGTTGCCGAGGCCTTCGCCCTTCGAAGCACCGCGCACAAGGCCGGCGATATCAACGAAGTTGATGCGGGTCGGGATGATTTCCTTCGAACCGGCGATCTTGGCAATATCGTTCTGGCGCGGATCGGGAACGGCCACTTCGCCGGTGTTCGGCTCAATGGTGCAGAACGGATAGTTTGCGGCCTGTGCGGCGGCCGTTTTGGTCAGCGCGTTGAAAAGCGTCGACTTGCCAACATTTGGCAGACCGACGATGCCGCATTTGAAACCCATGATCGTACCTGTCAGACTAGAATAGAATTACCGTCGCTATGCGACATTGAGGTGTGAAGCGTCAAGAGGCGCAGCCGTCGCGAAGGATTAATCCTTCTTCCCCAGCAGCTTTTTCAGCATTTCAGCCATCGGGCCGCTTTCGGGAATGGCCGGCTTCTTCTGGTTCTGCCGCGCCTGACGGATATGGCTCTGCGCCTTGGGCGGGGCCTTTTCCAGTTGCGCGGGGTCTGCCTTGAAACCGTTGGGCCGCTGATTGCCGTCGCCCATGGCGAGCGCAATGCGGTTCATGAAGCTGTTGTCATCGCCCGGCTTGGCGAGCAGGCCAATATTGTCGGCGACAGCGCCTAAGAGCGTGTCCAGCCATTCATTGTCGGCCTTGGCGAAATCGCCGAGAACATAATTATGCACCAGTTCCTTCGCGCCCGGATGGCCGATGCCAAGCCGCATGCGGCGATAATTCTGGCCGCCGGGGAAGGACTGGACATGCGCGTCGATGGATTTGATGCCGTTATGGCCGCCGGAGCCGCCGCCGGTCTTGATCCGCAGCTTGCCTGGAATGAGGTCGAGTTCGTCATAGATGACGACGAGATCGGCGGAAGTGAGCTTGTAGAAGCGCATAGCCTCGCCGACAGACTGGCCCGAGAGGTTCATGAAAGTGAGCGGCTTGATCAGCAGCACTTTCTCGCCGTCAATCACGCCATCGGCAATCTCGGCCTGAAATTTCTTCTGCCAGTTGGAGAAGCGATGGCGGCGGAATATTTCATCCGCCGCCATGAAACCGATATTATGCCGGTTATGCGCATATTTGGAGCCCGGATTGCCAAGACCTGCGATGAGCAGCATGGTTCAGAGCCCCCAAAATACGGAAAGCGATTATTCGCCGTCCTTGGCTTCTTCTTCAGCGCCTTCAGCAGCAGCTTCGTCCGACTTCAGGCCGGCAGGAGCAGCAATGGTGGCGATGGTGAAGTCGCGGTCCTGAATGGCAGCCGACACGCCCTTCGGCAGCTTGATTGCCGAAATGTGGACGGAGTCACCGATTTCAAGGCCGGTCAGGTCGAATTCGAGCGCTTCCGGAATTGCATTGGCCGGAACGATCAGTTCAACGTCGTGGCGAACGATGTTGAGAACGCCGCCGCGCTTGATGCCCGGTGCAGCTTCTTCGTTCTTGAAGTGAACAGGAACGTTCACGTGAACGACCGACTTGGCGGATACGCGCAGGAAGTCGACATGCTGCGGGAAGTCGCGGACTGGGTCCAGCTGGTAGTCCTTCGGGAGGACCTGAATCTTCTTGCCGTCTACTTCGATCGTGGCAACCGTGGTCTTAAAACCACCGCCATGAATCTTGTAGAAGATCTCCTTATAGGAGACGGCGATTGCGAGGGGCTCCTGCTTGTCGCCATAGATGACTGCAGGAATCTGGCCGTTGCGACGCAGTTCGCGGGAGGACCCCTTACCAACCCGGGTACGCAGATCGGCCTTGAGCACGTAAGTCTCGCTCATGGCATTTCCTTTCAAAGTTACTGGAGTGTCGTTCGCTTTCTGCGCATGATCTTGTGCGAAAACCGGTTTCGACTTTTCGGGATCATGCTTCAACAAACGACATGAAACAGCCCGTATCGTCTGCCACAAGGTGAAAGACCGGACCGCTCCATTCCGCGTTGCCTCCAAGGGTGTCTACGCGGATGGCGGTGGCTATAGACCATAGCGTGCGGCAGCGCAAGTTTTTTGGATTTGCCGTTGGGTGAGGGCTGACGAGGCCATAGTTGAAAAAATAGTCCCGGTAGCCTATATTCGGATCAGTAGCTGAAGCGCGAACTCCAGCTACCGTGTTCTTAGATAAAGAATTGAACCTGCACCGTCGCTTGCCAGCTGGTGCGGGTTTTCTTTATTCTAAGCGTGAATCTAATGGGTATAAACCACATAGAGTTCACCTCCGAATAGAAAGCAAAGCCCTTGCCAAGGTCGGAGCGGCTCATCCTCCCCGACGCGCCCGCTGGCTGGGCGCTTGCTGCTTTTGCCCCCGTTCAGATTGCTATCAAAACTTCTGATTGAAATCTACGGCCCAGCATCTGTGGGCATTCCGCATAACCGGTGGCATTCGCCGCGCCAAAGATGTTAAGCGGATGCCTGATCGACCGCAGGCTCTGCCGTGCGAGTCGTTTGTTTCGGTCATTCTTAAACAAGGAGGCGAGATGCAGGTCGGTATCGACATGGGTGCTGTTGCTGGAAGCGGTTCTGCCTCGGCAGCGGCGCTTGGCGGTGGCAAGCAGGCCATGCTTGATCTTGAGGAGCTTCTCGCCACGCGCCTGCTCGTGCAGGGCAATTCCGGCTCCGGCAAGTCGCATCTTCTGCGCCGGCTGCTGGAACAGAGCGCGCAATGGGTGCAGCAATGCATCGTCGACCCGGAAGGGGATTTTGTCACGCTGGCCGATCTTTACGGCCATGTCGTCGTTGACGCCGCCCGCACCGAAGCCGAATTGACCCGCATTGCCGGACGCATCCGCCAGCACCGTGTTTCGGTGGTGCTCAATCTCGAAGGTCTCGATGTCGAGCAGCAGATGCGCTCGGCGGCGGCGTTTCTCGGCGGTCTGTTCGATGCCGAACGAGACTACTGGTATCCGATGCTTGTCGTGGTGGATGAGGCGCAGCTTTTTGCGCCTGCCGCCGCTGGCGAAGTGTCCGACGAAGCGCGCAAGCTTTCGCTCGGTGCGATGACCAATCTCATGTGTCGCGGGCGCAAGCGCGGGCTGGCCGGTGTCATCGCCACGCAGCGTCTGGCCAAGCTTGCCAAGAACGTGGCTGCCGAGGCTTCCAACTTTCTGATGGGCCGCACCTTCCTCGATATCGATATGGCGCGCGCCGCGGATCTGCTGGGCATGGAGCGTAAGCAGGCGGAAATGTTCCGCGATCTGGAGCGCGGGCATTTCGTGGCGCTTGGACCGGCGCTGTCGCGGCGTCCGCTGCCGATCCGCATCGGCACGGTGGAAACTTCGGCCCGTTCGTCGTCGCCGAAGCTGATGCCGCTGCCCGATGCGCCGGAAGATGCGCTTGATTTGATCTTTACGCCCGCGCCACAGGAAATCCGCACCGTCGTGCGTCGGACGCCCCCACCTCCACCGCCGCCATCCACGGCGGAAATTCTGGCACAGGTGGCCAAGCCCAAGCCCGAGGCAGAGCCCGTGGAAGCGCCGCTTTTCCCCGGTATCGTGGAAGCGGAACGCGACGAGCTTCTCGATAAGGTCATGCGCGAGATCGTAGACGACCCGGAAGCCTCGTTCCGGTCTGTGGCGGTTCTCTATCAGGACTTTCTGGTGCGCTGTCGCATTCACCGCGTTCCGGGCGAACCGCTGGCACTGCCTGCCTTCCGCCGCAGGCTGGCGGTGGCGCAGGCCAGCATTGAAAGCGATGTGGCGAGCAGCGAAACATGGCAGCAGGCGCTGTCGCTGTCGGAAAGCCTCACCGACGATGTGCAGGGCGTGTTCCTGATCGTGGCGCAGGCGGCCGTCACCGGTGCGCCTTGCCCCTCCGATGCGGCGCTGGCGCGGGCCTATGGCACGCATTCGTTCAGCCGTGCCCGGCGTTTGCTGACTTATTTCGAGGAGCGTGGGCTGCTGGTGGTCCGCAATGATTTCAAGGGAATGCGCATCGTGAATTTCCCTGATCTTGGCTGCGAAACGGCACCGGGTGATCCCAATGCCCCGGACGATATGGTGGAAGAGGGTGCTGCCGCCGAGTAGACTGTGAAGACCGTCATGAACCTGTAATGTTTATCGCCGACAGCTTGCGGTGGAATCAATCAGGACGGTCACGTGACAGAGCCAGTAAAGCAGCCAGATTTCAGAGAGCTTTTCACGACTTTCGGCAAAGTGGGTCTGCTGTCTTTTGGCGGTCCGGCGGCTCAGATCGCCATGCTGCAACGTATCATCGTCGATGAGAAGAAATGGATGGATCAGGAAAGGCTGATCCATGCGCTGAACTTTTGCATGTTGTTGCCGGGGCCGGAAGCCATGCAGCTTGCGACCTATTCCGGCTGGGCGGTTAAAGGCTGGCGCGGCGGCCTGCTGGCGGGGCTGTTGTTCGTGCTGCCCGGCGCTGTCGTGATGCTTGGTCTCTCCGCGCTCTACATCGCCTTCGGGCATGTGGAGGTCGTGGCCGGCTTGCTGTTCGGGCTTAAGGCAGCGGTGCTGGCTGTGGTGTTCGAAGCGCTTTACCGCATGGCCAAGCGGACACTGGCTTCAGGCTTTTCCTACGCCGTGGCGATTGCGGCGTTTATTGCCATCGCGCTTTTGAAACTGCCGTTTCCGCTTGTTGTGCTGCTTGCAGCTTTGGCAGGCGGTCTGCGCCATATCGTGCAGGGCAGCGGGGCGGGAACTGGTCTGGGCGAGGCGAGACCCGGAGCATTGCGCGAATTCACGCAGCAAACGCTGGTCTGGGGCGGGCTCTGGCTCGTGCCGCTCATCCTTCTTTATCTGGCCTTCGGCGGCACGCATGTCTTCGTGCAGGAAGCCGCCTTTTTCTCAAAGCTTGCCGCTGTGACTTTCGGTGGCGCCTATGCGGCCCTTTCCTATACGGCGCAGCAGGCGGTCGAACATTTCGGCTGGATGAAGCCGGGCGAAATGCTGACCGGGCTGGGGCTGGCCGAAACCACGCCGGGACCGCTGATCCTCGTGCTCGTTTTCGTGGGCTTTGTGGGGGCGGCCAACCTGTCCGGCCTGCCGCCAATTCTGGGTGGCTTTGTCGGCGGCTTCATTGCGCTCTGGTTTACCTTCGTGCCGTGTTTTCTATGGATATTGGCGGGAGCGCCATTCGTGGAGCGGCTGCGTCAGGTGCGCTGGCTTTCGGCCATGCTGGGTGGCATCACGGCGGCGGTGGTGGGTGTGATCGCCAATCTGGCGCTGTGGTTCTCGCTGCATGTGCTGTTTGCACAGGTGCTGGATAAGATGGTGGGGCCGTTCAGCGTGCCCTTGCCGGTCTGGAGCACAATAGACAATGCCGCCGTCCTGATTGCAGGCGCGGCGGCATTGCTGCTTGTCGTCTTGAAACTCAACATGCCGCTCGTGCTGTTGCTGGCGGCATGCCTCGGAATTGCTATCCGACTGGTGTTTTAATCGAACAGGCTCGAAACGGACTCTTCCGCTGCGGTGCGCGCAATAGCTTCGCCGATCAGATCGGAGATCGAGAGCACGCGGATATTCGGCGCATCGTTGATCGCGGTGGTCGGCTGTATGGAATCGGTGATCACCAGTTCCTTCAGCTTCGACGCAGCGATACGGGCAACCGCGCCACCGGAGAGAACGCCATGCGTGATGTAAGCGGTGACGCTGTTCGCGCCCTTGGCCAGCAGGGCCTCGGCTGCGTTGCAGAGCGTGCCGCCGGAATCGACGATATCGTCGAACAGCAGGCAGTCCTTGCCAGCCACTTCACCGATGACGTTCATGACTTCCGATTCACCCGGACGTTCGCGACGCTTGTCCACGATGGCGAGCTGCGCGTCGATGCGCTTGGCCAATGAGCGGGCGCGAACTACACCGCCGACGTCCGGCGATACGACCATGCAGTTGCCGGTGGCGTAATTGGCCTTCACGTCACGGGCGATAACCGGAACGGCATAGAGATTGTCGGTCGGAATGTCGAAGAAGCCCTGAATCTGACCGGCATGAAGATCAAGGGTCAGAACGCGGTTTGCACCGGCTTCAGTGATGAGGTTGGAAACCAGCTTTGCCGAAATCGGCGTGCGCGGGCCGGGCTTGCGGTCCTGACGGGCATAGCCGAAATAGGGCAGGACGGCGGTGATGCGGCGCGCCGACGAACGGCGGAAGGCGTCGATCATGATGAGCAGTTCCATCAGGTGATCGTTTGCCGGATAGGACGTCGATTGCAGAACGAACACGTCTTCGCCGCGCACGTTTTCCTGAATCTCTACGAAAATCTCCTGATCGGCGAAGCGGCGAACGCTTGCCTTGCCGAGCGGGATGTTGAGATATTTAGCAACGGATTCGGCAAGTGCCCGGTTGGAGTTGCCTGCGAAAAGTTTCATTCTTTTTGCCTCTGAGCCGATGCGATAGGTTTGCGGTTTCGTTCTGTCGCAAAAAGTCCGTATAACGGACGTAATCTTGTTTCGCGCATGGACCGCAACGATGCGGGGCCCAGCAACGTCATCCTTTAAAAACTTTAAAGCCGCGTACTTTTGGCCGGTCAGGTTAAGTACAGCAGCTTACAAGGTTTTCTCGAATGTGGGGCCTATTGCAAAGAGTCACCGTCATTGCAAGGCCCGACTGTTCACAATTGTTGAAAAAGGCCGGAAATCCGGCCTTTCCGCGTGTCAAAAAGCGGGGATTCAGTAAGGGATTTCAGTTCCTTGCTGAAAATGCTCAAAGTTTATGCGCGATTTGCCGCAAGCCAGGTAGAATATTCCTGCATGGTGCGGTCGGCGATGGCCTGCATGGTGGCGGGCTGCACCACGCTCCATGAGTCTGCCGCTGCACCTTGCACTTTCTCCTGTCCCTGAATGCGGTGCAGCCGGTTGCCGGAAGCATCCAGCACATCCCAGACATAGAGAACGGTCGTCTGGTTGTCCTCGGAGAGAACCGAGAAGTACCCCTTCATGACATAGGCTGCGCTGGTGTCATTGGAGCCTGCCAGCTCGACGCCCTTGGCTTTGGCGTCGTCATTCATGCGGTGCGTCAGCGGCGTCACCACATTGACGGGCGCGCCGACAATGGGCGCGATGTGCAATTTGCCCGGCTTCAGTGTTGCCGTTCGCGCCGATGTCGTGGCCGGTGTTGTGGAAGGCGTTGCTGTCGTATTGGCAGTTGCGGGCGCAGTCGTGCCGGCGGGCGAGGTCGCCTGTCCGTTAGCCGGTTGTCCGGCAGTTTGGCCAGAGCCCTGCACATTCAGTGCGGATTCGGTGCTGTTGCAGGCAGCGAGCGCTCCGGCAAGCAACAGCATCATCGAAATATGTGCCTTGTTCATGGTCGGCTTCATGCTCCTGAAAACACATGGTCCTGAAAATACAGGCGGTTCTCACGTCAGGCCGATTTATCGCCGATCGTGGGCCGTTTGACAATGATGTCAGGCGATAAGCATATCAAGAGAATGGCGGGATAATGGCTGAGCCGCACCATTTGTTGTGAGATATGTCTGTCCGAGCGTCATTGCAGCGCCGCTGTCGGAGTCCATGATGATCATATGCGCAAAGAGCGTCATGTCCGGCTGGATGCTTTCCGGATTGCCCGCATAGAACATTTGCGGGTCCATCCAGGAGGGTGTGAAGCGTGCCCCGACCGAGTAGCCGCAGGCATTCAGCCGGTGACGGGTCAGCCCGTGCGCTTCCATGGTGCGGGCATGGGCGTCGAACACATCACCGAATGTCGAAGCCGGTGTTATCGCCGCCTCTACGGCCTCCAGCGCCTCGCGGGCGGCATCGTAAAGCTTGACGTGGTGTTCTGTCGGCTGGCCAATCAGGATCGTGCGCATCATCGGCGCGTGATAATGGCGGAACACGCCCGACCATTCGAGCGTAAGCTGGTCCGTGGCAGCAAGCGTGCGGCGACCGGATTTATAGCGGCAGAGCAGGGCGTCTTCGCCGGAGCCGATGATATATTCATTGGCCGGATAGTCGCCGTCACCGGAAAAATTGGCGCTCATCATGGCGGCCAGAATATCGGCTTCGCTTGCGCCCGCGCGGGTGGTTTTCAGCGCGGCGTCGAGCGCATCGTCGCTCAGTTGCGCTGCGCGCTTGGCATAGGCGATTTCCGCCGGGCTTTTCAAAAGGCGCAGGCGGTCCACCATGCCGGATGCGTCGAACAATTTGGCAAAGCTCTGCAATTGCTCGTCGAGCCTGCGGGCATTCGCGCCGGTGAGGCCGTGGGTCTGGTATTCGATGCCGATGCGTGTGCCGAGCAGATCAAGCTCGGTCAGGATATTGCGCAAATCCGCTGCCGGATTGGCATTGTCGCGGTCGGTCCAGACAACGATGTTCTCGATATTGGATGTCTGGCGCGCCTGGCGCAGATCCGCCGAGCGCGTCATCAGCACCATCGAGCCGTCGGCCTTCACAACAAGGCACTGGAAGAAGCAGAAGCCGAACGTGTCATAGCCGGTCAGCCAATACATGCTTTCCTGTGCGAACAGCAGCAGGGCATCAAGCTTGTCCTCCTCCATCTTCAAGATCAGACGGTCGCGGCGTGCGGCGAATTCTTCCGGCTCGAAGTGAAGGGCCATGCGGTTCTCCTCAAATGGAATCTTTGGTGTCCAGAATAGCAATGGCTGCAATCTGGCGTCCATAATCCGGCTCTTTGCGGTGCGTCGTGCGCCGGTAGGAATAGAACTGGTCTTCGTCGGCATAGGTGCACTGGCGAAGGGATTCTGCCTGTACGCCCGCTTTGGTCAGACGGTCGGTGATGAAGGTCCACAGATCGAAAAGCTTGTGATCCGGCTTGTCCGAGGCGCGGAAATAGCGTGCATAGGCCGGGTCTTTGCTCAGAAACTCCGTATAGAACTCCGGTCCGACTTCATAATTGTCGGGGCCGATTGTCGGCCCAAGAACCGCGACGATGTTCTCGCGCTTAGCGCCAAGCCCGATCATCGCGTCAATGGTGTTTTCCAGCACGCCGCTGAATGCGCCCCGCCAGCCCGCATGGGCGGAACCGATGACACCGGCCTCGTGGTCTGCAAACAGGACGGGACCGCAATCGGCAGACAGCGCGCCGAGCGCAATGCCGGGAACATTGGTCACCATGGCATCGGCCTTGGGGCGTGGCGAATCAAAAGGCGCGGTCACATGCAGCACGTCGGGCGAATGAACCTGATGCACCGTCAGGAGATGATCCGGTGCGACGCCAAGCGATTCTGCCACACGGCGGCGGTTTTCCGCGACATGTTCGGCCACATCATCCGATCCGGCTCCGACATTCAGCCCGGCATAAATACCGTCCGAAACGCCGCCTTTTCGCGTGAAAAAGCCGTGCGCAATGCGCTTGCCGGCCTGACCGGCGGGCTTGTCGAGCAGAGGCGAGCGGAGCGGTTGCGGCATGTCGGTCATAGCATATTGGCCTTATTAAACGGCGGGATGGTGGGGGAGGCAGGGTGGCTTGTCAATTGCAGCTTTTTGAAGGGCAATTGGCGCTAGCTTTGTTCGAACGGTATGAGCCGGGTGTCGCGATCGCTGAACGCCAGCACCTTGAACAAGGTGCCCATCTGTTCAGGTGCTGCCAGGCGTTCCACATCCTGCCGGATCTTTTCCTGAAAAGCAGTGTCGCGCCCGCTACCCAGACGACCTGCGCGGTCGAGCAGGCCCATGGCCAGCAGGAATTCGCCTTGGGTCATGGTGCCGGTCTTGCAACGCGAGGCGCGTGCAGTCTGCTCCAGAATATCGAAATCGACATGACTGGTCAGGTCGGCTTCCCCCGGGTGAGCAAAAACATCGTCATAGCCGTGTTTGAGCATCGCTTGCAGCGTGTCGCCAAAGCCGGATTGAAGATGGCCGTAATCGATGTTGAGCGCCGCGCCGCGCGTCTTAGCGATACGCTGCGCGATTTCCTGCAACAGAGCGGTTCGTGCGGGAGCAGCTTCGAAGATTGTGCCGTCAGGGGTCTGCGCATGGTCTTTTGGTAGAAGCGCCAGGTCGATCCCGCCTACGCCGCTGACAAAATGAAATTCCTCATTTTCATCAAGCGAAATCAGCCGTTCCACAAAACGTCCGTTCGACTTGACGAATTGCCGGAACGGGATCGCGTCGAACAACTCGTTCGAAACGAGGACCAGTGGGCCGGTGGGGATGTCGGCAAAACGTTCGAACCAGGTGACGGAGACGCCCGTATCGGCGAGCTTCTGCTTCTGCTTTTCGACAAGGCGCGGACTGGTCTCGACCATCGCAACCTGCAGGCTCGCCAGCATTTGCGGGGCAAGCTTGCCAATGCTGCGCAACATGTCGCCCATCAGCGTCCCTCGTCCGGGTCCGATTTCGCACAGCACGGTGTTGGCAGGGCGGCCAAGCGCATCCCATTGCGCGACACACCAGATGCCGATCAACTCGCCGAACATCTGGCTCACTTCTGGCGCGGTGATGAAATCACCCTCGCGACCGAACGGTTCGCGGGTCGTGTAATAGCCGGATTCCCGGTCACCGAGACATGCGGCCATATAGTCGGCAACGCTGATCGGTCCCGTCGTGGCGATCAGCCGTTTCAGCCGGTCTTTGAGCGAAGTTTCAGGCATCTTTGGCTGCTGCGCGGTTGGCGCGCCACATCGCCCACAGGCCGATCAGCACCATCGGCACCGAAAGCACCATACCCATGGTCAGCCAGCCGCCAACCAGATAGCCGAGCTGTGCATCCGGCTCGCGGAAGAACTCGACCGCAATGCGGCTGAGGCCATAGCCGGTCACGAATGCGCCCGCAATAAAGCCCGGCTTCTTCAGCTTGCGACCGACCCAGACCAGCAGGAGCAGAACGAAAAACAGCACGAAACCTTCGAGGAAGGCTTCATAAAGCTGGCTTGGATGGCGCGGCAGCGGCCCGCCATTCGGGAAATAGACAGCCCATGGCGCATCGCTGACGCGGCCCCAGAGTTCGGAATTGATGAAGTTGGCGACACGCACCACGCCGAGGCCGACCGGCACACCGGCGGCGACCACATCGAACATGCTCCACACCTTGATGCCGCGTGAGCGGGCAAACAGGATCATGGCGATGGTGGTGCCGAGAATGCCGCCATGGAACGACATGCCGCCATCCCAGACAGCGGGAATGGCAAGCGGGTTGGAGAGATAATAGGAGAAATTATAGAACAGCACATAGCCGATGCGACCGCCCAGCACGACGCCAAGTGCTGCCCAGATGACGAAATCGTCGAGCGCTTCCGGCGCCATCGGCGGGTTGTTATGTGTCCAGAGACGATGGCTGCGCAAAAGCTTCTTGCCGTACCACCATGCGAACATGATGCCGACGACATAGCCAAGGCCGTACCAGTGCACCGCCAGCGGTCCGATGGAAAAGATCACCGGATCAATATTCGGAAAGGCGAGGGCCGACGCGGGCAGCAACGTCTCTATCATGAAATCACTCCATTTTGTGACGGAACATGCTGGACGAACCGGCAACGGTCAAGCTGTCCCGCAAACGCCTTACAACACGATCACTTTCTATAGCTGCGCTTGCATCGGAACTGAGACGGCCCTATTTCAATTTTATGTTTTCAACAGGTCTCTCCTGCAAAGTAAGGAACGATTGCCATGACCAGCGGACAAAACCGGGTTCTCGACGAACTCGCCAAGCTTGTGACGGATGCGGCAGGCGCTGCGCAAGGCGTGCGCCGTGAAGTGGAAACGGCCTTGCGCTCGCAAGGGGAACGTGTACTCAACACGCTCGACGTCGTGCAGCGCGAAGACTTCGAAGCGGTGCGCGAAATGGCCATCAAGGCACGTGCCGAAAACAGTGCATTGCTGGCAAGAATCGAAGCACTTGAAGCACGACTTGCCAAATTTGAAGTTGATTCTGATGCCAAATCGGCAAAATCGGCCTCTTCGACGGCAAAATCCAAAAATAATTCCTGATTATTTATTAACAGGCCGCGGGCGGTAAAAACCCTTGTCTTAGAGTCGCTTAAGGCAATGCTCGCGGCCAGTCCCTTTCATGTTTCCACATGCTTTCATGTCTCTTTTCTGAAAAGGGACTGGCGTTCAGATTCAGCATCAATAGACTGAAAACACTACATGATTCGAAGTGTGGTCATGTAGGCGGCGGCGAGGGGCTGTAGTTCTAGTTTTCGCGTCTTCAGGCTGCTTTCCAGTATCAGTTGCGTATGTGCGTGTGCCATTGAGGCGCTTGCATGCTGTTTGGCATGCCGGTTCCTCGACCGATCAATTCGTGCCTGTTTTTCTGCGCTTGTTCTTGCGCGGCGGCGGGTGCGGGCGAGCAATTCTTGCACGCCGGGAATTTGAGATATCCAGCTTGAGGGTGTCTCACAGAACAGGAAACGGACATGAGCCTTCTTGAGCTTGAATTCGCACGCGAGGCGCATCCGGTGGATGTGATCGAGCAGGTTGCGCATTCAAACGACTGGACATTCGAGCGGACTGGCGACGATGAAATCGCAATTTCGGTTGCGGGCAACTGGACTGACTATCACATCTCATTTTCCTGGATGGAAGATTTCGAGGCGCTACATCTGGCTTGCGCCTTCGACATCAAGGTGGCGGAACCGCGTGTGAACGAGGTGATGCGCCTGCTTTCGCTGATCAACGAAAAGCTTCTCATGGGGCATTTCGACCTTTGGCAACAGGAAGGTGCCATCATGTACCGCCAGTCGCTGTTGCTGGCCGGTGGTGCAGAACCGACCAGCCGTCAGGTGGAAGTGCTGCTGGCCGCAGCGCTTGAAGCTTGCGAGACCTATTTCCAGGCCTTCCAGTTCGTGGTCTGGTCGGGTGTCAGCGCGCGGGAGTCGCTGGAAAGCGTTGTGTTCGAAACAGTCGGACGCGCCTGATCAGAATCAAACGATAGCCCGGCGGGAAAAGCGCGGGGCTATGCACGGCAGACGAAAGCGGACGGATATGAGCGAAGACGCGACCATCACCTGGGCTGATTTCGAAAAGGTCGATATCCGGACGGGTACGATTGTGGAGGCGGTGCCCTTTCCGGAAGCGCGCAAGCCCGCCTATAAGCTGAAGATCGATTTCGGCGATAAGATCGGCGTGAAGAAGTCTTCCGCACAGATTACCAAACATTATCAGGCGGAAGAGCTGATCGGTCGTCAGGTGCTAGCCGTGGTGAATTTCCCACCGCGCCAAATCGGACCGTTCATGTCAGAAGTTCTGACGCTGGGCTTGCCCGATGAGAATGGCGACGTTGTTCTTGCGGCAATCGACAAAAAAGTGCCGAACGGCGGCAAGCTGTTTTAGCAAACTACGCTTTCCGAATAATCACGTCCCCCCTCATCCTGAGGAGGTTCCTGAGCTTGCGAAGGAACCGTCTCGAAGGACGAGGGATTTTAGTGCGTTTTCCCTCGCCCTTCGAGACGCCGTTTTCAACGGCTCCTTAGGATGAGGGACCCTTCGACAAGCTCAGGGTGAGGGGCGGTGTCTCCCGTCACGCCGGAATGTGGATGATGGCGCGCAGGCCGCCGGTGGGGGCGTCGGCCAGCGTAATGTCGCCGCCATGGCTACGCGCAATGTCGAGCGCGATGGCAAGGCCAAGGCCGCCTGTGCCGCCCGAATCCTGCGTTCGCGCTTCATCAAGCCGCACGAAAGGCTTAAACACATCTTCGCGCCGGTCTTCCGGAATGCCCGGTCCGTCATCGTCCACCACGACCTTCAGCCAACCATCCTCATGCGAAATCGAAAGCTCGACATTTTGCGCATGGCGAAAGGCGTTGGACACCAGATTGCTGACGAGCCGTGAGAAAGCATTAGGGCGAACGTGGATTTCACTGTCGCCATCGATGGAATATTTGAACCCGCGCTCACGCAGGCGTGCTTCGTTTTCAAGCTTCTCGCACAGGCGCTTCACATCGTAGCTTGCGGTTTCTTCCGCGCCTTCGCCGCGCGCAAAGGCCAGATAGCCCTCCAGCATGGTCTGCATGTCGGCGATATCCTGATTGAGCGGCTCGACATCGATCGAGTGCCCCGTCAGCGCCAATTGCAGTTTGAAGCGGGTGAGAATGGTGCGCAGATCGTGGCTGACGCCCGACAGCATCGCTGTGCGCTGTTCGATCTGGCGCTCGATGCGGGAACGCATCTGAATGAAGGCGATACCAGCCTTGCGCACTTCTTCCGCGCCGTGCGGCTTGAAACCTTCCGGCATGGAGCGGCCCTTGCCGAAACTTTCGGCGGCGTCTGCCAGTTGTTGGATCGGCTTGATCTGGTTGCGAAGGAAGGCAATGGCGATGATGAGAAGCACAAGTGCAGTGCCCACCATCCAGGTCAGGAAGATGCCGGTATTCGACGCATAAGCCTGACTACGCCGGGCGAAAACACGCAGCACCTTGTCATCGAGCTTGATGCGGATTTCGATCAGGTCGGAATCGCCCACCGTATCAACCCAGAAGGGCCGGTTGATCTGACGGGTGATCTCTTCACTGAGGAAGTAATCCAGAATGGCGAAAAACGGCTTCAGTCCCGGCGCGGGCAGGGGATCGGGCGGCAGGATGGAAATGTTGAGCGCAAGGCGTTGCTGCGCGAGGCGGATCAGATTGTCGTAACCCGGTTCCTGCGGATAGGTTTCCAGAATGTCGATGATCGCCGAAATATCGCGCACGACAGCCGTCGAAAGCCGCTCGGTCACCATCTGCCAGTGGCGTTCCATGAACACATAGGCGATCACGGATTGCAGCAGGACCATCGGGGCGATGATGATGATGAGCGACCGCGCATAGAGACCTTTCGGCATCCGGCGCGCCAGCCAGCGCGAGAGATTTTTCCAGAGCGTCATCGTCTCAGAACGTCCCAAACAGCGGCCGGTTGCGTCAAATCACAACTATTCGATGCTGAGCTTGTAGCCGATGCCACGCACAGTCTGGAGCCAGACCGGATTGGCCGGGTCCTGCTCGATCTTGCGGCGCAGACGATTGATCTGAACATCGATTGTACGTTCGCCGACATCGCCGTCCTGTCCGGTCAGTTCATGACGTGGAATGGTTTCCCCCGCGCGTTCCGCGAAGATCGCCATGATGTCCTGCTCACGATCCGTGAGCTTGATGGTTTCGGTGCCCTTCTTCAATTCGCGGCGCGGAATGAAGAATGTGTAAGGCCCGAACACGATCTGTTCGATCTTGGGCTGGGCAGGCGGTGCGCCGCGGCGCAGAATATTGTTGATGCGCAGCGTCAGCTCGCGCGGATCGAACGGTTTTGGCAGATAATCGTCTGCGCCCGCCGAAAGGCCGTCAATGCGGTTGTCGGTTTCCGACAGCGCAGTCAGCATTAGGATCGGCACGTTTTTTTGTTCGCGCAGCGAGCGGGTCAGAGAAACGCCGGTCTCGCCGGGCATCATCACGTCGAGAATCAGAAGGTCGAAATCGATACCTTCCAGCTTGCGGCGCGCTTCGGCAGCGCTTGCGGCAATAGTGACGCGAAAGCCGCTATTGGTCAGATATTGCGAAAGCAGGCTGCGAATTCGCGTGTCGTCATCGACAACGAGCAGATGCGGGGCGTCATCCGAGAGTGATTTTTGTTCTTCTACGGTCATGGCGTCTTTCGATCCCATTCAGTTTCTGTTCGCTGACGACACATAGCCGTCGGAGGCGCATATTATCGACTGGAATGTGGCGCGTCTATTCGCAGTGCTTGTGTATATGTTTTTACACAAGCACTTAGTATTCCGCCGCGTAACACTTATTTCACTGCCGTTCTTCACCGGAAAAGCTGTCGATCTGGGCACGGCGCTCAGGATTGACCATATTATACAGAAAGCGCTCGATGATGGCGCGATCCTGCGGAGCGCATCCCTCAAGGGCGCGGGCAATGCGATGCGACTGCGGCAAGGCGAGGGCAAGCGTCAGCTGGCGGCCGCTTTTCGTGGGGTAGAGCTTGCGGTGGCGACGGTCGTGGAGACCGGTTGCCTGAACCACATGGCCGGTATCGATCAGCTGCTTGAGAACACGCGACAGGCTCTGCTTGGTGATGCGCAGAACTTCCAGAAGTTCGGCCACCGTCATGCCCGGCTTGCGATTGATGAAGTAAAGCACCCGGTGATGAGCGCGGCCAAAGCTGATCTTTTCGAGAATGAGATCGGGATCGGCGGTGAAGTCGCGATAGGAAAAGAACAAAAGTTCGATGACGTTGAGATCGGCCGCCTCCTCGGCTGTCAACGGATTGCTTATATAATTCATGTCGTTCGTCGAATTCACATCGAGGCTCCGTACTGCTGCGATAAATATGTCAGCATTATTGACATAATTCAACCGCCCAGATAATTTTCGATAAGCGTGAGCTGGCTTTTTGGAACAATGTTTACGCTGGCGCATGCTGGAGGAGAGATAATTACGCGACCGGGTTTCCGATCACTGCCGTCAAGGCCGTGAAAAGGAAATCTGCAACCGCATGATCCCGCTGGTCGGGAGGATTATTTTTTGTCCATGCGTGCTCCGATAAGGTTTTGTGCAAAATCTTTGCTCAACCTCTAAGCATTTCGCACCAAAAGGCCAGTATTCGCGTGGAAAAAGGCGCCTGTTTTGCCGGTAATATCGATTTAACCGACAAAATGGGAATGCGGAGACGTTTGCCCGAGCAGAATCTGCCCTGAGACAGCGCCGCAAGTGTAATATTTAGGAGCAAGAAAATGGCTGCGATTCCATTCGATCAAAGGGACGGATATATCTGGCTGGACGGTGAATTCGTCGACTGGAAAGATGCGAAAATTCATGTCCTCACCCATGGCCTGCATTATGCAAGCACGGTTTTTGAGGGTGAGCGCGCCTATGGCGGCGAAATCTTCAAGCTGAACGAACATACCGAGCGTCTGCATGAATCGGCACGGCTTCTCGGTTTTGCGCTGCCTTACAGCGTTGAAGAAATCAACGATGCCTGCCGGGCGCTGATCAAGAAGATGGGCTATGTCGATGCCTATGTGCGCCCGTTTGCATGGCGCGGTTCGGATTCGCTCGGCGTTTCGGCCCAGAACAACCGCATTCACGTGGCAATCGCCTGCTGGGAATGGCCAAGCTATTTCTCGCCGGAAGAAAAGATGAAGGGCATTCGCCTCGACATCGCTGAATATTGCCGCCCGGATCCGCGCACCGCGCCGTCGAAGTCCAAGGCATCCGGCCTCTACATGATCTGCACGATCTCCAAGCACGCAGCCGAAGCCAAGGGCTATGCCGATGCGCTAATGTTCGACTGGCGGGGCCAAGTGGCGGAAGCGACTGGCGCCAATGTGTTCTTCGTCAAGGACGGTGCGCTGCATACGCCAAAGCCGGATTGCTTCCTCGACGGCATCACCCGTCGCACTATTATCGATCTGGCAAAGCGTCGTGGTATCGAAGTCATCGAGCGCGCAATCATGCCCGAAGAAATGGCCGATTTCACTGAATGCTTCCTGTGCGGCACGGCTGCCGAAGTTACGCCGGTTTCGGAAATCGCCCAATACCGGTTCACCCCTGGTAAAATCACTGCCGTTTTGATGGATGCTTATACAGCGGAAGTGCAGCCAAAGCGCCAGGCGGCCGAGTGACTGGGTTTTAAACAGAAAAAGAGCGGCTTTCGGGCCGCTTTTTAGTATCTTTACTGCTTACTGTTTGACATTGGAAAGTTTCGGCTCAACATCTTTGTGCCGGAATCGCGTTGTTCCGGTATTGGAGCGGCCTCAGATCTGATGACCTCAAATCGACGCTCTGATTTTTGATCAGGCGCGCAAATATTCCGAACGGTTCATTCTTGTCGGAAAGCGCTCTAACAGAGATGGGGTGACGACTATGGAATCTCTATTGCCTATCATTCTCCAGCTGGTTGCCGGCGCTGTCGGTGGCAATATTGCTGGCGCTGCCAAGAACATCAGCCTTGGGACAACGGGTAACACCGTGGCTGGCGGTATTGGCGGGGTCATTCTCGGCCAGCTTCTTCCGATGCTCTCCGGCGGTGGTCTGGACTCGGTTCTCAATGGTGTTGTCGGCCAGCTCGCTGGCGGCGGTATCGGCGGTATCGTTCTGACTGCAGTTGTGGGGCTCATCAAAAACGCAATGGCTGCCAAGGCCTGAGGAATGCATTTGACCGGGTGGAAACATCGGGTCGCGCAAGGATGCACTTGAAATAAACAACTTGGAGCGCGCGCCAATTTCCGGCAAGCGCTCCGGGTAGACGGCACAGTTTTCAAAGCCACCGGCAAGACGAACTGTTTGAGAGGGATAGAACGGACGGCCATGCGCCGTCCGTTTTTTAGAGCGCATCCCGAAAAGTGTGAAACGCCTCCGCAGGGAAATCAGTTCACTGGACTGATTTCTGATCCTGCTTCGATCAGAAAAGATGCGCGTTAAAGCAAACATTTAGAGCGCCGATCTGATCCAATCAGATCGAAACGCGCTCTAATTGCGAGTTGAAATATCCGCAGCGATCGCGACGATTGTTGGGGCGGTGCGAGATTTTAAGCTCTTTCCGTATCGGGCCGGGGCCATTATGTGTGGAGCAACACAGGCGGCGGTTGATGCGATCTTCGCCGATCCACAGATGCGATGGAGTATCCACCATGGGCCAGCTACAGGCGATTATCGTCCCCGTTACCCCGTTTCAGCAAAACTGCACCATTCTTTTCGACGGCGAGACCAAGAAGGGTGTCGTCATTGATCCGGGTGGTGATCTGCCGAAGATCGAGGAAGCGATCCAGTCGCAGGACATCGAGATCGGGGCCATCTGGATCACCCATGGTCATATCGATCATGCGGGCGCTGCGGCCGATCTGAAGGAAAAGCTCGGCGTGGAGATTATCGGCCCGCATGTGGACGATCAGTTTCTGCTCGATAATCTGGTGGCGACCGGCCTGAAATACGGAATTGTCGACGGTGTGCGCAACGTCACGCCGGACCGCTGGCTGGAAGAGGGCGACAAGGTCACCGTCGCCGGACATGTCTTCGACGTGTTTCATTGCCCCGGTCATTCGCCCGGCCACGTCGTCTTCTACAGCCCGGAAGCCCGCTTTGCGATTGTGGGCGATGTGCTGTTCAACGGTTCGGTGGGACGCACCGACCTGCCGGGCGGCGACCATACTGCGCTGATCCGGTCGATCCGGGAGAAGCTTCTGCCGCTGGGCGACGATATCGGCTTTATTTGCGGACATGGTCCCGGCGGCCGGTTCGGCGAAGAACGCCGCAACAACCCGTTTCTGATCGGAATTGCGTAAAGGTTACAAAAAAGCCGCCCATTGGGCGGCTTTTTCCTTATCGATTTTGCACTTAAAGCGTATCGCGTTCAATAATATTCACGAGGCACGCTTTAAGCTTTTGTTTTTATGCATGTCTTTCTCCCGAAACCGGTTCCCACTTTCGGGAGGTATGCTTTAGTTGGCGGTGCAGAAATGGTCGCGACCATCATAACCGCGATAGGTACCGCTGCGTGGATTGAACGAGCGGTAAGTTTCCATGCAGTAGTCCTGCCAACCCTCGGTCCATGGCTCCAGATTCCGCGGACGATAGTAAGTCACGCGGCGCGGTGGAGGTGCCGGATAGTAAGCACGTGGCGCTGGGTAATACGCAGGTGGCGGAGGCGGCGCATCATAGATCGGTTCCGGCTGCACATAGGTCGGCTGCGGCTGGCTCAGCGCGCTGCCGATCAGCGCACCGGCTGCAAGTCCGATCACACCGGCGGCAACTGCATCGCCGCTGCCATGGTGATGACGGCGGCCCCAGGAATCTGCCGAAGCGGAAGCAAGAGGAGCAGCAATCGCTGCCAAAGATGCAACGGTCAGAATGGTTGTCTTCGCAAATCGGTTCATTGTTCGCTCCTTCAGAAGCTCGACTGCAATTCCTCTGGTGCAGACCGCTCGAAAGACGGAGCACCAATCATGGATAATGGGTTAACTCTTTCGACATGAATGGAGGCTGAACAATGGTGAAATAGGGCGCCGAGCTCTCAATCGTCGGTAAAATACGCGCAGCGTCTGTAACAATTCGCGGGCGGGTTATGAGGGGGCCCTGGCTCGTTAATTGCCGGATGCGCTCTTACGGACCGCCGACACTCCATTGAAGAAATTGGGGCAATAAAAAACCCCGGCGTGAACCGGGGTCATAATTGGTATTGAGAACAATCAACCGGTAACGGTGATGTTAACGGCCTTCGGGCCCTTGCCGCGACGATCCGGTTCGGTTTCGTAGGAAACCTTCTGATTGTCTGCGAGGCCCGTCAGGCCCGAAGCCTGTACAGCAGAGATGTGCACGAAGATATCCGCGCCACCATCATCGGGCTTGATAAAACCAAAGCCCTTTTCATTATTGAAGAATTTGACCAGTCCGGTCTGTGCCATTGGATCCGTTCCTTTTCCTTGGCGCCACCATTTCTTTCAAAAACGATGGAATTACGTCTTCTGCCGAGCGCACCACACACCCGACAGAGGGTCATGCAGGCAGTTCTCGACATTGGGAAGGAACCGATCATTGTCTGGGTATTCCCAGACCCGGAACTTATAGCGGCCCCGGCGCGCCGTTCTTCCAGTCTTCCATTTGTTCGCTAAATGCCCGAACGAGTGGAGACTGATCTATGACGCGAATTTTGGCAAGCAAATTCTTTGCGCCCCCGATGTTTTGTTATCTTTGAACCGGAACGCGGGTTTATTTTTCCGATTATTTCTAGAATTTCTGAAGCGGTATACCGAAATAGAACAGCCTATCCTTGATATATAAGAGATCTTATAGAGAAGCCGCGTGTTTAAATAGCCGGATTAATTGGTGCGTTTAATAAAGTGCCCCATCTTTGCGGGCGCAAAAATGGTCACTTTCATCGATGCCCTAACGATTGCGCGAAACAATGCATGCGCCGCCGGCTGCGCGCAACTTGCTACAAATACCATCGGCTTCCGCCCGGCTGTTGGCGCCGATCCGCACCGCATAGATGCCGCGCCGCCCCATCGGGGTGCGAATGCGGCTGATGACCGGGCTATGGCCGCTCAGTACAGAGGCGAATTGCTTGCGCAGGCGGCTCCATTGATTGACAGCCGCACCGCGGCGGAAATTCCCCGCAACTTGTATTCCCCATGGCTTCGGCTTGACGCGCGACATGGGTATCGTCGCCGAGCGGATGATCGGCAGGCGGCGGCAGGCTTCCGTAAAGGAACGCCCCGAATCAAGAGGCCGGTTCTGCACCTCCCTGCCGGAAGCGAAATCGTCGGCGGGTGCGCCGGTGATGTCCAGCACATAGTCCTCGGTTTCGAGCGGGAGGAAACCGCCCGAGCGCATCCAGCTGGAAACACGCCCCGGCCCGGCATTATAGGCCGCAGCGGCGAGACCCCAATTGCCGAAAGCTTTTTTGAGGTCGAACAGGAAACTGGCCGAGGCCGGGATTGCCTGCTCGATGTCGAACGGGTCGGCCAGACTGCGCTCCTTTGCCGTATAGGGCATGAACTGTGCAATGCCTTGCGCGCCGACCGGGCTGACGGCCTGATGGTCGAACCGGCTTTCCTTCCAGATCAGGCGGGCGAAGAAATCTTTTGGTATGCCATGCGTGGAGGCGCTGGTCTCGATCAACTGGCAGATTCGATTGACGGTGGGCGCTTTCTTTTCCGGCGGTAATGGTGGCGCCGATATGCGCGGATTGGGTTCGCTAAAGCTTGCCGGTGCCGGTTCTGCCTCGGCGGGAATGAGTGACAGCGGGACGATCAGAAACGATGCCGCCAGAAAAGTTCCGAAACGCCGCATGTCGTCTTTCTGTTCGCTTTTGCCCCATGCTGTGACCCGGATTGTTCGGGCCGAAAGCTTGACTGCAGAGTAACGCAACTTGGCGACTTGTCGATACGTGGCGTCTAATCTTCCCATTTAAATCTTGCCCTTCGGAACATCTGCTCCATTCTAGATGGGGACAAAAGACGGATAGACGTTTCTGGAGAGGAGGAAACATGTCGAGGGGTTTGTCATGGACCGGCTTGATTGCCGGTGTGATGGTGTTGAGCGGTTGTGTTGCGGAAGGTGGTCCTGATCACCGGCCACCGCCGGTCCGGCCCGGTAATCCGGGCCATGTGCAGGCCTGCCCAATGATCTATTCGCCGGTTTGCGGCGAGAGCAGGGGTATCCGGCGGACATTCGGAAATGCGTGTTCAGCACGGGCGGAAGGGTTCCGCGTGGTGTCGAATGGTCAGTGCAGCAGTCGCCCGGGTTCGGGCTGGAATGGCCCCGGCGTCGGTCCGGCTCGTCCGCCGCAGCACGGCGTCCGACCGGGCATGGGCGCATGCACGCGGGAATATGCACCGGTTTGCGCGCGGCGCGGCAGTGAACGGCGCAGCTTCTCCAATCGCTGCGAAGCGGAACGGGCCGGTTTCCGCGTCACGGGCGGCGGTCGCTGCTAGGTGAACGGCGAGGCGGATCAGCGTTCACAAGCGGCTCCGCCTCTCTGTAACGCAACGCGTCGACCAGAAGCGCGAAGGCCGGGGAAGATTGTCTCCGGCTTGGATAATAGAGATGAAAGCCCGGAAAGGGCGGGCACCAGTCTTCCAGCACGCGCACCAGCGTGCCATCGGCAATACCGTCCCGCATATAGTATTCCGGCAAGCTGGCGAGGCCGAAACCGGCCTTGGCGGCTTCGACGATCATGGTCGGGGAATTGAGAATGAGCTGGCCTTCGACGCGCACCTTCAGCTCTCGCCCGTTCTTCTCGAATTCCCAGGCATAAAGCCCGCCATAGGTGAGCAGGCGCAGATTGATGCAACGATGCGCGGTCAGTTCCTGCGGGGTGCGGGGCACCGGATATCGCTTGAAATAGGACGGAGCGCCGACCACGGCCATGCGCACGTCAGGGCCGATGGGCACGGCGATCATGTCCTGTGCGATCTGCTCGCCAAGGCGAATACCGGCGTCATAACGATCGGCTACGATGTCGCGCAGCCCGGAATCGACGGCCACTTCGACGTGGATATCGGGATAGTCCGGCAGAAGTCGTTCCAGAGCGGGCCACAGGATGGACTGCGCCGCATGTTCGGGAGTGGTGATGCGAATGGTTCCGGCAGGCTTGTCGCGCAATTCGCTCAGGGCGTCGAGTTCGGTTTCGATCTCTTCGAAACGGGGCCCGATGGTGCGCAACAGCCTTTCGCCAGCCTCGGTCGGGGAGACGCTGCGCGTGGTGCGGGTGAGAAGACGCAGGCCGAGCCGTTCCTCCAGCCCGCGCATTGTGTGGCTGAGCGCTGATTGGGAAACGCCAAGTTTTGCCGCCGCGCGGGTGAAACTGCCCTCGCGGGCAATGGCCAGAAAAGCCAGCAGATCGTGAATATTGTCGCGCCGCATTGATGAATCCACTTCATGAGTTCATGCCGATTATAGTGTCTAATCATCGGCAGCAGAAGTTTTTAAGTTTGCCGCGATTTCAGGCGGGGAAAGAAAGGAAACACATCATGCAGATCAAGCGCATCGGGTCTCAGCCTTCGACCAAGGGTTCCGCCGATTATTTCACCGGTACGGTCCGGCTCGACATGCCGTTCAGCACGACGGCACCGGCGCGTGTTGGCGGCGCTACCGTGTCATTCGAGCCGGGCGCACGCACGGCGTGGCACACGCATCCGCTGGGCCAGACGGTGATCGTGACCGCAGGGCTTGGCTGGGCGCAGCGCGAGGGTGGCCCTGTCGAGGAAATCCGCCCCGGTGATATCGTCTGGTTCGAGCCGGGCGAACGGCATTGGCACGGCGCGACGGCCACCACGGCCATGACCCATATTGCTATAGCGGAAGCGCTCGACGGCAAGGTGGTGGACTGGCTGGAACATGTCAGCGACGAAGATTATCACGCATAAGGATATTGACCATGAAGAAGAGAATATTGGGCCGTAGCGGCCTTGAGGTTTCAGCCATCGGTCTCGGCTGCATGGGCCTTAGTTTCGCCTATGGTCCGGCCATGGAAAAGGCACAGGCGGTCGGGCTGCTGAGAGCTGCATTCGACAAGGGCATCACGTTCTTCGATACAGCGGAAGTCTATGGACCCTATGTGAATGAGGAAGTTCTGGGCGAAGCGCTGGCGCCGATTCGCGACCGGCTGGTGATCGCCACCAAGTTCGGTTTCGAATTCGACGACAAGGGTGGTCAGAATGGGGTGAATAGCCGTCCCGAACATATTCGTGCGGTTGCTGAAGCATCGCTGAAGCGGCTGAAGACGGATGTGATCGACCTGTTCTATCAGCATCGCGTTGATCCGGCGACGCCCATCGAGGACGTGGCCGGAACGGTGCGCGATCTGATCCAGGAGGGGAAGGTCAAGCATTTCGGCCTTTCGGAAGCTGGTCCGCAAACCATCCGGCGCGCCCATGCCGTGCAGCCGGTCACGGCGTTGCAAAGCGAATATTCGCTGTGGTGGCGTGAGCCGGAACAGCAAATCCTGCCGGTTCTGGAAGAGCTGGGCATCGGCTTTGTTCCGTTCAGCCCGCTGGGCAGAGGCTTTCTGACCGGAACCATCGACAGCAAGACGAGCTTTGCGGCCAATGATTTCCGCAATGTCGTGCCGCGCTTTTCGACCGAAGCCCGTGATGCCAATCAGGCGCTGGTCGATATGCTTGGCCAGATCGCAGAAGCCAAGGGTGTTACCCGTGCCCAGATCGCGATTGCGTGGTTGCTGGCGCAGAAGCCATGGATCGTGCCGATTCCCGGTACGACGAAGCTGCATCGTCTGGAAGAAAACATCGGTGCCACCAATGTCGAATTGAGTGCCGAGGATTTGAACCGCATCGAAGCCGCGCTTGCCGACATCACTGTGCAGGGCGACCGCTATCCGGCGCATTTGCAACAGCGTGTCGACCGGTAGCCCCGTTCAACAGGAGACAGGACCATGCAGGGAATTCAGGACAAGGTCGTCGTTATCACTGGCGCAAGCAGCGGTCTCGGTGAAGCGGCTGCGCGGCGGCTGGCCGAAGGCGGGGCCAAGCTTGTGCTCGGCGCGCGCCGTCTCGATCGGCTAAAGGCGCTGGCCGGTGAACTGAAACTGGCCGAAGGCGCGGTTCTGCGAACGGACGTGACCGACCGCCTTCAGGTTCAGCATCTGGTCGATCAGGCAGTGAAGCTGCACGGTCGTGTCGATGTGCTGATCAACAATGCCGGGCTGATGCCGCATTCGATGCTCGAAATGGGCAAGGTGGATGACTGGGATCGCATGATCGACGTCAATATCAAGGGCGTGCTTTATGGCATCGCCGCCGCCTTGCCGCATATGCGCGACCAGAAGAGCGGTCACATTATCAATGTCTCGTCGGTGGCGGGACATAAGGTGGGACCGGGCGGGGCCGTCTATTCGGCAACCAAAACTGCGGTGCGGGTCATTTCGGAAGGATTGCGTCAGGAAGTGAAACCGTACAACATCCGCACGACGGTGATATCGCCGGGCGCGGTGGCGACGGAGCTTCCCAACAGCGTCACAGACCCGCAGCAGGCCGAGCGCGTGAAGGTGCTTTATAACAATGTTGCTATTCCGGCGGAGTCTTTCGCGTCCATGGTGGCTTTCGCGATGAGCCAGCCGGACAATGTTGACGTCAACGAAATCCTGTATCGTCCAACCGCGCAGGAATATTGATGGCAAAATAAATGCGGCTCCGGGTGGAGCCGCATTTTTATCTTCCCGGACGACCGGTCTTGCCGGGCCGCCGCTTCTTGCGGGCGACGTCCACCGGGTCTTCGTAAGAGCCGATACCGGCGCGTTCGCGGCGGACCGGGGCCTCTCCACCGGCGGGCACTTCCGTCCGCTTCACCGTCATTTCATCCAGCGAGTTCTTGCGGAATTTCGTGTCCGGCGCTGCGGGCAGCGGGCCATCGTGGCGTGGCTTCGCCATGTCCGTGCCCGGTCCCATATTGTCCAGCGACGGCTTCTGGAACAGAGACTTTCCGCTGGTGTCATCAACCGTTCTATGCACCTTGCGCCCGGCATTGTGGCGGCCCTTTGTGCGCCCGGTGACCGGGCTTTCCAGTTCCACCTCCCGCGCCATCGGATCGTCGGCAATGGCGAGTTCCGTCTCGCGCAGGCGCTTGATTTCGTCGCGCAGACGCGCGGCCTTTTCGAAATCCAGATCGGCGGCGGCATCGCGCATCTGCTTTTCCAGATATTCCAGATGGGCTTGCAGATTGTTGCCCATCATGCCGCCTTCTTCGGCAAAGCCCGAAATATCGGCGCGGACATGGTCGCGTTCGTAGACCGAGTTCAGAATATCCGAAATGTTCTTCTTCACCGAGGCCGGTGTTATGCCGTGTTCTTCATTATAGGCAATCTGCTTCTCACGGCGACGGCTGGTTTCATCCATGGCACGCTGCATCGAGCCGGTAATGTTGTCAGCGTAGAGGATAACCTTGCCGTCGACATTACGCGCGGCGCGACCGATGGTCTGAACCAGTGAGGTTTCAGACCGCAAAAAACCTTCCTTGTCGGCGTCGAGAATGGCGACGAAGCCGCATTCGGGAATGTCGAGACCTTCGCGCAGCAGGTTGATGCCCACCAGCACGTCAAATGCGCCAAGACGCAGATCGCGGATGATTTCGATACGCTCCAGCGTGTCGATATCCGAGTGCATGTAGCGCACGCGCACGCCCTGTTCGTGCAGATATTCGGTCAGGTCTTCCGCCATGCGCTTGGTCAGCACCGTGACGAGCGTGCGGTAGCCCTTCTTTGCCGTGTCGCGGATTTCGCCAAGCACGTCGTCCACCTGCGTCTTGGCAGGACGGATTTCCACGGGGGGGTCGATCAGGCCGGTCGGGCGAATGACCTGTTCAGCAAAAACGCCACCCGCTTCTTCCATTTCCCAGCTGCCCGGCGTTGCCGAAACGGCAATAGTCTGCGGACGCATCGCGTCCCATTCCTCGAAACGGAGCGGGCGGTTATCCATGCAGGACGGCAGGCGGAAGCCATATTCGGCCAGCGTCGCCTTACGGCGGAAGTCGCCGCGATACATACCGCCGATCTGCGGGACGGTGACATGGCTTTCATCGATGAAAACCAGCGCGTTGTCCGGGATATATTCAAACAGGGTCGGCGGCGGTTCGCCGGGATTGCGACCCGTCAGATAGCGCGAATAGTTTTCGATGCCCGCGCAGGAGCCGGTGGCTTCCAGCATTTCTAGATCGAAAGTCGTGCGCTGTTCCAGACGCTGCGCTTCCAGCAGACGCCCGGCATTGTTCAATTCGACAAGGCGATGCTTCAGCTCGTCCTTGATCGACTTGATGGCCTGATTGAGCGTCGGTCGCGGCGTGACATAGTGCGAATTTGCGTAGATCTTGACCGATTTCAGATCGCCGGTCTTCTGGCCGGTGAGCGGGTCGAATTCGGTGATGGTTTCAATCTCGTCGCCGAACAGCGAAATGCGCCAGGCCCGGTCTTCCAAGTGGGCCGGGAAAAGTTCGATCGTGTCGCCACGCACGCGGAACGAGCCGCGCACGAAATTGATATCCTGCCGCTTATATTGCTGCGCCACGAGATCGGCGAGCAATTGCCGCTGGTCGAGCCGGTCGCCGATCTTCATTTCGAAGGTCATGGCCGTATAGGTTTCGACCGAACCGATACCATAGATGCACGAGACCGAAGCGACGATGATCACGTCGTCGCGCTCAAGCAGCGCGCGCGTGGCCGAGTGGCGCATACGGTCGATCTGCTCGTTGATCGAGGATTCCTTCTCGATATAGGTGTCTGAGCGCGGCACATAGGCTTCCGGCTGATAATAATCGTAATAGGATACGAAATACTCGACCGCATTGTTCGGGAAGAAGCTCTTGAACTCGCCGTAAAGCTGGGCCGCCAGCGTCTTGTTGGGCGCGAGGATCAGCGCCGGGCGCTGGGTCTCCTGAATGACCTTGGCCATGGTGAAGGTTTTGCCGGAGCCGGTGACGCCGAGCAGCACCTGTGTGCGGTCGTCATTGGTCAGCCCTTCGACCAGATCACGAATCGCCGTCGGCTGGTCGCCGGACGGTTCGAATGGCGTCTCCATCTCGATGGAAATGCCGCCTTCGGATTTTTCCGGGCGGGCAGGGCGGTGCGGTGTCCAGAGCTGGCCGTTTTTGAACAGCGGATTGCCAGATTCGATCAGATCGGACAGCGCCTGCACGGTGGCAGTGGCGCCCGACGCATTGAGCCCGGCAGCATCTTCCAGACTGATATCCAGCCCGGCGACCGGATTGAGCCCTGCGGCTGCGCGCTCCTTGGCGGAAGCCGCACCGCCCATCGACGTACCGCGACCGCTGCGGGATGCTTCCTTGCTGCGTTCGGGGATCTTCTTCGGCGTCTTGGCGGATTTGGTTGCTTTGGCAGCAGGCTTTGCCGCTTCGTCGCCGATTTCCTTCGCCCAGTCGGCGATGGAGCCGGTCAACGGCGCGCCAGAAAGCTCGGCCTGCGGCATTTCGCTGAAGCCGTCAGCCGTATCGTGCGAATCCTGTGTGTATTTGTCTTTGGAGGAAGCCATGTCGCTAATATGGAATTTCGACATGCAAATGAAAAGAGCACGGCGGCAAAATCAGCCCTGTTGCCGGATCCTGGCAGGTGGCTCCTGACAGAAGGTTGTCAGGAAGTCGCGCCCGATAAATGCAGGTTGCGATGCCGCATGTTTTTCAGGATTGGTTTGTCCCATACTCCGGCAGAATCATTTGTGTTTAAAGGATTGATTGATGAGCGTTGCAGATAAGCCCAAAGGCGAACTGACCTTGCGCGTTCCGGCCATGCCGAAGGACGCCAATTCGGCATTCGATATTTTTGGCGGCTGGGTCATGTCACAGATGGACTCGGCCTCCGGCATTCGTGCGGAAGAACGCGCCCGTGGCCGCGTCGTCACCGCAGCCGTGCGCGAGATGTCCTTTGCCAAGCCGGTCAAGATCGGCGACGTTTTGTGCGTCTATACGGAAATCACCAAGGTGGGCCGCACTTCGATCACCTTGCGTGTCGAAGCCTGGGCGCAGCGCGCATCCCAGCAGCGCATGGAACTGGTGACGCATGGCGAATTCGTCATGGTGGCGCTGGACAAGGACGGCAAGCCGTCTCCGGTCCCGGAAGAATAGCCGCTCTCCATCTACATCGCAGAAAAGCCCGGTTTCGACCGGGCTTTATTTGCAGGCGCGATAGCCGCTTCGACGCTGCATCAGGTCGAAGTGAAAGTGATCTGCATGTTCAGGATTATAGCCCGGCCCAAGCACCGTGGTGAAATAATCGCAGGCGTCGGAACGAACGCTGTTGAGCAGGCCTTTTTCGCGGAAAGCGAAGAAACCGGGTCTGCGCACCGAAATATCCTTGCCGTTGTTCAGCTTGATCCGCGTCACGTCGATGGCGTTGCCGCGTGAATGTTCCGACATTTTCGCGCCGCGACGATGATTCATCGTGCGGCAGGAATAGCCGCCCGCATTATAGATCGTGTTGATGCCGGACAGATAGCGCAGGCGCGCCGCCGGTTGCAGATCGCCCTTGATCCAGCGCGCAAAGGCTTCCGTCACCTGACAGTTCAGCGTTGCCGCCGGTTTGAAGGCGATGGAGCCGCTGTTGAAGCCCGACACCTCAATCGGATTGCCGATATTGCAGGATGCGCTGCGATAGATCGGCGGCTTTTCCTTGAAGACGACGCCGAGTTTTTTAAGGCGTGTGCGGCACGCCGCTTCGGAATTCGACATGGTGTAGATGTTTTCAGCCGCCGTAACCGGGTTCTGAACCGGCGTCGCAAAGCCGTAATCGCCTGCATATTGCGGCTCGCTTTGCGGTGCTGGCTGCGCGGTGTGGGTTTCTTCTTCCTCGGCCAGCCCCACAACACGGTCTTGCTGCGGCGTATGCGTCATGGGGGGCTCGGGTATCGGCGAACTCATTACCGGCGCGGCTTGCATCGGTGCATCGGCCAAGCGAGCGGATGGCATCGGAGCGCTGGCCACGTCGGTGCTTGGCACCATGATATCCGAGTTTCCCACATCGGCTTGCGGGCGCGGCGGGCGGTCGCCGGAACAGCCAGCGGCCAGTATCAGCAGGAGCACGGACGCCGCCGGACCAAGACGGCGCAATCGCGAACGCGCATGATCGTGATCTGTTGTGGCGGACAACGCAAAACTCATGTCCTTGCCTTCTGCTTGTGGGGCGGTGTTTCCTGTATCCTATGAGAGAAGCGTAAAGGAAGAGTCAGTGCCTCTGTTAAGCGCTGTGGCGCAATCAGGGCAACGAAAGGGCGAGCTTGTGATGCTCTCTATCTTTTGACTGACGGCACGGCTGTTTTTTGCACTGCGCCATGTAAAATCGCTTCCCACTTTTGTCGGAAATGTTCTATCGCTTACCGCCGTGGTTCAGGGCCAAACCGCGCATCAGACCATCCTCCCGGTCCCAAAAGTTTCACCCATGTCAGCACTGATTTCGCCAAGCATCCTGCCGATCCTGCTTCTGGTCGGCTCGAATATTTTCATGACCTTTGCCTGGTACGGCCATCTGAAATTCACCAACACGCCGCTGGTTGCGGTGATTTTCATCAGCTGGGGTATCGCGCTGATCGAATATTGCCTCGCGGTTCCAGCCAACCGTATCGGGCACGAAGTTTATTCGGCGGCCCAGCTCAAGACGATACAGGAAGTCATCACGCTGGTGATCTTCAGCCTGTTCTCGGTGTTCTATCTGAAGGAAGCCTTCACCTGGCACCACCTGCTGGGCTTTGCCTTCATCGCAGGCGGCGCGGCGCTGATTTTCAAGGCTTGATGGTTATTCTGCCGGTTCCGCTGCCGGGACCGGTTCCGCCTTGCGGTTCCAGAACATCGGGACAAGTTCGACGGCTAGCATGGCCGCAAAGAGCATGCCGCAGCCGATGAAGCCGATGAAGGTCAGCCGGTCGCCGAGGAAGATCGCGCCGAACAACGCCGCAAACAGCGCTTCCGAAGACAGGAAGATCGCAGCCTGCGCCGAGGTCGTATAACGCTGGCCGATGGCTTGCAGGGTGAAGGCAATGCCGGACGACATCACGCCGGTGAACAGGATTTCCTTCCATGTCAGGGCGATGGCGTTCCAGTTGAAGCCTTCGAGCAGCGATGCGCTAGCCAGACCGATAATGGCTGCGGTGGCAAACTGAACGCAGCTCAGCATGATCGGGCGTCCGGCGCGGTTGGCGCGACCAATCAGCAGCACTTGCATGGCCCAGAAAATTGCTCCGCAGATGACCAGCCAGTCGCCGGTCTTGAGCGCGGTCAGTTCACCGCCCGACAGCAGGAAAATCCCCGCCAGACAGATGACGGCGCAGGGCCAGACAACCGGGTGCGGCCATGTGCGGAACAGCAACACCCCCAGAACCGGCACCATCACGACATAAAGGCCAGTCAGAAAACCGGCATTGGTGACCGAGGTGGTGATGAGGCCAATCTGTTGCAGCAGCAGGCCGGTGAAAAGCACGGCGCCCACCAGCATGAAGGAACGATAGTCGGAAGGTTTCAGACGGGCGGACGAGCGGCGGCCTTCGGCAAGCGCCCAGGGCAGCACGGTGAGAGCGGCAATGCCGGAACGAACGCCGATAAACAGGAACGGGCCGATGCTGGCCATGGCGGTCGACTGGGCGACGAAGCCCATGCCCCAGATCACGCCAGCCAGAAGCAGGACAATATTGGCTTGCGTGCGCGTCATCATGGCCTCGGATTGCGAAGAAAAAGGTCCGGCCCCATAGGATCGCCGGAAATTGTCTGTCCTATAGGCATTAGCCGGGCCTCGCGGCAAGCGGCGTCTGTATTCTGCGACAATGGTGCAGATGCGTCTTTAAGAGCCCGTTCCAAAAGTCGCCCTGTGTGGCTGCAAATGGCAATTTTCTCCATTCCGGTGCTCACGTACCTTAAGTACGCTCCGCTCCGGTACTCGAAAATCACCATTTTCGCACACACATGCCGCTTTTTGATTCAGGCTCTGAGCTGGCTTCTTGTCTGGAGATTTGACAGGGTTCGATTTTTTCCGCGTGAAAAGATCGCCAGAAATGCTATAGTTCGGCGAATTAGTCGTTTGAACGGTTCCGAAACGGGTGTTTCGGTGACCGTTTTCTTTTTGTGTATCGGGGGGTGTTGCAGCTCCCGGAAGGGCACCTTGCAGCGCGGTTGTGCAGGCAGGGTGCGGCGGGCAACCAAACTGCCGGCGCGTTCAGTTCTTGGGAAGAGACGGGCGCCGGGCGAAGGAAAGGACTGGGTATGGAAAAGTTCCCTATGACCCCTCGCGGTTTCGAAAAGCTCAAGGAAGAGCTCCGCTGGCGTCAGCAAAACGAGCGTCCTCGGATCATCGAGGCTATCGCAGAAGCGCGTGCCCATGGCGATCTGTCGGAAAACGCCGAATATCACGCGGCCAAGGAAGCCCAGAGCCTCAACGAAGGCCGCATCAACGAACTGGAAGATGTCGTTGCGCGTGCCGAAGTGATCGACGTTACCAAGCTGAGCGGCGACCGAATCAAATTCGGCGCGACGGTCACGCTGATCGACGAAGACACCGAAGATGAGAAAATCTACCAGATCGTTGGCGACCAGGAAGCTGACGTGAAGGAAGGCCGCATTTCGATTTCGTCGCCAATCGCGCGCGCCATGATTGGCAAGACCGAAGGCGATACGATCGAGGTCAATGCACCGGGCGGCTCGCGTTCCTACGAGATCGTGACACTGAAGTTCATCTGATCACCGTGCCCCATTCAAATCCGGTTCCGGTTGAGAGCGTCGAGGTTGTAGCTCCCAACTTCAAGCAGCGCCTTTCCGGCGTGACCTCGACGATTGTGCAGCTCATTCCTTTGCAACGTGCGAAGGGGCTGAACATTGCCACAATGGGACCGGGTTTGCCGGAAAGCCTGCCGCATTTGGGCTGGGGCGCGCTTTTGTCCTTCTGGTCAGCACCGAAAAACCGCCGCTTCCGGATCTGGCATGCGCGGCGTAATATCGAAATGCTTGCCGGTATTTTCATGCGCGATGTCTTGCGCATGAAGCTGCGGCTGGTGTTCACCTCGGCTGCCCAGCGCAACCACAAGCCTTTCACCAAATGGCTCATCCGCCGCATGAATGCGGTCATCGCCACCAGCGGGCGCTCGGGCAGTTTTCTGGAAGTGCCGCATGAGGTCATCATGCATGGCGTCGATCTGGAACGCTTTCATCCCCCGGTTGGTGAGGAAGACATGTTTGCCGCCTCTGGTCTTCCGGGCAAATATGCTGTCGGTTGTTTCGGGCGCGTGCGGCATTCCAAGGGCACCGATCTCTTCGTCGATGCGATGATTGCGCTTTTGCCGAAATATCCTGAATGGACGGCGATCATCACCGGACGAACCACCGCTGAGCATCAATCTTTCGAGGATGACCTCAAGGCGAAGATTGCCGCCGCCGGTTTGCAGGATCGTATTCTCATTTTGGGTGAAGTCCCCGATATTCGGGTCTGGTATCGCCGCCTGACGCTTTATGTTGCGCCGTCGCGCAATGAGGGATTTGGCCTGACGCCGCTGGAAGCCATGGCGTCGAAGACCGCTGTAGTGGCAAGCGATGCCGGGGCCTATGCCGAAATGATCGTCGACGAAACCGGCAGTTTCGTGCCCGCTGGAGATGGCGAAGCCTTGCGCGAGGCTATTGAGCCTTATCTCGCAGACCCGGCCATGGCCGAGCGTGACGGCGAAACCGCTCTTGCGCATGTGCGCGCCAATTTCCCGCTCGAGAAGGAAGCGGCTGCGATCAGCGGTGTCTATGAGCGCGTATTCGCCGGGCGTGTCTGATCCAAAAGTTGCCATGCCGGTCTGCAAATGGCGATTTCTGCGCTTCCGGTGCTCACGTACCCAATGTACGCTGCGCTCCGGTTCTCGAAATCACCATTTTCGCCACGGCCTGCCGCTTTTTGATTCAGACACTAAAGCATGTCGCGGAAAAGTGGGAACCGGTTTTCCGGTACCGACATGCGTAGAAACAAATAGATAAAGCGCGTCGTATGGGTGGGATAAAACGCGACGCGCTTTAAAGGCCGTGGTGTTCAGAGAATCATCAGCGGTTCGTCCTTGACCGGACGAATGGTCAGCGCGGTGCGGACGGAGTCCACATTTGGTGCTGCGGTCAGTTCCTCGATCACGAAGGTCTGGAACGTGTTCAGATCACGTGCAACGCAATGAAGCAGGAAGTCGGACTCGCCCGAAACCATCCATGCGCGGCGTACCAGCGGCCACTGCTTGGTTTTCTCCGCAAAAGCCTTCAGATCGGCATCAGCCTGACGGTGCAGACCGACCGAACAGAATGCGACCAGATCCTGACCCAGCGCATTGCCGTTGAGAATGGCGCGATAGCCCCGAATGACGCCGCTTTCCTCGAGTTTACGGACCCGGCGAAGGCAGGGAGGTGCCGAAATGCCGACCCGTTCGGCCAGCTCGACATTGGTGATGCGCCCGTTGTTCTGGAGCTCCCGCAGGATTTTCCAATCGATTTCGTCCAGATCGGCCTTGATCGGCATGCATGACTCCGCGCGCAAGGAAATTTCATTCAAGGGTAATTATAGAATATGTGACGCCGTCATGGCGCAATCTAATCATGCTAATATCAAATGAATCCGTGGCGTGTAAACCGTCTAAAGCTCTGTCAACGCACCCAAAAAGCGCGTGTGAACAGGATATATACCGTCACAAGCTCCAGTCGTCCTGCCAGCATCAGGAAGGACAGCACCCAGAGAGCCGGGTCCTGGATGGTGGAAAAATTGCCAACCGGACCGATTGTTTCACCAAGGCCGGGGCCAATATTGGACAGGGCGGTCAGTGCGCCAGTGAAGGCCGATACGAAGTCGAGGCCGAGTGACGCCAGCAGCACCGCGCCGATCACCAGCGATGCGCAATAGAGGAAGAGATAGAGCAGCACGTTCTGGGCGATTTCGCCGGAGATTTCCGATGAGCCATAGCGCATCTTGGTGACGGCATGCGGCACGATTAGGCGCGACAGGCTCGCTTGTGTCAGGCTCCACAGGATGATGAGGCGGTTCATCTTGATACCGCCCGACGTGGAGCCCGCGCAGCTTCCCAGAAACGAGGCGAGGAAGAAAATGCCGAGAGCGGGTGGCCCCCAGAGCGAATAGTCTTCGGTCGCATAGCCGGTGGTCGTGATGACGGACACGAAATGGAACGAGGCCGAAATTAGCGCGTCGCCAAAAGGCACGTCCAGACCAAGCCGCAAGACGACGGCGAGGATGAAGCTGAAGCCGATGACGATGCTGAAGAACAGTTTGACCTGCGGATCTGCCAGCGATTCCAGCCGCTTGGGCATGAAAGCCTTGATGTAGAGCACGAAGGGCAAGGCCGAGAGAATCATGAACACCGTCGCGACAACCAGCAGAAGGCGGTTGCCGTGGTAGAAACCGAGCGAGTTGTCATGCGTGGAAAAGCCAGCCGTGGCCACCGTCGTCAGGCCGTGGTTGATGGCGTCGAACACGCTCATCCCAACCATGAAATAGCTGATGATGCAGGCAGCCGTCAGGCTCAGATAGGCGAGAATAATGCCAAGCGCGATCTGGTTCATGCGCGGCAGGATTTTTTCTGACTTGTCGGAATTTTCCATGTGAAAGAGCGCAAGGCCACCGGCGCGCAGCGACGGCAGCATCAGAAGCGCCAGGCCGATGAAGCCGATACCGCCGATCCAGCAGAGCAGCGACCGCCAGAGCAGAATGCCGCGCTGCATATTATCCAGGCCGGTCAGCGCCGTTGCGCCAGTGGAGGTCACGCCGGACATGGCTTCGAAAAAAGCGGTGGCATAGCTGATCGGCAGATGCGAGAAATAAAGCGGTATCGAGCCGAGGAAAGCTGCGGTCAGCCAGATGCAGACCGTGAGCAGAAAACCGAGGCGGGGCGTGAAACGCACGGACTGGTTCTGCGTCGCAAAAAGGATGAGCGCGGAAAGCGCGCCCGTCGTTGCTGCCGAACGCAGGAAAATCAGCCAGTCGTCGCTGCCGTCGCGCAAGTCGATTGCGGCGGGCAAAAGCATGGCGGCCGCCATGATGAGGCCGAAGCGCGCGCATATGTTGGCGACAGTCTTATAGATGGCGGTCGTCTCCGGCCGTTTGTGGGGCGATTGGCGGACAGTTGAGCGTTGTTTTTCCTGTCTGTTTAACGCGAGATCGACCCGGTCGCAATGCGGGGAGGCGCTTCCTATCGCCTAACTGTCACAAGCTGTGGCTAAAGCGCAGCAAATGCCCGTCAAACCTTGCAAACGGAAAAGGGCAGACCTACCTTGGCCATAATATCAGGGCACAGTTAGGCCGGGTGCGCAGGCGATTCCGGTCAGTCGTGCACCCGCTGCTTTAAATCGATTTTAGGACCGGAGAGGAACCTCATGTCACAGCGTCATGCGCCCGTTATTGTTATCGGCTCAGGTCCTGCTGGTTATACCGCCGCGATTTACGCAGCGCGCGCCATGTTGAAGCCTATCGTCATTGCCGGTCTGCAGCAGGGAGGTCAGCTGATGATCACCACCGATGTGGAAAATTATCCGGGCTATGCCGAGCCGGTGCAGGGCCCATGGATGATGGAACAGATGGCCAAGCAGGCAGAACATGTCGGCGCGGAAATCGTGCACGACATCATCACCGAGGTTGAAACCACGGTGCGCCCGTTCCGCCTGAAGGCCGATTCCGGCGCAGTCTATACCTGTGACGCGCTGATCATCGCGACTGGTGCGCAGGCCAAGTGGCTTGGCCTCGACAGCGAACAGACCTTCATGGGCGGTGGCGTCTCGGCTTGCGCGACCTGCGATGGGTTCTTCTATCGCGGCAAGGACGTGGTTGTGGTCGGCGGCGGCAATACGGCTGTCGAAGAAGCGCTTTACCTGTCGCATATCGCCAAGAGCGTGACCGTGGTGCATCGCCGCGACGGTTTCCGCGCCGAAAAGATCATGCAGGATCGTCTCCTGTCGCGCGCCAATGTCAGTGTGGTCTGGAACAGCGTGATCGATGAAATTCTCGGTACCGAGGCCAAGCCTCCGATGGGCGCGACCGTTACCGGTGTGCGGCTGAAGAATGTCGTGACGGGCGAGACCACGGAAGTCGATACACATGGCGTCTTTGTCGCCATCGGTCATGCGCCTGCCGTGTCGCTGTTCGAAGGCAAGCTGAAGCAGAAGCCGAACGGCTATCTGTGGACGGCGCCCGATTCCACCGCCACGGATGTTCCGGGCATTTATGCCGCTGGCGACGTCACCGACGATATCTACCGTCAGGCCGTGACCGCCGCCGGTATGGGCTGCATGGCAGCGCTCGAAGCCGAGCGCTGGCTGGCCGCACAGGAACCGCTGCACGAAGCAGCGGAGTAACGAGGGGGAAATCGTGGTCGCACCGCTCGACTGGGATAAACTGCGCATTTTTCATGCTGCGGCAGAAGCAGGGTCGTTCACCCATGCCGCGCAGACATTGCATTTGTCGCAATCGGCCATTTCGCGTCAGGTCAGTGCGCTGGAACAGGATGTCGGCGTGCCGCTGTTCCACCGCCACGCGCGCGGGCTGATTTTGACGGAACAGGGCGAAACGCTTTATCGCACGGCGCATGACGTGTTGATGAAGCTGGAAAATGTTCGCTCCAAACTGGCCGAGAGCAAGGAAAAGCCGACGGGACGCCTGCGCGTCACTACGACGGTGGGGCTCGGCTCCGGCTGGCTGATCGAGCGTATTCAGGAATTCGTCGAGCTTTATCCGGATATCCAGCTCCAGCTCATTCTCGACAATGAAGAGCTGGACCTGACGATGCGCCATGCGGATTGCGCTCTGCGTCTGCGTCAGCCGCAGCAGCCGGACCTCATCCAGCGCCGCCTGTTTACAGTGCATATGCACCTTTACGCTTCGGCGGGCTATGTCTCGAAATACGGCAAGCTGAACTCGATCGATGAGATCGACCAGCATCGCATCGTGACATTTGGCGAACCGGCTCCGAGCTATCTGACCGGCCTGAACTGGCTGGAAGTGGCAGGCCGCACCGATGGCAGCACGCGCATCCCGGCCTTGCAGGTCAATAATCTTCTGTCGGTGCGCCGCGCCGTACAGCGTGGCGTCGGCATTGCCGTGCTGCCGGATTACATGGCCGACAAGGAATCCGGTCTGGTGCAGCTCGTGCCGGAACTGGAGGAAATCCCGTCCTTCGATACGTTCTTCTGCTACCCGGAAGCATTGAAGAATTCCGCCAAGCTGCATGCGTTCAGGGATTTCCTGTTCTCCAAGGCGCGCAACTGGACCTATTGATCTCATCCATATGAATGCAAAAGGCCGCGTTGGAGCAACCAACGCGGCCTTTTGTTTTTGGTGTGGCTGCTGATGTGCTGGCCAGCTATTAAGGCAGAGCTGACACCGCCGCCCGCGCTCCCTCATCCTGAGGAGCCGCCGAAGGCGGCGTCTCGAAGGGCGAGGGAGCCTAGACTGGACCTCCCCCTTCGATCCTTCAACGGGCTCAGTATGAGGCTTCGCTCCGCTCCGCACCTCAGGATGAGGGCGTGCGTTGACGCGGAGCGCCCGTTTGCGTTACTTGCGCGGCAGGAGGCGCTGCACGTCCTTGGCGGTGTCGGCGAGGATGTCTTCCGGGGTGGCGGACTGTTCGACCAGACGGGAGAGACCGTCCACGATGGTCTGCGTTACCTTCACGCCGTTGGAGCCGGGGAAGGCATACCACGGCACCATGATCGACATCTGGCTGAGACCGGCCTTGAAGAGCGGGTTTTCTTCGTAGAACTTGCCGAGATATTCATCCGACTTGGCGGCGAGATCGTTGTTCGGCACGTAACCGGTGCCCGGAACCACGACCGAAGCGCCATAAGGACCGGCGGCGAACTTGGCGAATTTCCAGGCGGCATCGACCTTGGACTGGTCTTCGGTGAGGATTACGACCGCGTTGCCACCGGTCGGCAGACGACCCTTTTCCGGGTTGATGAGCGGGATCTTTGCGGTGCGCAGATCAAACTTGTCGCCGACATTCTTGATCGTGTTGCGCAGTGCGCCGGTGGTCTGGAAGGCAAAGCCCACCTTGCCAGCGGCAAAGGCCTGTTCGCCCGCAGCCTTGGTCAGAACCGGCATGCCGCCTTCCTTGACCATGCGGTCAACGAGCTTCAGCGCAGCAAGGCCTTCGGGTCCGTCGAAAGCGACCTTCTTCTCGTCTTCGGTCAGCATGGTGCCGCCTGCGCCGAATAGAAGAGCGGAGAACATCCAGTCGTCACCCTGCCAGCGGAAGTCGATGCCTTCATTGCCGTTGCCGAGCGCCTTGATCTTGCCGCCGAGCGCGATCACTTCGTCCCAGGTGGTGGGCGGCGTGTCGGGGTTGCCACCGGCAGCGCGCACCAGATCGGCATTGTAGTACATGATAGGGTTGGAGGTCGCGAAAGCAAGGCCGACCTGACGGTCGCCGACGCGGGCGAGACTGAGGATATGATCAGTGAAGCCCTGCGCTTCCATATCCTTTTCCTTCTCGACCAGTGGCTTCATGTCGACGCCGATATTGCGTTCGGCCAGAACGCGCAGGCGATTGAGACCGGTGAAGGTGATATCCGGCATTTCCGACGTGCCAGCTTGACGCATGATCGTCTGGATGCCTTCTTCATAGGTGGCGGAAGGGCTGACGAAGTTGATCTTGATGTCCGGATTTTCTTCCATGAATTTTTTCGAGATGTCGGCCATGACATCCTTGAAGAAGCCGGGCATCGGATAATGCACATTGAGCGTGGTGTCTGCGAAAGCGGGCGAGCCGAGGCCGGTTGCGATGGCCAGAGCGGCAAAAGTGCTTGCGAGTCGTTTCATGGATAACTCCTGTATGTGAGATAGGCGAAAGAGGTCAGCCTTTGAGACCGGTCAGGGTGATGCCCTCGATGAAGCGGCGCTGGGCGGCGAGAAAGGCCAGCAGCAAAGGCAAGGTGATGATGAGCGTTGCCGCCATCAGCGCGCCGTAGTCGTCACCGGCTTCGGCGGCGCGGAAATAGAGCAGGCCGAGCGGCGGCGTGGCGCGTTCCATGCCGTTGACGACGATCAGCGGCCAGAACAGATCGTTCCAGTGCGCAACAACCGAGAAGATCGAGAATGCCGTGATAGCAGGCCATGCATTTGGCACGATCACGCGCATGACAATGCCTGCTTCCGACATGCCGTCGAGGCGGGCGGCGCTGATGAGATCGTCGGGCATGGCGCGGAAGAATTGCAGGAACAGGAATATGCCGAATACCGAGATGAAGAACGGTGCGCTGAGCGCAAAATAGCTGTTCAGCACGCCAAGCTGGTTGAAGCCGACATAGATGGGCAGCGCGGTTGCGTGGATCGGCACCAGCAGTCCCAGCATGACGAGAACCATCATGGTGCGCTGGCCGCGAAAGTTGAGTTTCGCCATGGCATAGGCGCATGGAATGGCGATCACCACCTGCACCACCAGCACCAGTCCACAGACCACAACGCCGTTGAAGAGCAGCAGCCCCATGGGTACGCGGGTGAGGGCTTTGGCGACATTGTCCCAAAGCGCCCAGTTCTGCGGGATCAGCGAGAGCGACGACGAGAAAATGTCCTGCTGCGACTTGGCTGCGGTGGACAGCATGAAGATGTATGGCGCGAGGAAAAGCTGCGCGCCGAACGAGAGAAGGCCGAGGCGAAACGAGCGGGCGAATGACATATCCGTTTCCTCAATAATGCGTGCGGCGGTCCAGCACACGGAACTGGAGCAGCATCAGGACGATCAGCACGGCGAGGAAAATCACGGTCATGGCCGAGGCGTAACCGACGCGCAGGAACACAAAGCCTTCCTGATAGATGCTCCAGAGCAGGACTTCGGTGGCCTTGTTTGGCCCGCCTTCGGTGAGCGTCTTGACGGTTTCGAACACCTTGACCGCATTGATGATGCTGATTGTCGTCACGAAGAGCGTCGTGGGGCCGAGCAGCGGCCATGTGACGAGACGAAAGCGCTCCCAGCTGCTTTTCACGCCGTCCACTTCGGCGGCGGAATAGAGTTCGCGCGGAATGGCAGTCAGCCCGGCCAGAAACAGCACCATGTTGAAGCCGACGCTCTGCCAGACGCCGATCAGCGCAAGGCTGAATAGCGCCGTATCGCTGGAGCCGAGCCAGTTGGGGCCGGTAATGCCGACCATGCCGAGAAGGGTGTTCACGGGGCCAAGGGTCGGATGCAGCAGATATTGCCAGACGGTCGCCATGGCGACGAGAAGCGAGGCAACAGGCAGAAAATAGACAGTGCGGAAGAAAGACTTTCCGCGCACTTCGCCTTCGATGAGAAGCGCGACGCCGAGGCCGAGAAACACCGAGGCCGGTGCGACAATGGCCGTATAGATCGCCGTGTTCTTCAAAGAGATGAGAAAAGTGCGGTCGCTAAACAGTTCGACATAATTGTCGAGGCCGATGAATTCGAAACCGGCATAGCCGAGTTCGTAATTGGTGAAGCTCCAGAACAAGACTGCTGCGGTCGGCAGAAGGATCAGCAGCACCGTCAGGAGAATGGCGGGGGAGGCGAGTTTCCAGGCCAGTCGCTCCTCGCGCCGCCGCGCATTTTCGGCGGCAGTGCGGGCGCTGACTGCGCCGGGCCTAGCAAGAGCGAGATCAGACATGAGCCGGAGCCTTTTCCGCCGGTGCGAGGGTCACCACATTTCCGGCAGGCTGGCGCAGGCGCGCGCCGTCATCGCCGAAGAGATAGGCGTTTTCCGCATCGAAATGCAGGCCGACAGGCAGACCGGGTGCAATGTGATCGGCCTTGACAGGGGCGAGCTTCACGATCAGTTCCTGCGCGGAGCCGGGCGCTTTCAGGTAAACCAACACTTCGGAGCCGAGGAATTCGATGCGCGAGACGGTTCCGCTAATGCCGGTCTTGTCATGCGGGCGCAGACGGAAATGTTCCGGGCGGATGCCGACACGGATCGTTGTGCCCGCATAGGCGGCGACGTTTTGCAGGATCGGGCGGCCCGCGAAATGGACACTGCCCTGATCGCTGACCAAGGCGTCCAGAATGTTGATGCGCGGGGTGCCGATGAACTGGGCCACTTCGATATGGCGCGGATCGTTATAGATCGCGGTGGGCGTGTCGATCTGGAGCAGCTTGCCGCCCATCATCACCGCCACACGGTCGGCCATGCTCAGCGCCTCAGCCTGATCGTGGGTGACATAGATCGTCGGCACGCCAGCGCGGCGGTGCAGTTCCACAATCTCGGCGCGGGTATGAACGCGCAGATTGGCATCGAGATTGGACAAAGGCTCGTCCATCAGGAAAACGCCGGGCTGGCGCACGAGCGCACGGGCAAGTGCAACGCGCTGGCGCTGGCCGCCCGACATCTGGCCGGGCTTGCGGTCGAGAAGATGGTCGATTTTCAGGCTGGCGGCGGTGGTTTTCACCTGTTTCTGGATCGCGGCGCGCTTGGCGCGCTGGCCTGGAACCAGTGGTCCAACGACGGGCAGGCGTTCGGTCGTCGTCATGTCGCGCATGGCGAGCGGCACGGCGATGTTCTGCGCGGCGGTCAGATGCGGATACAAAGCGTAGGACTGGAAGACCATCGCGATATTGCGGTCGGCGGGATGCGCGCCGGTGATGTCGCGGCCAGCCAGCGCGACATTGCCTTCATCGGCATGGTCGAGCCCGGCAAGAATGCGCAAAAGCGTGCTCTTGCCGCAGCCAGACGGGCCGACGAGGGCGATGAATTCGCCCTCCGCCACGTCGATGCTGATGCCGTCCAGAATGCGGTTGCCGCCATAGGACTTCCCGATATCGCGGATGGCAAGCGTGCTCATTGGGTTGCCTCTTCCGTGACTTTCGCGCCGTCGCCCGCATGATGCGGATAGACCTCATGCACCACATCGTCGATCACGTAGGGCGTCAGTTCATCAATGCGCACGATGGCGCTGGTGGCTGCTTCGCCAAGTTCATGCACGACAGCGCCGAGAATACGCTCGCCTGGCAGATCGCGTTCCATCGCGCCGACGATGAAGGCCGCCGCCGGTCCCCAGACATAGCGCGTGCCGAACGCTTCGCCCTTCCATGCCCGGTGCAGGTGGCCGCTGGCGTGAAGCTGCACGTTATACTGCGCGAAGAGATCATAGAGACGCTGGCGCGCCACCGGGCGGATGCCCCAATAGCCGCTGTCGCCTTCTTCCGGATCGTCGACGAAGAGTGGCTTGTGCGCGAAAACGGCGACGGGCTTGCCGTCTGCGTTTTCCAGAACGTTTTCCAGCCACTGGAACTGGTCTTCTTCCTGTTCGCTGCCGGTGCCGATGATAAGGCTGTTGAGGCCGACGATCAGCCAGTCACCGAGGTCCTTGGCCCAGCGGTCTGGACCGATATGGCGCTGCCAGCGCGCAAGGCGCTCGGCATTGACCGGCTGGTGGCTTTCCGGCAGATGGCCGATGTCGTGATTGCCCGGCACGCTGAGGACGGGCGCGGAGAGCTGTTCGAAACAACTGCGGCAGAATTCGAGATCAGCTTCGATATCGGCGCCATCGACGGCAAGATCGCCGGTGTGAATGATGAGATCGGGCTTCTGCTGCTCGATCCACGCCACGAGCGGTTCCCAGTTCGGGTTGAAATGTGTCTTGATCGGGCTGAGATGGGTGTCGGTGATTTGAACGATCCGCATGGGCGCGCTCCCTCATGGCTTGTGAGATGTTCGCAGCGATCACCGTCTTCTCCGGTGGCCGCTTCACGCCGGATGCGTTCTCCCCGCATCGGCTCTGCCGGGGCTTTTAGGCCTGTTTTGTGACAGTCCTGATGCGCCGCAATGACAGTTGGATGACATCTTCTGTGGGGAATCAGCGGAAGGTGATTTGCTGATTTTGCAGGCAGTTAGGTTGTATCGATGCCTGTTCCATAGGCGCTCTGATTTGCATCCAACCGCTCATTGGGCGGGCAAGATTTAGCTAACTATTTGATTGTATTTACAATAAGTGCCTGAACGAGCTATGCGCAGGATGCATGGCAGCTTTGCGCTAAAGTTGCATTGCAAAAATGATGAGCAGGGAGCATATAACAATCATCTCAGCGCCGCGTTTCCTCCTCCCATTTGCGCGGGCTGAGTGTTCCCCTCTGGAGGTTTGCCTCAAAGGCACCTTCAAAACTCAAAGCCAGACATTTGTCTGGCTTTTTTTTTGGCTTTTCGCCTGTTATTGGCCGCGACGGCTGAACACAACAAACTACAAATGCTGATCACCTTCCAGCTGTCTGTTCTGACAGGGCGAAGCCACGTGCTGTTTTTCCGTGAAAGTGCGGATACGACAAAGGGGCCTTGCGGCCCCTTTGTTATTCGCTATTCAGAAGCTTTTGTTCTTACGCATGTCTTTGTCTCGAAACCGGTTCCCACTTTCGGGAGAAATGCTTAGCGCAGGCTGGCGCAGAAGCGCTGGATACGGGTGCAGGCTTCTTCGAGCAGCTCATCGGACGTTGCATAGGAAATGCGGAAGTTCGGTCCAAGACCGAAAGCCGAACCGTGAACCACGGCAACGCCTTCTGCTTCCAGCAGTTCGGTGACGAAATCTTCGTCCGTTTCGATGACCTTGCCAGCTTCGGTTTTCTTGCCGATCAGGCCAGCGCAGGACGGATAGACGTAGAATGCGCCTTCCGGTGTCGGGCACTGGATGCCCTTGGCCTGATTGAGCATCGATACGACCAGATCGCGACGAGCCTGGAAAATTTCCTTGTTCTTCGGGATGAAGTCCTGCGTGCCGTTCAGCGCTTCAACCGCTGCCCACTGGGCGATCGAGCAGGCACCGGAAGTCTGCTGACCCTGCACCATGTCCATGGCCTTGATGAGTTGCAGCGGGCCAGCGGCGTAACCGATGCGCCAGCCGGTCATGGCATAGGCCTTGGAAACGCCGTTCATGGTCAGCGTGCGGTCATAGAGCGACGGCTCGACCTGAGCAGGGGTCGTGAAGACGAAATCGCCGTAGACCAGATGCTCATACATGTCGTCGGTCAGGATCCAGACCTGCGGGTGACGCACAAGAACGTCTGTCAGCGCCTTCAGCTCGGCTTCCGTATAGGCAGCGCCCGTCGGGTTCGACGGCGAGTTGAAGATCAGCCACTTGGTCTTCGGCGTGATCGCCTTTTCCAGATCGGCAGCGGTTAGCTTGAAATTGTCTTCGATCTTGGTGTTGATGAACACCGGCGTACCGCCGTTGATCGCAACCATTTCCGGATAGCTGACCCAGTAAGGGGCAGGCACGATGACTTCATCGCCGGGGTTCAGCGTGGCCATGAAGGCGTTGAACAAAATCTGCTTGCCGCCGGTGCCGACGATGACCTGATCCGGCGTATAGTCGAGGCCGTTTTCGCGCTTGAACTTGGCGACGATGGCCTTGCGCAGCTCAGGAATACCGGCCACAGGCGTGTACTTCGTTTCGCCGCGATTGATCGCGTCGATGGCGGCCTGCTTGATATTGTCCGGCGTGTCGAAATCGGGTTCGCCCGCACCAAGACCGATCACGTCCTTGCCTTTGGCTTTCAGTTCGCGTGCTTTCTGGCTGACCGCGATGGTCGCAGATGGCTTTACACGGGAAAGGGCGTCGGCGAGAAATGCCATGATAGATCTCCATAGATGGCAGGCTCTGTTAACCGCACTGGGAACGGCGCGGTTTTGCGGATTTTCTATGTCGCATCGGCACGGGAATCGCAACAGATGGATTGACTTTTCGCCCGTGAATCCGGGTTTTCTCGAAATTGTGTTGCGAAAAGTGTCGGATAGATCAGTCTTGCTGACATAATATCTCAATGAAACTGATTAGACAGGATGCTGTCCGCGCGTCGATATGGTTTTTTGAAACAGGAGATTTTCATGCTGACCATTTACGCCCAACCCGATTCAGGAAATTGCTACAAGCCCCGCCTTCTGCTTGCCTTGCTGGGCAGGCCTTTTCGGCATGTCACGGTTTCGTCGCTCGACGGCTCGACGCGCAAGCCGGACTATCTCGCCAAAAATCCCAACGGAAAGGTGCCATTGCTGGAGCTGGAGGACGGGCGACTGCTGGCAGAATCGAACGCCATGCTGCTCTATCTGGCGGAAGGAACGCCGTTTCTGCCCAAGGACGCCTATGAGCGGGGGCTTGTCTATCAATGGCTGTTCTTCGAACAATATAGCCATGAGCCCCATGTGGCCGTGCGCCGGGCGCTGATGCTCTATCCGGAGCGGGCACGGGATGCGACGCCGGAACGTCTGGCCTCAACGCTCGCCGGTGGCAACAAGGCGCTTGGCGTCATGGAAACACAGCTTGAAAAGACGCCCTATCTGGCGGGCGAGACTTATACGGTCGCCGATATCGCGCTCTATGCCTATACGCATGAGGCGCATCTGGGCGGCTTCGACATGCAGCAATATCCCGCGGTTCAGGCCTGGCTCAAGCGCGTTGCGGCCCATCCGGGCCATGTGGCGCTCGACTGGCTGCCTTGAGAGCCTGTTCTAAAAGTCGCCCTGTGTGGCTGCAAATGGCAATTTTCTCCATTCCGGTGCTCACGTACCCAAAGTACGCTCCGCTCCGGTACTCGAAAATCACCATTTTCGCACACACATGCCGCTTTTTGATTCAGGCTCGGAGAATTTTCTCTGATTCCAAAAAATTAGAGCGCCGGTCAGACCGGCGCTCCAATGTTTTCATGTCACATTCGTGCACAAGCCAGATGAAACATCCGGCGGCAAAATGTCTTAGGCTGCGACGAGGTTGTCGGCAGACGAACGGCCCGAACGGCGGTCCTGCACGATCTCGTAGGTGACCTTCTGGCCTTCGTTGAGCGTGGCAAGGCCAGCGCGCTGAACGGCAGAGATGTGAACGAAAATGTCCGTGCCGCCCTGGTCAGGCTGAATGAAGCCGAAACCCTTGGTCGTGTTGAACCATTTAACTGTTCCCGTAGCCATGGGAATGTCCTTTGTAACGATAGTAATTTTTAGTCCGCATGCTCCGCATACGTCCCTGTGGATCGAATTTATGGACAGGAGATCGTCAGGAAGCACGGCAGGCCGCACGGGTCTCAAAGTCACTCGACCGAAAAATCGATTGCCGGACTATATGCGACAAATTTGACCAGCACAAGAGAGCTAGGATGTGTGTCTGGCCATGGTTTTGCTAAAAAAATCGCAGCTTTAACGTCAACGCTAGGTATTTTTTATCTAAAACGCCGCCGTATCAGCGATTGCGCGCATGGTCGCTCTTTTTTGAAGGTGTTGCGACCTTACTATTAAGACGGGCAATAGATCGGTCCTGCCAGAAAAGACAGATCTAAAGTCAGAGCCCGAACGAGACATCGCTTTTCTTTGACTTTTGCGTGATATGCATAATGCGCATGTTGCGAATGGCCCGCGATTTCGTCACAGGGATTCGCGAACGGCACGTGGCGAGGCAAATATGACGTCTGAACCGGAACAGAAGCAGCCGAAGCGCAGCGCGCAAAGGAAAAGCCGCAAGCGAGGGAAGTCCCAGCGCGTTGGTATCAAGGGCTTGCTCACCCGTCAGCCGGTCCGGGACGGCAATGATCTGTTCTCACAGGTCTCGATGATGACCGGCGCTTTCTGGAATTCGCCAGTGCGCACCACGCTGATTGCACTCGGAACCGGCATTTTCGTGCTGATCGTGCTGATTGCGATTGGGCAGGTGGCCATCAACCGCTGGAACGAGCCGTTTTACGATGCGCTGGCGCGCAAGGATTTGCAGGCGTTCTTCCAGCAGCTGATGGTGTTCTTCGGTATTGCGGGCACATTGCTGGTGCTCAATGTCGCCCAGACATGGCTGAACCAGATGTTCAAGCTGAAGATGCGTGAAGGGCTGGCGCGCGATCTCGTTGGTCAATGGCTGGTGCCGGGGCGCGCCTTTCGGCTCGCCAATGCGGGCGAGATCGGCATTAATCCCGATCAGCGCCTGCATGAAGATGCGCGCCACCTTGCCGAAACATCCTGCGATCTCGGTATCAACCTGCTGCAATCGACCGTCATTCTGTTGAGCTTTGTCGGCGTATTGTGGTCGCTGTCGAGCGGATTTATTTTCAATATTGGCGGTTATAGCTTCCCGATTCCCGGCTATATGGTGTGGGCGGTGATCATATATGCCGCGTCCGCATCGTGGCTGACATGGATCGTCGGGCGCAACCTCGTCAATATCAATGCCAATCGTTATGCGCGCGAGGCGGATTTCCGCGCCTCGCTGATGCGCGTCAATGAGCATCTCGATTCGGTCACCCTTTCGCGCGGTGAGGCGGATGAGCGCCGCCGTCTCGACCTCGATATCGACGCCGTGCTGGCTGCGATCCGCAAGATCGTCTATGCGACCACGCGACTGACATGGGTGACGGCTGGTTATGGCTGGCTCACCATCGTCGCGCCGATTCTGGTCGCCGCACCGGTGTATTTCTCTGGCGGACTGACCTTCGGTGGTCTGATGATGGCCGTCGGCGCGTTTACGCAGGTGCATAATTCACTGCGCTGGTTCGTGGATAATTTCGGTGCCATTGCCGACTGGCGCGCCACACTGCTTCGTGTCGCCACTTTCCGTCAGGCAATTCTGCGCATGGATGAGTTGGGTCATCTCGACCGGCACGTCGATCTGGCCGTCAACGAAGGCGATAGGATCAGTCTCGATGATGTGTCGATTGCGGCACCCGATGGCTGTTTGCGCCTGTCGAAGAGCGCCTTCGCGGTCAAGCCGGGCGAACGGGTGTTGGTAACCGGCGGCACCGAAACCCAACGCACCTTGCTCTTTCGGGCGCTTGGCGGTCTGTGGCCATGGGGCGAGGGGCGGATCGGCATGCCAGCCAATGACGGCGTAGCCTTCATGCCACGTGCGCCTTATTTCCCGCCCGGGACATTGAAGAGCGTCATCGTCTATCCATTCGACCTGAAGAAATTCTCGCCCGAAGCGCTGGAGGGCGTGTTGCAGCGCGCCGGGCTTGACCGGCTTATCGGCAGTCTCGACTACGCCACACGCTGGGAACGGGTGCTGACCGATGACGAGCGGCAATGTCTCGCTTTCGCCCGCCTCATTCTGCAAAAGCCGCAATGGATCATCATCGATGGCGCGCTGGATGGTCTCGATGCCGAAGCCTATGATCGCATCCGGGACATTTTGACCACTGAGCTGAAAGACGCTGCTGTGATCCATCTGGGCAAGCCGCATCTGCATAACGGGTTTTTCTCCCGGCAGGTCAATCTGGAAGATGATCCCGATGGCAAGCCGCTGGAAATTCCCGCTTTAAAGAGCGCATGAAAAAAGCCGCCGGATCGCTCCGGCGGCTTTTTTCATTATCTGTAAAACAGATTATGCGCGGAAGTAATCCTGCAGCGGACGCACTTCCAGCGAACCGGCCTTCAGCGCCGCGATGGCTTCGGCCGCTGATTCTGCGCCTGCCATCGTGGTGTAGTAAGGCAGCTTCTGCATCAGCGTTGCGCGGCGGATCGACTTGGAGTCGGACACGGCGCTGGCGCTGTCGGTGGTGTTGAAGACCAGATGGATCTGACGGTTGCGGATCGCATCTTCCACATGTGGACGGCCTTCGATGACCTTGTTGACCTTGATCGCCTCGACGCCATTGTCAGCGAGGAAACGCTGCGTGCCGCCGGTTGCCATCACGCGGAAGCCGAGGCTTGCGAGCTTGCGCACAGGTGCCAGAACGCGTTCCTTGTCTTCGTCGCGCACCGACACAAACACCGTGCCTTCACGCGGCAGTTCCACGCCGGCACCAAGCTGCGCCTTGGCGAAAGCCAGTGCGTAGTCGTAGTCGAGGCCCATGACCTCGCCGGTTGAACGCATTTCCGGTCCGAGCAGCGTATCGACGCCGGGGAAACGAGCGAACGGGAACACGGCTTCCTTGACCGCGATATGCGGGCGCGATGGGGCCTGCGGCTTGCCGCCATAAGCGCCGAGCGCTGCTTCAAGGCTTTCGCCAGCCATGATGCGGGCCGCGACCTTGGCAATCGGGGTGCCGATGGTTTTGGCAACGAACGGCACCGTACGCGAAGCGCGCGGATTCACTTCGAGGATGAAGATTTCGCCATCCTTGATCGCGAACTGCACGTTCATCAGGCCGCCGACATTGAGCGCCTTGGCCAATGCTTCGGTCTGACGTTCGAGTTCGGCGACGGTTTCAGCCGAGAGCGAGTGAACCGGCAGCGAGCAGGCGCTGTCGCCGGAGTGAATACCGGCTTCTTCGATATGCTCCATGATGCCCGACACAAAGCTGTCCTTGCCATCGCAGAGGCAATCGACGTCCACTTCGATGGCCTGGGTGAGATAGGTATCGAACAGCAGCGGGTTCTTGCCGAGCAGGGTGTTGATCTGGCCGGTCTTGTCGTTCGGATATTTCGCCTTGATGTCCTCCGGGACCAGTTCCGGCACGGTGTCGAGCAGATAGGCTTGCAGCGTGCGCTCGTCATGGATGATCTGCATGGCGCGGCCACCCAGAACATAGGACGGGCGAACGACCAGCGGGAAGCCGAGGTCAGCGGCGACGAGGCGAGCCTGTTCGACCGAATAGGCAATGCCGTTCTTCGGCTGGTTCAGGTCGAGCTTGACCAGAAGCTTCTGGAAGCGGTCGCGATCTTCCGCAAGGTCGATGGCGTCCGGCGAGGTGCCGAGGATCGGAATGCCGGCCTTTTCAAGTGCATTGGCGAGCTTGAGCGGGGTCTGGCCGCCGAACTGGACAATCACGCCGTGCAGGGTGCCCTTTTCCTGTTCAACACGCAGGATTTCCAGCACGTCTTCCGCCGTCAGCGGTTCGAAATAGAGGCGGTCCGAGGTGTCGTAATCGGTCGAAACCGTTTCCGGGTTGCAGTTGATCATGATGGCTTCATAATCGGCGTCGCCGAGCGCGAAGGCAGCATGGCAGCAGCAATAATCGAACTCGATGCCCTGACCGATACGGTTCGGCCCACCGCCGAGAATGACGACCTTCTTGCGATCCGAAACTTCAGCTTCCGAACGTGGCTGACCGACGAAGGGCGTTTCATAGGTCGAGTACATGTAAGCAGTCGGCGAAGCGAATTCGGCGGCGCAGGTATCGATGCGCTTATAGACCGGATGCACGTCGAGATCGGCGCGCAGCTTGGCCACGTCCGCAGCGTCCTTGTTCGTCAGGCTGGCAAGGCGCGCGTCGGAGAAGCCCATTGCCTTCAGCATGCGCAGGTTTTCAGCGTCCTGCGGCAGACCATGTTCGCGAATGCGCTCCTCGGTCAACACGATGGCTTCGATCTGTTCGAGGAACCATGGGTCGATCTTGGAGGCGTCATGCACCTGCTCGACAGTCAGGCCGAGGCGCATGGCCTGCGCGACCATGCGCAGACGATCCGGCGTCGGCGTGCCGATGGCGGCGCGGATGGCGTTCTTCTCGTCGCCGTCCTCGATGCCGGGAATGGCGATTTCGTCAAGGCCGGTCAGGCCGGTTTCAAGACCCCGCAGCGCCTTCTGCAAGCTTTCCTGAAAAGTGCGGCCAATGGCCATCACTTCACCGACCGACTTCATGGCGGTGGTCAGGATCGGCGAGGAGCCGGGGAATTTTTCGAAAGCGAAACGCGGGATCTTGGTGACGACATAGTCGATCGACGGTTCGAACGAGGCTGGCGTCGCGCCGCCGGTGATGTCGTTGTCGAGTTCGTCCAGCGTGTAGCCGACAGCGAGCTTGGCCGCGACTTTGGCAATCGGGAAGCCGGTAGCCTTGGAAGCGAGCGCCGAAGAACGTGAGACGCGCGGGTTCATTTCAATGACGATCATGCGGCCATTGGCCGGGTTGATCGCGAACTGTACGTTGGAGCCGCCGGTTTCAACGCCGATCTCGCGCAGCACCGCAATCGAGGCGTTACGCATGATCTGGTATTCTTTGTCGGTCAGCGTCAGCGCAGGCGCGACCGTGATCGAATCGCCGGTGTGTACACCCATCGGATCGAGGTTTTCGATCGAGCAGATGATGATGCAGTTGTCCGCCTTGTCGCGGACGACTTCCATTTCATATTCTTTCCAGCCCAGAACCGACTCTTCGATCAGAACTTCGGTGGTCGGCGATGCGTCCAGACCGCGTTCGATGATTTCGAAGAATTCCTGACGGTTATAGGCGATGCCGCCGCCGGTGCCGCCGAGCGTGAAGCTCGGGCGGATGATGGCCGGAAGGCCAACCACGTCGAGCGCCTGCGCCGCCTTGGCGAGCGCGTGGGTCATGTAGCGCTGCTTGCGTTCGACTTCGCCGAGCTGCCATTCGGTTTCCAGCTTGTCGAGGGCCTTGTCCAGCGCGTCGCCCGAATATTGCGACTTCACTTCAGCGCGCTTGGCTTCATGACGCTTGCGGTCTTCGTCCTTGATTTCGGTGGCGTTGGCGAGGCGGGATTCCGGCGTATCGAGGCCGATCTTGTCCATGGCTTCACGGAACAGCGCGCGATCTTCGGCCTTGTCGATGGCCTCGGCATTGGCGCCGATCATCTCGACATTGTAGCGCTCCAGCACGCCCATGCGGCGCAGCGACAATGCGGTGTTCAGCGCGGTCTGGCCGCCCATGGTGGGCAGCAGCGCGTCCGGACGTTCCTTGGCGATGATCTTGGCGACGACTTCCGGCGTGATCGGCTCGATATAGGTCGCGTCCGCCAGATCGGGGTCGGTCATGATCGTGGCCGGATTGGAGTTGACGAGGATGATGCGGTAGCCTTCCTCTTTCAACGCCTTGCAAGCCTGCGTGCCCGAATAATCGAATTCGCAAGCCTGGCCGATGACAATGGGGCCCGCGCCGATAATCAGGATCGATTTGATATCTGTACGTTTCGGCATGGGCGCTCATCCTATCTTCTTCGCGCGCATGATCTTGTCCGAAAACCGGTTCCCATTTTCGGGATCATGCTCTTGTTTCACGCATGTCGTGGTCTCGAAACCGGTTCCCACTTTCGAGAGACATGCTGCTTAGCCTGCCAGAAAAGCCCGCACGGTTTTCCGGCGGGTTGGCAGCTTATGAATTCTGTGGGCTAAGCGGGCCTTATAGGCAATGATGACCCAAAGCGGAACCCCACAAATACGCTTATTTCAAAGAAAATGCGGGCATTCACGAAAAATCTTCGTCATTTATCTGTCTTATGCCGGTCGAGTTCGATCACGATCAGCCACCAGCCATGACAGATGGCGTGTTAGCGTGCCATAATTGGTGTGGTTTTGTTACGCCGGAGTTGCCGTTTGTGATTTGCGTGCCATTTACTTTTTATATTGCGGTGGCAACTCTTTATGCGACAATTATACGAGATAATATTTTGCGCCGCGGGGTTTACAGCGGCCGGTGTTGAGGGAGTGGGTGCATGCGCTGGCAAGGTCGTAGGCAAAGTGACAATGTGGAAGACCAGCGTAGCGGCGGTGGCGGCATAGGCGGTGGCCAGGGCAGCGGTTTCGGCGGTGGCGGGCCGGGCTTCAAGGTCGTGCGCGGAGGCGGGCTTTCCGGCATTCTCATTCTGGTCGTGATGTTCTTCGTGCTGCGCGCCTTCGGTATCGATCCGATACCGATTCTGTTCGGCAGCGGCGGCATGGACTCGTCCGTGCAGACGCAACAGCAGTCCAGTGGTCGCACGGCTGCCGAGGGCGGCGCCGTCGCCAATGACGAGATGACCCAGTTTGCCCGCACGGTGCTTGCCGAAACAGAAGATGTCTGGAGCGGTATTTTCCAGTCGCGTGGCCAGACCTATACCAAGCCGACCATGGTTCTCTTCAGCGGGCAGGTGCGTTCGGCCTGTGGTTTCGCTTCGGCTGCATCCGGGCCGTTCTACTGCCCCGGCGACCGCAAGCTCTATATCGATCTGAGCTTCTATGACGAACTGGCGAACCGTTTCGGCGCATCGGGCAATTTCGCGCAGGCCTATGTGCTGGCGCATGAAGTCGGGCACCATGTCCAGAACCTGCTCGGCATTCTGCCGAAGTTCAACCAGATGCGTCAGCAGATGAACGAAGTGCAGGCCAATCAGATGTCGGTACGCGTCGAGCTTCAGGCTGATTGTTTCGCCGGGATCTGGGGCTATTACACCGAGCAGAAGGGCATTCTGGAAACGGGTGATCTTGAAGATGCGCTTAATGCGGCGCACCAGATCGGCGATGATACCTTGCAGCGCCGCAGTCAGGGCTATGTCGTGCCGGAAAGTTTCAACCACGGCACATCGGCTCAGCGGGCCAAGTGGTTCAAGCGCGGCTTTGATACAGGCAAGCTCGAATCCTGCGATACATTCAGCGGCGACGTCTAATCCGCTCGAAATATGCGGTAAAAGGCGGCTACGGCCGCCTTTTTCTTTGCAGCTTAAGCGGTGTTTGGCAGCAATTCTGCCGACTTTCATCAAGCAGGCTTGTCGTAGAATAATTTTCCCTATAAAGGGTCTGCATCGGCGCGGCCCTTTTCCAAATCATGCGTGACGCTCAGTTTTGAGCGGCGATGACGCGCGATCCTTTCCAACAATCAAAACATGATGCTTTCTGCGGCACATCCGCATGAGCATATTTCAGGTGTTCCAATGCTTGACCCCAAATTCGTAAAGCGGGGCCTTTGGCTGGTCTTCATGACGCTGTTTCTCGATATTATCGGGATCGCGATCATCATGCCGGTTCTGCCAGCCTATCTCGAAGAACTGACCGGCGCGGATGTCAGCACCGCTGCAGTCGATGGCGGTTGGCTGCTTCTGGTCTATGCGGCGATGCAGTTTCTGTTCGCGCCGCTGATCGGAAATCTCAGCGACCGTTTCGGACGGCGGCCCGTTCTGCTGGCCTCAATTTTGACATTTGCAATCGACAATCTCATATGCGCGCTGGCAACCTCATTCTGGATGCTGTTCGTCGGACGTGTGCTGGCGGGCATCAGCGGCGCAAGCTTTGCGACCGCATCCGCCTATATTGCGGATGTCAGCGATGACAGCAATCGCGCGCGCAATTTCGGCCTGATCGGCATTGCCTTCGGCGTGGGCTTTGCGCTTGGGCCGGTTCTCGGGGGCCTGCTTGGTGAATTCGGTCCGCGCGTTCCGTTCTACGGGGCGGCGCTCTTGTCCTTCATCAATTTCGTGCTGGCCTACTTCCTGCTGCCGGAAACGCTATCCCTGCAAAACAGGCGCAGTTTCCAGATCGGACGCGCCAACCCACTCGGTGCGCTGAAGCAGTTGCGCAGCTATCCCGGCATCGGCTGGGTGATGGCGGTCTTCTTCCTGTACTGGCTGGCCCATGCGGTCTATCCGTCGGTCTGGGCCTTTGTCGGCGCCTATCGCTATAATTGGAACGAGGCACAGATCGGCCTGTCGCTTGGCATGTTCGGTATCGGTACAGCGTTCGTTATGGCAGTCGTGCTGCCGCGCGCTCTGCCTATTCTGGGCGAACGGCGCACGGCGATCATCGGCGTGCTGTTTGCCGGTCTCGGTCTGACGGGCTATGCAATCGCCTGGGAGGGCTGGATGGTCTATGCGGTCATCTTCCTGACCGCTCTGGAAGGCTTCGCCGATCCACCGCTGCGCAGTATCGCTGCGGGCAAGGTGCCGCCTTCCGCGCAAGGTGAGTTGCAGGGCGCGCTGACCAGCGTTTCGAGCATCACGACGATTATCGGGCCGCTGCTCTTCACGCAGTTGTTCAGCCATTTTACCGGCGCGAATGCCCCGTTCGACTTCGCCGGTATGCCCTATGCGGTTGCAGCTGGGTTGATCTTCATTGCGCTGGTCGTGGTGGTGGCGCGGGTGCATCCGAAGCCAAAGTCGAAGCCTGTGGACGCTTAGACGCCCACATTGGAGTATGAAAAAAGCCGGGGTGTTTGCCCCGGCTTTTTATTTTTCTCACAATAAGTTAACCGCGAAACCTCAGTTTTGGATTCACGCAGCCTGTTCGCGTTCCGGCAGAAGAGCTTCGCCCTTCTTTTCGCGGATCAGATTGATGAACCGGCGGAAGAGGTAGTGCGAGTCCTGCGGGCCGGGCGAAGCTTCCGGATGGTGCTGGACGGAGAAGACCGGCTTGCCGATGACGCGCAGGCCGCAATTGGTGCCGTCGAACAGCGAGACATGGGTTTCTTCGACATCTTCCGGCAGCGATTCGGAATCGACTGCAAAGCCGTGGTTCATCGAGACGATTTCCACCTTGCCGGTCGTGTAGTCCTTCACCGGATGGTTGGCGCCGTGATGGCCCTGATGCATCTTCTCGGTGCGACCGCCAAGCGCCAGTGCCAGCATCTGGTGACCGAGGCAGATGCCGAAAACCGGCAGGCCACTATCGACCAGTTTGCGGATGGTCGGCACGGCATATTCGCCGGTGGCTGCCGGATCGCCGGGGCCGTTCGACAGGAACACGCCATCGGGATTATAAGCCAGCACGTCGTCGGCGGTTGCCGTTGCGGGCAGAACCGTGACCTTGGCGCCGAGGCCCGAGAGCAGACGTAGAATGTTGCGCTTCACGCCGAAATCGAGCGCGACCACATGATATTGCGGGTTGTTCAGCTCGCCGAAGCTCTCGCCCTTGATCCAGGGCGTTTCGTTCCAGACCTGGCTCTGGCCGATGGTGACATCCTTGGCGAGATCAAGATTCTCCAGACCGCTCCAGCCAGCCGCGCGGGCTTTCAGGGCGTCAATGTCGAACTTGCCGTTCGGGTCATGCGCGATGACGGCATTCTGCGCGCCTCGTTCGCGGATCAGCGCGGTGAGGGCGCGGGTGTCGATGCCTGCCAGCGCGATGACGCCGCGCGCCTTCAGCCATGCGTCAAGATCTTCGCTCGAGCGATAATTGGATGGTGCGGTGATATCGGCCTTGAAGATCGCGCCGACTGCGCCGTGGCGGTTGGCTGGTGTCAGGTCTTCGATGTCTTGAATATTGGTGCCGACATTGCCGATATGGGGGAAGGTGAAGGTCACGATCTGTCCGGCATAGGACGGATCGGTCAGGATTTCTTCGTAACCGGTAAGCGCCGTGTTGAAGACAACTTCCGCTTCGATTGCGCCGGTCGCGCCGAGGCCCTTGCCTTCGATCACGGTGCCGTCGGCAAGAACCAGAACGGCGGTTCGCTTTTCGGTTGTCCAGGGTGCGGTTTTCGGGGTCGTTTCGGTCATGTTTGCACTCCTGTTTAAATTGCAGCACCTAAATCCGTGCCACGTTTAATGTTTTAGCTTCCGCACACGCTCGCGTTCCAACCCGCCAGCTCCACCCCTGTTACCGGGCGAATGGCTTGAAAGATGGGGCGTCAATGGTCATATACGCGCCAACGGGCGACGGGATCATATATGCGCCAAAAAGCAGCGGGGATTTCAAACCTCCCACTGCCAGCATGTACCGATGTCCTGCTAAGCCTTGATCAATAAAGAAACTTGGTTGCCGGGTCAATCGTCCGAGCGCACCCAATCGGGAAATAATCGCGATAATTATCGCATTATTGTTCTACGGGCGGGTAGTTCGGACAGCTCGTAGCAGCACGCGATTGCTTTATCGATCACGTTGCGGGTAATAAGAGACAAACACCGTCAGGAGACATTCGATGCTTCGCCAGGAGATTTCCCAGGCCCTCACAACCGCGCTCAAGGCGCATGAAAAGCGCCGCACATCGACGCTGCGCCTCATCCTGGCCGCCGTGAAGGACCGCGATATCGCCAACCGTTCCGCCGGCAAGGACCCGGTCGGAGATGAGGAATTGCTGGGTATTCTCGGCAAGATGGTCAAGCAGCGCGAAGAATCGGCGCGCATCTATGAAGAAGGCAGCCGCATTGAGCTGGCGGAAGCCGAGCGCGAGGAAATCGTCATTATCTCCGAGTTTCTGCCGCAGCAGATGACCGAGGAAGAAGTGAAGAAGGCTTGCGAGGACGTTATCGCCGAAATCGGCGCGCAGGGGCTGCGCGACATGGGCAAGTGCATGGCGATCCTCAAGGAACGCTATGCAGGCCAGATGGACTTCACCAAGGCAAGCGCACTGGTGAAATCGCTTTTGCAGTAGAAAGCTGTTCTGATACTGCAATAAGAAGGCCCCGTTCAAAGCGGGGCCTTCTTGTTGTTCGCGCTATCTGGATGTTATGCGGGCGCAATCGAAATCAGTCAGCGAGATTGTTTGTCATGGCCACCGCTCTGCTTATCATTGATGTCCAAAACGATATTGTAGCCGGGATGGGTACGCCTGAGCGTCAGCCTGTGATTGATCGCGCGCTGGAGGAAGTTGTCGCCCGATTGAGCGACGTGAAAGCGCGGGCGCGTTCTGCGGGCATTCCCGTGATTCTCGTGCAGCATGACGGCGGGCCGGGCGACGTGCTTGAAAAAGGCACTCCGGGTTGGGCAATCCGGACCGAACTGGCGCCGCTGGCCAACGACATTGTGGTTGAAAAGACGAGCTGCGATTCATTCCACGAAACAGAGCTTCAGGACCGGCTGCGTGCGTTGGCGATAACGCATCTGGTCATCGGCGGTTGCCAGACCGAATATTGCGTTGATACAGCGGTTCGTCACGCGATCTCGCTCGGCTATGATGTGACATTGATTGCCGACGGGCACACGACGGGCGATACGGCGAGCTTGCAGTTCGCCGATATCGTGGCGCATCACAATGAAACGCTTAACGGGTTCCGGGCAGGAAGCACCCGCGGACGCACGGCTAACGCTGCCGATATCGCGTTTTAACGGCGTTAGCTCTGCTTGGCGGTCTTGAGTCGCGTTTCGCTCAGGAGGCCCTGTTCTTCCAGCACGGGATAGGCCATCGAGGCCAGCAGCGAATTGATCTGCTTCAGGTCGCGGATGGTATCGAGATGGATTGTGCTGGTCTCGATGCTGCGGGTTGAGCCTTCGCGCAGACGCGAGAAGTGGCGCAGGCTGGTCTGCTTTTCCAGTTCGCGCAGGCGATCCTTTTCCTGAACGAGCTGGCGCGCCGTGCGCCCGTCACGCGAGACGACCACGTTGAACGCCAGATGCGCATTGGCCAGAACCATGGCGTGGAAGTGGCTGAGTTCTTCCCACCCTTCCTCGGTGAATTCCAGCTTGTGGTCCATCTTCTTTTGCACCTGCGCCAGCATGTTGCGCACGATGATGTCGCCCACCTGTTCGAGCTTCACGCAGGCGCCGAGCAGTTCCTGCATCCGAAGCGCCTCAAACTCGTTGAGATCATGCGAGGCAAGCCGCGTCAGATAAAGCTTGATAGCGGCATGTTTCTTGTCCACGCGATCGTCGAGGGCGGCGAGTTCGTTGATGCGGGCCTGATCCGGCTTTTCGTAGAGGTCGATGATGCGACGCAGCATCACCTCGACGGTATCGCAGACGCCGACGACTTCGCGGGTGGCGTTGGCCAGCGCTTGCGATGGGCGGTCGAGTACGCTTGTGTCGAGGGCGCTATATTCTTCCATTTCCAGCGGCTGCGCGGGTGCAGCCGTCTTGTCGGCATTGAGGCGAACAAGCGCTTCGGTGGTGCGCAGAACCAGCCCAGAGAGCGGGATACCCGCCACCATGACAATCACGTTGAACAGGATATGTGCGTTGACCACCTGCGATACGGGATCAGCGCCGAGAAAGGCAATCGACGGCTTGAAGGTCTCGTAAAGCACCAGCATCACCAGCGAGCCTGCACCGCGCATCAGAAGATTGCCGAGTGGCACCACGCGGGTTTCCGGCGGAGCATTGCGGGTGAGGATCGGCGCGATGATCGAGGAACCGAGATTGACGCCCAGCACCATGACCACGGCCAGTTCCGGATCGATGAGGCCGCGCGATGCGAAGGTGGTCAGCAGGATGACGGCTGCGACGCTGGAATGGAACAGCCATGTCATCAGTGCGGCCAGCAGATAGGTGGTGATAGGATCGCTCGACAGATAATCGACGATCACCGGCAGAAGCTCGCTCTGGCGCAGGGGCTCGGTCGCTTGCCCGGTCATTTCCAGCGACATGATCAGAAGGCCGATGCCGACCAGAATGCGCCCGATCTGCCGCCAGTCGCGGCGCTCGGTGGTCATGAAAATGCCGGTGCCGATCACAAGGCAGAGCGGAACGAGAATGGTCAGGTCATAGCTCAAAATCTTGACGACCAGCGCCGAGCCGAGTTCGCCGCCGCGCACCGCCATCAGTCCTGCAACGCCGCTGACGAAGCCAGATCCCACGAAGGAACCGACCAGAAGTGTCACCGCCGTCGAGCTTTGCAGCGCAACCGCAAGCACCAGACCAAAGGCGACCGACAAAAGCGGGTTCTGCATCTGGTTGCGCAGGCGTCTGCGCAGACGGTCGCCATAAGCGCGCTCCACCCCGGTTCGCACCATGCGGGTGGCCCACAAAAGAAGGGCGACAGCGCCGGCAAGATGCAAAAGGACCAAAGAACCGTTCACGGCGAAATCCCTTCGGTTGGCGGTTGACGTTGAAAGCTAGAATTATCTCATAAAACGAAGAAATTATGTTCCGGCTAATTAAATATCCAAGAGATATGGGCTTATTCGCGCATAAAATCAACCGGCTTACGCTGAATGTAAAAGTTATATGACAGTTTTGTGACAGTTGCGTGACCGTAGAGCAGGCTCGTCGAAAAGGTTGTCAAACAGTCTGGGCAGAAGACTGTGATTAGCGGGGAGGGTTATGCGCGCGCGATGGACTGTCAGAGCCTGCGCGCCTATATACTCTATGGAAGACACGCCCGCTGTCGGGCCAGCTGAAAGTGAAATCTGTAATGCGTTTCCCACCCTCCTTTCTCGATGAGATCAGAGATCGTGTGCCGATCTCGACGCTGATCGGAGCACGGGTTTCGTTCGACCGCAAAAAGAGCAATCCGCCGAAGGGCGATTTCTGGGCCTGTTGTCCGTTCCATGGCGAAAACACGCCGAGCTTCCACTGCGAAGACCGCAAGGGACGTTACCACTGTTTCGGTTGCGGCGTGACTGGCGATCACTTCAAGTTTCTGACCGAACTGGAAGGCTTGAGTTTTCCAGAAGCCGTGGAGCGCGTGGCCGATATGGCGGGCGTGCCCATGCCTGCGCGCGATCCTGAAATGGAAAAGCGTGAGGCTGAGCGCGCAACGCTTTATGACGTCATGGAACTGGCGGCGCAGTTTTTCGAGGCGCAGCTACAGAGTGCTGCCGGTGCCAAGGCGCGCGCCTATCTGCGCGACCGTGGCCTTTCCAGCGCGACGCAGCAGGCGTTCCGCATGGGCTATGCGCCGGAATCGCGCAATGCCCTGAAAGAGTTTCTGGCGGGCAAGGGCGTATCGCGCGAGCAGATCGAGGCTTGCGGCCTCGTGGTGCATGGCGAGGGCATTGCCGTTTCCTATGACCGCTTCCGCGACCGCGTGATGTTCCCCATCGAGGATTTGCGCGGACGCATCATCGCATTCGGCGGCCGCGCACTTTCTGCCGATGCGCCTGCCAAATATCTGAACTCGCCGGAAACCGAACTCTTCCACAAGGGGCGGGTGCTTTATAACGGTCTGCGCGCACGCAAGGCCTGCCAGCCACAAAATGGCGAACCGGCCAAGCCGATCATCGCCGTCGAAGGCTATATGGATGTGATCGCGCTGGCGCAGGCGGGTTTCCACCACGTCGTGGCGCCGCTCGGTACGGCGCTGACCGAAGAACAGCTCGAACTTCTCTGGCGCATCAGCCCGGAACCGGTGCTTTGCTTCGACGGTGACGGTGCGGGGCTTCGCGCTGCCTATCGCGCCGCCGATCTTGGTCTGCCGACCTTGCAGCCGGGCAAGTCGCTGCGCTTTGCGCTGTTGCCGGAAGGACAGGACCCGGACGATCTGGTCAAGGCGGAAGGTCCGGCGGCGTTTCAGGCCGTGCTGCGTGACGCCAAGCCGCTGGTCGACATGATCTGGACCCGCGAAACCGTGGGCGGCGTGTTCGACACGCCGGAAAAGCGCGCCGAACTGGAAGCGCGTCTGCGCGAAATCACCAGCCGCATCGCCAATGAGGATATTCGCCGCCATTACGGTCAGGATATGCGCGAACGCGCCCAGGCATTCTTCGGGCAGGGGCGGCAGCAGGGCGGCCAGCGCAATGGGTCGTTCAACCGCCGCAACGACAATGGGCGCGGACGTGGCGCCCATGGCATGGGCGGCGGCGGGCGATTGACGATCTCCGACAGCCTTGTTCGTTCCACGCTGGTCAAAGGCGGGCGTCCCGGTGCGGGCACCCATGCGCCGCTGCGGGAAACGGCAATCGTACTGACGCTGATGAACCATCCGCGCCTGATCGAAGAAGATTTCGAAACGATTGCCGGGCTTGATCTGGCGCATGATGCGTTGAAGACGCTGCATCTGGCCATGCTCGACGTTCTGGCCTCCGACCATGTGGACGATGGTCTGGCCATGCGTCACGCGCTGGTCGGCGCCGGGCATCGCGATCTGATCGAAACGCTGGAACAGGCGGTGAAGGGCGCAAGGCTCTGGACCGCATCCGCGCTTGCGGCGGAAGACGATGCGCGGGAAGCTTTGCGGCAGGCGCTTCACTTGCATCAGCGCGCCCGCACACTACATAAGGAGCTGCGAGCCGTGGAGGCCGCACTGGAAACCGATGAGACGGGCGAACTTTATGCGCGCCTCATCGATATACAAAATCAGATTTTAAAGGCAGATGCGACCGAAGCCCTGATCGACGGTTTCGGTCTGTCGTCCGGACGCTCTCCCGGCGGTTTCTGATTCGGATTGCCCGAATCACTTTATGGGAAAGTACCGGGAATAAGGGGTTGCGGACGGCCAATAGCGCTCTAATTAGAGCATTTCCAGCAAAAGTGCGTAGCGGTTTTGCGTAGGATCATGCGTAAAAACAAATAGATAGAGCGGTTTCACGATTCCGTTTTAACCGGAACCGCTCTAGCCCGCGGATGGACCGCGACAACAAATGATTCGCTTTTTGAGGGCGAATCAGGTGAGTCGCTCTTGACGAATGGCGTAAATGACGGAATCACGACAGTTCGAACAAGGATAGAACGGATACCGATGATGTTCCGATACCTCTGCTCCGTGGGAAGCGGGATGCGGAACAAGGGCAAAAAACCGTTGCGATGACGTGATGTCACCGGCTCTGCCCACAGAAAATCGATCACGATGGAGCCTGATACCGAAGGCAGGGTTAATCCGCCATTAACGGCAAATCAGCTACTCGCAGAATCAACCGGCGGCTTGCAGGCTCGCAAAACCGTTCGGACACTCTATATATCTTAAAAGCGACCGGGGTCGCCTGGAGAAGAACATATGGCAACGAAGGTTAAGGAAAACGAAGAAGCCGAAGTCGAGCGCGAAGGTGCTGCCGACGGTCCGCTTCTCGACCTTTCTGACGATGCTGTCAAGAAGATGATCAAGGTCGCGAAGAAGCGTGGCTATGTGACCATGGACGAGCTGAACGCCGTTCTTCCTTCCGAGGAAGTGACGTCGGAGCAGATCGAAGATACCATGGCCATGCTTTCCGACATGGGCATCAACGTCGTTGAAGACGACGAGCAAGACAACGATCGCGAAGAAAACAACAACGACGACGACGCGGAAGAAGGCGGCGATTTGGTCGAAGCTGGCGGCACTGCCGTTGCCACCACGACGACCAAGAAAGAGCCGACGGACCGCACCGACGACCCCGTGCGCATGTATCTGCGCGAAATGGGTTCGGTGGAGCTTCTGTCGCGCGAAGGCGAAATCGCCATCGCAAAGCGCATCGAAGCCGGTCGCGAAACGATGATTGCCGGGCTGTGCGAAAGCCCGCTGACTTTCCAGGCCATCATCATCTGGCGCGATCAGTTGAATGAATCCAACATTCTCCTGCGCGAAATCATCGACCTTGAAACCACCTATGCCGGTCCGGAAGCCAAGCAGGCGCCGGTGATCGAGCGTGTGGAAGAAGAACGTCCGCGCGACGACAAGCCCGCGCGCCGTTCGCGTGACGACGACGACATCACCAATGTCGGCGGCGACATGCCAGCGGAAGAGGAAGAAGAGGACGAGGACGAAGCCAACCTGTCGCTGGCGGCCATGGAAGCCGAACTGCGCCCACAGGTCATGGAAACGCTCGACCTCATCGCCGATACCTACAAGAAGCTGCGCAAGCTGCAGGACCAGCAGGTTGAAGGCCGTCTGGCCGCGACCGGCGAACTCTCCTCCAGCCAGGAGCGCCGCTACAAGGAACTGAAAGACGAGCTGATCACCGCCGTGAAGTCGCTCTCTCTCAATCAGAATCGTATCGAACAGCTCGTCGAACAGCTCTACGATATCAATAAGCGTCTGGTTCAGAACGAAGGCAAGCTTCTGCGTCTGGCTGAATCCTTCGGCGTGCGTCGCGATGAGTTCCTGAAGGAATATCAGGGCCACGAACTCGATCCGAACTGGGTTGAGCGCGTCGGTCTGCTATCGGCTCGCGGCTGGAAGGATTTTGCCGCCAAGGAAGTGGGTACGATTGCCCGTCTGCGCAGCGAAATTCAGAACCTCGCCACTGAAACCGCGATTTCGATCGGCGAATTCCGCCGCATCGTCAATCAGGTACAGAAGGGCGAACGCGAAGCCAGCATCGCCAAGAAGGAAATGGTCGAGGCCAATCTGCGTCTCGTGATTTCCATTGCCAAGAAGTACACGAACCGTGGCCTTCAGTTCCTCGATCTCATTCAGGAAGGCAATATCGGCCTGATGAAAGCGGTCGACAAGTTCGAATACCGTCGCGGTTACAAGTTCTCGACCTATGCGACATGGTGGATTCGTCAGGCAATCACCCGTTCGATTGCCGATCAGGCGCGCACCATCCGTATTCCGGTGCACATGATCGAAACGATCAACAAGATCGTCCGCACGTCGCGCCAGATGCTGCACGAAATCGGTCGTGAGCCGACGCCGGAAGAACTGGCCGAAAAGCTTGCCATGCCGCTCGAAAAAGTGCGCAAGGTGCTGAAGATCGCCAAGGAGCCGATCTCTCTCGAAACGCCAGTCGGCGACGAGGAAGATTCACATCTGGGTGATTTCATCGAGGACAAGAACGCACTGCTGCCGATCGACGCCGCTATTCAGGCGAACCTGCGCGATACGACGACCCGTGTTCTCGCTTCGCTGACACCGCGTGAAGAACGCGTTCTGCGTATGCGTTTCGGTATTGGTATGAACACCGACCACACGCTCGAAGAAGTCGGCCAGCAGTTCTCGGTTACCCGTGAACGTATCCGTCAGATCGAAGCGAAGGCGCTGCGCAAGCTCAAGCATCCGAGCCGTTCTCGCAAGCTGCGTTCGTTCCTCGATTCTTAAAACGGGAGGAAACCATGTCGTTCCTGAAGCGTCTGTTCGGCGGCGGTGGTGAAGCCGCTGAGAAATCAGCGGAGCCGAAAGAGGCCGGTCGTACCGAGCACAAGGATTTTCTGATCGTCGCCACGCCTTACAGCGAAGGCGGTCAGTATCAGGTGTGCGGTGTGATTTCCAAAACGATCAATGGTGAATTGAAGGAATATCGCTTCGTTCGCGCTGACCGTTGCCCCGGCATCGAGGATGCCGCCAGCATTGCGCTGAACAAGGGTCGCCAGATCGTTGACGAGCAGGGCGAGCATATCTTCCGCTGATCGTCTCGATTGCAAATGAAAGCGCCGCGCATGGACCCATGCGCGGCGCTTTTTATTGAGACTGTCCCGATGATCGGATCAATCCGGATGGCACACAAAGGCAACCATTTTGCGCACAATCGGCAGAAGCATCAGCAGAACCGGGAAAGCCACGATCCACGAAACCACCCATGAACTCATCCAGTTGGATGCGAGATCGGGATGGGTGAGGCCGAGGCTTTTCGCGGTTGCGATCAGCGAGACCACCAGTGTCATCAGCATCGAAAGAATGAGCGGCATGACGAAAGACGCATAATGCGCTGGCAGTTTCCTGCGACGCGGCGTGTCAGAATTTGGCATGATAGTACCTGGAATTCAGAGCGGAAAACGGAACACAACGTCAGTGCATCGGCGGCCGTTTCCGGTCGGTTGATGCGTTGCCTGACGTTAGACGCTTACGATCATGGGAATGATGCTTCTGACTTAGCCCAGGCAGGCCGGGCTTTCAATAGTCAATTAGCCGTACGCATCAGCTCCAGTCAGGGCGGCGATTTGTCCACGCTATTCCCGACATATTTCCGATATAGGCTCAGACATGACCGACAAACCATTCTGGAAAACCAAAAAGCTCAATCAGCTGACCCGCAGCGAGTGGGAAAGCCTGTGCGACGGTTGTGGCCAGTGCTGCCTGCATAAATTGCAGGACGACGACACCAACGAGATTTACTGGACGAGCGTGGCCTGCACTTTGCTCAATGCTGAAACCTGCCAGTGCCGCGATTATCCAAACCGCAGGGCCACCGTGCCGGATTGCGTATTCCTGACGCCGGAAATCGTCGATGAAGTGGACTGGTTGCCGGTGACCTGCGCTTATCGTCTCGTTGCGGAAGGCTCCGACCTTTACTGGTGGCATCCGCTGGTTTCCGGCTCGCGGGATACTGTGCATGAGGCGGGCGTTTCGGTGCGAGGCAAGGTAACCGCCTTCGATCATGACATGGAAGATGACGAGGATTATCTCGATCACATGGTCATGCCCGATTGAATGCGCATTCTTTATAACATTGCTTAAATTTAATAGAGAGCAGGCAGCACTTTTCAGTTCTCTTAATTCTTTGAATTTGAATGGGTTTTACCAGTGGTTTCCTGCCTTATTCATCGCTCTCGTCTTAACTGAATGTCAGATGAACGGAGGCTTTTCGTTTCGTTCATCTTCCTCGTTCTAATTATCGGGTGTCTCAGGCGGAGGGCCTGACACTCAATTGGAAGAGGTTCAAAATGTCCGCTATTTCGCTCAAGTCGTTTGCCGTTACCGCTGCACTCGGTCTTGCCGCCGTCTTTACGGTCGGCGCATCGGCGAATGCCGCGCCTGCAATGACAACACCGGCTGTCAGCACTGCCGCGCATGGCGCAGTTATCAATGTCGATTATCGCGGTCGTCCGCATCATGGACGTCCGGCCTATCGCGGCCCTGCCTGCTCTGTTGAATCCGCCAAGATGAAGGCGCATCGCATGGGCATTCGCAATGCGCGCGTTGCTTATCGTGGCAAATCCGTGCAGGTGCGCGGCTTCCGCCATGGCCGTCCGAGCGGCGTTGTATTCGCCAATGCGCGCGGCTGCCCGATCATCCGCTAATGTGATGTAAAGATAAAAGAAAAGGGGCGCCTGGCGCCCCTTTTTTGTTGGCCGAAACTGTCCTTATTGCTTGATCTCGTAGACGACATTGACCGAAACATTGAAGCTGTTTTCGCCAGCTGCGACCGGAACGGCATCTTCCGGAGCGGCGGCAGCCATGGTCTTGAACTGGCCGCGGGCGATTGGCATCGGCATGGGCGGACGGCCCTGTTCGGTGATTTCGATGACACGGCCGAGACCGACGCCCGCGGCATCGGCAAGCGTCTTGGCCTTGGCAGCAGCGTCGGCCACGGCGCGCTTGCGCGCTTCGTTGATGGTTGCAGCCGGATTGTCGTTGACGAAGCTCAGATCGCCGCCCTGATTGACGCCGAGTGTAATGGACTGGTCGAGTACTTCGCCGACCTTGGCAAGATCACGGACGCGCACGGTGAGGCTGTTGGTGACCGCATAGCTTGTGATGCTCGGTTCCTTGAGGCCGTTCTTGTCGTCAGGGAAAACATAGCGCGGCTGGATATTGATGCCGCCGGTCTGGAGGTCGCGCCCTTCGATGCCGGCTTTTTTCATGGCGTCGAGAACTTTGGCCATGGCATCGTTATTGGCGGTCATCGCTTCGCGGGCAGTCTGGGCTTCGCGCAGAACGGTGAGATTGAGAATCGCCATGTCAGGTGCGGCTGTCGTGGTGCCTTCACCGGTCACGGCAATGCGCGCAGGCTGTCTCGACATCTGGTTCTCCTGGGCTGCGGCGGGCAGGGCGAGAGCGCCTGCGAGCATGATTGCCGAAAAAGAGGCTGCTATGAGCGTGGTAGCGCGGTTTTTCATGAAATCTCCTGTAGAGAATGTTGAGGCAGCTTATTGAAAGCAATCCGGGTTATCGGTTCGCTTTATCGTTGAAATCGTTTGTTTCTTAAGTTCCCTCTCATGCGCGTCGCCATGATATAAGAATGGAAATGCCCCTTTAATGCAACCGGGGGCTTCAAATCCTGACCATCGTGGCTTGCTGACGCCATCCATCGCAATCGAATATGTGCGCATTAGGGCGACTGGCAGATTTGACAGTTGTATCTTCCGTTTCTTTAGGGTACGTGCAGTGTTGCGTGGGGCCTGTAGCTCAATTGGTTAGAGCCGGCGGCTCATAACCGCTTGGTTGGGGGTTCGAGTCCCTCCGGGCCCACCATTTCCTTTAAAAGCAAAGACTTACAGATCGGCTTTCGTGTTTCGAAAGCCGCGCACCGACCACGTTCGTGCTGCTTCGCCCGTCATTTCCCGATCATATCCATTGTTCTGTCTGCCGGGCTGATATCGCGCTGCTGTGCCCTGTTTGAATTGCGGATTCTTATTCTCAAATTTTCAACAAATTTTTAGGTCTTTGTTAAGGAAATAGTAACGCAATGTTATAATTTTTTAACATGCGTGATTTTGCAATATTATGGAGGTTTTCGGCGATGAGGAAAAATGCAACCACCGTTGCGTTAGCACTGGCAGGGTTGGTGGCGAGTTCTCTCGTGGCTACGGCAAAGACGAATTATATCGGAGAATTCAAGGACTGGGGCGTTTATCAGAACACTGATCTGCCCGGTAACAAATGCTATGCTTTGACGGTTCCGGTTAAATTCCATCCCGTAGATGTCAGGCACGGCGATAATTTCATCATTATTTCCAAGTCGAGCGGACAGTACAGCCCGCAGCTTGTCATGGGCTATGATCTCAAGGCAGACAAAGCCGTGAATGTCATGGTGGATGGCACAGCATTTCCTTTCTTCAGTGAAGGCAATCGCGCCTGGGCGGAAAATGTCGCCGATGAAACGCGGATTATAAAGGCAATGCGTGCAGGCAAGGCGGTCAATGTGCAGGCGGTTTCAGCGCGTGGCACGCAGACGCGCTACACATTCTCGCTGATCGGCCTTTCGGCATCGCTTCAGCGCGTCGATGGCTGCTGACCGGAGCCTCAGTAAAGAAAGACCCCGCCATTGGGCGGGGCCTTGGAGTTCCATCAAAGTCCGAGGAACTTGAACGGTTCGGTTTCCTTGAACTGATCGTTGGCCATGCCGGAGAAGGTGTTGGTCTGGTCGGGCCCGAGATCGAGCTTCTTCACCTTGCCGGTTTCGGGCGAAAAATCGACCTTGTTGAGGTCGATCCAGAATGTATTCGGTGTCAGTGCGGATTCGAAGAAATAGAGCTTGCGCTTGTGGTCGGCCACGGTGCGCCAGCGGGTCGATGAAATATTCGGCTGATCGGGCGTGCTGATGCCGAACGGCACCGAGACATTTCGAATCACGCTGAACACGCTGGCGATGGTTTTCACCGGATCTTCCGTTTTCGGAATGGCATTCACGTAGAAAGAAGCCCGGGCGAAGCGGTCGGCGGCGCGGTTGGTGCCCGGCAGCATCACGGTGCCGCCGATATCCTTCCAATAGGCGTTGAGCGCCAACTGCTGGTCAAAGGTCGGTGAATTGGTCATCACCGGATATTGCTTGCCGTGGTGGATGACCTGCTTGCCGTCGATATATTCGATGATGGCGCTGTCGCCGCTGGAATCCGACATGGCCAGATGCAGCGTGGCGAGGCGATCTTCCCCTGGCACCTTGTCGGTCACGACATTGAACGGATTGTCGCTCAGCGCTTTGACCGCTTCATCGACAGTTGCGAAATTGTCGAGGACATATTGCGTCCAGGCGGCGATGCTGAGGCTTGGATGCTTTTCATCGAAGGGCGGATATTCCGATTCCACCAGCCACAGCACGCTTGCCGAAAGCCCCGCTTCATTGAGGCCGTCCGTGGTTGAAATGTCATAGCCGGAGGCGATGACGCTGCCATATTTGGATTGCCACTGCACGGAATTCGGCCCGGCTTCGCCGGAGCGTTTCATACCGCGCGGAAAAATCCAGAGATTGGTCGCCACGTCGACTTTCCAGTCCATGGAACGGGCCGTTATGATCTGGTCATTGGCACCGTGATAGACGAGGCGCGTGCATGCCTCGGCGACAGGAGCAGCAATCATGCTGCCCGCCACAAGCAATGCGGTGCATGTGGCAGCAAAAGAACGTTTCAATGTAGGCATGGAATGGCCCCTGATGTTCGTTTCAATGCGGGATCGGAACGGATCGGCGTAGAACGCCCCGAAACCGATATAGGGCGGGGGCTGGCGAAGAAAAGCGCGTTAAAAACGTTGTTATGCCTTTTTGTTTAGTGATGATCGCCCGTGTCGCCGGGCTTGCGATTGACACCCTGAAGGATGACTTCGAGAAGCCACGGTTTCTTTTCGATGACTGCGGAAAGATCGTCGGCGCGAATGCTAAAGCCGGCTTCCTTGAGCATCGTATCAGCTGCTGCGCCCGAACCGTTTGTCTTGTCCAGAGCCAGACGGTGCGCGCGGCGCAGCAGCATTTCCGCCGGTGTAAAGCCGCCATCCGCGAGGCTTTTTTCTATCCGGCGTTGGAGCTCTTCAGGAACCACCATTGTGCAATTGCCCTCATCGATCTTTGATATTGTTTGAAGCTGCCCCGCTTCAGGGAGATTCCGCCCGAGACTTTATAGATAGGCCTGTTGAAGAATTTGAGAATATGAAAAGTAAAATCGCGGGATCGCTCGCGTTCGGCGTCTTTCCGCCACATGAACAAAATTTTGCCGTTGTTTCCCTTGTTTGGCGATTTGACGCCTCTTACATAAGGCAATAGCCCATCCGGGGAACGACGGCGTGATTTTGATCGGCGTCGGGAAGGGCTCTGTCTTTAGTGAAAACAATAAAACGGTTTGCAATGGCCACCCTACGCTATTTTACATGGCCCATGATCTTCACAGTCGTGGGTCTCGCAGCTGCTGTCTGGCTCGGATACGAGATGACCGGCACTTTCGGGGGAATGGTCTCCGTTTTCATCATCTGCGCCGTCCTGAGCGTACTTGAGATTTCGCTTTCCTTCGATAATGCCATCGTGAATGCGCGCATCCTGCGTGACATGACACCCGAATGGCAGCATCGCTTCCTGACATGGGGCATCATCATCGCCGTTTTCGGCATGCGCATCATTTTCCCGCTGGCCATCGTTGCGGTGGCCATGTGGACGGACCCGATTTCAGCGCTCAAACTCGCCATCTGGCAGCCGAATGAATATGCCCGTGTGATCGCGGAAGCCCATACCGGGATTGCTGCGTTTGGCGGCACGTTCCTGCTGATGGTCGGTATGAAATATTTCTTCGACGTCGAGAAGGATGTGCACTGGATCAAGGCCATCGAAAGCCGCATGTCGAAATTCGCGTCCGTGCAGGGCGTTGAAATCGGCGTTGCCGTCGCGCTGATCTTGTTCTTCTCCTACCAACTGGATGCTGTTCATTCGCACACATTCCTCGTTGCGGGCCTGTTTGGTCTTCTGACCTTCCTGGCGGTTGAGGGACTAGGCGAGGTGCTGGACGCCACGCAGGAACAGATCGACATGGTCCATCGCGGTGGTCTTGGCGCTTTCATCTATCTGGAAGTGCTTGATGCAAGCTTCTCGTTTGACGGCGTCATCGGCGCTTTCGCGCTGACGACCAACCTCTTCATCATCGCGATCGGCCTTGGCATCGGCGCCTTTTATGTGCGCTCGCTCACCATCATGCTGGTGGAGCGCAAGACGCTCGGCCAATACCGCTATCTGGAACATGGCGCGTTCTATGCCATCCTCGTTCTGGCGGTAGTGATGTATGTGCAGACGCTGGTTCACATACCGGAAGTCATTACCGGCCTCATCGGTGCGGTGCTGATCGGCCTCTCCTTCATGTCGTCGCTGCGCTATAACCGGCTCAATCCGCACTGGCAGGACGACAGCGAAGAGGTCATTGGTCACTAAGCAATGACATCAATGACAAAAAGGGCGGCCTATGCCGCCTTTTTTATTGCCCTGGATGATATGGTTTGCCGGTAGCCGATTTGGCCGAATCGACAGAACCTTCGAGGGAAACCCATGATCGTTACTCGCTTGAGCAAGACCGCTTTCGTGGCGGCAATCGCCTTCTTCGCAACCCTGGTCGCTTTCGGTAACATCACCGATTACGGCAGCAATTTCGCCTTCGTCCAGCATGTTCTGATGATGGATACGATCTTTCCCGATGCCACGATCAAATATCGCGCTATCGACAATCCAACCCTGCATCATGCGGGCTATATTCTGATCATCGCGGCTGAAACGCTGACCGCCATCCTGTGCTGGATCGGGGCTTTCGCCATGTTGGGGCGGCTCACGGATCGCGCGGCCAGCTTCAATCGCTCCAAGAAATGGGCCATTGCCGGGCTTTCGCTCGGCTTTCTGGTCTGGCAGGTGGGCTTCATATCGGTGGGCGGCGAGTGGTTCGGCATGTGGATGTCGCAGACGTGGAACGGCATCGAATCGGCCTTCCGCTTCTTCATCACCATTATCACCGTGCTGATCTATGTGGTCATGCCCGATGGAGAGCTAGAGTAAATGCGCGGCTGAGGCAGGCTCATCGACCAGTTCGACGCCAGCCTGCTTCATCTTCTCCAGCATGGTGCTCATGGAGCCGTTGAGGTCGATGCCACGACAGGCATCGAGCCGCACCCGTACCTGAAAATCTTGTGCTACGGCATCAAGCGCGGAATAGGCAACGCAGAAATCGGTTGCGAGACCCGCAAGCGTCAGCGAACCGATGCCGCGCTCGCGTAAATATCCGGCAAGGCCGGTTGGTGTTTCACGGTCGTTTTCGAAGAAGGCTGAATAGCTGTCGATGCCGAAACGGAAGCCTTTGCGAATGACGAGCTGTGCGCGCGTCCATTGCAGGGCAGGGTGAAATTCCGCCCCGCGCGTGCCCTGTACGCAATGATCCGGCCACAGTGTCTGCGGCCCGTAGGACATGTCCACCATATCGAAGGGCGCTTTTCCGGGATGGGTGGAGGCGAAGCTCGAATGACCGGCAGGGTGCCAGTCCTGCGTCAGAATGACGTGTTCGCTTTCCTCGATCAGTCGATTAACGGCGGGCAGAATTTCATCGCCATGCGCGACAGCCAGCGCGCCGCCGGGGCAGAAGTCATTCTGAACATCGACGACAATAAGGGCATGACCGATCATAAGCGCACCTGCTTCATTTTCAGCTTTTTCACCGCGACTATAATCAGCCCGTTTCACTGAGACCAGCGAATATGCGCGTTCTGGTATAACATGGAGAAGGGTGCTAGGGACCGCGCTTAACAGTGACAGTAAAGGCAGGGATCACCATGACAGACGAAATCACGCGCGACAGCAACGGCACGCAATTGAATGACGGCGATACCGTCACGCTCATCAAAGATCTGAAGGTCAAAGGAACCTCGACCACGCTGAAGCGCGGCACGGTGGTCAAGGGCATTCGCCTGACCGGAAATCCCGCCGAAGTCGATTGCAGCACCAAACAGGTCAAGGGTCTGGTGCTGAGGACCGAGTTTCTGAAGAAGGCTTAAGTATCTGATCCAAAAGCCGCCATGCCGGTCTGCAAATGGCGATTTCTACGCTTCCGGTGCTCACGTACTTTGATGTACGCTGCGCTCCGGTTCTCGAAATCACCATTTTCGCGGCCTGCCGCTTTTTGATTCAGATACTGTGATTAAGCGTCGATCTCCACGCGACCGCGCGGACGGCTGCAACAGGCGAGAATGTAGCCTTCCGCGATTTCATCATCGCGAATGCCGCCATTGTGGTTCATCTCCGTCTCACCGCCGAGGCATTTCACCTTGCAGGTGCCGCAAATGCCGAATTCGCAGGCGCTCGGTATTTTCAGACCGCCATTGCGGGCGGCAAGCAGGATGGTGTCGTTTTCGGTGCATTCCACTTCGACGCCCGAAAGGCTGAACACCACGCTGGCCGCAGCCACGGCGGGCGCTGCCGGAGGGGCGGCAACTGCGGCAGGTGAGGCGGGCGCAAGTGCGCTCGGCACGGGCACCGACGAGATTTCGCTCGCGGGCTGGAAGCTCTCCTGATGATAATTGGCCATGTTGAAGCCGGATTGTTCCAGCAATCCGCGCACGCCGTTCATGAACGGCTCGGGGCCGCAGCAGAAGACCTTGCGATGCTGGAAATCCGGCGCCAGCAATTCGAGCCGCGCTCGGTCGATACGACCGTGCAGGCCCGGCCAGACATGCCGGGCGGAGGACTGCTCGACAATGAAGGCGAGCCGCATCGCATCCATACGACCGGAAAGCAGTTCCAGTTCCTTGCGGAAAATAATGTCGTCCGGTGTACGGGCGCAATTGATGAATGCTATGTCGGTTCCAGGAGCGCAGTCGAACAGCCAGCGGGTCATAGAAACCATCGGCGTGATGCCGGAACCAGCCGAGATGAACAGGTATTTTTCACTCGGATGATTGGCGAGCGAAAAGTCGCCATTCGGCCCGTAGGCCTTGATCTTCATCGGCGGGCGCAGATTGTCGAGCATCCAGCGGGTGCCGATGCTGTCCTTCTGCGCCTTGACCGTCACCGAAATATGGTAGGGCCGCGATGGTGTGGATGACAGCGTATAGGTTCTGAGCACAGGGCCAAGACCGTCCGCCCGCTCCAGCGGCAGTTCCAGCGTGACGAACTGGCCCGGCGTATAGCGGAACCAGTTACCTTCTTCGGTCCTGAACGAGAAGGTCATCACATCCGGCGCTTCTTCGATGGCCGAAATGCACTCCAGCATTTGCAGCCTGTCGTTCCACGGCAGCATCTCGTCCAGATATTTCAGAGGCTGCATGGCCTTCTCGCTTCTCAATTCGTATTTCGGTCTATGCCGATCAGGCCACGCGGCTAAGCTTGGCCGTTTCACCGCTGAGGCGCGGCGTCATCGTATTGGTGTACCATTCGAGGAACTGCATCACGCCGCCCTCATGCTCGACCGAGTAGGGGCCGGGCTGATAGGCGGGCGAGCGGATGCCGACGGCATTTTCCTCGACGATCTGCCGATCCTGATCATTGGTCTGTATCCACACATGGGTCAGTTCGTCCAGATCATAATCGACGCCCTCAACCGCATCCTTGTGCACCAGCCACTTGGTTGTGACGAGGGTTTCTTCAGCGCTGATCGGCAAAACGCGGAACGATATGGCGTGGTCGGCCATCAGATGGTTCCAGGTGGACGGATAATTGAAGAGCAGCATCGCGCCGATATTGGTGTCGCCTGCAACCTGATCGCTTAGCGGCTTCTTGACGGCGGCCTTGCCCGACATTGTATAGCTTACCGCATCGCGCAGAAGCGGAATGCGGGTGATGCGATGACGACCGTCTTCGGACATTTTGAATTCTGCCGGCAGGCCGGCGCTGGCGCAGTTCTTCCAGAGCTGGTTGATTTCCGGGTCTTCCATCACACCCTGAACGCCGGTCGCCGATGGCGCTTCGGGATAGGTGCGGCAGAGTTCCGGGTGGTTCGCGGCGCAGTGATAGCACTCGCGATTGTTTTCCCAGACCAGCTTCCAGTTGCCCTTTTCGATGATCGAGCTTTCGAAAGCGACCTTGGCGTCCTTGATATTGTGCGGCGCGAGATAGGGTTCGACCAGATTGCGGAAGGCGGTGAAATCCGGGGCTTCGTCGGCGACGCAGATATAGATATAGCCTGCGACCGTCTCGCAATGCACCTGCTTCAAACCATATTCGGCGGGCTTGAAATCCGGGCCAACCTGACGCGCGAAGAGCAAGCGTCCGTCCAGCTCATAGGTCCACTGGTGATAGGGGCAGACGAGCTTCGCCGCCGTGCCTTTCTCGGCAGAGCAGATGCGCGAGCCGCGATGACGGCAGGAATTGTGGAAGGCACGGATACCGCCCTGCGCATCGCGCACGATGACGACCGGATAGGCGCCAACCTGCACGGTCATGTAGGAGCCGGTCTTCGGCAGCTCGCAATCATGGCCGACAAACAGCCAGTCACGATAGAAGATGTTTTCCAGATCCAGCTTGTAAAAATCCGGATCGGTGTAAAACTTCTGCTCCAGGCTGAAATTGGGGTCGCGCCCGGACAAAAGCCCCAGCATTTCCCCCAGCACTTTATTGCGAACGTCCATCATCACGACCCTTGCTTCATCTTCGTTAGGATCGGCATTTGCTGTTCTCCCAGCGACCTTGGCCTGATCCGGTGTTCCCTTAGCCTTCCAGAAGCCCGGCTTTTGCCGCTACATCAATGGCTTGTTCGCTTCCGTTTCGGATTTCGAACTGGCTTCCGTTGTCATGATTCAATCACTGAAATGTCCTAAACGCGCATTGGGATGCGACATGGATTTCGCGTAAAGACGACACGCCAAAATGTCGCTTTTGCGGCAGGCAGTCAGGACAGCAAATATGCGTGACAGCTGACATGCAAAGCATTTCCGGGATTGCCAACAGGCCGAAAAGATAGTTACCACACGAACCAGACAGAAACTGTTTCATTCCATGGGAGGCCCAGAGGTCATGAAGCGCTCAGAAATCAATGATATTATCCGCGAAAGCGATGCGTTTATCCGCTCATTCGGCTATGTCATGCCGCCCTTTGCCTACTGGACCCCGGAAGAGCTGAAGCAGCGAACCGGCAGCGATGCCGCAGCCATCCGCGATGCGCGTCTGGGCTGGGATATTACGGATTACGGTCAAGGCAAGTTCAAGGACCTAGGCCTTTTCCTGTTTACGACACGCAACGGCAATGCCGATGACCTGAAGCGCGGCGGCGGCATGCTTTATGCCGAAAAGATCATGATCTCGCGCGAGAACCAGCTGTCGCCGATGCATCGCCATGTGGTGAAGGCTGAAGATATCATCAATCGCGGTGGCGGCACGCTGGTGCTGGAACTGTTCAATTCGCTGCCGGACGGCAGTGTGGATGAGCATTCCGATGTTACGGTCGCGACCGACGGTCGTCTTGTGACGCAGAAGGCGGGCGCGCATCTGAAACTGTCGCCCGGTGAAAGCGTGACGCTTCTGCCCGGCAACTGGCATGCTTTCTGGGGCGAGGGCGGCGACGTGCTGATTGGTGAAGTTTCGACCGTCAATGACGACCTCACCGATAATATTTTCCGCGAGCCGATTGGCCGCTTTTCGAATATTGAAGAAAACGAAAAGCCGCTGCATCTGCTGGTCTCTGACTACGACAAGTGGCTCTAAGCCAAACTGAAGGACTGAACATATGAAGCTGGCGATGATCGGAACGGGCTATGTGGGTCTGGTTTCGGGCGTGTGTTTTGCCGAATTCGGCTTCCACGTCACCTGCGTCGACAAGAACCCGTCGATCATCGAACGCCTTGAGGCGGGCAAGGTCACGATCTTTGAGCCGGGCCTCGATGAACTTCTGACCCGCAACATTCGTGACGAACGGCTGGATTTCAGCACCGATCTTGCGACAAGCGTGGCCGATGCCGATGTGATCTTCATCGCTGTCGGCACGCCGTCGCGGCGCGGCGACGGCGAGGCGGACCTGCAATATATCGAGGCGGCGGCGGATGAAATCGCGGCAGCGATGAAGCCCGACGCCGTTGTTGTCATCAAGTCCACAGTCGTCGTCGGCACCAATGCGCGTATCCGCGACCGTATTGCCGCAGCACGCCCCGGTGTGCCTTTCTCCATGGTTTCCAATCCGGAATTCCTGCGCGAAGGCTCGGCCATCGAGGATTTCATGCGGCCCGACCGCGTTGTGGTGGGCGTTGAGGACGAGCGTGGCAAGGCTGCGATGCAGCGCCTCTATCGCCCGCTTTATCTGCGCGAGACGCCGATGGTCGTCACCTCGCTCGAAAATGCCGAGATCATCAAGTATGCCGCCAATGCGTTTCTGGCCATGAAGGTCACCTTCATCAATCAGGTGGCGGATTTGTGCGAGAAGACCGGCGGCAATGTGCAGGAAGTCGCGCGCGCCATCGGTATGGATAACCGCATCGGCTCCAAATTCCTCCATGCGGGACCGGGCTTCGGCGGCTCATGCTTTCCGAAGGATACGCGTGCTTTTGCCGCCACCGGCAAGCGTTACGACGCGCCGCAATCGCTGATCGAGGAAGTGATCGCCATCAACGAAACGCGCAAGCAGTCGATGGCAGAGCGGATCGTTTCCGCAGCGAAGGAAAGCGGCGCTGCGACGGTTGCGGTTCTGGGCATCGCGTTCAAGCCGAATACTGACGATATCCGCGAATCTCCGGCCCTGGATATCGTGACCGCGATCCAGAAGGCAGGCATTTCGGTGCGCGCGCACGACCCCGAGGCGATGGAAGCCGCCAAGGCCGTTCTGCCGGATGTGATCTGGTGCAACTCAGCCTATGAGGCAGCGGAAGGGGCTGGCGTGGTGGCGCTTCTGACAGAATGGAACGCCTATCGGGCGCTGGACCTGAAGCGCGTCGCAAAAGCGATGGCTGGCAACGTGCTGATCGATTTGCGCAATGTCTATAAGGCGGAAGACATCGCCGATACTGGCCTCGACTACCGTTCGGTAGGGCGCCAGCTGAAAAGCTGATCACGGGGCGAGTTATTCGCTCGCCACGATCCGCTTCTTTTCATTGGCGATAAGCCAGAGATTGCGGACATAGACCAGCAGGCCGAAACCCTGTCCAGCAATGAAAACCGGGTCTTTGCGCTGGACCGCATAGATCAGCAGCAATGCGCCGCCGAACAGCGAGAAAAACCAGAACGCCACTGGCATGACACTGCGTTTGGCTTTTTCGGAAGCCAGCCATTGCACGACGAAGCGCATGGTGAAGCAAGCCTGTGCGACGAAGCCGAGCACGATCCAGCCATCCCACTGCGCGATGAAGACTTCGTGCAGCCACTGCGACAGGCTGTTGAAAATATCAGTCATGGGTAATCTCCGTCACGCGCGGCACGACCTTGCGGCGCTTGCGCAGCCACCAGACGCCGTAAAGATCGAGTATGCCACGCAGTCCGCGATCAAGGATGCCGTAATTGGATTTGCCATGGCGGCGTTCGCGGTCAACCACATCCACATGCACGACATCGAAACCTTCGCGCAGCGCCAGCGACGGCAGATAGCGATGCCAGCCGTCGAAGAACGGCAGCTGACGGAACAGGTCGGTATGCAGCGCCTTGAGGCCGCAACCGGAGTCGCGCGTCTTGTCCTTCAGGATCGCGCCACGCAGATTATTGGCGAAGCGGGACGACATTTGCTTCAGCTTGGTATCGGTGCGCTTCAGACGCTGGCCAGCGGCAATGCCGTAGCCTTCGCCCGCCTCAACCAGCGCATCGACCAGAACCGGCAGATAGGCCGGGTCGTTCTGGCCGTCGCCATCCATCGTCACCACAATCTTGCCGCGCGCGGCAAAAACACCGGAACGCACTGCAGCACTCTGGCCGGATGAACGGTCATGGCGCAGATGGCGCAGCGGCTTGCCTGCATGGATGCGCCGGGCGATGACGTCGCTGGTCGAATCCGTCGAGCCGTCATCCACGACAATCACTTCATAGGCGCGGCCCTGCATCGCGGAATCCACCTCATCCAGCAGAAAGGCGAGATTGTCCGCCTCGTTGCGGCAGGGGATGACCACAGAAATTGTCGGTGTTTCCACGCAGAGTGTTCCTTCGTTCCTTGCGCTATTTTTCAAGCGCAGGCTCCATTTTCATTGTCTGGAGCTCCGATATTCGCGCAAGCCGCGCCAATTTTTGATCAGCATTAGCTTTTCCCGAAACCGGCAATGGCTTTCGGGGCCGATGCTCTAGCACTGAATACCCGGCGAAGCCAAGATGCTTCAAGAAATCGTGAGCCGAGCTCGATACAGAAGATAATAGCCGCTTTTTAACTGGACATGGTTGAAGACGGAAGGGTCTCCGCCAGCCAATCCAGAAATTTCTGTGTTACGTCGTCCCGGTTGATCTCATTCAGGCTTTCGTGGCGGGTGTCGGGCAGGATCGTGCAGGTGACCCGCGTGAATCCCATACGCCGCATCCGCTCCGCCAGTCGCGCGACGGCAGCGCCTTTGGCAGTAGCGGGGTCTTCGCTGCCGCCCACCAGATGAAAGGGCAGGCTGCGCGGGATGTTGCCGAAGGTGCGATCATCCGCGCCGCGTGCGGTCATGTGCACGAGATCGAGCCACAGCGATACAGTCGCATCGAAGCCGCAAAGCGGATCGGCGACATAGGCATCGACCTCCGCTGGATCGCGCGACAGCCAGTCGAAGGGCGTGCGATGGCCGGGGATGGAGCGGCCCCATGCACGAAAGGTCAGTTTTGGCAGCAGGCTGCTCGGAACATCGGACCCTTTCAGCATGCGCTCCATATAAAGAAGAGCTGCAGCGGCTTTGGCTTCAAGGCCGCCGTCGAAATTGGCATTCCAGATCGCAGCGGCATCCACCGTGTCGGAATGGTCCAGCACATAGTTCAGCGCGATCAGGCCGCCCATCGAATGGCCGAACAGCACCACCGGCAATCCGGGGTGCTCAAGATAAATATGGCGGTTCAGCGCCAGAACATCCTCGATCGCCACATCATGGCCTTGCTTTTGTGAAAACATTCCTCTCGGTGCATGGGCGCCGATATTCACGCCGTGTCCACGGTGGTCGTGCGCATAGACATGATAGCCAGCCTGTGCCAGCGCGTATGCGAACCGCCGATAGCGCGCGGAATGTTCCGCAAGCCCGTGGCAGATTTGAACGACCGCGCGTGGTGCGTCGGCAAGCGCGTTTCGAAACGGCAGTTGCGTCGCGTCGGACAAGGAGAGGTGATGGACGGTTTCAAACGACATTTCACCATCTGATTTTATGCCGCGCAAATAGTCAATTCCCCGGTTGGGCACGATATTAAAAGAGGCATGACAACGTTGTATGAGGGAATTTTAGGCAAAAGCTTTTTTTGTGCAAATTCTGCTTGAAATGCGGAAAAAGCTGGGCAAATCTAGCTTCAACGGGGAAATACAGGGGCTTTGACGGTTATAAAAGGCGTCATTTAGAGAAATTCAAGCCATCATTTGCAGGCCGTCCGATGAAAGGGAGGAAACTTTCGCGGACGGTGGCCAGAGGGGAAACCGGGTGACGGAAATATCCGCGCCCGGTTTCATTCTTTTAAGCTCAATTTTTGAAGCGTGTGCTGCCGGGGGCCATGCCTCAATCGGCATATTTGTTTTGCGTGATGGCGTTTGCGTCCGCTCACTATTTGGCCTACATACGCGTCAGCAATTTCCGCGCGGCTCGGCTTCGTTTGGACCGCCCGCGCTTTCCAACCAGTGGAGACGACGCGCTTTATGGCACGCCAATTCATCTATCATATGTCCGGGCTGAACAAGGCCTACGGCGCCAAGAAGGTTATCGAAAACCTTCACCTGTCATTCTATCCCGATGCGAAGATCGGTATTCTCGGTCCCAACGGTGCCGGTAAGTCGACCATCCTCAAGATCATGGCCGGTCTCGACAAGGAATATACCGGCGAAGCCTGGCTCGCAGACGGCGCCACTTGCGGCTATCTCGCGCAGGAACCGCATCTCGACCCGGACAAGACCGTCCTCGGCAATGTGATGGAAGGTGTGGCTGCGAAGACAGCCATTCTCGACCGTTACAACGAGTTGATGATGAACTATTCTGATGAAACCGCCGACGAAGGTGCGGCGCTTCAGGATATCATCGACAGCCAGAACCTCTGGGATCTGGAAAGCCAGGTTGAAATGGCAATGGAAGCGCTGCGCTGCCCGCCAGCCGACGCCGATGTTACCAAGCTTTCGGGTGGTGAACGTCGCCGTGTTGCGCTTTGCAAGCTGCTGCTGTCGAAGCCTGACTTGCTGCTGCTCGACGAACCGACCAACCACCTTGACGCTGAAACCACCGCATGGCTGGAAAAGCATCTGCGCGAATATCAGGGCGCTGTCCTGCTCATCACGCATGATCGCTACTTCCTCGACAATGTAACCGGCTGGATTCTCGAACTCGATCGCGGTCGCGGCATTCCTTACGAAGGCAATTACTCGGCTTATCTCGAAGCCAAGGCCAAGCGTATGATTCAGGAAGGACGTGAAGAAGATTCGCGCCAGAAAGCGCTTGAGCGCGAACGCCAGTGGATTGCGGCAAGCCCGAAAGCTCGACAGGCCAAATCGAAAGCCCGTATCAAGGCTTATGATCAGCTGGTCGAAGCTGCGGAAAACCAGCGTCCGGGCGATGCCCAGATTCTGATCCCGGCAGGCGAGCGTCTCGGTCAGGTGGTTATTGAAGCGGAAGGTCTGACAAAGTCGTTTGGCGATCGCATGCTGATCGAAAACCTGACCTTCAAGCTGCCTCCCGGTGGCATTGTTGGTGTTATCGGCCCGAACGGTGCCGGTAAGTCGACGCTGTTCAAGATGATCACCGGTCAGGAAAAGCCGGATTCCGGTTCGATCCGCATCGGCGACACGGTTCATCTCGGTTACGTCGATCAGAGCCGCGATCATCTCGATCCGAACAAGAATGTCTGGGAAGAAATTTCCGGTGGCAACGACATCATCAAGCTCGGCAAGTTTGAAATGAACTCGCGCGCTTATTGCGGCGCGTTCAACTTCAAGGGTGGCGATCAGCAGGCTAAGGTCGGCAATCTGTCCGGTGGTCAGCGCAACCGCGTGCATCTTGCCAAGATGCTCCAGGCAGGCGGCAACGTTCTGCTGCTCGACGAACCGACCAACGATCTTGATACGGAAACACTGGCAGCGCTCGAAGACGCGCTTGAAAAATACGCTGGTTGCGCCGTTATCATCTCCCACGATCGTATGTTCCTCGATCGTCTGGCAACGCATATTCTCGCTTTCGAAGGCGACAGCCATGTCGAATGGTTCGAAGGCAATTTCGAGGATTATGAAGCGGATAAGGTCCGTCGTCTCGGACCGGAAAGCGTCAACCCGAAGCGGGTGACGTATAAGCCGCTGACAAGGTAATGATTTTAAGGCCGGTGCATCGCACCGGCCTTTTCATTTGATGAAAGGAAAGACGATGAAAGACTGGTCCGCAAAACAGTATCTGAAATTCGAAGATGAACGCAGCCGCCCGGCGCGCGATCTTCTGGCGCAGATACCTCTGGCAACACCGCGCAAGGTGGTGGATATCGGCTGCGGACCCGGCAATTCAACCGAGCTTCTGGTCGAGCGCTGGCCGGACGCGCAGATTTCGGGCTTCGACACCTCGCCGGATATGATCGACAAGGCGAAGGCGCGTTTGCCGGATGTCGAGTTCTTCATCAGCGATGCCGCCAGTTTCGAGCCGGACGCCGAAACGGACGTGCTGTTCTCCAATGCCGTCTTTCAATGGCTGCCAGACCATATCGAGCAATTGCAGCGGCTTTTGTCCTTGATGCAACCCGGCGCATTTCTGGCGATCCAGATGCCCGACAATATGGGCGAGCAAACCCATATCGGGATGCGCGACGTTGCCAAGACTGCGCCTTTTGCAGCCAAGATCGGCACGACGGGCAGGGGGCCTTTGCCGCCGGTCGCGACTTATTACGACGCTTTCGCTGGCGATGCGGCGCGGATCGATATCTGGCACACGATCTATAATCACCCGCTGGCGGGCGTGGATGCCATCGTGGAGTGGGTCAAGGGCACGGGTCTCAGGCCATTCCTCGACCCGCTGGATGCGGACGAGCAGGCGGCCTATCTTGCAGCCTATAAGGAGCGCATCACCCCGCACTATCCGACGACTCGCGACGGCAAGGTGCTGCTTCGATTCCCGCGTATTTTCATGCTCGTCCAGAAGCGATAATCATGCCGAAACCGGCTACTACACGGGGATGTGATTGACGCTCGCCGGGGCAGCGGTCGGGCGCATTTATAATTTTTCCAATTATTTCAAAGAACTGCGACGGATGATGGCAGGTGGATCGCCATCGTCCGCCTTGCTATTGGTTACAAGTCAATAGATTGCATGCAAATGATTTTGCTCCTATGGTCTGATCGCATTCTGGAACCGATGCTAATTTAGTAAGTTAGCAGGCATCCTTATAACGCTGCGCTTCATCCAAAATTTTCGCTGTCGTTCGATGTGGGTAACAGAATCCGCTTTTGGGAGTTTTCAACATGAGCAATGCAAATACGCATGTCGATGCCAATGGCGAGTTCGAAGCGGCGCATGACGCCCACGATACACGCCGTCGCGTCTATGCGATTGTGGCCAGCGCCTCGGGCAATCTGGTCGAATGGTATGATTTCTATGTTTATTCGTTTGGTGCGCTTTACTTCGCGTCGCAGTTTTTCCCCGCTGAAGATCAGACCAGTCAGCTTTTGAATGCGGCTGCGATTTTCGCAGCAGGCTTTCTGATGCGCCCGATTGGCGGCTGGTTGTTCGGTCGTATCGCCGACAAGCTGGGTCGCCGCACATCGATGCTGATTTCCGTCACCATGATGTGTTTCGGCTCGTTTGCCATCGCCATCCTGCCGACCTATGCATCGATTGGCGTGCTGGCACCGGTGCTGTTGCTGATCGTGCGTCTGTTGCAGGGCCTTTCGGTCGGTGGCGAATATGGCACCACGGCAACCTATATGAGTGAAGTGGCGCTTGCAGGCCGTCGCGGCTTCTTCTCGTCGTTTCAATATGTCACGCTGATTGGTGGCCAGCTTCTGGCCGTGCTGGTGATCGTGCTTCTCCAGTTCTTGCTGACGTCTGAACAGCTTCACGCCTGGGGCTGGCGCATCCCGTTTGCAATTGGTGGTCTCGCGGCCATCGTGGCGCTCTTTTTGCGCCGCACGCTGCATGAAACGACCACGGAAGAAACCCGCAACAGCAAGGCTGCCGGCAGCTTCGCCACCATCTGGAAGCATCATCGCAAGGCGTTTCTGGTTGTTGTCGGCTTCACGGCAGGCGGTTCGCTCGCCTTCTATACGTTCACAACCTATATGCAGAAATATCTGGTCAACACGGCCGGCATGAGCAAGGAAACCGCCAGCGAAACCATGACCTTCGTGCTGCTGGCCTATATGCTCATGCAGCCGCTATTCGGCGCCTTGTCCGACAAGCTCGGCCGCAAGACCATGATGATCGGCTTTGGCGGCATCTCGATCTTGACCACGATCCCGTTGATGACATTGATTGGCTCGGTGCAGAGCTCGACCATGGCTTTCATCTATATCGTGATCGCGCTGGCCGTGGTGAGCATGTACACCTCCATCAGCGGCATCGTGAAAGCCGAGCTTTTCCCGGCGGAAGTGCGCGCCCTTGGCGTCGGTTTTTCCTACGCCATCGCCAATGCGATCTTTGGCGGCACGGCGGAATATGTCGCGCTGTGGTTCAAACAGCAGGGCATGGAAAGCGGCTTCTTCTGGTACGTGACCATCATGATGGTCATCGTGTTTGCGGTCAGCATCTTCATGCCGAACCCGCGTAAGCACGGTTATCTGCAGGGGCATGGGTCCGTCGATTAAACGGGCCGAGGTTCTCTAGGATCAAGACGCCGCCTCCGGGCGGCGTTTTTACATCTCCACGGCTTCGTCGTCTTCCGGCGACAGAAGCCGTGTCGCGCGCCATTCCGTCAGCTTTGAGTTGATCGCGTCTAGCACAAAGAAGCGCGCGGAATCCTTGTCATATCCGTCATCGCGCAGCGTATCATAATCCGTATGGGCGTGGCGCACATGCGCCACGGTGGCAAGCCAGACCGCCGTGGACGGCGGCAGCGTCTTCATATGCGGGGCGAGAGCCGCCGCTCTGATCGGTTCCGAATCCGAATAGGGAACTGCCGGAAGCAGCAATGTGAGCGATTTGGCGATTGCCTTTTGACGCGTTGTGCCCGCACGCATGGCGCTTTCCTTTCCCGCACTCGCTGTGAACGAATCCCCAGTTCCCTTTCATTCTGCCATGAAAAGCACTTGCATAGGAATGCCTTTCCATATAAACATATCTTTATATGTTTTTGAGCGGAGCCAAGGTTGTGCCGCAACGGAAGAGCTGAGGACATGGCCGGTTTGCAATTGCAACTCGATCAGATGGTGGATGTGTTGAAGGCGGTGGCAGAGCCAAGCCGTCTGCGCATTCTGGCGCTTCTGGCGCGGGGCGACCTGACAGTTTCCGATCTGACGACAATTCTCGGCCAGTCGCAGCCGCGTGTATCGCGCCATCTCAAGCTGTTGGGCGAAGCCGATCTCATCGACCGCTATCAGGAAGGGGCATGGGCCTATTTCCGGCTGGCGGATAATGCGATCAGCGGCGATCTGGCGCGTGGCTTGCTGGCGCGGCTCGACCGCTCTGATGCGCTGGTCGAGCGCGATCAGGAGCGGCTTTCGCAGGTCAAATCCAGCCGTCAGGAAAAAGCCGCGGCCTATTTCAGCGCCAATGCTGGCAGCTGGGGCGAAATCCGCAAGCTGCATGTTTCCGAAAATGCGGTCGAAACCGCCCTCAAGAAGATCGTCGGCGAAAAGCCGTTTCAGGCCATGCTCGATGTCGGGACCGGCACCGGGCGCCTGCTGGAGCTTTTCGCGCCGCTTTATGCGCGCGGTCTCGGCATCGATATCAATCGCGACATGCTGGCGGTGGCACGGGCCAATCTCGATCTTGCCGCCATCGGCAATGCTCAGGTGCGCCAAGGCGATGTTTATGCCCTGCCGGTCGAACGCGAAAGCTTCGATCTGGTGACGATCCATCAGGTGCTGCACTTTCTGGACGATCCGCTTTCGGCAATCCGTGAAGGCGCGCGTGCGCTGCGCCCGGATGGTCGTTTGCTGATCGTGGATTTTGCGCCGCATACGCTCGAATTCCTGCGCGAAGACCATGCGCATTTGCGCCTTGGCTTCAGCGACGAGCAGATGCTGAGCTGGATGAAGGAAGCGGGCCTTGAGCCTGAAAAGACGCTGGAATTAAGCCCGAAAGGCGCAAGCGGAGATGAGGGGCTGACCGTCAAGCTTTGGCTTGCACGTGATCCGCGTCTTCTCATTGCCGATCCGGCAACGAATGAATCAAGCATGACGGAGACAGTGTGATGGGTTTTTATGGTCTTTCCCGCCGACCGGATGTCGGCCAGACCACCCGGGTATCGTTCGAATTCTTTCCGCCCAAATCGGAAGAAATGGAACAGCGCCTCTGGGAAACGGTCACACGGCTGGCACCGCTACAGCCGGAGTTCGTCTCGGTCACCTATGGCGCGGGTGGTTCCACCCGTGAGCGCACGATACGGACGGTGGCGCGTATCCTGAAAGAAACCGACATCAAACCTGCGGCGCATCTGACCTGTGTGGATGCAACACGTGAGGAAGTCGACCGCGTGGTGCGCGAGTTCGCCGATCTTGGCGTGAGCCGCTTCGTGGCGCTGCGCGGTGATCCGGCAGCGGGCATCGGTGAAAAATATGTGCCGACAACCGGCGGTTATCTGAATGGTGCCGATCTGGTCGGCGGCCTGCGTCAGATTGCGGATTTCGACATTTCGGTTTCCGCCTATCCGGAAAAGCATCCGGAAAGCCCGGATTTCGCGACCGATATCGACATGCTGAAGCGCAAGGTCGATGCTGGCGCCACCCGCGCCATCACGCAGTTCTTCTTCGAGAACGATCTTTATGAGCGTTATGTCGAGCGCGTGCGCCGGGCGGGGATTTATATCCCGATCGTTCCGGGTGTTCTGCCGGTGCATAATTTCAAGCAGGTCAAAAATTTCTGCGCCCGTTCGGCGACGCATATTCCGGCCTGGCTGGCAGAGCGTTTCGACGGGCTGGAAAACGACCCGCAGACGCATCAGCTCGTGGCTGCGGCCATCGCCGCCGAACAGGTGATGGATCTGATCGAGCGCGGTGTGCAGGATTTCCATTTCTATACGATGAACCGCGCCGATCTGCCCTATGCGATCTGCCATATGATTGGCATTCGCCCGAAGACGGAAGCGGTGCTGGAGCCTGCCTGAAAATAAAGAAAGCCCGCCGAAATGGCGGGCTTTCTGTTTCTTGCGAGACCGGTCTATCCTCGAAACCCGTGTCGCCGTAATGGTCTGATGCGTCTGCTTTACGGTATGACGCCTGCTATCAACGCTGCAACAAATGCAAATGCTGCACAGATCATGAGGACATTCAAAGATCGTGTCAGTCCCATCGGTCTGTCTCCTTCATATGCGCCAGACAAGCGTCCGGTGCGCGCTGGTAGAGACTGGAATCTAAGCGCAAAAAGCCGAGAACAAAAGAAGATTTCGTGCTGCAACCTGGCGTGATTGCGAAAAAAACCTTCTGTTTACCACCTAAGTTATTGAAATTTTTGACCTGAAAAATCTGTTCACATTTCATGAAAAAGACACAGAACTGCCAGGTTTTACAGGGAAATAGCCACAATTCCCACAATCCGCTCCTACAATGCGCCTATGCGAAATCCCGCTTTTTATCAGCGGATCAAAGCCAGATAGGCGGAGAGTGTTACCACCGAAATTACCGTCGAATAGAGAATGACGTTGGAGGTGATGGCCGCCTCGCGCCGGTAATGTTCGGCGAGCATGAAAGGGCCGGTGCCCGTCGGCAAGGCGGCGAGAAGGGCGGCACTTTCCGCCATCAGCGGCGGCAATCCGAAGACATACACCGCGAGCAGCCATGTGGCGAGCGGCTGGAGGATCAGCTTGATCGACACGAGGAATGCAATGGCGTTGACGCTTTCGCGTTCGACCTTGCGCGATTGCGCGAGGAACAGGCCAAGCGCCACGAGCGCGCAGGGCGATGCTGCGCCGCCGAGCATTTTCAGGAAAGTTTCGGCGGGGGCGGGGATCGTCAGCCCGAGGAAAGAAAACATCGCGCCAAGCGCCGGTGCAAAAAGCAGCGGATTGCGGATAAGCGAGCGGACGACTTTCCAGACGAGATGAAACGGCTTCTTCTCGGTTTGCAGGCCGATCTCGATCAGCACGATTGCAAAGGCGAAAGTCACGCAAACGGTGATGATGATGGAAATGGTGGTTGCGGCCAGAACGCCGGAACCGAAAGCGATCATCGACAGCGGAATGCCCATATAGCCGGTATTGGGATAGGCGGCATTGAGGCCGTCCAGCGCGGTGTCGGCAAGCGGCAGCTTTCCGCGCAGCCGCACCAGAAAGGGCAGGACGAAGGCGACGGCGCTGCTCAAGAGGAAGACGGCGATGAAGCCCGGTTGCCAGAGTTCGCTGCCATGGGTGTTGGCCATAATGTCGAACAGCAGCGCAGGCAGCGCCAGATAAACCACGAAGCGGTTCAGCTCTGCTATGGCGTGCGGTCCCAGTATTTTCAGCTTGAACGCCCCCCAGCCGGAAAAAATCAGCGCAAATACGGGCAGGACGACGATCAGGGTGGTAAGCATGAGGCAGGCATTCGCAGTCAGGGTGTCGGAAAGGAAAAGGCGCGGGGATTAGCCCGCGCCCTCATTGTGTGACTCAGAGCTTGTCCAGCAGCTCCTGGGTTGGCCAGGAATCGGCCGGCATGCCAAGCCGCATCTGTTCGGCGCGCACGGCATCGCGGGTCAGGAGACCGTAAACGCCGTCGATCTTCGCGCCCATATCATAGCCGCGCGCCTGAAGCTTGGTTTGCAGCTCCTTCATCTGATCCTGCGTCAGACCCGGAATTGGATTGCCGGGATCGAATGCAGGTGCACCCGCGAGGCGGGTCGCAAAATAGGCTGCGGTTGTGGCGTAGACGATGGATTTGTTCCATTCGACGAAGACGTCGAAATTCGCATAGGACAGGAAGGCCGGGCCCTTGCGGCCCAGCGGCAGCAGCAGCGAAGCATCGCCGTCATCCGGCCCAAGCGGACCCTTCAGGCCGGTCACTCCCTGCGCGGCCCACCAGGAGTGCGGCTTGCGGTTGGTGCGGATGGCTTCTTCCCAAGGCAAATCCTTGGTGATGCGCACTTCTTCCAGCCACGGCTGGCCGCGTTTCCAGCCAAGTTCCGAAATCATGCGACCGGCGGTCATCATGGCGTCGGGAACGCTGTTCTTCAGATCGACCTTGCCGTCACCGTCGCCATCGACGCCGCGCTCCAGATAATCCTTGGGCAGAAGCTGCATCATGCCGATTTCGCCAGCCCATGCGCCGGTCGTGCTCGCATCGACAACGCCCGTGTCGAACAGCTTGAGCAGCGCGATCAACTGCGGACGGAAAAGGTCCGGGCGGCGACAGTCGTAGGAAAGGGTAACAAGCGCATTCAGCGTGTCGAAATCGCCCTGAATCGCGCCGTAATCGGTTTCAAGGCCCCAGAAGGCAGCGAGAACGGGACCCGGCACGCCATAGGTGTCTTCGACTTTCTTGAAGACATCGGCATATTTAACCAGATTTTCCTGGCCTTTTTTCAGGCGCGCTTCGGAGATGAGGCGCTTGGAAAATTCGGTGAAGGTCAGGTTGAAGACGGTCTGCTTGCGATCCCGGTCGAGCACCTTCTGTTCAAGCGAGGCCTTGTGCAGCTCGCTGATGCCCTTGTCGCCGACGCCAGCTTCACGCGCTTCCTTGGCCAGATTTTCGACCCACTGGCCGAGATCGGTTTCGCATTCGGGCTTGGGCATGTTCACGGCAGTTTCAGCCGGAGCCGCAGGTGCCGGAGACGCACTTGCGGTCTGCGCATGCGACACAGCGGTCGAAGCGAGCAGGGCGGCTGTCATGATGGAAGCAACAAACTTCATCGGTAACTCACACTATTTTGCAGGGCACAGGCTTGCCCTTCCGGGAATTGTTAAAGCTATTGCCCCAACAAGACCCGGAAATGAAGCAAAACTTGGTGCGATCAGCCAAACAGGCCCGTCTTAACGGCCCTTGTTGCTTTCCAGCCACTTTTTCCATGTGGCTGCGTCGCCCGCGAAGACATTGATATCCGCGTCGCCCTTGATGCCCGGAATGCTGCCCGTGCCGGTATATTGCCAGAAAGTCCACGGATGCGGGCCGTATTTTTCGTCCGGGTGGCCCGCGACCGAACGCAGCCAGAACGGATAGTCTGGAAGCTGGCGCAGGTCGTTATCGTCGAAGAAATCGACGGTCGTGTAGATGATCGGACGCTTGCCGTAATGCTTTTCGAGCGCTGAAAGGAAGATGCGCATTTCCTTGCGCACAACCGCTGCATTGGGCCGCAATTTGCAGGTCGGCGATTGCGGGTTCCATTCCATGTCGAGAACGGGCGGCAGTGCGGACGGATCGCGCGGTACGTTCTGGATGTACCAGCGTGCCTGTTCGATGGCCGGGCGGCAGAAATAATAGAAATGATAGGCGCTGCGTGGAATGCCTGCCTGACGCGTGCCGTTCCAGTGCTCGGCAAAGCGGTCATCGAGCCGGTCGCCGCCTTCCGTCGCCTTGATGAAGGCAAAGGAAATGCCGCTGGCGCGGACCGCGCTCCAGTCCACACTGGTCTGATATTTCGAAACGTCAGTGCCGTGGATCGGATAGTGCCAGGGCGTCTTGCCGGTCCAGTCATGCGGATCGCGGTCGCCGAAGCGCGGCGCCTTCACCGAACCCGATGGAGGTGGGATGCGGGCGACCGTACCGTTCTTTTTCACATCGGAAAAATCGTAATCCACTGTCGTACAGGCCGAAAGCAGAAAAACGCCCATGCAGGAGGCAAAGCAGGGGCCAAGAAAATTGCGGCTGGCCAGACGGCTCATGAGACGTTTCATGCAGGGTTTCCGGTGTCGCGAATCAGTCCCTACAACGGTTACGCGATCCGCACCCGGTCGTCACCAGCCTGTGGCGTTGTTGCTCCTAATTTTATGCAAAAGCCCGGATGACGGCGATCCACGCAAAGCCGTGATAAAGCACGCGGCGTTCCACTGTGAGGCCGCGTTCGGCAGCAAGCCGTTCGCACACGGCGAACATGTCCTGACGCGGCGTGACATGAAACCAGTCGAGCCATTTATAGAGCCCGCGCTTGAACCATCGGGGCAGGCGGCTTTGATCGCCGAAATCGACGATATGCAACTCGCCTTGTGGTGCCAGATGGCGAATGCTCTCGCGGATGACCGATTGCCATTGCGGGATCATCGATATGGCATAGGAAATGAAGATACGGTCGAAGCCTGTTTGATGGAAAAGCTGTTCGGGATCGAACTGCGCCGCATCGGCGCGTTCCAGCCGGGTGCGGCTTTCGATGCCCGCACGTTTGGCGGCACTGCGGGCCGTATCCAGCATTTCTGCTGAAATATCGATGCCATAGAGTTTTGCATCGGGGTAGTGTTCGGCCGTCTTGACGAGGTTGCGGCCCGTGCCGCAACCGATTTCCAGAACGCTGCCGCCTTCCGGCACATTGAGCGTCGCGATCATCTGGTCGCGGCCCAGCAGGTAATATTTGCGGGTCGCATCATAAAAGTGGCGCTGGCGGCGATAGACCCGGTCCATCAGCCGCGCATGACTTGCGCCCTGACTGTTGCCCTGCCTGCCTTCAGTATTTTGCAGCATGTCACGCGTCCTTCAGGACGTAAAGGTGAAAGCCGCCATAAATCGACGAGCGGTCGCGGTCATGCAATGCGCGGGATTCGTCTTCGCGGTATTCCCAGTGGTCGAGAATTTCCGGCGCGACGCGACCGGGCAGCAGGCTCGGCTCGGCGGCAGTGCGGAAAATCACGCGAGCGCCCGGTGCGGCAGTGCGTGTGATTTCGCTCCAGACGGCATTCAGCTGGCTGTCGTTCATCCAGTCTTGCGCGTCGAGAAGGATATAGCGATCCACCGATGCGGCGGGTTTGGCGGCCAGAAAGTCGGTGTAATTGGCGTTCTGCACCGTCATGCGGTCGGCGCGGGCGCGGACTGTTTCGAAATTGGCGCGCGACAGATAAGGCGGCAGCGGGCCGGTTTCTTCGTTGCCGCTATAGCCGCGTCCGAAAGCCTGCCAGGCAAAGTAGTTTTCCGTCAGCGGAAAGCCGCAGGCGAGCTTTTCAAGGCGGCTGCGCAGCACCTCGGCCATATTGCCGTTTCCGGCGGTGGCCAGCGCATCATATTGCTGGGGCGGAATGCCAAGACCGAACAGCGAGGATTTTCGTGCGGTTGCCCAGCGCACCATGCGTTTTTCGAACAAGGGCGCAAGTGCGGTGTCGAAGAAGCTGCGCTGTTCTTCCATGGTGCGCGATTTGAGAATATCGCGCGGATCAATGCCATAGAGCCGCGCCACGCGATGGCCCATGCCGATGAATACGCCGAGCAGGCCGTGACGGTAAAGATCGCGCCAGAAGATCGAAATGCGCTGGCGACCGTTCCACTTGCGCTTTTCCCAGTAAGCGCGGCTTTCGGCATCAAGATGCGGACGCACGAAGCGCTTATAGGCAGCCAGATTGGTCTTGTCGTCAGCTTTGCCATAGAAGCGGTAAAAGGCGCTGTAATCTGGCAGGTTCTTGAGCGCGGCCAGCTTCAGCCGGTTGAAGGCGACATGAGCCTCGTTGAGATCAACGGCCTCGACGCGGGCGGGATCGGCGGTGAGATAGGAAAGCGCGTTACAGCCGCCAGACGCGATAGTGACGATGCGATGACCGGGCTGAATGGCGAGGGCCGCCATGTCCACATCCGGATCTTCCCAGATTTGCGGATAGACCAGCCCCTTAAAGAGCCAGGCAAACAACCGTTCCGAAAAACCCGCGCGGGAAAGCGCATGGTTCTGAGTTACTGCACGCTTCAGAATAGTACCGTCGGCTGATTGGTCGGCCATGAATTCCCCTTTGGGACGAATCCCGTGCTTGGTTTCAAAAAAGTTAAACACTGGGCATGACATCGCTGTGACATAGGGGATTGACGGATTAATGATCGCTTCTGACTGGGAAATGCGGGATTAAGTGTCTGCAATATTGGCGTTTTATTACGGACAGTAAGACTAATTGAGAGAACCTTTCCTTTGGTCTGCCGTTTTCTTCTGTGACGGTGGGTATCGACAGGAGTTCTGTGCCTGATCCAACCGCAAAAGTGCCCGACCGGTAAGAAGCCGGATGGACACGAAGAAAGCTATGAAAAGAGCAGAGGGGTGTCTGCGCAAACTGCGCCATGCTCAACAGGGATAAGCTCGGATCGAGCAACCCACGCTAGGAAGGAGAGCCAAAATGAAGAAGTTTCTGATTACATCTGTTGCCGCTGTATCGCTTCTGGGCCTTGCCGCCTGCAACGACAAGAAGGATGACGGCGCAAGCAACGCTCCGGCACCGGCCCCGACGACGCCGGCCGCACCTTCGAACAATGATACGAACACCACGCCTGCAACACCGGCTCCGGCAAATCCGGGCACGGGTACGGGCGGTACCGGTACTGCGCCTGCTAATTAAGCCCGGGTGCTATTTTGTATCAATAAAGCGCGGGCAAGTTACGGCTGGTGAGCTGTCATAGACCCGTGTGGTAAACGTCATACGAATGGCGATCCGGGAAACTGGATCGCCATTTGTCCCAGAAGGAAGTGTAATGCATGAACGATCCCGCGGCATTTTACGGGAAAGACGGCGCGCAAGCGATTTCCGTGTTTAAACGCAGGCTATCTTCGGTTATGGCTTTGGTCATGAACCGTAACACCCTGTTTTTCGTTGCCGCCATTGTTCTGGTTGCGCTTGCTGCTTGCGGCAAGGGCAACGAGGAAAAGGCTGCCGCTCCGGCGCAGGACGGCGCTGCTGTTTCCCAGCCTGCCGCACCAGCGGAAGGCGCATCGGAAAAAGAGGGGCCAGATCTGGTCAAGGCACTGCGCGAGAACGCCGGTGTGACCACGCCCGAGGAACAGGCGGCTGCCATCGAACGCGCCCGCACCAATGCCGAATCCGCCGCAAAGGCTGTCGGGCAAAATGCCGAGCAGGCCCAAGCCGCCGGAGAAGCTGCTGCCGCGACGGCACAACGCTCCTTCAATGAACGCCAGAACGCCGTTCAATCCAATTAATTGGGAACGGCGTTCTCCTTTTTTGGTTTACACCATAACAGTTCAGGGCATTTCTTATCACAGACCGGTGATAAGCGCATATAAATCATTGTTTTTTCGACTTCGCTTCATGCAGGCGGTTTCCAGCCGCGACGGAATTTTGTAGAAAAGCCCCATGTCGATTTGGGTTCGCATCGGTGAGTTTGTGGCGTCAGTGACGTCGAACGCCATTACAGGCGTTATCGAGGCTGTGCGCACCGTTTTTGAAGGCGATGCCGATACGCGCAGGCGGGTGGCCTTCTCGATTGCCATGATCGCGCTCTCCGCAAAAATGGCGAAGGCCGACGGCGTGGTCACGCAGGACGAGATACGCGCTTTCCAGGATATTTTTGCGGTGCCGCAGGAAGAAACCGCGCATGTCGCCCGGCTTTACGATCTGGCCAAGCAGGATGTGGCGGGTTTCGAAAGCTATGCGCGCCAGCTGGCCGGACTTTGTCAGGAAGGCCAGACCGAGTGCCATCTACTGGAAGATATTCTCGACGGACTGTTTCATATCGCCAAGGCGGATGGCTATGTCCATGAAAAGGAATTGGCATTTCTAACCGAAGTCGCCGGTATTTTCGGCTTTGACGAGGTTGCCTTCGACCGCATCGCGATCCGGCATGTGCAGCGTGGCGAGGGCGATCCTTATGCCATTCTGGGTCTTGAACGCGGGGTGTCGTTCGATACTGCGCGCAGCCGCTACCGTTCGCTGGTCAAGCAGCACCATCCCGACCGGCTGGTTGCCGAAGGTTTGCCGCTCGAATTTATTGCTATTGCCAATGCGCGCCTTGCTGCCATAAACGCGGCTTGGGCGAGCATAGAAAAGCATTTGGAGGCTGCGTGATGCAGACGTCGAGCGAGGCAACCGGATTTCAGGATGAGGAATTGGCGGAACTGGCGCTGGAAAAGCCCGATTTTCCCGATGCCACGCTCGATCCTTCGCCCAATTTCGGTCCGCGCCGCGACGGCAAGACGCCGGTTTTTCTGATCCAGCATTACACCGGCCTTGCGACCGCGCAGGAGGCGATCGACATTCTGAAATCGCCCGAAATGCAGGTCTCGGCTCACTATCTCGTTCTAGAGGACGGGAAGGTGTTGCAGATGGTTTCGGAAAAGGCCCGCGCCTGGCATGCGGGCAAGAGCTTCTGGAAGGGCGAGACCGACATCAATTCGGCATCTATCGGCATCGAAATCGTCAATCCAGGCGTTCTGCAAGACTATCCGCCGTTTAAGGATGCGCAGATCGAGGCGGTGATCCGTCTCAGCCGCGATATTTGTGCACGCCACGCCATCGCGCCGGAAAACGTGCTGGCGCATTCGGACATCGCACCGGCGCGCAAGACCGATCCCGGCCAGAGCTTTCCGTGGAAACGTCTGCATGAGGCGGGTGTCGGGCATTATGTGGAGCCGACGCCGATCCGCGGCGGACGGTTTTTGGCGCGGGGCGAACAGGGGCAGCCGGTGGAGGCTTTGCAGTCGATGCTGGCGCTCTACGGCTATGGAATTGAGATCACCGGTATCTTCGATGAAGCCACGGAAATCGTGGTTAAGGCATTTCAGCGTCACTTTCGGCCACAAAATGTAGACGGTGTTGCCGATGTTTCTACCATAGATACCCTCTACAGGCTGATTTTTTCCCTGCAAAATGTTACCGCCTGATCAAGCAGTATCCATCGGGCGTCTTTCGCAATTTAATTAGAATTTCGTTCAAAATTTCAAAAATTTAGCCGAATCGCCTTTTAGACCTCGCTTAAGTGACGGGGCGTCGACTCACGTCCGATTGAGTCGGTTTTGTTACAACCTGTAAGACGATTTTACTTTTGCAACCAATCTTCGGCTGCATTTCCCCTTCAGATCATCGATCAATCCCAGCGGAAATGGGCCTCGAGAGCTCATACCGGACGGGACCCGAATAAACGGATCGTCTCCCCCCAAGACGGGCGGTCCCCCATAAGAAACGTTCCAAGACGGTAGGTTATGAAAGTAAAATTTGTTATTGTTAGCGCCCTTGTTGGCGCGATGAGTTCGTTTGGCCTGAATCCGGCGCTTAGCGCCCCTGCAAGTGAACCAACCAACCTCGCAGCACTTCTCAAGGCGCGTCAGCAGAACAAAGTTGCTGAGGCCGACAAGGCGAAGCCTTCGGTCAAAAAGGCGTCCGTCATCACCAACCGCGCAGCCCCCGCAGGCAAGGGTTCGCGTTCCGGTTCGTCCAAGTCCGGTGGTGCCAGCCGTTCGGTCAAGAGCGGCAGCGGCTACTCACAGATCATCAACCGCTACGCTTCCACTTATGGCGTGCCGTCCTCGCTCGCTCATGCGGTCGTGCGTCACGAAAGCAATTTCCAGCCGAATGTGCGCGGTGCTGCAGGCGAAATCGGCCTGATGCAGATCAAGCTCTCGACGGCGCGCGCCATGGGCTATTCCGGCTCGGCCAAGGGGCTTTATGAGCCTGCCACGAACATCCAGTACGGCATGAAATACCTCGCCATGGCCCAGAAGCTTGGCGGCGGCAGCACCTGCGGCACGATCCTGAAATACAATGCCGGTCATGGTGCAAAGCGCATGAACCCGATCTCTGCGAAATATTGCAGCTCGGTGAAGGCATATATGGCCGGACTTTAAGCATCGCTTTTGGAGTTCGCTCCAGAATTTGCGTCGGCGGTTGCGTAGAGTTTCAAGCCGTTTGATGTGAACGAAAAGCCGGTAGCGGTTTTGCTACCGGCTTTTTTGTTGCTTTTTCGGGCAGAAGCGAATTTATACGCGGTGTCAGTCGGTCGGGCAGCCGCGCTTGTCATATGCCGAAAGGCGGCAGGTGAGGAAAGTCCGGGCTCCAGGGAAACACGGTGCCGGGTAACGCCCGGCGGGGGTGACCCCAGGGATAGTGCCACAGAAAGTAAACCGCCTCGTCTTCCGTATCGTTGTGCAGAAGCTGCAACGACAGGGATGACGAGGTAAGGGTGAAAGGGTGGGGTAAGAGCCCACCGCGTCTGCAGCAATGCAGACGGCACGGTAAACCCCACCGGGAGCAAAACCGAATAGGGACGGCGCGCCGGTTCGCAAGGACCGGCAATCGGTTTCCGGATCAGTCGTCCGGGTGGGTTGCAAGAGGCGGGTGGCAACATCCGTCCCAGATGAATGGCTGCCACGTCGGGCGAAAGCCCGGCCATACAGAACCCGGCTTACAGACCGGCTGACACTTCTTCGATAGCGAAAAAGCCCGGCTTTGAGCCGGGCTTTTTGCTTGTGCGCAGTTGCTTGGGAGGCGTTGCGCGGATCCTTCATTTTAACGCGCATCTTTTCCGAAAACCGTTTCACATTTTTCGGGATGCGCTGGATTAATCAGATCGGTACGCCGGTGAAGAAGTCATAGATGAGCTTCAGGTTCAAAACGACGATGATAACGGCAGTGATGGCAGCCAGAAGCGTGACCCAGCGCGGCGCGACCAGCGAGCCCATCTTCTTCTTTTCCGCCGTGAACATGACCAGCGGAATGACCGCGAAGGGCAATTGCAGGCTGAGTACAACTTGCGACAGGATCAGGAGTTCCGTCGTGCCCTGCGAACCGTACATGATCGTCACGACGGCGGCGGGCACAATGGCCACAAAGCGGGTGATGGCGCGGCGCAGCCACGGCTTCAACCGGATACGGATAAAGCCTTCCATGACGATCTGCCCCGCCATGGTGGCGGTGATGGTCGAATTCAGGCCGCAGCACAGAAGCGCGATGGCAAAAAGCGTGGGGGCAAGCGATGATCCGAGCAGCGGGTTGAGCAGGGCATGCGCCTTGTCCAGATCTTCCACGCCGGTATTGCCGGTCGCGTTGAAGCTGGCTGCGGCGAGGATCAGGATCGATGCGTTGACCAGCAGGGCGAATGTCAGCGCGATGGTGGAATCAAGCGTCGAATAGCGGATGGCTTCGCGCTTTTCAGCGGTCGTATGCCCATAGTCGCGGGTCTGCACGATGCCCGAATGCAGATAGAGATTATGCGGCATGACCGTCGCACCGATAATGCCGAGCGCTATATAAAGCATGTCCGGGTTGCGGATGATCTCGACCGTTGGCGCAAATCCGAGAATGACCTCGTTCCATTTCGGCTGCGCCATCAGGATCTGGATCAGGAAACAGAGCGCGATGACGGCCAGAAGCGTCATGATGAGCGCCTCGACGCGGCGGAAACCCTTATTTTGCAGATAGAGCACCAAAAGCACGTCGGCGGCGGTGATAATGACACCGAGTTCGAGCGGAATGCCGAACAGAAGATTGAGGCCTATGGCCGTACCGATAACTTCGGCAAGATCGGTGGCGCAGATCGCCAGTTCCGCCAGCAGCCAGAGCGGCCAGGCGAGAAAACGGGGATAGGCATCGCGGCAGGCCTGCGCCAAATCGCGGCCAGTCGCGATTGCGAGCCGTGTGCAGAGCGCCTGCAACAAAACGGCCATCAGGTTGGACAGCAGCACGACCGACAGCAGCGCATAGCCGAAGCGGGAACCACCGGCGAGCGAGGTCGCCCAGTTGCCGGGGTCCATATAGCCGACGGCGACCAGATAGCCAGGGCCGACAAAGGCCATGGCCCTGCGAAAGCGCGACCCGGAGCGGTTGACCGCCACGGAGCGATGAACATCGGACATTGAAGCTTCGCCGCGATCCCGCCGCCAGCCTTCAAAAGTGACGTCATGACCTTCGGAGGGGCCCGCTCCATGGGGTGTCATGCTAAATACCTTTATTACCAATATGCACTTGCAAACTATTTGCATTTAATAATGGCAGACGGGTGACGCGTCAATAGGGGGAGGAGGGAGGGCAGTAGGGCAGTAGGGGAATAGGGGGATAGGGGGATAGGGGAATAGGGGAATAGGGGAATAGGGGAATAGGGGAATAGGGGAATAGGGGAATAGGGTAGGAACTCGTAGCCCCGAAAAAAACGCTTGCGCTGAAGAAGCGCCCGCGATCCTCTTCCCTTACTCCCTTACTCCCTTACTCCCTTACTCCCTTACTCCCTTACTCCCTTACTCCCTTACTCCCCTCAATATTCCTGTGCGCTCATGTAAAGGATAACGCTTCATTAAGCTTAATATCCGATAACTGACGAACGAATCCGTCATGGCGACAAATGGTCGGAATCCGCAGACAGAAAACAGGATAGCGGGGGCAACTCCCGGGAAAGGAACGGAATGATGGCGAGCCTCGGCGGAGACAAATCTCAAGCCGAAGGGGCTGAAGTCCGTCACGTTCCGGTGTTGATCTCCGAGGTGATTGACGCTCTCAAGCCCAAGCCCGGCGAAGTCATCGTCGACGGCACCTTTGGGGCAGGCGGCTACACCCGTCGCATATTGGACGAGGGCGCCGAAGTGATCGCGATCGACCGCGATCCGACGGCCATCGAAGCCGGACGCGCCATCGAAAAGCAGTTTCCAGGGCGTCTGCATCTGGTGGAAAGCCGGTTTTCGGCACTGGATTCAGCCGTTGCGCAAGTGAAGGGAGCAGGCAGCAAAGTGGATGGCGTTGTGCTCGATATCGGTGTTTCGTCGATGCAGATCGATGAAGCCGAGCGCGGCTTCTCCTTCCAGAAGGACGGGCCGCTCGACATGCGCATGTCCAGCAAAGGTCCCAGCGCTGCCGATGTTGTTAATCGCCTGAAGATGGGCGATCTGGCGCGCATTTTCAATTTCCTCGGTGAGGAGCGTCATGCAGGGCGCATCGCGCGGATGATCGAGAAGCGCCGCGAGGCGCAGCCGTTCACCCGCACGCTTGATCTCGCCAATGCGATTGAAACGCTGGTCGGTCGTAATCCCAAAGTGCCTATCCATCCTGCGACGCGCGTGTTTCAGGCATTGCGCATCTACGTGAATGATGAGTTGGGTGAACTGGCCCGCGCATTGCTGGCAGCCGAACAGGTTTTAAAGCCCGGCGGTCGGCTGGTGGTGGTGACGTTCCATTCGCTCGAAGACCGCATGGTGAAGCGCTATTTCGCGGATCGTGCAGGCGGCAGTGCGGGTTCGCGGCATATGCCCGAAACCCATGTGCGCCATCCAAGTTTCACGCCCGCCGTTAAGGGCGCTGTCGGGCCGACGCCGGAAGAAGAAGCCCGCAATCCACGTGCGCGCTCGGCGAAGCTGCGCGCAGGAGTGCGGACTGATAATCCGTCGCTTGAAGATGATCTTTCGCTGTTCGGGCTTCCCAAACTGCCTGAAACGCATGAACTAAGCCGGAGTTGAACGAGTGCTGCGTACTTTCGATCTCATCATGATTGCGGCGATGTTGGTGGCAGCGGCTGTCACCTACACCATCAAGTATGACGCGGAAAAGCAGATCGCGGTCATTGCCAAGCTGACGCGTCAGATCAATTCCGAGCGCGACACGATCACGCTGCTGCGCGCCGACTGGGCGCTCATGACCCAGCCGGGCCGTCTGCAAAGCCTGACGGGCGTTTATGAAAAAGAACTGAACCTGCAGCCCATCGTGGCCGAGCAGCTCATTTTGAGCGCCGGTGACATTCCGGAGCGTCCGTTGGACGACATTCAGAAAATCATCTCCGGCACCGATGAACTGGTGGCAAGCGGCGTCCTCGAACAGGACAAGATCACGACCGGCAGCGTCAAGAAGAGCGGGGCAAAGCACTGATCATGCGGCTGAAACTCGGTCTTTCAAAAAAGAAAAAGCAGGATATGATGGACGGCATGGAGCCGGTCGGCGATGAAAAGCTGGCTGGCAACATGGCTTTTGTCGGGTCGCGTAAAAAGCACGGCAATCGTGCGCGCAACCGTTTGTGGATGGCGATTGCCTGCTTCGTCGGCATTTATGGCGTGATAGGCGGCAAGCTCGTCTATTTCGGCATGATTGGCGGTGAGGACGAAGATGCTTCCGGTCCAGCCGTGCAGCAGCTTGCCTCGCGCCCGGATATTCTGGATCGCAACGGCGAAATTCTCGCGACCGATATCAACACCGCTTCGCTCTACGCCGAACCGCGCAAGATCGTCGATCCCGACGAAACCATCGAAATGCTCTCCACGGTGCTACCCGATCTCGATTGGGAGGCGACCTATAAGCGCCTCAAGAGCGGCGCGGGCTTTGTCTGGGTCAAGCGCGGCCTGACGCCGAAGCAGCAGAGCCAGATCATGGCGCTGGGCGTTCCGGGCATCGGTTTCCGCACCGAAAAGCGCCGCTTCTATCCGGGCGGTCCTACCGCATCCCACATTCTCGGTCTGGTCAATGTCGATAATCAGGGCATTGCCGGTATGGAAAAATATATCGACAGCCAGGGCCTGACCGATCTCCGTCTTGCCGGTCTTGCGACCGGTCAGTCGCTGGAGCCGGTGCGTCTGTCCATCGATATTCGCGTGCAGCACATCATGCGCGACGTTCTGGTCAAGGCCATGGAGCGCTATCGCGCCATTGCTGCCGGCGCCGTTGTTCTCAACATTAAGACCGGCGAAGTGATCGCCATGGCCTCGGTGCCGGATTTCGATCCGAACAACCCGGTCAATGCGCTCGACAAGGATCGCCTCAACCGCATGTCGGCGGGCACCTATGAAATGGGCTCGACTATCAAGACCTTCACGACGGCGATGGCGCTCGATTCCGGCAAGTTCACCTTGCAGTCGAAGCTCGATGCGACGCGTCCGCTGGTGTTCGGTCGCCAGACCATCCGCGACTTCCACGGCAAGGGCCGCTGGCTGACGCTGCCGGAAGTCTTCATCTATTCGTCGAACATCGGTTCCGGTCGCGAAGCCGATGCCGTCGGCATCGAAGGCCACCGCGCCTTCCTCAAGAAGATGGGTCTTCTTGACCGCATGCAGACGGAATTGCCGGAAGTGGCGCGTCCCGTTGAGCCGCGCGTCTGGAAGAAGGTCCATTCGATGACCATCTCGTTCGGTCACGGCATGATGACGACCCCGTTGCAGACTGCGGTGGGTGCGGCAGCGTTGATGAACGGTGGCAAGCTGTTCAACCCGACCTTCCTGATGCGTTCTCAGGCTGAGACCGTCGCGCTGGGAGAGAAGCAGGTCGTTCATCCACAAGTTTCTGCTGATATGCGTTATCTCTACCGCCTCAATGCCACGGCGCCGGGCGGTTCGGGCAAGCGCGCAGCCGTTCCGGGCTATCGTGTCGGTGGAAAGACGGGTACGGCTGAAAAGGTGGTTCACGGTCGCTATTCGAAGGATTCGCGCTTTAACGCCTTCCTTGCCGCGTTTCCGATCGAAGATCCGGCCTATGTGGTGCTGACCATCATCGACGAGCCGAAGCCGGAACAGGGCAAATTCGGCGCGACCGCGGGCTTCAATGCTGCGCCGATGGTCTATGAAATCATCAGTCGCTCGGCATCCTTCCTCGGGGTCAAACCGAACTTCGAACTGGATGCGCTACCGGCAACTGTTAGCAATGTAAGCGGCGGGCCTGATTTAAAACAGGAATTGCCGCCAGCAATGGTTTCCAACGAATACGACTGATTCGTGTGGTGCAGCTTCAGGCCGCGAGGCCACTTTGGGTACGACGCAACGGAATTTGGATTTGATTGCCATGAAACTGAAGGAAATCGCTCTTTTTAAGGAACTGGCCTCCGGCAATGACGGTGAGGTTGAAATCACGGGCGTTACCTCGGATTCCCGCAAGGTCGAACGCGGTTTTCTCTTTGCCGCGCTGAAAGGCGTGAAGGCGGATGGAGCGGCATTCGCTGCGGATGCGATCAAACGCGGCGCTGCCGCCGTCATCGCCGCCAAGGATGCAACCATCGCCGATGCGGGCGTGCCAGTCTTGCATGTAGACGATCCGCGTCATGCGCTGGCCACCGCTGCGGCGCAGTTCTATGGCAAGCAGCCTGAAATCATGGTTGCCGTTACGGGCACGAGCGGCAAAACCTCCGTTGCTTCCTTCACGCGTCAGATATGGGCCTATGCAGGCTTCCCCGCTGCAAACATCGGCACGACAGGCGTGTTTTCGCCGACCCGCAGCGACTATAATTCGCTGACGACGCCCGATCCGGTGGAGTTGCAGCGCGTTCTGACCGAACTTGCCGATGAAGGCGTGACCCATGCCGCGATGGAAGCTTCTTCGCACGGGCTGGACCAGCGCCGTCTCGACGGCGTGAAACTCGCCGCTGGCGCCTTTACCAATCTTGGCCGCGACCATATGGATTATCACGCGACCATCGAAGAATATCTCGGCGCGAAAATGCGCCTGTTCGATACGCTGCTGCCGAAGGGTGCGCCTGCGATCATCTTTTCGGACGATCATTTCTCGCAACAGGCCATCGATGCGGCGACCGCTGCCGGTTGTGACGTGAAGACCGTCGGCCGCAAGGGCAGTTTCATCAATCTGAAGCGCGTCGAGCATGAGCGATTCCGCCAGCATGTGGAAGTGCGCATCGGCGACGAAATCTTTGAAATCGAGCTGCCGCTGGCCGGTGATTTCCAGGTGGCGAATGCGCTGGTCGCAGCCGGTCTCGCTATGGTTACGGGCGTGCCCGCTGCCGCCGCCATGCGCGCTCTGGAACGCCTGAAGGGCGCGCCGGGCCGTCTCGATCTGGTGGGTGCAACGGAAGACGGCGCACCGGCCTATGTCGATTATGCGCATAAGCCGGAAGCGCTTGAAAATGTTCTGACTTCGGTTCGCCCATTCACCACGGGCCGCGTGATTGTCGTGTTCGGTTGCGGCGGTGACCGTGACAAGGGCAAGCGCCCGATCATGGGCGAAATCGCCTCGCGTCTTGCCGATGTGGTGATCGTCACGGACGACAATCCGCGTTCGGAAGTGCCGGCGCAGATTCGCTCCGAGATCATGGCCGCGGCAACCGGAGCGACCGAAATCGGCGATCGCCGCGAAGCGATCTTCACGGCTGTGTCCATGATGATGCCGGGCGACACGCTGGTGGTTGCGGGCAAGGGACATGAGGAAGGCCAGATCGTTGGCAACATCACCTTGCCGTTCTCCGATCATGCGGAAGTCGCAGCCGCACTGGCTGCCCGTCTTGAGGAGCGTCAGGGATGAAAGACTGGCTGTGGTCATCGGCTGATATGGTTGAGGCCATGGGAGGCAGGCCCTTCGGCAAGCTCCCTAAAGGCATCACCGGCATTTCCATCGACAGCCGCACGCTGAAGCCCGGCGAGGCTTTTTTTGCCATCAAGGGCGACCTGTTCGACGGCCACGACTTTGCCACGGCGGCAATGGCGGCTGGCGCAGGTCTTCTGGTGGTGGCTGAGCATCGCCTGCCTGCTTTCGGCAATCTGAAAGTGCCGATGATCGTCGTGGAAGACGTGCTTGAAGCGCTGACCAAGCTGGGCATTGCATCGCGTGCGCGCTCGAAGGCCCAGATCATCGCGGTGACGGGTTCGGTCGGCAAGACGACGACCAAGGAAGCGCTGCGCCATGTCCTGTCCGGCGTTGGCAAGGTTCATGCCTCGGTCGCATCCTTCAACAATCATTGGGGCGTGCCGCTGACGCTCGCCCGCATGCCAGCCGATACCGATTACGGTGTGTTCGAAATCGGCATGAACCATCATGACGAAATTCGTCCGCTGGTGAAGATGGTGCGCCCGCATGTGGCGCTGATCACGCTGATCGCGCCCGCGCATCTTGGCCATTTCGCCAATCTGGAAGAAATCGCGGTCGCCAAGGCCGAGATTTTCGAAGGCATCGTACCGGGCGGCTATGCGCTGCTCAACCGTGACGACAAGCGTTTCAAGCAGTTGGAAGAACTGGCGGAGAAAGCTGGCGTCGAGCATATTTCAACCTTTGGCGAAAATGCGCGCGCCGATTATCGCCTGCGCGAAGTCAAGCTGCACCCGACATGCTCCTGCATGACGGTGAAGATCGGCAATCACGAAGCCGTCGTGAAGGTCAGCATACCGGGCCGTCATATCGTGCAGAACATGCTGGCCGTCCTTGGCGCTTGCGATCTCGTCGGCGCCGATCTCGCCAAGGTGACGATGGCGATGGCGACCCTTTCAGCAGAAGGCGGGCGCGGCGCACAGCATGTGCTGCAACATCCCGATGGCGGCACATTCACGCTGATCGACGAAAGTTATAATGCCAATCCGACCTCCATGCGTGCGGCGCTGGCATTGCTCCAGTCGTCCAAGCCGGAAGGTCCTAAGGGACGGCGCATCGCCGTTCTCGGCGACATGCTGGAACTCGGTCGTCAGTCGGGCAAGCTGCATGCCGACCTCGCACGTCCGATCGTGGATGCCGAAGTCAGTTCACTTTTTATCGGTGGCCCTGAAATGTCGGTGCTTAAAAACGCCTTGCCGGTTGAAATTCACACCGAATACAGGCAGAGCACCGATGAATTACTGCCGCTGGTGATAAAGGCGGTCCGTCCCGGCGATGTCGTCATGGTGAAATCGTCCAAGGGAATCGGCTTCTCCAAAATCGTCAAGGCTTTCACTGCCCAGTTTCCGCCGGTCGAGCCGGCGGAATAGGCGATGGTCGAGGGAATTTTCTCCACATGCTGATGCTTCTCACCTTCTTCGCTGAACACATGACACCGCTCAACGTGTTCCGCTACATCACCTTCCGCACTGGCGGCGCGATGATTACCTCGGCGCTGATCGTGTTCCTGTTCGGCCCGACGATCATCAACTCGTTGCGCGTGCGTCAGGGGAAGGGGCAGCCGATCCGCGCCGACGGCCCGCAGACCCATTTCAAGAAAGCCGGTACGCCCACCATGGGCGGTCTGATGATCATGACCGGCATTCTCATTTCGTGCATGTTGTGGGCCAATCTCTCCAGCGTCTATGTCTGGGTGGTGCTGCTGGTCACCGTGGGCTTCGGTGCCATCGGTTTCTATGACGACTATCTCAAGGTGACGAAGCAGTCCGACAAGGGCTTTTCCGGCAAGGCGCGTCTGGGCATCGAGTTCCTGATCGCAGCGATTGCCGCTTTCGTCATCATGCGCGCAGGGCAGGAGCCTTTCTCCTCCTCGCTGACCTTCCCATTCGCCAAGCAGTTCGTTATCAATCTGAGTTGGTTCTTCATTCCCTTCGCCGCCTTCGTGATGGTCGGCGCGGGCAATGCCGTGAACCTGACCGACGGTCTCGACGGTCTGGCCATCGTGCCGGTCATGGTTGCTGCAGCTTCCTTCGGCTTCATCGCCTATCTTTCCGGTAATGCGATCTTCGCAGATTATCTGCAAATCCATTTCGTGCCGGGCACGGGTGAACTTGCCGTGGTCTTAGGCGCGGTGATCGGTGCAGGCCTTGGCTTCCTGTGGTTCAATGCGCCGCCTGCCGCTATCTTCATGGGCGACACGGGTTCGCTGGCGCTGGGCGGCATGCTCGGCACCGTGGCCGTTGCGACCAAGCATGAAATCGTGCTCGCCATCATCGGCGGACTGTTCGTGATGGAAGCGCTGTCGGTGATCATTCAGGTTGGCTCTTTCAAGCTGACCGGGAAGCGCGTCTTCCTCATGGCGCCGATCCACCACCATTTCGAAAAGAAGGGCTGGACCGAAAGCCAGGTCGTGATCCGGTTCTGGATCATCGCCATCATTCTCGCAATGATCGGCCTTTCCACCCTCAAGCTCAGATAGTCACAAGACCAGTATCGACAGGCAAGAAGAATGATCCCGATCACCGCCCTTAAAGACAAGACCGTCGCCCTCTTCGGATTGGGCGGGTCGGGCATCGCCACAGCCAAGGCCATCGTGGCCGGAGGGGCGAAGATCATTGCCTGGGACGATAATCCCGACAGTGTCGCGCGCGCGCAAGGCACAGGCATTGCAACCGGCGATCTGAGGCAGGCGGACTGGTCGCAGTTCGCCGCCTTTGTGCTTTCGCCGGGTGTTCCGCTGACCCATCCGAAGCCCCATTGGACGGTCGATCTTGCTCATGCCGCAGGCGTCGAAATTATCGGCGATGTGGAGCTTTTCGTGCGCGAGCGCAATCATATCGCACCCGATTGCCCGTTCATCGCCATTACCGGCACCAACGGCAAATCGACCACCACCGCGCTGATCGCCCATATTATCAAGGCGTCGGGCCGCGACATGCAACTCGGCGGCAATATCGGCACGGCAATCCTCACGCTGGACTCGCCAGCGGCCAACCGTTTCTATGTGGTTGAATGCTCGTCCTACCAGATCGATCTGTCACCCTCGCTGAATCCGACTGCCGGAATTTTGCTGAACCTGACGCCGGATCACCTCGACCGTCACGGCACGATGGAAAACTATGCGGCCATCAAGGCGCGGCTGGTTGCGGCCAGCGGCACCGCGATTATCGGCGTTGATGATCTTTACTGCACGGCGATTGCTGAAAATCTGGCGGCGAACGGCGTCAATGTTGCGCGGATTTCCAAGGAAAAGCACCTCGACAACGGCTATTTCGCTGATGGTCCGACCTTGATTCATGCCACCGATGGCAAGGATGAGGAACTGGCCTCGCTCGCCGGGGTCGGTTCGCTGCGCGGCGCGCATAATGCGCAGAACGCGCTCGCAGCCGTGGCGGCCTGCCTCGCTGTCGGCCTGTCGCTCGATGAAATTCGCGCCGGTCTGAAAAGCTTTCCGGGTCTGGCGCACCGCATGGAGCAGGTGGGGCGGCGCGGCAAGGTGCTGTTCGTCAATGATTCCAAGGCGACCAATGCCGATGCGACCGCACCGGCGCTGTCGTCCTTTTCGCAGAACATCTACTGGATCGCTGGTGGTGTGCCGAAAGCGGGCGGTATCGAGTCGCTCGGCGGGTTTTTCCCGCGCATCGCCAAGGCCTATCTGATTGGCGAAGCGGCTGCGCAGTTTGCTGCGACGCTGGGCGACAGCGTGCCGTTCGAAATTTCCGATACGCTGGCCGTGGCCGTCGATCATGCCGCGCGCGATGCGGGCAATGATGCAGCCGCAGAGCCGGTGGTGCTGCTTTCGCCAGCCTGCGCCAGCTTCGATCAGTTCCAGAATTTTGAAAAACGCGGCGATGCCTTCCGCAGCGCCGTATTGGCCCTTCCCGGTATCATGCCAATTGGAGGAGAAAGCTGATGGTAAGCCGTGTCGATCGCGGTCCTGTCGCCAACTGGTGGTGGACAATAGACCGCTTCTTTCTCGTAGCCTGTCTTGCCCTGATGGGGCTTGGTATTCTTCTGTCCTTTGCGGCAAGCCCGGCTGTGGCTTCGCGCATTGGTCTCGACAGTTTTCATTTCGTCGAGCGTCAGACCATCTTCATGATCCCCGCGGTTATCGTCATGGTGGGCGTGTCGTTCTTTTCGCCACGGCAGATTAGGCGTTTCGCACTGATCCTGCTCGCTATTTCCATGGTGCTGATGGTTGCGGCGCTCTTCTTCGGTATCGAAGTCAAGGGTGCGCGCCGCTGGGTCAATCTGGCGGGTATTTCCATCCAGCCATCCGAATTCATGAAGCCCGCTTTCGTGGTCGTCTGCGCATGGCTCTTCTCCGAGCGCGAACGTGGCGGCGACATGCCGGGCTATTTCCTCGCCATGATGCTGTTCTGCACGGTTGCCGGTCTTCTGGTGTTGCAGCCCGATCTGGGCCAGACCATGCTGACCACCGGCACATGGGGCGCGATGTTCTTCCTCGCCGGACTGCCGATGTTCTGGATTCTGGTTCTGGGCGGGCTTGCGGTTTGCGGCGGCTTTAGCGCTTATTTCGTGTTCGACCACGTGGCCGGTCGTATCAACCGCTTCATGACGGGCGAGGGCGATACGTTCCAGGTCGATGCCGGACGCGAAGCCATTCTGCGCGGCGGCTGGTTCGGGCAGGGGCCGGGTGAAGGCACCGTTAAGCGCATCATTCCCGACAGCCACACCGACTTCATCTTCTCCGTGGCTGCGGAAGAATATGGCATCATCCTGTGCATGATCATCATGCTGCTATTTGCCTTCATCGTGGTGCGTGGGCTTTCCATTGCGCTCAAGGAACGCGATGCGTTTACGCGTCTTGCCGTGTCTGGCATCGTGATCCTGTTCGGCTTCCAGTCGATCATCAACATGGCGGTGAACCTGCACCTGATGCCCGCAAAAGGCATGACGCTGCCGTTCATTTCCTATGGCGGCTCGTCGCTGGTGGCGATTGCCATCACCATGGGCATTTTGCTGGCGCTCACCCGTCGCCGCCCGGAAGCGCGCATGACGCACACGGTTGGGCATATCGGGTCAAATCGGGGCGAACGCATTCCGGCGCTGTGAGGGATTGATGGCTAAAGGTGTTATCGTATTGGCCGCCGGGGGAACGGGCGGCCATCTTTTTCCGGCGGAAGCGCTGGCGCATGAATTGAAGTCTCGCGGCTGGGATGTACATCTGGCGACCGATGCCCGGGCGCAGCGTTTTGCAGGCGCTTTCGATGAAAGCCATGTGCATGTGATCCGTTCTGCGACCATTGCGGGCCGCAATCCGATTGCGCTGCTCAAAACATTCTGGTCGCTGTGGCAGGGCAATCTCGATTCACGCAAATTGTTCCGCCGCTTGAAGCCGCAGCTTGTCGCTGGTTTCGGCGGTTACCCGACCTTGCCGCCGCTTTATGCGGCCAGCAATATGCATATTCCGACGCTGGTGCATGAACAGAACGCCGTGATGGGCCGCGCCAACAAAGGCCTTGCGGGGCGCGTCAAGGCGATTGCAGGCGGGTTTCTGCCGGAAACAGGCGGTGCCTTTGCCGACAAAACGGTCACGACCGGCAATCCGGTGCGCCCGCCTGTGTTGGCGGCAGCCGCCACGCCTTACAAGCAAGCCAAGCCGGACGAGCGGTTTCGTCTTTTGGTTTTCGGCGGCAGTCAGGGTGCGCAGTTCTTCTCAAACGCGATACCGGCTGCTGTTGCTCTTCTGCCCGAGAAGGAACGCGCGCGACTTCTGATCACCCAGCAGGCGCGCAAGGAAGACGAAGCTTCCGTGCGTGAGGCCTACAAGAAGCTTGGTATTCCTGCCGATGTGGCTCCGTTCTTCAACGATATGCCCGCTCGCATGGCGGATGCGCATTTCGTGATTTCACGTTCCGGCGCATCGACGGTTTCGGAAATCACCGTGATCGGTCGTCCGGCCATATTGGTGCCGTTCCCGCATGCGCTGGATCATGATCAGGCGGCCAACGCCGCGGCCCTTGCAAATGCCGGCGGCGGCGAGGTCGTGCGACAGGCCGATCTTTCACCGGAACGCCTCGCGCAAATCCTGCAAGCGGCGATGAATGAGCCTGAAAGGCTCGAAAATCAGGCAAAAGCTGCGAAAAGCGTTGGCAAGCCGGATGCTGCGCGGTTGCTTGCCGATCTGGCAGAGGCTATTGCAACTGGCAAATCAGTTCACGAATTCAAAGAAGGAACTCGGCCATGAAAATGCCGCTGAATATCGGGCTCGTCCATTTCATCGGAATCGGCGGCATCGGCATGAGTGGCATCGCCGAGGTGCTGCATAATCTCGGTTACAAGGTTCAGGGCTCGGACCAGTCGGACAGCGCCAATGTGCAGCGTCTGCGCGACAAGGGCATCGAGGTCTTCGTCGGCCACAAGGCGGAAAACCTTGGCGACGCGGAAGTCATCGTCGTTTCGACCGCAATCAAGAAGACCAACCCGGAATTGGCCGCTGCCCGCGAAAAGCTGCTGCCCATCGTGCGCCGCGCCGAAATGCTGGCCGAGCTGATGCGCTTCCGCCGCGCTGTTGCCATTGGCGGCACGCATGGCAAGACGACCACCACTTCCATGGTGGCAGCGCTTCTGGATGCAGGGCATCTCGACCCGACGGTCATCAATGGCGGCATCATCAACGCCTATGGCACGAATGCCCGCATGGGTGACGGCGACTGGATGGTGGTGGAAGCCGACGAAAGCGACGGCACCTTCCTCAAGCTGCCCGCCGATATCGCGGTTGTGACCAATATCGACCCGGAACATCTCGACCATTACGGCAATTTCGACAATGTGCGCGCGGCTTTCGCGCAGTTCGTCGAGAATGTGCCGTTCTATGGTTTTGGCGTCATGTGCCTCGATCATCCGGAAGTGCAGGCGCTTGTGGGCCGCATCGAGGATCGCCGCATCATCACCTATGGCCAGAACCCGCAGGCGGAAGTGCGTTTTGTCAATCAGCGCATGGAAGGTGCGGCGAACCTGTTTGACGTGGTCATCCGTTCGCGCAAGGGCGAGGCCGTCGAGATCAAGGATCTGCGCCTGCCGATGCCGGGCCTGCACAATGTTTCCAACGCCACGGCGGCGATCGCAGTCGCACATGAACTGGGCATTTCCGCTGACGATATCCGTCGCGGCCTTGGTTCATTCGGTGGCGTGAAGCGCCGCTTCACCCATACGGGTTCGTGGAACGGCGTCGAGATTTTCGACGATTATGGCCATCACCCAGTGGAAATCCGCGCGGTGCTGAAAGCCGCACGCGACGCAACAACTCAGGCAGGTGGTCGCGTGATCGCCATTGTGCAGCCACACCGCTACACCCGCCTGCACAGCCTGTTCGACGAATTTGCCGCATGCTTCAACGATGCCGACACGGTCATCGTCACGCCGGTCTATACGGCGGGCGAAGACCCTATCGAAGGCGTGAACTCCGAAACGCTTGTCAGCCGCATCAAGACGGCGGGCCATCGCGATGCGCGCTACGCCAGCGGGCCGGAAGCTCTGGCCCCGCTCGTTGCCTCCATCGCGCAGCCGGGCGACTTTGTCGTCTGCCTCGGCGCGGGCAACATCACGCAATGGGCCTATGCGCTGCCCAAGGAACTCGCCGAACAGGGTAAGAAGTAATGGACTATCACCCGATGGAAAGCGGCGAGGCGCTTCTGAAGAAGCTTGACGGCAAGCTGTCGGGCCTGCGCGGGCGTCTGACGCCCGATACGGGCATGGACAAGATCACCTGGTTTCGCGCCGGTGGACCGGCACAGGTTCTGTTCCAGCCCGCCGACGAGGAAGACCTGTCGAATTTCCTGAAGGCAGTGCCGGAAGAAATACCGATCCTCGTGGTGGGCATCGGTTCCAATCTGCTCGTGCGTGACGGGGGCGTTCCCGGCTTTGTCATCAGGCTTTCCGCTAAGGGGTTTGGCGAGGTCGAGCGCGTTTCCGAAACGCAGCTCAGGGCAGGCACAGCGACGCCAGACAAGCGCGTGGCAGCGGCGGCGCTGGAAGCGGGCCTTTCGGGCTTCCATTTCTACCACGGCATTCCTGGTGGCATCGGCGGGGCGTTACGCATGAATGCGGGCGCCAATGGTGTGGAAACGCGCGAGCGTGTCGTGGAGGTGCGGGCGCTCGACCGTAAGGGCGAACTGCATGTGCTTTCGAATGCCGATATGGGCTATGCCTATCGCCATTCTTCGGTATCGCCGGAGCTGATCTTCACCTCGGCGCTGTTCGAGGGCGTTCCGGGTGACCGCGAGGATATCCAGCGCGCCATGGACGAGGTGCAGCATCACCGTGAGACGGTGCAGCCTGTGCGCGAAAAAACCGGCGGCTCAACTTTCAAGAATCCTGAAGGCACGTCTGCCTGGAAGGAAATCGACAAGGCGGGCTGCCGTGGATTGCGTATCGGCGGTGCCCAGATGTCGGAGATGCACTGCAATTTCATGATCAATACCGGCACTGCGACCGGGCATGATCTGGAGACTTTGGGCGAGACAGTTCGCGCAAAAGTTTTTGAGTCGTCAGGGATTCGCCTCCACTGGGAGATCAAGCGTCTCGGTTTGTTCCGCGACGGCGAGCGCGTAGAAGAGTTTCTCGGCAAAGTTTAATAAAAAAATTGCCCGGATTTTCTGCCTGAAAATCCGGGCTTTTTTGCCTTCGCAAGCGACGCGTAAGGTTCGTCCCTTTTGATAGGGTCTTGTCACGGAATCAATCCTCTGATTCTTTATGGTTAACCACACAGTGATTTGATTCGGCAGGATTTTCCTGCCGTGGACGTCTGCGGCCTCCAGTGTCGTGGTCTCGAAGTTCGCTAGGGTTCGATATCGTGCGTGAGTGCGAACTTCGAGATCAAAACGACACTGGCAGTTTAAAAAGTAGCCGGTGTTCTTTCGGTCCCGAAATTCGTCGGTGATCGATATCGGTTGAAACGAATTTCGGGATCGGAACACCGGCCCGCTGGGCTACTCGGACTCTGTTCTTGATTCACCGCGCAGGGGATTGCGCAGAGGGGATGCTTAACATGACGGGAAAACACGTCGCCGTTTTGATGGGTGGGTTCTCCTCCGAGCGTCCTGTCAGCCTGTCGTCCGGCGCGGCCTGTTCGGCGACCCTGGAAGAGCGCGGCTACCGTGTGACCCGTATCGATGTGGATCGCAATGTCGCCAGTGTTCTCGCCGAGCTGAAGCCTGATGTCGCCTTCAATGCGCTGCACGGCCCATTCGGTGAAGATGGCGCCATTCAGGGCATCCTCGAATATCTCCAGATTCCCTACACCCATTCCGGCGTTCTCGCTTCCGCGCTCGCCATGGATAAGGATCGCGCCAAGAAGGTTGCTGCGGCGGCTGGCGTGGCCGTCGCGCCGTCGCGTCTGATGAACCGTTTCGATATCGGTTCCGAACACCCGATGGAGCCGCCTTATGTGGTCAAGCCGGTGCGTGAAGGTTCAAGCTTTGGCGTTGTGATCGTCAAGGAAGACCAGACCCATCCGCCGCAAATCATCGGCTCTGCGGACTGGAAATATGGCGACGAAGTTCTGGTTGAAAGCTACATCGCTGGCCGCGAATTGACCTGCGCCGTGATGGGCGACCGCGCAATGGATGTCTGCGAGATCGTTCCGGTCGGTCATCAGTTCTACGATTATGATTCAAAATATGTTGCAGGCGCATCAACTCACGTGTGCCCGGCAAAAATTTTACCAAATATTTACCAAAAAATACAAACAATGGCCCTTACGGCGCATCGGGCAATCGGGTGTCGGGGCGTAAGCCGGTCGGACTTCCGTTTCGATGATCGTTTTTCAGAAGAAGGCGAAGTTATCTGGTTGGAAGTTAACACCCAACCGGGGATGACGCCCACCTCGCTCGTGCCTGATATCGCCAAAGCGGCTGGTATCTCTTTCGGTGAATTGTTGAGTTGGATGGTGGAGGACGCGTCTTGTTTGCGTTGAACGGCAGAAATGATGGATATAGGCGCTCGGGCGCGATGCGAGACGCATCGGCGATGAATGTCGCATTCGTCCTGCCGCGCTTTCTGCGCAAGCCGTTTCGCTTCGCTGCCCGTCTGTTTCAGGGCAATGTCAGCATTCCACGTCATGCCGGAACCATTGGCATGCTGGGCTTCCTCGGCGCCACCGGCATTTACGGCATGGTTGTTGGCGGTCACTCGCAGGATGTGGTGAAGGCTACGGCCTCGACGCTCGGTTTCGCCATCGAGGACGTCAAGGTGGTCGGCAATCACGAGACCTCCGATATCGATATTCTGGGACAGCTTAACCTTGATGGCGAGACCTCGCTGGTCGGCCTGAACGCTGAAGAAGCGCGCGCCGCCATCGCACAGCTGCCATGGGTGCAGAGCGCCGAAGTACGCAAGGTTTATCCGGGTACGGTTCAGGTTGCGTTGCATGAACGTCAGGCCTTCGCCATCTGGCAGAACGACAAGGAATTGTCGCTGATCGATGCCGAAGGCGACACCATCGTGCCTTTCCGCGCCGGGCGCTACAACACGCTGCCGCTTGTGGTTGGCGACGGCGCTGAAAAGGTCGTTAAGGGCTTTGTCGACGAGGTCGCAAACTATCCGGCGCTGGCTGGCAAGGTTCGCGCTTATATCCGCGTCGCTGACCGTCGCTGGGACCTTCTTCTGGACAATGGCGTGCGCATCATGCTCCCGGCGGAAGATCCGCTGAAAGCGCTCGCACAAATCCAGAAACTCGATGAGGAAAAGCAACTTCTCACCCGCGATATCATGGCGGTCGATCTTCGTCTGGATGATCGTGTGACCGTTCAGCTGACGGCAAGCGGTATGGAACAGCGCCAGAAGTTCCTGGCGGAGCGTAAGAAAGAATTGGCCCGCACGGGGAAGCGCGTATGAGTATTCTGGGCGGTAAGGGATCATCTCAAGGCGGAACTGCAGGGCGCAAAGTGCGCCTGCTCACGGTTCTGGATGTTGGCTCAAGCAAGGTGTCCTGCGTCATCGCAAGGTTGCGTCCGCATGAAGGCGGCGCGCTTCTGCCAGGCCGCACGCACCGCATGGAAGTGCTGGGTATCGGTCATCAGCGTTCGCGTGGCGTGAAATCCGGCGTGATCATCGATCTCGATGCCGCCGAACAATCCATCCGTCTCGCCGTCGATGCCGCAGAGCGCATGGCCGGTCTGACCGTCGATAGCCTGATCGTGAATATTTCGGCCGGTCGCCTCAAGAGCGAAACCTTCACCGCGAGCGTGAATCTCGGCGGTCATGAAGTCGAACAGACCGATATTCGCCGCGTTCTCGCAGCCGGCGCGAAACAGGCTCTGGCCGCTGAACGTCACCTCGTTCACTCGCTGCCGATCGGCTACACGCTCGATGGCGAGCGCGGCGTTCGCGACCCGCAGGGCATGCTGGGCGACAGCCTCGGCGTTGACATGCATGTGCTGACGGCTGATGCCGCTCCGCTGCGCAATCTCGAGCTTTGCATCAATCGCTGCCATCTGTCGGTCGAGGCCATTGTTGCGACGCCTTATGCAAGCGGTCTGTCTGCTCTGGTCGGCGATGAAGCCGAAATGGGTGCGGCCTGCATCGACATGGGTGGCGGCACCACGACGATCTCTGTCTTCTCCGAAGGCAAATTCATTCACGCCGATGCAGTTGCCATCGGCGGCAATCACGTCACGATGGATGTGGCGCGCGGTTTCTCCACTCGCATGGAAGACGCCGAACGCCTGAAGGTCATGTATGGCTCGGCGCTGCCAAGCGCTGCCGACGACCGCGATCTCATCTCCGTCTCGCCAATTGGCGACGACGAGCGTGATGTACCCAATCAGTATCCGCGGTCGGTTTTGACGCGGATTATCCGCGCAAGAGTGGAAGAAACGCTGGAACTGGTTCGCGACAGGCTGAACCAGTCGGGTCTCGGACACATTGTCGGCAAGCGTGTGGTTTTGACCGGCGGCGCAAGCCAATTGCCGGGCATGCCGGAGGCCGCCAGACGAATCCTTGCAAGAAATGTACGAATCGGGCGTCCTCTAGGAATAGCGGGATTGCCTGAGGCGGCTAAGGGGGCAGCTTTTGCCGCGACCGTCGGACTTCTGATCTACCCGCAGGTGGCCGGGATAGAAGAGCGGTCGGTAAAAGCAGCTTCCTCCGGTCTTATGACCGGTACGGGTGGGCGCATTCAACGTGTCAGCCAATGGCTGAGGGAGAGTTTCTGAGTAACCGATCTTTGAGTGAACAGTCGAATTTTCCGGGACGTGACCATCTGGGTAACAACCAATCAGCACCGCAGCGGCGAAAAGCGGTGACGGGCTTTAAGAGGAACAAGGACCAATGACTATCAATCTGCAAAAGCCGGACATCACCGAGCTGAAGCCCCGCATCACCGTTTTCGGTGTCGGCGGTGGCGGCGGCAATGCAGTCAACAACATGATCAATGCCGGTCTTCGCGGTGTGGATTTTGTTGTGGCCAACACCGACGCGCAGGCTTTGACCATGTCGAAGTCCGACCGCATCATCCAGCTCGGCGCTGCCGTGACGGAAGGTCTCGGCGCAGGTTCCCAGCCCGAAGTCGGTCGTGCCGCTGCTGAAGAATGCATCGACGAAATCGTCGATCACCTCAATGGCACGCATATGTGCTTCGTCACCGCAGGCATGGGGGGCGGCACCGGCACCGGCGCAGCTCCAGTTGTTGCCCGCGCAGCACGTGAACGCGGTATCCTGACCGTCGGCGTCGTGACCAAGCCTTTCCATTTCGAAGGTGCGCGCCGCATGAAGACGGCCGATCTCGGCATCGAAGAACTGCAGAAGAACGTCGATACGCTTATCGTCATTCCGAACCAGAACCTCTTCCGCATCGCCAATGACAAGACCACCTTCGCCGACGCTTTCGCGATGGCCGATCAGGTGCTCTATTCGGGCGTTGCCTGCATCACCGATCTGATGGTCAAGGAAGGCCTCATCAACCTCGACTTTGCTGACGTTCGCTCTGTCATGCGCGAAATGGGCAAGGCGATGATGGGCACCGGCGAAGCTTCCGGCGAAGGCCGCGCAATGGCTGCTGCCGAAGCTGCCATCGCCAACCCGCTGCTCGACGAAACCTCGATGCGTGGCGCCAAGGGCCTGCTGATTTCGATCACCGGCGGTCGCGACATGACCCTGTTCGAAGTCGACGAAGCTGCAACGCGTATCCGTGAAGAAGTTGATCCGGAAGCAAACATCATCCTCGGCGCAACCTTCGACGAAGGTCTCGAAGGCGTCATTCGTGTATCCGTGGTTGCTACCGGCATCGACAAGCAGATCGGAGATGCGGCGCCTGCGCCGCTGGAATTTCGCCAGCCAGTAAAGCAGCCGACCTCGCAGGCCAAGCCTATGGCTCCGCATGGCGCTCTGCGTCCTCCGGTCGTTGAACAGCCGCGTCAGGCTGACCCGATTGCGCAGGCAATCCAGTCTGCCGAAGTCGATATGCCGATTGCAGCTGCGCCAGCCGCACCTGCTGCATCCGCAGAGCCTGATTTCCGTCCGCAGAGCCGCATTTTCCAGGCACCTGCACCGGAAGCCTTCGAACGCGCACCGGTTGCTCGCGCACCGATGCCTCAGGCTCACGCTGCTCAGGCCGCTCAGCCGCAGGCTTACCAGCAGCCGCAGCAGATGCATGCAGAACCGGCCCGCGAACCGCGCCCGGCTCCACGTATGCCAGCCGTTTCGGATTTCCCGCCGGTTGCACAGGCTGAAATCGCCGCCCGTCGCGCTCCGCAGCAGCCACAGCCTGCTCAGGAAGAGCCACGCGGCCCGATGAGCCTTCTCAAGCGCCTGACCCACGGTCTGTCGCGTCGTGAAGAAGAGCAGCCTGCAGCCCGTCTGGAGCCTGCGCAGCATCGCGAACCCGGCATGCGTCCGGCTGAACGCCGCCCGATGCAGCAGGACGGCTCGATCTACGCACCGCGTCGTGGCCAGCTCGATGATCAGGGCCGCCCGCAGCCGCGTGCAGCTTCGGAAGACGACCAGCTCGAAATCCCGGCCTTCCTGCGCCGTCAGTCGAACTGATCGAACACCGACATAAAATTTCAGAAAGCCCGCCTGTCTCAGGTGGGCTTTTTGTATTTTGCGGGAAATGCTGGAATAAAACGGCTTTTATGGTAATAGAGCGTAAGAAAGCGTGATTTTGTCCGAACGTTCCGGCTCACTATTTTATATGTGGTCGGTTGTTTTGGGGCTCACACGGGGTTGTGATTCTTTTTGTCTTCCCTGCCGCTAATTTTGCCATATCTAACAGATTAATCCGTTTGAGGATTAGATGTGCGATTGCGGGAGCAGGGTACGCCAGCGAGCAAGTGCGGCCTGTTTACGCCTGCGCGTATATTCTTGATTATGAATAGATTGGAACAGTCTTGAGCGCTTATCAGAAGACAATTGGTCGTGCGGTGACCCTCTCCGGTGTGGGTGTCCATGGTGGCGCTCCGGCTTCGGCCACGTTTCTTCCTGCCGATGCGGATACGGGTATTGTCTTCCAGCGCTCGGACCTGAAAAGCAGCGCGCGCGAAATCCGTGCCCATGTTTCGGAAATCGGCGCGACTGACCTGTGCACCTCGCTTGGACCGAAAGAAGCGAAGATCGATACCGTCGAGCATCTGATGGCCGCTATTGCAGCACTTGGCATCGACAATCTGATCGTCGAGGTTGATGGCCCGGAAGTGCCTATTCTTGATGGCACCTCGGCGCGCTTCATCGAAGCGCTTGACGAGGCGGGCATTGTCACGCAGCAGGCCAAGCGCCGTTTCATCCGTATTCTCAAGACGGTTCGTGTGGAAGCCGGTGGCTCCTGGGGCGAGTTCCGCCCGTTCTCCGGCACGCGATTTGAAGTTGAGATCGATTTCGAATGCCCGCTGATCGGTCGTCAGAAATTTGCCAATGACATGGACGAGGCGGTGTTCCGCAAGGAAATTTCCACTGCGCGCACCTTTGGCTTCATGAAGGATGTGGAGCGTCTTTGGGCCTCCGGTCATGCGCTGGGTTCATCGCTCGACAATTCTCTGGTCATCGGCGACGACAATTCGGTCATCAATCCGGGTGGTCTGCGCTTCAAGGACGAGTTCGTACGTCACAAGACGCTGGATGCGGTGGGTGATCTGGCGCTCGCCGGTCTGCCGTTCATCGGCTGCTTCCGTTCCTATCGCAGCGGTCATCGCCTGAACGCAGAGACGGTGAAGGCGCTTCTTGCCGACAAGAGCGCTTTCGATATCGTCGAGGCATCTGGTGTGCGTCGCAATGCGAAGAGCTCGGATTTCGTTGCGGTGAAGCCGAATATCGCGGCACCCTGGGCGCTTTAAACCTCTCGCAGCATCGTCCACAATAATTTGGATGATCCCGGCGCATGGCCTTAATTGAGCCGTGTTCGCCGGTTCACCATTGCGATACGAGTCGCCTTCCGTTTTGCGGCGGGTCGATGAGGGGACCAATCTTCACGGTTCACAGGATGCGAAGGAGCCGTCCGGACAGTGTTTCGGCCAAAATCTGGCGATTGTAGAGCTAGACGATTGCGCCTGCATGTGGTTTATGGACGGCCAAAACAGCCTTGGCATTGTTTAATCTTTGCCAAAGTTGAATGATTTGGATGGATGAAGCACGGTTGCAATGCTACAAGCGCGCACGTTGCTTCAAACAGGAATGACGCTGCCAGAAGGCCGGAGACCGCATGACGAGTTTCAAATTCACGGGTGTGACGAAAACTGCGCTGTTGACTGGCGCTATCGCCGTTCTTATCCCGCTCGCCGGTTGTGCCAGCAAGGACGACGATATCGATCTCACCAAGTATGTTGAGACGATCGATCCTGCCGACAAGCTCTATAATGAAGGTCTGGCCAATCTGGATGCAGGCCGTCTCGACGAAGCCTCCAAGAAGTTCGCTGCCATCGACCGCCAGCATCCCTATACGGAATGGGCACGCAAGGCGCTCGTGATGGCTGCCTTCACCAATTACCGCAAGGGTAACTACGAAGAAGCGATCAGCATGGCGAAGCGTTACAACACGCTTTACCCGACATCGCCCGAATCGGCTTACGCTTATTACATCATCGGTCTTTCCTACTTCCGTCAGATTCCGGACGTGACACGCGATCAGGCTGCCAGCCGCCGCGCCATCGCCGCGATGCAGGAAGTGGTCGATCGCTTCCCGGATTCGGAATATACCGACGATGCGAAGGCCAAGATCCGCTTCGCCCGCGATCAGCTCGCCGGCAAGGAAATGCAGGTCGGCCGCTATTATCTGGAACGCAAGGAATATCTGGCCGCCATCAAGCGATTCCGCGGCGTGGTCGAGGAATATTCCAACACCCGTCAGGTGGAAGAAGCGCTGGCGCGTCTGGTCGAAGCCTATTATGCGCTCGGCCTGACCTCGGAAGCCCAGATGGCCGCTTCCGTCCTCGGCAAGAATTTTCCGGACAGCCAGTGGTACAAGGACAGCTACAAGCTCTTGCAGAGCGGTGGTCTGGAACCACGCGAAAACGGTGGCTCATGGCTGGCCAAGGCTTCGTCGCTCATCACGGGCGGCGGTTCATAACAGTTTGAGCCCGACATGCTGTCGCACCTCTCGATCCGCGATATTGTCCTGATTGAAAGGCTCGACATCGAGTTCAAGACCGGCTTGTCCGTGCTGACGGGCGAGACCGGCGCCGGTAAATCCATCCTGCTTGATTCGCTGTCGCTGGCGCTCGGTGCGCGTGGCGACGCTTCACTGGTTCGCCACGGGGCGGATCAGGGGCAGGTGACGGCGGTATTCGATGTGCCGGGCGGTCATCCGGCCCGACTTTTCCTTCGCGAAAATGGTTTTGACGATGACGGCGACGTCATCCTGCGTCGCCTCCAGATGGGCGATGGGCGCACGCGCGTCTTCATCAACGATCAGGCGGCAAGCGTTGCACTGTTGCGCGATCTGGGTCGCAGGCTGGTGGAAATCCACGGCCAGCATGATGACCGTGCGCTGATCGATACCGATCTGCACCGGACATTGCTGGATGCTTTCGGCGGTCTCGACGCCGAGGCGGTCGTGGTGCGCGAACGGCACAAGGCGTGGCGCGATGCGGAAACCGCCTTGTCGCGTCATCGCGCTCGCGTGGAAGCAGCCGAGCGCGAAGGTGACTATCTGCGCTCTTCCGTCGAAGAATTGACCAAGCTTGATCCGCAGCCCGGCGAGGAAGACGAACTCGCCGAACGTCGCGCGGTGATGATGAAATCCGAAAAGATCGCCGGTGATGTGAACGAAGCGGGCGAGCTTCTGTCAGGCAATGGTTCGCCAGTGCCGACACTGGCAAGTCTGGTGCGCCGTCTGGAACGTAAAATCCCGGAAGCGCCGCATCTGCTGGAGCCGGTCTGCAAAGCCATCGATGAAGCACTGAACAGTCTGGCTCTAGCGCAGGACGGCATCGACCACGCCATGCGGGAGATCGATTTCGATCCGCGCGTGCTGGAACAGGTGGAAGAGCGCCTGTTCGCGCTGCGTGCGGCTGCGCGCAAATATTCGGTCGCTGTGGAAGGCTTGCCTGCGCTGCGCGACAAGATGGACGCCGATCTAGCCGAGTTGGACGCAGGCGCGGAAAAGCTGGTGCAACTTGAAGCGCAGGCGACCGAGACACGCGCTGCCTATGACGCGGCGGCGGCGGAATTGTCCGCCCGGCGCAAGGATACGGCGGAGCATCTGAAAACTGCCGTCATGGCGGAACTGCCCGCGCTCAAGCTGGAACGCGCCGAGTTCCTCGTGGAGATGATCACCGACCCGCAAGCGCGCGCTGCCGAAGGCATCGATACGGTGGAATACTGGGTGCGCACCAATCCGGGCACGCGCGCCGGTCCGATGATGAAGGTTGCTTCCGGCGGCGAGCTGTCGCGTTTTCTTCTGGCGCTGAAGGTGGCGCTGGCGGATCGCGGTTCCGCGCCGACGCTGGTTTTTGACGAAATCGATACGGGTGTGGGCGGTGCCGTGGCGGATGCCATCGGCCAACGTCTGGCGCGGCTGTCGTCGCGGGTGCAGGTGCTTTCGGTCACCCATGCACCGCAGGTGGCGGCCCGTGCATCGACGCATTTCCTGATTGCCAAATCTGCGACCCATGAAGACCGCATGTCGACATCGATCCGGTCCATCGGCGTGGATGAGCGTCAGGAAGAAATCGCCCGTATGCTCGCCGGTGCCAGCATCACCGATGAGGCGCGCGCGGCGGCGGAGCGACTGCTCGCGGAAAACAGCGCTCTGGCCTCCTGACAGCTATCTGGCAGTATCCTCTGTTCGTAAAGTCAGGCGGCTGTAGGCTAAATGACTTTTCTTGGATATGTTTCTGGTCGATTCAGATAGCCAGGATGCTTGTCGCATATGTCCGAAACTCCCGTTGAAAAACTGACCGACCTTGAAGCTGCTGCCGAACTGGAGCGACTGGCGCGTGAGATTGCTCATCACGATGAGCTTTATCATGCCAATGACAGGCCGGAGATTTCGGATGCCGATTATGACGCGCTAAAGCGGCGTAATGAGGCGATAGAAGCGCGTTTCCCGAAACTGGTGCGCGATGACAGCCCTTCGCGCCGTGTGGGCGCAGCGCCTCTGCTGGCGACTTTTGCACCTATCGTGCATTCGCGGCCCATGCTGTCGCTGGACAATGCCTTTTCGGACGAGGACGTGCGCGATTTCGTCGGCAGCGTCTATCGGTTTCTGGGGCAATTGCCGGACAATTCCATCGCCTTTACCGCCGAGCCGAAGATCGACGGGCTTTCCATGTCGATCCGCTATGAAAACGGTGTTCTGGTCAGCGGCGCAACGCGCGGCGACGGTACGACGGGCGAAAACGTGACCGCCAATATCCGCACCATCGGCGAGATCCCAAACCGGCTCCCGGCGGGCGCGCCATCGGTGGTGGAAGTGCGCGGGGAGGTCTATATGGCCAAGAGCGACTTTCTGGCGCTCAACGCCCAAATGGAAGCCGAAGGCAAGCAGACCTATGTGAACCCGCGCAACACGGCGGCTGGTTCGCTGCGCCAACTTGACGCCAAGGTGACGGCAAGCCGCAAGCTCCGCTTCTTCGCTTATGCCTGGGGCGAGATGTCCGATATGCCAGCCGATACGCAGCTTGGCATGGTCGAGGCTTTTCGCAGCTGGGGTTTCCCCGTCAATCCGCTGATGAAGCGCCTGTCGAGCGTCGATGAACTGATCGCCCATTACCGTGCCATTGGTCTGGAGCGCCCCAATCTCGACTACGATATCGATGGCGTGGTCTATAAGGTCAATCGGCTCGATCTTCAGACGCGGCTTGGTTTCCGCTCGCGCAGCCCGCGCTGGGCGATTGCGCATAAGTTCCCGGCGGAACAGGCGACCACCATTCTGCGCGGCATCGATATTCAGGTCGGGCGCACCGGTGCGATGACGCCAGTAGCGCGACTGGAGCCGATCACCGTCGGCGGCGTGGTGGTGACCAATGCCACGCTGCACAATGAGGATTACATCAAGGGCATCGGCCAGAAGGGCGAGCCGATCCGCGAAGGGCGCGACATTCGCATCGGCGATACGGTGATCGTGCAGCGCGCTGGCGATGTCATTCCGCAGATCGTCGATGTGGTGCTGGAAAAGCGGCCCGCCGGTGCGGTGCCATTTCCATTCCCGCACCAGTGCCCGGTCTGCGGCAGTCATGCCGTGCGCGAGGAAGGCGAGGCCGTCTATCGTTGCACGGGCGGGCTGACCTGCGCTGCGCAGGCCGTTGAGCGTATTCGCCATTTCGTGTCGCGCAATGCCTTCGACATTGAGGGTCTCGGCGAAAAGCAGGTCGAGTTCTTCTTCCATGCCGAAGATGAAAACCTGAAGATCAAATCGCCTGCCGATATTTTCACGCTGCAAAAGCGTCAGGCTGCATCGCCTCTGAAGAAGCTCGAAAACATCGAGGGTTTCGGCGCAACGTCGGTGAAGAAGCTCTATGACGCGATCAATGACCGGCGCGAAATCGCGCTCAGCCGCTTTCTGTTCGGCCTCGGTATCCGCCATGTCGGCGAAGTCAACGCTAAGCGTTTTGCACGCGCTTATCTTTCCTATGCCGCTTTTGAGAAAGCGGCTCTGGAAGCTCAGCCTCCCAAAGGTGGCGACCGCACCGACAAGGGTAATGATGCCTGGCAGGAAATGCTGGCTGTCGAGGGCATCGGCTCCATCGTGGCGGAAGCGGTGGTGGATTTTTACGGTGAGCCGCATAATCGCGACGTGCTGGCCGCTCTTCTGGCGGAAGTGACCCCGCTGGACGAAGCGGCGCGTGTCGCCACTGGCTCGCCGGTGGAAGGCAAGACGGTGGTGTTTACCGGCAGTCTGGAACGCATGTCCCGTGACGAGGCCAAGGCCATGGCGGAGCGCTACGGCGCGAAGACCGCCGGTTCCGTCTCCAAGAAAACCGATCTTGTGGTGGCGGGTCCGGGTGCTGGCTCCAAGCTCGCAAAAGCCGCAGAGCTTGGCATCGAAGTTATCGATGAAGACGCCTGGTTCAAGCTCGTCGGGGAGGGCTGATCGAATGGCACCGTTCAAGGGGTTTGGCGACAAGGCTATTCCATTTTTGAAGGCGCTCGATTTCCACCAGAACCGGGAATGGTTTGTGGAGAACAAGGATCTCTTTGAGGAACACCTGAAAGAGCCGCTTGGCGATCTGATTGAAGAACTGAGTGCCCGCTTTGAAAAAGCGGGGCTTGGCTTCAAGGGCGACCGCGTCAAATCGCAGTTCCGCATCAAGCGCGATACGCGGTTTTCCAAGGACAAAGCGCCCTATAACCGGCACCTTTCGGCGCTGCTTTCACGCTCCGGTACCAAATGGGACGAAAGCGGCTGTTTTTATGTCTGCATCGGTCTGCCCGGCGTGCGCGATTGCTATGCCGGTGTTGCCTGGTGGGGGCCGAAGCCGAAGCTTCTGCTGGCCATCCGCAAAGCGATTTCCGAGAAGCCGGAAGACTATCGCGCCGTGGTCACAAAGCTGAAAAAGAACGGTTTGCAGATCAGCGACAATGACCGTTTGAAGCGCACTCCGCGTGGTTTTGAGAGCGTGACGGAAACCGATCTCGTGGAGGCGATTCGCAATCGCCATTTTGCCGTGCGCATGGAAATCGAACCGGACAGCATCACTGAGGCAGCGCTTGCGGACCGGCTGGTTGACTTTGTCGAGCGCGCGCGGCCTCTGGTCGATTGGATCAGAAAGATTGAAGGCACACTGCCGCCAGATCAGCCGGATTGATCGCCGCATCAATTATCTGCATGAGTGGTGCCTAAATGTTGCGTCAATCAGATAAACTGACCGCACCGTCTCTATTTGTATGATTTTTACCGGAAACGTATTCCAACACGTCATGGAATTGCCTAAGAGCCTGTTCCAAAAGTCGTTCGGTGTGGCTGCAAATGGCAATTTTCTACGTTCCGGTGCTCACGTACCTTAAGTACGCTCCGCTCCGGTATTCGAAAATCACCATTTTCGCACACACATGCCGCATTCAGGCTCTAATGGCTCCTTGGCTGAAGGAGGGGATTCCGTGGACCAGGGTTTCAGGCCTGCAAAGGTCTCTGCGAGCAGCGAGCTTATCGAAGGCGCGAAACGTGCAGTGCCGATTGTGCTGGCGGGTTCACCTTTCGGCGTGTTGTTCGGTGCGGTCGCTATCGATAATGGCCTGTCCGTCGGCGAAGCGGTGTTTATGAGCGCATCGCTCTATGCCGGCGCCAGCCAGATGGTCGGCCTCGACCTGTTCGGGCAGAATATCGCACCATGGATGATTGTTCTCTCCATCTTCGCGGTCAATTTCCGCAATGTGCTCTATTCCGCGACAGTAGGGCGGCGCATCCGCCACTTCTCATTCTTGCAGAAGGCCGTCGCCTTCTTCGTGCTGGTCGACCCGCAATATGCGGAGGTGGAGATTCGCAGCGAAGCAGGCAAGAAGATCAGCTTCTCGTGGTATATGGGGCTGGGGCTGACGACCTATATTTGCTGGATTCTGGAAACATGGGTTGGCGCGATGTTCGGCGACCTGATTTCCGATCCTTACGCGATTGGCGTCGACTTCCTGCTGCCGATCTACTTCCTCGGCATGGTGATGAGTTTCCGGCATCGCAGGCATTGGTGGCAGGTGGTTGTCGTCAGCGCGATTTCTGCCATCGCCGCCTATAAATTCGTCGGTTCGCCCTGGCATGTAACGCTTGGGGCCGCCGGGGGCGTGTTGCTTGCCGCGCTTCTCGCTAAGCCGCAGAATGCGAAGGTTTGACGCCCATGGATACCACGACCTGGATCATCATTGCCGCAGCCTTCTTCACCTATCTGACCCGTATTGGCGGGCATCTGGTTTTGTCGCGTTTTGAGCGTTTGCATTATCGTGTGGAAGCGGCGCTGAATGCAGTGCCTGCGGCTGTGCTGACGGCGATTGTCGCCGCGCCCGCATCCGATCATGGCTGGCGCGAACTGCTCGTGCTGGCCGTTTGCATCATCCTGTCCTTGCGGGTCAGCATGATGACGATGTTCTTTGCTGGCGCAGCGCTATTGATTGCGCTACGCCATTTTTTCCCAATTTGAACTTATAGCGGGGCGGTGGCGGTCTCCAGCCACTTGCGTTCCGCATCCTTCAGATGGCCTGACAGCTTTGCACGCACGCGGGCGTGGTAATTGTTGAGCCAGTCCAGCTCTTCCTGCGTCAAAAGCGCCTTGTCGATCAAACGACGATCAATCGGGCAGAAAGTCAGCGTTTCGAAGCCCATCATCGGAATGTCACCGCCTTCCGGCAGTTCCGGCTCGGTGACGATGATAAGGTTCTCGATACGAATGCCGAACGAGCCCGGCTTATAGTAGCCCGGCTCGTTGGAGAGGATCATACCCGGCAGAAGTTCGTGCGAACCCGTCTTGGCGATCCGCTGCGGTCCTTCATGCACCGAGAGATAAGCGCCGACGCCATGGCCGGTGCCATGGGCATAATCGAAGCCGTGTTTCCACAGCGCGATGCGGGCGAGAACATCAATATCCTGTCCACGCGTGCCTGCGGGAAAACGCGCCGTGCTGATCGCAATCACTCCTTTCAGCACGAGTGTGAAAGCCTTGATGGTTTCAGGCGCGATTTTGCCCACCGGAACCGTGCGGGTGATATCGGTGGTGCCGTCGCGATATTGTGCGCCGGAATCGACCAGATAAAGCTCACCATCCTGTAGCGTGCGGTTGGTGTCGGTATTGACACGATAATGGATCACCGCGCCATTGGGGCCAGCGCCCGAAATCGTGTCGAAGGACACGTCTTCCAGCGGCATCTGGAAATCACGTCCAGCGCTGGCGCGTGATTCTTCCAGTTTTTGTGCTGCGCCGATTTCATCCAGCGTGCCGGGCTTTTGCGCATCGACCCAGGACAGGAAATTGACCATCGCCACGCCGTCGCGCTCATGCGCGGCACGTGAACCGTCAAGCTCGGCTTTGTTCTTTACCGCCCGTGGAATGCGGGCAGGGTCTTTGCCTTCGATCACAATGCCGCCTGCGCCGGTGACAATCAGGCGCAGTTTTTCTGCCGCAAGTGCGGGGTCGAGCAGAATGGCTTCACCCTTTGCGGCGCGTGCGCTGAGATGGCCTTCCAGATTGCTGGGAGCCGACAGCTTGGCAAGCTGGGTCAGATAAGCGCGGGGCTCAATGGCAAGCTTGGCTTCGTCGATGAATATTTCCGGTTCGCCCTTGGCCGGAATGATGGCGAAGCTCAAGGGCAGGGGCGTGTTGGAAACATCCTTGCCGCGGATGTTGAACACCCATGCGACCGACGAGGGATCCGTCAGCACGGTGGCCGTGGCGCCGCTGGCAGTGACCGCCTTCTGCATGTCCCTGATCTTGTCTGCGGCTTCATGACCCGCAAAACGTGCGGGCTGGATGGTCACGGCAGCGGTTGGCGCGGCGGGCTGATCGTCCCACACCGCATCGACCAGATTGGTTTCGACCGGAACCAGCGTGCCGCCCTGCTTTTCCAGCGCCTCGCGAAGCGCATGGGCTTCGGAAATGGTGTGGAGCCATGGATCGAAACCGATAGTCAGGCCCTTGCCGTTTTCGGCCAGCCAGACGGATGGCGGCGTGCTGACCAGACTTTCATAGGAAAAGATTTTCGGGTCGGTCTGCGCGCGAACCTGCAATTCGTAACGTCCGTCGATGAAGACATAGGCCGATTTCTTCAGGATGAGAGCCGCACCTGCCGAGCCGGTAAAACCCGTCAGCCAGGCGAGGCGCTGCGCATGAGGCGGCACATATTCGCCCTGATGTTCGTCGGCGCGAGGCACCAGAAAACCATCAAGGCTGAGGGCCGCCATTTTCTCGCGCAGCTTCGCCACGCGGGGCGCGCCATTGGCCGGATTGGTGGTGACGTCAAAGGACTGAAAAGCCATGGGTCTAACTCACAACAGATGGAAGATAACCGTTCTTGCGTCCCGTCTCCGGGATCGCATTATTTCAGATGGATCGCCACCCAACCTTCGCGATGCAGCGTCTTTTGATGCGTCAGGCCCTGCGCCTGATAGGCGGCGAGCACTGCATCATGCTGGCTGTCGAGGATGCCGGAGAGAACAATCGAGCCGCTCGGAGCCAGATGCTGTTTCAGCGAGGGCGCAAGTTCGATCAGCGGATTGGCGAGGATATTCGCGACAATCAGATCGAAAGGCGTATAGGAGCGGAAGATCGAATGGTCGAAACCTTCTGCCGTCGCCGTGATGACATGCTCGGCAACGCCATTTTTGGCGGCGTTTTCTGCCGCGACGGTGACAGCAATCGGGTCGATGTCGGTGGCAAGGACCGGGATCGGCGCGAGCTTTGCAATGGCGATGGCCAGCACGGCGCTGCCGGTTCCAAGATCGAGCGCATTGGTTGGATGTTCGTTCTCAACGACTTCCTCGATCAGTTCGAGGCAGCCAGCGGTGGTGCCATGATGGCCCGTGCCGAAGGCCAGACCCGCATCGATCTCAATCGGAATGTCGTTCGGTTCTATTTTGTCACGGTCATGCGAGCCATGGACGAAGAAACGCCCGGCGCGAACCGGCTTCAGACCTTCCAGCGAATGGGTGACCCAATCAATATCCGGCAGTTCCTCGGTTTCGAACTTGTCGGCACCGACAAGCTCATCCACACGGGCCGCGACCTCTTCAGCGCCGTCCTCGACATAGACCGAAACTTCGAAAATCTGCCGGTCTTCATCAATTTCGGTGATGGCGATGGGAAAGCCGTCATCCTCGAAAGCCTGCTCGAGAATATTGTAAACGCGCTCGGCTTCCGCCTTGTTCGCCGAAAAGAAAAGTCGTGACTGGGCCATGAGGTAAAAAGCTCTCTAAAAGTTCAAGAGCTTCTGTTTAGCTGTCAGAGCGCCGCGCGTCCATCCGAACACATAAATGGCGCTCCGAATCTTTGGGATTTACATGCCCGCCAAAGGGCGGTTGCCAAAGAAAGCAGGGTTCGGCTTTGAACTAGTGGATTGAATTTGACGTTTGAATCCCGGCTGACATAGATGCTGTTTCAAACGTCAAATTCGAAAAATCCACTACATACATATACTTGCTAGTGGTCTTTTTGATTCCAACATTTACTCAGCGCGTGAACCGAGGGATGCAAATGTTGGAATCAGACCACTAGCCGGCGGAAGCGCCCTTGGCGAGGTTCTTCAGCTTTTGCAGTGCGGTGTCCGGGTTTTCCTGATAGGCGATGGTGCTGCGGAAACGTCCGCCCTTGTCGAGCAGGAAGACGGATGCGGTGTGATCCATGCTGTATTCGCCGTCTTCGCCTGGAACCTTCTTGGCGTAGACATGGTACGACTTGACCATGTCGGCGATATTTTCCGGCGTGCCGGTGATGCCGACAATGCGCTTCGAGACATTGCCGACATAGGTTTTCATGATGTCTTGCGTGTCGCGCTCAGGATCGACGGTGATGAAATAGGCCTTGAGGTCCTGACCTTCATCACCCAGCTGGTTCAGCCAGCCGTCAAGCTCGTAAAGCGTGGTGGGGCAGACATCCGGGCAATGGGTGAAGCCGAAGAAAATGACCGAAGGCGTGGCGCGCAGGTCTTTTTCGGTAAAGGGCTGTCCATCCATCGTGACGAGATTGAGCGGTCCGCCGAAGGGTTCCTTCGCCGCCTGACGGTCCCGAAACATGTTGAAACCAGCAGCGCCGACAATCACGACGATGAAGGCAATGATGAAGATGGGCAGAAATTTTTTCATGTCCGATGAACCCTGCATTTCTGAGCGCGCCTTCGCGTGCTTTATAATCACGCACTTCTAGAGCATTTCCAGCAAAAGTGCGTAGCGGCTTTGCGTAGGATAATGCGTAAAAATAAATAGATAGAGCGGTTGCCCGATACCGTTTTAACCGGAACCGCTCTAAGTGGGCCTAATCTACGGTTCTTTTCTCAGTTTTCAATAATTTCTGAAATTTTTGTTCAATCATTTTGTTTGCCGGACAACCAAAGTTGAACGTGGAAGTCTGCTATTTCGTTTGGTATCGACCGGCGGATTGTTATATTTCAGTTATAAAACTGCAATACTTCAAGAGAACCGCATTGGAAATCGATTACGTAATTGCGTGGGTGGATGGTCAGGACCCGGCGCATAAGGCCTCGCGGCAGAAATTTGCGCCAGATTCCGAAAAGACACATTTCGAAGCGGTAACCAGTGAGCGCTACTTCGACAATGGCGAAATCTATTACAATATCGCCTCGGTGATTAAGTTCGCGCCGTTCATACGGCGTATCTTCATCATCACCGACAATCAGAAGCCGCGGCTGCTCGATGCTTTCGCGACCGAGGGAAAATGCGATCCGTCCTTCATCCAGATTGTCTCGCATGACGATATTTTCAAAGGTCTGCCCGCGGCTCGCCCGTCCTTTAATGCGAGAGCGATTGAAGGCGCAGTGTGGCGCATACCGGGCCTTTCGGAACATTTCATCTATTCCAACGATGATTTCTTTCTGAATGCCCCGTTGGACGTGTCCGACCTTTATGAAAACGGACGCCCCAGATTGCATGGCGACTGGGTGCGACCAGAAAATTCCCGCTGGAAGTACAAGCTACGGCGCTTTCTCGGAAAGATTTCCCGATACGAATATACGTTCCCGAAATTCCGCCTTGCGCAATGGAAAGGCGCTGTCACAGCCGGGGTGAAGGACAGGTTCCTGAGCATCCATCATCACCCGCATCCACTGAGACGCAGCACGCTGGCCTCGTTCTTTGCCCAACGCCCCGATGTCCTGAACCGGCAGGTGGGGTTCCGCTATCGCAATATCGAACAGTTCAACACGGTTTCGCTCGCCAACCATCTGGAAATTGCGCAGCACAACATGCCCGTCCACCCGGCACGGGAACTGGCTTATCTCGACTTTGTGCAAGCCAGGCATTGGGGCGAGGAGCTGGACAAAATCCGAAACGGTTCGGCTCCGTTCGGCTGTGTGCAGGGCTTCGAACGGTTCGAGCCGCAGTTTCAGGCGCAAATTCATGCAGCGCTGCTCGCAAAGTTTGACGATGTGCTGCCGAATGTTATCAAGGCATACTTATCGAGCGAACAGAGTTCGCAGCAGGCGGCTTAAGTCGCCTTCAAAACCCTGAGACTTTTGATGGCCAATTCCGACGATCTTCGTTTCCAGAACAGCGAGCCGCGCATTCATTCAACGGCGCAGCTCAAATCCTCGAAGCTCGGACGCTATGCTGATATCGGCGAGCGGGTCATATTGCGCGAAGTGACAGTCGGCGACTTCACCTATTTCGAGCGCAACGGCGAAGGCATTTATGCCGAGATCGGCAAGTTTTGCTCCATCGCGGCCAATGTGCGGATCAATGCGCTGGAACATCCGATGGAACGGTTGACCACGCATAAGCTGAGCTACCGCCCCAATGAATATTTCCGCTATCTGGGTGTCGATGGCGATTTTCGCGCGCGCCGTCAGGCGAAACGGGTGGTGATCGGCAATGATGTCTGGATCGGCCATGGCGCGGTTATCACGCCGGGCGTGACGGTCGGCCATGGCGCAGTGATCGGCGCGAATGCGGTCGTGACCAGGGATGTCGCGCCCTATACGGTGGTCGGCGGCGTTCCGGCCAGACTTATTCGCCCGCGTTTTGACTATGCCACTATCGAACGCCTTCTGAAACTTTGCTGGTGGGACTGGTCGGTTGAAAAGCTCTATGAGGCTGTGCCCGACATTCAAGCCATGGCAATCGGCGATTTTCTGGACAAATGGGAAGAGGGTGGTCGTTGACGGGCGTGTTTCAGTAACCTCTTGCAAAGAGGGGCAAGCTGCGCCACTTCTCCTGACAGGATTTCAAGGAGACCGAGATGAAGCAGACTTTCGCCGCTTTGGCTTTTTTGGGCGTTTCGATCCTTCCAGCCGCTGCCGAACAGGTCGGCAAGGTTGGCGTGGACTGGGTCGGCAACGACATCGTCATCGATGCGGTGCCCGATCCGAAGGTCAAGGGTGTGACCTGTCATCTCGCTTCCTTCTCGCGCAGCATGATCGACCGTCTGCAAAAGGGAAAATGGTTTGAAGACCCGTCCAATGCCTCGATTTCCTGCGAGCAGACCGGGCCGATGATCATTGGCGATATCGAACTCAGCCAGAAGGGCGAGCGCGTCTTTTCCGAGCGTACCAGCCTGATCTGGAAGAAGCTCGTCATCACGCGCATCTATGACAAGCAGAACAATACGCTGCTTTATCTGGCCCACGCCAGTCAGGTGCAGGACGGTTCGGCCAAGACCTCGCTCTCGACCGTGCCGCTCTTCAGGGGCGATGTGACGTGGGAAAAAGGCAAGCCGGAATAATCCGGCTCGCTGCATTTCGTATTAGGCTGGCTGGACGAAGCTGTCGAGCACGCGTTTCTGTCCGGCCTTGTCGAAGTCGATGGTCAGCTTGTTGCCGTCGACGACGGCGACCTTGCCATTGCCGAATTTCAGATGGAACACGCGGTCGCCGACCTTGAAAGCCGATGGCTTGTCGGCCACCGATTTCGCGACCAGTTCGCCTTCGATGGTGCGGCCCTTGACCGAACCGCGTCCGGCGCCGAAACCGGAATCGGTTTCGCCATAGCCGACGCGCTCGACGCGGCTGCCGGAGCGTGAACCCCAATTGTTGCGGGTGGCGTCCGAGCGGTTCTGCTGCGCGCGCTGCCAGCCCGGCGTCGAATAGCTATTCTGGAACGGATCGGCCCGGTCGAAGCGGGACTGGCCGTAACCACCACCATAGCCGCCGTAATTGCCTTCCAGCTCGGCGACCTCGACATGGGCTTCCGGCAGTTCTTCCAGAAAACGCGACGGAATGGTCGATTGCCACATGCCATGAATGCGGCGGTTGGACACGAACCAGATATGCAGGTTTTTCTTGGCGCGGGTGACACCGACATAGGCGAGGCGGCGTTCTTCCTCCAGCCCGGAGCGTCCGCCTTCATCGAGCGCGCGCTGGTGGGGGAACAGGCCTTCTTCCCATCCGGGCAGGAATACGGTTTCGAATTCCAGACCCTTGGCCGAATGCAGCGTCATGATGTTGACGGCATCCATATCTTCATTCTGTTCGGCATCCATCACCAGAGCGATATGCTCAAGGAAGCCGCGCAAGCTTTCATAATCCTCCATGGAACGGATCAGTTCCTTGAGGTTTTCCAGCCGTCCGGGCGCTTCCGCCGACTTGTCGTTCTGCCACATCGCCGTGTAGCCGGATTCGTCGAGAATGGTTTCGGCCAGTTCCGTATGCGGTGTGTTGTCGAGCAGCGACTGCCAGCGGAGGAAGTTTTCCACCACTTCGCGCAAGGCGGAGCGCGGCTTTGGCTTCAGCTCTTCCGTTTCGATCAGGTCACAGGCGGCGGCGAACATGGAAATGTCACGCGCGCGGGCATAGTCGTGAACCTGACGGATGGCCGCTTCGCCCAGACCGCGCTTCGGTGTATTGATGATGCGCTCCAGCGCCAGATCATCGGCTGGCTGCGCGACGACGCGCATATAGGCCAGCGCATCGCGGATTTCGAGCCGCTCATAGAAGCGCGGGCCGCCGATAACGCGATAGTTGAGACCAAGCGTCACGAAGCGGTCTTCGAATTCGCGCATCTGGAAGGAAGCACGCACGAGGATCGCCATGTTGTTGAGCATATGGCCCTGACGTTGCGCCTGTTCGATCGCTTCTCCAACGGCGCGGGCTTCTTCTTCCGAATCCCACGCTGCATGCACTTTCACGCGCGGATCGTCGGGATTTGGCGCTTCGGTGAAAAGCGTCTTGCCCAGACGGCCTTCGTTGTGAGCGATCAGATGCGCGGCGGTGCCAAGAACATGTGCGGTCGAGCGGTAGTTGCGCTCAAGCTTGATGACAACCGCGCCCGGAAAATCCTTGTCGAAGCGCAGGATGTTGTCCACTTCCGCCCCGCGCCAGCCGTAAATCGACTGATCGTCATCGCCAACGCAGCACAGATTGACGCGCGAACCCTCACCCTGAGGTAAGGAAAGCGGGGTACGGCTATCAGGAGCGTTTCTTGGCTGCGGTCGTTGTGCGAGCAGGCGCAGCCAGAGATATTGCGCGGTGTTGGTGTCCTGATATTCGTCCACCAGAATATAGCGGAACTTGGCGTGATACTCGCGCAGTATATCGGGATGGTTGCGGAAGATGCGGATCGGATGCAGCAGCAAATCGCCGAAGTCGCAGGCGTTGAGCGTGCGCAGGCGCTCCTGATAGGCCTGATACAATTCGCGGCCCTTGCCATTGCCGAACGAGCGCGCATCGCCTTCCGGAATGTCGGAGGGACCAAAGCCCTTATTCTTCCAGCCGTCGATCATATTGGCGAAAGTGCGCGCAGGCCAGCGCTTGTCATCCAGACCTTCCGCCTGAATGAGTTGCTTGATCAGCCGGATCACATCGTCAGTATCGAGGATGGTGAAATCGGATGTGAGATTGACCAGTTCCGCATGGCGGCGCAGCAATTTCACGCCGATGGAGTGGAACGTGCCAAGCCATGGCATACCTTCCACCGCGCCGCCGACCAGATGACCGATACGCTCCTTCATTTCGCGCGCGGCCTTGTTGGTGAAGGTCACGGCGAGAATCTGGCTCGGATAGGCAAGGCCGGTGGTGATGATATGGGCGATGCGGGTGGTCAGAACACGGGTCTTGCCGGTGCCCGCACCCGCAAGCACCAGAACCGGGCCTTCGGTCGTCAGCACGGCCTGTCGCTGTTCCGGGTTCAGCCCTTTCAGGTAGTCAGGCTCGCCACGCTGTTGGTTGCGCGCGGCCATGGCGCGCGCCGCAATACCGCCGGTAGCTGGCGCGCGGCCAGCCGGTGCATCATCGCCGAAAAACGGCATATCGTCGGGAAAATCGGACATCTGACCCCGAATGTAATGATTCGTGGCTGAAAGACCAGCGAAACGGTTAAAATATTCGACTACTCTAATTGAGTAACGCGCCGGTCCGTGAAGTTTAGGCGATGGGCGGCCAGCGCTTCCACAAGGCCGCGCAGTTCCGGCTCGCGCTGCAGCAGGTCATCCAGCTCCGTCATCTGGTTCATGGCGATCAGCCGCAGGATATCGTCGCGAATGGTGCCGTCTTCACGACGCGGCAGGTGCGCGACCGGCTGGATCAGCTCCACCTTCTGGCTTTTCAGACGCGCCCGCAGGCTTTTTTCGTCCGCATCCAGCGTTTCCACGAAAGCATAGAGACCCACGCCCTTGGCTGGCAGCGAATAAAGCGCCAGCGCCACGTCCTTGACGCGCGGATCAGACTTGAGTGCGGCCAGAATCGCCGGGCCTTCATTGTCGATACGGTCGCCCGTGCCTTCACCATCCGACCAGCTGAAAATGCCGCGTGTGATGAAGTTGTAGACCTTCTTGCCGGTGGCGAGCCAGATGCGCGAGGGCAGCGAACGGCGCGCCAGAATGCGCTTTTCCGTCGGCGTCATCAGATCCTTGGCGAATGCCCGTTTCTGCTTGATGAGGTGGCGGAAGTCTTCATACGCCATCAGCCGATAGAGCGCGCCACGACGACGATGGACGCTGGCAAGCTGGAAGTCGATTACCGCGGCTTCGCCTTCCGGCGTCATCAGCCAGTTTTGCGGCTTGGCAAGATCGTTATGCGTGACGCCAAGACGGCGCATATCGCGTAAGATTCGATGCGCGGTGCGATACCATTTCGGATCGGACGGGCGCGCAAGATGCAGCGGCGTGCCTTCCGTCCACGAACGATAGAGGCCGTCGCGATCCGTTGCGATCAGCTGCGGCACACCTTCAATGCCGCGCACGGTCTTCAGACCGCGAATTTCGCGCCGGGCGAGAATCCATGCAAGCGGGCTCGACCACCAGGGAGCAGCGCTCACCACACGGCGGATAATGCGCGTGTCGGGATCGTTCGCAAAATAGCCCGCGCGCGTTTCGGAAAACACGTCGCGCTTAAACACGGCTGTCTCCACAAACGGGGGAATTTGGTCGCCCTTCAAAGGCACATCGATATTGGGGTTCTGAGCCATAAGGTTCCACTAGCGTCTTGTGTACCATCAATCAAGTTTGGCGATGAACGTCGGTGGATATCCGCTGTTGCAAACATGTGAATGAAGGGGCACAAGAAACCCATCTGAGTTTCCATGGAGCGATAAACGTGGCGCAAGGCGACGACACCAAATTGGCGATCGGGCAGATCATCCGTCAGGAACAGGCACTGATTTTTCCGTCTTTCGACGAGAACGACGCTTTTGCGCTCGGCCATAGAATTCGCGATATCGCCGTGAAGGAAAAGCTCGGCGTGGGCATCGATATTTCGCTGTGGGACCGACGTTTGTTCTTCGCGGCGACTATCGGCACCACGGCGGATAATTCTGAATGGCTGCGCCGCAAGTTCAATGTCGTGCGCCGTTTCCATGCTTCGACCTATCGTCTGGTTCTGGAACAAAATCGTGAAGACCGGATGTTTGCGCCGCATAAGGCGCTGGATGTAACTGATTACGCGCTGGCGGGCGGTGGATTCCCGATCCGCGTTGCGGGCGTTGGTGTGATTGGAGCCGCCATCGTTTCGGGCTTGCCGCAGCGCGAGGATCACAATCTCGTCGTGCGCGCCATCGCCTTGCAGCTGGGGCAGGACCCGGCAGCATTGGCTCTTCCTGCTGTTTAATATTCCGGAGAATGAACAATGTCGCTTGAGCATGTGATCGCGCTTCCACGCAATGAAGAGGGGATCGCCGCTGTTGTCGGTATCCTCAAGCAGCGTTTTGGCGAGCGGGCGCAGACCGGGCAGGCCATGCGTGAGCAGCACGGCCACACCACCAGCTATGTGCCGACGCAGGCGCCGGATATCGTGGTGTTCGCTGAGAATACGCAGGACGTGCAGGATGTGGTGCGCATTTGCGCCGAACATCGCGTACCGCTGGTGGCTTTCGGCGCTGGTTCGTCGCTGGAAGGTCAGGTCAATGCGGCGGCGGGCGGCGTATCGCTCGATCTGACGCATATGAACCGCATTCTGGCCGTCCATGCCGAAGATCTCGACTGCGTCATCGAGCCGGGCGTCACGCGTAGGGAACTTAACGAATATCTGCGCGATACCGGCCTGTTCTTCCCCATCGATCCAGGCGCCAATGCGACGCTCGGCGGCATGGCCTCGACACGCGCATCCGGCACAAATGCGGTTCGCTATGGCACCATGCGCGAGAATGTTCTGGCGCTGAAAGCCGTCATGCCGGATGGTCGCCTGATCGAAACGTCCAAGCGCGTCAAGAAGACCGCCGCCGGTTATGACCTCACCCGCCTGCTGATCGGCGCGGAAGGCACGCTCGGCATCATTACGGAGCTGACCTTGAAGCTTCAGGGCATTCCGCAGGCAATTTCCGGCGGCATCTGTCCGTTCCCGGATGTGGAATCGGCCTGTCGCGCGGTGATCGATACGATCCAGATGGGCGTGCCGGTGGCGCGTATCGAGCTGGTCAACAAGTTGCAGATGGAAGCGCTGATCCTCTATTCGAAGCTGCCCTACGAAGCGCAGCCCTATCTGTTCGTGGAGTTCCACGGCACGGAAACCGGCGTTGCGGAACAGGCCGAGATTTTCGGCGAAATCGCCGCCGGACATGGCGGCGGACCGTTCCACTGGACACAGGACGCCGAGGAGCGTGACCGTCTGTGGCGGGCACGCCATGACGCCTATTTCGCCTCGTCGCTGCTGCGCCCCGGCTGCAAGGGCATTTCGACCGATCTCTGCGTGCCGATTTCGCGTCTGGCCGATTGTATCACCGAGACCGAACGCGATCTGGCGGAGAGCAACATCATCGCGCCGATCGTCGGTCATGTGGGGGATGGCAACTTCCATCTGCTTCTGCTGCTCAATACGGAAGACCCGGAAGAAATGGCGCGGGCAGAAGCTTTTATGGACCGGCTCGTGATGCGGGCGCTGGCCATGGAAGGAACCTGTACGGGCGAACATGGCATCGGTCAGGGTAAGATGAAATATCTCGCCATGGAGCTTGGTGAAGCGACCGATTATATGCGCATGATCAAAAAAGCGCTCGATCCGCTCAATATCATGAACCCCGGTAAAATCCTGATTTCCTGAATCAAATCAGCCTTTTGCGCCGCTCGGCTCAGAGGGTGATTCAGCGAGCGGACCTATTTGGATCGGTTGGGCGGCAGCTTGCCTTGTTGTCGCCGAACCGATGCTGTTTTTTGTTGCCGCGCAATCCTGAAAACCGCTTCGCACTTTGTGCGATGATGCACTATGTTGCGTTGGTAAATATGGCGTGATTCACCTGTTGTCTCGCGCCTGACCGAATTCACCTGACTGACCGGAGCTGCTTCTTGGGCCGCATATTCGTCATTGTCGGCGGGCTTCTGGTGCTGCTTTTGACAGCGGCGCTGGTGGTGCCGCCTTTTGTCGACTGGAGTGGCTATCGGGCCGATTTCGAGCGCGAGGCGAGCCGCATTCTGGGACGTCCTGTCAAGGTGGCGGGCGATGTGAATGCGCGGCTGCTGCCGTTTCCATCTGTGACCTTTTCCGATGTCCGCGTCGGGGCCGATGCAACGCATCCGGTGATGACGCTCGCCCGGTTTTCGATGGATGCGGAACTGATGCCTTTCCTGCGCGGTCAGGTGCTGATTTTCGACATGCGCGTCGAGCGTCCGCGCGTTTCGATCTCGCTGGATAAGGACGGCAAGGTGGATTGGGCCATTCGTCCGTCCACGCCGCTCGATCCATCGCAGATCAAGGTCGAACGGCTGTCGATCAGCGACGGCACCGTGACGCTGCATGACTTGGCAAGCGGGCGCGTTCATGAGGCCACGGGCCTGAATGCCGTGCTGTCGGCCAACAGCCTCGCGGGGCCATGGCAGGCGCAAAGCAGTTTTAGCCTTGCGGGCCGCAAGCTTTCCGTCGATCTGACGAGCGGCGAGGCGAAGCCTGACGGTTCTCTGCGATTGCGGGCGCGTGTTTCGCCGGAAGCTATTCCCGCCGCATTCGAAACCGATGGCGATATCGTCCTCAAGGACGGCCGGTTGAATTATGCGGGCGATTTTTCGCTGCGCTCCTCCGATATGGTGGCGCAAAACGCCAAAAGCCAGAAAGACGCGTCCGCCGACAAGCCGTTTTTCAGTGGCCTGCGCCTCACCGGCAAGTTTGCCGCCGATACCGACCGCTTCGATGCAAGCGAATTCCGCATGGAGCAGGGGCCAGCCGACAATCCTTACGTGGTCAATGGCAAGGCGCTGATTGATTACGGCAATGTGCCGCGCTTTGAAATCAGCGCCGATGGGCAGCAGATTTTTTGGGGCCCAAGCGAGACGGCGGAAGACCAGCAGGTTGCTTCCGCCATGCCGCTGACGGACCGCATCGCCATTGCGCGCCGCGTTCTCGAACAATTGCCAATCCCGACCATACCGGGCCGTATTGACCTTCGTTTGCCAGCGGTCGTTGCCGGTGGAACCACCATTCGCTCCGTAACGATCAACGCCGAACCCGATGGCGGCGACTGGAATATTCGCCAGTTCGCGGCTGACCTGCCGGGGCGCACCAAGGTCGAGGCCAAGGGCAGGCTTTCGGTTGGCGATGATTTCGGTTTCAAGGGTGAGATGCTGGTGGCATCGCGCCAGCCATCCGGTCTTGCCACCTGGCTCAATGAGACCGTGGATGAATCGATCCGCGCGCTCGACGGGGCCGGCTTCTCCGGCAAGGTCGATTTGCGCGACGGCATGCAGCGCATCGACGATCTGGAAATCGGTCTGGGCAAGACGTGGCTCAAAGGATCCCTGCTGCGGCAGGTCAATGGGGCGGCGCAGCCGACCATCGACGTCAATCTCCAGGGCGGCGCGGTGGAGAGCGATGCCTTGCAGGCTTTCGTTTCGTTCTTCTCCGGCGGCGAGGGGCTGGCGCTTCTCGATGCGCAAACGCTCAATGTCGGCTTCAAGGCCGGGCCTGTGCGGTTCAAGGATATGGAAGCGGCCAATGTCGATCTGGCGATGCGCCTTCACGATGGACGCTTCGATTTCGACCGGCTGATGATCAGCGATGTCGCCGATGCGACGCTGACGGCAACCGGCGCCTATGAGCCTTTCGCCAATTCACCGTCGGGCAAGCTCGACGCGACGATCCTTTCGGGCGATCTGTCCCGCTTTATCGCGTTGATCGCGAACCGTTATCCGCAGTTGCCGCTGTTCCATGCCTTGTCGGCGCGCGCGGCCAATTTCCCCGGTCTGTTTGAAGACAGCGAGATCAACGTGATCGCCAATGCGGTTGCGCCGGTCAGGCCGGAAACGCAAGCCAATCCCGTGAAGAACGGCGCAGCCAAGGGTAAAAGTGCGCGACCAGCCGAGACTAGGCCCAAGACTTCGCCCGGCAGCGGCGAGTTCTCCTTCAGCGTCACTGGCAAGACCGGTGGGATGAAGCTCGACCTGTCGGGAACGGCCAGCGGTGGCGAGACGGAAGCAGACCCGTTGCAGATGCAGATGAACGGCACGGCTAGTTCCGAGCAGGGAGAGGCAGTGCTGGCGCTGATCGGCCTGCCGTCGCTGCCATTGGGCCTTGCCGGTGAACTTACCGCCGATCTGACCATGCAGGGCGCGCCAAGCGCCGGAATGCGGACGCTTCTCAAGCTGACGGCGCCGGATGGCACGGCTTCGGCTGACGGGGTGATTTCGCTGATCGGCAACGATATTGCCGCAAGCGGCAAGGCGCAGGTCAAATCAGCCGATCTGCAGCCATTCATCGCGACAGCGGGCTATGCATTGCCGGGTTATGGCGCGGGGCTTTCCGCTGAGCTTTCCAGTGATTTCCAGTTTGCCAAAGGCATTTTGCGCTTTCCGAATCTTGCTGGCCAGTTGGGTGGCGAAGATGTTTCGGCGCGGCTGGAGGCGAACTTTGCCGATAGCGGATTGCCGCAATTGAAGGGCGAAGCGAAGCTCGCTTCGCTTGAAGTCGATGGTCTGGCGGCCATCATGCTCGGTCAGGACGCGTTTGAACCAGCCAAGCCGACAGAAAAGTCCATCTGGCCGCGTGGGGCCTTTGCGGTTCGTCCGTCGCTGCCGCTGCTGATCGATGTGAAGTTGAATGTTGCTGAGGCGCATATGCAAGGTTTCGGCACGGCGACCGAGTTTTCGACGCGGCTGCAAAAGACGATCGATAGTCTGAGCCTCACCGAACTGACCGGAAACTGGGCAGGGGGTTATCTCGTCGGCACCCTGTCGTTGCGCAACAGCGACAAGAATGCGCTGCTTTCGACCGATCTGAAATGGAGCGGTGCGGACCTCGCCAATTTCTACCATCTGGAAGATGGTTCGGCCCCGCTGGGTGGTGTCGTCAAGGCTGCGGTGACGCTGAATGGCAGTGGCGAAAACGCTGCCGCGCTGGTCGGTTCTCTGGCGGGAACCGCGACCGTGGATGTCGAGAAATTCGCGGTCGCTGGTCTTGATGGTGCGGCGCTGCCTGCCATGGTCGCAGCCGCTGACGGCATTGGCGATCAGCCTGCGGGCGACGAAAAACTGGATGCGAAGCGGTTTGCCGCCATTGCCGACAAGGCCGTCGCCCCGGATGCGCGGTTTACGCCCGGCGACGCGCGTTTCGAATTCACGGTAGCGGGCGGTACGGCGCGGATGTCTGCCGCCAACCTGTCGGACGGCAACGCAGCTTTGTTGAGCGATTTGCAATTCGATCTTTCGACGCTCGGCGTCGGGGGCAGCGGAACTTTTACCTTCCAGGGTGATGAGGGCGCGCAGACCGGCCTTGCGCCGCAGGTGGCCTTCACCATCGGCGGAACCTATGACCGGCCAGAAGTGAAGCTCGACCGGCAGCCGCTTGTGCAGTTCCTGACCCAGCGCGCATTGGAGCGCGAGCAGGAACGCGTCGAGGCCATGCAGGCCAGTCTAATGGAAAAGCAGCGTCTGCGCCGTCAGCTTGGCGTATTGGAAGCTGATGCGGCGGAACGTGAACGTGCTCAGCAGGAAGACGAGACGCGCCGTCGTTCCGAAGCGGCGGCACGGGTTGCAGCAGAAAAACAAGCTGAGGAGAAGAAGCGTCGCGAGTCGGAGCAGCCGCGGCCAGCCAATCCGGAAGGCGGGGCCGAAAATGGCGCGGCGATGCCGTTGGCCAGCCCACAAGGTGGACAGTCGCTGAATGAATTCCTGAAAAGTCTGGAGCCAGCACCGAGCGCACCCGTGCCGCAGCCCTGATCGGTTTGCTATCAGCTGGCTGGTGGTATCTGCGATTTGAGCCAGTTCAATACGTGGAGCCGCAGCGCCGATGAGAGGTTGGTGGTGCGCTCACGCTTGCTGTCCACCTCGGCCACCAGTGATGCAATCGACTGGCCGCGCATTTCGGCGATCTGGTGGAGAATCTCGAAGAATTCGTCTTCCAGCGTATAGCTGGTCGCATGGCCGCGAATGCTGACCGAGTGCTTGCGCAGGCCGCCGGTGCTCAAAGCTCACCATCCGCGTCGTCTTTGCGCTCCAGGCGATTCACGTCCAGAAAGCGTTCGCTCTTGCGGGTCTCTTCGCGCGCGAAGTCTTTTTCCACTTTCGTTCGTCCGAAAAGAATGCGGTTTTGATCCGCCTGCTTTTCCTTGGCGTCACGCGCTTTCTTTTTCTTGAACTGCCGCAGATTGACGATGTCGCTCATGTCGATGTCTCGGATGGCTTAGAGCGCGTTTCGATCTGATTGCATCAGATCGGCGCTCTAATTCTTTGTTTTAACGCGCATCTAACCCGAAAACCGTTTCACACTTTTCGGGATGCGCTCTTAGTGCGTTGACACACGCTTTTATAACGCGGCGCTCCGACGGGCTGCAAGCTGTCGGCTTGGCTTACTGTCTCGGTTCCTTGGGATTGGTGAACCACCAGATCGCGACTGAAACCGCGACGAGCAGCAAAAGGCCGATGGTCATTTGCCAGAGGGGAAAGTTCGGCGCGTCGCTCGCGATGAAAAACGCAGCGATAACGCCGCTTATCCAGAGAACTGCCTGCGCTAACAAACGGACCATGAGATTCCCGCCTTGATTTCCACTGCCGTAATGGCCGCTATCCTATCATTTTAAAATTCGGTTGCCTTGATCGAAGTCAAAACGAATGGTCTGGTCAGTACGATACTATGAAATAACGCCCTGTCTGACGACAGTTTTATACGAACGGTTTTTGGCCACAGCAACATACTCGCAGCGCAGCCAAAGCCTTTATGAAATCATGCAAAGTTGGGAAGAAGATTTACTTCTTGCGGAAAGCGTCCAGCGATACCACGTCGGCGGATGGCTTCGGCGTATCTTCGCCCTCAGCATTATCTTTCGCGGCTGCTGCCTGCTTTTCAGCAGCAGTCTTGCGCGACTTCGCCTTGGGCTTTTCCGGCTTTTCGGGCGCGGTTTCCACCGGCATCATCTCGATTGGCGCGATATTGTGGTCTTCGTCATTGTCGCTGGTCGGCTGAACTGCCGCAACATCGAACTCAAGTTCGAAATTGACGGACGGGTCGTAGAAACCACGCACTGCCGAGAATGGTATCACCAACTTTTCGGGAATATCACCGAAAGACAGGCCAACTTCGAACAGCTGATCGGTGACATTCATGTCCCAGAACTGATGCTGCAACACGATTGTCATCTGCTCGGGATATTTCTCTTTCAGGCGCGTGGAAATACGCACGCCCGGCGCTCCGGTGAGGAACGTGATAAAGAAATGATGATTGCCCGGCAGGCCAGCCTTGGCCACCTCCGCAAGAACCTTGCGGATGACGCCACGAAGGGCTTCCTGAGCGAGAATGTCGTAACGGATCAGATCCTGTACCATGGGTTTCTTATCCCACGGATTCGCAGGCAGATGTCAAGTTCGTTCTCGCAGGAAACGATGATATATATCGCGAAAGTGCGGCAGCACTGCTCGATCTGTCAGGGGAGAGGGGCAGCTTGCGGCGACGAAGCGGTCCCGCCAAATGCCAGCAGAAATGTCCTGACGCCATTGATGGCGCTGCGTTCGATGATGTCGTCATCGATTGCGCATCCGTGCAAGGCGTGCAGCTGCGTATCGGCGCTGATCAGGGCCATGAAATGCAGTGCCGCCAGATCAGGATCATTGAGGCGCAAATGTCCCGCCAGCGCCAGACGGGACAGGCACGCGGCAATGGCCGGGACAGCCTGCGCCGGACCCTTGGTCTTGCAGATATAGCCCGCGAAAGACATGTCGGGCGTACTCGACTGCAAAAGCTTGCGCAGAAAAGCACCCGATGGATCGTAAACGCAGTTCCGACTCATGCGGATCGCGAAGGCCGTCAGATCCCGCTCAAGATTGTCACCGCTCTGTGGAAAAGTGGACAGCACGGCAAACAGGCTTGCATTCATGCGGTCCAAGGCGTCTTCAACCACAGCGGCAAGCAAAGCTTCCTTATCGCGGTAGTGGTTATAGATGGTCTGGCGCGAAACGCCGGCCTCGTTTGCAATCAGATCGATGCTGGCGCCCTGAAACCCGTCGCGCGAGAAAACACGCGCCGCAGAACACAGGATGAAATCGCGCTTCATGCACTGCCCAGGCTTCATGGCGGCAGTGTTTGCAGCGGCATTCAGCCCTTTTCCGGTGGTGCTACGCTTCACCGGCGGGGCGGCCATTTCGATTATGTCAGTAGGTTTCATAAGCCCAACATAAGATGACTTGACGTTTTGGACAATGGTGTCTAATTTGACATCAATGTCAAATTCCTTTTGGCATTTCGTCTAGACAAGAGACTGTGACAGTCATTTCAGAAGTCTGGTTTGCCCGTTTAAGCGCGTATATCCCGGATATCATCTGAAAAGCCATAGCAGTTACATAGAGTTATTCAATCCAGTACCGGTTTTGCGAGCCCAGCGATCCACCCTCCCAAGCGAAGTTGGCGATCCGAAACCGGTGCGGGCACCTCACGAAACATTGATGAAAGCGCGTCTCCCATGGCTTCGAGTCTTGTGCGCAATGCGATTGTTCTTGGTCTTCTTTCCGCCGTCGGTCCCTTCGCGATCGACATGTATCTCCCTGCCTTGCCGACGATTGCCGCCGACCTCCATGCGGAAACCGGCGCGGTGCAGATGAGTCTGCTTGCCTTCTTCATCGCCTTGGCGATTGCCCAACTTTTCTGTGGGCCTCTGTCGGACATGGTCGGGCGCAAAGTCCCGCTTTACGGTGGGCTGATTCTGTTCGCCATCGGCAGCGTCGGCTCCGCGCTGGCGACCAACATTGATGTGCTGGTGCTGTTTCGCTTCCTGCAGGGGTTGGGTGCTGCGGCGGGCATGGTGATTCCGCGCGCTGTGGTGCGTGATCTGCATACCGGCGTCGAAGCGGCGCGGCTGATGTCGCTGTTGATGCTGGTCTTCTCCATTTCGCCGATTCTGGCGCCTCTCACGGGCTCGGTCATTATCAGCTTCTTTGGCTGGCGCGGCGTGTTCTGGGCTGTTCTGGTCGCGGCGATTATCGGCCTTGTGCTGCTTGCGACGGCCCAACAGGAAACGCGAACGCGTGAAGCGCGGCTTGAAAGCAGCGTTGGGAGCGCGCTGCGCGGCTATGGCCGCTTGCTCAAGGACCGCTATTTCCTAGGGCTGGTTTTCGTCGGCGGCTTTGGCATTGCCTCGTTCTTCGTTTATCTGGCCAATTCATCCTTCGTGCTCATCGATCACTACGGTCTGACCCCGAACGAATATGCGCTGGCTTTCTCGGCCAATGCGGTGTCGTTCTTCGGCGTTTCCCAGCTGAATGGTTGGCTGGGTGCGCGATTCGGGCTGCGCCGTGTAATGCGCTTTGCCGTATCCGGTTTCGCTGCCGCCATGCTCGCTATGTTCGCAGCCGTACTGATGGGGCATCAATCGCTCTGGCTGATCGCAAGTTTCCTGTTCGTCGGTTACGGCTTCCTCGGGCTGGTTATACCGACCACGGCGGTTCTGGCGCTGGAAGATTATGGCGCGATTGCCGGTACGGCTTCGGCGCTGATGGGAACGCTGCATTTTGTGATTGGCGGTCTGGCGATTGGCATTACCGGTTCGTTCTTCGACGGAACGGCTGTGCCTATGGTCGGCGGAATCGCCGGTTGTGCGCTGACCGCATTCGTGCTGACGCAGATCGTTCTCTCCCGCAAAGCGAGCGATCTCGATACGGAAGCAGCAGCAGCCTGAATTGAAGAGGGAAAGTGGAGGCTTCTGTTGCCAGGTGCCTCCGAACCCCGCCTTAAGGTGCTAACCCTAAGGGCTTTAGAGTGGGTTTCCCGCACCGCCATTAGGCAGCGAGAGCATAACCCTGAGCTTTGTTGTCATTTGCAACTACTCAATTGACCCGATAACGGTGGTATCATGCCGAGTAAAAGAGCGATCTTTACACCCTTGTCGATCCTATTTCGCCCCCGCCACAGCACAGACCAATCATAGAGCCTGTGTTCTGGTGGAGGCGCCGGGTACCGCCCCCGGGTCCAATGGGTTTATTACACCGTCCGTTTATCACCATAGCTGGCTTGCGCCAGCGAGACGTATATAGGCGCGGTCGATCCATATTGGAAGAGGGGCGGTTATATTTGTCAGGGGCAAATTTACTCCTGAATTTTCTGAAATATGAATAGGGCAGCTCGTTTCGTCGCTTCGGGAAGCGAAGCAACTTCAAGCGTTTCATGCTCGGTATGTGCGCCCGAACCCCATGGCCCCAATCCGTCAATGCCCGCTTTTACATAAGGCGTGATATAGGAAATATCCGCGCCGCCACGCTCATCAGGGGCTACAGCCTTCAGCGCAGGGCCGCCAAGTTGCTGCGATATGGCGCTATATTGCAAGAGCAACGCATAATTGGCGTTGGTTGCTGGCATTGCTGGCATGATATCCTGAAACTCGACCTTGCTGTGTGTCCCGGAAAGCGGCTGCGCTGTGATCTTTTGCAGGGAGGCTTCAATCGCGTCACGTTCATCCTTCGTCATGAAGCGCAGATCGCCATGCGCCAGTGCATTGGGCGGAACGATGGTCTTGCGCCCGCTGGCGGTCCCGGTTCCCTGATCAATATCCTCGTGGACCTGCTGCCCGCCGAGGAGAAGCCCTACATTCATGGTGATATCGGGCGTTTTCGTTAGTTCCATACGCAATGCATCAATCACTCTGGCTATTTCATAAACAGCGCCAAAGCCGACATTGGGCTGGAAAATCTGCGAGGAATGTGCGGCATTTCCGGTGGCGGTCAGAAACCACTCGGACAGGCCGCGTCTGGAGACGACCAGTTCATCGGGGGCAAGTGCAAATTCAAACCCCAGCGCGATATCGCTTTGTTTCGCGGCGTCCATCAGAACTTTCCGGGAGAGGCTCGTCGGTCGCGCCGCCAGTTCCTCGTCGCCGGTCATGACGATTGTGATATTCGCATTTTTGAGCGCATCGGCGTTTTTAAGCGCCTTCATCGTATAGAGAATGGTGACCAGCCCGCCCTTGTCATCGATGACGCCGGGGCCGCTTGCCTGTTTTCCGTCATGAGAAAGGGTGAAGTGCTGGAACTTGCTTGTTGGCGGAAACACCGTATCCAGATGCGCGATCAGGAGAATGCGCGTCTTCGCGTTTCCGGTATGTCGGGCGACCAGTGTGCCCGCATGTTTCAAGTCTGCCGGAAGATCATGCCATCGAACATCAAAGCCAAGCGCTTCGAATTCCGGTTTCAGAAGATTCCCGATCTGTTTCACGCCGTCGGCGTTTGCGGTTCCACTGTTGATATTGACCAGTTTTTCAAGGAGCAACAGCTGCTCATTTTTATGATCTTGAATATAACCCGCAATATCTTTCTGCGAAATGTCCGCTGATGCCGAATAGGCATGAGCTGGATAAAGAAAAATATGCAATGCAGTGATAATAGATAAGGATCGAAACATAATAAAACCTGTCGTAAAATTGGAAGTAGATTTCAAATTTTTATCAAATAGGCGTTATATGCGTGAAGAAATTTTTATACCGAGATTATGTTAAGTTAGATTTTGTTCTTTGCAGGGCAAAAGCTCATTCTCATGGGTTGTTTCTCATAATTGCCGTTGACAGCTTGCTCTCACTGGTCAATCTTGGTCGCATATATATTGGAAAGGCTGGAGTTTTCTTCCGGTCTATCCGGAATTGCGGTTTAGACTGGGCGGTGTGCCCCACTGAAGGAGAGCCGATATATGAGTGAATACCTCGCAGATGTCCGTCGCTACGATGCCGCCGCCGATGAAGCGGTTGTCGAGAAGATCGTCAAGCATCTGGGCATTGCGCTACGCAATCGCGACTCCTCGCTCGTTTCGGCGACCGATCCGGAAGAACTGAAGCGTGTGCGCGACAGCTGGGTTGGCAAGAAGCTCGGCGTGACCGATGCCGCCAAGGCAGAAGAAGTGGTGAACCACGTCGCCGAAGTCATGAAGGGCGACCGCAACAAGCACCGCGTGACCTTCTATTATCTGGTGGCAAAGCAGCTCGGCAAACTCGGCGATCTCTGATCGGTGCATATTGCCTGTGGAATTCGAACCCCGGTGCCCCGCGCCGGGGTTTTTCCTTATAGTAGGGTCGAAACGAATCGATCTCGAAAAACCCTATCCGGGAACATCCCATGCGCACCTATCTCGATCTTCTCCAGCATGTGCTCGACAACGGCACCGATCGCGGCGACCGCACGGGAACGGGCACGCGCTCGGTTTTCGGCTATCAGATGCGCTTCAATCTGGAGGAGGGCTTTCCGGTCCTGACCACCAAGAAGCTGCATCTGCGCTCGATCATCTATGAGCTGTTGTGGTTTCTGAAGGGCGATACCAATATTGCCTATCTCAAGGAAAACGGCGTTTCGATCTGGGATGAATGGGCGGATGATAAGGGCGATCTCGGCCCAGTTTACGGCTATCAGTGGCGCTCCTGGCCAGCGCCGGATGGTCGCCATATCGACCAGATCGCCAATCTCATGAAGATGTTGCATGGCAATCCGAATTCCCGCCGCCTGATCGTATCAGCCTGGAACCCGGCGCTGGTCGATGAAATGGCGCTGCCGCCATGCCATTGCCTGTTCCAGTTCTATGTCGCAGACGGAAAACTGTCCTGCCAGCTCTATCAGCGCTCGGCGGATATTTTCCTTGGCGTGCCGTTCAACATCGCTTCCTACGCGCTTTTGACCATGATGATCGCGCAGGTGGCGGGCCTCAAGCCCGGCGAATTCATCCATACGCTGGGTGACGCGCATATTTATTCCAACCATTTCGAGCAGGCGCGGCTGCAATTGACGCGCACGCCGAAAAAGCTGCCGGTCATGCGCATCAATCCGGATGTGAAGGACCTGTTTGCCTTCCGTTACGAGGATTTTGCGCTGGAAGGCTATGAAGCCGATCCGACGATCAAGGCGCCGATTGCGGTATGAGTGAGAGCGTGAACACGGATAAGCCGGTCGTTTCGATTATCGTGGCTGCAGCCGAGAATGGCGTGATCGGGCGCGACAACGATATGCCATGGCGGCTTTCGACGGATTTGAAGCGCTTCAAGGCGCTGACGCTCGGCAAGCCGGTCATCATGGGGCGTCGCACATGGGAGTCGATCGGGCGACCCTTGCCGGGACGACCGAACATCGTCGTGACCCGCGATGCGAATTTTCAGGCTGAAGGCGTACATATCGTCGGCTCGCTGGAAGAGGGCATTGCGCTTGGGCGCAAGCTTGCCGAAGAGCTCGGCGCTGGCGAGGTCTGCATCATTGGCGGCGGCAAGATTTATGCGCAGGCTTTGCCACTGGCGGACCGCGTGCATCTGACGCGGGTTCTGGCGGCAATCGATGGGGACACACATTTCCCGGAGATTAAGTCTGATGGGTGGCGTCTGGTCTCGTCGGAAGACGTGCCAGCCGGCGATAAAGACAGCCATCCGACCCGCTATATGGTTTACGAAAAGCGTGTTGCGTAAAGCATAACATAGGAATTTTATTGCGCTTCCGTTGAAAGCGCGCCTCCCGATGCCTATAAAACGGTAACATTAGTTGATGACGGGGGTTTGCGCCTTGCTTTCCCGTCTTCCGGGAGCATCTCCGTTAAAAGCGCTGAGGCGTTTTTTGCCGGAGATGCGGGAAACAGAAGCTTAGAGGTGAGGATGCCCTGGAGCAATCAGAATGGCGGCGGCGGCCCATGGGGTGGCGGCGGCGGTGACAACAATAATAACAACAATAATAATGGCCCCTGGGGACAGGGCCCGAAGGGCCCGCGCGGGGGCGGCCAGAATACGCCACCTGATCTCGAGGATATTTTGCGCAAAGGCCAGGATCGCCTGAAGCAGGTGTTCCCCGGCGGCGGTGGTCGCAGCGGCGGCAATCGCCCGATCTATTTCCTGATCGGCGCGGCCTTGCTCGGCTTCTGGGTTTTCCAGTCCGTCTATACAGTACAGCCGGATGAACTGGCGGTTGAACTTCGTTTCGGCAAGCCGAAGGCTGAAGTTTCCGAACCTGGCTTGCATTTCCATTGGTGGCCGATTGAAACCTATGAAAAGGCGCAAATCGTCGAAAAGCAGATCAATATCGGCGCTCAGGGTTCCCGTACTGCGACGCAGGGTCTGATGCTGACCGGCGACCAGAACATCGTGAATGTCCAGTTCTCGGTTCTCTATCGCGTTTCTGATCCGCGCGCTTACCTGTTCAATGTCGACAGCCCGGATGCGATGGTGCAGCAGGTTTCGGAAAGCGCGATGCGTGAAATCGTCGGTCGCCGCCCGGCGCAGGACGTTTTCCGCGACAATCGTGCCGAGATTGCGCAAAGCGTGCGCGCTATCGTGCAGCAGACACTCGACACCTACCAGGCCGGTATTCAGGTCAATGCCGTGTCGATTGAAGACGCATCGCCGCCGCGTGAAGTGGCCGACGCCTTCGACGAAGTGCAGCGCGCCGAACAGGACGAGGATCGATTCATCGAGGAATCGAACCAGTATTCCAACCAGAAACTCGGTCAGGCCCGCGGTGAAGCCGCTCAGCTTCGCGAAGAAGCGGCAGCCTATAAGAACCGCGTCGTTCAGGACGCCGAAGGTGAAGCGCAGCGTTTCAGCTCGGTTCTCGGCCAGTATGAAAAAGCCCCGGAAGTGACCCGTAACCGTCTCTTCCTCGAAACCATGGAACAGGTGCTTAAAAGCACCAAGAAAGTCATTGTGGAACCAGGAAAGGACGTCGTGCCCTATCTGCCGCTGAACGAATTGATGCGCCAGCAACCGCGCGCAGGCGCAACTCCGGGTGCAACCGTGACCACGACCCCCTCGACCGGCGGAGGTGCACAGTAATGGCTCAGAACAGACTTCCGATCATTGCCGGCATTATCGCTGTCCTCGCCTTCCTGCTTTATTCCGCGACGTTCATCGTTTCGGAGCGCCAGCAGGCAATCGTTCTTCGTTTCGGTCAGATCGTCAGCGTGAAGACCGAGCCTGGCATCTACTTCAAGTTGCCATTCGGCTTCCTTGACGCCGATACGGTGCAGATGATCGATGACCGTTTGCTGCGTTTCGATCTGGACGACATCCGCGTTCAGGTTTCGGGCGGCAAGTTCTATGACGTCGATGCGTTCCTCGTCTATCGCATCACCGATGCCCGCAAGTTCCGTGAAACGGTTTCGGGCAGCACGCTCCTTGCCGAACAGCGCTTGCGCACCCGTCTCGATGCATCGCTGCGTGGTGTCTATGGTCAGCGTGGTTTTGAAGCCGCTCTTTCTGAAGAGCGCGGCGACATGATGCGTGAAGTGCGCGATCAGCTTCGTCCTGATGCGACTTCGCTCGGCCTGACCATCCAGGACGTGCGTATCCGCCGTACCGATCTGACGGCAGAAGTCTCGCAGCAGACCTATGAGCGCATGAAGGCGGAACGTCTGGCGGAAGCCGAGCGTCTGCGTGCCCGTGGCCGTGAAGCCGCCCAGCGTATCCGCGCCGTGGCCGACCGTCAGGTTGTGGAAACGATTGCCGAAGCGCGCAAGGAATCGGAAATCCTTCGCGGTGAGGGCGATGCGCAGCGCAGTGAAATCTACGCAGCCTCCGCATCGAAGGATCCGGGCTTCTTCGCCTTCTATCGTTCGATGGCCGCTTATCGCGAAGCGCTCGAAACGCCGGATACGACGCTGGTTCTCTCGCCGGATTCGGAGTTCTTCAAGTTCTTCCGTGATGCTGGCGGCAAGCTGGCAACGCCTTCGCAGTAAAGTGCGGGAACAGCTCTCATGAGCGATTTTCTAGCCGCCGTAGGACTTCTCTTCGTTATCGAGGGGCTGCTCTACGGCGGCTTTCCTTTTTTCGCCAAGAAGCTCGCCCGGGAGGCGAGCGAAGCACCGGAAGGCATGTTGCGCATTGCCGGTATAGCGGCGCTTGCCATCGGCGTCGGCATCGTCTGGCTTGTCAGGGGATAAGCACCTCTGGTTCCGTTATTTATGGCCCTCTGCCTATACGGGGCCGTAAACAGGCCTTAATTTGCGGCGATCTAACCTTTAGGTTATTTGCGTAGATATTCAGGATCGGAGCAGAGCTTTATGGCAATCGTACCGAAGGCGGGATTCGCTCGCACCCTATTCGCAACCGTGGCAATGGGCGCGCTGGCTGTCACCGGAACGCTGACGGTCGCAACGCCGCCTGCCTTTGCTCAGGACGCTCCCGTGAAAGGCATTCAGGGGCCGGGTTCTGTCGCTGATCTCGCAGAAGGGCTGCTGGATGCGGTGGTGAATATCTCCACCTCGCAGACCGTGAAAGACGATGGCGGCGAGGGCGATGGCCCCGTTCCGATGCCGAAAGTGCCGGAAGGCTCACCGTTTCAGGAATATTTCAAAGACTTCTTCAACAACAAGGACGGCGAACAGAGCGACGAGTCGCGCAAGGTGCAGTCGCTTGGATCGGGCTTCGTCATCGATGCCGAAAAGGGCTTCATCGTCACCAACAATCACGTCATTGCGGATGCCGACGAGATTGAAGTCAATTTCAACGACGGCACCAAGCTGAAAGCCGAGCTGGTCGGCAAGGATATCAAGACCGATCTGGCTGTCCTGAAAGTCGATCCGGCCAAGCACAAGCTCAAGGCCGTGCAGTTTGGCAATTCCGACAAGGCGCGTATTGGCGACTGGGTTCTGGCCATCGGCAATCCGTTCGGGCTTGGCGGAACCGTGACCGCCGGGATCATTTCGGCGCGCAAGCGCGATATCAATTCCGGCCCCTATGACGATTTCATCCAGACGGATGCTGCCATCAATCGCGGCAATTCGGGCGGCCCGCTATTCGACATGAGCGGCCAGGTGATCGGCATCAACACGGCGATTATTTCGCCGTCCGGCGGCTCCATCGGCATCGGCTTTGCCATTCCGGCTGAAATGGCAGTCGGCGTGATCAACCAGCTGAAGGAATTCGGCGAGGTCAAGCGCGGCTGGCTCGGCGTTCGCATCCAGCCGGTGACGCAGGATATTGCCGACAGTCTTGGTTTGAAAGAACCGAAGGGCGCGCTGATTGCCGGGCTGATCGAGAATTCCGGCGTGGACAATACGGCGCTGAAGGCTGGCGATGTGGTTATCCGCTATGAAGGCAAGCCAGTGGATACCGCCCGCGATCTGCCCCGCCTCGTGGCCGAAAGCGCGGTCGGCAAGGATGTGGAAATCGTCGTTGTCCGTGACGGTGCGGAACAGACCGTCAAGGTGAAGCTCGGTCGTCTTGTTGAAGACGACAAGAGCACTGAAGCTGCTACCGAAGATCAGGCGCCGGTTCCGGATGGAGCGGAGGGTGAGGATGGTGAGGAAGCGCCAGCTACCCCGAAGCAGGAGCAGAAGAGCGAAGCCACCGGCCCGTCCGTGCTCGGCATGAGGCTTTCTGCGCTCAACGACGATGTGCGTGGCGAGTTCGGGATTGCCGAAGACGTGCAGGGCGTGGCGATCCTCTATGTCGCTCCGGGTTCGGCTGCGGGCGACAAGCGCGTTGAAACCGGCGATGTCATCGTCGATATCAACCAGGTCACGGTCAAGGCGCCCGAAGACGTAAAGAAGCGCATTGATGCGCTGCGACGGGAAGGGCGCAAGAATGCGCTGTTCATGCTGGCGTCGCGCTCTGGCGAACTGCGTTTTGTGACGGTTCGGATCGACTGAACGCCTGTGCGAAATGAACCTGGAACGGCGCTGCGGATCATCCCGCAGTGCCGTTTTCATTTGCGATTTGAATCAAATAGCGGCAAGTGCTGAGAACGAGATTCAATGCCCGATTGGGTGGTGGAGTGGTGCGGGTTTGGAAACTGTCGATATTGTCGTGATAGGCGCGGGCGCAGCCGGGATGATGTGCGCCATCGAAGCAGCCAAGCGCGGTCGTTCCGTGCTGGTTGTCGATCATGCCAGGACGGCAGGTGAGAAAATCCGTATCTCCGGGGGCGGGCGGTGCAACTTCACCAATATCCACGCCAGCCCGAAAAACTATCTGTCGCGCAATCCGCATTTCTGCATCTCCGCTTTGAGCCGCTATACGCAGCGCGATTTCATCGCATTGGTCGAGAGGCATCGCATTGCCTATCATGAAAAGACGCTTGGCCAGCTTTTCTGCGATGGGTCGGCAACGCAGATCATCGACATGCTGCTTGGCGAGATGAAGCGCCACGGCGCGCGGTTGAAAACCTCCTGCGGTGTCGAGAGTATAGCCAGAATACTAGGAGAAGGGTTTGAGCTGCGGCTGATGGAAGGCGGCATCCGCACGACAGTCAGATGCCGTTCCGTGGTGGTCGCCTGCGGTGGCAAATCTATCCCCAAGATGGGCGCAACCGGCTTCGGCTACGACATCGCCGAGCAGTTCGGCTTGCGGCTGGTCGAGACACGCCCGGCGCTGGTCCCGCTGACTTTTGAACCGAATACGCTGGAACGGTTGAAGCCGCTGGCCGGTATCGCCGTCGATGCGGTGGTGGCCTGCGGCAAGACGAGTTTTGCCGAGGCCATGCTGTTCACGCATCGCGGCATCAGTGGTCCATCGATTTTGCAGATATCGTCCTACTGGAAAGAGGGCGATGAAATCCGCATCAGCATGTTGCCCGGTACGGATCTGTTCGAAGCCTTGCGTGCGCAGCGCACGACAAATGGAAAGCAGGCCCTGCAGACAGCACTCGGCCTGTACCTTCCGAAGAAACTTGCACAGACAATCGCCGAGGAAAACGGTGCCAGCGGGCATCTCGCCGATATGTCCGACAAGCTTTTTCGGCGTGTGGAAGCTGCCGTCAACGACTGGCGCATCAAGCCCGCCGGATCGGAAGGCTATCGCACGGCGGAAGTGACGCTGGGCGGTGTCGATACACGCGATCTCGATTCGCGCACCATGGAGGCCAAGTCGGTGCCCGGCCTCTATTTCATTGGCGAAGTGGTCGATGTCACCGGCTGGCTCGGTGGCTATAATTTCCAGTGGGCATGGTCTTCTGGCTGGTGCGCCGGTCAGGTCGCATGAGCGCGATAAACGACGTGGCGTTTCAGTTGGGGCGTTTCGTCCGGTACGCGCGGATGATCGAAATCACTTGAAGGATCGCGCACCATGCCAATGCGCTGCATGACGTTCGTGGAGCGATCATTGTTGTGTACGGCGAAAGAAACCACCTCAGACAGGCCCAGAGAACCGAAGGCGTAGTCAAGAAGAGCTTTGGCGGCTTCGGTCACAAAGCCCTTTCCCCAGAAAGGGCGGGCTAGTCGCCAGCCGATTTCCACTGTTCCATCCGGCAAATGCGGCTCAAGATTGGTGCGGGCAAGACCGGCAAAGCCGATGCATTCACCGCTTGTCTTTTCTTCGAGAGCATAGAAACCAAGGCCGGTTTTCGAAATCATGGTGCGCAGCCGGGTGAAAAGTTCGTCCGACTGTTGCCGGTCGTGCCGGAACGGGAAGAAATGCATGACATCTTCGTCGGAATTGATCGTGTGAAAGAGGTCGCGGTCGCGATCCTCCCAATTTCGAATGATGAGCCTTGGCGTTTCCAGAATGATCATTCGACGAAATCCGTTATCCTGTAACCCTGAATGTAGAGAAGTGCAGTCAGGTCGCCATGGTCGATGCGAACCTTGGCTTGCGCTGCCACCGCCGGTTTGGCGTGCAGGGCAACGCCGGTTCCCGCCAGCTGGATCATGCCGAGATCGTTGGCGCCGTCGCCGACCGCAATCGCATCCTCGGGCGTCAGCCCAAGACGGTCTGCAATTTCTTCCAGCCGTTCCACCTTGGCTTCGCGACCAAGAATCGGTTCCGCGACAACGCCGGTCAGCTTGGCGCCATCATCCAGAAGGAGATTGGCGCGGTCTTCATTGAAGCCGATCATTTCGGCAATACGGTGGGTGAAAGACGTGAAACCGCCCGAGACGAGCGCGGTATAGGCGCCATGCTTGCGCATGGTGCGCACCAGTTCCGGCCCGCCGGGGGTGAGTGTGATGCGGGTGGCGATCACCTTGTCGATAACCTGAAGCGGCAAGCCTTTCAGAAGGGCAACGCGCTCGCGCAAGGCTGGTTCAAAGGCGATTTCACCATTCATAGCTCGGGCGGTGATAGCGGCCACATGGTCGCGCAAGCCTGCCTCTTCGGCCAGTTCATCAATGCATTCCTGCTGGATCATGGTGGAATCCATGTCGGCGATCAGGATTTTCTTGCGGCGACGATCCTGCTCCTGCACAACCACGTCGACGGGTGCGCCATCCAGCGTAGCGCGCAGCGCAGCGTCAGCTTCTTCGGCGCTCAAGCCGATTGGCAGGGGGATATCGCAGGCAATACCATCTGCAAGCCAGTAAAGTCCTGTTGCATTCACTGCCGCTGACGCTTTAATCCCGAGCGACGGAACAAGAGCGGCCTTGGCCGGGTTGGCGATCAAAGTGGCAATGAGCGAAGCGGATGCGGACATGAGGGAGCGATTCCTGCGATGAGTGAGGAGGCGATCAAGAATGCCATCCTGATAGCTGGCCCGACGGCCAGCGGCAAGTCGGCACTTGCTGTTCATATGGCAAGGGAGACTGGCGGCTTTATCGTAAACACCGATTCCATGCAGGTTTATGACGTGCTCGATCTGCTGACGGCGCGTCCCGGCGCAGACGATCTGGCTTCCGCCGAGCATCATCTCTACGGTCATGTTTCGCCGTCTGTGTCCTATTCCACCGGCAAATGGTTTGCCGATGTGGCATCCCTTCTGGCGCAGCCCAAGCTTGAAGGACGGACGCCGATTTTCGTCGGCGGAACCGGGCTTTATTTTCGCGCTCTGCTGGGCGGCTTGTCACAAATGCCGGAAGTTGCGCCCGATGTGCGCAATCATTGGCGCGCCCGCATGGAAACAGAAGGTGCTGAAACCCTGCATCGGGCGCTGTCGGAACGCGATCCGCAAATGGCCGCGACGCTTCAGGCGACCGATAGCCAGCGCATCGTACGGGCGCTGGAGGTGATCGAAAGCACCGGAAAATCCTTGAGCGAGTGGCAGCAAAACAAGGGCCATGTGCTGGTGGATGACCAGTCGGCTCGGAAAATTGTGCTTTTGCCGGAACGGGGCTGGCTTTCCGAACGTATCGCGCGGCGCTTCGCACTGATGTGGAACAATGGCGCAATTGACGAAGTGAAGGCGCTGCTGTCTTTGCAGCTTGATCCGGCGCTGCCCGCGATGAAGGCCATCGGCGTTCGGGAAATCACCGCTTTTCTTGATGGCGCCATGACCGAAGACGAGGCCATTGAACGATCCGTCATTGCAACGCGGCAATATGCCAAGCGCCAGTCGACCTGGTTTCGCAATCAGCTGGATGCAAGCTGGAATTTTTTAAGTAATTCTGATGAAGCACTACTTCAATTAACGTCACCGAAATAACTAGCAGGCTATCTTCTGACAGGAGAGGCGGGCGCGAAACATGCGGTTTCATAAATCGGAGCGGGCATTTTTCATTCTGATTATTTTAATGTGCGGGATAGGCATTTTGCTTTATCGCGTGCATGTCGATTTGGGCTTGCTTGAAGCGACCTCTCTTGATGCCTCCGCTGCCGAAATCGCAACTTCTCTCGGGCGGCTCAATCATGCGGCGATCTGGGTTCTCATTGCCTCCATCGTCTGCGGGCTTTTGCTGATCTATCCGCAAATCCGCACCGAGGCGCTGGATCGCGGCAAATTGCAGATCATCACGCAGGATTTGTCCGAACGGTCGCAGACGCTCGAACATGCCGCGCTCACCGACAGCCTCACCGGCATGCAGAACCGTCGTTATTTCGACGAAGCGTTGAAGGAATATCTAGTCCAGTTCGACCGTATCCAGCGGCCCGTCGGCCTGATGATTATCGATCTGGATCACTTCAAGGCGGTCAACGACAACCACGGACACGATATTGGCGACGTGGTGTTGCAGGAAGTCGCGCGCTGCCTGCGTGATTATACGCGATATCACGATGTGGTTGCGCGGCTTGGCGGCGAAGAATTTGCAGTACTCGCTCCCAATATGGATGCAGAGTTGATGATCAAGCTCGCCAATCGTATCCGAAAGGCCATTGCCGGGCTGGAAATCGATCTCGGCGATGTGAAGCTGACGGTCACCGTCAGTATCGGGCTTGCGGTCTGGGACCGGCGCGAAACGTCAAAGGACCTTTATCGTCGCGCTGACAAGATGCTCTATGCCGCCAAGAATATGGGGCGCAATCGCGTCTGCGCCTGATGCCGGGTGGTTAAAGGCGTCCCGTCAGCTCTCATAATCCTTGCGGAAATTGCGCACCAGATCGCCTAGCTTCTTCATGCTTTGGGCTGTCTCGCTGTTATGCGAGACGATGGGAGCAGGTCTTTCCGTTGCAAGTGGCGCTGCCGCGACGGTTGTAAGCCTGCTGATCGTCGAAGGCTTTTTCAATAGATCGCTGTCGTCGGTCGGCTTTTCCGGCGCGCCGGGATGCGCGTTGTTTTCGAACGAACGCAGCCGGTCCACGATACGATCCAGCGCGATTCTGTCATCGACCTGCAAGGATGATGTCAAGCTTTCGGCTTTGCGCCGCCCGGGCAGCTGATGCGCTGGAACCGTTTCGAAGGTCAGCCGCATCGGTGTCGAAAACGCTTCGCCGAAGGCAATGGCTTCGCGATTGGCAATCGACGAGAGGAAACCGGCCATGCTGCGCGCACCGCCGCGCAGCGCGCCCTTGATGATTTCCTGATCGCGCTCATTGCCGAGACGCATCGCGAAGATCGAATTGCACTGCGAAAGAATGGTGGCGTCCAGCTCGCCGGGGCGCTGGCTGATCACGCCGAGATAAGAGCCGTATTTGCGCCCTTCCTTGGCGATGCGGGCAATCGCCTGCCGCGTCGGCCAGAAGCCAGCATCCTTGTCGGCTGGAATATAACGGTGCGCTTCCTCGCAGATGACGAGGGTTTGCAGGCTGCCTTCGCTCGACATGGCGATGTCGAAGGAGAGGCGGCACAGAACCGAAGCAACGGCATTCACCACTTCGGACGGGAGGCCCGCAAGCTGGAAGGTGCAGATCGGCTTGCCATTATGCGGAATGCGGAAAATGCGCGCGATAGCCTGACGCATGGTTTCCGGCCCGCCGGTGACGGCAAACATGAAGCGGAAACGCGGATCGCTGGCGATCGACTCCAGTCTTGCTTTCAGGTTGCGCAGATAGGGGCGCTCCGCCTTGCTGTCGAGAAGGCCGATCCTGTCATCGATCAGCGTCAGGAGATCACGCAGGCGATAGGCAATCGGCGTATCGACGCTGACCGTCCTGTCCGAAAGCTTGCGCCGCAGGCTGTGGCGTCCGCCGGTTTCGCTGTCACTGGTTTTTTCGCGCGCAAGCTGCACGAGGTCGCGCAATATGTCGTATTCCGTCGGCTCCGGCGTGCGGCCGCGAAAAATAACATCGGCAAATTCGTCCAGTCGTAGCATCCAGAACGGCAATTCGATATTGGTCTGGTCCACTGCAATGGCGAGGTCTGGAAACGCGCCCGCAAATTCATTGTGCGGGTCGAGGATCAGGATGCGCAAATCGGGCCGTTGCAAGACGATGCGGCGCAAGAGCAGCATGACGGCGCTGGATTTGCCCACGCCCGTGGTGCCGACAACGGCAAAGTGGCGCGAGATGAGGTCTTCAACCGAAACATAGGCCGGGACGGAGGCGTCCTGGGTCAGCGCGCCGATGGGTACGCTTGTCTGGCCCATCTGGGCATAGACTGCGGAAAGGTCGGAGGCGCGGATACGGTGGGCGATGGCGCCGGGATAGGGATATCTGGAAATGCCGCCGCTGAACGACATATGGCCATCGGGTTCGCCGCGCACTTCGCCCAAAAATTCGACATGGACATGGACGATGTTGTCGCCGCCGCGCGTCCAGGCATTATCGGGCACGGTGACATTGTGGACGAGGCCAACCAGGCGGTTGCCGCCCGACTGGATGGAGATCAACTGACCGACGGTCCAGTAGTCATCGGACGCAGTGGAGGAGGGGCCGGACAAAGCCGCAATGATGGCGCGCTCGCCGTCGCACTGGATGACATGACCTTCCGTGCGGTTGCGCTGTACAAAGCCGCGGCCCTTCATCTCGGCACTGCCGTCAATATCCCCGCCCGTGTTCATTTCGCCAACTTTCATAAGAGCTATCTGATGAAGCTAGCAAATCCGGGTTGAAATAAAGTTATCGAGAGGGTGGGGTGAATCTTAAGAAAATATCACAGGGCTCGTATTTATGCGTTGACGGCTTCTTTTCAGGCGATTAGTGTCCCGCCCCATGAACACGTTTATTATTCTTGTGGTACGGGCGCGCATGGGCAGGATGGTGTAACCATCCGGCGAAAGCTCCCATGCGCGAAAGACAGGCTCCCTCGGGGGCCTTTTTTATTATCCAAAAAAGCCCGATGCGGCTAAATCTGACACCGAAATACAGACTAGACGGGAAGAGAACGATGACTGCAGGTAAACAAGAGGCGGAAGCGACCGCCGCAGGATCTCAGGAAACAAGCCATCCACGCGAGATGACCGGCGCGGAAATGGTTATTCAGGCCATGATCGATCAGGGCGTGGAGAGCATTTTCGGTTATCCGGGCGGCGCAGTGCTTCCGATCTATGACGAACTGTTCCAGCAGGACAAGATTCAGCACATTCTCGTGCGTCACGAACAGGGCGCAGGCCATGCCGCCGAAGGCTATGCCCGCTCCACCGGCAAGGTCGGTGTGCTGCTGGTGACATCCGGCCCCGGCGCAACCAATGCGGTCACCCCGCTTCAGGATGCGCTGATGGATTCCATCCCGCTCGTCTGCATTTCTGGTCAGGTCCCGACCTCGTTGATCGGTTCCGATGCCTTTCAGGAAGCCGATACGGTTGGCATCACACGCCCCTGCACCAAGCACAACTGGCTGGTGAAGGACGTCAACGACCTGTCGCGCATTCTGCATGAAGCCTTCCATGTTGCATCCACGGGCCGTCCGGGTCCGGTTCTGGTCGATATTCCGAAGGATATCCAGTTTGCCAAGGGCATATACACGCCGCCGCAGACCACGCCGCGCACCACCTACCGTCCGGTTCTCGACGGCAATGCGCAGGCAATCTCCGACGCCGTCCGTCTGCTCGCCACGGCCAAGAAGCCCGTCATCTATTCCGGCGGTGGCGTGATCAATTCCGGCCCGGCAGCTTCCCGTCTGCTGCGCGAGCTGGTTGAACTCGGCAACTTCCCGATCACCTCGACCCTGATGGGCCTCGGCGCCTATCCGGCATCGGGCAAGAACTGGCTCGGCATGCTGGGCATGCACGGCACTTACGAAGCGAACATGACCATGCATGATTGCGATGTCATGCTGTGCGTTGGCGCGCGCTTCGACGACCGTATCACCGGTCGCCTCAATGCCTTCTCGCCGAATTCGAAGAAGATTCATATCGATATCGATCCGTCTTCGATCAACAAGAATGTCCGCGTGGATGTGCCGATCATCGGCGATGTTGCGCATGTTCTGGAAGATATGGTTCGCCAGTTCCGCGCTTCCGAAAAGAAGCCGGAAAAGAAGGCCATCGCCGCCTGGTGGGAGCAGATCGACCGCTGGCGCGCCCGCAATTCGCTGGCCTATACGCCGAACAAGGACGTCATCATGCCGCAATATGCCATTGAGCGGCTGTATGAACTGACCAAGGATCGCAAAACCTACATCACCACCGAAGTCGGCCAGCACCAGATGTGGGCGGCACAGTTCTATGGCTTCGAAGAACCGAACCGCTGGCTGACCTCGGGTGGCCTCGGCACGATGGGCTATGGCCTGCCTGCCGCGCTCGGTGTGCAGATTGCGCATCCGGATGCGCTGGTTATAGACATTGCCGGGGACGCATCGATCCAGATGTGCATTCAGGAAATGTCGGCAGCGATCCAGCACAATGCGCCGATCAAGATCTTCATCCTGAACAACCAGTATATGGGCATGGTGCGCCAGTGGCAGCAATTGCTGCATGGCAACCGCCTGTCGCATTCCTATACGGAGGCGATGCCGGATTTCGTCAAGCTGGCAGAAGCCTATGGCGCGCACGGCATTCGCTGCGAAAAGCCGGGCGATCTCGACGCCGCCATTCAGGAAATGATCGACATCGACAAGCCGGTCATCTTCGACTGCCGCGTTGCCAATCTGGCGAACTGCTTCCCGATGATTCCGTCCGGCAAGGCGCATAATGAAATGCTGTTGCCCGACGAAGCCACCGACGAAGCCGTCGCCAATGCCATCGACGCCAAGGGCCGCGCGCTCGTCTGATCCGGAGGATTTGAAATCATGAATGCACAGAACCTAGCTTCCGGATCGGCCTACTTCATCGCAGCCGAAACCCAGACCCCGGAAACCCATACGCTTGCCGTCCTCGTCGATAACGAGCCAGGTGTCCTTGCCCGCGTGATCGGATTGTTTTCCGGTCGCGGCTATAACATTGAAAGCCTGACGGTTTCGGAAACCGAGCACGAAAAGCACCTTTCGCGTATTACCATTGTGACGCGTGGTACACCGCACGTGCTTGACCAGATCCGCCACCAGCTGGCGCGCATCGTTCCGGTTCACCGCGTGGTTGATCTCAGCCACCGTGCGAGCGAACTCGGGCATGATCGCCCGATCGAGCGCGAGCTGGCGCTGGTGAAAGTGGCTGGCAAGGGTGAAGCCCGCGCCGAAACGCTGCGTCTCGCCGATGCGTTCAAGGCCAAGGTGGTCGATGCGACGACCGATCACTTCATTCTGGAAATCACCGGCAAGACCGCGAAGATCGACCAGTTCATCTCGATTATGAAGCCGCTTGGCCTCGTGGAAATCTGCCGCACCGGCGTGGCGGCGATGAACCGGGGTCCTGAAGGCATGTAAGTCGTGTTTCTCTGCCAAGAGCAGGGATCGATACAATAAGGCTCCAAACCGGCACAATGTTTCGATTGTGCCGGTTTTTTATTGAGCTAATTTGTGCGGGTAAGAGCCTCACTCAAAAAGCGGCATGTGGGGGCGAAAATGGCGATTTTCGAGTACCGGAGCGGAGCGTACTTTTGGGTACGTGAGCACCGGAATGGAGAAAATTGCCATTTGCAGCCACACAGGGCGACTTTTGGAGCAGGCTCTAAATCGGGTTCATCACATGTCTGTCGAAGTATTTTTGGCGCTGATCGCCTTCGCTTTTGTGTCTTCCATCACACCGGGGCCGAACAATCTAATGCTGCTGGCATCGGGGGTTAATTTTGGCTTTCGGCGCACGATCCCGCATATGCTGGGTATCGGTGTCGGGTTTTTCGGCCTGCTTCTGGCAGTTGGCTTCGGTCTTGGCGTGCTGCTTGAAACGGTGCCTGCCTTCTACACCAGCCTGAAATTCGCGGGCGGCGCTTACATGCTCTATCTGGCATGGAAAATCGCAATGTCGCGTTCGATCGGTGAAGCGAAGGGTACTGGTGATGGCAAGCCGATGACGTTCATGCAGGCGGCAGCCTTCCAGTGGGTCAATCCCAAGGCGTGGGTGATGGCCGTCACCGGCATTGCCACCTATGCCACGCATGACAATTACTATCTGGCCGTTTCGCTGGTGAGCGTTGCCTTCGCGCTGGTCAACCTGCCGAGCGTTTCGGTCTGGGCAGGCTTTGGCATGTTGCTGCGCAACTGGCTGGATGATCCGGTGCATCTCAAATGGTTCAATATCTTTATGGCCTTGCTGCTGATCGCGAGCCTCTGGCCGATGCTGAAGTAGCTCAATCGGAGCATCAAAATGCGTGCACTTCCTACCTATGACGATGTGGTTTCCGCCGCCGGACAGATCGAGGGCCATGCGCTTCGCACGCCGGTTCTGACCTCTGCGGCGCTCGATGCCGAGACCGGCGCACAATTCTTTTTCAAGGCCGAAAATCTTCAGCGCATCGGTGCGTTCAAGTTTCGCGGCGCGTTCAATGCGCTTACCCGTTTCAGCGATGAGCAAAAGAAGCGCGGCGTGATTGCATTTTCATCGGGCAATCATGCGCAGGCGGTGGCCTTGTCGGCAAAGCTGCTTGGCATTTCCGCCACCATATTGATGCCGGAAGATGCGCCGCAGTCGAAGCTGGAAGCAACGCGCGGCTATGGCGCCAATGTCATCACCTTCAATCGGTATAAGGATGACCGTGACGCCCTGACGAACCGTCTGGCGGAGGAGGGCGGTCTCGCCCTGATTCCACCCTATAACCACCCGCATATCATTGCCGGGCAGGGCACGGCGACCAAGGAGTTGATCGAGGAAGTGGGGCCGCTTGACGCGCTGTTCGTCTGCGTCGGCGGCGGCGGGTTGATTGCCGGATCGGCGCTGGCCGCCAAGGCGCTTTCGCCCGATTGCGCCGTTTATGGCGTCGAGCCGGAAGCAGGGAATGATGTCCAGCAATCCTTGCGGGCGGGCAAAATTGTGCGCATCGACACGCCGCAGACGCTGGCCGATGGCGCGCAGACGCAGGCGCCGGGCGACCTGACCTTTGCCATCATCCGCGAGAAGGTCACGGATGTTCTGGCCGTTAGCGATCAGGCCCTTGTCGACGGCATGAAGTTCTTTGCTCGTCAGATGAAATTGGTGGTCGAGCCGACGGGTTGTCTGGCTTTCGCCGGTGCCCGCCAGATGGCGGATCAACTGCGCGGAAAGCGCGTCGGTGTCATCGTCAGCGGCGGCAATGTCGACCTCTCCCGCTATACGGCTCTGCTTAATACGGCTGTTTGATCACGGTTTGATCTTGTTTTCAGGTCGCGAATCCTGTCTGAAAGAGCCATGCAGTTTTCACCGGAACAGGATCAGGCGCTCAAGGCCGTCGGACAATGGCTGAAAGAGGGGCGTAGTCCCATTTTCAGGCTGTTCGGTTATGCCGGAACGGGCAAGACGACACTGGCGCGCTATTTCGCGGAACATGTCGATGGCGATGTGCAGTTTGCCGCCTTTACCGGCAAGGCCGCGCAGGTTTTGCGGTCCAAGGGCGCCAGCAATGCGCGCACGCTGCATTCGCTGATCTATCGTCCGCGTGGCGAGGAAGCCGTTGAGGACGAGACGACAGGCAAGACGTCCATCGCGCCGACATTCTCGCTCAATCGGCAAAGCCCGGTCGCCAAGGCGGCGATGATCGTGGTGGATGAGTGTTCGATGGTGGACGAGGCGCTTGGGCGCGATCTCATGAGCTTCGGAACGCCAATCCTCGTGTTGGGCGATCCGGGCCAGTTGCCGCCGATTTCCGGCGGTGGGTTCTTTACCGAGCATGAGCCGAACTATCTGCTCACCGAAATTCACCGTCAGGCGCAGGACAATCCGATTATCCGCATGGCGCTTGACGTGCGCGAAGGGCGCGAGCTGCCCTATGGTGATCACGGTGCGGCAAAGGTCATCAGCAAGAACGAAGTCAATCAGGACATGGTTCTGAAGGCCGATCAGGTGCTTGTCGGCACCAATCGCACGCGGCGGCGTTATAACCAGCGCCTGCGCGAGCTGAAGGGCTTTACGGCGGATTATCCGCAGGCGGGTGACAAGCTGGTCTGCCTGCGCAACGATCCGGCCAAGGGCCTGCTCAACGGGTCGCTTTGGAAGGTCATGACCTCCTCCAAGGAAACCGTGAAGCCCGGGATCAATCTGCTGGTTGCGCCGGAAGACGATGATCGCGGCGTTGCCAAGATCAAGCTTTTGAAGGCGCAGTTCGAGGACCCGGATAGCGAAATTCCGTGGCAGACCAAGAAGCGTTACGACGACTTCGACTATGGCTATGCCCTGACGGTGCACAAGGCTCAAGGTTCGCAGTGGGATGATGTGGTATTGTTCGATGAAAGCTATGCTTTTCGCGATACGCGCGAGCGCTGGCTCTATACGGCCATTACCCGTGCAGCAGAACGCCTGACGATTGTAAAATAATCAGCTTTCAATTGGTTTGGCGCTCAGCCACTCCCATGCGTCCTGTTCTTCGTCGGCTTCGAAGGAGCGCATTTCTATCGAGAGGAAGGGCTGCATCAGGGTGATGCTGGCCTGTATCCATAATGGACCGCCTACAATCGCATAGCGGCGCAGATGCTTGAGCGATTTTGAGCGCATTGAAAGCATGCTTTCGGAAAAAGCCGCGGTCCAGTCCACGCCCTCATAGCCGGTCAGGCGGATCAGCAGATCAATCTCGTCATATTGCTCATAGGCTGCGTCGAGCAGCCCATAAAGGTTCTCCAGCGATGAATCGTCCAAATGCCCTTCAATGGCAAAGGCGAATACATCATTCCGGTCCGTGGGAATGCGGCGGACGACGGGGATGTCCTCATTGCGCATCATCGGTCTCCAAGCGTCTTCTATGACCAATCGTCAATTCGTGCCCCTGTCAGGACAGGATTCAAACGTCCAAACCGGGCGAAAGGTTGCGGATTGTTGTTCCAAATTCGGCAAGGAATAGCTTGGCCTATGCTCCAAAGACGGGAAACGGCAACATTTGGGGATGGGTCATCAGGTGCGACGGGAAAACACTCACACTTTCCTGCGGCGGGCGATATAAGAGCCTGACTCAAAAAGCGGCATGTGTGTGCGAAAATGGAGAAAATCGGCATTTGCGGCCACACAGGACGGCTTTTGGAACAGGCTCTAAAGCGAAAACCGATCATGGGAGAAATGCCTCCATGCCTGCGAAATTATCTGTCAATCTCAATGCCATCGCCATGCTACGTAACCGTCGCGATCTGCCCTGGCCGAGCGTCACCGGTCTCGGGCGAATTGCACTCGCGGCGGGGGCGGCAGGATTGACGGTGCATCCGCGCCCGGACCAGCGCCACATCCGCTTTTCCGATCTTGGCGATATTCGTGCATTGATCGATGATGAATTTCCGCAGGCCGAATTCAATATTGAAGGCTTTCCAAGCGAGGCCTTCCTCGATCTGGTAGAAAAGCACCAGCCGGAACAGGTGACGCTGGTGCCGGATGATCCGACACAGGCCACTTCCGACCACGGCTGGGATTTCCTGTCCAAGGCCGATTATCTGGCGCCCATCGTGGCGCGGTTGAAGAAGGGCGGCATGCGCGTTTCGCTGTTCGCCGATCCCGATCCGCTGGGTTATGAAAAGGCCAAGGCCATCGGCGCTGACCGGTTGGAATTCTATACCGGTCCTTATGGCGCGACCTATGACGATCCGGCAGCGGCAGCGCGCGAGCTGGACCGTGTTGGCAAGGCCTCGGATGCCGCAACGGCGCTCGGTCTTGAAATCAATGCCGGTCACGATCTGACGGTCGAAAATCTCCCGGCACTGGTCAAACGCATTCCACAATTGAAAGAAGTTTCCATCGGACATGGATTGACGGCGGACGCTTTGACGTATGGTATGGCGGCGACAGTGGGACGTTTTAACGCTGCTTTGGCTGGGTAATTGGCACGTTCAATGCGCAAAATGCATAGCTTTGACCTGAGCTTTGCGAAAAGCGCATTTGTGCCAAAGCTCAACAAGCTATAGGCGTCCGCGGCTGGTTCATCCGCGTCAGGAGCGCGCAGGGACGTATGAGGGAAGCATTGATACGGTTTTCCGAAATCCGCATTCCACATCGAAGTGCCCCGGCGTGCTTTGCCTTCGGGGCATCATCGGAGCAGCGCGTATGCACCGCTCGGTTCGGTGATGATGTTTGAACCGGATTGGGGCAAAGATGCGGCACGGTTGTTGCAATCCGCAATCTTTTGCGGGTGTACCTGTGAGTGGACTCCACACAATATGATTTCCAGCCAGAATGATTTCAGGATGTTGCGAGGTGTCGGCAAATGAGCGACGAGCTGAACGGCCAGAACGCGCAATCGCAATCCTCCGCGCCGGATGCGGCGGTCACGCCGCTTGTTGGCAGTGTTGGCGCTGAAACCGGATATATCGGCGAAGAAAACGATCATCATAGCGACAGCATGAAGACGCTGGTCTTGGGCGCGCTCGGTGTGGTCTATGGCGATATCGGCACCAGCCCGATCTACGCTTTTCGTGAGGCGCTGCACACGGCGGCCTCTGACGGCGTCCTGTCGCGCCCGGACATTCTTGGCGTCGTCTCGCTGATATTCTGGGCGCTGACGCTGGTTGTCACGATCAAATATGTTCTGTTCGTGCTGCGGGCCGATAATAACGGCGAAGGCGGCATCCTATCGCTGATGGCGCTGGTGCGCGGCGCTCTGAAAGGACGTCCCAATCTCATTCTGGCCGTCGGTATATGCGGCGCAGCGCTGTTCTTTGGCGATGCCGTGATTACGCCTGCCATTTCCGTGCTTTCCGCGATGGAAGGCCTGGAAATCGTCGCGCCCAGCCTCACGCCTTTCGTGGTGCCCATTACGGTCGTCATCCTTGTGACGCTGTTTTCGGTACAAAAGCTCGGCACCGGCAAGGTTGCCATCGTATTCGGGCCGATCATGGCGATCTGGTTTCTGGCGCTGGGCGCGTCGGGCCTCTGGCACATATTCGACGATCCAACCGTCATTTATGCGCTCAATCCCTATTATGCAGTGCGCTTTCTGGCCATTAGCCCCGGTATTGCCTTCATCACCGTTGGCGCGGTTTTCCTCGCCATGACGGGTGCCGAAGCGCTCTATGCCGATCTTGGCCATTTCGGGCGCAAGCCCATCGTGCGCGCCTGGCTGTGGATCGTGTTTCCATGTCTGGTGCTGAATTATTTTGGACAGGCCGCCTTCATCCTGTCGCATGGCGAAGCAGCGGCATTGCCGTTCTTCCAGATGCTGCCGAATTTCGCGCTGCTGCCGATGGTGCTGCTGGCGACGGCAGCAACAGTGATCGCCAGTCAGGCCGTTATCACCGGTGCCTTTTCCGTGGCGCGGCAGGCGGTGCAGCTCAACATTCTGCCACGCCTTGAAATTCAGCACACGTCGGAGAAGCTGCACGGGCAGATCTATATCCCGCGTGTCAATCTGCTGCTCGGCCTGACCGTGGTCATTCTGGTGCTGGGCTTTGAGAAGTCGACCAATCTGGCCGCAGCCTATGGTATCGCAGTGACCGGCAACATGCTGGTGACGACCGTGCTGCTCTATATTGTCATGACGCGGATCTGGAATTGGCAGGTCAGTCGTGCGCTGCCTTTGATGCTCGGTTTCCTGCTGATCGACATCATGTTCTTCAGCGCCAACATCATCAAGGTGCATGAAGGCGGTTGGGCTTCTATCGGCATTGCCGCAGTGCTTGTGCTCATCATGTGGACATGGGTGCGCGGCACCCGGCACCTGTTCCTCAAGACACGCAAGGGCGAAGTGCCGCTCGATCTCATCGTCGAGCAGATGGCCAAGCGCCCGCCAACGATTGTGCCGGGAACGGCTGTCTTCCTGACGGGCGACCCGAAAAGTGCGCCAACCGCGCTGATGCACAGTCTGAAGCATTATAAGGTGCTCCATCAGAACAATGTCATCCTGACCGTCGTGACCGCTTCGAAGCCGTGGGTCTCCAGCGCAGACCGCGCGCGTGTCTCGCAATATAACGAGCGCTTTATGCAGGTGACGCTGAAGTTCGGCTATATGCAGCAGCCGAATATTCCGCGCGCGCTTGGCCTTTGCCGCAAGCTTGGCTGGAAGTTCGACATCATGACGACCTCGTTCTTCCTGTCGCGCCGTTCGCTCAAGGCTTCGGTGCATTCCGGCATGCCTCTGTGGCAGGACAAGCTGTTTATCCTGTTGGCGCGCACGGCGTCGGACGCGACCGAATATTTCCAGATCCCAACCGGACGCGTGGTAGAAATCGGTACGCAGGTGAATATCTGATCGGGAATTCGCTTTAACAGACCGTGTTTTATCAGGGCGTTATCTGAGAATATGATTCCGGATGGCGCCCTAATTGTTTGTTTTTCCTACTATTTTTGCGCAAGTACATAGTTCAATCGCGCTATCGGCAAAGGCATCTTTAGTACACGCCTTACCATCCGAATTTTTCAAAAATCTCGCTTGACCGCCTATGCGGCAAGGGCTAATAGAATGGGAACCGTACCGTACGGTACAAGAGGAGGAAGTGCCCCGTGACTGATGGTAGCGACGAATTGCAGGCTCAAAAGCAGCAGGCTCTTTCGCCGCGTCAGAACGATGTTCTGGAGCAGGCGTTGCGCCTTCTTGTCGAAGGCGGAGACCGCGCTTTGACGACGGCGAGCATTGCGCGTGCCGCCAATTGCTCCAAGGAAAGCCTCTATAAATGGTTTGGCGACCGTGACGGTCTTCTGACGGCGATGGTTCGCTGGCAGGCCTCCAAGGTTCGCGTTGTGCCGCTGGCGCGCGAGAAGCTTGACGCGGAATCGCTGTTTTCAAGCCTGGAACACTTTGCCCGCGACTGGCTGCTGGTGCTTTCGGGCCGCACGTCGATCGCGCTTAACCGTCTGGCTGTCAGCCATGCGGCATCGGGCAAGTCGGCGCTGGGCGATATCGTTCTCTCCAACGGGCCGGTGGCCATGGCCAAGCGCCTGAAGCCGATCCTTGAAATGGGGATGGAAGCCAAGCTGCTGGCTTTCGACGATATCGATGAAGCATTTCGCACGTTCTTCGGGCTCGTCGTCCGGGACATGCAAATCCGGTTGCTGTTGGGCGACCGGCTGGAACTGACTGACGACGTGGTCATCCGGGACGCCCGGCGCGCCACAAAGCAGTTTTTCGCTCTGTACGGGGCTTAGTCACATCGGCTGACGCAAGAAGGCCAGAGAATAAACTGAAACGAAGGGAATAGGAAATGCGCGTTTATTACGACCGGGATGCAGACGTTAACCTGATCAAGTCGAAGAATGTGGTTATCGTCGGCTACGGCAGCCAGGGCCGAGCCCATGCGCTGAACCTGAAGGATTCCGGTGCTGCCAATGTGCGCGTCGCCCTTCGAGAAGGTTCCGCAACCGTCAAGAAGGCGGAAGCAGACGGCTTTCAGGTGATGAACGTTGCTGATGCCGCCAAGTGGGCCGACCTCATGATGATGGCGACTCCGGATGAACTCCAGGCCGACATCTACCGCGACCACATCCACAGCAACCTGCGCGACGGCGCTGCGATTGCTTTCGCACACGGCCTCAATGTTCATTTCGGCCTCATCGAGCCGAAGAAGTCGGTCGACGTCGTCATGATCGCACCGAAGGGCCCAGGCCACACGGTTCGCGGCGAATACCAGAAGGGCGGCGGCGTGCCTTGCCTGATCGCCATCCATCAGGATGCATCGGGCAATGCCCATGACCTCGCTCTGTCCTACGCTTCGGGCGTTGGCGGCGGCCGTTCGGGCGTCATCGAAACCACCTTCAAGGAAGAGTGCGAAACCGATCTGTTCGGTGAGCAGGCTGTTCTCTGCGGCGGCGTGGTTGAGCTGATCCGCACCGGTTTCGAAGTTCTGGTTGAAGCCGGTTATGCGCCGGAAATGGCCTATTTCGAATGCCTGCACGAAATGAAGCTCATCGTGGATCTGATCTACGAAGGCGGCATCGCCAACATGAACTACTCGATCTCGAACACCGCTGAATGGGGCGAATACGTCACCGGTCCGCGCATCATCACTGCCGAAACCAAGGAAGAAATGAAGCGCGTTCTGAAAGACATTCAGACCGGCAAGTTCACTTCCGATTGGATGCAAGAATATCGTGCAGGCGCTGCTCGCTTCAAGGGCATCCGCCGCAACAACGATGCGCACCAGATCGAAGAAGTTGGCGAAAAGCTCCGCGCCATGATGCCATGGATTGCCGCCAACAAGCTGGTGGATAAGGCTCGCAACTAAAAATCAGCGATATTTAGGTTCTGGCTGTCTGCAAATGGCACTTCCTTCCGCTTCCGGTGCTCATGTACCTTTAAGTACATTCCGCTCCGGTTCTCAGAAAGCACCAGTTTCGACGGACCAGAACCAAAATCTCATCTGATTTTGGGAGCTTCCACGACGAGCAAAAAAGGGGGCGTTTCATACGCCCCCTTCATTACTTGGCGCTGGATGGTGGGATTGATCGCGATTAAGCCGCGAACGAAAAGAACCAAAACTCTGCGTCAGCTTTCCGTTTCATGCACTTCGACGGCCAAAAGAATTTCGAATAGCTTTATTCCATAGAAGCATGGGAAAAGCTGTTCTCGTTGGTCTAAAATTGCGCTAGAGCTTCGCCCTATTAGCTGGGGTTTGAGGAGATCTGGCTAATACGAATTCCATCAGATGGATGGTTAAGTCTAATTGAGGAGATTTCCCGTGTTGGACTGGGAAAATGTTTTTGCAACGCGCTCCAAACGCATGCGCGCATCGGAAATCCGCGAACTTTTGAAGCTTCTGGAACGTCCGGACATCATTTCATTTGCCGGTGGCATTCCCGATCCGGCGCTGTTTCCGCATGACGCCTTTCAGGCTGCCTACAAGGAAACCCTGACGGGTGCGGAAGCCAATGCCGCGCTGCAATATTCGGTATCGGAAGGCTATAAGCCGCTGCGCACCTGGCTTGTCGGCGAACTGGCCAAGATCGGCATTCCCTGCACCGAGGACAATGTTTTCATCACCTCCGGTTCGCAGCAGGCGCTCGATTATCTCGGCAAGCTGTTCATTTCGCCCAATGATACCGCGCTGGTGACTGCGCCGACCTATCTCGGCGCCTTGCAGGCATTCAATGCCTATGAGCCGACCTATGACACGCTGGCGATCAAGGGCAACCGCACGCCTGAATCCTATGTGCAGGCCGCTGAAAAGGCTGGCGGCAAGGTGAAGTTCAGCTATCTTTCTGCCGATTTCGCCAATCCGACCGGCGAGACCGTCGATCTGGCTGGCCGTCAAAAGCTTCTGGCAGAAGCCGATGAGCTGAATATCCCGATCATTGAAGACGCAGCCTATCAGTATCTGCGCTACAATGGCGAAGCCATCCCGCCGATCCTTTCGCTCGACATCGCCCGCAATGGCGGCGACATCGAAAAGACCCGCACCATCTATTGCGGCTCGTTCTCGAAGACCCTCGCACCGGGGCTGCGCGTCGGCTACGTGGTTGCCTCGAAGGATGTTATCCGCAAGCTCGTTCTCATGAAGCAGGCGGCGGACCTTCATTCCTCGACCATCAACCAGATCGCGATCTATCATGTCGCGACGCATGGCTTCGATGCACAGGTCGCCAAGGTCGCCAAGGTCTACAAGCATCGCCGTGACCGCATGCTGGAAGCCCTTGCCAAATATATGCCGGAAGGCACCAGCTGGACCAAGCCTGAAGGCGGCATGTTCATCTGGGTCACGGTGCCGGAAGGCATGGATGGCGCGCAGCTGCTTGCATCGTCCATTGAGACTGAAAAGGTCGCTTTCGTTCCCGGCAAGGCGTTCTTTGCCGATGCCACCGGCGCGAACACGCTGCGCCTTAGCTATTCTTGCGCCAATGACGAAATGATCGATGAAGGCATCATGCGGCTTGGCCGCCTGATCCGCACGCACAGCAAGTCTGCTGCTGCATAAGAACTGGGAACAAAAAGCAAAGGCCGGGAAATTTCCCGGCCTTTCTTTATTGAAATGGCGAGTTGCAGCTGGTGCGCGGCCCGGCGAGGGGCTGATAGGTATCATCGGAGCTGCGATAGCTGCGATAGCGGTTTGAGCACCACTGCATGTGATTGACGCTCGGCCCGAAGCGCTTAACCTGCGGGCGGGTGGATGGGCGCACGTCCAACGGCTCGCCGTTCTTGTAACGCAACACACCCTGACCGGAGATATAGTTTTCGCTGTTGCGGCAGGTGACGGAGCCGTAGCATCCCGGCGAATTCGGGCCGGGTCGATTGGTATTCGAATTGGGATTGACGACTGGCGGTCTGGTCGGCTGCAACGATGGCAGATAGGGCGTTTTGCGCAGTTCGACCGCCACGGCGGGCGCAGCGAAGCCAACGGCAAACAGACTGGAAATCATCGCTGCGCACAGGGTTTTCTTGAGCATTACGACTATTGCCTTTCATGTATGGGAGGCGGGCATTCGCTGTCGTCATACACTTAATATGGGTGTTTCATCTTCCAAAATCATCCGTTCGGGGAAAATTCCCGGCGCGGCCAAGAAGTCCTTGCCAATCGCGATGCAACTGGCGAGATTGCTCGCACATGTTTACGATAGCCACATTCAATGTCGAGAATCTGATGCGCCGGTTCGATTTTTCGGGCTTCCGCAATGAATTGCATCAGGACCGCAGCCTGCAATTGTTCGAAATCGGTGACGAGGCGCAATACCGTCTGCTGGAGCAGGCGCGTGCTGTCGCCCATGCCGACGACACAAGGCAGATGACGGCGCTCGCAATCGCCGAAACGCGCGCCGACATACTGTGCCTGCAGGAAGTCGATAATCTGGCCGCGCTCAACGCCTTCGAATATGGCTATCTTTTCAAGATGATCGGCCATGGCTACCGGCACAAACATCTGATCGACGGCAATGACAGCCGGGGCATCGACGTGGCCGTCATGATCCGGGACACGACCCGCGACGGCCAGCCTATAGAGGTGGACGAGGTCACGAGCCACGCGCATCTGACCTATAATGATTTCGGCCTGTACGAGCCTGTTCTGGCAGAACTTGGCATTGAGCCGCATGACCGCATTTTCAAGCGGGATTGTTTGAATGTGGATTTGCGTATTGCGGGCAAGCCGCTCTCGCTTTTCGTGACGCATCTCAAATCCATGACCGGCGCGCGCAACGGCTTTGACGGGCGCACCGCTTCATCCCCGGTTCGCAAAGCCGAGGCGAAGGCGATCCGCCGCATCATCGAAGACAAGTTCGGACCGGCCAAGGCTGCCAATCGGCGCTGGCTGATCTGTGGCGATTTCAACGATTATCGCGAGCGCATCGTCATTGGTGGCGATGAATGGAACGGCTATGACTTCACGCCCGTTCAGGAAGAGGACAGCGCGCTCGATGTGCTGCTTGGCGATGGTTTTGCCGTCAATCTCGTGGAGCGCCGCCCGATCATGGATCGCTGGACGTTGTATCATACGCGCGGACCACAGGAGCGACATCTTTGTCAGCTTGATTACATCCTGGCGTCACCATCATTTGCTTTGAAAAACGAAAGCGCGGTGCCGCAGATTGTCCGGCGCGGCCAGCCATGGCGCACGGTGTTTCCACGGGATCAGCAGGTGGAGCGCTATCCGCGCACGGGCTGGGATCGGCCCAAGGCCAGTGATCATTGCCCGGTCGCCGTGACGCTGAATATTGTCTGAGAGGCAGGATAGAACCACGATGGATCATGTGCGGGAAAATACGGTTCATGTCATCGATGATGCCGATGTCCGTGTCGTTCCAGGGCCGCTTGAATATACGCAGCAGCATCAGCAGATAATTGCGCTGAACTGGAAGCGTGAGCAGGCCGCAAAGCCAGCTTTGTTCGATGGCGAAATCTTTTTGGCGCCGGAAGCGCGGCTGGCCGATGGTGTCTTGAAGGCGGGTTTCAAGCGCAGCAGCTTTGCGACGCTGATGCATTGGCGCAACGACCCGGAGCCAGTTCGTCCATGGCATATCTTCGGCGTGGGCGTCATTGTTTCATGCGAGGGACATCTGATTGCGGCCCGTATGGGCATGCAGAATGCCGGTGGGGGGCGCATCTATTTTCCGGCAGGCTCAATCGACGATAACGACATTGTAGACGGGCGGGTGGACTACGTCGCCAATATGCAGCGCGAGGTGCGTGAAGAAACCGGTCTCAATCTGGCCGACGCTGAGGGCGAGGTGCAGCTCAATCTGGTGACTGGCAATCGCAGCATCGCGCTGTTCCGCCGCTATCGCTTCGATGCGCCGTCGCGGGAGCTGGTTTCCGGCATCGAAAATTTCGTATCTGCGCAGGCTGAGCCGGAACTGGCCGAGATTATCCCGATCAAGGCAGCGGGCATGATGGGCGATGCCACACCGTCTTATGTTCGTGCTTTTGCCGACTGGCATTTCAGACAGTGAACAAATAAGCCAGACTGGCAGTGACAGGGCCGATAAATTGGCTATGCTCGCACAGAATTCTATTAAGATGATGGTTGAATATAAAGACACTGATCATAGTTTCCAGAAAAGTGTCGAGGGGAGATTGAGGGATGAGCGAAGCCGCTGTTTCCGGCCGTTTCTATGAGGTTTTCGACGTTTTTGCCGAGAAAGCTCTGGCCGGAAATCCTTTGGCCGTCGTCCATGACTGCGAAGGGCTGAACGATGCCCGCATGCAGGCCATCGCCCGCGAGTTCAATCTTTCCGAGACGGTTTTCATTTTTCCGCCTTCCAATCCCGCCCATGAGGCTGCGGTTCGGATTTTCACGCCCGATTACGAATTGCCTTTTGCCGGTCATCCGACGGTGGGCGCCGCCGTTTCGCTGGCGCGCCGTCGCAACACCGGCGATGAGGCCGACCGGCTTGTCGCGCTGGAAGAAAAGGTGGGCATTGTGCGCTGTGGCGTCATTCTGGGTGACAACAGCGCCTTTGCCGAATTCGATCTTCCGCGCTTGCCGGAAAAGATCGACATACGCATCGAGAAAGAAGAAGCAGCCGCCGCCATCGGGCTTGGAACGCATGAGATAGGCTTCGAGAATCATGTGCCCGGCATCTGGAGCGCGGGAACGCCTTATCTTCTCGTGCCGGTTCACAATCTCATCGCTGCGGCCAAGGTGTCGATCGATCCGGTCTATGTCACGGAGAACCTGCCACATGTCGATGGGCGTCCGCTGCCGATCTATGTCTATTGCCGCGAGACGATTCTGTTCAACAGCAATTATCATGCCCGTATGTTCGTGACCGGGGCGAATGTCTATGAAGACCCGGCGACGGGTTCGGCGGCTGCAGCCTTTGCCGGAATGATCCAGCAGAACGATAAGCCGATGGACGGCAGTTCGCAATGGTGGATCGAGCAGGGCATGGAAATGGGGCGTCCGTCGCTCATCCGTCTTGAACTCGACGTCAACGGGCAGAAGCTGACCGGCGCGCGCATTGGTGGAACGGCGGTCAAGATCGCCGAGGGGCGGCTTTTCATCTGACGCAAATCCTTTCGTCTCCTTGATCTCTGTCAAGGCAAGCTCACCGCCCTATGTATTAGGAGTATGGGGAAGCTTTTTCAGGAGACGATACGCCATGTTGATCAAGGAAATGTCGGACTACGATCTTCGGGACATGATTCAGAATTCGCATATGGGGCGGCTGGCTTATATTCTGGATGACCGCCCGGTTATTGTGCCGATGAGTTTCCGCTTCAATGGCGGGTCGCTTTATTCCTTCACGACCGATGGGCAGAAGACCGAAGCGATGCGCAAGAACAATGCTGTCTGCATCCTCTTCGACCACATTCTATCCCGCACCGAATGGAAAACCGTGGTGCTGCACGGTCGCTATCGTGAGATCGCGCGGGAAGACGAGAAGGCGGCCATCGTCAGTATCATGTCTGCTGAGCCGACTTGGTGGGAACCGGCCTATACCAAGACCATCACCAAGGAAGGCGACACCCGCAAGCTGGAGCCGGTTTTCTTCCGGGTGGATATTGAGAGCGCCAGCGGTCATCAAACAAGCTGATCGCCGCGACTTCGATCATCCTTCACTTATCGAACGACAAGCACCGGAATCGTGCTGCGGGTAACGACTTCATAGGTCTGGCTGCCGAGCAGCAGGCCCTTGAAACCGCGCCGTCCGTTGGATGCCATGACGATCAAATCGCTGCCCAGTTCGGTCGCGGATTCGATGATGGCTGTTGCCGGGTGCTGCTCGACCACATGCAGCGTGTGGACTTCGCAGCCAGCCTCGACTGCCAGTTCGCGCGCGCGTATCAGTGTCGTATCGGCGAAATCCTTCCATTCCTGTTCGAAACGTTCGATGAAAGCCGGACTGTCGGTCCAACCGCCGGGCAGGCCGGACACGGAATAAGGTGCGGTGACCGTCACAACCGTAACCTTGGCCCCAACGGCCTTGGCCAGCTGGAATGCATGCACGAGACCACGCTCGGCGAATTCCGATCCATCGGTCGTGGCGATAATATTCTTGTACATGTTTCCTCGCTTCTCCAGATTCTGCTTTAAGCTAACGCCTATAAGAACCATATCCAAGCCTTGGCCGCATTGTTTGCGGCTGGAAATGCAAAATCAAAAGCGGAATGCCCATGCCTCTCGACATATCGCCGCCCATATCACCCCATTGCGATGCGTTTCAGGCAAGCTGGATCGCCACGGTTCTCAATCTCGACTGGCCATCGCGGGCGTCAACGAAAATCGAAAATGACGATGAACGCATCCGGCGGCAAAAACAGGAGCTGGCGAACCTCTTCAACGAGGCGTCGGAACACGGAATCAATGCGGTGGTGTTTCAGGTGTCGCCAGCAGCGGATGCATTCTATGCGTCATCCTATCTGCCGTGGTCGTCCTATCTGACCGGGACGCTCGGCAAAAACCCCGGCTTTGATCCGTTGCAGTTTGCCATTGAGCAGGCGCACAAGCGCGGCATCGAACTGCATGCCTGGCTCAATCCCTATCGGGTTTCGATGGACGTCAAGGCATCCACGCGCAAGGAATTGAAGAACTCGTCCAAGGATTCGCCGCCGAGCGTCTACAAGACGCATCCAAGCTGGGTCGGCGTGTCGGCGGATCGCTATGTTCTCGATCCCGGCATTCCCGCCGTTCGCCAATGGGTGACGAACATCACCGCCGAGGTCGTGCAGAAATACAATGTCGATGGAATCCAGTTCGACGATTATTTCTATTATGAAACCGCGTCCTCGCCTCTCGATGACGACAAGACCTATGCGCGTTTCGGTACACGCTTTGCCAGCAAATATGACTGGCGACGTTACAATACCTATACTTTGGTTCAGGAAATTTCCGACAAGATCAAGTCGATCAAGCCGAATGTGCGCTTTGGCATCAGCCCCGGTGGGGTCTGGCGCAACAAGGCCGACGATCCGCTAGGGTCTGCCACGCGCGCGGGCAAGACGAATTATGACGGCGATTTCGCCGATACGAGACGCTGGGTCAAGGACGGCCTGATCGATTATATCGCGCCGCAGGTTTACTGGTCGTTCGGACGCAAGGCCGTGTCCTACGACACGATCGTCAAATGGTGGGCGGATACGGTGCGCGGCACCAAGACTGATCTTTACATCGGCATGGCGCTTTATCGCGCCGGAACCGCAACCGCGTCGGAGCCGGGCTGGCAGGCAGGTGGCGGCTTAAGCGAGATCAAGCGCCAGCTGGAACTGAACCAGTCGCTGCCGGAAGTGAAGGGCAGCATCCTGTTTCGACAGGGATTTCTGTCCGACCCAAAACTGAAGAACGTATCGGATTATTTGAAGAAGACGTGGGGCAAGTGCGGCCAGAAATAGCGCGTTTCACCGCGCATCTTTGATCCTGATCAAAGTGCGCTTCCCGCAGAGTTGCTAATGCTTCTGCCGTTGCTGGTTTCCACCAGAATCGGCGACCGGGATGTCCGGCCCTAAATGGCATCCCGGCCTTCATCAAATCTGTCGAGCGCATACCAGCGCGATCTTTCGTAACGCCGTTTTCGACAGCCAGCGGGTGCTGTCGGCGTTGCCCCTCTATTTCACCAAATCGGCACCCGCGCTTCTCGTCGGTCGAGTATTTTGAAGAAATTGCCAGTATTTTAGCGTCTATTGATCAAGGTCAAAGCGATTGAAATTCGCGGCCTATAAGCAGGGCCGCAACGGCATTTACTTTATCCCGCGTTTATTAGCATTCGCTGGTTGTCAACCTGTGCAGTTGTTCCATATCCTCAACCATATGGTTCTCCGATGACTATCGAGCGGGGCGGTGGGATTGCGAACAGCCCGACAATGGGGATCGCCTGCCAATGCCTTGAACTAACTCGGGAATAATGCCGGCATTGTCGTAGATATTGCAAAAAGGGTGTTTCGCATGAGTTCCAACCGCAAGCAATGGATTGTGGCTGCAGTGGTGGTGGCGCTGGCTGCTGGTGGTTACTATGCCTGGAAGGCGCTGAACGGCAGCGGATTGCCCGATGGGATTGCCTCGGGCAATGGCCGTATCGAAGCAACCGAGATCGATATTTCGACCAAGAGCCCCGGTCGTATCCGCGAAATACTTGCCAATGAGGGTTCATTCGTCAAACAGGGCGATATCCTTGCGCGCATGGATACCGATCAGCTGGAAAGCCAGCGCGCACAGGCGGAAGCGCAATTGCGCCGGGCGCAGATCGGCATCGAGACGGCGCAGAGCCTCGTCATACAGCGACAGGCGGAATTTGCCGCCAATCAGGCGACGGTCGCCCAGCGCAATGCGCAACTCGATGCGGCACAGCGGCGTCTGGCACGTTCGCAGGCGTTGACCCAATCGCGAACCGTCTCCGAACAGGTTCTCGATGATGACCGCGCCAGTGCGCAAGGCGCGCAGGCAGCGGTCGAGGCTGCCAAGGCGCAGCTTGCGGCAAGCGACGCGGCCATCAATGCCGCCAAGGCGCAGGTTGTCGATGCCGAGGCATCGGTGGAAGCCGCCAAGGCGGCGATTGCCAGCATCATGGCGGATATCAACGACGCAACGCTGGTCGCGCCAACGGCGGGGCGGGTGCAATATCGTGTTGCCCAGCCCGGCGAAGTCCTTTCGGCTGGCGGTCGCGTTCTCAACCTCGTTGACCTTGGCGATGTCTATATGACGTTTTTCCTGCCGACCGCGCAGGCCGGTCGTGTCGCAATCGGCGCCGAAGCCCGCATCGTGCTGGATGCTGCGCCGCAATATGTCATTCCAGCCACGATTTCCTTCGTGGCCGATGTGGCGCAGTTCACGCCGAAGACGGTTGAAACCGAGGAGGAACGCCAGAAGCTGATGTTCCGCGTCAAGGCAAAGATTTCGCCGGAACTGCTTCAGAAATATATCCAGCAGGTGAAGACCGGGCTACCGGGCATGGCCTATGTGAAGCTTGACCCCGCTGCTGAATGGCCGAAGAACCTCGCGGAAACCGTAAAATGAGTGACGCTTCGGTCCAGTCTGAGGCGGGAGGCGACAGTTTTGTCGTTCGCGCAAAGGGCGTAAAATTGTCCTATGGCGCTGCGCAGGCGCTGCGCGATGTTGATCTCGATATCCCCGCAGGGCGCATGATCGGCCTGATCGGTCCCGACGGCGTCGGCAAATCGAGCCTGCTGTCGCTGGTTTCAGGCGCGCGCAGCATGCAGGAAGGCCACATTGAGGTGCTGGGCGGCGATATTGCCGATCGGAAGCATCGCGAATCTGCCTATCCGCGCATCGCCTATATGCCGCAAGGTCTTGGCAAGAACCTTTATCCGACGCTCTCGGTTTTCGAGAATATTGATTTTTTCGGACGGTTGTTCGGCCATGACAGGCAGGAGCGGGAGCGACGCATTGCCGATCTTCTGGCGCGCACTGGCATGTCACCCTTTGCGGATCGCCCGGCAGGCAAGCTCTCGGGCGGCATGAAACAGAAGACGAGCCTCTGCTGTTCGCTGATCCACGATCCTGATCTGCTGATCCTCGATGAACCGACCACTGGCGTCGATCCCCTGTCGCGCCGGCAGTTCTGGGAACTGATCGACGATATCCGCAAGGACCGTCCGGGGATGAGTGTCATCGTCGCGACCGCCTATATGGAGGAAGCGGAGCGTTTTGACTGGCTTGTCGCGATGAATGACGGGCAGATATTGGCAACGGGCACGCCGCGGGAGCTTCTCGAACGCACTAAAACGCCCAATCTCGATGCGGCCTTCATCGCTTTGCTGCCGGAGGAATTGCGGCAGGGGCACAAGGAAATCGTCATTCCGCCGCGCGCGCCGGGTGCCGATGCCGAGATCGCCATTGAAGCCGAACATGTCACGGTTCGGTTCGGCAATTTCACGGCGGTCGATAATGTGAGCTTCCGCATTCCACGCGGCGAAATTTTCGGGTTCCTCGGTTCGAATGGCTGCGGCAAATCCACCACCATGAAGGTGCTGACCGGCCTTCTGCCCGCCAGCGACGGCATTGCACGGTTGTTCGGGCGCGAGGTCGATCCGAAGGATATCGATATCAGGCGGCGCGTCGGCTACATGTCGCAGGCCTTTTCGCTTTATTCCGAGCTGACGGTTCTCCAGAATCTGGAACTGCATGCCAAGCTTTTCGGCATGGAGCCGGAACTGACCGCGCGGCGCATCAAGGAACTTTCCGAGCGTTTCGATCTGTCCGGAGTGATGGACGAATTGCCGGATTCCATGCCGCTTGGTATTCGCCAGCGCCTGTCTTTGGCGGTGGCGCTGATTCATTCGCCGGATATTCTCATTCTCGATGAGCCGACTTCCGGTGTGGACCCGGTGGCGCGTGATGCTTTCTGGGAAATTCTGGCCGACCTGTCGCGCAAGGATAATGTGACGATTTTCGTCTCGACCCACTTCATGAATGAAGCGGAGTTGTGCGACCGCATTTCATTGATGCATGCGGGCAAGGTGCTGATCAGCGACACGCCGAAAGCGATCACGGCAAGCCGCAATGCGGCGACCTTGGAAGAAGCCTTTATCGCCTATCTGACCGAAGCCATCGGCGAGACGCCGCAACCGGCAGCACCTGTTACGGAAGAGGCACCAGCGCCGGTTCAGGCTGCCGTCAGTCCTCCCAAGCCTCAACCGAGTTGGCTTCCCAATCCGCGCCGCATGCTGGCTTATACACGGCGCGAGGCGCTGGAATTGAAGCGCGATCCAATCCGCGCGACACTCGCCATTCTTGGTACGGTGATTTTGATGTTTGTGATCGGTTACGGCATCAATCTCAATGTCGAAAACCTGACATTTGCGGTTCTGGACCGCGACGATACGACGGTCAGCCGCGATTATACGCAGCAGATTGCCGGGTCGCGCTATTTCACTGAAATGCCGCCGATTACCGATTATGACGATCTCGACCGGCGGATGCGCAACGGCGAGATTAGCCTTGCCATCGAGATACCGCCACGTTTCGGCGCAAATATCGCGCATGGGCGGCCTGTCGAGGTGGCGGCCTGGATCGACGGTGCCATGCCCACCCGCGCTGAAACGGTGCGCGGCTATGTGCAAGGCATGCATGCCAACTGGCTGACGCAAAAGGCGCGCGAGCTTTATGGCAATGCGGCGACGGTCGGCAATTTCAATCTGGAAATTCGCTATCGCTACAATCCCGATGTCCAGAGTCTGGTGGCGATGGTTCCAGCAGTCATTCCAATGCTGCTTTTGATGATCCCGGCCATGCTCGCGGTTTTGAGCGTGGTGCGCGAAAAGGAGCTGGGCTCTATCATCAATTTCTATGTGACGCCGGTGACCAAATTCGAGTTCCTGTTCGGCAAGCAATTGCCCTATATCGCACTCGCCTTCCTCAACTTCCTGATGCTGACAGCCTTTGCTGTCTTCATCTTCCGGGTGCCGTTTACCGGCAGTTTCCTCACCTATGCAGCGGCGGCGCTGCTCTATGTCATCATCGCGACCGGCATGGGTCTGGTGCTTTCCACCTTCATGAGCAGCCAGATTGCCGCCATTTTCGGGACGGCCTTGCTGACACTCATTCCGGCGGTGCAATATTCCGGCATCATCGATCCGGTTTCGTCATTGCAGGGTGCGGGCGCATTCATCGGCAAGATTTACCCGACGACCTATTTCGTGACCATCTCGCGCGGGGTTTTCTCCAAGGCGCTTGATTTTGGCGATCTTGCCGGGTCGTTCATACCCTTGCTGATCGCCATTCCGGTGCTGATGGTGCTGGCCATTCTCCTTCTCAAGAAACAGGCGGGCTGAGATGCGGATAGCCAATATATTCCAGCTCGGTATCAAGGAATTGCGCGGTCTCGCCCGCGATCCTATGCTTCTGCTGCTGATCGTCTATGCGTTTACGCTTGCGGTCTATACCTCTGCCCGGGCCCAGCCCGAAAATCTCAGCAATGCGGCTATCGCGATTGTCGATGAAGACCAATCGCCGGTCTCAAACCGTATCACCTCGGCTTTCTACCCGCCTTATTTCGTGCCGCCCAAACTCATTTCTTCCTACGAGATGGACAGCCGCATGGATGAAGGGCTCGACACTTTCGCGCTGAACATTCCGCCGAATTTTCAGCGCGATCTGCTGGCCGGGCGCTCGCCGACCATCCAGCTCAATGTGGATGCAACTCGCATGAGTCAGGCCTTTACGGGCGGTGGCTATGTTCAGTCCATCGTCTCCAGTGAGGTGAACGAGTTCCTGAACCGTTATCGCGGCACGGCGGATACGAAGGTCGATCTCAATTTGCGATCCCGCTTCAATCAGGATCTGAACAAGAGCTGGTTTGGCGCGATCAACAATGTCATTTCGTCGGTCACCATGCTGTCGATCATCCTGACGGGTGCTGCGCTGATCCGCGAGCGCGAGCATGGCACCATCGAGCATTTGCTCGTCATGCCGGTGACGCCGGTTGAAATCATGGTCAGCAAGGTCTGGTCCATGGGGCTGGTCGTGCTGGTCGCTTCGGCCTTTGCGCTGATCTTTGTAGTGCAAGGTCTGCTAGCGGTGCCGATTTATGGATCGGTTCTGCTGTTTCTGGCTGGCGCCGCATTGCAGCTTTTCGCAACCACCAGCCTCGGCATTTTTCTGGCAACGGTTGCAGGCTCCATGCCGCAGTTCGGCATGTTGCTGATGCTGGTGCTAATGCCGTTGCAGGTGCTTTCCGGCGGCATGACGCCACGGGAAAGCATGCCGGACATCATCCAGAACATCATGCTGGTAGCTCCAAACACGCATTTCGTCATATTGGCGCAGGCGATCCTGTTCCGAGGGGCAGGGATCGGCGTGGTATGGCCGCAATTTCTGGCCCTGATCGTCATCGGTTCGGTGCTGTTTTACTTCGCGCTGCAACGCTTCCGGGCATTCCTGCGATAGAGCGGTGGGAACCGCTCTATCCATTCGTTTTGACGCATTATCCTGCGCATCGGAGCGGGATCAGAAATCAGTCCATTGAACCGATTTCCCCGCGTAGGCGCTGCGCACTTTGGCTGGAAATGCTCTAACCAAAGATGTTTGAAAACAATGCCCTGAATCGCTTCGTTGAGAATGCGATTCAGGGGAGCGCGCTTTTTGGCGCATTGCGAATCCGCCTCGGCCTTGCTAGGGCTCGTTTCAGGAAACGGTTTCGCTGTAAAAGGCGGATGAAAAGGGAACGCGGTGAGGCCATCTGGCCAATTCTGCGACTGCCCCCGCAACTGTAACCGGAGAGCTATCTTCCACAATCGCTCAGGCGATCAAGCCACTGAGAGCAGTTTTTGCACTCGGGAAGGCGGAAGAACAGCGGCGACCCGGAAGTCAGGAGACCTGCCGCATCCGGTCACCTAGTTTCGACGCGGGGCGTGTCGGGGCGCGGCTTTCCGTAGCGGTGACATTGGACAAATGTTGCCGCCGGAACGGGAAAAGGGTATCCCCCATTTCTTCGACCTGCGGTCAGGCGATATCGCCTTGCAGGAGACGATACAGGTGCATATTCCAAAATTATCCATTTTGCTGACGGCTGCTTTTGCGGCTGCAAATCCGCTTGCCGCATCGGCCCAAACCGCCAGCGGCGCGGGCGATGCCAATGCAAGCGTGGTTCTCGATACGATTGTTGTCACGCCGCTTCGTCGCGCAACGTCGTTGCAGCGATCCACCTCGTCGGTAACGGTCATCGACACGGCTGAAATCGAGCGTTCGGCGGCCCCCGATCTGCAATCACTGCTGAAATCCTATAGCGGGGTTTCGATCAAGGCGAATGGCGGGCAGGGGTCGAAGTCGGACATCTATATGCGCGGCATGTCGTCCAAGCAGACGGTCGTACTAGTCAATGGCGTCCGCACGGCATCGGCTACGGACGGAACCACGGCGCTGGCCAATATACCGCTGACGTCCATCGAGCGCATCGAGATCGCCAAGGGCGGCCATTCGGCCCAATATGGTGCGGATGCGATGGGCGGCGTCATCAACATCATCACCAAGCAGGGCGGGGCTTGTGGCGAGCGCTCATGGTGCGGCAGCCTGTCCACGGGCGTCACCCATCCCTGGGGCGGCTATGCTTCCGGTTCGGTGCAAGGGCAGAGCGCTGCGGGTGTCGATTATGCCTTTGGTGCGGCGATCACCGGCACCGAGGGCTATGATTTCACCAGCCCCGATGCGTGGGGACACGAACCGGACCGGGATGGTTTCCTGCAAGGCTCGCTCAACTTCTCGCTCGGAAAAGATTTTGACTGGGGCAGGATCTATGCGGACGGGCTTTTGAGCCGGGGCCGCAATCAGTATGATTCCGAATATCCGTCCGCCGATCAGGGCTACAGCACAGCCTTTTCTGGCAAGATCGGCACGCGGATCGATCACGCGGATGACTGGTCTTCGACAGTCGAGTTCAGCTCGGGCATCGATAGCAGCCGTGATTTCCGCAAGGGCGTCTCCGGCTCCGACCGTTATGAAACCAAGCGCTACGGCGTTTTCGCGTCCACCGAGAAAAGTTTCGAAACGGGCAAGGCAAAGCATGTCGTGACCGGCGGTGTCGAAGCCTATCGCGAGACGATCGATTCCACCGTCGCCTATGACGAGACGGGGCGCAATCTGGCGGCGGTGTTCGGGCAGTATTCGCTGGAATATGAAGCGCTGCGCGTCGATGGCGGTGTGCGTTACGACCACAACCAGCAATTCGGCGACGTGACGACATACAATATTGGTGCGAGCTATGAGATTGTACCCGACCTCGTTGTGCGGTCGTCCTATGCGACCGGATTTCGTGCGCCGACATTCAACGAGCTTTATTATCCCGGTTTCGCCAATCCCGATCTGCAGCCGGAAAAGTCACGCTCCTATGAAGTGGGGCTGAACTGGCAGATTTCGGCGGCGACCAGCCTTGATCTTGCGCTTTATCGCAATGAATTGCGCGATGCGATCATGAGTACCGCGCCTTCTTATCTGCCCTATAATGTGGCGCGCGCTCAGGTGACAGGTTTCGAGGCGACGCTGGCGCATCGCTTCGATGACCAATGGGGCGTGAAGGGGGTGCTGGACTTCAAGCGACCCATCGATGAAGAAAACGACACCGATCTTGCCTATCGCGAACGTTTCAAGGCGACCGCCGAAGTGAACTATACGCCGTTCGAAGGTCTCGACCTGACGGGCCGCGTCTTCTATGGCGGTTCGCGCTATGCCGATGCCGCAAATACGCGGAAGCTCGGCAGCTATGTGACCGCCGATTTCGTGGCGCTTTATGCCGTCGACAAGCAGTCAAAGCTGAAGTTCTCGGTCGAGAACATCTTTGACAAGGACTACCAGACGACCTCCGGTTATATTGCGCCGGGCCGTACCTTCAACATCGGTCTGACGCGGAATTTCTGAGGGTTTATCGACGGATGACGAGAGCGACGATCCTTGGCGCAAACTGGCTTATGGCGCTGGCAGCCATGGTTTCGGTCGCTCTTTCTTCTGCCAAGGCTGCACCGCCACAGCGCGTGGTGTCGATCAATGTCTGCACCGATCAACTGGCCATGCTTCTGGCCGCGCCGGGACAGTTGCGGTCGGTTTCCCGTCTGTCGCGCGATCCGCAGCTTTCCGTGCTGGCTGTGCAGGCGGCGACAATACCGGTTAATCGGGCTGAAGCAGAGGAGATTTTCCTCATGAAGCCCGATCTGGTGCTGGCGGGCACATTTTCATCGCAGGTGACGGTCGATCTTCTGCGCAGGCTTGGCCTGCATGTGGAACAGTTCACGCCTGCGCGCTCGTTTGACGATATCGAAGCGCATCTAAGGCGGATGGGCGCGTTGCTTGGACGCGAAGAACAGGCGGAAGCGCTGGTCGCCTCCATGCGATCTAGACTTGCGGCAATAGAAAAGCCGCAGCAACGCAAGACCGTCGCGCTTTATTTCGCCAATAGTTACACATCCGGGCGCGGCACATTGATTGACGAGGCGGTCAAGCGGGCAGGGCTGGACAATATCGCCGACCGCGCTGGCGTGAACGGACCTGCGGCGCTACCTCTCGAAATGCTGGTGATGGAAAAGCCAGATATGCTGGTCCTCAGTGCAAGCGAGCGCGCACCGGGGCTGGCTTTCCAGAATTTCCGGCATCCGGCTTTGCAGGCGCTGGAGCGCGAGGCGAAAGCAATGACGCTTCCCGATAATCTGACCGTTTGCGGCGGGCCGTTCAGTGTTGAGGCGGTGGAAAAACTTGGCGAGGCGGCGCGTGACTGAAAACACTCGTTTCGTGCTTTTGCTCGTCAGCCTTACCGTGCTTGTGGCGGTCCTTTTCGCGTGGTCGCTGCTGACCGGGCCAGCCAATATTGCGGTGAGCGACAGTCTCCGGGCGCTGTTCAGCGGCGAGGGCGATGCCATCGTGCTGGTGATGCGTGAGATCCGCCTGCCGCGCGCCTTGCTGGCTTTGCTGATCGGCGCGTCGCTGGGGCTTTCTGGGGCGGCCCTGCAAGGCTATCTGCGAAACCCGCTGGCAGAACCCGGATTGCTCGGCGTCAGCGCTTCGGCTTCGCTTGGCGCAGTCATCGCCATTTATACCGGGCTGTCGCTGCTGTTTCCCTTGGCCCTGCCTTTGCTGGCGCTGGCCGGTGCATTCGCATCGGTCTTTCTCGTCAAGCTTCTGGCCGGGCGCAATGCCGGAACATTGGCGGTCATTCTGGCCGGTGTCGCGGTGACCAGCCTAGCCGGAGCGCTGACTGCTCTGGCGCTCAACCTTTCGCCCAACCCCTTCGCAGCGATGGAAATCGTGTTCTGGATGCTCGGCTCGCTGGCAGACCGCTCGATGACCCATGTGATGCTGGTGGTTCCGTTCATCATCATTGGCTGGATCATGCTTCTGTCGCTGGGGCGGGCGCTCGACAGCCTGACGCTCGGTGCCGATGCAGCGGCCAGCATGGGTGTCAGTCTGGCCCGCGCGCAGCTTCTGGCCGTGTTGGGCACAGCGCTTTGTGTCGGTGCTTCGACGGCAGTGGCGGGCGCTATCGGATTTGTCGGTCTTGTGGTGCCGCATCTGCTGCGACCGCTGGTCGGGGCGCGACCATCGCGGCTGCTTGTCGCGAGTAGCTTGGGCGGTGCGGCTTTGCTGCTTGCTGCCGATATAGTGGTGCGGGTCGCCATGCCGGGACGGGAACTGAAGCTCGGCGTCGTCACGGCCCTGATCGGCGCGCCATTCTTCCTGTGGCTGGTGTTCAAATATCGCAGGCAACTCGTATGACGGTGCTCTCGGTTCAAAATATCAGCGTGTCGCTGGGCGGGAAAACCGTGCTGGATCGCGTCAGCTTCGATGCAGGCCCCGGCGAGTTCATCGGCCTGATCGGACCCAATGGCGCAGGCAAAACCACGCTTTTGAAAGCAATGCTCGGCCTTGTTCGGGCAGATGGCGCGGTTTCACTCGATGGACGAGGAATAGCCAATTTCAACGCCCGCGACAAAGCTGGTGCGGTTGCCTATCTGCCGCAGGAGCGCGATGTCGCCTGGCCGGTTTCCGCGCATATGCTGGTGTCATTGGGACGGTCGGCGCTGAAGCCAAGCTTTGCTTCGCTGGACGCTGGCGATGAAGCGCTGATCCGTTCGGCGATGCAGCGCATGGATGTGGAAGCCTTTGCCGAGCGGCCAGCCAACGCGCTTTCCGGCGGTGAACTGGCGCGGGTGCTGATCGCCCGCGTTCTGGCGCAGGATACGCCTGTGATCCTCGCCGACGAGCCGGTCGCCGGGCTTGATCCGTCGCATCAACTGGCCTTGATGGAAAACTTTGCCGCAATTGCGCAGGAAGGCCGAACGGTGATCGCCTCGCTGCATGAGCTTGGCCTTGCGGCACAATATTGCACGCGGCTGATCATTCTCGAGAACGGGCGTCTTGCGGCGGATGGCCCGCCGCAGGACGTGCTGACGCCGGAGCGGCTGCGGCAGGTTTACGGGATCGAGGCGCATATCCTGCATATCGACGGGCAGTTCATCGTGCAGACGAAGTCCCGCGCTTAAACTCTGCGCCACTGGCGTTCCCGCGCCGAACCGTAGATCGTTTCCAGCGTCTTTTGCACTTCATAACCTTCACGGAAATCGGCATGTCCGGTTTTATGGCCAGCAATAGCCAGCAGGAAGTCGCGCACTTCGATGGTCTTGAGGTCGTTGAAACCGATCTGGTGTCCCGCCGCCACGCAGAACGAACCATAGGGTTCGTGGTCGGGACCGGCAAAAATCTTGCGAAAACCCTGCTGGCCTTTTTTGTCGGCATGAAGAAACAGGTCCAACTCGTTGAACCGCTCCTGCGTGAAAAAGATCGCGCCTTTCGAGCCGGAGATTTCGAAGTCATGCTGCATTTTGCGCCCGCTGGCGATCCAGCTTGCTTCCAGCGTCCCGGTCGCCCCATTGGAAAAACTGATCATGGCATGGCAGACATCGTCCACTTCAACCGGCTTGCTTTGTGAAGGATCGGCGCTGTCCGGGCGCTCGCGAATGGCGGTGACGGTCTTGCCCATGACTTCGGCAATCGGGCCGACCAGATAGCGCGCGGCAGCGATGATGTGGCTACCTATATCGGCAAGGGCACCGCCGCCGCCAGCCGGGTCCAGTCGCCATGTCCATGGAATGCGCGCATCGGCCATGAAATCTTCCGCATGGATGCCGCGAAAGTTCCGGACCTCTCCAATTTCACCGCTGTCTATAATGTCTTTCGCCAGCCGGATCATCGGGTTCTTGAGATAGTTGAAACCAACGGCTGTCTGGACACCTTTCTTCTCCGCCGCGAGCGTCATTTCCAGACAATCGGCTGCGCTGGGGGCAAGTGGCTTTTCGCAATAAACATGCTTGCCTGCTTCAATCGCCGCCAGCGCCATTTCCTTGTGAAATCGGTTGGGCGTGGTGATATCGATAAGGTTGATTGTCGGATCGGCAATCAGGTCGCACCAGTTGCCGGTCGCATGGGCAAAGCCCAGTTGTCTTGCGGCTTTCTCAGCGGTTGTTTCATCGATATCGGCCAGCGTGTGCAACTCGACCTGCAAAGGCAGGTCGAAGATGCGATTGACGTTGGCAAGCGCCAGCGCATGGGTCTTGCCCATAAAGCCGGACCCGATCAGACCTGTAACGACTGCCATGCCTTCCTCCCAAGCGCTGACACCATACATGCTGGCAAAGTTCTGCCCGCAATACGCATCATCCAGTCGGAAAATATGCGTTTCGGGGAGAGCTTATCCGATTGACATGGGCTAGCAGAAATGGAATTATAATTCCACGAGAATTTTCTAATGATTGTTTCATTCTATTGAATAGCCGAAGTCGCTTTATTTGCGGGTCATGACTTGGAGGAAGTCACCGTGATGATACCGACAAGGCTGAAAATCGAGAAAACCGGCGGGGAGCGTCGGACAATGGGAGGAGTGAACATGAAATCTCTTTTGAAATCGGCAGTCGCTGGCGCGGCCCTCATGGCTGCGTCATTCGCTGCACATGCGGCTGACATCAATATCGTTGTCGTCAGCCATGGTCAGGCATCGGACCCGTTCTGGTCCGTGGTGAAGAATGGTGTGGCGGAAGCTGCCAAGGATACGGGTGCCAAGGTTGACTATCGCGCGCCGGAAACCTTCGACATGGTGCAAATGGGCCAGCTTATCGATGCGGCCATCAACCAGAAGCCGCAAGGTATCGTCGTATCGATCCCGGATGCCGATGCGCTCGGGCCGTCGATCCAGCGCGCCGTCGCCGCTGGTATTCCGGTCATATCGATGAACTCCGGTTCCGATGCTTCCAAGAAACTCGGCGCGCTGCTGCATGTCGGTCAGGATGAATTCGATGCGGGCAAGGTCGCCGGCGAAGCCTTGAAAGAGGCCGGCGGCAAGAAAGGTATCTGTGTCAATCAGGAAGTGGGCAATGTCTCGCTTGACCAGCGTTGCGCCGGTTTCAAGGAAGGCTTCGGTGACGTGACCGTTCTGCCGACCTCCACTGATCCGGCGGAAAATGAAGCCAAGGTGCGCGCGGCGCTCGCCTCCGACACAGCGGTCGATACGATCCTGACCCTTAACGCGACGCTTGCCGGTGAGCCTGCCGTGAAGGCGGCAGCAGAAAGTGGCCGCAGCGGCATTCATGTTGCAACCTTCGATATGTCGGCAGGCTTCCTTGAAGCCGTCGAGAAGGGGCAGGCAGACTTCGCCATCGACCAGCAGCAGTTCCTGCAAGGTTATCTGCCGGTTTCGTTCCTGGCGCTCAATGCGAAATATGGCCTGATGCCCGGCGGCAATGTGCCTTCCGGCCCGAACCTGATCACCAAGGACAAGGCTGCCCAAGTAGTCGAGCTTTCCGCCAAGGGCATCCGTTAGAACCGGCAATATTTCGGCTCTGGCGGCCTGCAAATGGCACTGTTTTGCGCTTCCGGTGCTCATGTACCCAAAAGTACACTGCGCTCCGGTTCTCAAACCGCACCATTTTCGGCTCGTCAGAGCCAAAATTTCCTCCGGTTCTAAAAACACTTTCCATGACCCGCCCATAGCGATGGGCGGGAACGGGTGGTTGCACCCGAAGCTCGACAGCTGGGCATGAAGCAGCTGCGATGAGGCCTCAGGAGAAAATCATGAGCGAACCCATGTCCGAACCGAAGCCCGCGACGATTGCGGAGCAGCGAGACGAACGGCTGAAAACGGCAAGTCCGATCCAGCGGCTGCTCAGTCGCCCCGAACTTGGTGCGGTTTCCGGGCTCATTCTCATCACGGCTTTCTTCCTGACTACGGCCAACCCGGCAATGTTCACGGCGGCGGGCATCATGAATTTCATGGCGCCTGCATCGCAACTTGGTATTCTCGCGGTCGCCGCCGCGTTGCTGATGATCGGCGGTGAATTCGACCTTTCCATCGGCTCGATGGTGGCGTTTGCCGGTCTGATTTTTGCTGCGGCGCTTGTCGTCTGGCAATTGCCGCTTGGAGTGGCGATCATTATCACGCTTGTCTTTGCGGCGCTCGTCGGAACGGTCAATGCGCAGATCGTGATCAGGAGCGGCTTGCCGTCCTTCATCGTGACGCTGGCTTTTCTGTTTATCCTGCGTGGCCTGTCGCTTGTCGGCCTCAAATGGGCAACCGGCGGCGCGACGCAGCTTCGCGGCGTCAAGGAAGCAGTCGGCAACAGCGCGCTTGCGGGCTTGTTTTCAGGCGATGCGTTTCAGGGGCTGTTCGCCTGGATGGCCGAGCGCGACCTGATTGCCAAGTTCCCGAATGGCGAACCGACCGTAAAAGGCGTTCCCGTCGAGGTGCTATGGTTTGTCGGTGTGGCGCTGATCGCCACCTATGTTCTGGTGCGCACCCGCTTCGGCAACTGGATTTTCGCAGCGGGCGGCGATGCGCTGGCGGCGCGAAATTCCGGCGTTCCCGTGCGCCGCGTCAAGACCACACTCTTCATATGCACGGCCATGGCCGCAGCGCTGGTCGCCATTCTCACCGTGCTCGATGCCGGATCGACCGATGCGCGGCGCGGTTTCCAGAAGGAGTTTGAAGCGATCATCGCGGCTGTCATCGGCGGGTGCCTGCTGACAGGCGGTTATGGTTCGGCCATTGGTGCTTTCTTTGGCGCAATCATTTTCGGCATGGTGCTGATCGGCCTGACCTACACGCAGATCGATCAGGACTGGTATCTCGTCTTCCTCGGCGGAATGCTGCTGATCGCCGTTCTCTTCAATAATTTCATTCGCAAGCGCGCCACGGGCGAGCGCTGAGCCGGGAGGTTGCCATGACAATGACAACGACGATGCCGACGATTGAAATCCGTAATCTTGTCAAACATTTCGGGCCGGTTATTGCACTGAATGGCGTTTCGTTGAGCGTCGAGCCGGGGCAGGTTCATTGCCTGCTGGGCGACAATGGCGCGGGCAAATCAACGCTGATCAAGACGCTGTCCGGCGTGCACAAGCCGACGAGCGGTGACTTCCTTGTTGAAGGCAAACAGGTTGCGTTCAATAGCCCGCGCGATGCACTCGACCACGGGATCGCGACCGTCTATCAGGATCTGGCGATGATCCCGCTCATGTCGGTGATGCGGAACTTCTTTCTGGGTCGCGAGCCGACCAAGGGGGTTGGCCCGCTGCGCTGGTTCGACACGCAGTTTGCTGAAGACGTGACCCGTGAGGAAATGCGCCGGATCGGCATCGATGTGCGCGATCCACAGCAGGCCGTGGGCACGCTGTCCGGTGGCGAACGACAATGTGTGGCCATTGCCCGCGCTGTTTATTTCGGGGCGAAGATATTGATCCTCGATGAGCCGACCTCCGCGCTCGGTGTTCGCCAGACCGCGATGGTTCTCAAATATATCAATCAGGTGCGCGCGCGGGGTCTGGGTGTGATCTTCATCACGCACAATGTTCGCCATGCCCATGCGGTGGGCGACAAATTCACCGTGCTTAATCGCGGTGTGACGCTTGGCACCCGCACCAAGAGCGAAGTCGATATGGATGAATTGCAGAGCCTGATGGCTGGCGGTCAGGAATTGTCCGACCTGTCAGCCGAATTGGGCGGCAGGGTTTGATCGGGTCTCGGAGTTTGCGATGAGCGAGCAATTGAAAGGCAAGGTTGCTGTCATTACCGGCAGTACACAAGGGCTGGGTGCGGCCACGGCAAAGCTGTTTGCAGAACGTGGCGCCGCCGGTCTGGTTATCTGCGGACGGTCCGTGGAAAAGGGACGGGCGCAGGTCGATCTGCTGGAGAAGATCGACGCGCGCGCGGTCTTCGTTCAGGCCGATCTGGAAAATGTCGAGGATTGCAGAAAGATTTTAGCCGAGGCTGACCGGGCTTTCGGACGTCTCGATATTCTGGTCAATGCGGCGGGACTAACCGACCGCGGAACTATACTGGATACCTCGCCGGAGCTTTTCGATCGGCTGTTTGCTGTCAATACCAGAGCGCCTTTCTTTCTTATTCAGGAGGCCATCAAGCTTTTCCGGCGCGATGGCGTGGAGGGCGCGATTGTCAACATTTCCTCTATGTCGTCGATGGGGGGGCAACCATTCATCGCCGCTTATTGCGCCTCCAAGGGCGCGCTCGACACGTTGACCCGCAATGTTGCCTATTCGGTGCTGCGCAACCGTATCCGCGTCAACTGCCTGAATATCGGCTGGATGGCGACGGACGGTGAAGATCGCATCCAGCGCGAATTTCATGGTGCGCCTGCCAACTGGCTCGATGACGCCGCCAGAGCGCAACCCTTTGGGCGCTTGATCGATCCTGCGGAAGTTGCGCGCGCAATTGCGTTCCTGGCTTCGGAAGAATCGGGGCTGATGACCGGAGCAATCGTCAATTTCGATCAGTCGATCTGGGGCGCCTACGATGGTTCTCCGCACCCACAAGCACCGCTCTGAGTTGCATTACTGTGGCGTTTCTAACGCGATCTACTGAAAAACCACCTGTTTTATTGGGAGTATGCCGAAAAATCAGGCAGCAATCGCCATTCCTGCTTGCGCGCACAATTACAGGTAGTTAGAGCACCTTATTGCCTGTTTGATTCAGGCAGGGTGCTCTAAGCTGTTGTTTTAGCCGTGTTTCTGTAGACCATGATTTTCCGTTTGGTTGCATGATCCTTAGGCTGCGACGGCGGGCACCGACAACCGTTTCAATTGCGCTGAAAGGACGAATATCGTGGAGCAGGCAAAGAACGGGACCGGCAAGGGTGGACGCAAGGCGCTTTGGGCCGCCGTTGCGGTCATCGCGATAGCTGCCGCTGGTCTGACCGGATACAAGATCACGCTTCAGAACACCATCACGTCACAACTGGAAAAGCGTGGCGGCAAGGCTGCTTCCGTCGAAGCCGATTTCCTTGGGCGCATTCATCTGCGCGACGTGACGCTGCCGCTCAAGAACGGTTCTGATGTGCGCATAGGCTCGATCGAAGGCCGTCCGAAATTCCTGTTTCTGACCGGTATGCTAGATGCATCCGACATCAACACGCAGGTCGCCAATTACAAGATCTCCATTCCCCATGTGAAGATCGACGATGCGAGCTTTGATATTTCCACATTGCGCGAAACCTTTGGCAACAGCCAGCTGACCTTGCCGGAGCGCGTCGGTCGCTTCTCGGCCAAGAGCGTCGTCGCACCGGAAATCAATCTGGTTCAGACCATTGCGGGCAACGAGCAGAAAATCGTCTACAAGGACGTGAAGCTCAATGACATCCAGCAAGGCCACGTCGCCAGTTTTTCCGCCGCAAATACGACCTTTGAGTTTGCGTTCGACGCGCCCAAAGAGGACGGCGAAACAGTCCGCGACCAGATGCAGGGCTCAATCGGCCAGACGGAAGGCAAGGACATTGACGGTGTTTATCTGACGCGCCTTTATACGGAAAAGGCCGGACCGGACGACAAGGACGCCAAGCCGGTTTATGGCCCGTTCTCTGCCAAGAATATCGTCATGAAAAGCAGCGAAGCGAGCTTCGGCTACGACGAAATTCGCAGCAATGGTTTCAGCATGCGCATGCCTGCCGAACCGCTTCTGGAAACGGTTCAGAAACTCGAGGCGGTGAAGAACCCCGACGACCTGACGCCCGCAGAACAGCGCGAATTCTTCCTGCGCGTGCTGTCGATCGTCGATATGATTGGCAAGGGCGACATGGAGATGCTCGGCCTCAAGATCGAGCCCGCCGACGGCACCAAGGGCAAGGGCGACATTGCTCAGATTTCGATTGCGTTCGACACCAGCAAGGTGGACGCCACCGTGAAGGGCGTCAATATCGGCAACGGCACCGACTATATGAAAGTCGATGAAGTTTCCATGCAGGGCTTTTCCTGGGCACCGACTATGGAAGCCTTGAAGAAGTTCGCCGCGCTTAGCGATGAAGAGGCCGAAAACTTCCCCTTTACAACGCTTTTGCCTGAATTCGGCACCACGCGCGTTTCCGGTGTCGATGCTGATCTGCCTTATGAACCGGAAGCGGTTGATGATGTGACCGGCGCTGACGAAACCACAGACGATGCGACCGATCAGGAAACCGTCGATGCGGCGGGCGATGATGCAGCCGCCGCGACGGACGATCAGGGTGTCGATATCGCGGGTCCGGCACAGGATTCCACGGAAGAGCCTGCGACCGAAGGCGAAGAGGCGCAGCCGGAAGCTGCTGAAGAAGCAACGGTTCCAGCAGTTCCAGAGCGCATAAAATTCTCCATGAAGAATTACGAAGTCGCGCTCACCAAGCCGCAGAACGGTATCCCGTCCGATATTCGCGTAAGCTATGAGGATATGACGCTTCCGGTTCCGCATGGCAGTGACCAGATTTACGATCACCTGCGCAAGCTTGGCTATGACACGGTGACGATCTCCTCCAACATGGCGATGAATTGGGATGAAGCGAACCAGAATCTCGTCATTTCGGATATTTCCGTCAGCGGCAAGGACATGGGCCGCGTTTCGGTCAATGGCCTGATGGGCGGCTTCACCAAGGAGTTCTTCTCGGGCGACAAGGTGATGACGCAGGTTGCCGCTCTTGGCCTCAAGGCGCGTGAAGTGAAGGTGAAGGTTGAGGAAAAGGGCCTGCTCGCCAAGGCGCTCAAGCTTTATGGGGAAGAAAACGGCATGACGGAGGACGAAGTACGCAGCAACTTCTCCCTGATCGCCGCCGCCTTCCTGCAGGAACTGGCGACTGATCAGCCGAAGCTACAGGACGCGGTTACCGCATTCTCAAACTTCCTCGCCAAGCCGAATATTTTCGAGCTGACGGTCACGTCGAAGGCGGAGAAGGGCATTGGCGCGCTGGATATGATCGCGGCGTCGCAGGACCCGCTGTCGCTGCTCGACAAGGTGAATATCGAAGCCAAGGCCGAGTAAGCCATCTCTCCGGAACCATCGAGAAAAACGCCGGCTGCATCGCAGCCGGCGTTTGCATATGGACCGCCGTTTGAATAGATTTTCGCATCGAAAACGCCTCCAATCTGGAATCAGACACTATGCTGAAAAATATCAATCCGTTGCTGACCGGCTCGCTCCTCTCCATTCTCGCAGATATGGGGCATGGAGACGATCTCGTCATCGTGGACGCAAACTACCCGGCGCAGGCTTCCGGCGTGCCCGTGCTGGATTTTCCGGGCATCAGCGCCACGGCCATGGCCGAAGCCGTGTTGTCGGTTCTGCCGCTCGATGATTTTGTCGACATGCCAGCGGCTGTCATGCAGGCGCCGAACGAGACGCCAGCCATCTATGGCGAGTTTGAAGAGGTCATCGCTGTGGCCGAGGGGCGCAAGATCGCCGTCGATCCGGTGGAACGCTTTGCGTTCTACGCCCGCGCCACCGAAGCTTTCGCTGTGATCCGCACCGGCGAGCGCCGGCTTTACGGCAATATCATTTTCAAGAAGGGCGTTATCCGCTCCTGATCGTCGAAGACGAACCAATAAAAAGCCCGGGCCGTTGCGCCCGGGCTTTTGTTTCAGGAATTATTCCTGCGGCTTTTCATTCTGGCCCTTCATTGGACCGTGGGAGCCTTTTTCGCCGCCCTTATGGTGCTGTCCCATGCCGTGACGGCCTCCATGTGGACCTTTGCCACGGCGGTCCATATGGGCAGCGCGCATTTCGCTGCGGTCGAGCTTGCCGTCTTCGTTACGATCCAGCGCGGCGAATTCCTTCTTGCGCTGGTTTTCGATGGCCGTCAGGGTGATGTTACCGTCGCCCTTGACGTCGAGACGACGTTCCAGGCGGTCGGCTTCGCGCTTCACGAAACGCTTGAGCGCCAGCGCTTCAATTTCATCGCGAGACAGGGTGCCGTCGCCATTGGTGTCGGCGGCCTTGAGCTCTTCCATGCGGGAAAACTTTTCCAGATCGATTGGCCCGCGCTTGGTCTTGACGTCCTTATCCTGTGTAGCAGCCGCTTCCGTTGCTGGCTTTGGTGTATTCGCGTTGCTGCTTTCTTGTGCCAGTACAGGACCAGCAAGCATAGTCGATGCGATTACAGCGAGAAGTGCGGTTCTATATTTCATGGTTGCTTGACTCCATTACTCTTTACAGGGCGCCGTCAATTGGCGTGTGAGTAATGTGTGTCTTTTTAGATGAACCGCATATGAATGGGCCAATTAATTATATTTAATGAAACTGTAATGTACTCGCGACACGGTGTACGAGGTTGCAGCGAATGCGGACATATCCAGATGAACGATGAGGTTTATGAGGGGAAGATAATCGAAATTTTGATGCGATCGCAGGATCACTTCGTCGCCGTTCGTTACGGTGTCAATCAGCGGAAGCGTTTGTTTTCAAAAGAGAAAATGGTGGGTGATGTAGGGATCGAACCTACGACCCGCTGATTAAGAGTCAGCTGCTCTACCAACTGAGCTAATCACCCACTCGCTTTGCCGAGGCAGCGGCCCCGGTGAAGTGAGCGGGTGTATACCGGTCGATTTTCCAGCTGTCTACCCTCCAATAGAAAAATTTCGAAAAAAACTTGCGTCTTTGTGCAAAAGCCCGGAAATGCGGTGTTTTGGAAAATCCGGCTTTGCACCTTTTCCGGGAATATCGATCATTCATCCGCCAAAGTTGCGATTGCTTGAGCGAATCCCGAAGAATCGAATGCAAAAAGAATCTTGTTTTGATTCATTTTTTTGCTCTTCCAGCGTTGTAAGCGCGCCTGGCCGACTCCATATTCGCGAAATACTGGATTCGTGCTTGCGGATGTGTCCGCGCGGGAGGCGAAACAGGTTACGGCATCGGGGCGTATGCAAACGCTTCAAATGTCGCAGCCATGTCATCATTTTTTGATGCTTGTCTGAGAAGTTAGAGCATATAAATGTCTTGATCAGCGGATATTAAGTCCTCGATCAAAAATCTTCGCTGATCGATCAGCAAAACAAGCTCGAGCAAGGCGCGTCATGCACCGGATAGCCTTTGCGGAGAAAACCGAGGCGGGTAAACCGCTTCAAGATCCGGTTCGCGGCATTTGAGGAAAGCATGGAAAGCATTATCAGCGATCTCGGGCAGTTCATTTCCGATCATCGGGCTTGGGCCGGACCTATTGTTGGTATCATTGCCTTCGGCGAATCTCTCGCGATCATTGGAATGTTCATTCCCGCCACCCCGATAATGATTGCCATTGGCGGCCTTGTCGGCGCTGGAATCATCGAGCCGCTGCCGGTTATTATCGGCGCCATCATCGGCGCGGTAATCGGCGATATCATCTCCTATTTCCTCGGCTGGTGGCTGGGCCGTAACATCATTCACAAATGGCCTCTCAATAAACATCGCAGCGGTGTGGCGCGTGCGCGCCTGCTGTTCCGCCGCTATGGCTTTTCTGCCGTCTTCCTCGGTCGTTTTTTCGGGCCGGTTCGCTGCACGGTGCCAATGGTCGCGGGCATGATGTCGATGGACCAGACGCGCTTCCAGACTGCAAACGTGCTGTCGGCACTGGTTTGGGCGCCGCTGATGTTCCTGCCCGGCTGGCTGGCTGGACGTGGCGCGGGCATCTTCGCCAAGATGGATGGCGACCATATGTTCTGGTTCGCCATCGGAATCACCGTGCTGACTCTGATCGTCACGGTCATCGGTGTGCGTTTCTTCAAGGCGCGTCCGCGCCGCGAGCGCAAATCGCGTCGGGTGCAAGTGTCGCCCGCCGAATAGGAATGAGGCAGACGCACTTGCCTGACCGGCGATCGTCTGCATAATAAGAGTGAAGCTGGCAGCGGATCGAAGCTTTTGCCTGCCAGCCTTTTGAATATATTGCGAACAACAACCGTATGTTTCGTATGCCAATTGGTGCCCGAGGTCGGCGAGAAAGCCGATACAGCGCCCTATAAAAGGTTCATCGCGCTTAATGCCCGACGACAGTTCTGACGATTCGTCTTACCGAAGTACCGGTTCCCTCGCGGGAACCTTTCACTTCATAGGCCTGAAGCCTCTCTCCGCCGCTTGTGGATTTTTTCGGCTGGATCGCGATTTTGCGTTCCGGCCCGAAAGCGTTTGCGCCGGTATCTCTGAATTCCGCTTTTTCTGACCCGTTTGGACGCTGTCTTTTTGATTCAGGTCAGCGATCTAAACATTTGTTTGTACTCACATATTGCCCGAAAATAGTCTTCGGGTTGTGTTCTAAAGGAGCCGACATATCATGGACTGGTCCATGGACTGGATTGCCGACCCCAATGCCTGGATAGGTTTGGTGACATTGGTGGTGCTTGAGATCGTTCTCGGCATCGACAATCTCGTCTTTATCGCCATTCTGGCCGATAAATTGCCCCCGCATCAGCGCAATCGCGCCCGCGTCATCGGTCTCGCTCTGGCGCTTCTCATGCGCCTTGTCCTGCTTGCATCGATTTCGTGGATTGTGACGCTGCGCGAACCGCTGATCGAAGTGATGGATATGTCGTTCTCCGGACGTGACATCATCATGTTGATCGGTGGTCTGTTCCTGCTGGCCAAGGGCACGATGGAACTGCACGAACGCCTGGAAGGCGCGCATGGTGCGAAAACCTCCCGTGTCGTCCATGCCGTGTTCTGGCAGGTCATTGTCCAGATTGTCGTCCTCGATGCGGTGTTCTCGCTGGATAGCGTGATTACGGCTGTCGGCATGGTGCAGCATCTGCCGGTGATGATGATCGCCGTCATTATCGCAATCGGCGTCATGATGCTGGCTTCCAAGCCGCTGATGGACTTCGTCAACAAGCATCCGACGGTGGTTATCCTCTGCCTTGGCTTCCTGATGATGATCGGTTTCAGCCTCGTGGTGGAAGGCTTTGGTTTTCACATTCCGAAGGGCTATCTCTATGCGGCCATCGGCTTCTCGGTGTTGATCGAAGCGGCCAATCAGGTCTCGCGCCGCAATCGTGAAAAGCTGGTGACGACCAACGATCTGCGTGAGCGGACGGCGGGCGCGGTTCTGCGCCTGCTCGGCGGCGGGCGCGGCGAGAATCCGCTTTCCGATACTGTTGACGTGATCGCCCAGCAGACAGCTGCCAATGACGTCTTCCTTCCGGAAGAAAAGGAAATGATCCGTGGCGTTCTGGATCTGGCGGATCGCCCGGTGCGTTCGATCATGTCACCGCGCAATGAAATCGAATGGCTCGACATCGATGAAAGCGAAGAGGATTTGCATGAAGCGATTCGCAAGCTTTCGCACTCGCGCGTTGTTGTTGCCCGCCGTCAGGTCGATGAATTTGTCGGCGTCGCTTCGGTTCGCGATCTGCTGCTCGACATGACGGACAAAAAGTCCATCGATTGGGATCAGGTCGTCAAGCAGCCGCTTGTCGTACACGAAAGCGCCAATGTGTTGCGTGTGATGGAGCAGCTGCGTGTCTCACCGGTGCAGCTTGCCGTCGTGGTCGATGAGCATGGCTCATTCGAAGGCGTCGTTACGCCGACCGACGTGCTGGAAGCGATTGCCGGGGAATTTCCCGATGAAGACGAGGAAGCATCTGTTGCCGAATCGGACGGGCAGGGCGGTTATATCGTCGACGGCTTTGTTGATATTCGCCGCCTGAGTGGTCTTCTGGAGCGCGATCTGGTGGATGACAGCGACCGCTATACGACGCTGGCTGGCTACGTGCTCTGGCACCTTGGCCACCTGCCGCTGGGCGGTGAAAGCTTCGTCGCGGATGGCTTCGAATTCAGGATCGACGCCATGAAGGGGCGCAATGTGGACAAGGTCCATATCAAGCCCGTCAATGACTACGAGGTGTAAGCTGGTATGATTTTGCGGGCGGCGGCTTGTCGCTCGCAAAATATTTCACTCTGTTAACTCCGATAAAATAAGTCGGTTATTGACATCTGCGCGGAAGCCTTCAAAATTAACCCATCGTTCATTGTTACGGCGAAAGCGTGTCTGGATTGAAGACGTGCTTTAAGGTCGGAAGCTTTGAGATGGGGACGCGACAACGCGGATAGGAGGCCTGGTTTAATGCAGAACTTGCAGGTGCTGACCACCGGAGTGAAAAACGCCTTCTTGGGCATTCCTGCGTTTTTGGCGCAGCCATGGCGGGAAATGAAATTGAGCGCTGAAGAAATCGCAGCGCGTCGGCGCAGCCGGTTGGAGCGCAGTGAGCATAATTTTCTGTGGTGCTGGCAGCATCGCGGTTTCTGGTAAGATTTTACGCAGAATAAAATATGGGCCGGGGGCGAAAGTCTCCGGCTTTTTTGTTGTGCTGTTTCTGATTTTTGACGCTTGAAGGAATAATTTTCTAACGCGCTTAGGCCGCTTGGGCGCATGTTCCAAGGACTCCGCAGAAAGTAGTTTATTGATTTAAATCAATGATTTAGGTTGATTTTGAATCACCTTTCGGTAGATTTTCTTTCCAAGTTCAATCGTCTGTATGAACGCTTTGCAGGTGCAGGGCGGTGGGGATGGGTCTAATGCGAAAAATTTTTCTCTATGCGGCTGTCGCGCTCGGTCTGGGCGCAGCGCCGGTCAAGGCTGAAGAGCCGAAGGAAATCCTGAACGTTTCCTACGATATCGCCCGCGAGCTTTATGAGCAGGTCAACAAGGCGTTCATCGCCGACTGGAAGACGAAGACCGGTGATGAGCTGACCGTCAACCAGTCGCATGCCGGTTCGTCCAAGCAGGCCCGCTCCATTCTGGAAGGCCTTGAAGCCGATGTGGTGACTTTCAATCAGGTGACCGATGTGCAGGTTCTGCACGACAAGGGCGATCTGATTCCGGCGGACTGGCAGAAGCGCCTGCCGAACAATTCGTCGCCTTATTACTCGTTTCCGGCGTTTCTGGTGCGTGCGGGCAACCCGAAAAACATCAAGAACTGGGATGATCTGGCCCGCGACGATGTGAAGGTGGTTTTCCCGAATCCGAAGACCTCGGGCAATGCGCGCTATACCTATCTGGCGGCGACCGCCTATGCGAAGGAAGCCTTCAACAACGATGACGCCAAGGTGCGTGAATTCGTCGGCAAGATCTTCAAGAATGTACCGGTTTTCGACACGGGCGGTCGTGGCGCGACGACGACCTTTGCCGAGCGCGGTATCGGCGATGTGCTTGTTACATTTGAAGCGGAAACCCGTGGCACGCAAAAGCAGCTCGGTGCGGATAAATACGACGTTGTCGTTCCGCAAGTCAGCCTTTTGGCCGAATTCCCGGTCACGGTCGTAGACAAGGTGGTGGACAAGCGCGGCTCGCGCAAGATCGCGCAAGCCTATCTGAACTATCTCTATGCGCCGGAAGGTCAGGAGATTCTCGCGCAGAACTTCAACCGCGTGCATGACAAGGCGGTCATCGAAAAGCATAAGGATATCTATCCCGATGTGCGTCTCGTGACGGTCGAGGATGTCTTCGGCGGCTGGGACAAGTTGCAGAAAGAGCATTTTGCCGAAGGCGGCGTGCTTGATCAGCTCTTCACCAAGAAGTAAGCGGTTATTTAGCTCATATGCAGGAGCGTGCGGCGACGTGCGCTCCTGCCGTCATATGGAATGATTCAGTGTCGCTTCTCAGCATGAAACGCAATTCGGTGTTGCCGGGGTTCGGTCTGACCCTCGGCTGCACTTTGTTTTATCTGACGGTTATCGTGGCTCTGCCATTGCTTGCCATGATCATGAAGACTGCGAGCCTCGGCTGGAGCGATTTCTGGTCCATCGTCACCTCCGACCGCGCGCTGGCCACCTATCGCATCACGCTCGGCACTGCGGCACTGGCAACCGTGTTCAATGGTCTGTTCGGGCTGCTGCTGGCATGGGTTCTGACGCGATATGAGTTTCCCGGCAAGCGTCTGATGGATGCGGCCGTCGATCTGCCTTTTGCGCTGCCCACGGCAATTGCGGGTCTGGCACTGGTGACGGTCTTTGCACAGAACGGCTGGTTCGGCCAGTTTCTGGAACCGCTCGGCATCAAGGTCGCCTATGCGCCGCTCGGTATTTCCATCGCCATGGCGTTCACCAGCATTCCCTTTGTCATCCGCACGGTGCAGCCGGTGCTGGAAGATATGAGCGCCGATGTCGAGGAAGCCGCGCGCAGCCTCGGCGCAAAGCCATGGCAGATTTTCGCCCATATCATCTGGCCGACGATCTTCCCGGCCTTTCTAGCGGGCGCATCGCTGTCGTTTGCGCGCAGCCTCGGCGAGTTCGGTTCCATTGTTTTCATTTCCGGCAATCTGCCATTCGAAACGGAAGTGACATCGCTTCTGATCTTCATCCGGCTCGACGAATATGATTATCCAGCAGCGGCAGCGCTGGCCTTCGTCATGCTGGTTACAGCATTCCTGATGCTGCTCATCACCAATCTCATTCAGGCAAGGCAGCTTCGTTATGCAGAGCGCTAGTGTGGCGCGCAACGCGCCGGGGGCCGTTCGCAGCCTGTTGATCTGGCTGGCCAGCATTCTGTCCATCCTGTGCATCGGCGCGCCGCTGGCGGTCATTTTCGCTTATGCGTTCAGCAAGGGCGCGGGCGCGTTCTTTGGCGAAATCCTGAAGCCCGATACGCTGCATGCGATCTGGCTGACTGTGCTGGTCGCCATCGTGGTCGTGCCGATCAATATGGCGTTCGGCGTCTGTGTCGCCTGGCTGGTGACGAAGTTTCGTTTTCCGGGACGCAGGCTGCTGATTACCTTTGTCGAGATTCCCTTCTCCGTCTCGCCGATTGTGGCGGGCGTGACCTATCTCTTCCTCTATGGCTCGCAGGGCCTGCTCGGACCTTTGCTTGAAAGCTATGATCTGAAGATCATGTTCACGGTCCCGGCGATCTTTCTGGTTAGTCTGTTCGTGACCTCGCCCTTCGTGGCGCGGGAATTGATACCGCTGATGGAAGTGCAAGGCAGCGACGAGGAAGAAGCGGCGATGACGCTCGGCGCCAATGGCTGGCAGACATTCTTCTATGTCACGCTTCCCAATATCAAATGGGCGCTGCTCTATGGTGCGGTGTTGTGCAATGCGCGTGTGATGGGCGAATTTGGCGCGACCTCGGTGGTTTCCGGCGCTATTCGCGGCAAGACGAACACTTTGCCGTTGCAGGTGGAGCTACTGTTCAATGACTATAATGTCGCCGGCGCCTTTGCTGCGGCTTCCACACTCGCATTGATTGCCGTTCTGACGCTGGTTTTGAAATTCCTGCTGGAGCGCAAGCAACACGCTTGATGCCGTGCGTCCGAAAGGACGCACGGCGCGCGAGCGGTCAGGCGGCCAGTTGGGCAGCTTGGGAGGATGCTGCTGTTTGTGGCTCCCTTTGCAGGGAAGAGGCGAGAATGACGCCTTCCGGCCAGCGGCTGAACCCGCTCGCGACATTGATGTGACCGGCATGGCCAAGGTCGACGAAGCCCGAACCCCAGACATTCGCCAATGCCTCTGCCTTGGCAAAGCGCATATAATCGTCATTGCGGCTGGCGACGACGATGGACGGGAAACCCAGCTCATGGCGCGGCAACGGCGCGAAGCTCTGGAAGCGGTTGTCCCTGGAGGCCATGGTTTCCGCATCAGCCGGGGCGACCAGAAGTGCGCCTGCTACGTGGGCAGCAGCCGGACGGCTTGCCAGATGGGCAACCAGCACACAGCCGAGGCTATGGGCAACCAGAACCGCGCCGGGATTTTCGGCCAGTTTTGCTTCGAGCGCATGCATCCAGTCGGATAGCACTGGATAATGCCAGTCGTCCTGTTCAACCAGTAATGCTGACGGATCGTCATGCAACCATTGGCGCTGCCAGTGGCCTGCTTCCGATCCCTTGTAGCCGGGGATGATAAGTGTCGCAGGCATGCGTTGTTTCCTTTTCAAGCAATTGCAGCAAAAGTGCAAAGCGGTTTTGCGTTCGCAATTGCGATAGAGATCAGAGCCTTGGGAGGGCTTTTCTGTTTCGCTTTTCGTCCCGATATCGAGGCGACTTGCGAAGCAGTTTCCAAAATAGGCCCTGAAACCCGCAACTTTAAGGAAAAGGAATTCAAATTCAGGCGGATAAGTGAAAATTATTCTCCGCCTGAATGGGGTCTCACTTATTATGCTTTTCGTTCCAGCGCAGCAGGAACTGCGATTTCTCGAAAACCAGCACCACCACCAGCGACATGGCGAAGGGGATCAGGAGATAGAGCAGGCGGAACACAATCAGTGCTGCCAGCACATCCGCCTGATGCATATCCGGCAGGCCGGTCAGGAAAACCAGTTCAAGCACGCCAAGGCCGCCCGGCGCGTGCGAGATAAGCGCTGCCGAGAAGGAGACGAGGAAAATGCCGAGCACGATCAGGAAGCCCGGATTGCCCGCTTCCGGCAGCGCGAAATAGATGATGCCCGCAGCGCCGATCAGCTCCAGCGGGGCCACGATCAATTGCTGCACGACAACCGACATGCGCGGATATTCCAGTCGGAACTTGCCGATCTGTAGCGGACGCAGCTGCATCCAGCTGCCGAAGACATAGAGCAGCACGAAGGCCAGCATGATCACGGCAATGACCATGGCCACGGTGGGTGTCAGATCTTCGTTGAAGCGCATGAGGACATGCGGCTCAAGCAGCAGCACGACACTTGATGTGATGATGACACCGAGAATGAATGTGAATGAGCAAAACGCGATGAGAACAGCAATCTCGCTGCCGGGCATGCCTTGCGAGGAATAGGCGCGGTAGCGAACAACAGCGCCGGAGACGACCGATGCGCCGATATTGTGCGACAGGGCATAGGTGGTGAAGGAGCAGAGCGCGATGAAAAGCCAGGAAATCTTGCGTCGCAAATGGAGAAGCGCGATACGGTCGTAACCGGCAAGCGAGCTATAGGCGAGAAGGGCTGCCGCCGCTGCCAGTACCCAGTGATGTGCGCGAATGGCGTAGAGGCTGTCCAGAACATCGTCGAGCGATATGCTGCGAAGTTCCCGATAGAGAAGCCAGACTGAAACGCCCACAGCACAGACACCGATGACTGGCCAGATATAATCCTTTGCTTTCATTAACCGATTACCGCCCCTTCAATTTTCATCTGTGTTCCCCCTTATATAGCCTGTGCTTCGCCATCAGCGGCAGTCACAGAACTGTCGTCCTGTGCCTGAATATGCCGCTGTGGCTGCCGGGCAGAAGCATTGCCGCCCGTATTCGAAACGTCTGCGCCGATTGCCTTGGCCATTGCCTTTGCAATTTCCTCTTCGCCAAGAATGACGGCGGTTGCACCAAGATCGGTCAGATATTGTGCTTCGGCCTGCGAACTGGCCTGCGCGACGATGTGAATATCCGAGTTGGCCGCATGGGCCAGAGCGGTTGCGCGTCCTGCCTCGAAGGCATTCGGAATCGCAATGACCAGATTTTTGGCAAGCCCCGGATTCGCCGCATTCAATATTTCGGTATCGGAGGCATTGCCCGCAATAGCTTCGATGCCTTTTTCCCGCAAAGCGGTGCAGATTTTCGGCGAGTCATCGATGACGAGGAACGGCATCGCATGTTCCTGCAAACTGGTGGCCAGCCTGCTGCCGATATGTCCGTAGCCAGCAATGATCGTGTGGCCGGTCAGAAGCGTGTGAGGCAATGGTTCCGGTTCGGAAACATCGATGGCTGCGCTGCCCGTTGGTTCGTTTGCTGCTTCGCTTGCGCTGCGCTTTTCGATCCAGGGCCGCATCCGTTCCGCGACGATGAACATCACCGGATTGAGGAAGATGGAAAGGATTGCGCCAGCGAGAATCAGATCGCGTCCGGCGGGTGGCAATAGATTGAGGCTGACGCCAAGCCCGGCGAGAATGAACGAGAATTCGCCGATCTGCGCCAGACTTGCCGAAATCGTTAGCGCCGTGCTGACCGGGCGGCGGAAGGCCCGGACGATAAAGAAGGCCGCTACGGATTTGCCGATCAGGATGATCGCAAGCGTGGCCAGAAGGGGCAAGGGGTCTTTCAAAAGGCTCATCGGGTCGAACAACATGCCGACCGAAATGAAGAACAGCACTGCGAAGGCGTCGCGCAAGGGCAGGGATTCTTCAGCTGCGCGGTGACTAAGCTCGGATTCGCTCATCACCATACCGGCGAAGAATGCGCCGAGTGCGAAGGACACGCCGAAGAGATGCGCCGCGCCGAAAGCCACACCGAGCGCAATGGCCAGAACGCCAAGACGAAACAATTCGCGCGAGCCGGTCTGTGCGACGACGTTGAGAAGCCAGGGAATGACCTTGCGCCCGACCACCAGCATCAGGGCGACGAACAGAACCACCTTGGCGATGGTCAGGAGAATGATGCCGCCAATGCCGAGGCCAAGCCAGGCCGCAAGCGGGTCGCTTGCTGCGGCACTGGTCGCGCGTCCCGTGACACTGGCGACGGCGGGCAGCAGGACCAGCGCCATCACCATGGCGAGATCTTCAACGATCAGCCAGCCGACGGCAATGCGGCCGCGTTCGGTGTCGATCAGGCGGCGCTCCTGCATGGCACGCAACAGAACGACGGTACTGGCGGTGGATAGCGCAAGGCCGAAGACCATGCCTGCTTCAACGTCCCAACCGAGCGCAAGGCCAAGGCCGGTGCCAAGGGCGGCCGCGGTGGCGATTTGCGCCAACGCGCCCGGAACGGCGATGGCTTTAACGGATAGCAGGTCTTTCAGGGAAAAATGCAGACCGACGCCGAACATCAGCAGGATGACGCCGATTTCGGCGAGCTGCAAAATGAGGTCCTGATCGGCAACGAAACCGGGTGTGTGCGGACCGGCAATAACGCCAGCCAGAAGATAGCCAACCAGTGGAGAGATTTTGAGGCGGGTGGCTACAGCACCGAAGATGAAGGCAAGGCATAACCCGATGACGATTGTCGCTATCAAAGGCGTGTCATGGGGCATAGGGTGCCGTTTCCCTCTGTTTTAGCATGTCCTTGTCCCAAAATCGGTTTCCACTTTCGGGGAACATGCTTCTGTCAATTCATTGTGGGAGCCGGGCAAGACGGAAATCCTGCCCGGCGATTGGATTACTTCTGCGCGATGGCCTTTTCTTCAGCAGGCTTGTGAGCCTCCTTGTGGTGCTGCCACCAGTCGCCCAGCAGAAGCAGGATCGGCGCTGCGATGAAGATCGACGACGACGTCGCAATGACGATACCGAACAGCATCGGCACGGCGAAATTATGGACGGCGCTGCCGCCCCAGATCGCCATCGGGAACATACAGAGGAATGTCACCAGCGATGTGTAGATACAGCGCACGAGCACCTGATTGATACTCATGTCGATGATCTCGCGCAGCGGCTTCGACTTGTAGAGGCGCATGTTTTCACGCATGCGGTCATAGACAACCACCTTGTCGTTCACCGAATAGCCGATGATCGTCAGGAGAGCAGCGATTGCCGTCAGGTTGAAATCGAGCTGCATCAGCGCGAAGAAGCCGACGATCTTGGTCGTATCCAGCACAAGGGTTATGATCGCGCCGAGCGCGAAGAACCACTCGAACCGCCACCAGAGATAGACCAGCATGCCGAGTGCGGAGAGCACGACCGCTATGAAGCCGGAACGCGCCAGTTCGCCGGAGACTTTCGGTCCCACGACTTCTGTTCGTTCGATCTTCACGCCCGGATCAAGCTCGGTAACGGCTTCGCGCATCTTGTTGACAGCAACCGTCTGCGCTTCCTCGCCACCATCCTGACGCTGGATGCGGATGAGCACTTCATTCGGGCTGCCTGCGCTCTGGAGCGCCACTTCACCCAGTTCCAGCGAACCGAGCTTGGCGCGAAGCTGCGCAAGGTCGGCGGGCTGCGACGTGGTGATTTCGGCCTGGATACCGCCCTTGAAGTCGATGCCGTAATTGAGGCCCGGCTTGAAGAACAGCACAATCGAGGCAATCGACAGCACGATGGACACGCCGATACCGGCGAAGCGCGCGTTCATGAAGCGGTAGTTGGTGCCTTCCGGCGCAAACTTCAGGATCGGCTCGATATGCAGAACCTTCAGCTTGCGACGACGCACGAACCAGCCCATCGCCATGCGCACGAGCGTCACGTCGGTGAACATCGAAATCGCGATGCCGAGCATCATGGTGATGGCGAAGCCGCGAACCGGGCCTGTGCCGAACATGAACAGAAGCAGCGTCGAGATCAGCGAGGTGACGTTAGAGTCGACGATGGTTGCAAAGGCGCTGTGGAAGCCCTTGTCGAGCGCCGCCATCGCGCCGAGGCCTTTACGCGTTTCTTCGCGGATACGTTCGTTGATGAGAATATTCGCATCGACCGCGATACCGATACCTAGAATAATACCGGCGATACCGGGCAGGGTCAGCGTGGCCCCGATGAGGCTCAACGCGGAGAAGGTCAGCAATGTGTGCAGAAGAAGCGCCACATTGGCGATCATGCCCCAGAGGCCGTAAAGCAGAACGATGAACACGGCCACCAGCGCGAAGCCGATGATGCCGGTGACAAGGCCCATCTTGATGGCGTCGCCGCCAAGGTCGGGACCGACGGTGCGTTCTTCAATGACAGTCAGCGGCGCGGGCAGGGCGCCTGCGCGCAGCAGGGCGGACAGAACGACAGTGTCCTGAACGGTGAAGCTGCCGCTGATCTGGCCCGAACCGCCGGTGATCGGCTCACGAATAACCGGTGCGCTCAAGACCTTGCCGTCGAGAACGATGGCGAAAGGACGGTTCACGTTCTTCGTGGTGATATCGGCGAACTGACGTGCGCCAAGGCTGTCGAAACGGAAGGAAACGATCGGCTCATTGGTGCGCTGGTCGAAACCGGCGCGGGCATCGGTCAGGCGTTCACCCGAGAGCGCGATCTGGTCTTCGATCGGATATTTGATATTCGCATCCTTGGAATCCGGCATGATCGTCACGCCCGGAGGCGGCGTATCGTTCGGATTGACATCGGCGACCATGTGGAAGCTCATCTTCGCCGTGCTTCCGAGAAGCTGGCGAAGCTGAGCCGGGTCCTGGAGGCCCGGAAGCTGAACCACGATACGGTCGGAACCGACGCGCTGGATCGACGGTTCGGCAACGCCGACCTGGTCAACGCGCTGGCGGATGATTTCGAGGCTCTGCTGCAGTGCTGCGTCGAGGCGGTAATTGAAGCCCGCTTCGGTCAGCGTCAGGCGGACCTGATTATCGGTCGAGTTGACGTCGATATCATTGATCGCCGTGCCGAAACCGCTGGTGTTGACCTGCGAGATGAGCGTGCGAAGCGCCGTTTCCGCCTTGGCGCGCTGGTCGGCATCGGGAATTGCCACGATGACGGCATCGCCCACGGCGCGGATCGACTGCGGCTGGATGCGCTCAGCGCGCAGCTTGCTGCGGGCATCGTCCAGCAGCGCACGCAGGCGGTCCTTTTTAAGGCCGGCTGCGTCCACTTCCAGCACGAGATAGGAGCCGCCGCGCAGGTCGAGACCGAGCGTCACCTGACGCTTCGGGAACCAGGATGGCATCGCATCCAGCTGTTTTTGTGTGAAGAAGTTGGGCAAGGCGATGATAAGCCCGATCACGACGATCAGGCTGTACAGCGCTACGACCCATTTCGAAGTACGCATGGATTGTGGTTCCGAGTCTGCGCGTCATCTCAAAATCCCGACAGGCTGACCGGAATGGAAAGCCACAATCTGTGTGGGGGCGGATGACGCTGTTTTACGTAAAAGTGTTGGGGACTGGAGAAAGCCAGTCTTCCGATGGTGCCTATTATGCGCTTACAGGAGGTGCGCGGGCAAAACCAAAATATTGCTGGGCAGCCGTAAAATGCTGAAAATCGCGCCCGGCCTCTGCAGATTTCGCATTGGCAAAGGGATGACCGGCTCGGGCAACGGCGAGTGCCGTGTCACCACCCAGCGGAAAAGCTGCTTTGATTTTCGCGGCCATGGCTTCGACGAGAATGGCGCGCATGGGCTGCGGTGCGGGTGCCGATTGCTGCCGGACAGGAGCTGTCGGCGTGCTTTCAGCCTGTCTGGCGGCAAGCATTTTATGAAGGCTGCGAGATGTATCGTCGCCAGTCTTGTCGTTCAGTGCAGAGAAGTCCACGGCGAACAATAGTGCTGCAAAAGACAGCACGCATGCCATCAACAGCATGAAACCATGCTGTCTATGCTGCCCTGTGCTGTTCATGCCTATCATAAAACTGCCCAGACTTTCGTTAGAGTCTCGCTCAGGATTCGAGCCAGTTTCTGCACTGTTCACGAATCCTCATTAGCCATTTGTGCCGGTGCGAACAAGGAAATACTGGCGTTTTGCCGTGGTTTCATTGTCGCCTCGCAACAAGTGGCGGGCGAAAAGCACCGTTCATGCCATTGGGGAGCACGTGGGATTCTCTCTTGCAACCTGCCTTGCTTCCGTTCTACGGCGCTTTATGTTGAAACAGTGATCTTCATAACGGCAGATTTGAAATTGGCCCATTTATCGACGTTTCGGTTCGTTGCATTTTCTCTTTTGATTGGCGCGCTTTCGTTGGGCAGCATAGCGCCCGCCAGCGCACAGGATAACAAGCCGCAAGCGCAGCAGGCTCCTGCCAGTCAAGCGCCTGCCAGCCAGTCGAACGATGGTGCTCAGGCAGCGCCGGAAGATGGCGACCAATCTCAGCCGCCGGTATCGGCCATCGTGCAGCAGCAAAAGCCGATCATTGACGATCTGAAGCAGCAGGCCGACAAGCTCAAAGAACAGCTGCAGAAAGCTGAAAACAGCGACGAAGCGCTGGCAAACCTGAAGCTTCAGTTCGACGCACTGTCCAAAAAGCTTCTTGATGCGGGTGTCGCCTTTCGTCCACGACTGACCGAGATCAATACGCGTCTGGAGCAGCTTGGCCCCGCGCCATCGGGCGATGCGACAGAGCCGGGTATCGTGACGGATGAGCGCAAGCGCCTCACCGCCGAAAAGGCGCTGATTAACGCGATGATCGGCGACACGGAAGATACCTCGCTCAGCGTCAACCAGATGTCGGCGAAGATCGGCGATCTGCGTCGCGACCTTTTTGCGAAGACGCTGTCGCAACGCGTCAATCTCGATACCGCGCTCGGCACGGAGGTCGCTTCAGCGGCGAATAATCAGGTCATATCGCTGTGGCGCATCATCCAGTCCTGGTGGCGCTTCGTCGTCACCTTCAAGCTAAACTCGTTCCTGGCAGCAGCATTTTTCGCATTCGTCGGTGCGCTGGTGATCCAGCTCGGTGCGCGGCGTTTGCTTGGTACGCTATATCAACGAGACCCGACCATCGAGTCGCCGTCCTACCTTAGCCGCCTTCTGGTCGCCTTCTGGTCCACGGTCATTCCGTCTGCAGCACTCGGCGTCTTTCTGGCGACGACCTATTTTTTCCTGAACTATTTCAATGTTCTAAGAACGGACGTTGCGTCGATATTGGAATCGCTGTTCATCGTCCTCGGTCTCGTCTTCTTCATTCATCGTCTGGCCGCTGCCTGTATCAGTCCCGACATGCCGCAATGGCGCCTCGTACCGGTCGCGCCGCGTCCGGGGCGGATTCTGGGCTTGCTGATAACCGCGACAGCGCTGACGACGGGCGTCGATTCTTTTATCGGTACCGTCAACAAGCTACTGTCGTCGCCCTTGTCGCTCACCATGGCCCAAAGCCTGCTGGCGACTGTCATGGTGGGCATTCTCATTCTGGCAATCGCCTTCCTGAAACCCGTAGTGCGGCGGGATGACGAGCGCGTGCGGTCATGGCCGCGTCTCTTCAAGATATTTCTGATCATATTGGGATTGCTGCCCATTCTGGCCGCCCTCTTCGGCTATATCGGCATGGCGCGCTTTCTGTCACAGCAGATCGTCGTGACCGGCGCTTTTCTGGTGACGATGTATCTGGGCTTCCTGACGGGGCGCGCCATTTCCGAAGAACAGGCATTTGCGTCAAGCAAGGTCGGCGCGAGCTTGCGCGAGCGTTTCCACTTTGACGATGCGACGCTCGACCAGCTGGGGCTTGTCGCAGGCATTCTCATCAATCTAGTCGTAGCACTGATCGGCATTCCGCTGGTGCTGATGCAGCTCGGCTTCCAGTGGGCCGAGCTGAAAAATGCATTCTTCAAACTGATGACCGGCTTTGAAATCGGCAATATGTCGGTTTCGCTGATGGGGCTGCTCACCGGCATTTTGCTGTTCGTCATCGGCTATCTGCTGACGCGCTGGTTCCAGAACTGGCTCGACAACAGCGTCATGGCGAGGGGCCGCGTCGATTCCGGCGTGCGCAATTCCATCCGCACGGTGATCGGTTATGTCGGTCTCTGTCTCGCCGCCCTGATGGGCGTCTCGGCGGCCGGGTTCAATATGTCCAATCTGGCGCTGATCGCCGGTGGTCTTTCACTTGGTATCGGTTTTGGTCTCCAGAACATCGTCCAGAATTTCGTTTCCGGTCTCATTCTTCTGGCGGAACGCCCGTTCAAGGTCGGTGACTGGGTGGAAGCAGGCACGGTCAGCGGCATCGTCAAGAAGATCAGTGTGCGCGCAACGGAAGTGGAAACCTTCCAAAAGCAATCGATCATTGTGCCGAATTCGACGCTCATCAACGGCAATGTCGGCAACTGGACGCATCGCAACAAGCTTGGCCGCATCGATATCAATGTTCAGGCTTCCTATACGGAAGACCCGCGCCGTGTGCACACGCTGTTGCTGGATATCGTGCGCGGCCATCCGTCCATTCTCAAGAATCCAGAACCGTTCGTCGCTTTCCAGAGCATGACCGATTCACTGATGGTGTTCGACATCTATGCGCATGTCGCAGACATCACTGCGACCGGCGGCATCAAGAACGAGTTGCGGTTCCAGATCGTGGAGCGCTTCCACGAAGAGGGGCTGCATCTGTCGTCGTCTTCGACCGATCTCGTGCTGGGGCTGCCGGAAATCGAAAAACTTTCCGAGATCATGCAAAAGGCGCCGACAGCGTCGCCAAAGAAGAAGGTGCGCGAAGAGAAGGCAAAGGCAACGGACGACAACGACGATAAAGCGTGATCACGCCTCGTTCAGTTGCAGTTCAGTTTTGTCCTTTTATAAAAGAGCTACGAACGGCGGGTCGTTCATCGAGGATGGAAGCAAGGCTTGCTTCCATCAGGGTTGTAGAAGCGGGAGCGGTGGAAACACCGAAACGATATGAACGTAATTCAGATCAACAAGTTTGCTACGATCGGTCTTGGCGCAGTCGTCATGCTTGCCGCTTCCATGGGCGGTTCTTACGCCGCCAAGATTTCCAACAAGGACAGCGCCGCGCAGACAATCGTGGTCACCGAAGGTGCTTCAAAGCGCGAGATGGTTGTGGCGCCGGGCGACACTGTCGATTTCTGCGCCGCAGGCTGCTTCGTCACTTTTCCGAACGGCGACCGCGAAGCGCTGACCGGTGATGAGACGATCACCATCACCGGCGGCAAGGCGACGCTGAAATAAGTCTGCCGCATTATTGAATTGAAAAAGCCGGGCGTTGTGCCCGGCTTTTTGTTGGCCTCACCGCTGGCTCAACTGCGCGGCTTGAGGTTTTCCGGGTCGTAAAGCGGCTTATAGCCAACAGACGCTACCTCGACCGGATAGGTTTCGCCGAAATATTCGACGGTCAGCTTGCGGCCTTCCTGACAATGGCTCCATGGCAGATAAGCAAGCGCGATATTCTTGCCGATGGTCGGGCCGAAAGCGACCGACGAGGTGAACGAGCGGCGGCCCAGTTCATCGACCAGCGTTTCGCCGGTTTCCGGCTCCATGACCGGCATGATGCCGACCGGGAAACGGGCGACGCCCTTCGAATCGATATTGTCGGTCATGACCAGCGTGCAGAGCATAGCGGGCTGATGTTCCCGGGCGCGATATTCGACATGTTTGGCCTTGCCCCGGAAATCGGCCTCCTTGACCTTCGGGCGCGCCAGATCTGCTTCAAGGAGATTATACTCGGTCAGCAGGTCGGCGTTCTGAAGGCGCAGGCTTTTCTCCATGCGGCGGGTATTGGCATAGGTTTCGACACCCACGGCAATCGTGCCGGTGGAGCGCAGCGCATCCCAGACGGCGAGGCCATCTTCATAGCGCATATGCAATTCCCAGCCCTGTTCACCAACATAGGAAATGCGGAAGGCGGTCACGTCCTTGCCCGCAATCCTGATCGGCTTGATCGCCGCAAACGGGAAGTTTTCGGCATTGAGACCGTCAGGATTCTCAACGACTTTCTTGAGATTTTCGCGGGCATTCGGGCCCCAGATGCCGATGGTGACATATTTCTCCGTCACATCGGTGATGGTGACGTCAAAGCCCTTATCCTCGGCCACGCGGCGCATGTAATGGAAATCGCGGGGGCCAGCATCGGCACCGTTGATCATGCGGATGCGGTCCGCCATGCGTATTGCCGTGAAATCGGCGCGCACCATGCCTTCATCGTCGAGGAAATGCGTATAGATGCCCTTGCCGATATTGGCGTCGCCGCCGATCTTGGCCGCACAAAGCCATTCCATCAGCTCGACATGGTCCGGGCCTTCAATGTCAACAATCGCGAAATGTGAAAGATTGATGATGCCGCAATTTTCGGTCAGTTCGAGATGCTCGGCATTGGAAACGCGCCAGAAATGGCGGTTGTCCCATTCATTTTCACGCACGGGTACGCGGTTGCCGTATTTTTCCAGCAGGTGTTCATTGGCGGCATAGCCATGCGCACGCTCCCAGCCGCCGAGTTCCATGAAATAGCCGCCAAGCTCCACTTCGCGTTCATAGAAGGGTGAACGGCGGATATTGCGGCCCTTGGAGAAAGGCTCACGGGGATGCACCGCCGGGTTATAAACCTTCATTGCCGTTTCGGTGCAGCGATCCCAGATGAACTGTTCGGTCATCTGGTGCGGATAGAAACGGGAATAGTCGATGGCGTGATGGTCGATGGATGTGCGGCCATCGGTCATCCAGTCGGCAATAAGCTTGCCCATGCCGGGGCCGTCCTTGACCCAGATGGCCACCGCATACCAGAGGCCGCGCACCTTCTGGCTTTCACCCATGGATGGGCCGCCATCGGTGGTGACTTGCAGGAAACCGTTGAAGGAATGGCTTTCATTATAGCCAAGCTCGCCGAGGATCGGGGTCAACTCGATGGCGCGTTCGAGCGGTTCCAGAACCTGTTCCATATCGAGGTCGCGCTGCGATGGCGAAAGGCGCGCTTCGTGCTTTTCCAGAAGATCACGCGGGTGGCAGAGGCGCGGATTGGTCTCTTCGTAATAGCCCCATTCGATCTGGCCACCTTCGGCGGTCTTCGGATCGCCGGTGTCGCGCATATAGGCCGAATTGCCCTGATCGCGCATCAACGGCCAGCCGATTTCCTTGCCGGTGCCTTCGAATTCATTATAAGGACCAAAGAATGTCAGCGGATGGTCAATCGGCATGACAGGCAGATCTTCACCGACCATTTCGGCAATCAAACGTCCCCAGAGGCCAGCGCAGATCACCACATAATCGGCTTCAATCGTGCCGCGATGGGTGACAACACCCTTGATGCGACCGTTTTCGACCAGCAGCGACTGGGCGGGTGTATTGGCAAAGCTCTTCAACTTGCCAGCGGCTTCCGCCTGATCGATCAGTTTGCCAGCAACCGTCTGCGAACGTGGGATGACCAGACCGGCATCCGGGTCCCACAGGCCGCCCTGAACCATGCTTTCTTCGATCAGCGGAAATTTTTCCTTGATCTCTGCCGGTTCCATCAGGCGGGCGCGGGTGCCAAACGCCTTGCCCGATGCGACCTTGCGCTTGATTTCATCCATGCGGCCATCGTCGCCCACACGCGCAACTTCAATTCCGCCGACGCGGGCGTAGTGCCCCATCTTCTCGTAGAAATCGATGGAATAAAGCGTGGTCCAGCAGGAGAGGAAATCGTGGCTGGTTGCATAGCAGAAATCCGACGCGTGGGCTGTCGAGCCGATATCGGTCGGAATGCCCGACTTGTCGATGCCGACGATGTCGTCCCAGCCCCGTTCGATCAGGTGGTGCACGACGGATGCCCCGACGATGCCGCCGAGCCCGACGATTACGACCTTCGCCTTCTTAGGAAACTCTGCCATTTTATGTGACCCTGGTTGGTATTTGACAGAACCATAATCGCTGACGGGGCAGGATATTTGCCTTTATACGACATATTCGCTGCCTGACACGACTGCGTCTGCCACCGGGCAAAGCCGGGGTTATTCGCAACAAGCCTGTTCTGCAAGCGACATGCCGGTACGAGCGTCACCCGATCTTGCGAAACTGATTCCGAAAGACGCTTTACGATACTGATTTTCTTAGTCTTTTACACGAGGATCGGACTGCTTCATCCAGCGGGCATTCGATCTGTCGCAATGATCCAGCCTATGCTGCGATGAGCATTTTGCGATCTGCGCGTTCCTGCTGCGGCGAGCGTCCATAGAGTTCGCGATAGCATTTGGAAAAATGCGACGCGGAAACGAAGCCACAGGCCACCGCCACTTCCACCACCGGCATGGACGATTGCAAAAGCAGGTGCCGTGCTCGGTCGAGGCGGATTTCCAGATAATAGCGGGCGGGAGAGCGCCCCATTTCCTGCCGGAACAGACGCTCGACCTGACGGCGCGACAGGCCGATGGTATGGGCGACATTGATCAGCGCCTGCGGCTCGGAGAGGTTGGCCTCCATCATCTCGATGATCGTTAGAACTTTCGAGTTCTGGATGCCAAGGCGCGCGCGCAGCGGCAGACGCTGCCGGTCTTGCGGGCTGCGGACGCGGTCGGTCAGCGCCTGCTCGCAGATTTTGTTGACCAGATTGGCGTCGAAATCATCGCCGATGAGCTTCAGCATCATGTCGAGCGAGGCTGTTCCGCCTGCGCAGGTGTAGATATTGCTGTCGAACTCGAACAGGTCGGCATAGACTTCCGCCTTCGGAAACGCCTCGGCAAAGCCCGGCAGGTTTTCCCAATGAATGGCGCAACGCTTGCCGGAAAGGAGGCCGGCTGCCGCAAGGATATGCGCGCCGGTGCACAGGCCGCCGACCGCGACGCCGCGGTTATATTCTTCGCGCAGCCAGGCGAAGACCGACTTGTTGCGGAATTCCTCGACATAGACGCCGGAACAGACGAACACCATGGACGGGCGCTGCTCGCGTTGCAGATAGCGTCGTTCGTCTTCCAGCGAGGCATTGGCGGCGCAAACCACGCCGTTCGATGCCGTTACTGGCTGGCCATCCGCCGACGTCAGACGCCAGCGATAGGCTTCGTAACCGAGCATGCGATTGGCGATGCGTAACGGCTCGATGGCGGTCGCAAACGCGATCATCGAGAAGTTCGGCACCAGAAAAAAGACAATAGACCGCTTAACCGATGAAGCCTGGTTCATAACCGGACCGTTCCCACTTTATGAAGCACGCGCTGCGGTTCCCGACGCGGCGATGCTTCCGTCTCCGTCACGACTGCGGGGCCTGTTTTTGCCCCGCTTTTTGCCGGTCGCTATCAGACCGGCGATCCCGGCATCATTGCCCGCAAACACTAGGGGAGAGCAATGACGCAAACGGGACAGTGCTTTATTGAGACACAGAACGGTTAGGTTGCAAAGTGCGGCTAAATGCCTGCCGCGAGAAGGTATTTTCATGTCGTGAAAATGAGGGCGAGACAGGCTCGCCCTCATTGGAAAAGAGATGTTTGTCGCAAATCAACCGTTGTGGAGCGTGTTGGCACGCGTGGGTTGGCTCGGTCGGGTCATCGGAAGGCGGTCATCGATTGCGGGCCAGCCGATGTCCTGCCGAATATGTTCCGGCAAATTCTGGATCGAGAGGCGCGTGCGTGCAATTTTGCGGTCGAGCATCCACTGTTCGATCTGGCTTCTTATTTCAGAGTGGGCCTGACGCAGCCATGTAAAGATCGAAGGCGATTCCGACGTCGCTGAACGACGGTCGCGGGCTGCTGTCTGGCTTAGGGCTTGGCCCATAGTTTGGCATTGTGCGGTCATTTTCGGTCTCCTCGGGGCGAGAATGGATTGGTTTGAATGCCTGCTGCAGCGGGATGGGTGTTTTCGATGTGCTTAATGTGCGCTGTGCTTGACGTTCAATCAAACGAAATATAAAAAGTCTTAAGATCAGAAAATTTGATTTATCATCACCGGAGTTCCGTCATGACAGCGCCCGTCCAGCATCCTTTGCCAATGCTCGATATCGATGTCCTTCGCACCTTTGTGGCGATTGCGGACACCGGCAGTTTTTCATCCGCAGCCAATGCGGTGTTTCGCACGCCATCGGCCGTATCGATGCAGATCAAGAAACTTGAAGAGCAGATCGGCGTCGCCGTGTTTGACCGCGATGCCCGTTCGGTGACACTCACCAGCGATGGCGAAGTTCTGCTCGGTTTTGCGCGTCGCCTTCTGGCGCTCAACCGTGAAGCGGTTTCGAAATTTGTCGCGCCGACTGTCACCGGCGTGGTGCGGCTGGGCTCGCCCGACGATATCGGCGAATGTGTTTTGCCGCTCGTCTTGAAGCGTTTTGCCGAAACCCATCCCGGTGTGACCGTCGATGTGGTGATCGATCAGAGCAGCAATCTGCGCAAGCGCCTGGATGAACGGCGTCTCGATGTAACGCTGGTGAACATGTCGCATACGGTGCCCGGCAAGGGGGACACGGAAGTTCTGCTCGATGAGGAACTCGTCTGGGCCGGGGCGAAATGTGGAACGGCTTATCGTCGCGATCCGCTGCCGCTTTCCATCTGGGAAGAGGGCTGCGCCTGGCGCGGCAATGCTCTGGAAGCGCTTGAAAGCTCGGGGCGTCCCTATCGCATCGCTTATATGAGTTCGCATTCTACCGGGCAGCGCGCCGCCATCATGGCCGATCTCGCCATCGCGCCTTTCGCGAAGACCTTGCTTGGCGAAGGCATTGTCGCGCTGGGTTCGGAACATGGCCTGCCGGAACTGGGGCGCTATCAGCTTGGCATGATCATAAAGCCGGAAGCCGGACCACATATCCATGCAGTGGCGGAGAACTTGCGCAATGTGTTCGAAGCTTATCGTCGGACGGGCCGCTTCGAGACTTTTCGTTCTTGCTGATACATCTCACAAGAACTTGTGGGTCTAAGTAATCCCGTCTCTTGTCAGGCCGAAATGTTGCGCTAGATTTCCTCTATGACAGCCGGATGAAACGGCTTCATCGCCAGCTGACAGAGGCGGGGTCCGGGGTGGGCCGATGGAATGCTGGCACGATACAAGCATGTGTGCCCATTGGTTTGGGCTGTAACGACATCCTTATTCGGAGAGACCGCTATGAAACTGACCCGCCTTGTCCCGGTTGCTATTGTTCTCTGTGCCTTCACACTGGCTTCTTGCGCCAATACGGTTCGCGGCGTCGGACGCGATGTAAAAGGGACTGCAAATGCCGTTCAGGAAACGGTTGAATAAGGTTTTAAGCAAAAGGCCCGGGATATGCTCCCGGGCCTTTTTCGCGACGCGCATTATTGCGCGTTGACCAGAAAATAACCCACCTGCATCTGCATATCCGGGCGTGTTTTATAAGCGATGCTCGTCGTGAAGATGCCCGTCGTCGGCAGCGCGATATCGGCATTCGCCAGAAGATTCGCAATGTGGGCGTTGGGCGTAGCGTCGCCAAACCACATGACCAGAATTGGCGCTGTGATTTGCTTGGCCCCATCGGGCGTTTCCGGGTGGACAACTTTCAGCGACGGATCGAAGAGCCGGAAATTGCCCGGTATCTGCGCATTATCGGCCACGATGGTCCTGAAATGTCCGTGGCTGCTGATTTCCGTATAAAGCTGACGATAATCCAGCTGACCGTAGGGCGGCATGCTGGAGCCGTAGACCAGATAATAGGACAGGACCGGCGGAACCAGCAGCGCAACCAGCGCGCCCATTGCTGCATATTCGATGACTGGGCGCTTGCCGATACGGAAGCGCTCCAGACGAAATGCCAGCACAGCCGGCAACAGAAACAGCACTGGCTGAAGCCAGCGGTCCTTGACGTCATTGGCGCCGGTAGCAACGACGCCGACGAAAACCACGAGCAAGCCGACAAGCACGAGGCGACGCATGAATGTCTCGCCGGGCGTGTAGGGCGTGGTTGGCTTTGTGCGCTTTTTGTAATGGATCAGCGCGATGATAGCCGCGATTGCCAGGGCGAGCACAGAGAACAGGAAGGCCGCTTCCACGAAGCTTTCAATGCCGTTCAGCCGGTCGAAGATCGGATTGCCCGATGCGCCCATCTGCAACTTGCCGGAACGGGCGATGACGCTCGATTTGTGCGCGAACATCCATGTTGCCGTCGGGCCGACACAGATCGCGAAGGCAAGCAGGGTGACAGCCGAAAGTTTCGACAGCAGCACAGTTCGATATTCGGGCACTGAAAGCCCAGTTATGATCACCATGATGAGGAAGAACGACGCGTTGAACTTGCCCAGAAGTGCAGCGGTCATGGCAACGCCAAGAAGGGCAGCCGAAATAACGCTGCGCTTGCGCATATGCCAGGCAAAGGCAAGGAAGGTCCATCCGCAACCCGCCGTGCCAGCCACCGAATGGGTCAAGGCGCGCTGCGATTCCCAGCCGATTTGCGGAATGAGAAACAGGCCGAGCATGCTGGCCGAGGCCACGGCGCGCGAAAACCCTAAAAGCCGCATCGCGCCAAAGACGCTGAGGAACAGGCTTGCCAGCATGCCGAACTTCACGATTTGAAGCGTCAGCATCGACGTGCCCAGCACGGAGGCGGCAAGATTGGTCGTCCAGGTATAGAGTGGTGGCTGCGAACCGCCATAACCCCAGTCGAGATAGCCTATATTGGCGAGCTGTTCCGCGTCATCGAGCCCGGCACCGTTGGAGATATAAGTCACCAGAACGGCCTGAAGCACGAAATAGCACACTATAAAAAGAACGGCCCAAGGCAGTCCCAATATTTCTTTGTCTGCGGTAGACGCGGTTTGTCTTAATGCGGTCAAGCTTGAAGTCCCGATGCTGAACGAAATGCCCGGATGGGCGCAAACAGGCTGCTACATGTCACAGGATTATGTTCGGATTTCAATCCGGGTAGCGCCAATCAATCGAAATATGAGGACAATATTTGATAAAATTTTCGTTTACGGCAAAAACCGCGCTGCCTTTCGGCGCACGGTTTTGCCAACTACGCATGGCAATCTCACCGGACTAAACGCTGGTGAGAGATACATAAAGCTCCGGTACGCAATACCAGATCCGGAGCATCGAGAGAGGCTCAGCCTGTCTCGAGCTCCTTTTTATCCGAACATCGTTACCGTACGGTTAGCAGACGATTAAGCAAATCTAAACATTGCCTTTTTTGGGCAAGTTTTTCACGGATGTGATGTTTTTTTACTTGGCGTCGGATTTTGCCCGCAAATGATTGATGATGCCGGAGAAATCTTCGCCACCATGACCTTCACCGTCGAAAAGCGCGTAAATCGCTTCGGCATGGGCACCAAGCGGCGTTTCCGCGCCCGCACTTTTCGCCGCTTCCTGCGATAGCTTGAGGTCTTTCAACATGAGTGCTGCGGCAAAGCCCGGTTTGTAGTCGCGATTGGCGGGGGAGGTCGGCACCGGCCCCGGGACAGGGCAATAAGTGGTGAGCGACCAGCATTGGCCCGACGAGGTTGAGGCCACGTCGAAAAGCGCCTGATGCGAAAGGCCGAGCTTTTCGGCCAGCACGAAGGCCTCGCTGACGCCGATCATCGAAATGCCGAGAATCATATTGTTGCAGATCTTGGCGGCCTGTCCGGCTCCATCGCCGCCGCAATGCACAATCTTGCCAGCCATTGGCTTGAGGATCGGTTCGCCACGCTCGAAGGCCTTGTCGCTGCCGCCCGCCATGAAAGTGAGTGTGCCTGCGGCTGCACCGCCGGTGCCGCCCGAAACCGGCGCATCGATGGAGAGGTGACCGTGGCTGGCAGCGAGAGCATGCGCCTTGCGTGCTGAATCGACGTCAATCGTGGAGCAATCAATGAAAAGCGAGTCTTTACGGGCCGTAGGCGCGATTTCCTCATAAACGGCGAGAACATGCTTGCCTGCGGGCAGCATGGTTATAACTGCGTCTACGTCGGCCACGGCTTCCACCGCGCTCGCGGCGATCTGCAATCCATTGGCGCGGGCTTCTTCAAGATGCTGCGGCAACAGATCGAAGCCGCGCACCGTATGTCCGGCCTTGACCAGATTTGCCGCCATCGGGCCGCCCATATTGCCGAGGCCGATGAATGCGATAGTGGCCATGATAAACTCCTCCGTATAAGTGCTGTTCAGCGCCCGATCATATGCCTTGCAATGATCACGCGCATGATTTCGTTGGTGCCTTCCAGAATCTGGTGCACGCGCAGGTCGCGAACCAGCTTTTCGATCCCATAATCGTGAAGGTAACCATAACCGCCAAAAAGCTGCAGCGCTTCATTGGCGACATTGAAGCCCGTGTCGGTCACAAACCGCTTGGCCATCGCCGACCATTTGCCAGCATCGTGGGTTTTGCGGTCGAGCTTGCTGGCGGCGGCATAAAGCAGCAGGCGCGCTGCCGAAAGTTCCGTCTCCATGTCCGCAAGGCGAAACTGCAGGGCCTGAAAACGGTCGATCGTTTGTCCGAAGGCTCTGCGTTCACCGCAATATTCCAGCGCCTTGTCGAGCGCGGATTGCGCGCCACCAAGCGAACAGGCACCTATATTCAGACGCCCGCCGTCAAGACCCGCCATGGCGATCTTGAAGCCGGTGCCTTCATTGCCAAGCCGATTTTCCACCGGCACGCGGCAGTTGTCGAAAATGACGGTTCGCGTCGGCTGACAGTTCCAGCCCATCTTGTATTCATTGGCGCCAAACGACAGGCCGGGTGCATCTTTCGGCACAATGAGGGTGGAAATACCCTTCGGACCGTCCTCGCCGGTACGCACCATGGTGACGTAGATGTCAGTCTCTCCGGCGCCGGAAATAAACTGCTTGGCGCCGTTGATGACATATTGATCGCCGTCCCGCGTCGCACGGGTGCGAAGGGCGGCGGCGTCCGAGCCGGACCCCGGTTCGGTCAGGCAGTAGCTGGCAAGCCAGTCCATCGCTGTCAGCTTGGGCAGAAACTGCTGTCGTTGCGCTTCGTTGCCGAATGTGTCGATCATCCACGCAGCCATGTTGTGGATTGAAACAAAGGCCGAGAATGACGGGCAGGCCGCTGCGAGCGCTTCGAAAATAAGCACTGCATCCATGCGTTTCAGCGCTGATCCGCCAACATCTTCGCGGACGTAAATGCCGCCCATGCCGAGCGATCCGGTCTCGCGGAGTGCATCAACCGGGAAATGCTTGTCGCGGTCCCATTGCAGCGCGTGGGGTGCAATCCGGTCGCTGGCGAAGCCGCGCGCCATTTCCTGAATGGCAAGCTGTTCTTCATTCAGCTCGAACTGGTTTTGTTCGGCAGCATCCATGGTTTCCTCCCTCAGCTTTGAAAGTTGAGTACCGCTCCTCTGTTGTGGACTAGAGCATAAGACCGGATGGCTGCCAACGCTCTATTGGAATAATCTTGCTCACATTTGTAATAAACTGATGCGCATTTTTGCATAGAAGGTGTGTCGTTGAACGCTTCGGATGTGCTGTAAAGCATAGGCTGCGACCCAGATTGCCATGGCTTGCCGTTTCGGCTACGCAGGTCCTATGGTACGGGCAATTATGTTTCAGGGAACGGGGTCTGATGTCGGCAAGAGCGTGCTTGTCGCTGGGCTCTGTCGTGTGGCGCGCAATCGCGGATTGAAGGTCCGCCCGTTCAAGCCTCAGAACATGTCGAACAACGCTGCTGTCAGTGACGACGGCGGCGAAATCGGTCGTGCCCAATGGTTGCAGGCACTGGCGTCGGGCGTGCCATCCTCGGTGCATATGAACCCGGTTTTGCTTAAACCTCAGACAGATATGGGCAGCCAGATCGTGGTGCAGGGTCAGGTGCGTGGCGAGGCACGCGGGCGCTATTATCAGGAATTGAAGCCGCAGTTGATGGCGTCGGTGATGGAGTCCTTTTCCATCGTCAGTGAAGGCGCTGATCTCGTGCTGATCGAAGGTGCGGGGTCGCCCGCGGAAATCAACCTTCGGGCGGGCGACATTGCGAATATGGGTTTCGCAACGCAGGCAGATGTGCCGGTGGTGCTGGTCGGCGACATTGATCGGGGCGGGGTGATCGCCTCTCTGGTCGGAACCCATACAATTTTGTCGGACGAAGACCGCGCCATGGTGCGCGGTTTCATCATCAACAAGTTTCGTGGTGATATTTCTCTGTTCGATGACGGGCTGGAAGCAATCGAACGCTTCACCGGCTGGCGCTCGTTCGGTGTGGTTCCGTGGCTAAAGGCGGTTTCCAGATTGCCTGCCGAGGATTCGGTGGTTCTGGAGCGCGCCGTGCGCAGTGCTGACAAGGCGCTAAAAGTTGCGGTGCCGATGTTGCCGCGCATCGCCAATTTTGACGATCTGGACCCGCTGAAAGCCGAGCCTGCGGTGGAGGTGGTCATGGTGCCGCCCGGTACGTCTCTTCCGCCCGATGCCGGGCTGGTTGTACTGCCGGGAACGAAATCCACGATCACCGATCTGCTGGCTTTCCGTGAAAACGGTTGGGATCGCGATCTGGTACAGCACGTGAAGCGGGGCGGACATGTGCTGGGTATCTGCGGCGGGTTTCAGATGCTGGGGCGCAGCATCCATGACCCGCACGGTATCGAAGGGCAGGTGCGCGAAGCAGAAGGGCTGGGGCTGCTCGACATCGAGACGGTCATGGAGCCGGAAAAAGTCGTCCGCAATGTGAAGGCGACTTCGCTGCTCTATGATGCGCCGCTCGAGGGATATGAAATTCATGTTGGCCGCACGACAGGTGCGGATATGTTCAGGCCTTTCGCGCGCATCGAAAATCATGATGACGGTGCGATATCTGCCGATGGCCGCATCATGGGCACTTATTTACATGGTGTTTTCGGTGCGGATCGTTTTCGGCAGCAATTTCTCGCAGCGCTAGGTGTTGAGGGCGGAATAGGCAATTACCGCCTGAGCGTCGAAGCGGCGCTGGATGAACTGGCGGAAGGGCTGGAAGCCTGTCTCGATATCGATGCGTTGTTTTCGCTGATCTGACACAACTGTACTCGTTCAGTCTCGATAGTTTCACGTATCAGGGCTATTTTTTGGTCTGATATGACAATAAGTCTTAATTATATATAAATTTCAGATAATTCTAATATACTGTATCGTATAAAAATTTATACTGGCATTTTTACCATCTCGTTTCATTCAAAATATATTTAAAATTATAATGAGGCTATTTTGATATTGAGGTTTTTATATCAAAATCATCATATTGTTTTTCGCCGTCATCTCTACGTATATTCACTCTTGGCGGTCAATGCATTGTTCATTGTTTCGCCTCAGGTCGATTTGATTACCAGCCGATATTTTTTCAAACACGGGGATTTTTCCGCGTCGAATTCACCGGCTTGGGTCGCCCTTAGGGATTTCCACCGTGTCAGTCAGTGTTGGTTGCTGGCTGCAATGCTGGTTTTGATCGGTTTCTACGCGTTGTGGCGGCGCCCCATCCTTTCTATCGCCCCTCACAAGGTGCTTTATGTGCTTCTGACCTTTGCGCTTGGCCCAGGCATCGTAACGCAAAGCCTGAAGTTGCTGATCGGAAGAGCGCGGCCACGACATCTGCTGGAATTTGGCGGCTCAATGAATTTTACACCGGCCTGGCAGATGGCTGCGACATGTAGCAAAAACTGCTCATTTCCGTCGGGAGAGGGCGCTGCTGCGGCTGCGATGCTGTCGCTTTTAATATTCGTTCCTGAACGCTGGCGCGTTATGTCCGCCGCGATTTTCATTCCAATCCTCATGCTGATTTCCATGAACCGTGTTTTCATGGGCGCGCATTTTCTATCGGATGTGGTGATCGCATGGAGTTTGGTGGTGGGCGTGATGTTGTGGCTCTGGCCCAGGATCAATGCCAAGGCGGAGACCATCGACCGCTGGGTTCGGCGCAAGGGGCAATTTCTGCGCCCTCGCGCTGATTGACGGCCTATCAGCAAAGGCTTAATGTCCGCGCATGTGACAGGTTTTCGCCGGACGAATCTGGTGAAACCAAGAGGGAATGCGAAGGACGGACCCAATCAGGGCGTTTCTATCGCAGCCGACCCCGCGACTGTAGAGCGGAGAGGAATGAAGCCAAGCCGGGCAACCGGCAGCCACTGGAACATCACGTTCCGGGAAGGCGGTGACATTACCGACGACCCGCGAGCCAGGAGACCTGCCTGTTGCAGAAGGGTATTTTACCCGCGCCCCATGGGAGGTTTTTCCCTGCTGCCTGCACGGAGGTTGTCATGGCTGCACGTATGAATAATTCTGTCTCCGCTACTATTCCCCTGCCTTTGGCTGCGCGCCTCGGTACGGCGGTGGTCTCCCTGCTTCTCGGCGCGTTTCTTATCTATGGCGTTGGCATTGCGCATTCGGATGCGCTGCACGATTCAGCGCATGATACCCGCCATTCTTACGGTTTTCCCTGCCATTGATGCTTTGCATCGACATTGTGAGCCGCGCCCTTGGCCGGTTTGCATGGGGAAATGACCATATGTCTGTTTTTCTAGGAAGCTGACATTGCAGAGCGTCGGATAGCGTTTGCTACCGACGGGCTTTGCAGCTGGGGAATTGAAATGTTGATCCGTTATCTCTTGGCCACGCTTGCTGCGGGCCTTCTGGCAGGGCTTCTGGTGACGCCTGCCATGTATCTCAAAACCGTGCCGCTGATCATTCAGGCGGAAGTTTACGAAGAGGCGGGCGGCGGCCATAGCCACGGACCGGCGGAAGCCGCGCCGCATGAACACGCCGCTGAGACGCCTGCCCATGACCATGCGGCAACTGCCGCGCCGGAGGAAGAAGGAGCCGGAGCAGAACTGCCTTTCGGTCGCCTTGGCAATACAATCCTCGCCAATCTTGTTGCGGGTGCCGGTTTTGCACTGCTGCTTGGCGGTATCGCGCTGCTGATTGGTCGCCCGATCACCGTGCAGAACGGGCTTTACTGGGGCATGGCCGGTTTCTTTGCGGTGGCATTCTTGCCTGCGCTCGGTCTGTCGCCGGAACTGCCAGCCATGCCTGCCGACGATCTTGCAGAGCGCCAGCTTTGGTGGATTTCGACGGTTGTTCTCAGCGGCGTCGGCCTTTATCTCATCGTGCTGCGCGAAGAAATCTGGGCAAAACTGCTCGGCCTCATCGCCATTATTGCGCCGCATCTCTATGGCGCGCCGCATCCTGAGGATATTGCGTCGCCTATTCCGTCGCTGCTTGCGTCGCAATATGCGGTCGCCTCGCTGGCGACGAACCTGTTCATGTGGGCGGTGATTGGTCTGGCGCTTGGCTGGTTCATCCAGCATTACGCCTCATCGGAACTGGAAGGCTGAAAGCATGGCTCTGCCCGGAAAAATAACCTTTGTTCTTGGCGGAGCCCGTTCAGGCAAATCGTCCTATGCCGAAAAACTGGTTGAAGCCTCCGGGCTTCAGCCGGTCTATCTGGCGACTGGTCGGGCCTTCGACGGAGAAATGGAAAGTCGCATCGCGGTGCATCGCGACCGGCGCGGCACGCAATGGCAAACAGTCGAAGAGCCGTTCGAGCTGAAGGGCGCGCTTTTGCAACAGGCACAATCGTCCAGATTTGTGCTGGTTGACTGCCTGACCTTGTGGGTCACCAATCTCATGATGGCCGAACGCGACATTGCTGCGGAAGGGCGTGATCTGGTGACCGCGCTTTCTGAGCTGGGCGGGCCGGTTGTTTTCGTCTCCAACGAGGTGGGTCTTGGCATCGTGCCGGAAAACCGCATGGCGCGGGAATTTCGCGATCATGCAGGCTTTTTGCATCAGGCCATCGCTGCGGCGGCAGACGAAGTTTATTTCATGGCGGCGGGCTTGCCGCTCAAGATGAAGGGATAATTTTATGCAGGGCCAAAAGATACCGGCGACCGTGATTACCGGGTTTCTCGGATCGGGGAAGACCACGATGATCCGCAATCTGCTTGAAAACGCCAATGGCAAGCGCATTGCGCTGATCATCAATGAATTTGGCGATCTTGGTGTCGATGGCGGTATTCTGAAAGGTTGCGGCATCGAAACCTGCCGCGAGGAAGATGTGATCGAACTCAACAATGGCTGCATTTGCTGCACCGTTGCGGACGATTTCATCCCGACCATGACCAAGCTGCTCGACCGCGCGGATCGCCCGGATCACATCGTCATCGAGACCTCCGGCCTCGCTTTGCCACAGCCGCTTGTGGCTGCCTTCAACTGGCCGGAAATCAAGACGCAGGTGACTGTGGATGGTGTGGTCACGGTGATCGATGCCGCCGCTGTCGCCGAAGGCCGCTTCGCTGATGATCATGACAAGGTGGATGCGCAGCGCGCCGCCGATGAATCACTGGACCATGAAAGCCCGCTGGAAGAGCTGTTTGAAGATCAGATTCATGCGGCCGACTTGATCGTGCTCAACAAGGCCGACCTGATCGATGCCTCAAGCCTCGATAGCGTGAAGGCGGATGTTGCCGAGCGCTCGTCGCGCCGCGTCAACATGGTGCCTGCAAGCTTCGGCAAGCTTGGCGCTGATGTGCTGCTTGGTCTTGGCGTTGGTACGGAAGACGATATCGCCAACCGCAAGTCGCATCATGAAATTCATCATGCCGATGGTCACGAGCATGATCATGATGAATTCGAGAGCTTTGTGGTCGAGGCCGGTTCCGTGTCGGACCCGAAGGCTTTTGCCGAAGAGCTGAAGACCATCATCGCCGACCATGATGTTCTGCGCCTCAAGGGCTTTGTCGATGTGCCCGGCAAGCCGATGCGTCTAGTGGTGCAGGCTGTCGGCCCGCGTATCGAGCATTACTTCGACCGCCCATGGGGCAAGGATGAAGCCCGTTCGACGCGTCTCGTTGTCATCGGCCTGCATGAGATCGATGAAACCGCCATTACCAAGGCCGTGAAAGACGCAGTTTTGTAATGCATCTTCTGCTTGCCCAGAAAGGAACGATCAGCGACGGCAATGAGGCCGTCGATCTCGGCCAGACGCCCGGTGACATTCTGTTCCTTTCCGCCGCCGACACGGAGCTGGCCAGTCTTGCGCAGGCGCACCGCGCTGAGCCAAACGGGCCAAGCCTGCGGCTCGCCAGTTTTCTGAGCCTGACGCATCCTATGTCCGTCGATGCTTATGTCGAGCGGACGGTGCGTCATGCAAAGCTGATTGTCGTGCGCATTATCGGCGGTGAAACCTACTGGCCCTATGGGCTGGAAGCACTTCATGCCTGCGCTGTGAACAACGGCGTCAAGATCGCGGTGCTTCCGGGCGACGACAAGCCGGATCATGGGTTGGATCGCTTTTCGACGGTTGCAAACGCTGACCGTGACGCGTTGTGGCGCTATCTGATTGAGGGCGGCGCTTCCAACATGCGCGCTTTCCTCGATTATTGCGCCGCGCTGATCCACGGCGGCGAAAAGCCAGCCGAAGCCGCGCCACTGCTCAAGGCGGGGCTTTGGTGGCCGGGCGAGGCGGTGGTTTCGCTCGATCTCATCAGCAGTCGTTGGATCGAGAATGCACCCGTTGCGGCAATCGTCTTCTATCGCGCGCTGGTGCAAAGCGGCCAGACTCAGCCGGTTGAAGCACTAATTACGGGTTTGCAGGCGGAAGGCATCAACCCGCTGCCTCTGTTCGTCTCCAGCCTCAAGGACCGGCTGTCCGCTGCCGTGGTGGACGGTGTTTTCGAAGATTGCGCGCCGGATATCGTGCTGAACGCGACCGGCTTTGCCATTTCGTCGCCAGGTGCTGAGCGCAAGCCGACGGTACTCGACAAGCGCGGCAACATGGTTTTGCAGGTGATTTTTTCGGGCACGCCAAAGGCGGTCTGGCAGGCATCGCAGCAGGGACTGCTGGCCCGCGATCTCGCCATGAATGTTGCCTTGCCGGAAGTGGACGGGCGCGTCCTGTCGCGTGCGGTTTCGTTCAAATCGGCGCGGCAGTTCGATGCGGCGGTGGAGGCGAATATCGTCACCCATGAGCCCGATGAAAACCGCGTGACTTTTGTTGCGAAACTCGCGGCGAACTGGGTCCGACTGAAGCGGAAGAAGGCCGGGGAACGCCGTGTGGCGTTAATCCTCGCCAACTATCCCAACCGTGACGGGCGGCTTGGCAACGGTGTCGGTCTGGATACGCCTGCCGGAACGGTTGAGACGCTCAGGGCCATGGCCGATGCGGGCTATCAGACTGGCGAAGTGCCTGCTGATGGCGATGCGCTGATGCAGCTTTTGATGGCAGGGCCGACCAATGCCGCGCGCGATGGGCGCGAGATTCGCGAAACCATTTCGCTCAATCAATACAACGACTTTTTCAAAAAGCTTCCCAATGCGATTCAGGCGGAAATCACCGCCCGCTGGGGCGAGCCGGAAAGCGATCCATTCTACGACCGGGAACGCATTGCTTTTGCGCTGCCGCTGATGCGGCTTGGCGAAACGCTGACCGGCATTCAGCCCGCCCGCGGCTACAATATCGATCCGAAGGAAAGCTATCATTCGCCGGATCTGGTGCCGCCACATGGCTATATCGCATTCTATGCTTATTTGCGCGCCGTGGCGAATGTCGATGCCATTGTTCATATGGGCAAGCACGGCAATCTCGAATGGCTTCCGGGCAAGGCGCTGGCGCTGTCGGAACACTGCTATCCGGAAGCTGTGTTCGGGCCCACGCCGCATATCTATCCGTTTATCGTCAACGATCCGGGCGAGGGCACACAAGCGAAGCGCCGTGCGGGTGCGGTGATTATCGATCACCTGACGCCGCCTTTGACCCGCGCCGAAAGCTACGGCCCGCTGAAAGATCTCGAAGCGCTGGTCGATGAATATTACGAAGCCTCGGGCGTCGATCCACGCCGTTTGTTGCGGCTCAAGGGGCAGATTCTCGATCTGGTGCGCGATATCGGCCTCGACCGCGATGCGGGCATTCACGACCATGACGATGAAGATATGGCGCTGCAAAAGCTCGACGCCTATCTCTGCGATTTGAAGGAAATGCAGATCCGCGACGGGCTGCATATTTTCGGGCAAGCGCCTCAAGCGCGGCTTTTGACCGATCTTCTGGTGGCGCTGGCCCGTGTTCCGCGTGGTGTGCCGGTTTCGCTTGGCGGGAGTGCCGGTGACCAGAGCTTGCAGCGCGCCATTGCGGCTGATGCGGGGCTGGATGAAGGTTTCGATCCGCTGGATTGCAACATGGCCGATCCGTGGACAGGGCCGAAGCCGGAATTGCTGGCCGAGGTTAGTCCGGCGACTTGGCGCATCACGGGCGATACGGTGGAACGTATTGAACTTCTGGCAGCAAAGCTTGTCTCGGGCGAGCAGGCTTGTCCGCAAGACTGGCAACAGACGGGTGCCGTGTTGCAAGCGATCGTCGATCATCTGCGCCCCAGCGTTCTTGCCTGTGGCCCCGCAGAAATCGAAGGACTGTTGGCTGCGCTCGATGGGTGCTTCGTGCCGCCGGGACCATCCGGCGCGCCAACGCGCGGACGGCCCGATGTCTTGCCAACAGGGCGTAATTTCTTCTCGACTGACAGTCGTGCGGTGCCAACACCTGCCGCGTGGGAACTCGGACGCAAATCGGCGGAACTGTTGGTTACCCGCTATACGCAAGACCATGGCGAATGGCCGACCTCCTTCGGTCTCACGGCTTGGGGCACATCCAATATGCGCACTGGCGGCGACGACATTGCGCAGGCGCTGGCGCTGATCGGCGTCAAGCCGGTCTGGGATATGGCCTCGCGGCGCGTCACCGGCTACGAAATCGTGCCGCCCGCTATGCTTGGGCGTCCGCGTGTGGACGTGACCTTGCGCATATCGGGCTTTTTCCGTGATGCGTTTCCCGAACAGATCGCCTTGTTCGACAAGGCCGTGCGTGCGGTGGGAGCGCTCGCCGAAGACGCGGAAGACAATCCGATTGCGGCGCGCATGGCGGCAGAGCAGGTGCGTCTTGTGGCCAGTGGAGTCGATGAAAAGACGGCGCAACGCCGTGCAGGCTATCGCGTGTTCGGCTCGAAGCCCGGTGCCTATGGCGCTGGATTGCAGGCGCTGATCGACGAAAACGGTTGGGTTGGGCGCAACGATCTGGCGGAAGCCTGGCTTGTCTGGGGCGGCTATGCCTATGGCGCGGGCGAGGAGGGGCAGGCAGAGCGTGGCCTTCTCGAAGAGCGCCTGCGTTCGGTGCAGGCCGTCGTGCAGAATCAGGACAATCGCGAGCATGATCTTCTCGACAGCGACGACTATTACCAGTTCGAAGGCGGTATGGCCGCGACGGTGGAAAACCTGACCGGTGCCATGCCAACGGTTTATCACAACGATCATTCGCGACCGGAAAAGCCGGTGATCCGCACGCTTGAGGAAGAGCTTTCGCGGGTGGTGCGCGGACGCGCCTCAAACCCGAAATGGATCGCGGGCGTGATGCGCCACGGCTATAAGGGGGCGGCGGAAATCGCAGCGACGGTCGATTATCTGTTCGCCTTTGCGGCGACCACCGGAAAAGTCGGGAACCATCATTTCGAGGCGGTCTATCAGGCCTATATCGCCGACAAGGCGGTGCATGATTTCATGGCTGAAAAGAACCCGGCAGCGCTGGCGGAAACCGCCGCGAAGCTGAACGATGCCATCGAGCGCGGTTTCTGGACGCCGCGTTCGAATTCAGCGCGGTTCATATTGGAAAATCTTCAGAAGTTGAATCCGGAAAGGGCGACAAATGGCTGAGAAATCTGAAAAACTTCTGTCGATGACGGAAGAAGAGCTGAATGCGCGCCATGCCGACAAGATGCGCAAGAAGAAGGCCGCGCGCGACAAGATACAAGCCACCAAGACCGAGGAAAAGGGTCTTGTGATTGTCCATACCGGCAAGGGCAAGGGCAAATCCACTGCCGGTTTTGGCATGGTGTTCCGCGCGCTCGGTCACGGTATGAAGATCGGCGTTGTGCAGTTCGTCAAAGGATCGTGGGACACCGGCGAACGCTGGGTTCTGGAAAAATTTCCCGATCAGGTGACGATTTCGGCACTGGGCGAAGGCTTTACCTGGGAGACGCAGGATCGCAGCCGCGATATTGCCATGGCGCGTGGCGCATGGGAGCAGGCCAAGGCCATGATCATGGACGAAGAGATCGACATGGTGCTTTGCGACGAACTGAATATTGTTCTGCGCTATGATTATCTGCCCGTGGAAGAGATCATCGAAGTGCTGAAAGCCAAGCCGGAAATGAAGCACGTCATCGTGACTGGTCGGAACGCAAAAGATGAGCTGATAGAGGTGGCCGACCTTGTCACGGAGATGGAAATGATCAAGCATCCGTTCCGTTCGGGCGTGAAAGCCCAGAAGGGGATAGAGTTCTGATCATGTTAGCAAGCTGGCAGTTCTGGGCGTTGATGTCGGCGGTATTCGCCGCGCTGACCGCGATTTTCGCAAAGGTCGGCATTCAGGGCATCAATTCGGACTTTGCAACACTGGTCCGCACCTTTGTTATTATCGGCGCGCTGTGCCTGTTTCTGACGATCACCGGCCAATGGCAAAGGCCGGGTGAGATTTCTGCCAGGTCGTGGCTGTTTCTCGTCCTGTCCGGTCTGGCGACTGGCGCGTCCTGGCTTGCCTATTTCCGCGCCTTGCAAATTGGCGATGCGGCGCGCGTCGCGCCGGTCGACAAGCTTTCGGTGGTGCTTGTTGCGCTGTTCGGCGCTGTGTTTCTCGGTGAGCGCATGTCGACTATCAACTGGTTCGGCATCGTGCTGATCGGCTGTGGCGTGGTGCTGGTGGCGCTACGGGTTTAGAACCCAACCCATTGCCGGAGCGGATTGGTCGGGTCCATCAGAAGGCGCACAGCCAGAGCGAGGCTGACCACGATCAACAGCGGCTTGATCATGCGCGATCCAACCTTCATCGCCAGACTTGCGCCAATCTGCGCGCCGATGAACTGCGCAATGCCCATGCAGATACCGATTTTCCAGTTGATGACGCCGACAGCCGCAAAAGTCGCAAAGCCGCCGACATTGGAGGCGCAGTTCAAAAGCTTCGTATGGGCTGTCGCTTTCAGCACGCCGTAGCCCGCCAGCGCCACGAAAGCCAGCATGAAAAACGATCCGGTGCCCGGACCGAACACGCCGTCATAAAAGCCGATCAGCGGCACGATGGTCATGCCGAACAGGAACGGGCCGATGCGGCGGGAACGGTCGATATCGCCGATATTTGGTTTCAGCGCGAAATAAAGGGCGATTGCCATCAACAGCAGCGGCAGCGCGGCGCGCATGATTGCGACCGGCAGAACTGTTGCGAGCAGTGCGCCGAAAACCGAACCGACGAGTGAAGCAAGCGCTTCCTGCCATTGCTCGCGAATGTTCACGTAACCCTTGCGGGCATAGGCGATTGTCGCCGAAGACGAGCCGAACAGACCCTGCAACTTGTTGGTGCCAAGCGCTTCCACCGGAGGAATGCCCGCAAGCAGCAAGGCGGGAATGGTAATCATGCCGCCACCGCCGGCAATGGAATCGATGATGCCAGCGATGAACGCGGCAGCCGTCAGGAGCAGGGTGAGTGTATCGAAGAATTCTAGCATGGAGAGGGTCCGGGAACTGATGTCGCAACATAACGTTGTTTTCCCGATCCGCCAGCATTAATGATGTGCTTCTAACCACGAACCCGGAGGGGCGCCTATGAGCGAAAGCATCTTCGACCGCATTAGCGCATTTTTGAACAAGAAGAGTGCCGTGCAGCGTGTTGCCGATGATCCGGCGCTGGCTTCCGAATTGCTCCTGCTTCTGCACGTTGTGTTCGCCGATGGCGACCAGCATCCGGCGGAAATTGCTGCCTTCAAGGAAATCGCCTTCAAGAATTTCGGCATCGCGGCGGAAGATATTCCGGAAGTGGCCGAATATCTGAAGGATTTCGCTTACGAAACCACCACCAAGCAGGCCGCCAACATGCTGGCCGAAATGGCGCCCGAACGGCGTCTGTCGTTGTTGCGCGATCTGATGACGATTGCCTGCGCCGATAATCGCATCGATAAATCGGAAACGGTGCTGATCCAGCGTGTTGCCGATGTGCTGGGCATCAAGCGCGAGGAATTGCAGCAGGCGCAACGGGGCTCGCCCTGTGGGGCGTGAGGCGCGGCTTGCCGTTCTGGGGATGGGCAGTTCTTCAGGGGCGACGCTTGGCGAACTGATGGCGCTTGCGGGCACTGTCCTATCCCAGTGTGGTCTGCGCAAACCCGATATGATCGCGACACTGGCATCGAAAGCCGGTGATTCCGTTTGGGCGGAACTTGCCGCTCATTACGATTGTGCTTTGCGCTTCTTCGAGGCGGGGCGTCTGGAAGAAGAAACGCCGCGTCTCGTCAATCCTTCCGAAGCAGTGTTCCGGACTGTCGGATGCCATGGCGTGGCGGAAGCTGCCGCGCTTGCCGGGGCGGGGCCGACGGCAAAGCTCGTCGTTCACAAGACCGGCCTGCTGCACGCCACCGCTGCGCTGGCTGTGGCGGGACAAGAAAACAGGTAAGACAAGTGACCGTTCATTTCATTGGCGCCGGTCCGGGCGCGGCAGATCTCATCACTGTGCGCGGCCTGCGGCTGATCGAAAAATGCCCTGTGTGTATTTATGCAGGATCGCTGGTGCCAAAAGATGTGGTTGCTTCCGCTCCCGCCGATGCGCGCCTCGTCGACAGCTCATCCATGACGCTCGATGAAATCATCGCGGAAATGGCGGCAGCCCACGCGAAGGGGCAGGATGTCGCCCGCGTTCATTCCGGTGATCCGTCAATTTACGGCGCGGTCGCCGAACAGATGCGCAGGCTCGACGCGCTGGGCATTCCATATGATGTGACACCGGGCGTTCCCGCTTTTGTCGCCGCCGCCGCCGCGATGAAACAAGAACTGACGATCCCGGAAGTCAACCAGACGATCATTCTCACCCGCACGTCGATGAAATCCTCGGCGATGCCGGAGGGGGAAGACCTCGCCACGCTTGGTCGTTCCGGGGCCACCTTGGTCATTCATCTGTCGATCCGCAATCTTGGCAAGATCGAACGCGAACTGACGCCGCTTTATGGTGCGGATTGCCCGGTTGTGGTGGCTTATCGCGTCGGTTGGCCGGATGAACTCATCCTGCGCGGCACGCTGTCGGATATTGCCGGAAAGATCGAAGCAGCCGATTTGAAGCGGACCGCGATGATTTTTGTCGGGCGCGGGCTCGATCCGAAGAATTTTCGGGATTCGGCGCTCTATCACGAAGCGCACAGCCATGCGGCGCGCTCAAAATCCGAAGTGTAAGCGAATAAGCCGGATTGTTTCTTCCACTGTCTCCGTGACATGTTCAGCCATGACCGGAGGGCGGGCGATCATCATGACGGGCAAAGCGAGATCGCGCGCGGCCCTGATCTTGGCATAAGATGTGTCGCCACCGGAATTGCGACAGACAATCAGCCCGATGCGCTTTTCCGTCAGAAATTGCGTTTCCTGCGCGTGAGTGCCCGGTCTGGCCAGAACAATTTCACACGTCTTTGGTAAGGGCGCGTCGGTCGGGTCGATCATGCGCATGATGAAATGCGCGTCGGCACGGGTTGCGAAAGGCGCGATATGCTGACGCCCGAGCGCGAGGAACACGCGTTCGCCCGCCGGGATCAGTCTTGCAGCTTCTTCTTCATTGGCCACAGTGATCCACTGGTCGCCATTCTGCTGCACCCATTGCGAGCGCTCAAGCCGGAGCAGGGACGTGCCGGTCAATGCGGTTGCCGTCACCGCATTTTGAGAAATGCGCGCGGCATAGGGATGCGTGGCATCAATGACGTAGTCGATTTTCTCAGCCGTGATATAGGCGGCAAGACCGTCAGCGCCGCCGAAACCACCGCTGCGCACCGGACCGGGCAGAGGTGCCGGATTGGCGGTGCGCCCCGCAAGAGAGGTCATGACTGCAACCGGCCAGGTCGAAAGCTCCTGCGCCAGCTGTGCAGCTTCCGTTGTGCCGCCCAGAATGAGAACCTTGGGTTTAGACACGGGCAAGGATTGTTCCCGCCCGGTCAGTCACGATGATTTCCACATCGACAGGTGCGCCACGGAGAGTCGCGAGCGCGGTTTCCTTCGCCTTGACGGCAATCGGCGTGGCGATATCGATGCCGATTGCCTTTGTCATATCAAGCACTTCCTTGGCGGTGTTCGCAAAGAGAATCCGGTCCTTGAGGTTTCCCGGTGCGCCAGCCTGTTCGGCGATCTCTGCCAGAAAGCTCATGTCCACCTGACTGCGTGCCGAATGCAGGTCGAGCGCACCCTGCGCCAGCTTGGTGAGCTTGGCGAAGCCGCCTGCGATCGTCAGCCTGTCGATCGGGTGATCGCGCAGATATTTAAGCACGCCGCCTGCAAAATCTCCCATATCGAGAATGGCGAAATCCGGCAGATCGTAGATCGCCTGCGCGGCATCTTCCGATGTCGATCCCGTCGCGCCAAGCACATGCCTTTGGCCTGCCGCCCGCGCCACATCGATACCGCGATGAATGGAGTGAATCCAGGCAGAGCATGAGAAGGGATGCACGACGCCGGTGGTGCCGAGGATGGAAATGCCGCCGACAATGCCAAGACGCGGGTTCCACGTCTTCTTGGCGATTTCCTCGCCGTCGGGCACAGAAATGGTGATGACGAGATCGGCAGGGAGGCCGTATTCGGCGCAGATTTCCTCGCAGATTTCGGTCATCATGCGGCGCGGAACGGGGTTGATCGCGGCTTCGCCCGGTGGAATGGGCAGTCCGGCCCGCGTCACGGTGCCAACACCTTCGCCAGCGCGAAAGACCACGCCGGTTCCGGGTGGAGCGGGAAAGACGGTGGAAATGATCGTCGCGCCATGGGTGACATCGGGGTCGTCGCCCGCATCCTTGACGATACCCGCCATGGCGTAACCTTCGCCAAGTCCTTCATAGGCCAGCTGGAAATAGGGCACTTCCCCCTTCGGCAGGATGATTCCAACCGGGTCGGGAAATTCGCCGGTAATAAGCGCCGTCAGCGCCGCCTTGGTGGCAGCGGTTGCGCACGCGCCCGTGGTCCAGCCACGTCTAAGCTCGCTTTTTCCAAGCTTTTTATTGGGGTCTGCGGTTTCGTCACTCATGGATGCCTTATAAAGTATCTGATAGCAGTGCCGCCAGATTTATTAATGGTTGAAGCGAATGAGCGGAATCGGATCGACGACAGAACGGGGCATTGCCCTGCCAGCGATGGAGCCGGGCCATGTCTGGCTGGTTGGCGCCGGGCCGGGCGACCCGGGTTTGCTGACGCTCCATGCCGTCAATGCGCTGCAACAGGCGGATGTCATCGTCTATGACGCGCTGGTGGACGAAGCCTGTTTGTCTCTGAAAAACGAACAGGCGGTGCTGGAATATGCGGGCAAGCGGGGCGGCAAGCCGTCGCCCAAGCAGCGCGATATTTCACTTCGGCTTGTGGAACTGGCGCGGCAGGGCAAGAAAGTCCTGCGCCTCAAGGGCGGCGATCCTTTTGTTTTCGGTCGTGGAGCGGAAGAAGCGCTGACGCTGGTGGAACATGGCGTGCCGTTTCGCATCGTTCCCGGTATCACGGCGGGGATCGGCGGACTGGCCTATGCGGGCATTGCCGCCACGCATCGCGATATCAACCAGTCGGTGACGTTCCTGACCGGACACGATGCGACGGGATTGCTGCCCGACCGCATTAATTGGAATGGCATCGCAAAATCGTCACCGGTTATTGTCATGTATATGGCGATGAAACATATCGATCTCATCACGGCGCGGCTGATCGCTGCCGGACGTTCGCCAGACGAACCGGTCGCTTTTGTCTGCAATGCCAGCCTGCCAGAACAGACCGTTCTCGAAACGACGCTGGCGCGCGCGGCCAGCGATGTTGAGGCTGCGGGGCTCAAGCCGCCTGCCATCGTGGTGGTGGGAGAGGTGGTCCGGTTGCGCGGTGGTCTCGATTGGATCGCCGCCGCACAAGGCCGCCAGCTCGTCAGCGATCCCTTGGATATCAGACGCGGAGGCGAAAGCGCATGAAGGGTTTTATGATCGCCGCGCCCTCGTCCGGTTCGGGCAAGACGACGGTAACGCTTGGTTTGTTGCGCGCCCTGAAGCGGGCCGATGTGGCGCTTGCGCCAGTCAAGACGGGACCAGATTATATCGATCCCGCCTATCACAAGGCGGCAAGTGGCGTGGAATGCTTCAATCTCGATCCATGGGCGATGCGCATGGAACTGATCAGCGCCCTGTCGGCACGGATGACCGAAGGTGGAAAGGTGCTGATCGCCGAGGGCATGATGGGTCTCTTCGATGGCGCGCTGGACGGGCAGGGCTCTTCCGCCGATCTGGCAAGGCTGCTCGATTTGCCGGTGGTGCTGGTGGTGGATTGCGCGAAACAGTCCCATTCCATCGCAGCTTTGGTTTCCGGTTTCAGCCGGTTCCGCAAGGATGTTTTCGTTGCGGGAGTTCTGCTTAATCGTGTCGGCAGTGCGCGCCATGAGGCCATGTTGCGTGATGCCCTGAAGCCGCTCGGCATTCCCGTTTTGGGTGCATTGCCGCGCGATGCAGCGCTGGCTTTGCCGGAACGCCATCTGGGGCTTGTGCAGGCGGGCGAACATGCCGATCTCGAACGCTTTCTCGATCACGCCGCCGATAGGATTGAGGCGCATGTCGATCTTGCTGCTCTGCAGCGCATCTGGTCGGCACCGAAACGCTTCGATCCGATGGCCAACGTGCCGCGTCTTCTGCCGCTCGGCAGTCGCATTGCGGTTGCGTGTGATGATGCTTTCGCCTTTGCCTATACGCATCTTTTCGAGGGCTGGCGCAGGCGCGGGGCGGAAATTTCCTTCTTCTCGCCTCTGGCTGATGAAACCCCGTCGCCAGACGCCGATGCGGTCTATCTGCCGGGCGGCTATCCTGAACTCCATGCGGAACGGCTTGTCGCCGCGCAGAATTTCCAGAACGGTATCAGGGCTGCGGCAGCGCGCGGCGTGACGATCTATGGCGAGTGCGGCGGCTATATGGTGCTGGGCGAGACGCTGGAAGATGCCAGCGGCAAACAGCATCCAATGCTGGGTCTTTTGCCGCTGGAAACCAGTTTTTCCAAACGCAAGCTGCATCTGGGCTATCGCGTTCTGGAGCCATTGAGCGGGTCGCCCTGGCAGGTGCCGCTGAAAGGCCACGAATTTCATTATGCCAGCACCACGCACGAAGGCGCGGCGGACAGGCTGTTTAAAGTCCGCGATGCAGCGGGGGTTGATGTGGGCGATGCCGGGCTGCGGGTCGGATCGGTCGCTGGTTCCTTCATGCATGTCATCGATTTTTCCGGAGACCGTGCGTGACATCCAGCATTGAACATGGCGGCGCGCTCGACAAGGCGATTGCGCGTTTTGGCGGCACATCGGGCGATTGGCTCGACCTTTCGACCGGGATCAATCCCGAGCACTATCCCTTGCCGTTCATTTCAGCCGAGGTCTGGAACCGCTTGCCGGATGAAGGTCTGCTGCGCCAGACGCTTGAACTTGCACGAAACTATTATCGCATACCGGCAGGCGCACCTATCGTTGCCGCACCCGGCACGCAAGCGCTGATCCAGATTATTCCGACTCTGGCGCAACCTGCGACGGTCGCCGTTTTGACGCCGACTTATCAGGAACATGCGGCTTCATTCGCCGCCTCTGGCTGGCAGGTCGCGGAATGTGCTGGCATTGCCGATATTCCCGACAGTGCGACGGTTGCGGTCATCGTCAATCCCAACAATCCCGACGGAAGGGTAATTGCTGCAGATGAGCTGCGCGCTCTGGCCCGGACTTTGGGCGCGAGAGGTGGTTTTCTGGTGGTGGATGAGGCTTTTGCCGATCCGCATCCCGAAGTCAGCGTCGCGGCGCTGGCCTCCGACGAGCCTCTGATCGTACTGAAATCCTTCGGCAAGTTTTTCGGCCTGGCTGGCGTGCGTCTGGGGTTTGCCGTCGCGCAGGCTCGAATCGTCGACACGATCACGCGGCGCTTGGGTCCTTGGGCCGTGCCGGGACCGGCGCTTGTCATCGCTTCCGACGCTTTCGCGGGTGGCGAGACATTGCAGGCGTTTCGCAGGCGGATAGACATTCGGCGTCGGGAACTTTCCGATGTGCTTGCGCGATGCGGATTGTGGGAAGTCGGCGGCACCGCGCTGTTCTCGTTGGTCGCGCACGACAATGCGCACGGATTGCACGGGGCATTGTGCGAAAACCATATTCTCGTCCGCAAATTCGCCTATGCTCCGCATTGGTTGCGCATCGGCCTTGCCAATGACGATGCAGATCTTGCGCGTCTGGAACATGCGCTCATTCAATGTCTCGGAAAAGCAGCTTGAAAAAGTGATTCATGAATCTCGGTTAAATCCATGGAAATAAAGCTGATTATCCTGTCGCTGGCGCTCATCCTCGACCGCGTCGTCGGTGATCCGCCGCAGCTGTGGCACAGGCTGCCGCATCCGGTGGTGCTGTTCGGCAAGGCAATTTCCTGGGGTGAGAAGCGTTTCAACGACCGCACGCTGCCGGACGCGGTCCTGCGCCGGAACGGTATGTGGCTGACCATCGCGCTGGTCGCGGCCTGTATTCTGCTGGGGCTGGCGATCGAAAGCCTGCTGCCCTTTGCGGGCTCTGCCGGGGCCGTGGCGGAAATTCTCATCGTGGCGGTGCTTCTGGCGCAAAAGAGCCTCGCCGATCATGTCGGGGCGGTTGCGCGCGGGCTGCGCGACGCGGGCATCGACGGCGGGCGCAAGGCGGTTTCGATGATCGTCGGGCGCAATCCCGAGCAGCTGAGCGAAGGCGGTGTCAGTCGAGCGGCCATTGAAAGTCTGGCGGAAAACGCCTCGGACGGCATTGTTGCTCCGGCATTCTGGTTTCTTGTTGGCGGTCTGCCGGGACTGTTCGCCTACAAGATGATCAATACCGCCGATTCGATGATCGGCCATCTCAATGATCGCTATCGACACTTCGGGCGTTTCGCTGCAAAGCTGGACGATGTTGCCAATTATATTCCGGCGCGCTTGACTGGCCTTCTGGCCGCGCTTGCAACTGCACCGACCCGGAGCAGGGGAGCAGCAAAGGCAGCGTTTTCGGTCATGCGCAGCGATGCGCGCCTGCATCGTTCGCCCAATGCGGGCTGGCCGGAATCCGCTTTTGCCGGTGCGCTTGATCTGGCGCTCGCCGGTCCGCGTCAATATGGCGAAGAGAAAGTGGAAGGGCCGATGCTCAATGCATCGGGCAAGCGCGAAGCCAACGCGGCCGATATCGACGCGGCGCTGGACCTTTTCTGGGCGACGATGAGCCTGCTGACTAGCCTCGTTATCGTCGCAAGCATCGCCGGACTTATCTATCGGCTGGTATGAAGCGCGAACCCTCGTAGCGCTGCAAGCGGTTCGGATTGTCTGTCCGCATGCCGTTGCCGTCGAACTTGATCGTGCCAAGCACCGTTTCGAAGGATGTATGGCGCAGCGTGTCGAGCACTGGCTGCTTTTGCTCATCGGCTTTGCTGACGGCATCGGCGGCGATCTGCACCGTTGCATAGCCGGTGATCGCATAGGCTTCGACAAAACGACCCGCCTGATGAAGCGCGTCGATTGCCGGTTTCGCGGTTGGCAAATCCTGCGGCTTCAGCGGCGCGGTCATCAATGTGCCTTCGCTCAAGCGTTGTGCGCCGGGTGCGGCGTCCAGCAGGCTGCTGCCTGCAATGACCAGCGGATAATTGAGCGAAGCAGCACTTGCGCCAATCGCGGCAATGTCGTCGCGTTCGCCGCCGACGTAGACATGGGTGGCGCCAGCGCGCTTAAGGCGGGCAACCAGCGCGTTTTGGTTTTCCAACCCGGGGCGATAGGTATCGGTGAAAACCGGCTGTAGCTGCTGCTCTTTCAAGCTGGCAAGAACCCGGCTTGCGCGCTCACGGCCTTCAATGGTGCCATCATCGATCACCGCGAAGGGCTGGGCGCGCCACAGACTGCCGAGAAAACTCGCCGTCGCCTGCGTTTCCTTTTCCAGTCCCGTGCTCAGGCGGAACACCGGCAGGGGCGTTGCGGCGCGGCGCTCGACAAGGGTTTGTTCGCTGACGCCGGATATGATCACCGGAATGTTGCGTTCGGCCAGAAGCGGGGCTGCGGCTTCGAGAGATTCGGCGCAGAGAAAGCCCGATGCGATGCGGACATTTTGCGCAATGAAGCGTTCTGCCGCCTCCTTGCCACCTTCCGCGTCGCAACGGTCATCGAAAATGACCAAGTCTGTGCTTCGTGTTTCGGCAGCCGCACGCGCGCCCTGCGCAAGCTGGTTGCCCAAGGGGGCGAAAGTGCCCGTCAAAGGTGCCGCCAGACCGATCCGGATGTTATCCGCATACGCCAATCCCGATCCTGCCAGCAACAGCATGGCAAGGCTTGTCAGAGTGGCAATGGGAAGCTTCCCAGACTCAATCACGTTATCGGTCTTCTTTATACAATTCGTGGCAATGTGATCGAAAAGTGGGTAGCGGTTTCCGCGCCTTTGTGCAATGCCCGTAATCTATGCCAGTATTTCGGCTAAATATTACGGTCGGCAACGGATCGATTCTGACGTGCAAACGATAAATAACATCATCTCCAGTGCGGCATCTGTGGAGCCCAAGGCTTACCGCGATGCCATGAGCCACTATGCAGGCGCGGTGCAAATCGTGACGACCGATGGCCCGGCAGGACGGCGCGGCCTGACATTGACGGCGGCCTGTTCGGTATCCGACGCTCCCGCGACAGTTCTGATCTGCCTTCAGAAGGTTCATGAAGACAATCGCCTGTTCATCGAAAACGGTGTCTTCGCAATCAACACGCTGGCTGGAACACATCAGCAACTGGCCGATGCCTTTTCCGGGCGCATCGGGTTGACACAGGATGAGCGCTTCGAACTGGCGACGTGGGACAGGCTTGCCACCGGCGCGCCGGTGCTGAGCGATGCGCTGGCGGCTTTCGACTGCCGGGTTGTCAGCATTCAGGATCATTCGACGCATCATGTGCTGTTTGGCGAAGTGATCGGCCTGCGGTCCAATGCCGATGCATCTGCGCTCATCTATCTGAACCGGCGCTATCACACGCTCGAATTGTGATCGGCTGACTGGAGGGGAGGAGGCAGAATGAAAATGCGATTGAACGCAACAGCGCAGGCTGGACTTGGGGGCATGGCAGCGCTGCTGTTGTCGGTGTCCGTAGCTTGGGCACAAGGGCCACTGCCGCCTTTCAAGGATGATGCCTTCGCCTATCCCGGCGTGTTGAGCAGCGCCGATGGCGGCGACTATAAAATCATTGATTACAACGAGATGCGCGACATCAATGGTCGCGATAGCGTGCCGGAAAAGCGCGTCAAGGACAGCTATGTCTCGCTGAAAGCGCGCGCCTATCAAAAGGATGTCACCTTTCAGACCGCGGCGGGGCCTGTGAAGGCCATGGTCGCTGGCAAGCAGCAGGGGGCATCCTTCATCGTAATCTATCTGCACGGTCGCGGCGGTAATCGCTTGCAGGGGATGAATGATTTCACCTTTGGCGGCAATTTCAACCGCGTCAAGAATTTGGCCGCGCTGAATGGCGGTCTCTATGTCACGCCGGATTTCAAGGATTTCGCGACTACGGGCGAAGCGCAGATTGCGGGGCTGATCGAGGCCTTGAAGGCGTCGTCGCCTTCCGCACCGCTGATCCTGTCCTGCGGTTCGCAGGGTGGTTCGCTTTGCTGGCGCATCGCGTCCAATGAAAAGGCTGGCGGAGAGCTTGCCGGGCTCATTCTGTTGGGTTCGCTGTGGGACGACGGTTTCTTCACATCGGCGACATTCAAGCGGCGTGTGCCGGTCTTCTTCGGACATGGCAGCCGCGATCCGGTTTTCGCTATTGACCGGCAGGAAGCTTTCTATGGGGAAATTCGCAAACGCGCGCCGGGCTATCCGGTACAGTTCCGGCGGTTCGAGTCCGGCAATCACGGTACGCCCATCCGCATGACCGACTGGCGGGAGATGGTAAACTGGATTCTCGCAAAACAGTGACGACAGTTTTGTGGATGCGAATCGAAATTCCGGCTCTGTGGCGTTCCTGCCACTCGACAATCGGCTAAAACCGAATAGTTATCGAAATTAAAATTTTACCTATCCAGCAGACCTAATGAGGAAGACCATTATGTACGGACGAGTCCGCACCGGAGCCCGTTTCCTTGCAATCGCCATGTTGGCCCCGCTTGCTGCCGCCTGTACGACGACCGCGCCGGTTGCCATCACCCCCGGCAAGACCGATTCCCCGGTGCCAGCGGCCAGCTCCTCGCTGCCAAGCTTCATTCCGACTCCGGTTAAGACGGTCGACTATTCCCTGGCGCAGCCTTGCATCACTGCCGCCGCCAACAAGTATTTCCTGCCGGAACGCGTGATCAGCGCTGTCGATTCCCGTCCGGGCGCCAATGGCGGTACGGATGTGGACCTGAAGGTCGATCTGCGCACCGCAGTCTGCCAGCTGACCGCCAAGGGCGGCGTGCGCGCGGTTATCGACACTTCGCCGAAGAGCGCCGATCAGGTTGCCGCTGAAGCTGCTGCCGCCAAGGCCGACGCAGCCGCAGCTGTCGCGCCGAAGAAGGCCAAGGCAAAGAAGAACTGATTCATTAAACTTAAATAAGTTACGAAAAAGGCAGGGATTTCCCTGCCTTTTTGTTTGATCATTTGTCCGGCTTTACGCCGTACCAGCGTGGCGTATAGACCCATTCGCCGCCTGTTGCGCGGTCAAACCGTTGCGTATGAGACGAGCCGACGATCACCACCGTGCGCATATCCACATCGTCGGGCGTCAATTGCCCAAGCGTGGTGACGCGCATTGTCTCCGCCGGTCTGCCGATATCGCGGCCTAGCACAACCGGCGTTTGCGGTGCGCGATGCTGGCGCAGAATTTCCAGCGCACGGCCCAGCTGATGCGGGCGGGCTTTGGAAATAGGATTGTAAAAAGCCATGGCGAGATCAGCTTCTGCGGCCAGCGCCAGCCGCTTTTCGATCACGTCCCATGGTTTCAGATTATCGGACAGCGAGAGAATGCAGAAATCATGGCCGAGCGGTGCACCGCTGCGGGACGCTGCTGCCATCGCAGCCGAGATGCCCGGCTGAATGACCAGTTCCACACCATGCCATGCAGGGTTGTCGGTTTCGTGCAGCGCCTCGACCACGGCAGCCGCCATGGCGAAAACGCCGGGATCGCCAGACGAAACCATCGCCACCGTGCGGCCTGAGGCGGCCAGTTCGAAGGCATGGCGCGCGCGCTGCATTTCCTCGCGATTATCGGTCATATGCACGGTCTGACCGGCATGAAACGGCCCGGCCATGTGCACATAAGTCTCGTAGCCGAGAATATCTTCGGCCTGTTCGAGTTCGCGCTGCACGGCGGGCGTCATCAGATCCCGTGATCCGGGGCCAAGCCCGACCACGACCAGCTTTCCGCGTTTGCGCCCAATCCGCAGCACGTCAGCAGGGGCAGGAGCGACGGCCAGCACGAGGCCGCCCGCTTCGATCAACCGCAGCGGCTGCTCGACTGAAAGATGAGCAAGTGAAAGCGCAGTGTCAGCCGACGGCACAAAGCGTAGCTCTGCGCCGAGTGCGCCTGCCGCTTCATGGATTTGCTGCACAGCGCAGTGACGTTCATGGGCCAGCAGCAGCGCGAGCGATGATCGTGCGAGGCCCGTTTCGTCGAACGCCCGTGTCATTGCTTCCGCAAGATCGTCGGTCGGCTGGTCGATGGCGACGGCCACGACCTGCGGATGATAGATGAGTTCATCCGGCAGCGGCGTGCGCTTTTCTGGCGTGATGCTGACGGTGAGCCTGCCATCGTCGGCGAAAGGCAGCTTCGACGTCTGTAGCCAGCGGGAACGTCCGTTGAGGCGCAGTTTCGCACCTGCCAGAAGATCGGACGTGAAGGCTTTCGCCGCATCCGGATTGGCGAGCGTCAGTTCCGCTGGCGGGTGCAGGAGATTGATTCCGAAGCGCAATTCGCCGGAGGTAGTGATCGCCGGGGCGATTTCAAGTGCGGCGGCGATGGTTCGCGCCATGTCATTGACGCCGGACAGCCCGCCAAGAAGCGGCACTACGGCGCTGCCGTCTTCGGCAATCACCAGAACGGGCGGCTCTATGCGCTTGTTCTGCAAAAGAGGCGCCAGTGCGCGGATGACAATACCGGCGGCGCAGAGCGCTACGACCGGTCGGCCTTCTTCATAGAGGGCGCGTATGGTGTCGCCGAAATGGGCAAATGTCCTGTCGGCACCCGTGACGCGATCCTGAAGTCCAAGCACCTCGGCCTGATCGAGCACGGCGGCAATGCGGCGTGCTGTTACGGTCGCCGCTTCCGCCAACACAACGATAGCCGGCTTCATGCGCCGTTCCATTTCTGGCCGGGAACAAGGATGATCGAGAAATAGGGGCAATCGCTGCCGCTGACGTCCGACAGCGGCACGATGCGCTGATTGGCCATGGTGGCGCGCTCGACATAAAGCGCGCGGTCCATCAGGCTAAGATCGGTCAGCACATCGCGAACCTTGTCGAGATTCTTGCCGAGTTTCATGATGGCGGCGGCACCAGTATCGGCCAGCCTGCGCTTCAATTCGCCGGCTTCCATGACGCCGGAAAGGATCGACAATGTCTGGTTGCGATAGACAAGCGGCGCGCCAAGCACAGCCGAAGCGCCGAGCACCGAACAGACGCCCGGAACCACTGTGGTTTCATAGCTTTCAGCCAACCGGTCATGAATATACATGAACGAGCCATAGAAGAACGGGTCGCCTTCCGCGATCACGGCCACATCCTGTCCCTGATCGAGATATCCGGCGATTGTCGTGGTGATCTCGCCGTAAAAATCGCTGACGATCTGCTCATAATCCATGTGCGCGGGCAGTTTTTCCGTAGTCACCGGATAGATGAGCGGCACCAGAACCTGTTCCGGCGAGAGATAGTCCTCAACAATGGTAAGGGCATTGCCCTTCTTGCCCTTGGCAGCGTGATAGGCCACCACCGGCGCTGATTTTAGCAGCCGAAGCGCCTTCAGTGTGATGAGTTCAGGATCGCCGGGGCCGACACCCAGACCGAAAAGCTTGCCTTTTGTCGTCATTATTCGCGCTCCGAAGCCAGAGCATTGACCGCCGCCGCGGTCATGGCACTGCCGCCGCGTCGTCCGCGCACGATGACATAGGGCACGCCGCGACTATTGGCGGCGAGTTCGTCCTTCGATTCCGCCGCACCGACAAAGCCGACCGGCATGCCGATGATAAGCGCTGGCTTTGGCGCACCGGCATCCAGCATTTCGAAAAGCCGGAAGAGGGCGGTTGGGGCATTGCCGATGGCGACGATGCTTCCTTCGAGATGCGGCAACCACAAATCGAGCGCGGCGGCAGAACGGGTGTTGCCGATTTTCTTCGCCAGTTCAGGAACGGAAGGGTCGTTCAGCGTGCAGATGACCGGGTTGTCGGCAGGCAGGCGCGAGCGGGTGATACCTTCGGCAACCATGCGTGCATCGCAGAGAATCGGTGCGCCTTTGGCAAGCGCCTGTTTGCCAGCCAGACCTGCACCTTCCGAAAAAGCGATGTCGCTCACTACATCCACCATGCCTGAAGCATGGATGACGCGCACGGCGAGTTTTTCGAGATCGGCAGGGATGCGGCTCAGATCCGCCTCGGCGCGGATGATGGCGAAGGAGCGGTCATAGATGGCCTGCCCGTCGCGAATGTAATCAATCATGGTTTCCGCTCTGGTGAGTTGAGAAGGCGCGCGGCAGCGTCAATAGTCACGTCAGTCGCCAATAGCCGCCCGAAACGGGATGGTCCAGCCTTGTCTGCAAAAAAGACATCGTAGCGGCCCGGAGCGCGCGCCAGAAGCGTGTGCGGAAGCGGCGCAAGCGCGGCGCAGGACTTGGCGCAGCCAGTGAGATGGACCGCGTCCGGGCTATCGACGTCAAGGAGCGAGGCCAGTTCTCTCGCGTCGGTCTGTGTGTCGGAGAGGGCAGAGGCGCAACCCTTTGACCCGGTACAACTGCGCAGTCGTGATTGCGGTGCCTGCGCATCGGTCGCAAGGCCGAGCGTATGCAATTGCCGGAGAACTTTGTCGCAATGTGCTGCATCGACATTTGGCAGGATCACGCCCAGCCAAGGCGTCAGGCGGATTTCCCCGCCGCTGACCTTTTGTGAAAGGGCACCGAGTGCCCGCAGTTGCGTCGTATCGAGCCGCCCCAGAAGCGGCATGGCGCCGATGTAGAGCCGTCCGTCAACCTGAACGTGGGCTCCCAGATGGGCGCATGGGCGGGGTTGCCGCCGTTGCCAATTGGCAGCGGAATCGACCGGAAACGGAAGGCTGGCAATCAGTTCTTTCAAAAACTCTTCGACAGCAAGGGTTTCGAAGAGTTGCTTCATTCGCGCCGCGCCTTTGGAGTGGGCAAGAAATAATCGCAGCGCTGCTTCTATAAAGGGCAGCGCATCATCGATTTCCACGCTTCCCAATGCGGTTCCATCGGGCGACGAAGCAAAGCCGAAAGCAAAAATACGACCGTCATCTGTTGCGGATAGCCAAATGTCACCCGGATGAGCAATCATGGCGCAAGCTTCGCCGCCATCGATCTGGAACGAGAATTTTGGCGACAGCGCATGATGGTCGGCGTTGTTCTCAAGCGCTGCCAGCAATTGCCGCGCTAGCGGCGTGACATCGCAAGCTTGATCGCGGTCTATACCGGATGTGGGGCTGACCATGACGTTGCGAATGTCATCCGCAGCGGGGTTATCGGCACCAAAACCTGCTTGATAAAGTGCTGTGACTGCTTGTTCCCAGTTCTCAGGCGCGATGGCGCGCAGCTGGATATTGGAGCGAATCGAAAGTTCCACAGCGTCGGGACCGAATTTTTCGGCAATCTCGGCCAGCGCAAAAGCCTGATCGGCGGTGAGCCGTCCGAGCGGCAGTTTGATGCGCGCAATGGCACCGTCGAGCGCCATAACCATGCGCGACAGGCCCGGACAGGCATTTCGCCTGTCAAACGGTTCGATCTTTGTCGCGGTGGTCTGCTGGTTCAACATGATTGCCTTATACGCCGCCCGTGCCGGGCCGGAAAGTAGGAACCGCCTTTGGGACTTGCGCTTGTCACCGTCGCACCCTACGAACGAAGAAAACGGAGCAAAGAGCATGGCTTGCTGGCTGACGGTCATCGGCATCGGCGAAGACGGTTTGAATGGGCTTGGCGAGACTGCGCGGCAGGCCCTTGCTTCGGCTGATTTGATTTTTGGTGGCAAGCGGCATTTGGGGCTCATCGGTGAAACACCCGGTGCCCGGCAGATTGCATGGCCTTCGCCCTTCGATGATGCTTTTCCGATGATTGCTGCCGAGCGCGGCAAGTCAGTCGTGGTTCTGGCCAGCGGCGATCCGATGCATTACGGCATGGGCGCTTCGCTGACCCGGCATTTTTCTCCGGATGAAATGCTTGTCTTGCCTTATCCGTCGTCATTTTCGCTGGCTGCGGCGCGTATGGGCTGGTCGCTGCAGGACGTGTGTTGCCTCAGCGTGCACGGGCGTCCGCTGGACGTGCTGGCAAAGCATATTCTGCCCGGCATCAAATTGCTGATCCTCAGCAATGACGGCACCACGCCTGAAAAAATCGCAACGATGCTGGCGGCACGCGGTTTTGGATCAAGCCGCATCGATGTGCTGGAACATCTGGGTGGCCCCAAAGAAACGCATAAGCGCGGTATTGCAGGTGCATGGACAGTTCCCGCCGGTGCCGATCTGAATGTCGTCGCCGTGGAATGCATTGCAGAGCCGGATGCGAAAATTCTTCCCAGCGTGATAGGCCTGCCTGATGAAGCCTTCGAAAATGATGGTCAACTGACGAAGCGCGATATTCGCGCCGTGACACTGTCGCGGCTGGCGCCGCTGCCTGGCGAAATTCTGTGGGATGTCGGCGCGGGGTGCGGCTCCATCGGTATCGAGTGGATGCGCACCCATGCTTCCTGTCGTGCCATCGCCATCGAGGCGCATGAAGAGCGGCAAGGCATGATCGCCCGCAATCGCGATGCGCTGGGCGTACCCGGTTTGCAGATCGTTTCCGGTGAAGCGCCGGGCGCTCTCGCAGGACTGGAAACGCCGGACGCGATTTTCATCGGTGGCGGCGTCACGGATGAAGGCGTGTTGCAAGCCTGTTGGGATGCACTGAAACCCGGCGGACGGCTGGTTGCGAATGCCGTGACCTTGCAAAGCGAAATGCAGCTTTTCGGCTGGCGGCAGCGCTTTGGCGGAGAACTCGTGCGGCTTTCCGTGGCACAAGCCGGTGCGCTTGGCTCGTTCGATGTATGGCGGCAGGCACTGCCTGTCACGCTATATTGCGCGATCAAAGACAAATGATGACTTGAATTGTCATCTTATATTCGGGTAAGGCTGACGCATCATTTCATCCGATGGAGGATGGGTCGTGTCCGAACTCAACGCCAATACCCGTTTCACGCTGACCAATGCTGGTCACATCGTCAATCAACTGCTCGATCATTTCGTCGAACATGCTGATGTGCAGCGTGACGAGACGCATGCGAAACTCGTTTTGAGCTTCGGTCAGGCCGATGTTCAATGGGATAACGAGACGGTCAGCGTCGATGTCAAAAGCGATGATGAGACCGGCCTTGCCTATATGAAATATTCCATCGCTGAGCATGTGCTGGAATTTCTGGAGAAGGGCAGCCCCACGCCGAAAATCATCTGGCAGGGCGATGGCGCGGCGGGACTGCCGCTGCCTTACTTCCGCGAAATGCAGGTGGTGGCGGTGTCCAATGTCACGCCGCATATGCGTCGCGTGCGCCTGAAAGGCGACAACCTCCAGCGGTTTTCGCATACCGGGCTGCATATCCGCCTTCTGTTCCCGCCAAAGGGGCTGGCAAAGCCACAATGGCCGGTGACGGGTGAGGACGGGCGTCCGGCATGGCCGGAAGGCGATGCCAAGCTTGCAACCCGTGTCTATACCATCCGCAATATCGATCCTGAAGCGGGCTGGGTCGATATCGACATGGTTGTGCATGGTGATGATTGCGACGCTCCGGGTTCGGGTTGGGCGCTTAACGCCAAGCCGGGCGATATTGTCGGCATGACTGGTCCGGGCGGTGGCGATGCAGGCGATGCCAAATGGTATCTGCTCGCAGGCGACGAAACCGCGCTGCCCGCCATCGGGCGCATTCTCGAACGACTGCCTGAAGATGCAAAGGCCGTTGTGCGCATTGAAATCGGCGATCAGGCCGAGGAACAGAAGCTTGTCTCGCGTGCGAATCTCGATGTGCAATGGCTGAACCGCAATGGCGCCGAAGCTGGCACCACCACGCTGTTGCAGGATGCGGTGCGCGCGGTCGAACTGCCGGAAGGCGAGGAAGACATTTATGTCTGGGCGGGTTGCGAGTTCAATGCCTTCCGCAATATTCGCAGCTATATGCGCAAGGAGCGTAACGTTCCGAAGAATCGCCAGCTGATTGTCGCCTATTGGCGGCGCGGCCAGGACGGGGACAATGCCCGCAAAGCTTCTGAGGAATAAAAAAGGGGACCGAAAGGTCCCCTTTTTGTTGTGTCATGCGGCTGGTTTCAGCGCCGGAAACCTTCACTCGCGCGCATCAGGTTTTTGGTATAGTCGGCGTGAATATTGCCGGTGACGAGATCGCCAGCCTGTAATTGTTCAACCACTTCGCCGTTGCGCATCACTGCAAGGCGGTCGCACATATGGGTGACGACACCAAGATCGTGGCTCACCATGATGAAGGTGAGGTTGCGGTCACGGCGAACCTGTTCAAGCAGGTTCAGCACTTCCGCCTGTACCGATGCGTCGAGCGCCGAAGTTGGTTCGTCGAGCAGCAGAATGCTCGGTTCCACGATCAATGCGCGGGCAATGGCGATGCGCTGGCGCTGACCGCCCGAAAGCTGGTGCGGATAGCGGAAGCGGAAGCCCGAGCCGAGCCCCACTTCATCCAATGCGCGCACGATGCGCTGTTCGGCATCGCCGACACCATGAATGGCGAGCGGTTCCAGCAAAAGCCGGTCCATCGTCTGGCGCGGATGCAGGGAGCCATAAGGGTCCTGAAACACCATCTGCACCTTGCGATAGAAGGCCTTGTCGCGTGGTGTCTTGAGAGGTGCGCCGTCGATACGGATTTCGCCATCGTCAATCGGCGCAAGCCCCGCGACTGCGCGCAGAAGTGTGGACTTGCCCGAACCGGATTCGCCGACGAGACCATAGGATTCGCCCTGCGCCACATGGACGCTGACCGACTTCAACGCATGGAAATGGTCGAAATAGACATCAATATTGTCGACGCTCAGTGCTGGTGCCGTACTCATAGCTTCCAGGCCTCCTCACGCTGCAAGGTGGGCAGAGGATGGCGGTCGGCTCCGATTTTCGGCATGCAGTTCAGCAATCCTTGCGTATAGGGATGTTTCGCATTGGCAAGATCCTTGGCCGCGATCTCTTCGACGATGCGGCCCGCATACATCACGATGACGCGGTCGCAGAAGGACGAAACAAGGCGCAGGTCATGGCTGACGAAGATCAGCCCCATGCCGCGTTCGGCCACCAGCTTGTCGAGAATGCCCAGCACTTCGAGCTGCACCGTCACGTCGAGCGCCGAAGTCGGTTCGTCGGCAATCAGCAGTTCCGGCTCGGCCACGAGCATCATGGCGATCATCACGCGCTGGCCCATCCCGCCCGAAACCTCGTGCGGATAGAGTTTCATGACGCGTTCCGGATCGCGAATCTGCACCGCTTCCAGCATGGCCATCGAGCGCGTGCGAATTTCTCCGCTGCTGTATTTGCCGTGCGCTTTCAGCGTTTCGGCAATCTGCTTGCCGATGGTCATCACAGGATTGAGCGAATATTTCGGGTCCTGCAACACCATGGCGATGCGGCCGCCGCGTAAGGAGCGGCGTTCACGGGCCGAAATGTTGAGGAGATCGATGCCGTCGAAATTAAGCGTCTTGGCCGTAATCTGCGCGTGGAGTGGCGTCAGACCCATGATGGCGCGCCCGGTCTGGGACTTGCCTGAACCGGATTCGCCAACGATGCCAAGGCGTTCGCGGCCCAGCTCAAAGCTGACACCACGGACAGCCTCGATGGCCCCCGTGCGCGTCGGGAAGGTGACGCGCAGGTCTTCTACTGTCAGAAGCGGCTTCATTGGTTGTTACCCCGCGGATCAAGCGCATCGCGCAGACCATCGCCCAGCAGGTTGAAGCCGAGGCTGACGATCAGGATCGCAATGCCGGGCATGGCGGCAACCCACCATTGGTCGAGGATGAAACGGCGACCCGATGCGATCATCGCGCCCCATTCCGGCAGTGGCGGCTGTGCGCCGAGGCCGAGGAAGCCCAGGCCCGCTGCCGTTAGAATGATGCCCGCCATGTCGAGTGTCACACGGACGATCAGAGACGAGGTGCAAAGCGGCATGATGTGGCGCACGACAATGCGGATCGGCGAAGCACCCATCAGGCGGACCGCCGAAATATAGTCGGAATTGCGCACCGTCAGCGTTTCGGCGCGCGCGATGCGCGCATAAGGCGGCCATGAGGTGATCGCGATGGCGATGATGGCGTTTTCGATGCCCGGTCCCAGCGCCGCCACGAAGGCAAGCGCCAGAATGAGTTTCGGGAAGGCCAGGAAGATGTCGGTGATGCGCATCAGCACGGCATCGACCCAGCCGCCCGCATAACCGGCCACTGTGCCGACCAGCAGGCCGATTGGGGCCGCAATGATCGCAACCAGCAGCACGACATAGAGCGTCAGGCGGGAACCGTGAATGAGGCGCGAAAGAATATCGCGACCCTGATCGTCGGTGCCGAGCAGATAGCCGGGGCTTCCCGGCGGCAGCAGGCGGGCATTGGCCAGATCGCCGACAACCGGCGAATGCGGCGCCAGCACATCGGCGAGCGCTGCAACGACCAGCAGTCCGATGATGATCAGGAGGCCGAGAACGGCCAGCTTGTTGGCGGTGAACCGCCGCCAGACCATATAGGCGCGACCGAGGCGGGCCTGCGTACGTGACTGGGGCCGCTCGGTAAGCAGCCATTCACGCCAAGAGAGGTTGGAATTATCTGTCATTTGGCTCATCGTGCGCGCGTCCTTGGATCGAGAAGCCGATAGAGAAGATCGGACACGAGGTTGAGCGCGATAAAGACCGACCCGATAACAATGGTGCCACCGAGAACGGCATTCATATCAGCGTTTTGTAGCGAATTGGTGATGTAGAGACCAAGGCCCGGCCAGGAGAAGATGGTTTCGGTCAGAACCGAACCTTCCAGAAGCCCGGCATAGGAAAGCGCAATCACGGTCACCAGCGGCACGGCGGCATTGCGCAAAGCGTGGCCCCAGATGATGCGGGTTTCCGAAATGCCCTTGGCGCGCGCCGCGACGATATATTCCTGATCAAGCTCGTTGAGCATGAAGGAACGCGTCATGCGGCTGATATAGGCAAGCGAGAAATAGCCAAGCAGTGCCGATGGCAGGATAAGGTGGGAGACAATATCCTTGAGGGCTGGCCAGTCGCGCTGAAGGATCGCGTCGATCAGGTAGAAGCCGGTGATCGGCGTGAACGTGTATTCGAATGTAATGTCGATGCGTCCGGGACCGGAGGTCCAGCCGAGACGGGCATAGAAGATCAGCAGCGCAAGCATGCCGAGCCAGAAGATCGGCACGGAGTAACCGACAAGGCCGATAACGCGCACGATCTGGTCAATGATGCTGCCGCGTTTGACGGCTGCGAGCACGCCGAGCGGAATGCCGAACACGGCGCCGATGATCGTGCCGAGTGTGGCCAGTTCCATCGTGGCCGGGAATACGCGGCGAATGTCGGTCATGACCGGATTGGTCGTGAGCACCGAAGTGCCGAAATCGCCTTGCAGCACGCCTTTCACGTAAAGAAAGAACTGCTGGTAATAGGGCAAATTGAAGCCCATTTCCTCGCGCACGCGGGCGACGACATGCGCAGGCGCGCGGTCGCCGACGATGGCCAGCACAGGGTCAATCGGCACGACGCGACCGATGAAGAATGTTACGGCCAAAAGGCCCAGATAGGTCGTGACGACGATGACCAGAAAACTGGCTATCGACGCGGCAAGGGCCGATGAACGCCGCGGCGCTCGCCTAACCTTTTTGGTGGTTTCAGTGTTACTCAATGTTTTGACCGCTTCCGATGATGAGTGCGTTCAGAACAGGGTCCGGTCTGACGCTCGATCATCTTTGCTTGAAAAAAGCTCTGGAGCGGCTTTCCTTTTTGATTCAGAAAACCGCTCCATCTCCTTGTTTTAAAGCCGGTTAGGCACATTCATGCGCCGAGGCTTGGCCGACTATTCCTTGGTGATGTTTACCAGCGGATTGGAGTCGAAGGTCGGGCCGAGCTTGTAACCCTTCACATTGCCCGCGATACCGGCTGTTTCGATCTGCTGGAACAGCATCACGAACGGGCTCTGGTCGAGCGCTTCCTGCTGAAGCTTCTTGTAGATCTCGGCGCGCTTTTCGTTGTCGCGTTCCAGAAGAGCAGACTGCGTCTGCTTGGTCAGCTCAGGAATGTCCCAGGCGTTGCGCCACGCAAGCGTCTTGTTGGCGGCGTCGTCCTTATTATCCGGATTGCTCGTGAAAGCTTCGGCATTGGAATTCGGATCCCAATAGTCCATGCCCCACTGGCCGATATACATGTCGTGGTTACGCGCACGATATTTGGTCAGGGTCTGCTTGCCATCGCCCGGGATGATTTCGATCTTCACGCCAGCCTGAGCAGCGCTCTGCTGGAAGGATTCGGCAATGCCGGTCACCGGCTGCGTGTTGCGCACGTCGAAGGTCACGGAAAGACCGTCCTTCAGACCTGCCTTGGCGAGAAGTTCCTTCGCCTTTGCAACGTCGTATTTGTAGGGTGCAGCATCGAGCGCGCCCAGAACGCCCTTAGCCTGATAGGTCTGGCGGATTTCGCCAATGCCTTTGATGAGGGTCGAACCGATTGCATCATAATCGACCAGATATTTGAACGCTTCGCGAACTTCCGGCTTGGCTAGGTTCTCGTTCTTCTGGTTGAGGCTGATATAGTAGACCGTACCCTTCGCGGCGCTGGTCGTCGTCAGCTTGTCGTTTTTCTGAACGGCTTCGTAGTCGCCGGGTTCCAGATTACGCGCCACATCGACGTCACCCGATTCAAGCATCAGGCGCTGTGTCGCGCTTTCCTTGACGTGACGATAGAAAACGCGCTTCAGCTTGGCCTTTTCGCCGTAATAATTGTCGTTGCGTTCCAGAATGACGACTTCATTGGCGCGCCATTCACGGATCGCGAACGGACCGGAGCCTGCCGACTTGGTCTTCAGCCATGCATTGGCATAGTCGGTGTCGTATTTGTAGTCGTCGGTCGGTGTGACCTTTGCGGCATGCTCTTCGAGAAGCTTCTTGTCGACGACTGCGGCGACGGTCGCGGTCAGGCAGTTCAGCACGAAGCTTGGTGCGTATGGCTTGTCCACGGTGAAGACGAAAGTCGTGTCGTCTACGGCTTTCGCCTTTTCGTTGACATTATCCTTGGTCAGGCCGAACTGGGTCAGGATGAAGGCCGGGCTCTTGTCCAGACGCACGGCGCGTTCGAAGGAATAAGCCACGTCAGCAGAGGTAATCGGGTTGCCGGAAGCGAACTTGATGTCCTTTTTCAGCTTGAACGTGTAGGTCAGGCCGTCGTCGGAAACGGTCCAGCTTTCCGCCACGCCCGGCACGACTTTCGACGTGTCGTTGATGTCGAGGCGAACGAGCATGTCATAGGCATTACCGATGAATTCAGCCGGGCTGAGTTCGAAGGATTCTGCCGGGTCGAGCGTGATGGTGTCATCAATCGCCCATGCCTGGACGAGCGTGTCGGCTGGCGTGGCCGACAGGGCCGGATTGGCAGCCATAACGGCAGCAAGTGCTGCACCAGCGGCGAGGATGCGAAAACGTCCGAAATGCATCATGATTGAGTTCCCTTTCTGTATTTTTGTTGGGATTTTGTTGAATTGTATTTGTATCTCAGGCTTCGTGCCATGCCTGTTTCAGAACCCTGATCCAGTTGTCCCGGCAAAGCTTCGCCAGTTCCTCATCGTTATATCCGGCCTCTCGCAAGGCCGTGACGAGGTTCTGCGTTCCGGCGGCATCGGAGATTTCGGCTGGGATGGTCGCGCCGTCATAATCGGAACCGAGCGCCACGCAGTCGATCCCCATGCGGTCAACCATGTAATCGATGTGGCGAACCATATCGGACATCGGCGTGTTGGCATCTTCCTTGCCATCGGCGCGCAGCATGGTGGTGGCGTAGTTGAGACCCGCAAGCCCCTTGCTTTCGCGGATGGCATCCAGCTGCTTGTCCGTCAGATTCCGGGCCACGGGCGTCAGGGCATGGGCATTGGAGTGGCTGGCGATCAGCGGCTGGTCGCTGAGTTCAGCCACATCCCAGAAGCCTTGCTCGGTGATATGGGCGAGATCGATCAGAATACCCTTGCGGTTGCACGCCTTGACGAGACGCTTGCCCGCTTCCGTGAGACCGGGACCGGTATCCGGGTTCATCGGGTAAGAGAAGGGCACGCCGTGACCGAAAATATTGTTGCGGCTCCACACAGGGCCAAGCGAACGCAGGCCAAGCGCGTAGAAGACATCGAGCGCGGCAAGATCGGCGTCAATCGCCTCGCAGCCTTCCATGTGCAGAACGGCGGCAAAGGTGTCGCTGTTCAGCGTTTCATCGAGCTCGCGGCCATTGCGGCACAGTTTCCACGCGCCAGCTTCTTCAAGGCGGAGTGCGATGGATGCGATTTCGATGGCGATGTCGAGGGAAGGAGGGCGCTTGAGCGGCGGAGAAAGCGGCGTGTCGTAATGGCCATTGGCGTCGGGTTTGCCAAGTTCGATATGATGGCCGGACGGCACATAGATGGCGCAAATGCCGCCAGCGAGACCGCCTTTGCGGGAGCGCGGCGCATCAATGTGGCCGGTTTGCGTTCCGTCGATGAATTCCCGGATGGGATCGTCGCCGTTTCTGGAGTTTTCCCAGAGCCTCAGAAGGACATCGTTATGCCCATCGAAAACACGCTGCATGCTATCTTCCTGGCTGAGTGATAAAGCGTTGTTTTAGCACTCGATTAAATAAAATCACGCAACGGGAAGAATTTGTATCGGCATATTTGCATAAAATTTAAACACAATAGCCACGCGCCTAATCCCCAATCGCACATCCCTATAAGATAGGAGCCGGTGCCGGAGTCAAGAGATACGAAAGCGGACGAACTCTTTTGAAAGCAAAGAAATCGGTGCAAAAAGAAAGGGCTACGGTTGACCCGCAGCCCTTGTGCAAAAATGGAATTGCCTTATGCAGAAACGGTATAGGGCTTATATCGCTTTAGAAGCGATAGTTCAGACCGGCCTTGATGGCGTGGTTCTTGAGGTTGTTGCGCTGCGAAACGCCGTTGACCTCAGACTTCACGTCGCCGAAACGCTGGAAGTCGTATTCAGCCTTCACCGAAAGCGGGCCGGTCAGGGCCTGTTCGACGCCAGCACCAACCAGCGCGCCGCCTTCCCAGCCTGGACCTGACGTGGTGTTGTCCTTCGCCTTGAAGCGCGTTGCGCCATAGCCGAGAGTGCCATAAACCAGCGTCTTGTCGAAGGCGTAACCGGCTTTGACCTTGGCATTGGTGTTCCAAGACTGCTGGAGGCTGCCGCCATTACCGATGCGGTGTTCGGCTTCCGCGAAATTGGCTTCGACTTCACCGCCAACGACGAAATTGCCGCTCTGGATGTTCTTACCGGCGACAACGCCACCGAGCACACCAGCGCGATTCGTAAACGGGCCGGGGATCTTCGAGGACGATGCACCGACCTGTGCGCCGACATAATTGCCGGACCAGTCGTGCGGGCCTTCGGCAACCGGCTCGTTGTAGGAATAATCGTTCGAACCCATCATATCGGCAGCGAATGCCGGGGCTGCGATGGCCATGATGCTGGCGCTGAGCGCCACTGCGGTAAAGGTACGCTTCAACATTTTATACTCCGTTTTCCCATCCGGAACGCTGATGGAAAATATGCAAGATCTGTTTGGCAAAGACGGGCCTTCCCGTCTTCGGTTCGGTTGCCTTCTGTTGGGTGATTGTGACTAAATTTAAGAAAATTCGAGCGAATTCCACCCGTCGCACAGCCATTCTTCGCACTATGCTTAACAAGTGGTAACGATCTCCAACAGGCCAGCCCTGACGGCTTCACATCAGGTTCTGCTTTCTGAAGCTGATGCATTTTTCCTTGCCGACAATGATGTGGTCGTGCACCGCGATTTTCAAAGGTTTGGCAGCCGCAATCAACGCATGTGTCATCTCGATGTCGGGTCGCGACGGCGATGGATCGCCTGAAGGGTGATTGTGGACGAGAATGATCGCCGTTGCCGCAAGCTCCAGCGCCCGGTGAACCACTTCCCGTATATAGACCGGCGTATGGTCGACCGTGCCTCGCTGCTGTACCTCATCGGCAATGAGCCGATTCTTCTTGTCCAGAAACAGAATGCGGAATTGTTCGCGTGTCTCATGCGCCATGGCGGCAGCGCAGTAGTCGATCACCTTTTCCCAGACTGTGAAAACCTCGCGCTTCATAACCTTGCTGCGCGCACTGCGTTTGTAAACGGCTTCTATGATCTTGAGGTCGCGCGCCACGGAGGGGCCCGCGCCCGGTACTTCGGCGATGAGCGTTTCGGAAGCGCCGAGCACTTCCGCAAGCGTGCCGAAGCGGGTCAGCAAGGCCTTTGCGATGGGTTTGGTATCCGCACGCGGGATAACGCGAAAGAGCAGGAGTTCAAGCAGTTCATAATCGGCAAGCGCATCGGGCGCGGTCTGAAAGCGTTGCTTCAGGCGATCCCGGTGGCCGACGTGATGCGGCTGCTTCGCCACTTTCGGCGTCAGCTGGAGCGTGTCGCTGAAACCGGGAATGTTGTAGCTCCCCGGTCTATCCGTCTTCCTTGTCATTCTGTTTAAACCCCCGCAAAAACAGATGAGACTATAGTTTCAGTTTTATCGCATTGATGCCGGGCCAAACATATTGGCCGGTGACAATGTGAATATTTCGCAGCCGTCCTTGGTAACGCCAACCGTATGTTCATACTGGGCGGTCAGCGAGCGGTCACGCGTCACGGCAGTCCAGCCGTCCGCCAGCACTTTTACATGCGGCTTGCCGAGATTGATCATCGGCTCAATGGTGAAGATCATGCCTTCCTTGATTTCCACGCCTTCGTTCGGCGTGCCGTAATGAAGGATATTCGGCGCGTCGTGGAAAAGCTGACCAACGCCATGGCCGCAGAAATCACGCACCACGGAGCAGCGCTCGCCTTCGGCATAGGTCTGGATTGCAGCGCCGATAGCGCCGGTCTTCACGCCCGGCTTGACGACCGCAATGCCGCGCAACAGGCTTTCATAGGTGACTTCCAACAGACGTTCGGCAGCGCGCTTGATCTCGCCCACCGCATACATACGGCTGGAATCGCCATGCCAGCCGTCGAGCAGATAGGTCACGTCGATATTGACGATATCGCCTTCGCGCAGTGGCTTGTCGTTCGGGATGCCATGGCAGACAACGTGGTTGATCGACGTGCAGGTCGATTTGGTATAGCCACGATAGTTGAGCGTCGCCGGGAAGGCGCCTTGATCCATGCCGAATTCGAAAACGAAGCGGTCGATTTCATTGGTGGTCACGCCGGGCTTCACGATGTCGTTCAGCGCATCGAGGCAGCGTGCGGTCAGGTTGCACACCTTGCGCATCGCCTCGAAGGCGTCCGGGCCATAAAGCCTGATCTGGCCGGTATATTTCATGGGGGCGCTTGTCGCTTCGATATAAGTTACCATTACTAGATCCGTCTTTGTCTATTCAATTGGCACCAGCTCGGTGGCGACAATGCTTTTGTCCGTTATGTGGCATCGAACGGCCCATGCCTCAACCCCGGATGCGACGGCGCGCTCAAAAGCGCGTGCATATACAGGGTCGAGATCGCCGGAAATGCTGAATTTGCTGCAATCGCTTCGCTGGATAATAAACAACATCACACCACGATGACCAGCGGCAACACTGTCGGCCAGCTCATTGAGATGTTTTGTCCCGCGCGCGGTCACCGTATCGGGAAATTCCGCAAGGCCAGCCGTGCGGGTGAAGTGCACGTTTTTGACTTCCACGTAGGCGCGGGGCAGGGCACCTTCGTCGAGCAGAATGTCGATGCGGGAATTCTGTCCGTATTTCTGCTCACGCTTGAGGCTGGCATAGCCGCCGAGGCTCGGAATGAGACCGGCGAGTATCGCCTCTTCGGCGATTCTGTTCGGCAACCCGGTGTTGACGCCGACCAAAGTGCCGTCAGCTTCGATGATCTGCAGCGTGTGGGCATATTTGCGGTGGGGCGCATCGGAAACGCTGAGCCAGGCGCGAGAGCCGGGCGTCGTCAGGCCGAGCATGGAGCCGGTATTGGGCACTGCCGCCGTAATGAAGCGGCCATCGTCGAGCGTTACGTCTGCGAGAAATCTTTTATAGCGGCGTTCGAGCCTGCCGGAGACAAGGGGTGTTGGGAATAACATAAAGCTTTCTGAACAGTTTGGACGGAATGGCGAAATGTTTGTCCGCCTAACGCCGCAAAAAGTCAAAAGCACAATCGTTGCTTGTTATCGCTCGTTTCAGAAAAGAGCCTTGATAACATCTGCCCAGCTCAGATCCGCACCAAGCGCCATTGCTGCGGCGACAAAGCCTGCACCGAGAAAGGTGAGGGTGGTTCTGGTTTCGCTGGTCATCATATCTTTCCCCATCAAATCGGTCGCTTGAAGTTGTGAGGAATGTCGCGGGTGAATGAGCCCGGAATGTGATGCGATAATGGCTATTCCGGGCATTTTGCAGGCAATTTGCGGATAAGGTAAATGGCGGCTCTTAGGCCTGCGTCTGCTGCCAGTTGAACACCAGTTCCTCGCGGAAGGCAAAGCGGACGATGTGATTGACCACGACGTCCTGAAGCCGGTCGAGATTTTCGGCTGAGGTCTTCACGGTGGTGGTCAGTTTTTCCGCATCGGCGTCGAGAATCACCAGCCGGTCGTCGCCGAGATCGATCTGGCCGTGTTCGGGTGTGAATTCGACGGCAAACTTATGCGCCCAGTGTTTGCAGAGCTGCTGCAGATAACGGCTGGCATGGGCGGTGGGAACGATGGCTGTAGCTTGCGACATACGCAGTAATTTCCCTTTGAATTGCGAAATGGGTGCAGCTGCGCGTAGCAACATACTGGGAGAACGACCAGTATTAATTCCATCAATTTTTCGGGAAAAGAAAACCCAGCAAGTGGTACGCCCAAGGGGAATCGAACCCCTGTCTGCGCCGTGAAAGGGCGCTGTCCTAACCGCTAGACGATGGGCGCCTGCTGGTGTGGGGCGCTTATAGTCAGGATAATTCAGACATGCAAGCCCCTTTTTTCAGCATCTGTGAAATAAATTCAGATGGTGCAAAACGGCGCGCGAAGGACCGCTCTCGGAGCGCTAAAGCTTTGATATGTCGGGAAAAAGAAAAACCAGCAAGTGGTACGCCCAAGGGGAATCGAACCCCTGTCTGCGCCGTGAAAGGGCGCTGTCCTAACCGCTAGACGATGGGCGCCTGTTGCTGGTGTGAGTGGGCTTATATTCAGGTCGATGCTGACTCGCAACCCCCTAAAATCAGTTTTCTGAAAAAAGTCGCATAAGCACCTATTCCGTAGGACGCAGCCTGTGGATTTCCAGGCTATGGCTTTGAAATCGATGACAAAAAGAAAGGCTGGCTCCAATGGGGCCAGCCTGTTCATTCAAGAGAATTGGGGCGCAGAGGTTCAGATCAGCCCTTGCATTTCCAGTTCCAGTCGCGTTCCGGCCCGATATCCACATGGACGGATGACGTATGGCAATAGGTGCCGACGCCGCCGCGTCCCGGCATTGATCGCGCAAAGCGGGCCATTTCCCACTTGGAAACACCATCGATCTGAATATCGGCTGCGGCACAGATCATATGGAGCGATTTGCGTGCGCCGTTGACCTTGCGGTTATAGGACGGGCTGCGATAGCCAGACGTCACCATGACCGGGCGGCGGAAGTGCCGTTCCATGGTCTTCAGCATGGCGACGAGCTGTGGCTTGAGGCAGGCAACATCCACGGTCTGGCGCTGCACCTTCAGGCCGTTCGGCGCGAGCCGGGCGAGGCCGGGCGCCGAAGCAAGCGTGACATTGGGAGAATCATCATATTCGTTCGCATCAATGTCGGTGTCGTCATAGAGACTATTGCGATGCTTGATCTCGATGCCGCCATTCGCGCGCACACCTGGCAATGTATAATTATACTCATGCTTCACGGCAGGCGAGACAGGCTTTGCCATCGCCAGCTTCTTGTTCTCGGTACGGTCGGAACGTGAATTGGCCGATTCGTCGGAGAAAAGCCGCGAGATGCTGCCCTGCGATGCGGTCGGGCGCTGAGGTGTCGCATAGGCATTGGCATTCTTCGGTGTGCCGAAAAGCGAAGCGACCTGAACCGGCTTTTCCGGCTGGGCCGGTTTGGCGGCTTCCGGCTCGTTCGCCTTCGCGACTTCAACGGCAGGCGCTTCGGCCTCGGTTGCAGGCTTTGCTTCAGCGGTCTCAGCCTTGGGCTTCTCGGCGCTGGCCGTTGCGGCTGGCTGTTCGGTCGCTTCGGCTGGCTTCGATTCGCTGGAACCACTTCCGCCAAACAAGCCGAACAGCGAATTGCTCTTCTTTTCCGGTGCCGCCGCTGCCACTTGGGTTGGCTGCGCTTCGGTTGCCGCGTTTTCCGCAGTTGCGGTCGCGGCTGCATTTTTCGCATTCTCTTTGGCCGGGGAGGCGGCAGATGTAGCGCTAGGATTGGCCGCCGTTGCAGCGGCTGCGACCTGTTTGGCCTCGCCGGGCTTTTCTTCCGTCTTTGTCTCTGCGGTCTTTGCTTCTGCGCCAGCTTCGGCGGCGACAGTCTGGTCGGCAGCACTTTGCAGCGTCTCGGTCAGCATCGAGCCATTGGCCGTCATCTGCAGTGGCTTGCCGTCAGGACCGGTCCCCGTCGATGTACAGGACGACACCAGAAGCGCGAGCAAAGCCACGCTGCCTGAAAGTAGTCGGCCGGTTGTCCGGTGCGCAGAAGGTACAAATTTCAATAGTCCGCTCCAGCTCGATTTCCCTGACCAGTTTGGCGAACCGGACGTGTCCGAACCCACCTGGTTTCGGGAGATCGGCTCTCCCGTGTGGGTGGAACCAATCACAAAAGTGATTTCTCCCACAGTCCCCTGTCAAAGCCCAATAGAAGCTTAGGGAAACAAACTCCATTATATCAATGCGTTAAAGTGGCTTTCCCAGTTTCTCAGTGAGCCAATTTTAGCAGTGTGCAAATCACCTGATCTGCAATTGTTGCCAATTTTTAAGTTTTTTATGCCGTGAAGGCAACTATCGAAGTGCATTTTATACGACAGGCACTATGCATTATTCCGTGGGGTTAAGGATTAACCCGTTAGTAACGAAATATTACTTTGTGTAATCTTTTGAGGATCAGAGCGCTGCTCCTATCGAAATAAGCGGCTTCGGCAGGCCAAATGTCGGAATTGGGCCAATCGCTTGTTGACATAATGCATCGACTTGGTGCTATCCCTTCGGAAGTATATTCTGTCGCGACTTGTGCGGCAGCCTCAACGGCAGAACCGGGATCAGACATATGACCAAGAGCACGCGGCAGATCGCCCATCTCATGCTGGCATTAACCGCCGCAGCGATGCTCACTGCCTGTGCCGGTGGGAAGGAATTTCAGGGCGTTCCGCAGGAAGGCGCATTGCGCACCGGCGTCTATCCGACATTCGGTCGTATGCCGAAGGCTGCAACCGAGCAGATCACACCGGAAGAAAAGCAGCAGATGACTGCAAAACTCGATTCCGATCGCACGCGTCTTGCGGCATCGAGAACGTCTGGCGGCGGTTTTACCCCCGCACAGGCTGAGGCCATGCGCAAGCAAGCGCAGGCTGAATCGGAAGCTACCCTGAAGCAGATCGAATCCGGGGAAGAATAAGCCCTTCATCGGCACGGAAGGCCACGTTCGAAACGGCGCGGCAAGAAGTCTCGACCCGATTCGATAACAGGTGTATAGCTCCACCCACGGCGCAATAATGCGTCCTATCGTTAACTCTCCTTTTGGAACAGGATCATGTCGGAAGAATTCCATAAAGTCCGTCGCTTGCCCCCTTATGTCTTTGAACAGGTCAATCGCCTGAAGGCATCGGCGCGAGCGGGCGGGGCCGACATCATCGATCTTGGGATGGGAAATCCCGATCTGCCGACGCCGCAGAATATCGTCGACAAGCTGTGCGAGGCTGTTCAGGACCCGCGCGCGCATCGTTATTCCTCGTCGAAGGGCATTCCGGGGCTGCGCCGTGCGCAGGCGCAATATTATGCCCGCCGTTTCGGCGTGAAGCTCAACCCGGACACGCAGGTTGTCGCCACGCTTGGCTCCAAGGAAGGCTTCGCCAACATGGCGCAGGCCATCACGGCGCCGGGCGATGTGGTGCTTTGCCCGGACCCGACCTATCCGATCCATTCCTTCGGCTTCATCATGTCGGGCGGCGTGATCCGTTCAATTCAGGCCAAGCCGGATGACAACTTCATCCCGGCACTGGAGCGGGGCGTGAAGCACTCGATTCCAAAGCCGATTGCGCTGATCCTCAATTTCCCGTCCAATCCGACGGCTTATGTGGCAACGCTCGACTTCTATAAGGATGTCGTGGCCTTTGCGCGCAAGCATGACATCGTCATCCTGTCGGATCTGGCCTATTCGGAAATCTATTTTGACGGCAATCCGCCCCCGTCCGTACTCGAAGTGCCGGGCGCCATGGATGTTGCGGTCGAGTTCACCTCCATGTCGAAGACATTCTCGATGCCGGGCTGGCGCATGGGCTTTGCGGTCGGCAATGAACGCCTGATTGCTGCTCTGACGCGTGTGAAATCCTACCTCGATTACGGCGCATTCACGCCGATCCAGGTGGCGGCAACCGCTGCGCTTAACGGCGACGGTTCCGACATTGCCTATGTTCGCGATGTGTATAAGCAGCGCCGCGATGTGCTGGTTGAAAGCTTCAGCCGTGCAGGCTGGGATGTTCCGCCACCAGCAGCGACGATGTTCGCCTGGGTGCCGATCCCGGAACGCTTCCGCGCTCTTGGCTCGCTCGAATTCTCCAAGCTACTGGTGGAAATGGCCGATGTGGCCGTTGCTCCGGGCATTGGCTTTGGCGAGCACGGCGATGATTATGTGCGTATCGCTCTGGTCGAAAACGAACATCGCATTCGTCAGGCAGCGCGCAACATCAAGCGTTTCCTCGCCACCAAGGACGAAAACCTGCACAATGTGATCCCGCTGGAAGGCCGCCGCTAAGCGCCATTCCGGGTTCTTCCTTTCTGGCCGTGACAAGCGCGCGGCCAGAACTCCCACCTACCAAAAATCCACTACATCCACACAATCAGAGTCAGAAGGTCGATATAATGAGTGATGCATTGCGGATCGGCGTTGCGGGGCTTGGCACCGTTGGCGCTTCAGTGTTGCGTATCCTGCGTGACAAGTCCGAAATGCTCACCCGCCAATGCGGTAAGCCGGTGACTATTACCGCCGTCAGCGCCCGAGATCGCTCGCGTGACCGTGGCGTTGACCTGAACGGTATCGACTGGTTCGACGATCCAGTTGAACTGGCCAAGTCTGCCGATATCGACGTTTATGTCGAGCTTATCGGTGGTGATGATGGCCCGGCCAAGGCTTCTGTTGAAGCCGCTTTGCGCGCTGGTCGTCATGTCGTGACCGCCAACAAGGCGCTTCTGGCACGCCATGGCGTCGCTCTGGCGAAAATCGCCGAAGACAAGGGCGTTCTTCTCAACTTCGAAGCGGCGGTCGCCGGTGGCATTCCGGTCATCAAGGCGATGCGTGAGTCGCTGACCGGTAATACGGTTTCGCGCGTCTATGGCATCATGAACGGCACTTGCAACTACATCCTGACCCGGATGTGGGAAGAGGGCATTTCGTTCGAGGCCTGCCTGAAAGACGCGCAGCGTTTGGGCTATGCCGAAGCCGACCCGACTTTCGATATCGAAGGCAACGACACGGCGCACAAGCTTGCGCTGTTGACCAGCCTTGCCTTTGGTACGCAGATTGCTGCCGACGATATTTATCTTGAAGGCATCAGCAATATTTCGCTCGCCGATATTCGCGCCGCCGATGAACTGGGTTACCGCATCAAGCTTCTGGGGGTGGCGCAGAAGACCGATACCGGCATTGAGCAGCGCGTGCATCCGACCATGGTTCCAACCTCGTCGGTGATTGCGCAGGTGCATGGCGTGACCAATGCGGTTGCCATCGAGACCGATCTTCTGGGCGAGCTTCTTCTGTCTGGTCCGGGTGCGGGCGGCAATGCGACGGCGTCCGCAGTCATCGGCGATATCGCGGATATCGCCAAGAGCCGTCCGGGCTTCCAGCATGGTCCTGTTTTCGGCACGCCTGCCAAGGCCTTGCAGCCTTATAAGCGCGCCAAGATGCGCAAGCATGCGGGCGGTTATTTTATTCGTCTGACGGTTCTTGACCGCATCGGCGCCTTTGCCGGTATCGCCAAGCGCATGGCCGAAAACGACATTTCGCTTGAGTCGATCGTGCAGCGTCCGCCGATGGGCGACATGCAGCAGGAAGGCATCAAGACTGTCATCCTCGTCACGCATGAGACGACGGAAGCAGCCGTCAAGAAAGCGCTGGAAGCGATCCTCAAGGACGACCATCTGGTGGATAAGCCGCAGATGATACGTATCGAGCGCGCAGGCTAAATCGAGTGTCGCGCTGTGCGATCTGCCATGATTATTCGTGGCCGATTGCACCATGATGTTGCGCAGGCCAGTTCACGCCCGGCCATGACATGCAACGAAGCGTGTAGTCCTTAAATCGATTAAGCAATTGAGCGCACATAGTTTTTAGCTTTCGGGCTCTTGCAGGGCACCGGGGACTTTGACAAAAGGTTCGCATACTGTCGCTATAAACGCGGCACGGCGCCCCTTGTGGCGCATCAACGCAATTCGAATTCAGGACTTGTTCAAATGGCCAACACCGCAGAGCAGCACCCCCACGGACTGGATCGCATTCTCACACTGGAACTGGTCCGTGTAGCCGAACGCGCAGCAGTGGCAGCAGCGCGGCTGCGGGGGCGTGGTGACGAGATGGCTGCCGATCAGGCTGCTGTTGACGCCATGCGTCAGGAACTGAACCGTCTGCCGATTTCCGGCACTGTGGTGATCGGCGAAGGCGAGCGCGACGAAGCGCCAATGCTCTATATCGGTGAAGAAGTCGGCACCAAGCAGGGGCCGGATGTCGATATCGCGCTCGATCCGCTGGAAGGCACGACGATCTGCGCGAAGAACCTGCCGAACTCGCTGGCGGTCATCGCCATCGCCGAGAAGGGCAATCTGCTTTATGCGCCCGACGTCTACATGGAAAAGATCGCCGTTGGCCCGGGCTATCCGAAGGGCGTTGTCGATCTCGACGCCAGCGCAACGGAAAACATCAACTCCATCGCCAAGGCGAAGGGTGTAAAGCCGCATGAAATCACGGCTTGCATCATGGACCGCCCGCGCCACGCACGCCTGATCGAAGAAGTGCGCGCGACAGGCGCTGCAATCCGCCTGATTGGCGACGGCGACGTTGCAGGCGTGATGCACACGACCAATCCGGATGAAACCGGCATCGACATTTATATCGGCATCGGCGGCGCACCGGAAGGCGTGCTGGCTGCGGCAGCTCTGCGCTGCATCGGCGGCCAGATGCAGGGCCGTCTCCAGTTGAACACGGACGAGAAAGTCGCCCGTGCGCTGAAGATGGGCATCTCGGATCCCAAAAAGGTCTACACGATGGAAGAAATGGCCAAAGGCGACGTGCTCTTCGCCGCCACCGGCGTGACGGACGGCAACATGCTTTCTGGCGTGAAATTCGCCCGTGATTACATCCAAACGCATACTATCGTGATGCGCTCGAGCTCGCAGACCGTGCGCGAAATCAAGGCTCGCCATCAGGATCTGTCGAAGTTCTAGAGCATTTCCAGCAAAAGTGCGAAGCGGTTTTGCGTCGGATAATGCGATAAAATAAAGAACCCAATCGCGTCGAACATCACGACGAACCGGCAAATCCCGAAAAGCCCCGCGCTTTTCGGGATTTCTGTTTATGGAGCCTTGCGCAGATGCTTTGGCCAAAGATTTGTCATTTTGATCGCGACTGTGTTCAATCACCTTTGATGAAAAAATGGAGTGGGCATGACCGAAACGCCGAACAAGCTACGGATCGCGGTACTCTTTGGCGGGCGTTCCGCCGAGCATGAGGTGTCGGTTCTTTCCGCAACAAATGTCATGACTGCGTTGGATCCCGCGAAATATGAAGCCATTCCGATCTATGTCACCCATGAGGGGCAATGGCTTTTGGCGAGTTTTGCAGGCGGCAAGCTGGAACGGCCCGAACACGGTACTGAAGTGTCATTGCTGCCGGGCGGCAAGGGACGCGCTGTTGCGCTGCCCGAAAACGGTTTGCCTTATGAACTGGCGCGGATCGATATCGTCTTCCCGGTCTTGCACGGGCTTCACGGCGAGGATGGCAGCGTGCAGGGGCTGACCGAAGTGGCGCGTGTGCCGATGGCGGGTTGCGGTATCTGTGGTTCAGCCAATGCGCTCGACAAGGATATTGCCAAGCGCCTGCTGTCCGAAGCGGGCATCCCGGTGGCGCGCGCCATGACGATTACGCGCGACACGGTTCCATCCTTCGATGTGCTGATCGAAGCACTCGGCCTGCCGATCTTCATCAAGCCCGCGCGCCAGGGGTCATCTGTCGGTGTCAGTAAGGTTCAGACAGAAGCCGATTATCAAAAGGCGCTGGCGGAAGGTTTCAGGCACGACGCCAAGCTTCTGGCGGAAGAGTTCATACAAGGCCGCGAAATCGAATGCGCAGTGCTGGAGGACGAGAATCACGGCCTGTTCGTGTCGCGAACGGGCGAGATAGTCCCGGCAGAAAGCCACGGTTTTTATAGCTATGATGCCAAATATATTGATGAAGACGGTGCGGCGCTGAAAGTCCCGGCAGAGTTGCCGGCGGATATCGAGACCGAACTTCAGGCGGTCGCGGCGCGGGCGTTTCGAGCGCTCGGTTGTGACAGCATGGCGCGTGTCGATTTCTTCGTGACGCCGGACATGCGGTATTTGATCAATGAGCTGAATACCATACCGGGCTTCACCAATATCAGCATGTATTCGAAAGTCATGGCGGTGAGTGGCGTCAGCTATCCCGAGGTCATTGACCGGCTCGTGGCGCACGGACTGGCCCGGGCAGCGCGCGACAATTAAGGTTGGGCACGGCTGATAAATTGCGGGCGGCATTGCAAAGATGCCGCCTTTTGTGTCTTTAAGAGTTTATGACGACAGAGCGCCTTTTCCTTGGAATAAAACAATCTGCAACCGGCCAGAAATGGGTGGATCGACTGGGCTTGCGCGAATCCAACACCGCGCTTGCCATTGCCCAGCATCACGGCATTTCCGATCTGGTGGCGCGGGTTCTGGCGGGGCGGGGCGTAACGGTGGAAGGCGCGCCGGAATTCGTTGATCCCACACTGCGCAATCTCATGCCCGACCCGGCCACGTTGACCGATATGGAGAGCGCGGCAGGCCGCATTGCCGATGCCATCGAGCGCCGCGAGACCGTTGCGATCTTCGGCGACTATGACGTGGATGGTGCCTGTTCATCGGCGCTGATGGCGCGTTTTCTGAAGCATTACGGCATCCAGCATTCGATCTATATTCCTGACCGGATTTTCGAGGGTTACGGCCCAAATCCCGATGCCATGCGCGAGTTGGTTTCCAAAGGCGCGAGCCTGATCGTCACCGTGGACTGCGGCACGAACAGCGTGCCCTCAATCAGTGCAGCCAAACAGGCTGGGGCGGATGTGGTCGTGCTCGATCACCATCAGGTGGGCGGCGATCTGCCGGAAGATGCGGTGGCCATCGTCAACCCGAACCGCGAAGACGATATTTCGCAACAGGGCCATCTTTGCGCTGCGGGCGTTGTGTTCCTGACACTGGTACAGGTCACCAAGATATTGCGCGAGCGCGGCAAAGGTGCTGCACCTGATCTGTTGTCGCTGCTTGATCTCGTCGCGCTGGCAACGATCTGCGATGTGGTGCCGCTGCAAGGCGTCAATCGCGCCTTCGTCGTCAAAGGTTTGCTGGTTGCGCGAGCGCAGAGCAATGCCGGATTGGCGGCGCTTGCGCGGGTGTCCCGTATCGGCGAGCCGATCAATGTCTTCCATCTTGGCTATCTCATCGGTCCGCGCATCAATGCGGGCGGTCGCATTGGCGATGCCGGACTGGGCGCAAGGCTGTTGACGCTCGACGATCCATCGATGGCAGATCGCATCGCCATCGAACTCGACCGGCTCAATCAGGAACGTCAGGCGATGGAAGCGGAAATGCTTCTGGAAGCCGAAGCGGAAGCATCGCTTGAGATTTCCGGCGGTGCAGGCGCTTCGGTGATCGTGACGGCCAGTGAACGCTGGCACCCGGGCATCGTTGGCCTGCTGGCATCGCGATTGAAGGAAAAGGCACGGCGACCTGCCTTCGCTATCGCTTTCAATGCCAATGGCGTCGGCTCCGGTTCGGGGCGCTCGATCAGCGGTCTGGACCTTGGCAGACTGGTGCGCGGCGCGATGGAGCGCGGGCTGCTTGTCAAGGGCGGTGGCCACGCCATGGCGGCCGGCATCACCATTGAACGGGCCAAGCTTGGCGCGCTTCGTGCCTATCTGGAAGACGAATCCGCCCATATCGTTGCGCGTCTCCGTGAAAATCAGAGCCTTTCCATCGATGGCGCGCTTGCCGCTTCCGGCGCGACTGTTTCGCTTTATGAAGCCTTGCAGAAGGCCGGACCTTACGGTTCCGCCCATCCGCAGCCAACTTTGGCCCTACCGCATCATGTGCTGGCCGATGTGCGTGGTGTCGGTCGCGACCATGTGCGCGTCGTCTTACGCGGCGCCGATGGCAAGCGGGTCAATGCCATTGCGTTTCGTGTGGCGGAAGGCGATCTCGGGCGCTTTCTGTTCAACAATATCGGGCAGAGCGTTCATGTGGTCGGCAACCTGTCGCTCAACCATTGGAACGGTTCGGTCTCGCCGCAAATCCAGATTCTGGATGCGGCAAAGCCGCTTTGACCGCATTTGAAATTTCTCGATTTTTTTGAGTTCACGCCCTTGTGAAGAACGGGGGGCAATTCCCATATGTGCAATGATTTAAACATTCAGTCATGTCTCTAAATGGGAGTAAACAATGCCGGGTTTCGGAAACCGCCTGACAAAACTGACCGCCGCGATGGTTCTGGGCCTGATCGCCTCATTCGCCGCTGTCGATTTCGCCGAGGCTCGCCGTGCAGGCGGAGGCGGTTTTGGCAGCCGTGGGGCGCGTACCTATCAGGCGCCTGCGCCGACGCGCACCGCACCGAATAATGCAGCACCAATTGAACGTTCAATGACGCCGAATACCGGCGCAACGCAGACGACCCGTCCTGCCGCCGCTGGCGCGCAGAATGCGGCTCCGGCACGTGCGGGTGGCATGTTTGGCAATTTCGGTCGCTCCATGTTGGGCGGCCTGCTCGTTGGCGGTCTGATCGGTATGATGCTCGGTAACGGCCTCGGTGGTCTCGCTGGCATGTTCGGTCTTCTGTTGCAGGTGGGCGTGATTGCGCTGATCGCAATGTTCGTCATGCGCATGTTTGCCAATCGTCGTCAGGGCGCGACCGCAACGGCAGGCGCTGGCAATGCCAACGCTCAGCCTTTTGGTTCAGCGCAGCCTTTCGGCGCAGCCAAGAGCGCCGCGCCACAGCAGGCTGGCAACTTCGGCGGTCGCACGCCTTCGGTCAATCCATTCGGCGCGGGCGCCAAGCAGGCTGAAGAGCCGGTGGCTCAGGCTGTTGAAGATGAACCGATGGATGTCGGACAGGAAGAGCTTGATCGTTTCGAGCAGATGCTTTCGGAAATCCAGAGTGCCTATGGCCGCGAGGATTACGCAGCGCTCCGCAAGCTGACCACGCCGGAAGCCATGTCCTATCTGGCGGAAGAACTGGGTGAAATTGCTTCCAGCGGTATGCGCAACGAAGTGAAGGACGTGAAGCTGCTTCAGGGCGATGTTTCGGAAGCCTGGCGTGAAGGCAATGTCGAATATGCCACCGTGGCGATCCGCTACTCCGCAATCGACCTCATGCTTGACCGCAACACGGGCGCGGTTGTCGAAGGCAACCCGAACGAGCCGGTCGAAAGCACCGAAATCTGGACCTTCACCCGCGTTGACGGCGGAGATTGGCTGCTCGCAGCCATTCAGGGAACGGAATAAGCGTTCTAATCAAAAAAAAGCCCGGTCGCGAGACCGGGCTTTTTTCGTTTAAGCATTTCTCGCGAAACTGCGAAGCGGTTTTCGCGCAGGATAATGCGTGCAAGCAGAGTGTTTTACCAGCTGCCGACATTCTCGGCGGAAGCCCATGGCTCCTGCGGTGCGAGGCGCTCGCCCTTCTGGATCAGTTCGATGGATATGCCATCCGGCGACTTGATGAAAGCCATGTGGCCGTCGCGTGGTGGGCGGTTGATGGTGATTCCGGCATCCTGCAGCTTCTGACAGGTGGCGTAGATATCGTCCACTTCATAGGCGAGGTGGCCGAAATTGCGCCCGCCCGTATAGGCTTCCTGATCCCAGTTATAGGTCAGTTCGATGGTCGGTGCGCGCTCTGACTTGGCGCGTTCAGCATCGCCCGGAGCGGCAAGAAAGATCAGCGTGTAGCGCCCTTTTTCGTTTTCGATGCGACGGGTTTCTTCAAGGCCGAATTTATTCACGTAGAAATCGAGTGATTCGTCGATGTCGCGGATTCGAACCATCGTGTGCAAATAGCGCATTTTATTCTCCTGAAGCATTTCCAGCATGTGGCGAAGCGTTTGGGGCTCGCGAAGGGATATAGCAAATAGCGGGCGCTTTTCCACTTTCCTCTTTGGGTTTTGATTTCTGGTAAGGTGCAGTCACGCGCAATGTCGGCAAAAAACATCAATTGGGGAATTGCCCTCGAGCGTCGTTGCCATATGTCCCGAAATGAAGCCGGTTTCGAGGCTTTGCGGCAGGTGCGCTAACCATGGAAACACAAAGTCTGTGATGATCTCGGGGGAGAACAAAAGTTTAGGCTTGCCGCCTCCGGTTAAGGAAGTGTTATTCTTTGGACAAGAATCAGCTTTGAATCGCAACGGAAGAATAGAGGAGGGGCGAACGCATGGCGGACAAGTCTGTGTCGAATGACCAGTTTCACAGCCAGCACGCCTCGGAAGAGCTGGGCGATATCATTGAAATATCGGGCCATATCAAATGGTTCGACGTGGCCAAGGGCTACGGTTTCATTGTGCCGGATCAGCCGGGCCTGAACGATATCCTGCTTCATGTGACGTCGCTTCGTCGCGATGGCTTCCAGACGGCGCTGGAAGGCGCACGTATCGTCTGCGAAGTTCGCAATGGCGATCGCGGCCTGCAATGTTTCCGTGTTCTCTCGATGGACACATCCACAGCGGTTCATCCGGCGCAGATGCCGCCGCAGCGCACCCATGTGACGGTTACCCCGTCGAGCGGCCTTGAGCGTGTCATCGTCAAGTGGTTCAACCGTACCAAGGGCTTCGGCTTTCTCACCCGCGGTGAGGGCACCGAGGATATTTTCATCCATATGGAAACGCTGCGCCGTTTCGGCATGATGGAACTGCGCCCGGGTCAGGTTGTGCTTATTCGCTTCGGCACGGGCGACAAGGGCCTGATGGCTGCTGAAATTCACCCAGATATCGGCACGGCTATCCCGGTTTCGCACTGATTTACATCAAATTGAGCATGTCATCCCACAGTGAAATCCTTTGGGAGCGGCTATGTGTGGAGACAATCCACATCGCCCTGTGAACTGCCCTTGACGTTCTCGGTCAAAAGGCGGTGAGGGGTGGGTCTTCGTCTCTTGTCCCCATTATACCGCGTTGATAATCTCCCCGCCCGAATTGCAGGTTTTTGGCGTGGGTTGAGTATGGCTCGATTATTTTTTGTTATCGCATTTTTATTTGGAGCTTTTGGCGCGCAGGCGCAGGAAAAGCAGCCGATGCGGCTGCCGGTGGATGCCGCGCCGCTGACCTTCATTACGGCCAAGGGCAATAAACTCCCCTTCGCACTGGAAGTGGCGGATTCTGACGATGCGCGTGTGCGCGGGCTGATGTGGCGCACCGATTTTCCCAAGGACCGCGCGATGATCTTCATCTTCGGTGAGATGCGCCGCGTCATGATGTGGATGCAGAACACCCCGCTGCCGCTCGACATGGTTTTCCTTGACGAGAAGGGCCGTGTCACGGCAATCCATGAAAATGCGGTGCCCTATTCGGAAGATATCATTTCATCCGAGGTTCCCGCAGCCTTTGTTGTCGAGCTTCTGGCCGGTACGGTAAAGCGCACGGGCATCAAGAAGGGCGACAGAGCTGTCCATCGCGTGATATGCGGCGCGTGTCGATCCTGAAATCGCGCCGAACACCGCCGACGGAACAATCATAAGGAATAAACAGTTGAGTGCCCTCGATATCGAATATTTCGACCATGACGGCTTGCGTCTTGCATATCGTCAGGATGGAGAAGGCGATCCGATCCTGCTGATCCACGGCTTTGCGTCGTCAAGCCTTGTCAATTGGGTTTCGCCCGGCTGGTTCCGGACTCTGACCGAGGCAGGCTATCGCGTTATCGCCATCGACGATCGCGGACATGGGTTTTCGGCCAAAAGCCACAACGCGGATGATTATACGCCGACCAAGATGGCAGGCGATGCAGCAGCGCTGCTCGATCATCTGGGCATCGAAAAGGCGCATGTGATGGGCTATTCGATGGGCGCGCGGATCACCGCTTTTCTGGCTATCGAGCATCCCGAGCGGGTTCACAGCGCAATCTTTGGCGGATTGGGCATCGGCATGGTCACCGGCGCTGGCGACTGGGAGCCGATCGGCGAGGCGCTTCTGGCCGAAGATCCGACGACGATCACCCATCCGCGCGGGCAGATGTTCCGCAAATTCGCCGACCAGACCAAGAGCGACCGCATCGCGCTGGCCGCCTGTGTGATCACCTCGAAGGAACTGGTTCCGGCGGAAGCCATTGCGCGCATCATGCAGCCGGTGCTGGTTGCCGTCGGCACGACCGACGACATTGCCGGTAATCCGCAGGAACTGGCGGATTTGCTGCCGAACGGTCAGGCGCTCGATATTCCGGGGCGCGACCACATGCTGGCTGTCGGCGACAAGGTCTACAAGAAGGCGGTTCTGGAGTTTCTCGCGGAAAATCCGCTCTGATCTTCCTTTGAGGCCTGTGTCAATTTCTGCGGTGTCAAGGCAAAGCATTTTCAGTTATGCTGCGCGCCGAACTCGTATTGCGGCGCGGAGCCATGCCGGAAATTCGGCTTTCGTCTGGCCTGCGCGGTGCAAAACCGGAGTATATCTATGTCTATTCGCTCAACTGCTAAAGTGAATGCCAGCCTTGGGCAAGTTGATCCAATCTGGCACTCGGTCCGCGCTGAAGCGGAGGAAGCCGCCAAGTCCGATCCCGTGCTTGGAGCCTTTCTTTACGCGACTATCCTTAATCAGCCGAGCCTTGAAGATGCGGTCATGCACCGCATCGCGGAACGCCTCGGTCATGCCGATTTGAGCGCCGATATTCTGCGCCAGACATTCGATGTGATGCTGGACGCCAATCCGGAATGGTCGCAGACTGTTCGCGTGGATATTCAGGCCGTTTACGACCGCGACCCGGCCTATAGCCGTTTCATGGACCCGATCCTCTACCTGAAAGGCTTTCATGCAATCCAGACGCACCGTCTGGCGCATTGGCTCTATCATCAGGGCCGCCGGGATTTTGCCTTTTATCTCCAGAGCCGTTCGTCTTCGATCTTCCAGACCGACATTCACCCGGCAGCGCAATTGGGCAGCGGGCTTTTCCTCGATCACGCGACCGGGCTGGTCGTCGGCGAGACCGCGGTGATCGAAGACAATGTGTCGATCCTGCATGGCGTCACGCTCGGCGGCACCGGCAAGTCGAGCGGTGATCGTCATCCCAAGATTCGCCATGGCGTTCTAATCGGCGCGGGCGCGAAGATTCTCGGCAATATCGAAGTGGGGCATTGCTCGAAGGTCGCGGCGGGTTCTGTCGTCGTCAAGCCTGTACCGAATAATGTCACGGTTGCCGGTGTTCCTGCCAAGATCATCGGTGATACGGGCTGCGCTGAACCGTCCCGCGTCATGGACCAGTTGCTGGGCGACGGCGTGCTGGGTGACGGCATTTAATCGCGCAAACGCCGAATGCACAGAATCCGGGCCGCTTGCTGGTTTTTCTCCGCGAGCGGCCTATATTTTGTCGAAAGCGGTGGTTAGGCGCTAAAACCCCGAGGGACTACTCCCCCAGGGGTTTACATCACAAAAGCCCGGGTGCAATAAACCGGCTTGAATTCAATATCAGGAGAAGCCGGTTGAAACCCGAAGAACTAAAAAAACTGGACGCCTATTTCAAACGGACCTTCAACAATCAGGGCCTTCAGGTGAAGGCGCGCCCGCGCAAGAACGACTCGGCCGAGCTTTATATTGACGACGAGTTTTTGGGCCTGATCTACAAGGATGAGGACGAAGGCGAACTGTCCTACAATTTCTCGATGGCTATTCTCGACGTCGATCTCTAAGGCGCGGCTTGGGAAAAATCGCGAGATTTTTCGAGAGTTGTCCATGATGATCCGTCACAGCCCGACGATCTGACGCCCTTTCCGCTTTGCGGAGAGGGCGTTTTGTTTAGTCATTCCCCAACAAGTGCCCGGTTGCGAACTGTCGCATGGCTTCATCGAGTGTTTTCCACTCGGCCAGCATATCGCGGGGAAAACGATAGAGAATCTGCAGCCCTTTTCCAAACTGGATATCGCGCTCGCAGGCGTTGAAATTTTCCGCTGATGCATCGCTCATGCAACGGGCGACGAAGGCCGGATTACCGCTTGCGATATCGGAGAGGACCAGTTCTTCTCCGGTATAACCACTGCCTTCCAGAAACCGGTGGACCATCAGTCCTCCCGGGAGAGATTCACCCTCCGGATCGATCAGCGCAGCATAGATCGGCAGATAGCGTCCGCTCATGTCGCGGGACATGGTGCGCTCTTCAATCGACATGAATAGCAATTGGCGCTTCGGCGTGAGCAGATTGAAGATTGCCCGGTCTGCTTCCGTATAGCCGGTCAGTCCGGGCCAGCGCGCGTAGAGATCGAGGCGCGTTGTCAGACCGTCCCGCCGCTGATTGGAAAAGCGGATCATATTGGCTGGCATTGACAGGACATTGTTGCCGATCAGCACTTTATAGAGATGCGTGCTGTCGGAATGGCCGCTGCGCGCGATCATTGGGCCAAGCAGGCGACCACCAATATTGATCGCAACGGAAGCCACAACAAGCACGACAACAACCAGCAAGATGCGGACGAAGAGCCGATTGCCATCTTTTGTCGTGGTAGTTTCGATTGCGCTGTCCATTGGCGGGAAGGCCATGCTGATGATATTGCAGCGATTATTGGTCTTTTATGGTTAACGGAGGGTGAAGCCGCGCTTGTCCCTCATCCAAAAAAAGCTTAGCTCTTTTCATGAAGACATTCTGATGGAGGAGCCCACATGCCGATATATGCTTATAACGGACACAAGCCGCAATTCGCAGACCGCGCCAGCAACTGGATTGCACCGGATGCGACACTGATCGGCAAGGTCGTCGTGGGCGAAAATGTGGGCTTCTGGTTCGGCGCCGTCCTGCGCGGCGATAATGAGGTGATTGCCATCGGCGACGACACCAATGTGCAGGAACTTTGCGTCATGCATACCGATATCGGCTATCCGCTGACGATTGGCGCGGGCTGCACCATCGGCCATCGGGCGATCCTGCATGGCTGCACCATCGGTGAGAACACCCTGATCGGCATGGGAGCCATTGTGCTCAATGGCGCGAAGATCGGCAAGAACTGCCTTATCGGAGCCGGGGCTCTGGTGACGGAGGGCAAGGAAATTCCGGACAACTCGCTGGTTGTCGGCTCGCCAGCGCGCGTTTTGCGTGGACTGGACGAGGTTGCGGTGGAAAAGCTGAAGCAATCCGCCAAGCATTATGTGGAGAAGGGGCATTCCTTCATGCGCGGCATGGAACCGGCCTGACGGTTTGATATTTAAAAAGGACGGGGCCAGAGGGAGACTGGCGACCCGTCCTTTGAACTTCATCGGTGTCTGATCAGTTTTTGATGCTGCCGACGAGAATGTCGCGGTCATCCTTGATCGAAACCCAACTGCCGCTGTTCGCGGTCGACTGACGCTTCAGGTAGGTGTAGTCGGTCTTGTTCCAGGCCAGAACGCGCTCATCGAGATTGTCGAGAATGAAATCGCCGCGGTCGGTGCGAAGCGTCAGGACGGCGTGGCCATCGCCATTCGGCTGGCGAACGACGGTGAACAGAAGCGTGTTGGCAGGAATGCCAAGCGCCATCAGTTCGCGCTGCTTTTCCAGCATGTAGTCGTCGCAGTCGCCGGCGGTTACCGGATATTCCCAATATTCTTCGCGACCCCAGACTTCCATGTCGGTGGCTGGCTTGATTCGCGTGTTCACGCTGTCATTGACGGCAATGATCTGCTGCCAGAGCTTCGGCGTCAGCTTGAGAGCATTGGTGTTGCGGCTGACGATCTTGCACTCAGCCGGGTAGCGCTCGCAAAATTCATAATGCCCGATTGGCTGCGAGGTGCGTTCGCCGGTGCTCATCCATGGCGATTTTGATGCCGGGTTCGCTGCTTGCGCCAGTCCGACGCCGAGCAGCAGAAGGATCGCTGCGATGATGGTTTGCTTGGTCATTCTTTTATCTCCCTGTTGGAGATCAAAATGACCGGGACAATTTGAAGGCGCGCAAATTTGAGCGCGAAAATGCGAGTCAAATTCGATTAAAACTGCGCGGAATATTGAAAGTTTTTGTAAAGAAAGCGGCCAATTCAGCCCGAAAACGCGGGTTTTCGCGATATTTTACTGTTTATACCCGCGCGGGCGGTTTGCCAATCCGTAACCTTGACGCGCGTTCATCTTTTCAGCCGTACAAAGTTTAGCTGAAAAGACTGTCGAGCGTCGTGCTGGTCTGGATTGTGGCGAACTCGATGGCGAAACCGTCTGCGAAATGGCGCACGACCCGTCCGCGGATCGGCCCAAGCAGGACGCCGCTCTTGATCGCCGGTTTGACATCGCATTCGATAGCCGCGCCCGAAAGCGACAAGTCGGCGATGCGGCAGAGCAATTGGGTGCCATCCGGGAAGGTGACATTCTGATGCGACTTGCGCGGAACGACACGCTCATGGCGGCGATCTTCCGGCAGCGAGAGTTCATGCCGATTGGCAAGCCATGTCAGCTGCGCCGAAAGCTTGTCCTTCTTGGTCGCGGTATTGGTGAGGAGAAGATGAAAGCCTTCCGCCGAAATCTGGTAGGCCGTACCTTCGATGCGCCCGACATGATCGATATAGGCAATGATACGCTCGCCATTACGCGGCGTGGCGATACCGGTCATCAAGGCAGTGCCGGGCGACATGCGCTTCAGGACACAAGGATACTCGTTGCGATTTTCGAGCATATAGCGACCGTTGAGATCAACGTTCACGGCATTGAAATTATCCTGCCGCCCGCTGTTTGCAGGTGATGCCGCCGCGAATCCCCTCATTGAAGCTGGCCCATCTCAGTCTTTCGCCAATAAGCTGTTATTTATATTATACTTAAAGCAGTTCGGCGCAAAAGAGAAACGCGATTTCAAGCTTTGCCGCCATTGATGACGCGCAGATGCGGCGCCTTGCGCATGGGTGGTGTTGCCAATCGGGTTTCCGTCCACTGACGGGTGCGATTCGATGCATTGACCGTAAAGATCGCCGCCTTTACCGCTTCGTCGGCAAGCGCCACATCCGGTGCAATCGGCTCGATGTGATTGAGATGGCCGAGCACCAGAGGGTCGGCACCCGCCCAGGTCACATTGTCCAGAACGGCGATGCTGCCCATCAGGCCCAAGCGACCGTTGCTCGCTTCTAAGGGCGCGAGCAGCATTTCAAAGCTGAGACTGCGGCCCGAAAGGCTGATTCCATCATGCAGGCTAAGTGCGGGGATCTGCATTGCGCTGACATTCTGCGCCAGTTCGCTGAGGGCAGGGCGGTCGCGCTCCGGCCACAGGGATAAAAGGCGCACACCTTTCAACTCGCGACCGAACAGGGTGCAGATTCGTGTACCGCCAAGACGAAAGACAAGTTCGCCATTTTCATCGGCTTCTACGAAAAAAAGATCGGACAAATGCCGTCCAAGCCGACGCGGTTCGATATCGGTCCGCTGCGGCGCTTGAAAGCCGTGCTCCAGATCGTCATTGCGATCAAAGGCCAGTCGCTGCCATTCGCTGAATATCGCGATCGTGCTGCGGTGTTTCATCGTGCGCCGTTCGTTTGATTCTGGGTGAATTGGGACTGTTGATCGATTTCGAAGCGCCGTGGCTCCGTCTCACGACCATTAAAATAGTATTAACGGCGCGGATGCCAGCTTAACCCTTTCTTCATCCACGGCGCTCAGCTGTTAAGGTTAACGGCAAGTAACTGTTGCAATGGCAAGAGCACAGGCGTTTGATGAACACATCAGATGAAGCCGTTGTCTTGATTTGTGTTTTTCTGAGATCCAGTCGTTAATTTTGCGAATCTCGCTGGTTCGCATCAGGGCCGGTGGTTGACCTCCACTGGCCTTTATTTTTAACGATTTCTATCTTATCAAATGCTGGTTTCGCCACGCGAACGGTCCGACCGGGCCGATTTTCGTTTCCGGGCCTCATTGGCCCCATCGCGGTTTCGCAATCTGGAAAGCAGTGTTCATGGTCCTTCCGCAACCGGAAATGCAGGATAATCGCGGTCGTTCCGGCGGAAGTGAGCCGATCTTCAATATTCCAGGCGTGGTGATCGCGCTGATCGGCATCTGCGTGGCGGTCTATGTTTATGAGAACTACCTGATCAGCGAGCAGCAGAACTATGAGTTCATGCTGAACTTCTCACTGATCCCGGCGCGGTTCTCAATGGCTGGCGGTTTTTCTGACCCGGCAGGCCTGTTCACTTTGATCAGCTATTCCTTCATGCATGGCGGTATCGAGCATATCGTGGTCAATATGATCTGGCTCGCCGCCTTCGGCTCTCCGCTCGCCGGGCGAATCGGAACCGCGCGCATGATCATTTTCTGGATTTTCACGGCGATCATCGCCGGATTGACCCATTACGCGATTTATCCGGATAGCGTGACGCCGCTGGTTGGAGCATCGGGCGCGATTTCCGGCATGATGGGTGCTTCGGCGCGCTATGGGTTCAGGCGCGTGAATGCTGGACGACGCGCGGAATTTGCCGGTCCTGTGCTGCCGGTCGGCTTAACGCTGACGCTGAAACCGGTCATCACCTTCGTTGGCGTCTGGTTCGTGATCAATATCATCACCGGCATTTACACGACCGGCGGGGCTGATCTGTCGGGCATCGCCTGGGAAGCACATATTGGCGGTTTTATCGCCGGTTTCTTCGGGATTTCGCTGCTGGATCGTCCGCGCAGCTATGACGCGGTTCTAAGGCGTTAGAAGAGTTACCTCCCAGTTTTATGGTACTTGCTAATCGGGCAATCAAAGCGCACCATCATGGAACGCGGCGGGAGGAGCTGCGTTCTGTTTTCAGGTGTTTGAGCGCCTGAAACAGCGAATGCTAAATCTTTGGAGGGACTTGGCATGACAGTAAGATCGATTCTCGAACATAAGGGCAGAGACGTTGTCGTCATCGCACCTGCCGACACGCTTTCCCACGCCGTCGCCATGTTGAACCAACACAAGATCGGCGCTCTGGTGGTTTGCGACGAGGCCGGTCATATCAAAGGCATTCTTTCCGAACGCGACGTGGTCCGGGCGCTGTCCCTCAAGGAAAGCGGCGCGATGGCCATGCCGGTTGCCGAGGTCATGACCGCAAAAGTGCAGGTCTGCCGGGAACATCACACGATCAATCAGGTCATGGAAATCATGACGCGTAGCCGTTTCAGACATATGCCGGTTGAAGAACACGGCAAGCTTGTCGGAATCATCTCCATCGGTGACGTCGTGAAACGGCGAATCGAAGATGTGGAACGCGAAGCCGAAGAAATTCGCACCTATATTGCGACCGCTTGAATCAGTTCGTTCGCAAACTCCATGCGCCGGTCGGGATTGCCGATACGGCGCATGAAAACCGAATCAACGATTGCGCAGATAACGCTCCGCCGCATAAAGCGAAATCGCTGCGGCGTTTGAGACGTTCAGCGATTTGATTTCGCCGGGCATGTCGAGGCGGGCAAGCGCGGTCACTGTTTCCCGCGTCTTCTGGCGCAGGCCTTTGCCTTCCGCGCCGAGAACCAGTGCGATTCGTCCACCGGCAAGCGCTGCTTCCATTTCCTGCGGGCCTTCCGAATCAAGGCCGATGGTCTGGAAACCCAGAGCGTGTAGCTCTTCAATCGCTTCGGCGAGGTTTCTGACCTCAATATGTGGAATCATTTCCAGCGCGCCGGAGGCAGCCTTGGCCAGAACGCCAGTTTCCTGCGGACTGTGGCGGCTGGTTGTGATCAGCGCACCCGCGCCAAAAGCCACAGCAGAGCGCATGATGGCGCCGACATTATGCGGATCGGTTACCTGATCGAGCACCAGCAAAAGCGGGCTTTCCCGCAATTCAGAGAGTTTCTTGGCGCGCAGCGGCTCGGCTTCGATCATCACGCCCTGATGCACGGCGTCGGAACCGGTTTCCTTGTCGATATCCTTCGGGTCGACAATCTCGACCGGGAAGGGGAGCGAATCGGCTTCTCCGATTTCAAGCCGCGCAAAACCATTGCGCGTCGCGCGCATACGCAGAATCCTGCGGGCAGGGTTTTCAACGGCTGCGCGCACCGTATGCAGCCCGTAAAGGCGCACGGTGCCATCCGCGACGGCGCTGGCTGAAATAGACGGGCGCTGTGGTCTGTGCGGTGCCTTGCCTTCTGCGAGGGCCTTCTGGTCGCGATGCTGGCGGCGCAGGCGCGCATAATGTGTATCTTTAGGGGTGCGGGGCGTGTTTTGATCGGTCATGGCGCGCTTATAACTCTTATAGGAGAGGGAAGATAGCTGTTTGCCCTGTAAATGCTATCAGGCTGTTATGGCTGCCTATTAAGAGGCGAAAGCCCGCATATCCCGATTTTTCCGCATGTCGGAATGCATGGGCGAGCCCGGTCTTCCGGAATGCTTTGGCCAAACTGTGGATAGGCATGCATTCTTTTCGCTTTTACCCTGTTGACAGGGGAAGCGCTTATCGTCATAAGGCCCCCCGTGGAGCGACGGCGCGGCCAACAGCCAACCGACTGCTTCACGAAAATGCCTAGTTACTCGACTCTGCTGATAGTGATATTAGGAGGAATGCCCGAGCGGTTAAAGGGGACGGACTGTAAATCCGTTGGCTAAGCCTACGTTGGTTCAAATCCAACTTCCTCCACCACTGTCGGATCAGAGTTTAGAGTATGCGGGTATAGCTCAATGGTAGAGCAGCAGCCTTCCAAGCTGAATACACGGGTTCGATTCCCGTTACCCGCTCCAGTTTTCAAGAGCGGATAGGCGTGTAAGGAATCATCGACGGGCGGTTCGCCGTTCCGTTTTGGCATAAATGCTGGCCCCGAAGCCGATCGGCTTTTGCGCTGGCGCTTGAGCGGTTCTAGAACGAAGAGAACAACGGCGATGGCTAAGAGCAAATTCGAACGTACGAAGCCCCACGTTAACATCGGCACCATCGGTCACGTTGACCATGGCAAGACCTCGCTGACTGCAGCGATCACGAAGTTCTTCGGTGAATTCAAGGCGTATGACCAGATCGACGCTGCACCGGAAGAACGCGCCCGCGGTATCACGATCTCGACGGCTCACGTTGAGTACGAAACTGCCAACCGTCACTACGCACACGTCGATTGCCCAGGCCACGCTGACTATGTGAAGAACATGATCACCGGCGCTGCACAGATGGACGGCGCGATCCTGGTTGTTTCGGCAGCTGACGGCCCGATGCCGCAGACCCGTGAGCACATCCTGCTCGCTCGTCAGGTTGGCGTTCCGGCAATCGTTGTGTTCCTGAACAAGTGCGACCAGGTTGACGACGCAGAACTGCTCGAACTGGTTGAACTGGAAGTGCGCGAACTTCTCTCGAAGTACGACTTCCCGGGCGACGAAGTTCCGATCATCAAGGGCTCGGCTCTTGCAGCTCTCGAAGATTCCTCGAAGGAACTCGGCGAAGACGCAATCCGCAACCTGATGGACGCTGTCGACAACTACATCCCGACCCCGGAACGTCCGGTTGACCAGCCGTTCCTGATGCCGATCGAAGACGTGTTCTCGATCTCGGGTCGCGGTACGGTTGTGACGGGTCGCGTTGAGCGCGGTATCGTCAAGGTCGGCGAAGAAGTTGAAATCGTCGGCATTAAGGCAACCTCGAAGACGACGGTTACCGGCGTTGAAATGTTCCGCAAGCTGCTCGATCAGGGCCAGGCTGGCGACAACATCGGTGCACTGGTTCGCGGCGTTGGCCGTGACGACGTTGAACGCGGTCAGGTTCTCTGCAAGCCGGGTTCGGTCAAGCCGCACACCAAGTTCAAGGCAGAAGCTTACATTCTGACCAAGGACGAAGGTGGTCGTCATACGCCGTTCTTCACCAACTACCGCCCGCAGTTCTACTTCCGTACGACTGACGTGACCGGTATTGTGACCCTGCCGGAAGGCACGGAAATGGTTATGCCTGGCGACAACGTTACCGTTGACGTTTCGCTGATCGTCCCGATCGCCATGGAAGAGAAGCTCCGCTTCGCTATCCGTGAAGGTGGCCGCACCGTCGGTGCAGGCATCGTCGCTTCGATCATCGAGTAATGAATTATCATTGATCGGCGGTTCGCCGCCGGTCATTATGACGCCTAGCGTCATATAGGGGTATAGCTCAGTTGGTAGAGCGACGGTCTCCAAAACCGTAGGTCGCGGGTTCGAGCCCTGCTGCCCCTGCCATTTTTGATACGGGTGTATGCGGCTTGACTGCATGCGCCCGTTTTCTATATAAAGAAAAGTCTGGCGGCGTTTGCGCTGCCTTAACTTTTTCAGTTTTGTTCGTGTCGAGCGCTTTATGAGCGGTCCATGACATTGCTGGAAAACGATAATTCCCTGGCGGATATGTTGGCCGGGCAGGGAAGGCCGTAATCACACGATTGAATGGTGTGATAGAGCGGTGTGTGCAAGGGTCGGGTTTCCGACAAGCCTGTATGGTATTCTTTTAACCTTTGGGCTTGTGTTTTGTGGGAATCGATTCTATGTAACGTCAACAGACACGCGGTGCGTGGGGCTGATAATTCAGCTTTGCGCGCCGTATACGCGTGGGTTCCGGCTTCTGATTCGCTGATTGATATGATTGGCAGTTCAAAGTTTGGAGGTCGCGCTCGATCAATGACAGAGCGGCAGATGGCATCCAAAACGAATCCGATCACCTTTCTTCAGCAGGTCCGCGCCGAAACGGCAAAGGTAACCTGGCCGACCCGGCGTGAAACGGTCATCTCCACTATTATGGTGGTGATTATGGCGTTTCTGGCTGCTGCGTTCTTTTTCCTTGCCGACCAGCTTATGGCCTATGGCGTAGAATTTATTCTCGGCCTTGGTCGATAAGTCAGGATTGGGGAGTTTTTAGATGACGGCGCGCTGGTACATCGTTCACGCCTATTCAAATTTCGAAAAGAAGGTAGCTGAGGATATCGAAGCCAAAGCTGCGCAGAAGGGTCTGTCCAATCTGATTGAACAGATCGTTGTGCCGACCGAAAAGATCGTTGAAGTGCGCCGCGGCCGCAAGGTCGATGCCGAGCGCAAGTTTTTCCCGGGTTACGTGCTCGTGCGTGCCACGCTGACCGACGCTGTCTTTTCGCTGATCAAGAATACGCCGCGCGTCACCGGTTTCCTCGGTGACTCCAAACCGGTCCCGGTTTCCCAGAAGGAAGTCGATCAGATTCTGAACCAGGTTCAGGATGGCGTTGATCGTCCGAAGACTTCGGTCTCCTTCGAAATCGGTGAGCAGGTTCGCGTTTCCGATGGTCCGTTTGCATCGTTCAACGGTATCGTTCAGGAAGTCGACGAAGAGCGCGCGCGTCTCAAGGTCGAAGTTTCCATCTTTGGGCGCGCGACGCCTGTGGATCTGGAATACGGTCAGGTCGATAAGCTCTGATCGTTTGCCCATAAGGGCATTTCACTCCGGAGCGAGATCCTGAATTGAGCCTGAGGGCATAAGCGGGATCAAAATTCCAACCGGAGTGGAAGTGGTGGAAGGGAAGGTGGCTTAGCCGGTCGTCGATCTCCGCACCACCGAACTGCCCGCCAGTCCGACATTTGTCTGGTTGGCGTCAGTCGAAAGCCGGGTTTCCCGGCGTCAATCGAGAAGCCGGTTTTCCGGCATTGTAAAAAAGGCAGAAAGTAATGGCTAAGAAAATTGCAGGCCAGCTCAAGCTGCAGGTAGCAGCCGGTGCGGCCAATCCGTCGCCTCCGATCGGCCCGGCTCTGGGTCAGCGCGGCATCAACATCATGGAATTCTGCAAGGCGTTCAACGCTGCCTCGCAGGAAATGGAAAAGGGTTCGCCGATTCCAGTCGTGATTACCTATTACCAGGACAAGTCTTTCACTTTTGTGATGAAGACCCCTCCGGTGACCTACTTCCTCAAGAAGGCCGCTAACCTGAAGTCCGGTTCGAAGACCCCGGGCAAGGCAAGCGCCGGCACGATCTCCCGCGACAAGGTTCGCACGATCGCTGAAGCGAAGATGAAAGATCTGAACGCCGCTGACATTGAAGCAGCGATGCGCATGATCGAAGGTTCTGCCCGTTCGATGGGCCTGGAAGTGGTGGGCTGAGACGATGGCGAAGATTTCCAAGCGCATTAACAAGATCCGCGAAGGCGTTGATCGTAACAAGCTGTACGATCTGTCGGCTGCTATCGGTCTCGTCAAGGAACGTGCTGTCGCAAAGTTCGATGAAACCATCGAAATCGCGATGAACCTCGGCGTTGATCCGCGTCACGCTGACCAGATGGTTCGCGGCGTTGTCAACCTGCCGAACGGCACTGGCCGTACGGTTCGCGTTGCTGTTTTCGCACGTGGCGACAAGGCTGAAGAAGCCAAGAAGGCTGGCGCCGACATCGTCGGTGCGGAAGAACTGTTCGAAATCGTCAATGGCGGCAAGATCGATTTCGATCGCTGCATTGCAACCCCGGACATGATGCCGCTCGTCGGTCGTCTCGGTAAGGTGCTCGGCCCGCGTGGCATGATGCCGAACCCGAAGGTTGGCACCGTCACCACTGACGTTGCTGCTGCTGTTGCTGCTTCCAAGGGCGGTGCAGTCGAATTCCGCGTCGAAAAGGCTGGTATCATCCATGCCGGTATCGGCAAGGTTTCGTTCGACTCGCAGAAGCTCGAAGAAAACATCAAGGCTTTCGCTGACGCCGTCATCAAGGCAAAGCCGTCGGCTGCCAAGGGCGAATACGTCAAGCGCGTTTCGCTTTCCTCGACCATGGGCGTTGGCGTCAAGGTCGATCCGGCAACCGTCAAGGTCGTCGCTTAATTTATCTGGGCTCCGGTTCGCCGGAGCCTAAGCCTTTCCTTCGGGGGAGGTGAAACGGTGGCACGCCGGGGATGCGAAGGCAGACCGAAGTGCAAGAATTCCGGATCGCAAGATCCGGATAGCCGGACGAAAGTCCGGTTATCCTGTCCGAGATTGCAGGCGGATCATCATCTTCGGGTGATAATCCTTAAACATACGGCCTGCATGAGACGTGGAATAACCCTGTTTCGCACGAATGTGCATGCAAGGTTTGAACCGTAGTTGCCTTTGAGTGATGCCTGGTTTCCAGGATAGCTGAAGGGGACAGGATCCTCGAGCGCCGGACCAACTGTGAAGTTTGTTCGGCAAAGGCAACCGGCAGGGCCATGTGGTCCTGCCTACTGGAGAGAGACAGTGGATAGAGCGGAAAAACGCGAATTTGTCTCGTGGCTGAACGGCGCTTTTAAAGAGTCCGGTTCGGTCGTCGTGGCCCACTATACCGGTCTCACCGTTGCGCAGATGAGCGATCTTCGCTCGAAGATGCGTGATGCAGGTGGGTCCGTTAAAGTCGCGAAAAACCGCCTTGCCAAAATCGCTCTTCAGGGCACGGAATCGGAAGGCATTTCTGATCTGTTTACAGGTCAGACGGTTGTTGCTTATGCAAACGACCCGATTGCTGCTCCGAAAGTAGCCGTCGAATTCGCCAAGGCTAACGACAAGCTCGTTATCCTCGGTGGTGCAATGGGTGCAACGACGCTTAACGCCGATGGCGTCAAGTCGCTTGCTTCGCTCCCATCGCTCGACGAACTGCGCGCAAAGCTGGTTGGAATGATCCAGACCCCGGCTCAGCGTCTCGCAGTACTTACCAGCGCACCAGCGGGCCAGATCGCTCGCGTTATTGGCGCGCACGCCCGGAAGAACGAGGCGGCGTAAGGCCGTTTTTCGCTGTCAATTGTTCAAACCTTGAAACTAAGGAAATACCAAAATGGCTGATCTCGCAAAGATCGTTGACGACCTGTCGGCACTGACCGTTCTCGAAGCTGCTGAGCTTTCGAAGCTTCTCGAAGAGAAGTGGGGCGTTTCGGCTGCTGCTCCTGTAGCAGTTGCTGCTGCTGGTGGCGCTGCTCCGGCTGCTGCTGCTGAAGAAAAGACCGAATTCGACGTCGTTCTCGCTGACGGCGGCGCTAACAAGATCAACGTGATCAAGGAAGTGCGCGCAATCACCGGTCTCGGCCTCAAGGAAGCCAAGGACCTGGTCGAAGGCGCTCCGAAGGCTGTCAAGGAAGGCGCTTCGAAGGACGAAGCTGAGAAGATCAAGGCACAGCTCGAAGCTGCTGGCGCCAAGGTCGAACTCAAGTAAGTTCGGACTATTCTGGCGGATGGTTTCCATCCGCCAGTTTCCGCCCGTGAAACGGTGGATCGACTGACTGGAAACCCTTTTTCTGAACGCCAGAATGGCTTTCAGAAAACGGGTTTTAGCCCATTAGAGCGCCACGCGTCGGTACGACGCGTAAAGGCCGCTCTAATTTGAGAGTTTGCGCATGATCCTTTCTTCAAATCTATCCGATTTGAAGGGTTATGCGCTTGAAGGACCGCCGAAAGGCGGCGCACGATAAAGGCCGCAAGGCGTGAGCAAGCCGCAAGGCTATAGAACGAGGAGCGACGATGGCTCAGACCCATTCATTCAATGGTCGCAAGCGCGTACGCAAATTTTTCGGCAAGATCCCAGAGGTCGCCGAGATGCCGAACCTTATCGAGGTTCAGAAGGCATCTTACGACCAGTTCCTAATGGTTGAAGAACCATCCGGTGGGCGTCCTGACGAGGGTTTGCAGGCGGTTTTCAAGTCTGTTTTCCCTATCCAGGATTTCTCCGGCGCTTCCATGCTCGAATTCGTCCGTTACGAATTCGATCCACCGAAGTTCGACGTTGACGAATGCCGTCAGCGCGACCTGACCTATTCCGCGCCGCTCAAGGTGACGCTGCGTCTTATCGTATTCGATATTGACGAAGATACCGGCGCGAAGTCCATCAAGGACATCAAGGAGCAGGACGTGTACATGGGCGATATGCCGCTCATGACCGACAACGGCACCTTCATCGTCAACGGTACGGAGCGCGTGATCGTTTCGCAGATGCACCGTTCGCCGGGCGTCTTCTTCGATCATGACAAGGGCAAGACCCATTCTTCGGGCAAGCTCCTGTTCGCTGCTCGCGTCATTCCTTACCGTGGTTCCTGGCTCGACATCGAGTTCGATTCCAAGGACATCGTCTACGCGCGTATCGACCGTCGCCGCAAGCTGCCGGCAACGACGCTGCTCATGGCGCTCGGCATGGACGGCGAAGAGATTCTGTCGACCTTCTACAAGACCGTCACCTATTCGCGTGATGGCGACAACTGGCGCATTCCGTATTCGGCCGAACGCTTCAAGGGCATGAAGATCATTTCTGATCTCATCGACGCGGATACGGGCGAAGTTGTTCTGGAAGCCGGCAAGAAGCTCACGGCCCGTTCGGCCAAGCAGCTCGCTGAAAAGGGTCTGAAGGCCATCAAGGCCACTGAAGACGACCTGTTCGGCGCTTATCTGGCGGAAGACGTCGTCAATTACGCAACCGGCGAGATCTATCTCGAAGCTGGCGACGAAATCGACGAGAAGGTCCTCAAGACGCTGCTCGACACCGGTGAAACCGAGATCAACATCCTGGACATCGATCATATCAACATCGGCGGTTACATCCGTAACACGCTGGCTGTCGATAAGAACGAAAGCCGTCAGGATGCACTGTTCGACATCTATCGCGTGATGCGTCCGGGCGAACCGCCTACGATGGATTCCGCCGAAGCGATGTTCAACTCGCTGTTCTTCGATGCAGAACGTTACGACCTTTCGGCCGTCGGTCGCGTCAAGATGAACATGCGTCTGGACCTTGATGCGGAAGACACCGTGCGCGTGCTGCGCAAGGAAGACATCCTGGCCGTGGTCAAGATGCTGGTCGAACTGCGTGACGGTCGTGGCGAAATCGACGACATCGACAATCTCGGCAACCGCCGCGTGCGTTCGGTCGGCGAGCTGATGGAAAATCAGTACCGCGTCGGTCTGCTCCGCATGGAGCGCGCGATCAAGGAACGTATGTCCTCGATCGAAATCGACACGGTCATGCCGCAGGATCTCATCAACGCGAAGCCCGCAGCGGCTGCCGTTCGTGAATTCTTCGGTTCGTCGCAGCTGTCGCAGTTCATGGATCAGACCAATCCGCTTTCGGAAATCACCCACAAGCGCCGTCTTTCGGCTCTTGGACCGGGCGGTTTGACCCGTGAGCGCGCTGGCTTCGAAGTCCGCGACGTGCATCCGACCCACTATGGCCGTATCTGCCCGATTGAAACGCCGGAAGGCCCGAATATTGGTCTGATCAACTCGCTTGCAACCTTTGCCCGCGTCAACAAGTACGGCTTCATCGAGAGCCCGTACCGTAAGGTGATCGACGGCAAGGTAACGAACGACGTTGTCTATCTGTCGGCCATGGAAGAAGCCAAGCACTCGGTTGCCCAGGCAAACGTGGAGCTGGACGAGCAGGGCGGTTTTGTTGACGAATTCGTCATCTGCCGTCATGCCGGCGAAGTGATGATGGCCCCACGTGAAAACGTGGACCTGATGGACGTTTCGCCGAAGCAGCTCGTTTCGGTTGCAGCAGCGCTCATTCCGTTCCTTGAAAACGACGACGCCAACCGTGCTCTCATGGGCTCGAACATGCAGCGTCAGGCTGTGCCGCTCGTTCGCGCTGAAGCGCCGTTCGTCGGTACGGGTATGGAACCGATTGTGGCTCGCGACTCTGGTGCAGCAATTGCAGCGCGTCGTGGCGGTATTGTCGATCAGGTCGATGCGACCCGTATCGTTATCCGCGCTACGGAAGATCTCGATCCGTCCAAGTCGGGCGTCGATATCTATCGTCTGCAGAAGTTCCAGCGTTCGAACCAGTCGACCTGTATCAACCAGCGTCCGCTCGTTCGCGTCGGCGATCCGATCGGCAAGGGCGACATCATCGCTGACGGTCCGTCGACCGATCTCGGCGATCTGGCTCTCGGCCGTAACGTGCTCGTCGCGTTCATGCCGTGGAATGGTTACAACTACGAAGATTCGATCCTTCTCTCGGAAAAGATCGTTTCGGACGACGTGTTCACCTCGATCCATATCGAGGAATTCGAAGTTGCCGCCCGTGACACCAAGCTTGGACCTGAGGAAATCACCCGCGATATTCCGAACGTTTCGGAAGAAGCGCTGAAGAACCTCGACGAAGCCGGTATCGTCTACATCGGTGCTGAAGTGCATCCTGGCGACATTCTTGTCGGCAAGATCACGCCGAAGGGCGAAAGCCCGATGACGCCGGAAGAAAAGCTTCTGCGCGCCATCTTCGGTGAAAAGGCGTCCGACGTTCGTGACACCTCCATGCGTATGCCGCCCGGAACCTACGGTACGGTTGTGGAAGTTCGCGTTTTCAATCGCCACGGCGTTGAAAAGGACGAACGCGCCATGGCTATCGAGCGCGAGGAAATCGAGCGTCTCGCCAAGGACCGTGACGACGAACAGGCTATCCTGGACCGTAACGTCTATGGCCGTCTGGCCGACATGATCGATGGCAAGGTTGCCGCTGCCGGCCCGAAGGGCTTCAAGAAGGGCACGACGATCAGCCGCGAGCTCATGACCGAGTATCCGCGTTCGCAGTGGTGGCAGTTTGCCGTTGAAGACGAAAAGCTTCAGGGCGAGTTGGAAGCGCTGCGTGGCCAGTACGACGAATCCAAGAAGCTGCTCGAAGCACGCTTCATGGACAAGGTCGAAAAGGTACAGCGCGGCGACGAGATGCCTCCAGGCGTCATGAAGATGGTCAAGGTCTTTGTCGCTGTGAAGCGCAAGATCCAGCCAGGCGACAAGATGGCTGGCCGTCACGGCAACAAGGGCGTGGTTTCGCGCATTCTGCCAGTCGAGGACATGCCGTTCCTCGAAGATGGTACGCATGCCGACATCGTGTTGAACCCGCTTGGCGTTCCGAGCCGTATGAATGTGGGCCAGATTCTGGAAACCCACCTCGGCTGGGCATGCGCTGGCATGGGCAAGAAGATCGGTGAGCTTCTCGACGTTTACCGCAAGACGGCCAATATTGAGCCGCTGCGCGAGACGCTGGAGCACATCTATCCGGACAACGACCGCAACGAACCGATCCGGTCTTATGACAACGATTCCGTTGTCATGCTGGCTAATCAGGTGAAGCGCGGCGTGTCGATCGCAACCCCGGTCTTCGACGGTGCCGTCGAAGCCGACATCAATGCGATGCTGACGGATGCCGGTCTTGCGACCTCGGGTCAGTCGACGCTTTACGATGGACGTACGGGTGAGCCGTTCGACCGTCAGGTGACCATGGGCTACATCTATATGTTGAAGCTCCACCACCTGGTCGACGACAAGATCCACGCACGTTCGATCGGACCTTACTCGCTCGTTACGCAGCAGCCTCTGGGCGGCAAGGCCCAGTTCGGTGGCCAGCGCTTCGGCGAAATGGAGGTCTGGGCACTGGAAGCATATGGTGCGGCTTACACGCTGCAGGAAATGCTTACGGTCAAGTCGGACGACGTGGCAGGCCGTACCAAGGTCTACGAAGCCATCGTGCGCGGAGACGACACGTTCGAAGCGGGCATTCCAGAGAGCTTCAACGTTCTCGTCAAGGAAATGCGCTCGCTCGGCCTCAATGTCGAACTCGACGACACGCGTGATGCTGAACAGCCGGCCCTGCCGGACGCTGCAGAGTAAAAATATCGAGGCGCGCCATGGTCTTGCCGTGGCGCGCTCGTATATTCGTTTCATCAGAGTGGTTTTCTGAGCCGCTGGAGGGAACGAGACTACGGCAAGCCAGTTCAAAAACTGAGTAGTACCGCGATTTCTTTTCCAGATGGCAGGGATTTTCAGCCTGTCATCGACGACACACAGGGCGGCGGATCGCCCTTAAGGAGAACGGCATGAACCAAGAGGTCATGAATCTTTTCAATCCTCAGGCTCCAGCGCAAACGTTCGATTCCATCAGAATCTCGATCGCCAGCCCTGAGAAGATTCTGTCCTGGTCATACGGCGAGATCAAGAAGCCGGAGACGATCAACTACCGCACGTTCAAGCCAGAACGCGATGGTCTCTTCTGCGCGCGCATCTTCGGCCCGATCAAGGACTATGAATGCTTGTGCGGCAAGTACAAGCGTATGAAATACAAAGGCATCATCTGCGAAAAATGCGGTGTGGAAGTCACGCTCTCTCGCGTTCGTCGCGAGCGTATGGGCCATATCGAACTCGCAGCTCCGGTTGCTCACATCTGGTTTTTGAAGTCGCTGCCGAGCCGTATCGGCACGCTGCTGGACATGACGCTCAAGGATATCGAGCGCGTCCTGTATTTCGAAAACTACATCGTGACCGAACCGGGCCTGACCTCGCTGAAGGAGCATCAGCTTCTTTCGGAAGAGGAATACATGATCGCCGTCGATGAATTCGGCGAAGATCAGTTCACGGCTCTTATTGGTGCAGAAGCTATCTACGAGCTTCTGGCTTCGATGGAACTCGAAAAGATTGCCGCCGATCTGCGCGTCGATCTGGCCGAGACCACCTCGGACCTGAAGCAGAAGAAGCTGATGAAGCGTCTGAAGATCGTCGAAAACTTTCTGGAGTCGGGAAACCGTCCGGAATGGATGATCATGAAGATCGTGCCGGTCATCCCGCCGGATCTGCGTCCGCTCGTGCCGCTGGACGGCGGTCGTTTCGCGACGTCGGATCTGAACGATCTGTACCGCCGCGTCATCAACCGTAACAACCGTCTGAAGCGTCTGATCGAACTGCGCGCACCGGGCATCATCATCCGTAACGAAAAGCGCATGCTGCAGGAAGCTGTGGACGCGCTGTTCGACAACGGTCGTCGTGGCCGCGTGATTACGGGCGCCAATAAGCGTCCGCTGAAGTCGCTGTCCGACATGCTCAAGGGCAAGCAGGGTCGCTTCCGTCAGAACCTGCTCGGCAAGCGCGTCGACTATTCTGGCCGTTCGGTTATCGTGACCGGTCCAGAACTGAAGCTGCACCAGTGCGGTCTGCCGAAGAAGATGGCGCTCGAACTGTTCAAGCCGTTCATCTACGCTCGCCTTGACGCCAAGGGCTATTCGTCCACCGTCAAGCAGGCGAAGAAGCTGGTTGAAAAGGAACGTCCGGAAGTCTGGGATATCCTTGACGAAGTGATCCGTGAGCATCCGGTTCTTTTGAACCGCGCTCCGACGCTGCACCGTCTCGGCATCCAGGCCTTCGAACCCACTCTGATCGAAGGCAAGGCAATCCAGCTGCATCCGCTCGTTTGTACGGCTTTCAACGCCGACTTCGACGGTGACCAGATGGCTGTTCACGTGCCGCTGTCGCTTGAAGCCCAGCTTGAAGCACGCGTGCTGATGATGTCGACCAACAACATCCTGCACCCGGCCAACGGCGCGCCGATCATCGTTCCTTCGCAGGACATGGTTCTCGGCCTCTATTATCTGTCCATCGTGGCAGACAAGGAGCCGGGCGAGGGCATGATGTTTGCCGATATGGGCGAACTTCAGCACGCTCTGGAAACCAAGGTCGTCACGCTGCACACCAAGATCAAGGGTCGTTTCAAGACGGTCGATGCCGAAGGCAAGCCTGTGTCGAAGATTTACGACACGACGCCTGGCCGCATGATCACGGGTGAACTGCTGCCGAAGAACGCCAATGTGCCGTTCGATATCTGCAATCAGGAGATGACCAAGAAGAACATCTCCAAGATGATCGACCACGTCTACCGCCATTGCGGTCAGAAAGAGACGGTTATCTTCTGCGATCGCATCATGCAGCTCGGCTTTGCCCATGCCTGCCGTGCGGGTATCTCGTTCGGTAAGGATGACATGGTCATTCCGGACACCAAGGCGAAGATCGTTGCGGACACCGAAGCGCTCACGACCGAATACGAACAGCAGTACAATGACGGCCTGATCACTCAGGGCGAAAAGTACAACAAGGTCGTCGACGCCTGGGGCAAGGCAACCGATAAGATCACCGAAGAGATGATGGCGCGCCTGAAGGCCGTCGAATTCGATCCGGTGACCGGTCGCCAGAAGCAGATGAACTCGGTCTACATGATGTCGCATTCGGGTGCCCGTGGTTCGGTCAACCAGATGCGTCAGCTTGGCGGTATGCGCGGCCTGATGGCCAAGCCGTCAGGTGAAATCATCGAAACCCCGATCATCTCGAACTTCAAGGAAGGCCTTACCGTTAACGAGTACTTCAACTCGACCCACGGTGCCCGTAAGGGTCTGGCAGACACCGCCTTGAAGACGGCTAACTCGGGCTACCTGACCCGTCGTCTCGTTGACGTTGCACAGGATGCGATCATTTCGGAAGTCGATTGCGGCGCCGAAATCGGTCTCACCATGCAGCCGATCGTCGATGCCGGCCAGATCGTGGCTTCGATTGGTCAGCGCGTTCTGGGCCGAACGGCTCTTGATCCGATCCTGCATCCGGCAACCGGCGAAGTCATCGTCGAAGCTGGCCGCATGATCGAGGAAAAGGACGTCGAGATCATCGAGAAGGCTGGTATCCAGTCGATCCGCATCCGTTCGGCACTGACCTGCGAAACCCGTAACGGCGTTTGCGCCAAGTGCTACGGTCGCGACCTCGCACGCGGTACTCCGGTCAACCAGGGCGAAGCTGTCGGCGTGATCGCCGCTCAGTCGATTGGCGAGCCGGGCACCCAGCTCACCATGCGTACCTTCCACTTGGGCGGCACGGCACAGGTTGTCGACTCGTCCTATCTGGAAGCTTCGTATGAAGGCACCGTCAAGCTGCGCAACCGCAATGTGGTTCGCAACTCCGATGGCAACCTCGTAGTGATGGGCCGTAACATGGCTGTGCTGATCCTCGACAACACGGGCAAGGAACGTGCGGTCCATCGCGTGACCTACGGTTCGCGTCTGTTCGTTGACGAGGCCGACACGGTCAAGCGCGGTCAGCGTATTGCCGAGTGGGATCCGTATACCCGTCCGATCATGACCGAAGTTGAAGGCTACGTTGAGTTCGAAGATCTCGTCGATGGTCTTTCGGTTTCGGAATCGGCTGACGAGTCGACCGGTATCACCAAGCGCGTCGTTATCGACTGGCGTTCGACCCCGCGCGGTTCGGATCTCAAGCCTGCCATGGTCATCAAGGACAAGGCCGGCAAGATCCTCAAGCTGTCGAAGGGTGGTGATGCCCGCTTCATGCTCTCGGTGGAATCGATCCTTTCGGTCGAACCGGGCGCGCATGTGAAGGCTGGTGACGTTATCGCCCGTCTGCCGATGGAAAGCGCCAAGACCAAGGACATCACCGGTGGTCTGCCGCGCGTTGCCGAACTGTTCGAAGCACGTCGTCCGAAGGACCATGCCGTCATCGCAGAGATCGATGGTACTGTTCGTTTCGGTCGCGACTACAAGAACAAGCGTCGCATCATCATCGAGCCGAACGACGACACGGTCGAGCCGGTCGAGTACCTCATTCCGAAGGGCAAGCCGTTCCATCTTCAGGACGGTGACGTCATCGAAAAGGGTGAGTACATCCTCGACGGCAACCCGGCACCGCATGACATTCTGGCGATCAAGGGCGTCGAAGCTCTGGCTTCGTACCTCGTGAACGAAATCCAGGAAGTCTATCGTTTGCAGGGCGTTTTGATCAACGACAAGCACATCGAAGTGATTGTCCGTCAGATGCTGCAGAAGGTCGAGATCACCGAATCCGGCGATACCGGTTACATCACCGGCGATCACGTGGATCGTATCGAACTCGACGAGATCAACGAACGTCTGGTCGAAGAAGGCAAGAAGCCGGGTTACGGCAATCCTGTCCTCCTCGGCATCACCAAGGCTTCGTTGCAGACTCCGTCCTTCATCTCGGCTGCGTCGTTCCAGGAAACGACCCGCGTGCTTACCGAAGCTGCGGTTGCCGGCAAGATGGACACGCTGCAGGGGCTCAAGGAAAACGTCATCGTCGGCCGTCTTATCCCGGCCGGTACTGGCGGCATGACCAACCAGATCCGTCGTATCGCGACAGCTCGCGACGAGCTGATCATCGACGAGCGCCGCAAGTCTTCCGGTTCGTCGGAAGCCAATGCGATGCTGGTGGACATGACCAACAACGCTGCCGAGTAATCGGTAGATACAAAACTGAAAAGGCCGCCCTTCGAGGCGGCCTTTTTGTTTGTCCCTTTGAGCAGGAGATGGGGCGCTATGAAAGCAAAAGAAAAAGGCGCATCCGGTTTTCGGAATGCGCCTTGTTCACGGAAGCATTTTCCGCGGAGTGCTTCGCACCCGTACCGGAAACGCTTTCGCTAAATCTTACTCTTCTTCTTCGTCGTCGCCGTCAAATTCGATCAGCGCGACTTCACCGCTCAGAGCGGTTGCCCATGCACTTTTGTGCGGCTCTTCAGCAGGCTCTTCGGTGAGGGTGCCCATCTCAAGAAGTTCGGCTTCATGATAACCTTCCTCAGCGAGAATGCCGAGAACGGTCTGAACCAGATCTTCGTCTTCGTCCGCCTTCAAGAGCAGATGCACTTCGACGGGGGATTCTTCACCCTCGTTCCAGACGTCGGCGATGACCAGGTGGACGGTTGGCGAATCGTCGCCGGTGGATGCAGTGGTGGAAGACATTGAGAATCTCTTAATATTGGGTTGCGTTTCGACTCGGATGTGTTTCAATAACGGCTCACGGGCGCCAACACCATGGTGCCACGTGAAAATGACGGTTTTGATCGCGAAATAAGTGCGATTTCGCGCCGATTACAGCGCAATAACCTGTCCGGCGAAGGCCGAAACGCCGGTTTCCTGCCCTTTGGCGAAGAAACTTGGCCCAACTCCCTTGACGAAACGTCGCTAAAGACGTATCAGCAGCCCATCTGAGCCGATGTGAGGCAGGCTTGTTCGGGACGACGCGTCCTGAAGTTCGTCTCAAACAGGGTTCGTTTTACGATCGAAATGCAATTTGCCGTTCGCATGAAGCGTCAGCTTCCTCTGCTTTTGTTCGGGGTGGTCACCGGTTGTCGTGACTTGTCCCGAATTCGTGCATCAGCATGGCGGTGAAACGGCCCATATGGGCGTGGATACGAGATTTTTTATAGAGGAAGGTTGTATGCCAACCGTAAACCAGCTTATCCGCAAGCCGCGCATTGCGCCGGTAAAGCGCAATAAGGTTCCTGCACTGCAGGCAAACCCTCAAAAGCGCGGCGTTTGCACCCGCGTGTATACGACGACCCCGAAGAAGCCGAACTCGGCTCTCCGTAAGGTTGCCAAGGTTCGTCTGACGAACGGCTTCGAAGTTATCGGTTATATCCCTGGTGAAGGGCATAACCTGCAGGAGCACTCGGTCGTCATGATCCGCGGCGGTCGTGTAAAGGACTTGCCGGGTGTGCGTTACCACATCATCCGCGGCGTTCTCGATACCCAGGGTGTCAAGAACCGCAAGCAGCGCCGTTCGAAGTACGGTGCAAAGCGTCCGAAGTAAGATTTTCCGGGGATACCGGCCGCCAGAAGGCGAGCTGAGCCCGATGTAATTGAAAGAAGAGACGAAATGTCCAGACGCCATAAGGCTGAGAAGCGTGAGATTAATCCGGATCCAAAGTTCGGCGATCTCGTTATCACGAAGTTTATGAATGCAGTCATGCTGCATGGCAAGAAGTCGGTTGCTGAAAGCATCGTTTACGGTGCGCTCGATTCAATCGAAGCCAAGGCGAAGTCCGAGCCGGTCGCGCTGTTCCATCAGGCGCTCGACAACGTAGCTCCGCACATCGAAGTCCGTTCGCGCCGCGTTGGTGGTGCAACCTATCAGGTTCCGGTCGATGTGCGTCCAGAACGCCGCCAGGCGCTTGCCATCCGTTGGCTCATTAATGCTGCTCGTGGCCGTAACGAGACGACAATGATTGATCGTCTGTCCGGTGAGCTGCTTGATGCTGCTAACAACCGTGGTTCTGCTGTGAAGAAGCGTGAAGACACGCATCGCATGGCTGAAGCCAACCGCGCCTTCTCGCATTACCGCTGGTAATCGTCGAAACCTATTCAAAGAGCGACTATCATGGCCCGCGAATACAAAATCGAAGACTACCGCAATTTCGGTATCATGGCTCACATCGACGCCGGTAAGACGACGATGACCGAGCGCATCCTGTTCTATACCGGTAAGAACCATAAGATCGGCGAAACCCACGATGGTGCGTCGACCATGGACTGGATGGAGCAGGAACAGGAACGCGGTATCACCATCACGTCCGCTGCTACGACCACGTTCTGGCAGGGCCGGGATGGCAAGAAGCGCCGCTTCAACATCATCGACACTCCGGGCCACGTCGACTTCACGATTGAAGTTGAACGTTCGCTCCGCGTTCTCGACGGCGCGATCGCGCTGCTCGACGCCAACGCTGGCGTTGAGCCTCAGACGGAAACCGTGTGGCGTCAGGCTGAAAAGTACCACGTCCCCCGTATGGTCTTCGTCAACAAGATGGACAAGATCGGTGCTGACTTCTACCGTTGCGTAGAAATGGTTGGCTCGCGTCTTGGCGCTGTTGCACTTCCGGTTCAGCTGCCGATCGGCGCTGAAAACGAGTTCACCGGCGTTATCGACCTGATCGAAATGAAGGCCCTGACCTGGGATGGCACCATCGGCGCAGCTGCCGAAGTTGGCGAAATTCCTGCAGACCTCAAGGACAAGGCTGAAGAATACCGCGAAAAGCTCATCGAGCTGGCCGTGGAAATCGACGAAGCCGCGATGGAAGCATATCTGGAAGGCACCATGCCGACCAATGATGAGCTGCGCGCGCTGATCCGCAAGGGCACGATCGACGTCAAGTTCCATCCGATCCTCTGCGGTACCGCATTCAAGAACCGTGGCGTTCAGCCGCTTCTTGACGCTGTTGTCGAGTTCCTGCCGGCTCCGACCGACGTTCCTGCCATCAAGGGCATTGACGTCAAGACGGAAACCGAAACGACCCGCGAATCTTCGGATGAAGCTCCGCTGTCGATGCTTGCGTTCAAGATCATGAACGACCCGTTCGTCGGTTCGCTCACCTTTGCTCGTATCTACTCTGGCAAGCTGACCAAGGGCGTTTCGCTGGAAAACACCGTCAAGGGCAAGCGTGAGCGTATCGGCCGTATGCTGCAGATGCACTCGAACAGCCGTGAAGACATCGAAGAAGCCTTTGCTGGCGACATCGTTGCTCTGGCTGGCCTCAAGGAAACCACCACTGGCGATACGCTCTGCGATCCGCTGAAGCCGGTTATCCTTGAACGCATGGAATTCCCGGATCCGGTTATCGAAATCGCGATCGAGCCGAAGACCAAGGCCGACCAGGAAAAGATGGGCATCGCGCTCAATCGTCTGGCAGCTGAAGATCCTTCGTTCCGCGTAAAGTCGGATGAAGAATCCGGTCAGACCATCATCGCCGGCATGGGCGAACTTCACCTCGACATTCTCGTCGATCGCATGAAGCGCGAATTCAAGGTTGAAGCCAACGTCGGTGCTCCGCAGGTTGCTTACCGTGAATCGATCACCCGTCAGGCTGAAATCGATTACACCCACAAGAAGCAGTCGGGTGGTTCGGGTCAGTTCGCTCGCGTGAAGATCATCTTCGAACCGCATGATGGCGACGATTTCATCTTCGAATCGAAGATCGTCGGCGGATCGGTTCCGAAGGAATACATTCCGGGTGTCCAGAAGGGTATCGAAAGCGTCATGGGTGCGGGTCCGCTCGCCGGCTTCCCGATGCTCGGCGTGAAGGCCACCCTGATCGACGGCGCGTACCATGACGTTGACTCGTCTGTTCTCGCCTTCGAAATCGCGTCCCGTGCAGCGTTCCGTGAAGGTGCGCAGAAGGCTGGCGCTCAACTCCTCGAGCCGATCATGAAGGTCGAGGTTGTTACGCCGGAAGATTACGTTGGTGACGTTATCGGCGATCTGAACTCGCGTCGCGGTCAGATTTCCGGCACCGAAGCCCGCGGCATCGCCACGGTCGTCAATGCAAACGTTCCGCTGGCCAACATGTTTGGCTACGTGAATTCGCTGCGTTCGATGTCCCAGGGCCGTGCACAGTACACGATGCAGTTCGACCATTATGAGCCGGTTCCGACGGCGGTCGCACAGGAAATCCAAAAGAAGTTTGCGTAATCGGAGCGCATGTCTCCCGGAAGTGGATACCGGTTCCGGGAGAAAGACATGCGTAATCTGAAGGTTACGCTCCCAATCAAAAGAATGCCTGAGCAGGCTAAATTTACGGAGAGCTCAAATGGCAAAGAGTAAGTTTGAACGTACGAAGCCCCACGTTAACATCGGCACCATCGGTCACGTTGACCATGGCAAGACCTCGCTGACTGCAGCGATCACGAAGTTCTTCGGTGAATTCAAGGCGTATGACCAGATCGACGCTGCACCGGAAGAACGCGCCCGCGGTATCACGATCTCGACGGCTCACGTTGAGTACGAAACTGCCAACCGTCACTACGCACACGTCGATTGCCCAGGCCACGCTGACTATGTGAAGAACATGATCACCGGCGCTGCACAGATGGACGGCGCGATCCTGGTTGTTTCGGCAGCTGACGGCCCGATGCCGCAGACCCGTGAGCACATCCTGCTCGCTCGTCAGGTTGGCGTTCCGGCAATCGTTGTGTTCCTGAACAAGTGCGACCAGGTTGACGACGCAGAACTGCTCGAACTGGTTGAACTGGAAGTGCGCGAACTTCTCTCGAAGTACGACTTCCCGGGCGACGAAGTTCCGATCATCAAGGGCTCGGCTCTTGCAGCTCTCGAAGATTCCTCGAAGGAACTCGGCGAAGACGCAATCCGCAACCTGATGGACGCTGTCGACAACTACATCCCGACCCCGGAACGTCCGGTTGACCAGCCGTTCCTGATGCCGATCGAAGACGTGTTCTCGATCTCGGGTCGCGGTACGGTTGTGACGGGTCGCGTTGAGCGCGGTATCGTCAAGGTCGGCGAAGAAGTTGAAATCGTCGGCATTAAGGCAACCTCGAAGACGACGGTTACCGGCGTTGAAATGTTCCGCAAGCTGCTCGATCAGGGCCAGGCTGGCGACAACATCGGTGCACTGGTTCGCGGCGTTGGCCGTGACGACGTTGAACGCGGTCAGGTTCTCTGCAAGCCGGGTTCGGTCAAGCCGCACACCAAGTTCAAGGCAGAAGCTTACATTCTGACCAAGGACGAAGGTGGTCGTCATACGCCGTTCTTCACCAACTACCGCCCGCAGTTCTACTTCCGTACGACTGACGTGACCGGTATTGTGACCCTGCCGGAAGGCACGGAAATGGTTATGCCTGGCGACAACGTTACCGTTGACGTTTCGCTGATCGTCCCGATCGCCATGGAAGAGAAGCTCCGCTTCGCTATCCGTGAAGGTGGCCGCACCGTCGGTGCAGGCATCGTCGCTTCGATCATCGAGTAATTAAGGTTTGTGCAGGAGCGTCTCTCCGGAGACGCTCCGCGTAACAAGGAACAGATGAAATGAACGGTCAAAATATCCGCATTCGCCTTAAGGCGTTTGATCATCGGATCCTTGACGCTTCGACGCGGGAAATCGTGTCGACTGCCAAGCGTACCGGTGCAAATGTGCGCGGACCGATCCCGCTTCCAACACGGATCGAGAAGTTCACGGTAAACCGGTCGCCGCACATCGACAAGAAGAGCCGCGAGCAGTTCGAGATGCGCACGCACAAGCGTCTTCTCGATATCGTTGACCCGACCCCGCAGACTGTTGACGCGCTGATGAAGCTCGATCTGTCCGCCGGTGTCGATGTCGAGATCAAGCTTTAATCGGCTTGAGGACGGAAGGAACGAACCCGATGCGTTCAGGTGTTATTGCACAGAAGCTGGGCATGACCCGCGTCTATAACGACGCCGGCGAGCATGTGCCGGTGACGGTTCTCCGCATGGAGAATTGCCACGTGGTAGCTCAGCGTACAGTTGAAAAGAATGGTTACACGGCTGTTCAGCTTGGCGTTGGTATCGCCAAGGTAAAGAACACGTCCAAGGCTATGCGCGGTCATTTCGCGAAGGCCGAGGTCGAGCCCAAGGCGAAGCTTGCGGAATTCCGCGTTTCTCCGGACAACCTCCTCGAAGTCGGCGCGGAAATCACCGCCGAACACTTCGTCGCCGGCCAGAAGGTCGACGTGACGGGTACTTCGATCGGTAAAGGTTTTGCCGGTGTTATGAAGCGTCACAATTTTGCTGGTCATCGCGCCTCCCACGGTAACTCCATTACCCACCGCGCTCACGGCTCGACCGGTCAGCGTCAAGACCCGGGTAAGGTGTTCAAGGGCAAGAAGATGGCTGGTCATATGGGCCAGACCCGCGTGACCACGCAGAATATTGAAGTTGTCTCGACGGACACTGATCGTGGCCTCATTCTGGTCCGCGGTGCGGTTCCGGGCTCCAAGGGCGCCTGGATCATCGTCCGCGACGCAGTCAAGGTCTCGCTGCCTGAGAACGCGCCGAAGCCGGCCGCTCTGCGTGCAGGTGCCGCCAAGGCTGAAGCCGCCGCGACTGAGGGAGCCGAATAATGGATCTCACGATTACAACTCTTGAAGGCAAGGATGCCGGCAAGGTCAAGCTGAACGAAGATATCTTCGGCCTCGACCCGCGTGACGACATTCTTCAGCGCGTTGTGCGCTGGCAGCTGGCTCGCCGCCAGCAGGGCTCCCATCAGGCTCAGGGCCGTGGCGACGTAAGCCGCACCGGCGCGAAGATGTACAAGCAGAAGGGTACGGGTCGCGCTCGTCACCATTCGGCTCGTGCTCCGCAGTTCCGCGGTGGTGGTCAGGCTCACGGACCAGTTGTCCGTAGCCATGAACACGACCTGCCGAAGAAGGTTCGCGCTCTTGGCCTGCGTCATGCTCTTTCCGCCAAGGCAAAGGCATCCGACCTGATCATCATCGATGATCTGGCGGCTTCCGAAGCCAAGACGAAGCAGCTTGTTTCTCAGTTCGCCAAGCTCGGTCTTGAAAATGCACTGCTCATCGGCGGCGCAGAGATCGACGTGAACTTCCAGCGTGCGGCTTCGAACATCCCGAACATCGACGTTCTGCCAGTGCAGGGCATCAATGTTTACGACATTCTTCGCCGTGGCAAGCTCGTGCTTTCCAAGGCGGCTGTCGAAGCCCTCGAGGAGCGTTTCAAATGACTGATCTTCGCCATTACGACGTGATCGTCAGCCCGGTTATCACCGAGAAGTCTACTCTGGTTTCTGAACACAACCAGGTCGTCTTCAACGTAGCCCGCAAGGCAACGAAGCCGGAAATCAAGGCTGCAGTCGAAGCGCTGTTCGGCGTCAAGGTTACCGCAGTCAACACTGCAGTGCGCAAGGGTAAGGTCAAGCGGTTCCGCGGCATTATCGGGCGCCAGAGCGACGTCAAGAAAGCGATCGTTACTTTGGCTGAAGGCCAGAGCATCGACGTTTCGACCGGTCTCTGAGAGGCCTTGGAGTAAGAAACAATGGCACTCAAGCATTTTAATCCGACCACGCCGAGCCAGCGTCAGCTGGTCATCGTGGATCGCTCGGAACTCTACAAGGGCAAGCCGGTCAAGTCCCTGACCGAAGGTCTGTCCAAGAAGGGTGGCCGTAACAACACCGGTCGTATCACTGTTCGCTTTCAGGGCGGTGGTCACAAGCGTTCGTACCGCTTCATCGATTTCAAGCGTCGCAAGCTTGACGTCGTGGGCACCGTCGAACGCCTGGAATACGATCCGAACCGCACCGCGTTCATCGCGCTGATCCGTTACGAAGACGGCGAACTCGCATACATCCTGGCTCCGCAGCGTCTTGCTGTCGGCGACAAGGTGATTGCTGGTAATTCCGTCGACGTTAAGCCGGGCAACGCAATGCCGCTTGCTTCGATGCCAGTTGGCACGATCGTCCACAACGTCGAACTGAAGCCTGGTAAGGGCGGTCAGATCGCACGTTCGGCTGGCACCTACGCCCAGCTCGTCGGTCGCGACCAGGGCATGGCGATCCTGCGCCTCAACTCTGGTGAACAGCGTCTGGTTTCCGGCGCCTGCTTCGCTTCGGTTGGTGCAGTTTCGAACCCGGATCACGGCAATATCAACGACGGCAAGGCCGGTCGTTCGGTATGGCGTGGCAAGCGTCCGCACGTTCGCGGTGTTGCAATGAACCCGGTCGATCACCCGCATGGTGGTGGTGAAGGTCGTACCTCGGGTGGTCGTCACCCTGTCACTCCGTGGGGCAAGCCTACGAAGGGCAAGAAGACGCGCTCGAACAAGGCGACTGACAAGTTCATCATGCGTTCGCGCCATCAGCGCAAGAAGTAAGAGAGGTAGTCTAAAGTGGCTCGTTCAGTTTGGAAAGGTCCGTTTGTCGACGGCTATCTTCTCAACAAGGCTGAGAAGGTACGCGAAGGCGGTCGTAACGAAGTTATCAAGATGTGGAGCCGCCGCTCCACCATCCTGCCGCAGTTTGTCGGTCTGACTTTCGGCGTCTACAACGGCAACAAGCATGTGCCGGTGTCGATTTCGGAAGAAATGGTCGGACACAAGTTCGGTGAATTCGCGCCTACGCGTACCTACTACGGTCACGGCGCGGACAAGAAGGCAAAGAGGAAGTAACGATGGGCAAGGCCAAGGCTCCCCGCCAGCTTAAGGATAACGAGGCGAAAGCCGTCGCCCGTACGCTCCGCGTCAGCCCGCAGAAGCTTAACCTTGTCGCGAGCATGATTCGCGGCAAGAAAGTGAATGCGGCACTTGCCGATCTGACGTTCTCGCGCAAGCGGATCGCCGATACGGTTAAGAAGACGCTAGAGTCGGCGATTGCAAACGCTGAAAATAATCACGACCTCGACGTCGATGCTTTGATCGTCGCCGAAGCCTATGTGGGCAAGTCGATCGTCATGAAGCGCTTCCACGTCCGTGGCCGTGGCCGCGCGAGCCGTATCGAGAAGCCGTTTTCGCATCTCACCATTGTTGTCCGCGAAGTCGCGGAAAAAGGGGAGGCCGCATAATGGGTCAGAAGATTAATCCGATCGGTCTTCGTCTCGGCATCAACCGCACCTGGGATTCGCGTTGGTACGCAAATACCGGTGAGTACGGCAAGCTGCTGCATGAAGATGTGAAGATCCGCGAGTTCCTCACCGAGGAACTCAAGCAGGCTGCGATTTCGAAGATCGTAATTGAGCGTCCGCACAAGAAGTGCCGCGTGACGATCCACTCGGCTCGTCCGGGCATCATCATCGGCAAGAAGGGTGCAGACATCGAAAAGCTCCGCAAGAAGCTTTCCGAGATGACCAATGCCGATACTTCGCTCAACATCGTTGAAGTTCGCAAGCCGGAAATCGACGCTACGCTGATCGCTCAGTCGATCGCTCAGCAGCTCGAACGCCGTGTGGCATTCCGTCGCGCCATGAAGCGTGCCGTTCAGTCGGCAATGCGTCTTGGAGCCGAAGGTATCCGTATCAACTGCTCGGGTCGTCTGGGTGGTGCGGAAATCGCTCGCATGGAATGGTACCGTGAAGGTCGCGTTCCGCTTCATACTCTGCGCGCCGATATTGACTACGGTACAGCAGAAGCGAAGACCGCTTATGGTATCTGCGGCGTGAAGGTCTGGGTCTTCAAGGGCGAGATCCTTGAACACGATCCGATGGCTTCCGAACGTCGTGCGGTCGAGGGTGACAATCAGGGTTCCTCGTCGAACCGCCGCCGCGAAAACGCTTAAAAAGCGGGCCGCGGGCGAGAAATTTGGAGTAGAGAACAATGATGCAGCCTAAGCGCACCAAGTTCCGCAAGCAGTTCAAGGGCCGTATCCACGGCAACTCGAAAGGCGGCACGGATCTGAATTTCGGTGCTTTCGGTCTGAAGGCTCTCGAGCCGGAACGCGTCACCGCACGTCAGATCGAAGCGGCTCGCCGCGCGATCACCCGTCACATGAAACGTGCCGGTCGCGTGTGGATCCGCATCTTCCCTGACCTGCCGGTAACTTCGAAGCCTACCGAAGTCCGTATGGGTAAAGGTAAGGGTTCGGTTGACTTCTGGGCATGCCGTGTGGCACCAGGTCGCGTGATGTTTGAGCTTGACGGCGTACCCGAAGATGTGGCACGCGAAGCCCTCAGACTCGGCGCAGCAAAGTTGCCGATCAAGACGCGCTTTATCCAGCGCATTGCTGAATAAGGAGAGGCAACGATGAAAGCCGCAGACGTTCGGGCGAAAAGCACCGATCAGATGAACGACGAGTTGGCCGCACTGAAGAAAGAACAGTTCAATCTGCGCTTTCAGAAGGCTACCGGCCAGCTCGAAAAGACCGCGCGCGTGAAGCAGGTTCGCCGCGACATCGCGCGTATTAAGACTATTGCCCGCCAGAAGGCGGCCGAAAGCAAGGCATAAGGAAAAAATATCATGCCTAAACGCGTTCTGCAGGGCGTTGTCGTCAGCGATAAGAACGACAAGACTGTTGTGGTTAAGGTTGAGCGTCGCTATTCGCATCCGCTCCTCCAGAAGACCGTGCGTCAGTCGAAGAAGTACAAGGCGCATGACGAAAACAACCAGTTCAAGGTTGGTGATTCCGTTTCCATTCAGGAATCGGCTCCGATCTCGAAGGACAAACGCTGGGTCGTTCTGACGAACGAAGCAGCGGGCTAAATTACAAACACGCAGCTTAGGTAGGGCAGGAGCCCTTAACCAGCTGAAGGAAAAGAAGGCGGCCAGTCATGATTCAGATGCAAACAAACCTCGACGTGGCGGATAACTCCGGCGCACGTCGTGTCATGTGCATCAAGGTGCTGGGCGGCTCGAAGCGGCGTTATGCTTCCGTTGGCGACATCATTGTGGTGTCGATCAAGGAAGCTATTCCGCGCGGCCGCGTCAAGAAGGGTGACGTGATGAAGGCGGTTGTTGTACGCACCGCCAAGGACATCCGTCGTCCGGACGGCAGCGTAATTCGTTTTGATAACAACGCAGCTGTTCTCATCGATAACAAGAAAGAGCCTATCGGCACGCGTATCTTCGGACCGGTTCCGCGCGAACTTCGCGCAAAGAACCACATGAAGATCATCTCGCTGGCTCCGGAAGTTCTGTAAGGAAGCACAACGATGCAAAAGATTCGCAAAGGCGACAGCGTTGTCGTGCTGTCCGGTAAGGACAAGGGCCGTAAGGGCGAGGTTCTTAAGGTTATGCCTAAGGACGAGCAGGCGCTCGTTCGTGGCATTAATATTGTGAAGCGTCATCAGCGCCAGACCCAGACCCAGGAAGCCGGCATTATCTCCAAGGAAGCGCCGATCCACCTGTCCAACCTGGCAATTGCTGATCCCAAGGATGGCAAGCCGACCCGCGTCGGTTTCCGCGTTGAGGACGGCAAGAAGGTTCGTGTCGCAAAACGTTCTGGAGCGCTGATCGATGGCTGAAGCTAAGGCACTTCCACGCTTCAAGAAGCTTTATCAGGATAATATCCGTAAAGCGCTCCTTGAAGAGTTCAAATACGACAACGAGATGCAGATTCCACGCATCACGAAGGTTGTCCTCAATATGGGCGTTGGCGAAGCCACCGGCGATTCGAAGAAGCCTTCGGTTGCCGCTGAAGACCTCAGCCAGATTGCCGGCCAGAAGGCCGTCATCACACGCGCCCGTAACTCGATCGCAACCTTCAAGTTGCGTGAAGGCATGCCGATTGGCACGAAGGTTACCCTTCGCCAGGACCGCATGTATGAATTCCTTGATCGTCTGGTGACGATCGCTCTTCCTCGCGTTCGCGACTTCCGCGGCCTGAACCCGAAGAGCTTCGACGGACGTGGCAACTACGCCATGGGCATCAAGGAGCACATCGTGTTCCCCGAAATCAACTACGATAAGGTTGATCAGATCTGGGGCATGGACATCATCGTTTGCACGACCGCCAAGACGGATGATGAAGCGCGCTCTCTTCTGCGTGCATTCAACTTCCCGTTTCGGCAGTAACGGCAAGCGTAGCGAGGTATAGATAACATGGCCAAGACTAGCGCAGTCGAAAAAAACAAGCGCCGCGAAAAGTTGGTTAAGCGTCATGCTGAAAAGCGTGCACGTCTGAAGGCGATCGTAATGGATCAGGGCCTTCCGCTGGAGGAGCGCTTCCGCGCCACTATCCGGCTTGCCGAACTGCCGCGCAATTCGTCGAAGGTTCGTATTCGCAATCGTTGCGAAGTATCGGGCCGTCCGCGTGGTTATTACCGTAAACTGAAGATGTCGCGTATTGCGCTGCGTCAGTTGGGTTCGCTCGGACAGATTCCGGGCGTCGTCAAGTCGAGCTGGTAAGGAGTAGCATATGTCTGTGTCAGATCCTCTCGGCGATATGCTGACCCGTATCCGCAACGCAGTAGGCCGCAAGAAGACCAAGGTTACGACCCCGGCTTCGAAGCTGCGCGCTCGCGTTCTCGATGTTCTTCAGTCTGAAGGTTACATCCGCGGATACTCGCAGAGCGAATTCGTGAACGGCAAGGCCGAGATCGAAATCGAGCTGAAGTATTATGAAGGTGTTCCGGTTATCCGTGAGATCAGCCGCGTATCGAAGCCTGGCCGTCGCGTTTATGTGTCGGTCAAGTCGATCCCGCAGGTTGCAAACGGCCTCGGCATCTCGATCCTCTCCACGCCGAAGGGCGTAATGGCGGATCATGAAGCCCGTGAACAAAACGTTGGTGGTGAGCTGCTCTGCCGCATCTTCTGATGCGGTTGACAGCGAACAGATAAAAGACAGGTATTAAAATGTCTCGTATCGGTAAAAAACCCGTGCCGGTCCCGGCAGGCGTGACCGCCAGTGTTGATGGGCAGATCGTCAAGGCCAAGGGCGCGAAGGGTGAACTCTCCTTCGTCGTGCACGATGAAGTTCTGGTCAAGATGGAAGACGGCGCTATCAGCGTCGATCCGCGCGACCAGTCGAAGGAAGCTCGTTCGAAGTGGGGCATGTCCCGCACGATGATCTCCAACATTTTTGTTGGCGTGAAGGACGGCTTCGAGAAGAAGCTCGAAATCAGCGGCGTCGGTTACCGCGCTGCCATGCAGGGCAAGAACCTGCAGCTTTCTCTCGGCTTCAGCCATGAAGTGGTCTATGACGTGCCTGCTGGCATCACTGTTGCCGTGCCGAAGCCGACGGAAATCGTCGTCACCGGTATCGACAAGCAGCAGGTCGGTCAGGTCGCGGCTGAGATCCGCGAATATCGCGGCCCCGAGCCTTACAAGGGCAAGGGCGTCAAGTATGCTGGCGAGAAGATCGTCCGCAAAGAAGGCAAGAAGAAGTAAGGGAAGCGCGTCATGGCATCGCCAAAAGAAACTTTGCAGCGTCGCGCTGCTCGCGTGCGCCGTCAGCTCAAGTCTGCCGCCAACGGCCGACCACGCCTCAGCGTACACCGCTCTTCGAAGAACATCTACGCCCAGATCATCGACGACGTCCGCGGCGTTACGCTTGCGGCCGCTTCGACCCTCGATGGCGACCTCAAGGGCAAGCTCAAGACCGGCGCAGACCAGGCAGCAGCAGCTGCCGTTGGCAAGCTGGTTGCTGAGCGCGCCGTCAAGGCTGGCGTTAAGGACGTAGTGTTCGACCGTGGTGCATTTATTTTCCACGGCCGCGTGAAGGCTCTCGCCGAAGCTGCCCGCGAAAGCGGCCTCAGCTTCTAATAGAAGTTTGTGCTTCCGGAAAAGAAAAAAGGAAATCAGGATATGGCACAGAGAGAACGTAACCGCGAAGACCGCGGTCGCGAGGAGCGCGACAGCGAGTTCGTTGACAAGCTCGTTCACATCAATCGCGTAGCCAAGGTCGTCAAGGGCGGCCGTCGCTTCGGTTTTGCTGCTCTCGTCGTCGTTGGCGATCAGAAGGGCCGCGTAGGCTTCGGTCATGGCAAGGCACGTGAAGTGCCGGAAGCTATCCGTAAGGCTACCGAAGCTGCCAAGCGCGACATGATCTTCGTTCCGCTGCGTTCGGGTCGTACTCTGCATCATGACGTCGAAGGCCGTCACGGTGCTGGCAAGGTTCTGCTCCGTGCAGCTCCTGCCGGTAAGGGTATCATCGCCGGTGGTCCGATGCGTGCAGTGTTCGAAACGCTCGGCGTTCAGGACGTTGTCGCCAAGTCGCTCGGTTCGTCGAACCCATACAACATGGTTCGCGCGACGTTTGATGCTCTCAAGCATCAGATGCATCCGAAGGATATCGCGGCACAGCGCGGCATCAAGTACTCGACCCTTCAGGCTCGCCGCCATGATGTGGTCGGTTCGGAAGAATAGCCGATAGTTTGTGTTAGTCCGGGGTCTGACAGTTTCTGCAAGAATTTGCATTCGACACTGAAACAGGCCACCGGATACGCCATAGACAAAGGATTTGAGTGATGGCTGAGAAGAAGGGTAAGACGGTTACGGTCGAACAGATCGGAAGCCCTATCCGTCGTCCAGCCGAACAGCGTGCAACGCTGATCGGCCTCGGACTTAATAAAATGCACCGCCGCCGCACGCTGGAGGATACTCCTTCGGTTCGTGGCATGATCGCCAAGGTTCAGCATCTCGTCCGCATCGTGGACGAGGCCTGATAACGCAGGGGATAGAGACATGAAACTCAACGATCTGCGTGACAAGCCAGGTTCCGTCAAGGCGCGCAAGCGCGTTGGCCGTGGTATCGGCTCGGGCACAGGTAAAACCGCTGGCCGCGGCGTCAAGGGTCAGAAGTCCCGTTCGGGCGTCTCGATCAATGGCTTCGAAGGCGGCCAGATGCCAATCTACCGTCGTCTGCCGAAGCGCGGCTTCACCAACATCTTTGCAAAGAGCTTCAACGTTGTGTCGCTCGGCCGTGTTCAGGCCGCTATCGACGCCGGCAAGCTGGACGCCAAGGCTGTTGTGAACCTCGAAGAGCTGAAGGCTGCTGGTGTGATTCGTCGCGCCAAGGACGGCGTTCGCATTCTTTCGGATGGCGAACTGAAGGCAAAGGTAACCTTTGAGGTTGCTGGCGCTTCCAAGTCGGCAGTCGAGAAGATCGAAAAGGCTGGCGGTAGCATTAAGCTTCCTGAAGTAGCAGCTGCCGAATAAGGCTTCTGCATCAAAATTATAAGCGGCGGCCCAGGGCAATTCCGGGAAAGATGCAGTGCATTTTTCCATTTGGAACTGCGATAAAAACTGGGCCGCCGCTTGCACATTTATGCCAATGCGCATATCTGGGTTGGGTCTTCTTGTCCGGAAGGACGCGGGTTGATTAAACGCGTGTCGATGGGAGTAGGGGACCGGAGACTTTTCACCGGAGAAATTTAATGGCATCGGCTGCTGAACAGCTAGTTTCCAATCTCAATTTCTCGGCTTTCTCGAAAGCTGATGAACTCAAGAAGCGCATCTGGTTCACACTGGGCGCTTTGCTCGTATATCGGTTCGGCACCTATATTCCGCTTCCGGGAATCAATCCTGACGCTCTTGCGCAGGCTTTCCAGCAGCATAGTCAGGGTGTACTCGGACTTTTCAACATGTTCGCCGGTGGCGCCGTTGGTCGTATGGCCATTTTCGCGCTCGGCATCATGCCTTACATCTCGGCTTCCATCATCGTGCAGCTCATGACGTCGGTTGTTCCGTCGCTTGAAGCGCTGAAGAAGGAAGGCGAGGCGGGTCGCAAGATCATCAATCAGTATACGCGTTACGGCACCGTGCTTCTGGCGCTTGTGCAGGCCTATGCCATTTCGGTGGGCTTGCAGTCGGGTAACGGCATTGTCATGAATCCGGGGCCGTTCTTCATCGTTTCATCGGTGATTACGCTCGTTGGCGGCACCATGTTCCTGATGTGGCTCGGTGAGCAGATCACGGCACGCGGTATCGGCAACGGTATCTCGCTCATCATCTTCTCCGGTATCGTCGCGAACCTTCCGCATGCCATTTCCGGCACGCTGGAACTGGGCCGTACCGGCGCTCTGTCGACGGGCCTCATTCTGGGCGTCATCGTGCTCGCAATCGCCTTGATTGCGGTCATCGTGTTCGTCGAGCGCGCTCAGCGCCGTCTTCTGATCCAGTATCCGAAGCGTCAGGTTGGCAACCGTATGTTCCAGGGCGACACGTCGCATCTGCCGCTGAAGCTCAATACTGCAGGCGTCATTCCGCCGATCTTCGCATCGTCGCTGTTGCTTCTGCCCGCGACCGTTGCTGGCTTTGCCAACACGACGGAAATGCCTGCCTGGGCTACCACGGTTCTCAACGCATTGGGCCATGGACAGCCGCTTTACATGCTGTTCTACGCTGGCTTGATGGCGTTCTTCTGCTTCTTCTACACGGCCATCGTGTTCAATCCCAAGGACACGGCTGACCAGCTCAAGAAGCATTCCGGCTTCATCCCGGGCATTCGCCCCGGTGAGCGGACTGCGGAATATATAGACTATGTGTTGACCCGCATCACGGTTGTCGGCGCCATCTATATTATGCTTGTCTGTCTTCTGCCGGAATTCCTGATTTCCGCGACCGGCGTGCCGTTCTATCTTGGCGGTACATCGCTGCTAATTGTCGTGAGCGTTACGCTCGATACGGTTGCGCAAGTTCAGGGACATCTTATCGCCCATCAGTATGAAGGGCTGATCAAGAAGTCCAAACTCAGAGGTGGGAAACGCAATAAATGAGACTGATACTTCTTGGGCCGCCCGGAGCAGGTAAGGGGACGCAGGCTGGACTTCTTACCAAGAAGCATGGAATTCCGCAGCTTTCGACTGGCGATATGCTGCGTTCGGCAGTCGCTCAGCAGAGCGAAGTCGGAAAGCGCGCCAAGGCGGTCATGGATGCCGGTCAGCTGGTTTCCGACGAGATCGTCAACCAGATCGTGTCGGAGCGCATCGACGCTCCGGATTGCGCGAACGGTTTCATTCTCGACGGCTACCCGCGTACGGTTCCGCAAGCTGAAGCTCTCGGCGGAATGCTCGCAAACAAAGGCCTGAAGCTCGATGCAGTCATCGAGTTGAAGGTTGATGAGAATGCCCTGGTCAAGCGGATGGAGAGCCGCGTGGCCGAAACGATCGCCAAGGGCGGTCAGGTGCGTTCGGACGACAATCCGGAAGCTTTCCGCAAGCGTCTGATCGAGTATCGCGAAAAGACCGCGCCGCTTTCGAGCTATTACGCCGGAACCGGTGAACTGCGTGTCCTCAACGGCATGGCGCCGGTTGAAGAAGTGACTGCCGAAATCGAGAGAATTCTCGTTCCGGCGTGAAGGCTTGGACGAACGCATCGGCCCAAAAATCGGGATCGTTTTTTGGAAAGCACGATGCGCAGATTCAAACACGGGCAGAAAAGCGGTTAGCGTTTTCTGCCCGTTTATTGCTTCCAGAAGTCGATTCGATTGTCTGTAAGGCCGGTTTAACGGCTTTACGAACGTTTAAGAGTTGACTTTTTCGGGCGATTCCGTCAAAGACTGCGCCACTTCATTTGGTTTTGAATGGCAGGTAGCGGCGGAAATCGAAAAGAGGCCGATACCGGTCATTTTATGCTGTCTGGGGGATTAGTCTTTCAGGCGGAAGTGATTAACATTAAGGAGAACAGACGTGGCACGTATCGCTGGCGTCAACATCCCGACGAACAAGCGCGTTGTTATTGCGCTTCAGTACATCCACGGGATTGGACCGAAATTTGCTCGGGAAATCGTAACGAAGGTTGGCATTGCCGACGAACGTCGCGTTAACCAGCTGACGGATGCTGAAGTCCTTCAGATCCGCGAAGCAATCGATGCTGACTACCAGGTCGAAGGTGACCTGCGTCGTGAAGTTTCGATGAACATCAAGCGCCTGATGGACCTGGGTTGCTACCGCGGCCTGCGTCATCGTCGTTCGCTGCCGGTTCGCGGCCAGCGCACGCATACCAACGCACGCACCCGTAAGGGTCCGGCGAAGGCTATCGCAGGCAAGAAGAAGTAATTTCGACGGAACGTTTCGTTCCGTCGGGCCTTTCCGGTGCGCCGGTTGGGTTTGATACTGGTCCTTTCGTGAGGACCGGTGTAGCCGCTGGAATTACGGCGGTGTAGAGATCGATTGAAAGGACTATCATGGCCAAGGAAGCCACGCGCGTTCGCCGTCGCGAGCGTAAAAACATCTCGTCGGGCGTTGCCCACGTAAATTCGACGTTCAACAACACCATGATCACCATCACGGACGCTCAGGGCAATGCGATTGCCTGGTCTTCCGCAGGTGCTCAGGGTTTCAAGGGTTCGCGTAAGTCGACCCCGTTTGCCGCACAGATCGCTGCCGAAGATTGCGCCAAGAAGGCTCAGGAACACGGCATGCGCTCCCTCGAAGTCGAGGTTTGCGGACCGGGTTCTGGCCGTGAATCCGCGCTGCGCGCCCTTCAGGCTGCCGGCTTTGTGATCACGTCGATCCGCGATGTTACGCCGATCCCGCACAACGGTTGCCGTCCGCGCAAGAAGCGCCGGGTCTAATCCTCGTTCACATGCCGCACGAACCCTGGAGCAATTCAGGGTTCCTCTGCGGTTTCTACACTTGATCGCTACGATAGGATGGTAGCGACGATTGATAGAGGGATACTTACATGATCCAGAAGAACTGGCAGGAACTGATCAAGCCGAACAAGGTGGAATTTATCACCCACGGCTCCCGCACGCATGCAACCGTCGTTGCTGAACCGCTAGAACGCGGTTTCGGTCTGACGCTCGGCAATGCTCTGCGTCGCGTGCTTCTGTCGTCGCTGCGCGGCGCTGCCGTGACCGCGGTACAGATCGACGGCGTTCTGCATGAATTCTCTTCTATTCCGGGCGTCCGCGAAGACGTTACGGATATCGTTCTGAACGTCAAGGAAATCGCCATCCGTATGGAAGGTGAGGGCCCGAAGCGCATGGTCGTCCGCAAGGAAGGCCCAGGCGTCGTTACGGCTGGCGACATTCAGACTGTCGGCGATGTCGAAATCCTGAACCCGGATCACGTCATCTGCACGCTGGATGAAGGCGCTGAAATCCGCATGGAATTCACTGTCAACACCGGCAAGGGCTATGTGCCTGCCGACCGCAACCGTGCGGAAGATGCTCCGATTGGGCTTATCCCGGTCGACAGCCTGTATTCCCCGGTTCGCAAGGTGTCGTACAAGATCGAGAACACCCGTGAAGGCCAGGTTCTCGATTATGACAAGCTGACGCTGAACATCGAGACCAACGGTTCGGTCACGGGTGAAGACGCAGTGGCTTATGCTGCTCGTATTCTCCAGGACCAGCTGGCGATCTTCGTCAACTTCGAAGAGCCTCAGAAGGAAGCTCCGCAGGAACAGGTTGCGGAACTCGCTTTCAACCCGGCTCTGCTCAAGAAGGTGGACGAGCTCGAGCTGTCTGTCCGTTCGGCAAACTGCCTGAAGAACGACAACATCGTCTACATCGGCGATCTGATCCAGAAGACGGAAGCCGAGATGCTGCGGACTCCGAATTTCGGCCGCAAGTCGCTCAACGAGATCAAGGAAGTTCTCGCGTCGATGGGTCTCCATCTTGGTATGGAAATCCCGTCCTGGCCGCCTGAAAATATCGAAGATCTCGCAAAGCGCTACGAAGACCAATACTAAGCATTTCCAGCGAAAGTGCGAAGCGGTTTCGCGCGGGATAATGCTTGAATTAAAGACCAGCATTTCCAGCGAAAGTGCGAAGCGGTTTCGCGTCGGACAATGCGTTAATCGAAAATAAGACCGGCATATCCCGGTACGTTACGAATTAAAGGAGAAGGCCATGCGCCACGGTAATGGACAGCGTAAGCTGAACCGCACTGCCTCGCATCGCAAGGCAATGTTCGCCAACATGGCGGCTTCGCTCATCGAGCACGAACAGATTGTGACCACGCTTCCGAAAGCCAAGGAAATCCGTCCAATCGTTGAAAAGCTTGTCACGCTCGGCAAGCGCGGCGATCTGCATGCACGCCGTCAGGCTATCTCGGCTATCCGCGACGTTAAGGTCGTGGCTAAGCTGTTCGATACGCTGGCTACGCGCTATGCAACCCGCAACGGCGGCTACATCCGCATCATGAAGGCTGGCTTCCGCGCTGGCGACAACGCGCCTCTGGCCGTTGTTGAATTCGTGGAACGCGATGTCGATGCAAAGGGCAAGGCTGACCGCGCCCGCGTCGAAGCTCAAGCTGCTGCTGAAGCCGACGCTGCGTAATTCACGCTGATAAAGATTTAAAAAGGGCCGCCTTGTGCGGCCCTTTTTATTTGCGCTGCTGCTTGCATATGCGGCCACACGTTGATGTGACGGAAAATTGCACCGGCTTTTTGCATGTGGTCACAATGTGGCCCTTTATCCTTGGCCTCACTTCATTACATATGGACAACGAGCCCCGTATTCCTCCATTGGGAGTTGAACGGGAAGGCTGGGAAAGCGCGGAGTTTGTGCATGAATTGGCGACGTTTCGGAATCACGGGCATCATTCTGGCATCGATTGGCATGGCAGGACTGCCAGCCATAGCGCAGGATGCGCCAGCACCGGCAAAGCAGATACCGCTCAGCCGGGCTGATATGCAGCTTTCCTTCGCCCCTTTGGTCAAGGAAACCACACCCGCCGTTGTCAATGTCTACGCTGCGCGACAGGTGCAGGCTCAGGCGCAGTCGCCATTTGCGGGCGATCCCTTCTTTGAGCAGTTCTTCGGCAGGCAGTTTCGCGACACCAAGCCCCGCATCCAGCAGTCACTCGGCTCCGGCGTTATTGTCGATGCGTCGGGCATCGTCGTGACCAATAATCACGTCATCAAGGACGCGGACGAAATCAAGGTCGCGCTGTCCGATGGCCGGGAATTCGAAAGCAAGCTTCTGCTGCGCGATGAGACCACAGATCTGGCCGTCTTGAAAATCGAATCCAAGGAGAAATTTCCGGTCCTGTCGTTGGGTAATTCCGACGAAGTGGAAGTGGGCGATCTTGTGCTTGCTGTCGGCAACCCGTTTGGCGTCGGTCAGACCGTGACGAGCGGCATCGTCTCGGCGCAATCGCGCACGCAGGTCGGTATTTCCGACTTCGATTTCTTTATTCAGACAGATGCTGCGATCAATCCCGGCAATTCCGGCGGTGCTCTGGTGGATATGCGCGGGCGGCTGATCGGGATCAATACGGCGATCTATTCGCGTTCCGGCGGTTCTGTCGGCATTGGCTTCGCCATTCCGTCTAATATGGTGCGCGCTGTGATTCAGGCCGCGCAAAGCGGCAGCAGCAGCTTCGAACGCCCTTATATCGGTGCGACCTTTCAGGGCGTGACGGCGGATATAGCCGAAGGCCTCGGCATGGAGAAGCCTTATGGCGCCCTGATTACGGCGGTTGCCAAAGGCGGACCGGCTGAAGCCGCAGGCTTGAAGGTTGGCGATGTGGTGCTTTCCGTGCAGGGTACGCGCATCGATAATCAGGATGTGCTCGGCTATCGTCTTTCGACCGCCGGCATCGACAGCACGGTGTCCATTGCGATCCTGCGTGGTGGCGAAAATCTGACCCTGCCGGTCAAGCTGACCAAAGCACCCGAGGTGAAGCAAACCGCGCCTTTGGTTATTGAGGGTGATAACCCATTTGCCGGTGCCGCTGTGCAGGAGCTGACGCCGTCCACTGCCGCAAAATTGCGCCTGAAGCGCGATGCAAACGGCGTGGCGGTGATGGATGTTTATTCCGGCTCGCCAGCCGCACGGCTGGGCTTACGCCCCGGCGATATCATTCGCAACCTGAATGGCAATGTGATCCGCAGCGTAACCGATCTTTCTTCGGTCCTGAATGCGGGCCGCGGTCTGGCATGGCGTATGGAAATCGAACGCAACGGCACGCTCCTGCGCCAGTTCGTTCGATAAACCGGCTACAGAAAGTTGCATGCCGCTTCAGGTAAGCTTATGCCTTCATGTCTGATCCAAAAGTCGCCATGCCGGGCTGCAAATGGCAATTTCTGCGCTTACCTAGGCTCACGTACCCTAATGTACGCTGCGCTCCGGTTCTCGAAATCACCATTTTCCCCACGGCCTGCCGCTTTTTGATTTAGACACTGAAGCGGCATTTATTTTTCGACAGAGTCATCGAATGAGCGATCTTTTTTCATCGGCGTCAGACCCGAATGCGGACCGTAATCGTCCGCTGGCCGACCGTCTGCGTCCGAAGCATCTGTCTGAGGTCACCGGTCAGGAACATCTGACCGGGCCGGAAGGCGTGTTGACGCGCATGATCGCATCCGGTTCGCTCGGTTCGATGATTTTCTGGGGGCCGCCCGGAACCGGTAAAACCACCGTTGCCCGACTGCTGGCTGGCGAAACCGATCTTGCCTTCGAGCAGATTTCTGCAATCTTTTCCGGTGTTGCCGATCTCAAGAAAGTTTTTGAGACGGCCCGCGCGCGGCGCATGTCCGGGCGGCAGACCTTGCTGTTTGTCGACGAAATTCATCGCTTCAATCGTGCGCAGCAAGATTCCTTCCTGCCGGTGATGGAAGACGGCACCGTCATCCTGATTGGCGCGACCACCGAAAATCCATCATTCGAACTCAATGCCGCTCTTTTGTCGCGCGCGCGGGTGCTGACCTTTCATCCGCATGACGCGGAGAGTATTGCGACGCTGCTGATCCGCGCCGAAGAGCAGGAAGGCCGTCCGCTGCCGCTGGATGAGGAGGCGAGGGCGAGCCTTATCCGTATGGCCGACGGGGATGGCCGTGCTGCATTGACGCTGGCCGAGGAAATCTGGCGTGCCGCAAGGCCAGACGAGGTCTTTACGGTAGAAAAACTTCAGGACGTGGTGCAGCGTCGTGCGCCGGTCTACGACAAGAGCCAGGACGGGCATTACAATCTGATCTCGGCGCTGCATAAATCGGTGCGCGGGTCTGATCCCGACGCGGCGCTTTATTATCTGTCGCGCATGTTCGATGCAGGGGAAGACCCGCTTTATCTCGGGCGGCGCCTGGTGCGTATGGCGGTTGAAGATATCGGGCTGGCAGATCCGCAGGCGCTCGTCATCTGCAACGCGGCCAAGGATGCCTATGACTATCTGGGTTCGCCGGAAGGTGAACTGGCGCTGGCGCAGGCCTGCGTTTATCTGGCAACCGCACCAAAGTCGAATGCCGTTTACTTGGCTTATAAAGCTGCGATGCGCGCAGCCAAGGAAAATGGCTCTCTGGTGCCGCCAAAGCATATTTTGAACGCTCCTACCAAGCTGATGAAGAACGAGGGCTATGGCGACGGTTACGCCTATGACCACGATCAGCCTGATGCTTTTTCGGGTCAGGATTATTTCCCCGAAAGTCTCGGACGGCAGAAATTCTATGATCCGCCGGAGCGCGGCTTTGAACGCGATATCCGCAAACGGCTCGACTATTGGGCACGTCTGCGCCAGGAGCGTCAGGGCAGGAACCGATAGGCCTGCCCGCTTGTCGCTCAATGCAATAGTGCAGCATGCCGTACAGGATTGCCGTGATCGTAATCGCAAAGGCTGGGTGCCAGCCCCGATAGTACGAATAGGCAAGCAGGCGCCCCTGATCATGCCGCGAAACAACACTTCTCCCGCAAAGGCGACGAAGACGAGATTGTTGACGGCCCAGATCCCCAAATAGGGCATGATCTTCGGGTCGAACTTCATATAGCCGATCGCCAAGGCGAGAGGAATCACGGTTATAAGGCAACCACTCAACATCATTCCGATGATGTTGAGTGTTCTGGCCGTTCCCGCCGCGCAGTCCGGTTAATAGGACGTTTACTTTTACATTTTATCAATCTTTATAATTTGACGAGGTTTCCCATGATGCGCGTTTTGTGTCTCGTAGCGCTCGTGATCCTTGGAGGCTGTGCGACCGCCCCGCGGCAGGTCAGCAATGTATGCGCAGTCTTCGATCAGCGTGACGGTTGGTTTAACAATTGGCAGAGTGCCGCCACGCGCGTTTCGCGTGAATTCGGCGTGCCGGTTCCGGTTTTGATGGCGACGATCTATACGGAATCGGGCTTCCAGCCCTATGCACGACCGCCCCGCACGAAGATTCTCTGGATCATTCCATGGAAGCGCGCATCCAGCGCCTATGGCTATTCGCAAGCGCTCGACGGGACCTGGGATCGCTACAAGCGGGAGACTGGGCGCTGGACCGCTTCGCGCACCAATTTTGCCGACGCTATCCATTTCATCGGCTGGTATCACTATCAAAGCTATCAGAAGAACGGCATCAACCGCGCGGATGCGTATAGCCTCTATCTGGCTTATTACAGCGGCCATGGCGGCTATGCGCGTGGGGCCTGGCGTGGGAATGCGACGGCGCTCAATGGCGCGAAGAGGGCCCAGGCCATGGCCAATCGTTATGCGGCACAGTTGCGTTCCTGTGGCGGGATTAGCTAAAAGGTGAGGACGGGGGATTCAAATACGAAATTTGGAACACCGTCCGGCCTTAATCGCAACTATCATGCGCGCGGAATCGCAAATTGAGGATGACCTTTGCATGTTGAAAAAAATCGGTATCGGCCTGATTGGAGCCACCTTGCTGGCGGGCTGCACCACTGACCCTTATACGGGCGAACAGAAGATGTCGAACACGGCGGGCGGTGCTGCTATCGGCGCTGCCGTCGGCGCTTTGGGTGGCCTCATGGTTGGCGGTTCCAGCCGTGCACAGCGCAACGCCGTGCTGATCGGCGCAGGTATTGGCGCGCTCGGTGGCGGCGCTATCGGCAACTATATGGATCGCCAGGAAAATGAGCTGCGCGCGCAGCTTCAGGGCACCGGCGTATCCGTGACGCGTAACGGCGATCAGATCATCCTGAACATGCCGTCGAGCATCACCTTCGATACGGATCAGGATCAGGTGAAGAGCCAGTTCTATCCGACGCTGAACTCGGTGGCCATCGTGCTGCGCAAGTTCAACCAGACCCTGGTTGACGTCCTGGGTCACACCGACTCGACGGGTAGCGCCAGCCATAATCAGGATTTGTCGCAGCGTCGTGCCGGATCGGTGGCAAGCTATCTCGGTTCGCAGGGCATCGACCCACGCCGCTTTGCGATCATCGGTTATGGCGCAAGCCAGCCGGTCGCGACCAATGCGACGCCTGAAGGTCGTGCTCAGAACCGTCGCGTTGAAATTCAAATTTCACCGCTGCGGGGCGCAAGCTAACCCTTGGGCAGACAGAATCGGGCCGCTGTGGTCCCATCTAACGAACGCAGTTCCTCGCGAGAGGGCTGCGTTTTTCTATGTTCGGGCCGAATCGTTGCTCCGCCGAAAGTGGCGGAGCTGCTTAAAGCGTGGATAGGCTTTTTATTTTACGTCTCTCTAATTATAGAGAACAATAATGGAACAAAATAGTAATATTGTTTTATTTCAGACTGTTAGCCTTATTGCCAAACGAGAACAAAACAGATACAAATAGATATTGGCGATGAGCCTGCCGGGCTTCTAGCGGGACAAGAGGATGGTGTAAGATGTCTCAGAATTCATTGCGACTTGTTGAGGATAATTCAGTGGACAAGACTAAGGCACTTGATGCGGCGCTGTCACAGATCGAAAGAGCGTTCGGCAAAGGCTCGATCATGCGCCTGGGTCAGAACGACAAGGTGGTCGAGATCGAAACCGTATCGACCGGCTCGCTCTCTCTGGACATCGCGCTGGGTGTAGGCGGCTTGCCCAAGGGCCGCATCGTCGAAATTTACGGGCCGGAAAGCTCCGGTAAGACCACGCTCGCGCTACACACCATTGCTGAAGCGCAGAAGAAGGGCGGCATCTGCGCATTCGTTGACGCTGAACATGCGCTCGACCCTGTCTATGCACGTAAGCTTGGCGTGGATTTGGAAAACCTGCTGATCTCGCAGCCGGACACCGGCGAGCAGGCGCTTGAAATTACCGACACGCTCGTGCGTTCCGGTGCCATTGATGTTCTCGTCGTGGACTCCGTTGCAGCGCTGACGCCGCGTGCGGAAATCGAAGGCGAGATGGGCGATTCGCTCCCCGGTCTCCAGGCCCGTCTGATGAGCCAGGCGCTGCGCAAGCTCACCGCTTCGATCTCGCGTTCGAATTGCATGGTCATCTTCATCAACCAGATCCGTATGAAGATCGGCGTCATGTTCGGTTCGCCTGAAACGACTACCGGCGGTAATGCACTGAAGTTCTACGCTTCGGTTCGTCTCGATATCCGTCGCATCGGTTCCATCAAGGAGCGCGATGAGGTTGTCGGCAACCAGACCCGCGTGAAGGTTGTGAAGAACAAGCTTGCTCCTCCCTTCAAGCAGGTTGAGTTCGACATCATGTATGGCGCCGGTGTTTCCAAGACGGGCGAACTGGTCGATCTTGGCGTGAAAGCCGGTGTGGTCGAAAAGTCCGGCGCTTGGTTCTCCTATAATTCGCAGCGTCTCGGTCAGGGCCGTGAAAACGCGAAGCTTTACCTCAAGGAGAATCCTGAAGTAGCGCGCGAAATCGAAACGACGCTTCGCCAGAATGCCGGTTTGATCGCGGAACAGTTCCTTGAAGATGGCGGCCCGGAAGAAGATAGCGGGTCCGACGCTGCGGAGATGTAATCTCCGCTGTTGGTTCGGTTCGAACCTCAAGTTCCGCTTGAAAGTTGGAGGCCCTGTGCTGTTGCGCAGGGCTTCACTTTTTTCAGTCGCAGCTTGATAGGGATTCAACCGCACCGGCAAAAGCTGGTTTCAGGTGCTGAATTTGCCTTTATGGCGCACGCTGCTTATCTGGACAGAAAAGCAGCACATCGTTAAAAGCGGTCAACCGAAGAACTCCACTTCACGTCTTTGTAACGCGGGGAGGGAGTAATGCCTGCGGTTTCCGTTATTTAATGCGGTTTGCAGGTGCAAAAGACAATCGATGCTGCCTGTTAACAGGCTGCATCAATGCAGGGCAGGAAAAGCCCAAGGGTGAATTATGGCTGGCGTCAACGAGATTAGGTCCACATTCCTCGATTACTTCCGCAAGAACGGACATGAAATCGTTCCGTCGAGTCCGCTCGTGCCGCGCAACGATCCGACGCTCATGTTCACCAATGCGGGCATGGTGCAGTTCAAGAACGTTTTTACCGGGCTGGAACATCGCGCCTATAATCGCGCAACCACCTCGCAGAAATGCGTGCGCGCCGGCGGTAAGCATAACGATCTCGACAATGTCGGCTACACTGCGCGTCACCACACTTTCTTTGAAATGCTGGGCAATTTCTCGTTCGGCGATTATTTCAAGGAAGACGCTATCAGCTTCGCCTGGAACCTGATCACCAAGGAATTCGGTCTGCCGAAGGACAAGCTCCTCGTCACCGTCTATCATACGGATGAGGATGCGGCGAATTACTGGAAGAAGATCGCCGGCCTGAGCGATGACCGTATCATCCGTATTGCCACCAGCGACAATTTCTGGGCGATGGGCGATACCGGCCCGTGTGGCCCTTGCTCGGAAATCTTCTTTGATCACGGCGATCATATCTGGGGTGGACCTCCCGGATCGCCAGACGAAGACGGCGACCGTTTCATCGAAATCTGGAATCTCGTTTTCATGCAGTTCGAGCAGGTGACGCCCGAGCAGCGCATCGATTTGCCGCGTCCTTCGATCGATACCGGCATGGGTCTGGAACGCGTAGCCGCCGTGCTACAGGGCGTGCATGACAATTACGACATCGACCTGTTCAAGGCGCTGATCCGCGCATCGGAAGAAGCGACAGGCGTCAAGGCTGAGGGGGATTTCCGTGCCAGCCATCGCGTTATTGCTGACCATCTGCGCGCTTCGAGCTTCCTGATTGCCGATGGTGTTTTGCCGTCGAATGAAGGTCGCGGCTACGTGCTGCGCCGCATCATGCGCCGCGCCATGCGTCATGCCCAGCTTCTGGGTGCCAAGGAACCGTTGATGTGGCGTCTGCTGCCTGCGCTCATTCGGGAAATGGGTCAGGCCTATCCGGAACTGATCCGCGCCGAAGCGCTTATTTCCGAAACATTGAAGCTGGAAGAAACCCGTTTCCGCAAGACACTGGAACGCGGTCTCGGCCTCTTGTCCGACGCCTCCGAAAAGCTGGTCGAAGGCGACCGCCTCGACGGTGAAACGGCTTTCAAGCTTTACGACACTTATGGCTTTCCGCTCGATCTGACACAGGATGCACTGCGCCAGCGTGGTATTACTGTCGATACCGACGGCTTCTCCACTGCCATGGAACGCCAGAAGGCAGAAGCGCGCGCCAATTGGGCCGGTTCGGGCGAAGCCGCAACCGAAACGATCTGGTTCGGTATCAAGGACAAGGTCGGCGCGACAGAGTTCCTGGGTTATGAAACCGAAAGCGCTGAGGGCGTTATCGCCGCCCTGGTGCGCGACGGCTCGGAAGTGCAGTCGGCGTCCGAAGGCGAGACCGTATCGGTCGTGGTCAACCAGACGCCGTTCTATGGTGAATCCGGCGGCCAGCAGGGCGATACCGGAACGATTTCCGGCGAAGGTTTTGTCATTACCATCAAGGACACGCAGAAAAAGGGCGAAGGCGTCTTCGTTCATATCGGCGAAGTGACCAAGGGCACTGCGAAAACCGGCGAAGCCGTCGAATTGAAGGTCGATTCGGATCGTCGCACGCGCATTCGCTCTAATCACTCGGCAACCCATCTTCTGCATGAAGCGCTGCGCGAAACGCTGGGCAGCCATGTGGCGCAGAAGGGTTCGCTCGTTGCGCCTGATCGCCTGCGCTTTGACTTCTCGCATCCGAAGCCGATTTCGGCTGAGGAGCTGGCCAAGGTTGAAAACATGGCCAATGAGATCATTCTCCAGAACGCGCCGGTTTCCACCCGCCTGATGGCTGTGGACGATGCAATTGCTGAGGGCGCGATGGCGCTGTTCGGTGAAAAATATGGTGATGAAGTGCGCGTCGTGTCGATGGGCATGGCCAAGCATGGTCCGAAGGCTGGCAAGTCCTATTCGGTCGAACTTTGCGGCGGCACGCATGTGCGCCAGACAGGCGATATCGGTCTGGTCCGCATCGTTTCGGAAGGTGCGGTTGCAGCCGGTGTTCGTCGTATGGAAGCGCTGACGGGCGAGGCTGCGCGCCTTTATCTCGAAGAGCAGGACGAACGCGTGAAAGCAATCGCCAGCGCGCTGAAGACCACGCCTGCCGAAGCGCTTGAACGCGTCAACGCCCTGATGGACGAGCGCAAGAAGCTTGAGCGCGAATTGTCGGATGCACGCAAGAAGCTCGCGCTCGGCGGCGGTTCATCGGAGGGCGGCAGCGCGGTTGAAGCTGTGAATGGCGTCAACTTCCTCGGCAAGGTTGTGACTGGTGTATCGCCGCGCGATCTGAAGCCATTGGCCGACGAAGGCAAGAAGCAGGTTGTTTCCGGCGTGGTGCTGTTCATCGGCGTCGGGGAAGATGGCAAGGCCAGTGCCGTTGCTGCCGTGACGGAAGATCTGGTCGGTCGTTTCAGTGCCGTGGATCTGGTGCGCGCTGCTTCGGCAGCACTTGGCGGCGCCGGTGGCGGCGGCCGCCCGGACATGGCGCAGGCCGGCGGGCCGGATGGCGACAAGGCGGATGCTGCGATTGCAGCGGTCAAGGCGCTGATCGCCTGATTTAATAGCAATAAGGCCGGGGAAACCCGGCCTCAGCCTGCTGACAAACCCCTGGCTATGCCGGGGGGGTGTGATTCTCTGGGTCATGTTGAAGAAACCAGCCGCAGAACAGACCGCGCTCGAGATGGTGACGCTCGATCAACTGGTCCCGAAAGATCATCTGCTTCGCAAGATCGATGCGGTGATCGACTTCTCTTTCATCCATGACCGGGTTGCCGGGCTTTATTGCCCCGACAACGGCCGTCCTCCGCTCGATCCGACCTTGATGTTCAAGGCGCTGTTCATTGACTACCTGTTCGGCGTGCGCTCGGAGCGTCAGCGGGTGCGCGAGATCGAGGTCAATGTCGCCTATCGCTGGTTCCTGCGCCTGAAGCTGAGCGATGCGGTGTTCGACGCCTCGACACTGAGCCAGAACCGGCGGCGGCGCTTTAACGACACCTCGGTCGCCCAGGACATTTTCGACCATATCGTCGAACAGGCGATCCGGCACGGACTGGTCGATGGGACAGTGCTTTATACCGACAGCACACATCTGAAAGCCAATGCCAACAAGGGCAAATACGACCTTGAGATGATCGCCAGATCCCGGGCCGACTATTGGGCTGATCTTGATCGGGCCATTGATGCGGAACGGGCACTGCACGGCCAGAAGCCGATGAGGGACAAGCCGCGTGAGCGGGAGGTGAAGGAAACCAAGGTCAGCCGCACCGATCCGGAAAGCGGCTATATGGTGCGCGACGGCAAGCCGAAGGGCTTCTACTATCTCGACCACCGCACGGTGGATGGAAAGCTGGCCATCATCACCGATATCCACGTCACGCCGGCCAATGTGCATGACAGTCGCGTCTATCTCGACCGTCTGGATCGGCAACGCCGGCGCTTTGACTTCGAGGTTGGCGCGGTCGGGCTGGATGCTGGCTATGCGACAGCGGCCATTGCCCGGGGTTTGGAAGATCGCCATATCCTCGGCGTTACCAGCTACCGCACTCCAACGCCGCCCAGGGACGGCATGATGCGCAAGTCGAAGTTCGCATTCGAAGCGGATGCCGATGGCTATCGCTGCCCTGAGGGCCAATTGCTCCCCTATGCCACGACCGACCGCAACGGTTACAAGCATTATGTATCTGATCCGGCCATCTGCCGGACCTGCCCGCTGCTCGCATCCTGCACGGCCAACGCCAAGTCCATCCGTACCATCACCCGCCATGTCTGGCAGGACGCCCGCGAACGCACTGACGCCCACCGGCTCACAGCTTGGGGAAAAGCGATCTACAAGCGGCGCAAGGAAACGGTGGAATGCTCCTTTGCCGACGCCAAGCAGCTGCACGGCCACCGCTACGCCCGCTTTCGAGGCCTTGTCCGCGTCGCCTGCCAATGCCTGCTGCAAGCCGCCGCACAGAACATCAAGAAGATCGCCATGGTCCTGACAAAGACCCCAAAGGCAGCCAGCGTATGAGCGGCTGCAGCCGCTTGCAACTCCTTACTAATGCAGTCACAAAACGCGCCCCTCTCAAAAACAAAACCCGCCGAAAAATATCGGCGGGTTTGTCAGCAGCCTGAGGCCGGGGAAACCCGGCCTTATCATTTTAAGCGGCGTGTGCTTTGCGGCTGTCATCGGGCGCTTCGGCCCGTTCATCAAGACCGTAGTCGCGAACCACGCTGGCGACCCGCAAGCGGTAGTTTTCAAAGACACCGCCACGACCCTGTGCCTGTGCAATGCGATGCGAGGGCAGGTTGCGCCATGCGCGGACGGCGTCTTCATCGCGCCAAAATGAGAGCGACAGCAGCTTGTCCGGCTCCACGAGGCTCTGGAAACGCTCGATTGAGATGAATCCATCGATGCGGCTGAGATCGTCCCGTAGGCCCGCCGCTATATCGAGATATTGTCCGCGCCGCTCATCATCGGCGGGCCAGACTTCAAAGATCACCGCGATCATGGTTTTACCAGCTCCGCATGAGGTCCCGATTGCGGCTTGAGGAACATGCGATCCTCAGATCGAATGAATTGCTCTCGGCGCGCAAATTCATAATTCTCGCGTCCGAGCGGATCGGCGGCAAGTCGCGCGCGATAGGCTTCATATGCGGCGAGGTTTTCCAGCGAATAAACGCCATAGGCCGTGGTAGCAGAGCCTTCATGCGGGCCGAAATAGCCGATCAGTTGCGCGCCGCAACGCGGAATGGCTTGGCCCCAATTGCGCGCATATTCGGCAAAAGCATCCGCTTTGAACGGGTCGATCTGGTAGCGGATGAAACAGGTGATCATGCGGGGTCTCCTTGATATGTATGCTTTCGATGGAAATACTGTAGCGGTTGAAATGCAGGCATAGTTCGGTTAGCATCGAAGTATGAAAGATGGACCGATCATAGCATCCGTCGCTGCTCTTCTCGGCGATCCGGCACGTGCAAACATGTTGACGGCGCTGATGGATGGACGCGCCTTGACCGTCAGCGAGCTGGCGTCTGCGGCGGGCGTCACCTTGCAGACTGCCAGCGGGCATCTGGCCAAGCTCGATGCGGCCAATCTGTTGATTGCTGAAAAGCAGGGGCGTCACCGTTATTTCCGCCTATCGGGCGCGGACGTGGCGCAGGTGCTGGAAGGGCTGATGGGCCTTGCCCAGCGAACGGGAGCGGTGCGCGTGCGCACGGGGCCGAAGGAGGAGGCATTGCGCAAGGCGCGCATCTGCTACGATCATCTGGCGGGCGAGCGCGGTGTTGAGATGCTCGATGCCGCGCACAGGCTTCGCCTCATCGATAATGCCGAAGAACCCGTGCTGACGGATGAGGGCAAATCGTTTTTCACCTGCCTGGGTGTGGACGTGGCAGGACTCGAACACGGCAAGAGACCGGTGTGCCGCCATTGTCTCGACTGGAGCGAACGGCGCAATCATCTGGGTGGTGCGCTTGGCGCGGCGCTTCTGAAGAATTTTATCGCGCGTGGTTGGGCCAGACGCGCCGAGGGGCGGGTGATCGCCTTTTCACCCACCGGCGCGCAAGCCTTCAAAAACGCGTTCTCAATTGAAGCGCAGCGGACTTGAAGTCGACACCTTAGCTCGCGGCCTTGACGGCAGCGTCATCCAGTTCAGCTGCACGTTTTGCGGCAGGACGGGCTTGCAGCCGTTCCCAATAGGCATCAAATGCCGGGCGGTGCGGCAAGCTTCCGAACATCATGCCCCAGCCTATATGAGAACCGACATAGACATCGGCTGCCGTGAAGCGATTGCCGGTAATATAGGGATGGCGCGATACCGCCTTTTCCAGCGTGGCGACGACGCTGTCGTAATTGCCATAGCCCATCATGCGCTCGCGCTCTGGCGGCACTTCAAAGCCCATGGAGCGATTTGATAGCGCCGCTTCCAGCGGCCCTGCGGCAAAAAACATCCAGCGATAGAAATCGGCGCGCTCGTCGGGATGGGGCGCAAGTCCTGCTTCCGGAAAGGTGACAGCCAGATAAGCGCAGACGGCTGCGGCTTCGGTGACGATAGCTTCGCCGTGGCGCAATGCGGGCACTTTGCCCATGGGGTTGACGGCACAAAATTCAGGGCCTTTCATCGGAGGGCCAAAATCGAGAATTTGAACGTCGTAGGGCTTGCCCGTCTCCTCCAGCATCCAGCGGGCGATACGTCCACGCGACATGGGATTGGTGAAAAGCGTCAGGTCAGCCATTTTATCCTCCTTGAATGGATGGATGCAGAATGCGCGTTTTCCCATATGAAGCAAATCAAAAAGAAAACGGCGGGAAAACCCGCCGTTTCGCATTCTTATGAAAGCTGCTGCTGATTAAGCAGCCATTGCCTTCTTGAGGTTTTCGTCGATCTTGTCGAGGAAGCCGGTGGTGGAGAGCCACGGCTGATCCGGACCGATCAGCAGCGCCAGATCCTTCGTCATGAAGCCGCTTTCCACGGTGTCCACGCAGACCTTTTCCAGCGTATCGGCAAAGCGCTTCAGCTCGGCATTGTCGTCGAGCTTGGCGCGATGTGCGAGACCACGGGTCCATGCGAAGATCGAAGCGATCGAGTTGGTCGAGGTTTCCTCGCCCTTCTGATGCTGGCGATAGTGACGGGTCACGGTGCCGTGTGCAGCTTCAGCTTCGACGGTCTTGCCATCCGGCGTCATCAGAACCGAGGTCATCAGGCCGAGCGAGCCAAAACCCTGAGCCACGATATCCGACTGAACGTCGCCGTCGTAGTTCTTACAAGCCCAGACATAACCGCCCGACCATTTGAGCGCCGAAGCGACCATGTCGTCGATAAGGCGATGTTCGTACCAGATCTTCGCTTCCTTGAACTTTTCGGCGAATTCGGTCTGGTAGACTTCTTCGAAGATGTCCTTGAAGCGACCGTCATAGGCCTTGAGAATGGTGTTCTTGGTCGAGAGATAGACCGGGTAGTTGCGCTGCAAGCCGTAGTTCAGCGAGGCGCGTGCGAATTCGCGGATCGATTCGTCGAGGTTGTACATGGCCATTGCCACGCCAGCCGCCGGAGCCTGATAGACTTCGTGTTCGATGGTTTCGCCGTCTTCACCGACGAACTTGATCGAAAGCGTGCCCTTGCCCGGGAACTTGAAATCGGTCGCGCGGTACTGGTCGCCGAATGCATGACGGCCAACAATGATCGGCTGGGTCCAGCCCGGCACGAGGCGCGGAACGTTCTTGCAGATGATCGGCTCGCGGAAGATCACGCCGCCGAGAATGTTGCGGATGGTGCCGTTTGGCGACTTCCACATCTTCTTGAGCTTGAATTCTTCAACGCGCGCTTCATCGGGGGTGATGGTTGCGCACTTTACGCCGACGCCGTGTTCCTTGATGGCGTTTGCTGCATCGATGGTGACCTGGTCATTGGTCGCATCGCGGTTTTCAACCGACAGATCGTAATATTTCAGATCGACGTCGAGATAGGGATGGATCAGCTTGTCCTTGATGAACTGCCAGATGATGCGGGTCATCTCGTCGCCGTCGAGTTCAACGACTGGGTTCGCAACCTTGATTTTTGCCATGGATGAAGCCTCTTTTTAAATGCGTCTTGAATGCGTTGGGCCCCTATAGCACCCGCAGGGAATAAGGCAAAGCTCTCAGGCCTCATTCTTTGGCCTATAGGTGAAATTGGCAGTCAAAAAATCGCGAAGGGCGGGGTCAGGCTGCGTGGTGCGTTGCCGGCTCGCTGTTGCGTGGCTTCTTCCAGCTCTCCTGCTGCTGGCGGTAATTTTCCTGTTCGCGCGCCAGAATGGCATCGGCGTCGAGCGCGGAAATGGCGGCTGCCTTGTCGGTCGGCACGAGGCCGTTCAGTTGCAGGGAAAGATAGCGCCCGCAGCAGACGCGCAGGAAAGAGGCGAAATTGTCGAGGTCGTGGCCTTCTTCGCGGGATTCGCCATAAAGCTTGCTGATCAGTCGGCTCACGCTGAGACCGTCGCGGGAAGCAACATCTTCCAGTGTCCACCAGAAGAAGTTTTCAAGCCTAACGCTGGTGACGACGCCATCAATGCGCAGTGAGCGTGTTACGCTCTGCCAGAGTTCTGGATTGGCACCGATGAACAATCTGCACATGATTTTCTCCCGGATAAAGCTCCGTGGATAGTGTTGCGCAATATGAAGCTGCCTGCAACCGGATGATGATTGCAGGCAATATCCATTATGCTCAAGCGTGCGTGATCTTGGTGCCGAGCACGGCGAGGAACTGCGATAGCCATGCCGGATGAGCGGGCCATGCGGGCGCGGTGACGAGGTTTCCGTCTGTTACGGCTTTATCGACGGGAATATCGGCATAGGTGCCACCGGCGAGTTCGACTTCCGGGCGGCAAGCCGGATAGGCTGAACAGGTGCGGCCTTCCAGCACGCGGGCGGCTGCAAGCAGCTGGGCGCCGTGGCAGACGGCGGCGACGGGTTTGTTTGCTTCGAAGAAGTGTTTTACGATCGCAATCACCTTGTCATCGAGCCGCAAATATTCCGGCCCGCGACCACCAGGAATGACCAGCGCGTCATAATTTTCAGCCTTCACATCGGCGAAACTGGCATTCAGCGTGAAATTATGGCCGGGCTTTTCCGAATAGGTCTGGTGACCTTCGAAATCGTGGATGGCGGTCGCGACCTGATCTCCCGCTTTCTTGCCGGGGCAAACCGCGTGAACCGTGTGGCCGACCGCAAGCAAGGTCTGGAACGGGACCATGGTTTCATAGTCTTCGCCGAAATCACCGCACAGCATGAGAATTTTTTTACCGGACATGGCTTCCTCCCTGAATCCTGATTTTCCGTACGGTTAATCTGGCATGGATGCGGCGAGGGCAGGTGTTATTCAGATACTACACCTGTTTTTTGCGGACGAACGTAAGGGGAATCTTTGCGAATTTACCTCAATTATGTCAGGGAAACGCCACGATTATATATATGACGGAAAGCATCATGGCAGGAACAGACAAGCAGCGCCCCTTTATCGCGGAAGGACCGGCAATCGTGCTGGTGGAGCCGCAATTGCCGGAGAACATCGGCATGGTGGCGCGTGCCATGGCGAATTTCGGTCTGGCTGAATTGCGGCTCGTCAATCCGCGTGAGGAGTTTCCCAGCGAAAAGGCGAGGGCCGCCGCCAGCAAGGCCGATCATGTCATCGACAATGCGGTGGTTTATGACGACCTGCCGTCGGCGATTGCCGATCTCAATTTCGTCTATGCCACCACGGCGCGTGAACGCGATGGCTTCAAGCAGGTGCGCAGCGCCGTCGAGGCCGGTAATGAATTGCGCACGCGTTTTCGAAGCGGCGAAAAGACGGGCATCCTCTTCGGTCGTGAACGCTTTGGTCTCAGCAATGAAGAGGTCGGGCTTGCCGATGAGTTGGTGACTTTTCCGGTCAATCCGGCCTTCGCCTCGCTCAATATCGCACAGGCCGTGCTGCTCATGTCCTATGAGTGGATGAAGTCCGGTCTCGAGACCGAGACGGAAACGGTTTTCCGTGGACCAGAGATGGAGCTTGCGCCGAAGCACGAATTGCAGGGCCTGTTCAACCATCTGGAAGAAGCCCTTGATGTCAGAGGCTATTTCCGGCCCGAAGCGCGCAAGGAAATTATGGTCAATAATCTGCGCGCCGTGCTGACGCGGGCCGGTTTCGCCTCAGCGGAATTGAAGCTCCTGCGCGGGGTTGTCACCTCGCTTGATGTGTTTACGCCCAAGAAGCCGCGTGGCTCCGGCGCGCCGGAAGGTCGCGCCCGCAAGCCCGCTCCAGAGGATAAGGCAGAATGAAAGACGCGCCCGTCGCCAGCTTTTCCGCTTCCGCAACAACCGACAACGAAAGACCTATATTGGTCTTCGACAGCGGTATCGGCGGTTTGACGGTGTTGCGCGAGGCGCGGGTGCTGATGCCGGACCGGCGTTTCGTCTATATCGCCGACGATGCCGGTTTTCCCTATGGCGGCTGGGAAGAAGAGGCGCTTCGGGCGCGTATCGTTGAACTGTTCGGCGGTTTCATCGCAACGCACAATCCTGAAATCGCGGTCATCGCCTGCAATACGGCCTCGACATTGGTGCTGGACGATTTGCGCCGCGCCTATCCATCGGTGCCTTTTGTGGGGACCGTGCCTGCGATCAAGCCCGCCGCCGAGCGCACATCGTCCGGGCTGGTTTCCGTGCTGGCGACGCCCGGCACGGTGAAGCGCGCTTATACCCGCGATCTCATCCAGTCTTTCGCCTCGCAATGCCATGTGCGGCTGGTCGGCGCTGATCGGCTGGCGAGCATTGCCGAGTCGCATATTCGCGGCGAGGAGATCGATGAAGCGCTGGTCGTGGAACAGATCGCGCCGTGCTTTATCGAGAAGGATGGCAACCGCACGGATATCGTGGTGCTTGCCTGCACCCACTATCCGTTTCTCGCCAATGTGTTCCGCCGTCTGGCACCATGGCCGGTGGATTGGCTCGATCCGGCGGAAGCGATTGCGCGCCGCACCGTATCGCTGCTGACGCCGCGCAAGGGCGATGTTGAATTGCATCACCACGACGATCTTGCGGTCTTCACCTCACAGAAGCCGGATTATGCCATCCGCAGGCTGATGCAGGGATTTGGGCTGCAATTCGCATAAGATATCATGCTTAAGGCCTTGTATTTTCCTGATCTTACGTGATCATGCTTGTGATCCGTCGATAAGGAAAAAGAGATGACCGGCACGATACCGCAGATCAAGCTTCCGTCAGGTCAGAACGTTCCAGCGCTGGGACAAGGCACCTGGTATATGGGTGAGAACGCCGGAGAGCGTCACCATGAGGTTGAGGCGCTTCGATACGGTATCGAGCTTGGCATGACGCTGATCGACACGGCGGAAATGTATGCCGATGGCGAAGCTGAGGAAGTTGTCGGCGAAGCCATAACAGGTCGCCGCGACGACGTGTTTCTGGTGAGCAAGGTTCTGCCCTATAACGCATCTCGGACTGGCACGATCGAGGCTTGCGAGCGCAGTCTGGAACGTTTCGGTACGGATCGCATCGATCTTTATCTCCTGCACTGGCGCGGGCGTCATCCGCTGGCTGAAACAATTGCTGCTTTCGAGGAATTGCAGCAGGCAGGCAAGATCGTCGCTTGGGGTGTCAGCAATTTTGATGCAGGCGATATGCAAGAGCTGTTCAGCGTCACGGGCGGTCAGGCTGTCGCGAGCAATCAGATTCTCTATAATCTCACACGGCGCGGGCCAGAATTCGACCTCATGCCCTGGTGCGGTCAGCATGGCATTCCGCTGATGGCCTATTCGCCTATCGAACAGGGCCGTTTGCTCGGCAATCGCGCTTTGGCGGAGATCGCTGCGGAATATAGCGTGACGCCTGCGGCGGTGGCGCTGGCATGGATCATGCGCAAGGGCAACGTGGTTGCTATTCCAAAATCATCGAACCTGCATCATGTTCGCGACAACAGAAAAGCCGCAGATTTGCGGCTTTCCGAAGAGCAATTGGCGCGTCTTGACCGCGCCTTTGCGCCGCCTTCGCGAAAAGTGGCGCTGGAGATGCTTTGAAATGGCTCTGTGATTGAATCAAAGAGCCGTTTTAAGCTGTTGTTTATAATCAATTTTCACAGGGTGTGGCTAGCGGGCGTCTTTCTTCGCCTGTTTGACACTTGCGGTCTTGCGGTTACGCCCGCGATCGGCAAGCCGCGTGAAAGTGCTGTACTTTTCATTTGGAACATTTCGCATACCGAAATGGGCATGACGCGTATTGAAGGTTTTGGCAGCCTTTTCGCTGGCGAGCTTTGCTGCAAGCGCTTTCTGGGCGTTGGCGATCAGATCGCTGGCAGCTGCCATCTGTTCACGGCGCTCGACTTCGCCATTGATGCGCGCCACGGCAGTCGCGAGAACGGCAACCTTCAGGTGAGAGCCTTCATCGGCCTTTGAAGCCGTCGCGCCACGGGCCGCCGATTTGCCGCGCATTTCACGGCGGCGCTGGTTGGCTTGATCGCGCGCCTTCTTGCGGCGCTCGCGGATCAGCTTTGCCAGTTGGGTGAGTTCCTCGTCGGACACTTCCTGCAAATGCGGATGCTGGGTCTTTTCCACCAGCTCCTTCTCTTCTGCATTAAGCGCGCGCGCCTGGTCCTTTCTGCTGACGGCCATGGGACATCCTTTCCTTGAAAAGCAATTTCCGCAAAAATCCCTATAGGGATATAGGCTCGGCTTTTGTCCGGGGAAGAGCGTAGTTGAAGTTTTCGTGTCACGCTTTTTATAGCGGTGTTCCTGCGGGCCGGCATGGAACTATTACGACCGATTTCCGTTATCCCGCAGTCGGAAAAAGCGCGGAGATCAGCATATGGAAATCGTCGAAACCCGCATCGGCTCGATAGGCGGCTTCAAGCTCTATACGGTCGAGTTTATTGCCGAGGGTGATGAAAAGGTATCCGTGATTTTTGAAAACGAAACCGGGGTGGAGTTGAATCGCGACGATGCCATTCGGCGTGCAGCAGCCAAGCTTGGTGCGGCGCTCGGCGTTGCGTCCATGGAATGTGGAATTGAACCCGACACCTTGCTGACGCGCCCCAGCGCAAGGCGGGCAGGTGACCGGGCCGAACTGGAACGTCAGCTGGAGGAAGGGCTGGAAGATACCTTTCCCGCGAGCGATCCGGTTTCGGTGACGAGTTCCGCGATACCGGCATCCGCGGACCCGAAGTCGTAAGGCGATACAAAGAGAAAAGCCGAAGCGTATGCTCCGGCTTTTCATGTTCATAAAATGAATCGCTTTTTTGATTTAACCCTTTGATAAATCAAAGATTGCGGCGTTTCCCTTCCAGAATGTCCAGAACGGCGCGTGCACAATCCAACACATTCGAGCCGGGGCCGAATACCGCTGCGACGCCGTGGTCGAACAGATATTGATAGTCCTGACGCGGCACCACTCCACCGCAAACCACGACGATGTTTTCCGCGCCTTTTGCTTTCAGCGTATCAACGAGCTGCGGCAGCAGGGTCTTGTGACCGGCAGCCAGCGACGACACCCCAATGACGTGCACTTTCGACTTGATGGCCATATCAGCCGCTTCGTCGGGTGTCTGGAATAATGGTCCGGCCAGAACTTCGAACCCGATATCGCCGAAAGCTGACGCGATGATCTTGGCGCCGCGGTCATGCCCGTCCTGTCCAAGCTTGGCGACCATTACCTTTGGCGTTTCGCCGCTCTGCTTGGAAAACTCCTCCAGCCGCGACACCAGCGTCTGATATTCAGGCTCGTCCTGATAGGCATCGCCATAGACCTTGCGGATGACTTTCGGTTCTGCGGCGTGGTCGCCAAAAGCGCGGCGCATGGCGTCGGAAATTTCGCCGACCGTGGCGCGAGCGCGGGATGCCTCGACGGCTGCGGCAAGAAGATTGCCTTCCCCGCTGGTCGCCACTTCTTCGAGAGCGGCGAGGGCGGCTTCGACCTTTGCCTTGTCGCGGGTCTGGCGAATGCGCTCGATGCGCGCGATCTGCGACTGACGCACGGCGGTATTGTCGATTTCGAGAATGTCGATCTCGTCTTCCTGTTCCAGCCGGAACTTGTTGACGCCGACAATGACTTCCTCGCCCTTGTCGATGGCAGCCTGACGCTTGGTGGCGGCTTCCTCGATCAGCCGCTTCGGCAGGCCGCTTTCGACGGCCTTGGTCATGCCGCCCAGTTCTTCCACTTCCTCGATCAACGCCCAGGCCTTCTCGGCCAGTTCGTTGGTCAGGCTTTCGATGTAATAGGAGCCGGCCAGCGGATCGACCACCTTGGTCACGCCGGTCTCGTTCTGGAGAATGAGCTGCGTGTTGCGGGCGATGCGAGCGGAAAATTCCGTCGGCAAAGCAATGGCTTCGTCGAAAGCGTTCGTGTGCAGCGATTGCGTGCCGCCAAGGGCGGCCGACATGGCCTCGAATGCCGTGCGCACGACATTGTTGTAGGGGTCCTGTTCCTGCAAAGACACGCCAGAGGTCTGGCAGTGGGTGCGCAGCATCAGGGAACCCGGCTTTTTCGGCTCGAATTCCTTCATGATGCGCGTCCAGAGCAGGCGGGCTGCGCGCAGCTTGGCGATTTCCATGAAGAAATTCATGCCGATGGCGAAGAAGAACGATAGGCGACCGGCAAAGTCATCGACATTGAGGCCTTTTTGCAGGGCCGCACGCACATATTCGCGCCCGTCGGCCAGCGTGAAGGCCAGTTCCTGCACCAGCGTCGCGCCAGCTTCCTGCATGTGATAGCCGGAAATGGAAATCGAGTTGAACTTCGGCATTTCCGTCGCCGTATAGGCGATGATATCCGCAATGATCCGCATGGAGGGTTCGGGCGGATAAATATAGGTGTTGCGGACCATGAACTCCTTGAGAATGTCGTTCTGGATGGTGCCGGAAAGCAGGTGGCGAGAGACACCTTGTTCTTCGCCTGCAACGATGAAATTGGCGAGGATCGGGATCACCGCGCCATTCATGGTCATCGACACGGAAACCTTCTCAAGCGGGATACCATCGAAGAGGATTTTCATGTCTTCGACGGAGTCGATGGCCACGCCCGCCTTGCCGACATCGCCGACGACACGCGGATGGTCGCTGTCATAGCCGCGATGGGTGGCAAGGTCGAAGGCGACGGACACGCCCTGCTGTCCGGCGGCCAGCGCCTTGCGGTAGAAGGCGTTGGATGCCTCGGCGGTGGAGAAACCAGCATATTGGCGGATGGTCCACGGACGTCCGGCATACATGGTCGCGCGCGGGCCGCGCACGAACGGTTCGAAACCCGGCAGGCTGTCGAGATGGCCGACATTTTGCAGGTCGTCCGCCGTATAAAGCGGCTTCACGTCGATGCCTTCCGGCGTATGCCAGACAAGGCTATCCGCAGGGCGCTTCAGTTCCTTTTCGGCCAACGCTTCCCAATCCGCGCGGGTTTTCTGCGTCATTGGCTTATTCTCCATCCCATATCGTCCTCATGCCCAGCTTCCCCGTCCTTCGAGACGCACCCTGCGGGCGCTCCTCAGGATGAGGAAAGCTTGCACCTGCACCTTGAGCCGGTGCAAAGCACCGCGTTGCAGGCTTATTCGAATTCCATAATCAGTTCGTCGACGGCAAGGCTTTCTCCGGCCTTGACGGCAACGCGCTTGACGGTGGCGCGACGTTCGGCGCGCAGCACGTTTTCCATCTTCATGGCCTCGACCGTCGCAAGTGGTTGTCCGGCTTCCACCGTAACGCCTTCCTCTGCCAGAATCGAGGTGATGACGCCCGGCATCGGGCAGAGCAACATTTTCGATGTATCCGGCGGCAGCTTGACCGGCATCAGCTTTGCCAGTTCCGCGATGCGGGGTTTTCGCACATGCACGGTCAGGTCCATGCCGCGCCAGCGCAGACGCCAGCCGGAGCCCGCGCGGGCGACCTTCACGCTCAGCGGCTTGCCGCCGACGGTGAATGTGGCGAGTTCGCGTCCTGGATGCCAGTCGCTGGCAATGGTGAGGCTGCCGCCATCGACGAAATTCACCGTTGCGCCGCCTTCGCCGTCGGCAAGGCGAACCGGCAGAAGATGGTCGCCGATCTTGACCACCCAGTCGTTGCCGGGCTTGAGGTCCTGCCCGGAAAGACGACCGGAAATTTGTCCGTCGCGGGTGACAACGGTGAGATTGATATGGGCAGCGACTGCAGCCAGAAGGCGCGCATCATCTTCCGATGGCGCAACACCCGAGAAACCATCCGGATATTCCTCTGCGATGAAGGCCGTGGTCAATGCACCGGCTCTGAAGCGCTGGTGGTCCATGACGGCGGACAGGAATGGCAGATTGTGGCCGATGCCTTCCACTTCGAAGGCGTCGAGCGCGTTGCCCATCGCGTCGATTGCGGCAAGGCGATCCGGCCCCCAGGAGCAAAGCTTGGCGATCATCGGATCGTAATACATCGAGATTTCGCCGCCCTCGAACACGCCGGTATCGTTGCGGATGACCGTTCCGTCGTCGCGACGACCTTCCACCGGAGGCCGGTAGCGGGTCAGGCGACCAATGGAGGGCAGGAAGTTGCGATAAGGGTCTTCGGCATAGAGACGGCTTTCCATGGCCCAGCCATTGAGCTTCACATCGGCCTGACCAAAGCGCAGCTTTTCACCGGCGGCAACGCGGATCATTTCTTCCACCAGATCGATCCCGGTGATGAGTTCCGTCACCGGATGCTCCACCTGCAAGCGCGTATTCATTTCGAGGAAATAGAAATTGCGGCTGCCATCGACGATGAACTCAACCGTACCGGCGGAAAAATACCCAACCGCCCTGGCAAGTGCGACGGCCTGTTCGCCCATGGCCTTGCGGGTCGCTTCGTCGAGGAAGGGTGAGGGCGCTTCCTCGATCACCTTCTGGTTTCGGCGCTGGATGGAACATTCGCGTTCGCCGAGATAGACGACATTGCCATGCTGGTCGCCAAGCACCTGAATTTCGATATGGCGCGGCTGCGTGACGAATTTTTCAATGAAAATGCGGTCGTCGCCGAAGGAGGATTTTGCCTCGTTGCGCGACAGTTGAAAGCCTTCGCGGGCTTCGTCGTCGTTCCACGCAATACGCATGCCCTTGCCGCCACCACCGGCAGACGCCTTGATCATCACCGGATAGCCGATGGAACCAGCGATCTTCACCGCTTCGTCAGCGTCTTCGATCAGGCCCATATGGCCGGGCACGGTGGAAACGCACGCTTCCGCCGCCAGCTTCTTGGAGGTGATCTTGTCGCCCATCGCATCAATGGCGTTCACCGGCGGTCCGATGAAAGTGACATTGGCCGCCTTCAGCGCTTCGGCGAAACGGGCATTCTCCGACAGGAAGCCATAGCCCGGATGCACGGCGTCCGCCCCGGTCTGCCTGATGGCATCCAGAATCTTGTCGATGACGATGTAGGACTGGTTGGAAGGTGCAGGCCCGATATGCACGGCCTCGTCGGCCATTTTCACATGCAGCGCATTGCGGTCGGCATCGGAATAAACCGCAACCGTGGCAATGCCCATCTTCTTTGCGGTCTTGATCACACGGCAGGCGATTTCGCCGCGATTGGCAATGAGGATTTTCTTGATCATCTTTATCTACTCAACTGAACCGGATCACAGCGGAATGGTGTCGTGCTTTTTCCAGGGCGCGCTTTGTTGCTTGTTGCGCAGGCTGGCAAAAGCGCGCGCAATGCGGCGGCGCGAGGAATGCGGCATGATCACCTCGTCGATGAAGCCACGCTCGGCGGCGACGAACGGATTGGCGAAGCGTTCTTCATATTCGCTCTGGCGGGCGGCAATCTTTTCGGGGTCGCCCAGTTCCGAGCGATAGAGGATTTCCGTTGCGCCCTTGGCACCCATCACGGCGATTTCCGCCGTTGGCCAGGCATAGTTGATGTCCGCGCCGATATGCTTGGAGGCCATCACGTCATAAGCGCCGCCATAGGCCTTGCGCGTGATGAGCGTGACCATAGGCACTGTCGCCTGACTATAGGCGAACAGCAGCTTTGCGCCGTGCTTGATGACGCCGCCATATTCCTGCGCCGTGCCCGGCAGAAAGCCCGGTACGTCCACAAGGGTCAGAAGCGGGATCGAAAAAGCATCGCAGAAGCGTACGAAACGTGCGGCCTTGCGCGAGGAATCGATATCGAGGCAGCCTGCAAGCACCATGGGCTGGTTAGCGACGACGCCGACTGTCTGGCCTTCGATACGAAGGAATCCGGTAATGATGTTCTTGGCGAAGGCTTCCTGAATTTCGAAGAACTCGCCTTCGTCTGCCAGCGCGTGGATCAGTTCCTTCATGTCGTAGGGCTTGGTTGCGCTGTCGGGGATCAGCGTATCGAGCCGCATTTCCAGCCGGGACGGGTCGTCATGCACCGGACGGACCGGTGGCTTGTCGCGATTGTTGAGTGGTAGGAAATCGAACAGAATGCGCACCTGTTCCAGCGCTTCGATGTCGTTTTCGTAAGCGCCATCAGCGACCGACGACTTGGCGGTATGCGTGCGTGCGCCGCCCAGTTCTTCCGCCGTGACGATCTCATTCGTCACGGTCTTCACCACATCCGGGCCGGTAACGAACATGTAAGAACTGTCGCGCACCATGAAGATGAAGTCGGTCATCGCCGGGGAATAGACCGCGCCGCCCGCGCAGGGGCCCATGATGACGGAAATCTGCGGAATGACGCCGGAGGCATCGGCATTGCGCTTGAACACGTCGGCATAACCCGCCAGCGAGGCGACGCCTTCCTGAATGCGCGCGCCGCCCGAATCGTTGAGGCCAATGACGGGCGCGCCGTTCTTCATCGCCATATCCATGATCTTGCAGATCTTCTGGGCATGGGTTTCCGACAGCGAGCCGCCGAGCACAGTGAAATCCTGACTGAACACATAGACCTGACGGCCATTGATCGTGCCCCAGCCGGTGACGACGCCATCGCCTGCCACTTTCTGCTCCGCCATGCCGAAATCGGTGCAGCGATGCGTGACATACATATCGAACTCCTCGAACGATCCTTCGTCGAGAAGCACTTCGATACGTTCGCGGGCGGTCAGTTTGCCTTTGGCGTGCTGGGCATCGATACGGCGTTGGCCACCGCCGATACGCGCTTCGGCGCGGCGGGCTTCGAGCTGTTCTAGGAGTTCCTGCATTATTGCGGCCTTCGAAAGTCGGTTATGAAACTGAAATGATAGGCATTTTTAGATGCGTTTTCTAAAATGCTTAAAGCGCTTGTGAGCCGTGTAGAAAAGCTTGAAAAGGTGCGATTGTGTAAGTTATAAATTTGCAAATAGCAAAATGCGAAATTGCGAAAATGGCACCTAAAAAACTCTATGTCGGCAGGAAGATACGTCAAATCCGCGAGCAGCATAAGGCCACGCAGTCGGCCTTTGCTGAACGTCTCGGTATTTCAACGAGTTATCTGAACCAGATCGAGAACAACCAGCGCCCCGTTTCGGCAGCCGTCCTGTTGGCGCTGGCCGAGAATTACCAGATCGATATTGGCGCGATCTCGCTCGGGGATGATGACCGGTTGTTATCGGCGGTTTCCGAGGCGCTGGCCGATCCTGTATTCGACAATTACAAGCCGAACCTCCAGGAGTTGAAACTCATCACCCAGAATGCGCCGGGACTGGCGCATGCCCTGATCGCCTGCCATCAGGCTTATCGGCGCAACAGCGAGCAGCTTGCCAGTCTCGATAACCAGCTGGGGCGCGCGCCTTCGATAGCCGAGCCTGCGCCTTATGAGGAAGTTCGCGACTTCTTTCATTTTATCGACAATTATGTGCATGAGATTGATGTTGCAGCAGAAAAGCTTGCCGAGAAGCTGGATATTCCCGGTCGGGATATCGGTGTCGCCCTGCCGCAATATATGGAAGACCGCCACCGCGTGCGGCTGGCAAGGTCCGGTTCAGACGAGGCGGTTCTGCGTCGCTTCGATGCGCAAGCACGGGTTCTCTATCTCAATCCCTATTCGCCTGCTTCGACGCGCCATTTCCAGATCGCATTTCAAATCGCCGAACTTGAAATGGAAGAACTGGTCAATGCGATAGCAAGGCGGGCCGATTTCAGGTCGGTCGAAGCAGTCGAGATTTGCAAGATCGGCCTGCGCAATTATTTTGCCGGCGCGCTGGTCATGCCGTACCAGACTTTTCTGTCGGCGGCGAAAGAACTGCGCCATGATCTTGAACTTTTGGCTTCGCGGTTCGGGGCCAGTCTGGAACAGGTTGCGCATCGTCTCAGCACTTTGCAGCGTTCGGGCCAGCGCGGCATCCCGGTTTTTTTCGCGCGTATCGACCGGGCAGGCAATATCACCAAGCGACACAGTGCCGCCAAGCTGCAATTTGCGCGTTATGGCGCCGCCTGTCCGCTCTGGAATGTGCATCAGGCTTTCGAAATGCCAGGAAGGATTATCCGTCAGTTGGCAGAAACGCCTGACGGTGCCCGCTATCTCTGTGTGGCCACGGAACTGACGAAAAGCGAGGGTGGTTTCAACGCCCCGCAGCGGCGCTATGCCATCGCCCTTGGCTGTGAAGTGGGCTACGCCCATGATTTCGTCTATGCGGATGGTCTCGATATCACGGCGCGGTCAGCCTTCGATCCCATTGGCGTTTCATGCCGGATTTGCGACCGTGCGGAATGTGTGCAGCGTGCCGTGCCGCCGCTCAAAAGCAGGCTGGCGGTCGATCACGACCGCCGTGGCATCCTGCCTTACAGGTTGATGTAGTCAGAAACCTGCATGTTCCTTGAGGAAGTCGGCTTCGTCTTCCGTGGTTGCGCGGCCCAGCACCTTGTTGCGATGCGGGAAACGGCCGAACTGCTCGATGATGTTGTGGTGCTCGCGGGCAAAGCCGAGCGAATATGGGTCGCCGAGCCTTTCATAAAGCTCGACGCAGCGGCGCTGGTGGTCCAGATTTTCGCTGTGCATGAAGGGCAGGTAGAAGAACTGCCGCTCATCGGCGGAAAGCTGCCGGTCGAAATCGTGGTCGAGCGCCTGCATGGCCACATCCAGTGCCAGGCCGTCGCTCTCGAAGGAACGCGGCGAGCCGCGGAACATATTGCGCGGGAACTGATCGAACAGGATCGTTAAGGCCAGCGCGCTTTCCGGCTGTTGCTTCCACGATTCCAGCTTGCCGGCGCGTGCATCGGCATAGGCGACAGCGAATTTCTCGCGAATCTCATTGTCGATATCGTCGCTTTTCGTGAACCAGTTTTCACGCATCTTGGGCGAAAACCAGAATTTGAGCACATCTTGCGGTTCGATAGCCATCTGGGGCCTCCCTTTATCGTTTCAGGCTCAACACCTATTGGGTCTTGGGTGGAGCCTGATCCGGCTGCGGGCAGGGCGGCTCTCCCTTGAAGTTGCGGGACATACAGCCGAATCGGTCAAAACTCTTGCCTGTATCCATGGCAGCCTTTCCCGCGCCACCGCAGCCTGTGAGGATGATGCCGGATAACAGGGCGAGCGAGACAAATATACCGCGTCGTTTCATGATGTTTTTCCCGAAAATGGACAGGCGCTGTCGGTTGAACAGATAATAGGGACGGGGTGAAGGCAGGACAATAGAGGTGCTGGATTTGCCGTGTGTTCACAAAGTTTCACATTCTTGCCCGATACTTGTGGTTCAGTTGAGGCCATTAACCGGTCAGCAAGTTCTGCGATCTAGGAACGATCGGCAATGGCCTCGTGGCGGAATGCAACGCAGGGAGCCTGCAAACTCCCCTGTCCTTGGTTCAAACCCAGGGCGAGGCCTCCATCATCCTCTTCCGCGATAATTCTGCACGCCCTGTTCAGGAATCCAGACATCCTGCGGCGCTGCACCGGTCTGGTAAAAAACGTCGATCGGGATGCCTCCACGCGGATACCAGTAACCGCCGATGCGCAGCCATTCCGGTTGCAGCAGATCGACCAGACGCTTGCCGATAGTCACAGTACAATCTTCGTGGAAAGCGCCGTGATTGCGGAATGAAAACAGGAAAAGCTTGAGCGATTTGCTTTCCACCAGCCAGCGGTCCGGAACATAGTCAATCACCAGATGCGCGAAATCCGGCTGCCCGGTCATGGGGCAGAGCGATGTAAATTCCGGTGCCGTAAAGCGCACGCAATAGCGCGTGCCATGCTGCGGATTGGCGACCTTTTCGAGAACGGCTTCTTCCGGCGAGGTGGGAACACCTGTGGTCGATCCCAGTTGGGTAAGGCCGGAATATATTGTATTTTCTGACATTTAAGCGCCTTTCGTCAAGTTACGGCGCAGCCAGTTTCGCGCTTATGCGCGCAGCACAAGCATTGCTGCTTGGCTCTTGTCCTTGTTTTGACCGGGTAGGCTGCGACCGGTGGCAAAATTGCCGATGCAGCTGCACTATCAGGCAGCTGAGCAGGCGTAAAGGGAAATAGATACAGGAAGGCCCGCGCGAGGGGGCGACGCGGGCCTTCCTTAAACCGGCTTCAATCGGCTTGCTACAAAGCAAATCCCGAAAACCGTACCAGACGTTTCAGGATGTACTCTAGCGGCGATCCGAAATCGCGCATCCGATGGCAACGCCGATCAGAATGCCGAGAATGCCGGCGGTCCCGAACAGCGTGGTCGCCGTTCCGGGATTTTCACGTATCGTCTCCGCCACCACTTGTCCGCGATCGCGCACAGCCTGTGCCGTGTGCCGCAGCCGACCCGATACGTCATCCATTGCGTCTTCCGCACGCTCCCGGAATTCTCCAGACTGGGAGGCAAGCGAGCGGGAAAGACGTTTCAGCTCACCGCGCATATCGGCGATCTGCTTTTCCAAAGCCTGCTGGATATCGTTGGTGGTCTTGTCTTCGGCCATTTGTCGTCTCCGTTGATTGATGCAAGGAAAACGTGCGGAACGCCGTTCGGTTCCATTCGATTTCAGAGCCGGGTGGAGCTTATGGTAAACGGATCATAAACCATTTTAATTTACCAATTTTGAATACAAAGAACTGTCTGGAGCGGGGCCAGAATGTATATCGAAAATGGTGCGCCAATCAGCCGAACCGAACCGGTTTCGGCCCGTATCGTCAAAGCCGCAGCGCTTGCGCAATGCTGCATTGACCAGCAGGAGCCGCAGCAATCTCGTGCCTTCGCTGAAGCAAGCCTGACACTGATGCTCGACGATCCGTCGCCCAAAGTGCGCATTGCCATGGCCGATGTTTTGTCCACCAGCGCGCATTCTCCCTTGCATATCGTTACGGCGCTTGCAGCCGATCAGCCGGAAGTGGCTGGCTATATCATCGCGCGCTCGCCGCTGTTGAGCGAGGCGGACCTTATCGACCGCGTTTCCTTCGGCGCGCCGTTGATCCAGTTGCTGGTCGCGGCCCGTCCGCATGTTTCCATCGCATTGGCCGCTGCCATTGCAGAAGTCGGCTCATTCGAATCGGTGGCCGAACTTCTCCGCAACAGTTGCGCGCGGATTGCGCCGCTGTCATTCCGCCGGATTGCAGAGCGTTGTGGACATGAGCCACAAGTGCGTGAGGCACTGTTGGCGCATCCGCAACTGCCTGCCGATTGCCGTCATTTGCTTGTGGTGAAGGTCGGCGACGCCCTGCGCCAAATGCCGCTGGTCAATCGTCTCCTTGGCGAGAGACGCGCCGCGAAGCTCGTCGGCGATGCGTTCGTGCGGGCGTCCATCGACATAGCCGAAGCTTGCACGCAGCAGGAATTGCCCGCAGTAGTCGAACATCTGCGACTGCGCGGGGAGGTGACGACCGCTTTCATCATCCGTGTTGTCGCGGGCGGTCGCATTGATCTGTTCGCGGCCCTGATGGCGTCGCTGTCCGATCTCGATGAAGAACGCATTTGCTCGATCATTTCGCACGGACGCCCGGCGGCAATGGTCGCTTTGCTGCGATCCGCCGGATTGAGTGATGCTACCCACGCCGCATTGATTGCGGCCATCGAGGCATGGCGCGCTGTTGCCAACGGACGCAGCAAGTTCGGCCCGGTCGAAGTCTCCGCTCTGATGCTTGAAACCACTGGCAAAAGCAGACAACTGGCTGCAAACGACGATCTCTTCGCGTTGCTGCGTTCAATCCATCAGGAATTCATGCGACAGACCGCCCGCGACAGGCTGAGCCTGATGTCGGTGGCCTGATTTGATTTAGGACTGCCGAAAGATGGGCAGTCTGCTCAAAAGATAGCCCGCGGTCGTTCCACAGACAGCACCCACGGCCTTGAAAAGAAAATCCGCCATTTCCCCGTGACGTCCGGGCGCAAGACGCTGCAACAACTCGAATGCACCCGCGCAGCCGACTGTCAGCAGCAAAACAGATAGCCAGTGGCGGGGATAAGCGAGGGCAAACAGCGTGCCCACCAGAAAGAACGCGCCGAAGCGCTCCACATCCGCAGGTTCGCCGCTGATCGGGCGCAGGCTGATCGGGCCGACTGTGACGATGAGAATGGAGGCGAGGACCAGCCACGCAAAAATGCGTAAAAAACGCTTCATGGAAGTATGTCCTCTGTTCGGCTCTATTCTTCGCTGTGATCGCCCTCAGCTTCGTCCTGCCGGGGATCTCCGCATCGCGCATACATACGGTCTGTGACGGATTTTTTCAGATTATTGCCGAACGGCAATTCGTAATGCGAGATGACATCGACGCCCATACACCATTTAACATCGTGCGGCGAGAGGCCGTAATTGGTTTCCAGAAAAGCAGTCACATATTCAACGCCGTCCTCGCAGGTGTCCGTTTTGCAGAACTTGCCGTCGCGCGCGAGCTGGCGAATCGATCCTTCGCCGAGCTTGACCACGAGTGGCTCGATTGCAAATGGAAGCGCACCGCCGATTGCGATGACGATAAGGCCTGCCAATGTGTATTTTATCGAGCGCCGCATAAATTGCCATCATGCTGGTTTCAGGATGGGCTATAACGCACGATCGGCAATATCATGGCAAGAGAGCGCAGCCGCTAATAACTCTATATCGCTGTTTTAATGCGCTTTTCCCATAACGTATCGTACATTTTTCGTGTTCTTCGACTGTTATAAGCCCAAGTTTGCGGCTCCTAAAAGAGTGTCAATATTTTAGGATGTGACGGATTGATATTGACTTTTACGTAAATGCGGTTGCACAACATTCAATCACTCAAGGTGAGGTGCAATGCCGTGGTGCGCGAATATTATACGATTACGGAACTGACGCGGGAATTCGGGATATCAACCCGTACCTTGCGTTTTTACGAGGATGAAGGACTGATCGCGCCTGTGCGGCGTGGCCGGACCCGCTTGTTCCGCCCGTCGGACCGCCACCTTCTCAAGCAGATTCTGCGCGGCAAGCGACTGGGCTTTTCCATCGCCGAGATTCACGAGATCATCCAGATGTATCGCGAGCCGCCCGGCGAGACCGGTCAGCTCAAGCTTTTGATGAAGCGCGTCGAAGAAAAACGTGACGATCTGCGCCAGAAGCGCCGCGATATCGATGAAACCGTCGGCGAACTGGATCAGATCGAAGAAGCTTGCATTGAGCGGTTGGCGGAGCTTGGCGTCAGCACCTGACGCCATCTATTCCGGTTGTGTATCGGGAACAGGCGAACACATATTCGCGATTTCCCGCACCGTACTGTTGTTCTGTTGATCAGCCTTGCCGGTAAAGACGTCATCGAACAGTTGCGCCTTGTCGAGCTCGGTCACGACACAGCCGCAGAACGCCTTGCAAAGCGCTTCGCTGCCGGTTTGCGAACAGGCGGCCACGCAGGACTGCGTGAAGGCTTCTCTTGGCGCTGGTCGCGCAGGCGGCGCGATTTGCGCGAAGACATACACCAGAGAAATAAGTACCGGCTGGTGAATGAGGTAGAAGGCAAGGCTGTGCCTGCCGATAAAAGTGAGCGGCTTTTGCAGAAAGCGGGGCTTGATGCCTCCGGAAAGCAGCGGGAGCAAATTGTAGCGCTCGGCGATGCGCGACGCGGCAATTCCCAACAGAACAGCGCCAAACCATGGAAATAGCGGCACAAAGTCGTTGGACCGTATTGTGACGGTCGAAAGACCGAGGAAAGCCAGTGCCGGATGGTTGAAAATATCGGCTCTGGCAAAATGGCGCGCAGCAATGACCAGGATGGCCGCGCAAAGGGTCACGATCCATGGCAGTCGCAAGAAAAGCAGGCCCAGAACGCTTGCGAGCGCAATTTGATGCAGGATGCCGAAAAAGATGAAGCTTTCCGGTGACATCAAATAGGTGACGCCGGTGATGGCCGCAGCCGCAACGACGATCTGGACAAGACGTATGCCCATTGAACGCCAGCGTATGCCGCGACCATGGGCTAGAACCAGGCTGAACCCAACGAGAAACAGGAAGCTGGAAGCAATGCAGCGCGCGAACAGTTTCCAGCCGCCTTGTGCCGTCGTTGCCGGGGCCATATAGCCGAAAAACTCCAGATCCCAGCCAAAATGATAGATCGCCATGGCGATTAGCGCGATTCCGCGCGCAATATCGATGCGTCCGAGACGAGGACGCGAGGCAGCGGGTGACAGTTCCGTTTCAGCGGTGTTCTGCATGATGCTTTCCGGTTTCGATTCCCCGCAAATCTCTAACACAGGCTGATCCAAGGCTATAGTATCGAGATGCGTGGGATTCGGCCCCGTGTGGATCGGTTCGCTAGGGGTTTCAGAGTGTTCTACAGTTTTTCAAAGCTTTTCTGGCTGTTCTTTCAGCCGCTTACGATCATTTTCCTGTTCGTTTTGCTCGGAATTGTGGCCATATGGGCCGGTTTTCGCAAAACAGGCCTGTCGGTATTGGGACTGGCCGCGCTTATCGTTTTCGTCAGCGCTTTCACAACGCTCGGCGCTCTGTTTCTGGCCCCACTGGAAGACCGCTTTCCGAGAGCTGCTTTGCCGGATAAGGTCGACGGCATTGTCGTTCTGGGCGGTTACATGAATGGCGACATCAATGCGGGACGGCCCGGTTTTGAATTGAACAGCGCGGCTGACCGCATTGTCGAGACGATGCGGCTTGCGCGGCTTTATCCCAATGCGAAGATTATCGTTTCCGGCGGCGAGGGTGCTTTTTTCGAGCAATCCACCAGCGAAGCCGACACAACGCGCGCGCTTCTGGACGATCTCGGCTTTTCCGGAGACCGCTATATCTACGAGAACAAGTCGCGCAATACGGTTGAGAATGCGGTTTTCTCGAAGGAACTGGCTCAGCCCAAAGCGGGAGAAAAGTGGCTGTTGGTGACCTCCGCCTATCACATGCCACGCGCGGTCGGCTGTTTTCGCAAGGCGGGTTTCGACGTGATCGCCTGGCCAGTCGATTACAAGACGCGATTGAACGAAGAATTCTCCATCTATCTGGAGTCGCCCAACGATGCCCTTTCGCGCTTCAGCGTCGCCATGCGCGAGTGGGTGGGACTTGCGGCTTACCGGATTACCGGCAAGACAGATATGTTCCTCCCACAACCCTGATGCCGCATTTTCGCCGCCACTGTAAAGCTTTTGTTAATGAAAAAATTTTGTAAGCTTTTGATACGGAATGGATTTTTAAAGTGCGGTGCTTGCAGTTTTGACAGGTTGCCGCATTTCAGCCGCTTTTCACCGTTGCATTTCGCACTTCACGGGGCTATATGAGCGGTAACAGTGACGTGATCAAAACCACTGTTCGTCAGACCGATACACAATAGGGTTATGAAAAGTTCCATGGACGAAACAGTTCAAAAATCCTGCTGGGGCGTTACGCTCTGGGCAGTCATTGGGCTCGCCGCTATTATTCTCATGGCCTACCTCTTCTCTGTTTGATCGATCAGGCGCTGGGGTCTGAACGATCCGGCAGCAGCGCAGAAACAGAGCTACGCATTCCGGAAAATTGATGCCGCATTTCGGCAATCCGTTTGCGTTATTCCTTTCTTACACTATCTGATATGAATGTACCGCAACGCGTGTTGTATTCGCTCGCGTATACAACCGTCTGGATAGGACGGGCGTTAGGTCAAAGCTTGGTCAGCTCCGTTTAGTCGAAGCTGCAGAAGGTGTGGAATGTTTCTGTCGGTTTTCGATCTCTTCAAGATTGGTATTGGGCCCTCCAGCTCCCATACGATGGGTCCCATGACGGCTGCGCGGATGTTTCTCAATGAGATCATCAGCGGCAACTGGCCACGGCCTGCGCATTCCAAAATCGTTCGCCTGAAGGCGAGCCTGCATGGCTCGCTGGCTTATACCGGCGTCGGTCATGCGACGGACCGCGCCGTCATTCTCGGCCTTTGCGGTTTTCTGCCCGACACGATCGATCCCGATATCATGGATTCGGAAGTAGAAAAGGTTCTGGCGGCCAAGAAAGTGCAGCCGGGAGGCCATCCCGCCTATCAGTTTGATCCGGCGGTCGATCTTGTTCTCGACCGCAAGACGCCGCTCCCCGGCCATGCCAACGGTATGGCGTTTTCCGCTTACGATCACGACGACAATCTTTTGTTGCGTCGTGCTTATTTTTCCATTGGCGGCGGTTTCGTCGTCACAGAGGAAGAATTGAGCCGCGTCCAGCGCAGCGGTGCGAAGCCGGATGACAAGGCCGACGTGCCTTATCCTTTCCGCAATGCCGCTGAAATGCTGGTCATGGCCCATGATAGCGGGCTGTCGATTGCCGAAATGAAGCGCGCCAATGAAGAAGTGCATATGTCGCGTGAGGAACTCGACGCGGGGCTGGATCGCGTCTGGGGCGCCATGCGCGGCTGCATCGAACGCGGATTGAGCCGCGAGGGCATCATGCCCGGCGGGCTGGGCGTTCGTCGTCGGGCACGGCACATTCACGACAAGCTTCAGGATGACTGGCGCAACAATCGCAGCAATCCGTTGCTCGCCAATGACTGGCTGTCGGTCTATGCCATGGCGGTCAACGAGGAAAACGCTTCGGGCGGCAGGGTGGTTACCGCGCCGACCAATGGCGCCGCGGGCGTGGTGCCTGCGGTGCTACGCTATTATCTGCATTTCCACGATGATGCCGACCAGAAGGGCATTCGCGATTTTCTGCTGACGTCGGCAGCCATTGGTGGCGTCATCAAGCACAATGCGTCGATTTCCGGCGCAGAGGTTGGCTGTCAGGGCGAGGTGGGTTCCGCTTCGGCAATGGCGGCAGCGGGGCTTGCCGCTGTTCTCGGCGGTTCGCCGGAGCAGATCGAAAATGCCGCTGAAATCGCGCTCGAGCATCATTTGGGCATGACGTGCGACCCTGTTGCCGGATTGGTTCAGGTGCCTTGCATCGAACGCAATGCGCTGGGTGCGGTGAAGGCGGTGACAGCTGCATCGCTGGCCGTGAAGGGCGATGGCAAACATTTCGTGCCGCTCGATGCCTGTATCGAAACCATGCGTCAGACTGGCCACGATATGAGCGAACGCTACAAGGAAACCAGTCAGGGCGGTCTTGCGGTGAATGTCGTAGCCTGCTGAGTTCTCAACTTTAGGAGAACGCGATTCTTCTTGCTTGAAGCGGTCGCATCCCTTGGTTAAACCGCTTCCATGGCTCTCAATCTCGTCAAGCTTTGTGTCGGTTGCGATAGTATCGAAGATCTCGCAGCCTGGATCGATTTCCGCCTCGCTGAACAGCGGGGCGCGGGGCTTGTGCCCGAACAAACCCACACGACGCGGATGGTGCCGAAACGCATCGACGAGCTTCTGGAGGGCGGTTCGCTCTACTGGGTCATCAAGGGCAATATCCAGTGCCGCCAGCGTTTGCTTGATGTGCGGCCCTTTACGGATGAAGTCGGCATCAGCCGTTGCCATTTCGTGCTGGAACCGAAGATCGTTCCGACGGAATGGCAGCCGCGCCGCGCTTTTCAGGGATGGCGTTATCTGAGCGAGAACGAAGTGCCGCGTGATGAAGCGGCTGGAAAGTCGGGCAGGGCAGCGCTCCCTGCGGAACTGCGTCAGGAGTTGGCAGCACTCGGCCTGCTCTGAGCAATTTTCCCGGAATCAAAAAGGCCCACCAAAAATCGGCGGGCCTTTATTTTATTCAGCTAATTGCCGCTCAGTTTTCAATCGTCACACGAACGGTGATCGTGTTGGAATTGACTGGCAGCGTCATGCGCATCCGGGCACGTGGCTGGGCGATGCGTTTGTTACGAGCGGCATGGCTGACCAGCAGGCCGACGAGATCACGGGTTTGAAACCCCGTGCCGCGACGCACATCGGCAATCCGCAATGCAGCCTGCTTGAGCGTCTGTACCGAGAACAGACCGCCCAGCGAAGGCACACGGTTTTCTTCATGAGACCAAATGGTGGTCTTCAGCGGCGGTACGAATGTGTCTTTCATATTGGACATCTCGAAACCCTCTACGCTTTACAAAATTCGGGTTTGAAGCTGTTGCGAGGAGAAAAAATCCCCTCGCGATTGATCAGTTGGCGACGGCATAGCAGCCGAAGCTCTTCTTCTTGAGAGAAGCACAAGCATCCCATGCAGCCTGCTTCGAGGTGAAGCCGACGAAGCGGGCGCGGTAGAATGTGGCGTTACCCTTGTTGAAGGTTTCCGTGTAGGGCGATGCGCTGCGCAGCGCGCCACCGACAGACGAGGACGCCTTGGCAAGCATGTCGCGGGCCTGACCTTCGCTCGGCAGAGAACCGATCTGGATCGCCCAGCCGCCAGCAGACGGGGCCGATGCGGTGGTGACCGGGTCTACCTCCTGTGCCTGCGCTTGGGCCTGAGCCTGCAGGGTGCCGGATGGGATTTTGGCCTTAGGTGTCGGGCGAATGGCGGCCTGTGCTGCGAGCGCAGCCGGACGGGCTGTTGGAGCGGCCAGTGCAAGCACCTGCGGCTGTTCCGCGTCACCTTCACCGGATTCGTTGTTGATGACTTCGTTGACCGATTCGACACGGGCAACCGGCACAGGCGCTTGTCTCGCCTTCGGCAGATCGACGGCGGCGACAGTCTGCGGAACGTCATTGGTTGCGGCAATGAGAGCGTCGGTACTGCGACCGCGCTTGGCCTGCGGGAGATATTTGTTGATCAGCTGCGCCATATGGGCGTCGCGGCTTGCGCCTGTATTGCCGCCCATGACCACGGCAACGATGCGGCGGCCATCGAGATTGACCGACGAAACGAGGTTGTAGCCGGAAGCATTGGTATAGCCGGTCTTGATGCCGTCGACGCCTTCGATGCGGCCCAGCAGGCGGTTGTGACCGTTGATGGTCTGACCACGATAAACAAAGCTGCGGCGCGAGAAATAGGAGAATTCACGCGGGAAATGCTGACGAAGCGCCATGCCGAGGATAGCCATGTCGCGCGCGGTGGAATGCTGCGCCATGTTCGGCAGGCCTGATGCGTTGCGGAACGTGGTGTTGCGCATGCCGAGACGGCGCGCCTTGGCGGTCATCATCTGGGCAAAGCGCTCTTCCGAACCGCCGATATATTCGCCGACCGCCGCCGCAACGTCATTGGCGGACTTGGTGATCATGGCGAGCGCCGCATCTTCGGCGCGGATGGTCTGGCCCGGGCGGAAGCCGATCTTTGTCGGTGGACGCGAACGGGCATAGGCTGACACGGGGATGGGCGTATCCCTGCTGATCCGTCCGGCCTGCATGGCTTCGAAGAGCATATAGAGCGTCATCATCTTGGTCAGCGAAGCGGGATAGCGCTGCGCGTCGGCGTTTGAAGCAAAAAGCGTCTTGCCCGTATTCGCATCGACCACGATCGCAGCATATCTGTCGCTGGCGGCAATCGCCGGTATCGTGGTGGATGCTGTCGAACAGCCTGTAACGGTCGCGAGAAGAAGTGTAGCTTGCGCCGCTTTTTTCAGGGCATATGCGACTTTACTGAATGCCATACGCACGATGATGACCCTACCTGTATTCCGGAATTTTTAAGCTGCGGCGCAAAAGGCACACAGCAATCTAATTCCACCACCCTAATGTCATCAGCGTTACCAATCCGTTTATGGTAAGCGCGTCGTTCATAATTTTCTGAAAATTTTTGCGGTCACTCGGCCTTGGTCGCAGCTTTGATCACGCATTTATGAAGTTTTTTCGCAGCTGCGCGATGCCCGTTCCGTCAAAAAACAAACGCCACTTTTGGCAGAAAGCTTTAGCAAACGGGGGCTTGACCTATATTAGTTGTGTCAAGGGGCTCGCTGGTAATAAGTCTCGGTTGCAAGTGCCACTGAAGGGCTTAAAATCAGAACGAAAAGACCTACATATTGAGGCAGGGCGGGGTCGGCAGATGGGCATTTGGGTACAGGTTTCATGAGGCATTTCAATACAGTCATGCAAAGCAAGACCGATGGCGGGAACGGGCCGGAAAACGGCACCGTTGTGGTCACGCGCACGCAGCCCAAAACCAAGAAGCCCAGCCTCTACCGTGTCCTGCTACTAAACGACGACTACACCCCCATGGAGTTCGTCGTACATGTCCTGCAGCGTTTTTTCCAAAAAAGCCTTGATGATGCCACGCGCATCATGCTGCATGTTCACAATCACGGTGTCGGTGAATGCGGAGTATTTACATACGAAGTCGCCGAGACCAAAGTGAGCCAGGTCATGGATTTTGCCCGCCAGAATCAGCATCCGCTGCAATGCGTGATGGAGAAAAAGTGAGGTCTTATGCCATCGTTCTCTCCCAGCCTTGAAAGGGCACTGCATCAAGCCCTGACCATCGCAAACGAGCGGCATCACGAATATGCTACGCTCGAACATCTTTTGCTTGCCCTGATCGACGATCAGGATGCCGGCGCAGTGATGCGCGCCTGCAACGTCGATCTGGAGCACCTCAAGCGCGTCGTTACCGATTATATCGACCGCGAACTGGACAATCTCGTCACCGGCTATGACGAGGATTCCAAACCGACGGCCGCTTTCCAACGTGTGATCCAGCGCGCCGTCATTCACGTTCAATCTTCGAATCGCGAGGAAGTTACGGGTGCCAATGTGCTCGTCGCCATCTTTGCGGAACGGGAAAGCCATGCTGCCTATTTCCTTCAGGAGCAGCAGATGACCCGTTACGATGCCGTGAACTATATTTCACACGGCATTTCCAAGCGTCCTCAAAGCGGCGAAACCCGTTCGCCGCGCGGTGCCGAAAGCCCGAGCGAGGAGCAGCGCCCCGGTGGGGAGCAGGAAGAGGGACCGAAGAAGAAGCAGGACGCCCTGTCTGCTTACTGCGTCAACCTCAATGACAAAGCCAAAGCCGGTCGTATCGATCCACTGATTGGTCGCGACAGCGAAATCAGCCGGACGATTCAGGTTCTGTGCCGCCGCTCCAAGAACAACCCGCTTTATGTGGGTGATCCCGGCGTCGGCAAGACGGCCATTGCCGAGGGTCTCGCGAAACGCATTGTGGAAGGACAGGTTCCTGAAGCGCTTGCCGACGCGACGATCTTCTCGCTCGACATGGGCACACTTCTGGCGGGAACGCGCTATCGCGGTGACTTTGAAGAGCGTCTGAAGCAGGTCGTGAAGGAACTCGAAGAGTTTCCGGGTGCGGTTCTGTTCATCGACGAAATCCACACGGTCATCGGTGCCGGTGCGACTTCGGGCGGTGCGATGGATGCATCGAACCTGCTCAAGCCAGCACTGTCGTCCGGCGCAATCCGTTGCATCGGATCGACGACCTATAAGGAATATCGCCAGTTCTTCGAGAAGGACCGCGCGCTTGTGCGTCGTTTCCAGAAGATCGACGTCAATGAGCCGTCGATCCCGGATGCGATTGAAATCATGAAGGGGCTGAAGCCTTACTTCGAGGATTTCCACAAGGTCAAATACACGGTCGACGCCATCAAGTCGGCGGTGGAGCTATCCGCGCGCTATATTTCCGACCGAAAGCTGCCCGATAAGGCGATCGACGTGATCGACGAAACCGGCGCCAGCCAGATGCTGCTGCCGGAAAACAAGCGCAAGAAGACCATCGGCGTGAAGGAAATCGAAGCGACCATCGCGACGATGGCCCGTATCCCGCCGAAGTCCGTCTCGAAGGATGATGAACTCGTCCTGTCGCATCTCGATGCGGAACTGAAGCGTGTCGTCTATGGCCAGGATCTGGCTATCGAAGCGCTGTCGGCCTCGATCAAGCTGGCCCGTGCGGGTCTGCGTGAACCGGACAAGCCAATCGGCTCCTATCTGTTCTCCGGCCCAACCGGCGTCGGCAAGACGGAAGTTGCCAAGCAGCTTGCCGCCTCGCTTGGTGTGGAACTCCTGCGTTTCGACATGTCGGAATATATGGAGCGCCATACGGTTTCGCGGCTTATCGGCGCGCCTCCCGGCTATGTCGGCTTCGATCAGGGCGGTCTTTTGACCGATGGCGTGGACCAGCATCCGCATTGCGTGCTGCTGCTCGACGAAATCGAGAAAGCCCATCCGGACCTTTACAACATTCTGTTGCAGGTCATGGATCATGGCTCGCTGACCGACCATAACGGCAAGAAGATCGATTTCCGCAATGTGATCCTGATCATGACCACCAATGCCGGTGCGTCGGATATGGCCAGAGCGGCAATCGGCTTCGGTTCCACGCGGCGTGAAGGCGACGATATGGAAGCGATCAACCGGCTATTCACGCCGGAGTTCCGCAACCGTCTCGATGCGATCATTCCGTTCGGTCCTCTGCCGGTTCCGGTTATTCATCAGGTTGTGCAGAAGTTCGTTCTTCAACTCGAAGCCCAGCTTGCCGAACGCGGCGTTACCTTCGAACTGACCGAAGGCGCAATCGCATGGCTGGCCGACAAGGGCTATGATGAGCGCATGGGCGCGCGTCCGCTCGGACGTGTCATTCAGGAACACATCAAGAAGCCGCTGGCCGATGAAGTGCTGTTCGGAAAGCTCAAGCATGGCGGTACGGTACGCGTCGATGTGATCACCAAGGCAGACGGCAAGACCGATCTGTCGCTGGAATCCGTCGCCGAGCAGCCGGTGAAGCCGAAGAAGGATATTCCGGCCGAGAAGAAGATTTCTCCGCGCCGGAAGGCCGCGCCGAAGAAGGCTGAAAAGGAAAAGGTTCTGGCCGGTAAGGACGAACCAGCTCCGAAGCCAGCTGCAAAAGCGGCGCCGAAAGCTTCAAGCGCCAAATCGTCGGTGCCGAAAGTGCCGCGCAAGAAATAAATGCATGAACAGACGGCCCCTCTTCGGAGGGGCCGTTTTCGTTTGAAGTTTAAACTTATCGATCCTCGGTCAATTCTATTCTAACGTGGCTTCATGCCAGCGACTCATCTTCCAGATAAGCCTCCACATCAGGACATTGCGCCAGCGCATAGCGGCCAGCATTTTCGCTGGTTTCTGCGTGGTTGCAGCCGCATTTTCAGCATTCCGGCCATCTTGCTGATGAGTTCGTTTGTCGGCTTTGCCGGGCTTGCGATTGAAAGCGGCATTTCGGTCGGGCAGGCGGTGTTCATGACGCTGACCATCTGGGCACTGCCCGCCAAGGTCGTGCTGATCGGTGCCGTCAGTGCAGGCGCAACACTGCCTGCCGCTGCGCTCGCTGTCGGACTGTCCTCGGTGCGCCTCATGCCGATGGTAGTGGCGCTTCTGCCGGAACTCAAAGGGCCAAAAACGCGTAAGCTGACGCTAGCGGTGCTCTGCCATTTCGTGGCGGTGACGGCCTGGGTCATGGCGATGGAGGAGTTGCGCAATATTCCGCGTGACATGCGCACCAGCTATTTTGCCGGGATCGGCTCGGTTCTGGTTGGAACCAATGCGCTGGTGGTGGCGATTGTCTATATGCTGTCGTCTTCGTTCCCGCCGGTTGTGTTTGCAGCCCTTTTCCTGCTGACGCCAATGTATTTTCTGACCTCGCTCTGGCGGTCGGCGCGCGAACTGGCAGGGCAGGTCGCGATGGCGTCCGGCTTGCTGTTGTTTCCGCTCTTTCACCAGTTCATGCCGGGATATGACCTGCTCTGCACGGGCATTGTGGGTGGCCTGATCGCCTTTGGATTCCACAGAAAGCGCAGCATGACGAAGGAGAAGGCGCTATGAACTGGGACAGTTTTGACAGCCAGTGGTGGCCGTTCGTCTTCATCATTCTGGCGGGATCGCTGCCGACCTATATTTTTCGCGTCATGGGCGTAATCGTCGGCGGGCGAGTCCGCGAGGATTCCGAGTTTCTTGTGCTGGTGCGCTGTGTGGCAACCGCGCTGGTCGCGGGCGTGATTGCACAGCTTATTCTTTATCCGAACGGCGCACTTGCCGATTCGCCGATATGGCTTCGGGTCGGAGCCGCCGGTGCAGGATTTGCCGCCTATCTGATGGCTGGCAAGCGTTTGCTTGTCGGTATCGCGGTTGCGGAAATCCTGCTGATTGCCGGTCTGTTGACGCTCTAAGAGTGAGTCTTATCAGAGCGCTGCGCGGATTTTTTCAGCATTTGCTGAAAGAACGGCTGCGTCTTCCATCTGGCCAGTATGCGGCTTGAGAGCGACGCCTTCAAAACGCGGAATGACGTGGAAATGCAGATGATAGACGGTCTGGCCGGAAGCCGGTTCGTTGAACTGCATGACGGTGACGCCATCGGCATTGAAAGCCTTCTTCACGGCCTGCGCGATTTTCTGCACGGCGGCGATGACGACGGCCAGCTTTTCCGGCTTGGCGTCGAGCAGATTGCGCGACGGCGCCTTCGGCACAACCAGCGTGTGGCCGGTGCCCTGCGGCATGACATCCATGAAAGCGACGACATCGTCGGTTTCGTAGACGCGGGTGGACGGAATTTCACCCCGCAGGATTTTCGCGAAGATGTTGTTGTCGTCATAGGTGGCAGACATGCGATTCTCTCCAATGCTGGACTTTGCCAAATTTGACCGCATAGAGAGGCGTTAGGCAAGCTTCGTGGGGGCAGCTTCGTGGCGGTAGGGTGTGTGTTCCTCCAGTGCCTCATGAATTTGCTCGACCTCGCGCCGTTCCTGAACGAGATAGTCGCTCACCGCATTTCGGAAACTTTCATTGACGATGTAATGCGCGGAATGGGTCGTTACTGGCACATAACCGCGTGCAAGCTTATGTTCGCCCTGCGCGCCTGCCTCCACCACGCGCAGCTTGCGCTCGATGGCGAAGTCGATGGCCTGATGGTAGCAGACCTCGAAATGCAGATAGGGGTGGTCCTCGATGCAACCCCAGTGTCTGCCGAACAGCCTGTCCCCACCAATGAAATTGATGGCACCGGCAATATAGCGTCCGGCGCGTTTTGCCATGACCAGCAGAATATCCTCGGCCATGGTCTGGCCGATCAGCGAATAGAACTTGCGGTTGAGATAAGGGCGGCCCCATTTGCGGCTGCCCGTATCCATATAGAAAGCAAAGAAATCGTCCCAGACCGCTTCCGTCAGGTCGCTGCCGGTCAGCCAGACGATTTCAATGCCATCGGACAGCGCTTCGCGGCGTTCCTTTTTGAGCGCCTTGCGTTTGCGCGAAACAAGTTCACTCAGAAAGTCATCATAATTGGAAAAGCCGTTGTTTATAAAATGAAACTGCTGGTCCGTCCGGTGCAGAAAGCCCGCGCGTTCCAGCGCATTTATTTCGTCGGGCAGGGCAAATGTCACATGCGCCGAGGATACGCCTGCCTGATCGGTTAGCTCGCGCAAACCGCCTGCCAGTGCCAGCCGCACGGCTTCGCCATCATAGGCAATATGGTTGAGAAGGCGCGGCCCGGTTGCGGGCGTGAAGGGAATAGCCGCCTGAAATTTCGGGTAGTAACGCCCGCCAGCCCGCTCGAAAGCATCGGCCCAACCGTGGTCGAACACATATTCGCCCTGGCTGTGTCCTTTCAGATAGTTCGGTACAACGCCGAGCAATTCGCCACGATTGTTTTCAAGACGCAGATGGCGCGGCAACCAACCTGCTTTTCGGGAAACGGAACCCGATTCCTCCAGCGCGGACAGGAAAGCGCGGGTCGTGAAAGGATTATAGTTCGCGTCCTGCCGGGAGGCCCCGGCAAGACTGCCCCATTCGTCTTCCGTAAACTCGCTGATATTTTCAACGATGCGAAGAACGAATCTTTCTTCACTGTGCGGATCTTCGTCGTTCACCGCAAATCCTTTGCTCTCAGGCGACCAGTGAGCGAGGGTCGAACCCTTCGAACGTGATCTGTTCGACATTGAGTTCGCTGTGCTTCTGCATTTCCCGGTCGCGCACTGTCCAGCTGATGACCGGCATATGCAGCTTTTCCCGCACGAAGGTGACGAACGGGTTCGGCAGATGATGCACATTATAGGATACGAAGGAAATGCCATGCGCGAGCATGGAGAAATGCGCTTCGAAATCCTGCGTGCGGGTGCCTTCCGCCGTCAGCCCGCCCGGAATGCCAGGCGCGTCGCTTGCAAAGCGGCGGATCAGGTGATGATCGAACGACATGATGGCCGCTTCGCCCTTATATTCGCCAAGCTCGCGGGCAACGGCTGCGACCAGCCCGTCATCGCGACCTTCGATGCCCTTGAGTTCGATCACCAGCGGAACTCGTCCATCGACCAGATCAAGCATCTGGCGAAGCGTCGGGACGCGCTCGGCAGTGCCGCCGACGTTAAGCGCGGTTGCTTCGGAGAGCGTGAGGTCGCTGATGCGACCCTCGCGACCGGCAAGACGTTGCAGGTCGTCATCATGGAAAACGACCACGCCGCCGTCTTTCGTCAGATGCACGTCGCACTCGATAGCAAAGCCCGCCTTGGCGGCTGCCTCAAACGCAGCGAGCGTGTTTTCCCAGCGGGTTTTGTTCAGATCGTGCAATCCGCGATGCGCCACCGGGCGCTTTGCGAGCCAGTCGATGGAGGACATTATGCAACCTCGATAATCGCTTCGACTTCAACCGGCGCGTTGAGCGGCAGGCTGGCGACGCCGACGGCGGAACGCGCATGTTTGCCAGCATCGCCCAAAACGGCGACGAGCAGATCGGACGCGCCATTGGCAACGAGATGCTGTTCAACGAAATCAGCGGTCGAGGACACAAAAACGGTGATCTTCACGATGCGCTTGATTTTTTCAAGATCGCCGAGCGCAGCCTTGGCCTGTGCCAGAATGTTCACGGCGCAGGCGCGCGCCGCAACCTGGCCATGGGCAACCGTCAATTTGTCGCCAACCTGGCCAGTGTGCACAAGTTTGCCATTTTCCAGCGGCAGCTGGCCCGAAGTGAGCAAAAGCGAGCCTGTTTCAGCAAAGGGGACATAGTTTGCAGCCGGTGCCGCGGCTACGGGCAGGGATATACCCAGGTTTTTCAAGCGGCTTTCGATCGTGTCGGTCATTGCATTAATCCTTGCTTGCAAAGGGACTTCTCCGTCACCCTATAGGCAGAATCGGTGAAGCTTTTTGGGAAGGGTGCGTTTTTTGCCTCGCTTCCGCCACGAGTTTTTTTATCATGCTTGTCAACTCATCGGGAGATTCATGTATGCGTTTTTTGAAGCCGGGTTTTAAAGTGGTTGTTGCTGCAAGTGGAACCGCCGCCTGTGTGTGGGCAGGACTTGCGAGCGTGGCCCAAGCGGCTTCGACGGTAACGCTGGTGCCGCATCGCGCCGTTTACGATTTGACGCTGGACCGCGCCGATGAAAAGTCAGGCATCAGCGGTCTGACTGGGCGCATGGTCTATGAGTTCAACGGATCTGCCTGCGAAGGCTATACGACGAACTTCCGTTTCGTGACCCGCATCGACATGGAAGAGCAGCCGCAGCGCGTCACCGATCAGCAGACGACGACCTTCGAAGGCAGCGACGGCAAGAGCTTCCGCTTCGTCAACAAGACCTTTGTCGACAAGGAACTTGTCAAGGAAGTGCGCGGCGATGCCAAACTTGAAGGTGGCAAGACGGTGGTGGAACTGTCGAAGCCGAAGGAAAACAAGATTGATCTGCGCGGGACGCAATTTCCGACCCAGCATATGGAAGAGCTGATCGGCAAGGCTGAAGCGGGTCAGAAGTTCTATCAGACGTCGCTGTTCGATGCGTCGGAAGACGCCGACCGCGTGGTCGCCACCACAGTCGTTGTCGGCAAGGGGCAGACCCCGTCGGATGATGAAACCAAGTTCATGGGCCCTTTTTCCAAAGACCCGGTCTGGCCGGTGACGATTGCTTATTTCGATGACAAGGAAAAGCAGGACGGGCTGCCGATCTATCGCATCAACTTCAAACTTTACCGCAATGGTATCACGCGCGATCTCACCATGGACTATGGTGACTTCGCCATGCGTGGCAAGCTCGTGAAGCTGGACGTATTCGATGCGGCCAAGGAAAAGGCCAAATCCTGCAATTGAGGATGCCCAGATACGCCGTTTGGCGTTATATTGGCTGGATGACTTGCAATTCATGGCGCGATCGGTTAACAGCGCGCCTATTCCACACACGGGATTGGGCTTTTGCCGGGAGAAATCCGGCAAGAACCTCCGGTGGCGAGCAATCGCCTCAGCCCGTGGAGGTTAAACCGGAAAAGGAAAATAAAGATGGCATTGCCTGATTTCAGCATGCGCCAGCTTCTGGAAGCTGGTGTTCACTTCGGCCACCAGACCCACCGCTGGAACCCGAAGATGGCGCCTTTCATCTATGGCGCTCGTAACAACATCCACATCATGGACCTGTCCCAGACCGTTCCTCTGCTGCACAACGCGCTGAAGATCGTTTCGGACACCGTTGCTCGCGGCGGTCGCGTCCTGTTCGTCGGCACGAAGCGTCAGGCTTCGGACATCATTGCCGATGCAGCAAACCGTTCGGCTCAGTACTACGTCAACGCCCGCTGGCTCGGCGGCATGATGACCAACTGGAAGACGATCTCCAACTCGATCCAGCGTCTGCGCAAGCTCGACGAACTTCTGGCTGGCGAAGGCCAAGGCTTCACCAAGAAGGAACTTCTGAACCTTCAGCGTGAGCGTGAAAAGCTTGACCGCGCACTCGGTGGCATCAAGGACATGGGTTCGGTTCCTGACCTGATCTTCATCATCGACACCAACAAGGAAGCAATTGCTATCCAGGAAGCCAAGCGTCTTGGCATTCCGGTTGTTGCCGTGATCGATTCGAACTGCGATCCGGACCAGATCGACTACCCGATCCCGGGCAACGACGACGCTGCACGCGCTATCTCGCTCTATTGCGATCTGGTTGCACGCGCTGCTCTCGACGGTATTGCTCGCCAGCAGGGCGCAATGGGCATCGACATCGGTGCGCAGGCTGAAGCTCCGGTTGAGCCAGCTCTCGAAGCTCCGGCTGAAGGCGCTTAATCAGCGTTTGATTTCATCCATCCGTCATATCTCTGATAGAGGCGGATGGATAATCTCGTTTCATTCCGGCGCGGACGCGTGATTCCGAAGCACGTTTGACGGTTTTCGGGCAAATTCACGCTTCGTCAAAATGGCGCCGGTTCAAAGTTGGCACACCCATTCGGTGTGCCTTCGCTTTCGTGAAAGGCGACACAATGAGCATTTCCGCATCTCAGGTTAAAGAACTCCGCGAACTGACCGGCGCTGGCATGATGGACTGCAAGGCTGCTCTTGCAGAAACCAACGGCGACATCGAAGCTGCTGTCGATTGGCTGCGCGCCAAGGGCATTGCAAAGGCTGACAAGAAGGCTGGCCGCACGGCTGCTGAAGGTCTGGTTGGCGTTGCATCTTCCGGCAACAAGGCTGTTGTCGTTGAAGTCAACTCCGAAACCGACTTCGTTGCCCGCAACGACGCTTTCCAGGATCTGGTCCGCAAGATCGCTCAGGCTGCCCTGACCACCGACGGTTCGGCTGAAGCTGTGGCCAACGCCAACATCGACGGCAAGACCGTTACCGAAACTGCGAAGGACGCAGTTGCAACCATTGGCGAAAACATTGGTTTCCGTCGTTCGGCTGCTCTGTCCGTTCCGCAGGGTGCAGTTGCAACCTACATCCACAACGGCGTTGCTGACGGTCTCGGCAAGCTCGGCGTTCTGGTTGCTATCGAAACCGCAGGTGACGCAGAAGCTGCAAACGCATTCGGCCGTCAGGTCGCCATGCACGTTGCCGCTATCAACCCGCTCGCTCTGACCGCTGAAGAACTCGACCCGGCTGCTGCCGAGCGCGAAAAGGCGATCTTCATTGAGCAGGCTCGCGAATCCGGCAAGCCGGACAACATCATCGAAAAGATGATCGAAGGCCGTATGCGCAAGTTCTACGAAGAAGTTGTTCTTCTTTCGCAGGCTTTCGTCATCAATCCTGACCTGACGGTTGCAGCTGCCCTCAAGGAAGCTGAAAAGGCCATCGGCGCTCCGGCTAAGATCACCGGCTTTGCCCGTATCGCACTTGGTGAAGGCATCGAAAAGGAAGAAAGCGATTTCGCTGCTGAAGTCGCTGCTGCAGCCAAGGGTTAATCGGCTCTGGTCTTCCTCTGAAAGCGTATTTGCGCTTTCAGAACATGCTTTAGCCTGAAAAGGCTTTTGATTATGAAGGGCATCGCGTGACAACGCGGTGCCCTTCGTGTATCGGAACGCAACACAATCACTTTATTACGATCAGTGGAGAGCATTCCATGTCCGGCAAGCCCGCCTATAAACGCGTCCTTTTGAAAGCCTCGGGCGAGGCATTGATGGGCAGTCAGGGTTTCGGCATCGATGTCTCCGTTGCAGATCGTATCGCCAACGATATCAAACAGGCCCGGCTGCTCGGCGTCGAAGTCGGCGTGGTGATCGGCGGCGGCAATATTTTCCGTGGTGTCGCGGTGGCGTCCAAGGGCGGCGACCGCGTGACGGGTGACCATATGGGTATGCTGGCGACGGTGATCAATTCGCTGGCGCTGCGCACCTCGCTGCACAAGATCGGCGTGGACGCCGTTGTTCTCTCCGCCATAGCAATGCCGGAAATCTGCGAGAGTTTCTCGCAGCGTCAGGCGACGGCCTATATGGACGAGGGCAAAGTGGTGATTTTTGCAGGCGGTACGGGCAATCCGTTCTTCACGACCGATTCAGCGGCAGCGTTGCGCGCCGCAGAAATCGGCGCGGATGCGCTTTTGAAGGGCACGCAGGTGGACGGCATCTATTCGGCTGATCCCAAGAAAGACCCGACCGCGACCCGGTTCGACACGCTCACCCACAAGGAAGTTCTCGATCGCGGACTGGCTGTCATGGATACGGCAGCTGTTGCCCTTGCGCGTGAGAACAACATTCCGATAATAGTCTATTCCATCCATGAAAACGGCGGCTTGGCCGAAATTCTGCAAGGCAAGGGACGTTGCACGATCGTTTCCGATAATTGATCGACACTGATCGTTCACATGCCTTGCTGCGTATCGAAGGAGAATATGCATGAGTGATGCTTTTGACATCAACGACCTGAAACGCCGCATGGAAGGCGCAGTCAATTCTTTGAAGCACGATCTGAACGGTCTTCGTACCGGTCGCGCTTCCGCCAGCCTGCTTGAGCCAATCACCATCGAAGCCTATGGCGCGACGATGCCGATCAATCAGGTTGCCAATATCACGGTTCCGGAATCGCGCATGCTTTCGGTTTCCGTTTGGGACAAGAGCATGGTTGGCGCCGTCGAGCGCGCTATCCGTGATTCCGGTCTGGGCCTCAACCCGATCACCGACGGCATGACACTGCGTATTCCGCTGCCGGAACTGAACGAACAGCGCCGCAAGGAACTGGTCAAGATTGCGCATCAATATGCGGAGCAGGGCCGTATTGCCGCTCGCCATGTGCGTCGCGACGGTATGGATACGCTGAAAAAGCTGGAGAAGGACGGCGACATCAGTCAGGATGACAGCCGCGTTCTGTCCGAAAAGGTGCAGAAGCTGACCGACGACACCATCGCCGAGATGGACAAGGTCGTTGCTGTCAAGGAAGGCGAAATCATGCAGGTCTAGGACCTGTATGACGTTCGTAAAAGGAGAGCCAGGAATGTCCGATCCGCGCCACATCGCCATTATTATGGATGGCAATGGCCGTTGGGCGAAGGCGCGCGGCTTGCCGCGTAGCGCCGGGCATCGTGCTGGCGTGGAAGCGCTGCGCGAAACGGTGCGGGCGGCGGGTGATCGCGGTCTTGGCTTTCTCACGCTTTTTGCGTTTTCTTCCGAAAACTGGTCGCGACCGAGCGGTGAGGTCAATGACCTGCTCGGTCTGCTCAAACTGTTTATCCGTCGCGATCTTGCCGATCTTCATCGTAACAATGTGAAGGTCAGCATCATCGGCGAGCGCGAAGGGCTGACCGACGATATTCGTGGGCTGCTCACCGAAGCAGAAGCGCTGACCCGCCGCAATACCGGTCTCAATCTGGTGATTGCCTTCAATTACGGGTCTCGCGACGAGATCGTCCGTGCAGTCAAGAGCCTGGCGCGCGACGTCGCTGCCGGTCGTCTCGACCCGTCGTCAATTTCCGCCGAGCTGCTCTCGGCAAATCTCGATACCGCTTCCATGCCCGACCCGGACCTCATCATCCGCACCAGTGGCGAGATGCGTCTGTCGAATTTTCTGCTTTGGCAGGCCGCTTATGCGGAATTTCTGTTTCTGCCCGGTCACTGGCCGGATTTCCGTCCGGCCGATCTCGATGCTGCCTATGAAGTGTTCCGTCAGCGTGAGCGCCGCTTTGGTGGTGTGGAGGCGCGGAGCAGTCTTGAAGACGGCCTCGTCGAATGCGAAGAGGGCAGCCGGGCAATGGGGCAATAGGTGCGGCATGACAGATCGTTTCGCAGCCGTGCTTCGTCATTGCTCTGTTCCATCGCATCGCATGCTCTGACGTAGTGCAAGCCGAAAGGTGTCAATGTCCAATCTGCAAACCCGTATTCTCACCGCCATCGTGCTCGGCGCATTGGCCTTGTGGCTGACCTGGGTAGGCGGGTTGGGTTTCACGCTTTTCGCTATCGCTATCGGTCTGGCGATGTTCTACGAATGGACGGCGCTGAGCGCTCCACGTCAAACATCGTTTTCGCGGGTTTTCGGCTGGCTCTGGCTGGTCCTGACAGCCATCCTTCTTATTCTGGACCGCAGCGCGTTGCTGACCATCGGCACGCTTTTGCTGGGAACGCTGATTCTTCTCGCCACGCAGTGGAAAACCGGGCGTGGCTGGCCTGCCGCCGGACTTTTCTATGCCGGGTTCTCGGCGATATCGCTTTCGCTCCTGCGCGGTGACGAGCCCTTCGGCTTTACGGCCATCGTTTTTCTGTTCGCCGTCGTCTGGTCCACTGACATCGCAGCCTATTTCAATGGTCGCGCTTTGGGCGGGCCAAAGCTTGCGCCGCGTTTTTCGCCCAACAAGACATGGTCTGGCGCTATTGGCGGTGCTGCGGCGGCGGTCGCTGGCGGCATTCTGGTCGCTTCGCTGGTGGCGACACCGGGTAGCCTGATCGTGCCGTTGCTGGCGCTTCTGCTCTCTATCGTTTCGCAGATCGGCGATCTGGCGGAATCCTGGGTGAAGCGCCAGTTCGGCGCCAAGGATTCTGGCCGTCTTCTGCCGGGGCATGGTGGCGTGCTGGACCGTGTGGATGGGCTTGTCGCCGCCGCTGCACTTCTATACCTCTTTGGTGCCGTGATTGCGGAGCCGGATGTGCCATCTGCTATCTTTTTCAGTTTCTAAGCGGCAGACGATTCGTAGAGTACGAGGGTCGATGCCGTGCTGTGGCCGCTGTCGATCACTGGGTGATTTGTAAGGAGTAGTCATTTGCAGGAGGGTCTGGCCTTTTTCTTCGGCGGTGAAAGCCTGCTTGTCGGGACAATCGTACCGTTCCTTTTCGTTCTCACAATCGTCGTATTCGTGCATGAGATGGGGCATTATCTGGTGGCGCGATGGTGCGGCATCGGTGCGCAGGCATTTTCAATTGGCTTCGGCCCCGAACTTCTCGGCTTCACCGACCGTCGTGGAACCCGCTGGAAGCTCTCTGCAATCCCGCTTGGCGGCTATGTGAAGTTCATTGGCGATGAAAGCGAAACCAGTTCGCCCGTCGGTGTGGCTAACAATGCACTGAGCGAGGAGGATCGCAAGCGCGCGTTCCACACTCAGCCGGTCTGGAAACGTGCGGCAACGGTTTTTGCCGGTCCTGCTTTCAATATCATCCTGACCATCGTGATTTTCAGCGTCTTCTTTGCGCTTTATGGGCGGCAGATCGCCGATCCCCTGATTGCGGGCGTTCAGCCGAACAGCCCGGCTGCGGCTGCCGGTTTTGAACCCGGTGATCGCTTTATCAGCGTTGAGGGCGAGAAGATCACCACTTTTGCCGATGTACAGCGCATCGTTTCGGGCCGTGCAGGCGATACGCTCGACTTCACGGTGGAGCGCGGCGGCAAGATGGTTGATCTCAAGGCGACGCCCGCAACCGTCGAGAGAACCGATCCGCTCGGCAACAAGGTGAAGCTTGGCGCCATCGGTGTCGAGACCACGGAAGCGGTCGGCAATTTCCGCCGTATTGAATATGGTCCGCTCGAATCAGTCGGGCAGGCGGTGATGGAAACGGGCTTCATCATCAGCCGCACAGGTGAGTTTTTCACACGTTTCGCCTTTGGCCGTGAGGACAAGTGTCAGCTCGGTGGGCCGGTCAAGATCGCCAATATGGCGAGCAAGGCGGCGAGCGCCGGCTTTGACTGGTTGATACAATTGACGGCTATGCTCTCCATCGGGATCGGGCTTTTGAACCTGTTTCCCCTGCCGCCGCTGGATGGCGGGCATCTGGTTTTCTACGCGGTCGAAGCGGTCAAGGGCAGCCCGGTTTCACCGGCGGCGCAGGAAATTTTCTACCGCATCGGATTCCTTCTTGTGATGGGATTTATGGGGTTCGTACTTTTCAACGACCTCTTTGCCTGCTAGATCAAATGCCGACTGTCTCAGGCAGCGGTCCTAGGAATTGAAATCTTGGGGGATGACGATCTTGGGGATTATTGGCCAGACCGGCTTGTCCGGTTAAGCTGACTGCAGTGAGGCGACGCTTTGACCGACGGAGGCCGGGCAAGGTGTTAAACAGAAGTGAACATTGGGAGCGACGACCAGAAAAGCTAAGCAATCTGTTTACCATAACTCACAATTCGCGTGGCATGGATGCCACGCTTGTTGCCTAAGTAAACAGAATTTAACCGCAACGCTTGCTTGTATGGAAAAACCGGCTAATACGGTTGTATCTGTACGCATTTTTCTGGGTTAATCGTCCCGGGGACAGAAACGAAGGTTCGGAAAGCCTATGACGGCAAGTTCTAAATTCTTTGGCGCCGCGTCCGCGCTCGCCATGTCGGTGGCTCTAGTGGCTTCGGGTACTGCTGCGCTCTCGCTCGCATCCGTGAATGTCGCGGAAGCTGCCGTTGTGAGCCGTATCGATGTTCGCGGTAATACGCGCGTTGATGCTCAGACCATTCGCGACAATATCGACATTCGTCCGGGTAAAGCCTTCACCAGCGCCGATATCGATGCCGCTGTGAAGCGTCTTTTCGGCATGGGCCTGTTTTCCGATGTTCGCATCAACCAGTCTGGCAGCACGCTTGTCGTGACCGTCAGTGAGCGTTCCGTGGTCAACAACGTCCTGTTCCAGGGTAATAAGAAGATCAAGGATCCTGACCTGACGCGCGCCGTGCAGCTGAAGCCGCGTTCGCCTTTCGATGCGGCGACGATGGAATCGGACAAGGAAACGATCAAGGCTGCCTATGCACGTATCGGACGCAGCGATGCGACGGTTAATGCGCGCACTGTCGATCTCGGTCAGGGTCGCGTCAACGTTGTCTATGAAGTCAATGAAGGCTCGCGCACCAAGATCGAAAATATCGAATTCGTCGGCAATCAGGCCTATAGCGGTCGCCGTCTGCGCGACGTCATCTCCACCAAGCGTTCGAACCCGCTGTCGTGGCTGACCCGTAATGACGTTTATGACGAAGGCCGTTTGCAGGCTGATGAAGAAACGCTGCGTCGCTTCTATTACAATCGTGGTTATGCCGATTTCCGCGTTGTTTCGTCGAATGCGGTTCTCGATCCGGCTACCAATGAATACACGATTACGATCACCGTCGATGAAGGTCAGCGTTACACCTTCGGCGATGTGAGTGTTGAAAGCACCGTTGATGGCGTCAATACAGACGCTTTGTCCGGTCTCGTGAAGACCCGTTCGGGTCGCGCCTATAGCGCCAAGGAAGTTGAAGATTCCGTTCTGGCTGTAACTGAAAGTGTTGCCGGCAGCGGTTATGCCTTCGCCAAGGTTGAGCCACGCGGTGACCGCAACTTCGAGAATCGCACGATCTCGGTTGTCTATAGCGTTGATCAGGGTCCGCGCGCTTATATCCAGCGCATCGAAATCCGCGGCAACGACAAGACGCGCGATTACGTGATTCGTCGTGAGTTCGACATGAACGAAGGCGATGCCTTCAATCAGGTCATGGTGCAGCGCGCCAAGCGTCGCCTTGAGGCTCTGGACTTCTTCCAGACCGTCAACATCTCGACCGCTCCGGGTTCCGAGCCGGACCAGGTGATTCTGGTTGTGGATGTTGTCGAAAAGTCGACGGGTGAATTCTCCATCGGTGGCGGTTACACCACCGGCGGCGAAACGCCGGGTGCGTCTGTCGAAGGTGCAATCACTGAGCGTAACTTCCTCGGTCGCGGCCAGTATATCCGTCTCAGCGCCGGTGCCGGTCAGGACGATATGCGCAATTACGGCCTGTCCTTCACGGAACCGTATTTCCTTGGCTATCGCATTTCGGCTGGCTTCGACGTATTCCGTCGCAGCTATCGCGTGAACGATGACTACGACGTCGAGCAGACTGGCGGTACGATTCGCTTCGGTCTTCCGGTCACGGAAAACTTCTCGGTCGGTCTCGCTTACAACCTGGTTCAGGAAAAGTATGACCTGTTCCGCGACAATATTGCTGATTACTATGCGCCTGCTCTGCAGGAAGCTGCAGAAAACAGCCCATGGCTTCGCTCGTCGGTCAGCTATTCGCTGACGTATAACACCATCGATGACATGAAGAATCCGCATGAAGGCCTCTTTGGCAAGTTCACGCAGGAATTTGCAGGTCTTGGTGGCGATGCGAAGTTCCTGAAGACGACTTTCAAGGGTAACTACTATAAGACGCTGGCGCAGGAAGCCGACATTGTCGGTATGCTGGGTGTCGGTGGTGGTTACATCCACGAATTCGGCGACGACGGCGTTCGTATCTTCGACTTGTTCAAGAACAATTCGGATATCATTCGCGGCTTCAAGTTCAACGGCATTGGTCGTTACCAGGATTCTGCCAGCGGCCAGCGTTACTGGATGGGCGGCACGACCTACATCAACGGTACGGCTGAAGTGCAGTTCCCGATGCCTGTCGTACCGGAAAGCCTCGGTATCCGTGGGGCATTCTTCGCTGATGCGGCCATGCTCTATGGCGGTGACGACGTGTTGGGTAATCAGCCGGTTCTCGGCGACGACAAGAAGCTTCGCGCTTCGGTCGGTCTCAGCCTGATGTGGGCTTCGCCGTTCGGTCCGTTGCGCTTCGACTACGCATTCCCGGTCGCGAAGGCTGATACTGATAAGGTTCAGAACTTCAACTTCGGTGTTTCGACCAAGTTCTAACCGATTTGCCTTTCCCCGGGGCGGCTACGCCCCGGGAGAGAAAGTGTACTGATGGCAGATCCCGTCTTTTTCTCGCCTTCTCGTGAACTCACGATTGGCGATGTTGCTGATTTCACCGGTGCAAGACTTCGTGACCCGAAGCTTGCACCGCGTTCTGTTGAGCGTCTGGCTTCCATGAAGGATGCCGGAGAGGGTTCGCTTATCTTCGTGGAAGGTAAGAAAAATGCCGAAGCGCTGGCCGGTATCAAAGCCGCTGGCGTTCTCTGCAAGGAAGATGTCGCTCCAAGCGTTCCTTCGCATATGGCAGCCCTGATTACCCGCAATCCGCATCGCGATTTTTCCGCCGTTGGGCGCATGCTGTTTCCGACCTCGGCCAAGATGGAAAGCTGGCTTGGCGAAACCGGCATTTCCCCGCAGGCTTTTATCCACCCTTCAGCGCATGTCGAAGATGGCGCGACCGTTGAAGCGGGCGCGGTGATCGGCAAGGGCGTCACCATCGGTTCAGGCACGTTGATTGCTGCAACGGCGGTGATCGGCGAGAATTGCCAGATTGGACGCGACAGCTATGTCGGGCCTGGTGTGACGATCCAGTGCGCTTTTATCGGCAATCGTGTTTTGTTGCATCCCGGCGTGCGTATCGGTCAGGACGGTTTCGGCTATGTCCCCGGCGCTGCAGGACTTGATAAAGTTCCACAGATCGGTCGGGTTGTTATTCAGGACAATGTCGAGATCGGAGCCAATACGACGGTTGATCGCGGGTCGCTGAGCGACACGGTGATCGGTGAGGGCTCCAAAATCGATAATCTCGTCCAGATTGCGCATAATGTGCGCATCGGTCGTTTTTGTCTCATTGCCGCGCATTGCGGTATTTCCGGAAGTTGCGTGATCGGCGACGGGACCATGCTTGGCGGTCGCGTCGGTCTTGCGGATCACCTGATTATCGGCTCGGGCGTGCAGATTGCCGCTGCGAGCGGTGTTATGAACGATATACCCGATGGAGAACGTTGGGGAGGTCTTCCCGCACGTCCTATCAAGCAATGGTTCCGCGATATCGCGAACATTCGCAGCATCGGGCAATCAAGAAAGGAGCAATCCTCAGATGAGTGATACGGAACAGACGAAACTCGAAGCGGCGGATATTCAGGATCTTCTGGCAGTGTTGCCGCACCGATATCCCTTTCTGCTGATTGACCGGATCGTGGATATTGATGGCGATCGTTCGGCAACCGGCATAAAGAATGTCACGATCAATGAGCCGCATTTTACCGGGCATTTCCCGGAAAAGCCGATCATGCCGGGTGTTCTGATTATCGAAGCCATGGCGCAGACCGCTGGTGCCATCTCGCTGCTGCAGCGCAAGACCGGTCGCCCGGGCGTGGTCTATTTTATGACGATCGACAATGCGAAGTTCCGCCGTCCGGTTGTTCCGGGCGATCGCCTGCTTCTGCATGTCAAGAAAACCAAACAGCGCGCCAATATTTCCAAATATGAGTGCGTGGCTGAGGTTGATGGTGTGAAAGTTGCTGAAGCGGAAGTCGCGGCGATGATCAACGCCGGTGAAGAAAGCCAGTGAGCATTATAATGAACGAAACAATCATTCACCCCACCGCTCTTGTCGAGCCGGGTGTGGAACTGGGCCAGGGTGTGTCTGTAGGCCCCTTCTGTCATATTCAATCGGGCGCTGTCATCGGCGACAATTCCGTCCTGATGAGCCATGTGGTGATCACAGACGCGACCACGCTTGGCGCGGGCGCGAAGGTCTATCCGCATGCCGTTCTCGGCTGCGATCCGCAGAACAACAAGCATAAAGGCGGCCCGACCACGCTGAAGATCGGCGCGAATTGCATGATCCGCGAAGGCGTCACCATGCACCGTGGCTCCGACAGTGCGCGCGGCTATACTTCGGTCGGCGACGACTGCTCCTTCCTCGCTTATGCCCATGTGGCGCATGATTGCGATATCGGCGATCATGTCACTTTCTCGAACAATGTGATGATCGGCGGTCATACGACCATCGAACACCATGCCATTTTGGGCGGCGGTGCGGCTGTGCACCAGTTCGTGCGCGTCGGACACCATGCGTTCATCGGCGGCATGGCTGCCGTGGTAGGCGATGTCATCCCTTATGGCATGGCCATCGGCAATCATGCGCATCTGGGCGGGCTCAACATCGTCGGCATGAAGCGTTCCGGCATGGAGCGCAAGGAAATTCACAATCTGCGCCATGCCGTGCGTATGCTGTTCGACCGTACCAAGCCGGTGCGCGACCGTACCATCGACGTACTCGCAGCTTTCCCGGATTCTCAGGCGGTCGCCGATATGATTGCCTTTATCAGTGCCGATACGAAACGCGCCTATACCACGCCACCGCTCGATGCGGCTCATGGTGGACTCGGGCATGACAGCGACGAAAGCTGAAAACTTGGCGCGTCAGTCCGTCGATGGCGGGCGTGTCGGTATTATTGCGGGCAACGGCCTGTTGCCCATTGCCGTGGCTGAGGCGCTTCAAAACGCTGACACACCGCCCTTTCTCGTTCCCTTGCGTGAAGAAGCCGACCGGGTGCTCTATAATTATGAGCATCAGGAAGTATCGGTTGTCGAATTTGCAAAGCTTGTTCGCTCCATGAAAGCGGCTGGCGTTTCGCGAGTTGTCCTGGCAGGAGGCGTGCGCAGCAGGCCGCATCTCAGTGACCTCAAGCTCGACTGGCCGACGTTGCGGGCTGTGCCGCATGTGTTTCGCGCGCTTGGGCAAGGCGACGACGCTTTGCTGCGGGCCTTTATCGGCCTGTTGGAATCATTCGGCTTCAAGGTGGTTGGTGCCCATGAAGTCGTGCCCGATCTTCTGTCTCCGTCGCCCGCTCGCATTCTTACCAAGGTTGCGCCGGATGCGCGTGAAGCGGGAAATATTAAGCTGGCTATGGAATCGGCTTTGCGGCTCGGCGATCTCGATGTCGGGCAGGGCGCTGTCGCTGTCGGCGGACGGGTGGTGGCGCTGGAAGGCGCGGAGGGCACCGATCTAATGATTGAGCGCGTCCGTGAACTGCGTGAAGCCGGGCGTATTCCCAAGCGCGGAGGAGTGCTTGTGAAAATGGCCAAACCCCGTCAGGATGAACGCGCGGATTTGCCTGCCATTGGTATTTCCACTGTGCTTAATGCTAAACGCGCCGGTCTCGCCGGGATTGCAGTTGAGGCCCGGCGTACATTTATTCTAGGCTTCGGCGACACCATTGCGGCGGCCAATGAAGGCGGCCTCTTCATAGAGACGATCAGTCGACACGAGAAGGACAGTTAAGGGTGAGCAACACCAGCCGGCCATTGAAAATAGCAATCGTGGCCGGTGAAGAATCCGGCGATCTTCTTGGTGCTGACCTGATTGACGCCTTGCGTCTTCAGACCGACAGGCTAGTGGATCTGGTCGGTGTCGGTGGCGATCATCTGGCCGCGCGGGGTCTGAAAACCTTTTTCGACCCGCATGAAATCGCTTTGATGGGGCTTGGTGCCATCATCAAAAACTTGCCGGGACTGGTGTTGCGCATTCGGCAGACTGCACGGCAGATCGTGGCGGAAAAGCCGGATTGTGTTCTGCTGATCGATAGTCCGGATTTTACGCATCGCGTCGCAAAAAAGATCAGAGCCGCCGATCCCTCCATTCCAATCGTCAAGTATATCGCGCCCAGTGTCTGGGCGTGGCGTCCGCAGCGCGCACGTGCGATGCGCGCCTATATCGATCATGTGCTGACGGTTTTGCCGTTCGAGGTCGATGTGATGGAGCGGCTGAATGGACCGCAGGCAACCTATGTCGGGCATCGCCTGTCGAGTTATGCGCCGATCATTGAGACGCGCGCGGCGCAGCTTGCGCTGGAGCCGCAACGATCGGAAGCCGGCAAACATACGCTATTGCTTCTGCCCGGTTCTCGCCGCACGGAAATCCAGATGTTGATGGAGCCTTTCGGCAGAGCGGTCGAAGAGCTGTCGCAGCGCGTGGAAAAACTCGAAGTCATTCTGCCTACCTTGCCGCGCATCGAAGCGATGGTGCGCGATCTGTCGCGGGACTGGGCGGTGAAGCCGCTGATCGTCGTGGGTGACGAGGAGAAGTGGAAGGCTTTTGCGCGGGCCGATGCAGCACTTGCCGCGTCAGGCACCGTATCGCTGGAACTGGCGCTGTCGCGCATTCCGAGCGTGCTTTCCTACAAGGCAGACTGGTTTGCGCGCAAATTCCTGATGCCGAAGATCACAATCTGGAGCGCGGCATTGCCCAATATCATTGCCGATGAACCGGTGGTGCCGGAGTTTTTCAATGAATTTGTGCGTCCGGGCATGCTGGCGCGCAATCTGGAGCGCCTCATGCGGCCCGGTTCAGCGCGTCAGGCGCAGCTGGATGGCTTCGACGCGGTCGCTTCGGTCATGGCGACGGAGCGGCCTTCTGGGGAAATCGGGGCGCGGGTTCTGCTGGACGCGATCGAAAAAGGTCGCAAGGGTTGAACAACTCAAATTTGGATCAAAAAGAAACCCCGGTTGCCATTGGCAGCCGGGGTTTTGTTTTCAGCGTTTGCCGCGCTTATTTGCGCTTTGCAACCGGCACGTAGTCGCGTTCCGTTGCGCCCGTGTAGAGCTGACGAGGGCGACCGATCTTCTGCTGCGGGTCTTCGATCATTTCCTTCCACTGAGCGACCCAGCCGACGGTGCGGGCGAGTGCAAAGAGAACCGTGAACATTTCGGTCGGGAAGCCGAGAGCCTTCAGCGTAATGCCGGAATAGAAGTCGATATTCGGATAGAGCTTCTTCTCGATGAAGTATTCATCCGTCAGAGCGATCTTTTCCAGTTCCATTGCAACGTCGAGCAACGGATCGTCCTTGATGCCCAGTTCGCCCAGAACTTCATGGCAGGTCTTCTGCATGATCTTGGCGCGCGGATCGTAGTTCTTGTAGACGCGGTGACCGAAGCCCATCAGACGGAACGGATCGTTCTTGTCCTTGGCGCGGGCGACGAATTCCGGAATGCGATCCACCGAGCCGATTTCGGCCAGCATGTTGAGCGCTGCTTCGTTTGCGCCGCCATGGGCAGGGCCCCAGAGGCATGCAACGCCAGCTGCGATGCAGGCGAACGGGTTGGCGCCCGACGAACCGGCAAGGCGCACGGTCGAGGTCGAAGCATTCTGTTCGTGATCGGCATGCAGGATGAAGATGCGGTCCATGGCGCGGGCCAGAACCGGATTGACCTTGTAATCCTCGCAAGGAACGCCAAAGCACATGTGCAGGAAGTTCGAAGCGAAATCGAGGTCGTTCTTCGGATACATGAACGGCTGGCCGATATGGTACTTATAGGCCATTGCGGCGAGCGTCGGCACCTTAGCGATCAGGCGGATGGAAGCGACCATGCGCTGATGCGGATCGGTGATGTCGGTCGAGTCGTGGTAGAAGGCGGACATGGCGCCCACACAACCGACCATCACGGCCATCGGATGCGCATCGCGGCGGAAGCCGGTGAAGAAGCGCGTCATCTGTTCATGGATCATCGTGTGACGGGTCACGCGATAATCGAAATCCGCCTTCTGGGTTGCCGTCGGCAGTTCACCGTAAAGCAGCAGGTAGCAGGTTTCGAGGAAGTCGCCATGTTCGGCGAGCTGGTCGATCGGATAGCCGCGATAGAGCAGGGTGCCTTCGTCGCCATCGATATAGGTGATCTTGGATTCGCAGGAAGCGGTCGAGGTGAAACCCGGATCGTAGGTAAAGGCATGCGAATTCTTGTAAAGTGGACCGATGTCGACGACGTCCGGCCCGACAGTGCCTTGTCGCACAGGCAGATCGAACGTATTGCCGTCGAGAGTAAAGCTGGCTGTCTTAGCTGACATCATGTTTCCTTTCATGTCCACTTTGCCGCCGCAGGCGGCAGTATTGCATTCGCTGCTATAACTTGTCTCGTATCTCTTGGCGGGCCCCGAAAGACTGCGGGATGCCCGATTTTTAACGCATTACGGCTACGATTTTGACCGCCAAACTATCCCAAACCGTCCGCGATGCAATGCGAAATTTGAACTATTTATATGCCGTTCGTCACGTCAGCGTGAATGATAGCACCTTAACCGATTTGATCGCGAATACGGCCCAAGGACTCGTCGCGACCCAGCACGAAAAGCACATCGAACACACCCGGTGAAGTAGCGCGCCCGGTAAGGGCGGCACGCAACGGTTGCGCAATCTTGCCGAGTTTCAGTCCGGTTTTTTCTGCATGGGCGCGAACCACAGCGTCCAGTGATTCAATGGTCCACTCGCCGGCAACTTCCAGATCCGGCAGCACCGATTTCAGAACGGCGCGACCTTCTTCATTGAGAAGTGAGGCGGCCTTTTCATCGAGATCGAGCGGGCGCGCTGCGAAAATGAATTTTGCACCGTCGGCAAGTTCAACGAGCGTCTTGGCGCGGTCCTTCAGGCCGGACATGGCCGTGAGCAGCTGCGCGCTGCGCTTGTCATCGAGCGCTGCGGCCAGCTCTTTACCACCTTCGATTTCCGGCAGAACGGCAACAAGGGCATCAAACAGCGCCTTGTCGTCGCTGCCGCGCATATAAAGACCGTTGATCGCTTCGAGCTTCTGGAAGTCGAAACGGGCAGCGCCCTTGTTGATGTCCTTCACGTCGAACCATTCGATCATCTGTTCGGTCGACATGATTTCGTCATCGCCGTGGCTCCAGCCGAGACGGACGAGATAATTGCGCAATGCTGCGGGCAGATAGCCCATGGCGCGATAAGCATCGACGCCAAGAGCGCCATGACGCTTGGAAAGCTTTGCACCGTCCGCACCGTGGATCAGCGGAATATGCGACATTTGCGGCACGTCCCAGCCCATGGCGTCATAGATGACAGTCTGGCGGGCTGCATTGGTCAAATGATCGTCGCCGCGAATGATATGGGTGACGCCCATGTCGTGGTCGTCAACGACAACCGCGTGCATATAGGTCGGTGTGCCATCGGAACGCAGAATGATGAAATCATCGAGATCCTTGTTGGGGAAGCGAATATCGCCCTGCACGGCGTCGCGCACGAGCGTTTCGCCTTCCTGCGGCGCCTTAATGCGAATGACAGGCTTTACACCTGCAGGCGCTTCGGACGGGTCGCGGTCACGCCAGCGGCCATCATAACGCGGCGGGCGGCCTTCGGCACGCGCTTTTTCGCGCATTTCTTCCAGCTCTTCCGGCGTCGTGTAGCAGTAATAGGCTTTACCAAGAGCAACCAGTTCCTCGGCGACTTCGCGGTGGCGCGGCGCGCGCTCGAACTGCGAGATCGCGTCACCTTCCCAGTCGAGGCCGAGCCAGGTCAGGCCGTCGAGAATGGCGGCGGTGGCGGCATCAGTGGAACGTTCACGGTCGGTGTCTTCGATACGCAGCAGCATCTTGCCGCCGGTATGCTTGGCATAGAGCCAGTTGAACAGGGCCGTGCGGGCACCGCCGATATGAAGATAACCCGTGGGCGAAGGGGCAAAACGGGTGACGACCGGTTTCGACATGGTAGCTCCACTTTATCGCGCGCCCGTCAAGACAGCGGCAATTGCCGGGGCAGGGGCGCAAACTGAATTCTGATGCTCGCCGCCAAAGAGCGAGGGCGAGGATTTCTATAACGAAACCCTCTCGATTTCGACTGGCGTTCATGTAGCATAGGCAGCATTGTGCGCAAGGGCTTCGCGTTTGTTTCGGCTCCTTGCGACATTGTTCTTTTGGGGTATTTCGACAAAAAGACCTTTTTTTGCAGTCAGGCGGGGGCATGACGCGCATAGGTGATATGGCGGAAGCAAATGAGCGGGCGCTTGTCAAAAGCCTGCCTGACGGCTTGACGCGCTCATATCTTCCCGAGCCGTGGCCTGACCCTGCAATTGCGCCTGCCGAACGCCGCGACCGCGATCCGTCGCAAATCCCGACGCCGGATGATGGCCGCAGCGCCGTCAAAAGCCTTGCGCGCAGGGCTCCCGCCGCCTTTGCGGAAGCTGTCAGTCTGGAAGCGGCGCGCGGGATTTTCTTTCTGCTGATTCCGATTTTCAGCGGCCTTGGCGCGATTGCCTATTTCACCGTGTCATTTGAACCGGATTGGACGCCGGTGCTGGCGCTTCTCACCGGACTGGCTGTCATCCGGCTCCTCGCGCGGAAGCATTTCCTTGTTGCGCAGATACTGACGCTGGCGCTGGCTTTCCAGCTGGGTCTTGTCAGCGGAAAATGGGAAACCGAACGCAGGGCGACGCCGATGCTCGGTTCCGATGTTTCAACACGCATAACAGGCCGTGTCGTTGCGCTGGAAGCGCAGGATAATGGCAGCTGGCGTATTACCCTTGATTTGCTGGCAACAGAACGCCCGAAACTGCGCTTTGCACCGGAACGTATCCGTATCAATGCGCGCGATATACCTGCTGAAACAACGATTGGCGGCGGCTTGACCGGTTTTGCGCGGCTGCGGGTGCCGTCAGGCCCGGTCCGCCCCGGCAATTATGATTTTTCTTTTCACGCCTATTTCAACGGTATTGGTGCAAACGGCTTCTTTCTGGGGAACCCAAAGACGGCGCATGTCCCGCCGCAAACAAGCCTGATCGCTGCGATCAGTGAGTGGGTCGCCTTGCTGCGCGTGCGCGTTTCGGAGCGGGTGGAGGAGGTGATTGGCGGCGAGGACGGCAATGTCACAGCCGCATTGATCGCTGGAACGCGCGGCGGCATCAGTGAGGAAACCAACGAAAATCTGCGCAAGGCGGGTCTCGCGCATATTCTTTCCATATCGGGGCTGCACATGGCACTGGCGGCGGGGGTCGTCATGTTTGTCCTCCGGTCTGGTTTTGCGCTCTTTCCCGCGTTCAGTGTGCGCCATCCGGTCAAAAAATACGCGCATTCCTGTCCCTGCTGAGCTGTACGTTCTATCTCGCCATGTCTGGAGCGGATGTGGCCGCACAGCGCAGCTATGTGATGATCGCCGTGATGCTCAGCGCGTTATTGTTCGACCGGGCTGCGATCAGCATGCGCAATCTGGCAATCGCCGGAATGGTGACCATCGCGATTTCACCGCATGAAATATTGGGGCCTAGTTTTCAAATGTCCTATTCGGCGACAGCTGCCCTGATCGCCGGTTATGCCTGGTGGAGCGCGCGCAAGGCCAAGAAGCTGCAGGATATGGAAAGGCGCGTTGCAGCGCCAGTCGGCGGATTGGCAGCCAAGGCGTTGAATTTTGTCTTTGCCGCTGCAGGAACGTCGTTATTGGCTGGGCTTGCAAGCGGTATTTTCGCTGCCTACCACTTCAACAATACCGCACCGTTGGGGCTGATTGGCAATGTGCTGGCTGATCCGGTGATTGCCGTTCTGGTCATACCCTTTGCTGTTTTCGGTTTGGTGTTGATGCCGCTCGGTCTCGACTGGATACCATTGTCCCTTGCTGGTTCCGGTGTGTGGATCGTGCGCGAGATTGCAAGTTTCGTGGCGTCCTGGTCCCCGGAAGGCAATCCGGGCGCGATGCCGCTCACAGCGCTTGCTTTCTGGACCATAGCGCTTGTGATTGCGGTCCTGTTCACAACCAGATTCAAGATTCTCGCTTTACCATTTGTTTTATTGGGATTTATCGCCTTTGTACGCGAGCCGTTTCCAGATGTCGTGATCTCGGAAGATGCTAAGCTGGTTGGGGTTCGACTGTCCGATGGGCGTTTTGCCGTGAACCGCGACAGACCATCCAAGTTCACGGTCGATAATTGGCAAACTGCCTATCTCGCATCGCAATTTCTGATACCGCAACACGCAAAGGACCGGCTCAGAGGAATCCCGACGGACGGCTTTATCTGCGAGGATGGATTGTGCACGATCACGCTGCGCGACGGGCGCGTGCTTGTATATACGGCTGATCCGACAGTTCAGGATATCGCCTGTGACATTGGCGATGTGATTATTCTGGCTGTAGCTGGCGAAATGCCAGGATGCACGCGCACGAATAAGCTCGTTCTCAACCGGCGTGATCTGGCCTTGCGCGGGACGGTTGAAATCAAATTGGGTGACAAGAAAGACGCCGCCAATGTTCCCACCGTGAAGCTTTCAAGCACCTCGCCCGACGAAAGCGGCGCTCCACCGCAACAGCCCAGATTTGCTGATCCGCGTTACGACGACACGCTGGCCTTCGCCATCGATGAGCCACGGCGTCCGTGGCATCTATTTCGGCTCTATTCCCGCGCAGCGCGGGGACTGCCAGATTGGGAATATAAAAAGAAAAGGACTGCGCAGGTGGAGGTGTCAAATTGTCCGGCTGATGACAATCAGGAGCCGGGCAAATGTGAATGACCGCATGGCGGCTATGAGATCAGTTATTCCGGCAGTCCGGTAAACTACCATTGCGACCCAAATCGCCCAAAACGGACAACCTCTGATCAATACCGGCGGATCAGACCGACCAGCTTGCCCTGTACGCGCACGCGGTCGGGACCGAAGATGCGCGTTTCGTAAGCGGGGTTTGCCGCTTCAAGCGCAATCGACGCACCCTTGCGGCGGAAGCGCTTCAAGGTCGCTTCTTCATCATCGACCAGAGCCACGACAATCTCACCCGGATTGGCCATGTCACCGCGCTTGATGATCACCGTGTCACCGTCGAAAATTCCGGCATCGATCATCGAGTCACCTTTGACCTCCAGCGCATAATGTTCGCCCGCGCCGATCATTTCCGGCGGAAGGCTGAGCGAATGCGTCTGGTTCTGAATGGCGGAGATCGGCACACCGGCAGCGATGCGTCCCATGACAGGCACCGACACGGTTGCCGACACATCGTCATTGATCGCAACCGGGGCAGGGCGCAATGGTTGCGCGGGCGCAGGCGGCGCCTTGCCCAGACTGCCTTCAATGACGCTCGGTGCGAATTTCTTCTGCGCGTTCAGCCCCGGTGCAATCGAATCCGGTAGCCGCAGCACCTCAAGGGCACGCGCTCGGTTCGGCAGTCTGCGAATAAAACCGCGTTCTTCCAGAGCGGTGATCAGCCGATGTATGCCCGACTTGGAAGCAAGATCGAGCGCCTCCTTCATTTCGTCAAAAGATGGCGGAATGCCCGTTTCTTTCAGACGGTCATGAATGAACAGCAGAAGCTCGTGCTGCTTACGGGTCAACATGCGCGACACCCTCCGGCCAGATAAGAATCGAGAAAAACAAAACCAGAACGAACACTATATGTTCCAGTCTTGTTCTGCAATGGTTTTAAAATGATTAACGGGTGCGCGCCTTGTTGCGGTTCTGTTCACGGAAGGGTGTGAGGTGGGGCTCGGTGTTTGATGAAGCGGTTTGTTTTCAAACAATTACGTTTGTTACTTCGTGTTCATTCGAGGTTGTGAAAGCGCGGCTTTTCACACCTATCAGCGCAACATCAGAACACGGCACGGTGTGCCCGCAGCGGCTGCCGGGGCATTTTCATCACGAATGAGCAGTGCATTGCAACCGACAAGGGCCGTCAGCATGGACGAGTCCTGTACTGGAAACGGTGTCACCAGCAGTGTTCCATCGCTTTGTGATTCGACCGTTGCGCGCACAAAATCGCGGCGATGGTCATTGGCGGGCATCGCCTGACCGAGTTTCGCCGGGCGGATATCCGCCGTCAAATCGGTGCCTGCAAGTTTCGCGATAAGCGGACGGAGAAAAACCAGACTGCAAACAAGACTTGAAACCGGATTGCCTGGCAGGCCGATTATGTGAACGGTTTTGCCATTGACGGTCTTGCGTCCATACATCAGCGGCTTTCCGGGGCGCATGGCGATTTTCCAGAAGTCCAGTTCGACACCGCAATTGCGTAATGCGCCATGGACGTAATCGCGGTCACCGACCGAGGCGCCGCCGATGGTCACCAGTACGTCGATGCCGCTGTCGAGAGCGGAGGCGATAGCCGCTTCGATCTGAGCCGGATCGTCCGGAATGATTCCCATATCTTCAGGCTTGCCACCGGCGCGGCGCACGATTTCGGCAATGCCGACGCTGTTTGACGCGACAATCTGGTCCGGGCCGGGGTCGGCTCCCGGCGGCACAAGTTCGTCGCCGGTGGCCAAAATAGAAATGCGAGGTTTGCGAAACACATCAAGCGTTGGATTGCCGCTGGCCGCAGCCAGTGACAAAGCGGGTGCGTCCAGTTCGCGGCCAACGGACAGAACAGTCTTGCCCGGCGCAAAATCGAGACCAGCCCGGCGGATATGACGCCCCGTGGCTATGCCTTCGAGTATGGTTAGCTGATCGCCAGATCGCTCGGTATGTTCCTGGATGACAATCGTATCGGCAGCTTCCGGCATCGGTGCGCCAGTGAAAATACGCACAGCCTGTCCGGGGAGGAGTGAACCGTCGAAGCGCTTGCCAGCAGCGGATTCGCCGATAACCTTCAGTTGAAGCGGATAGGTGGTATCTGCTGGCGCAATCAAAGCATAGCCGTCCATGGCTGAGCAGTCGAAAGGCGGTTGCAGGAAATGCGCCTCAACGGCGCGGGCAACAACGCGCCCGCCCGCTTCGTTCAACGCAACGGTTTCGAGGCCATGCGGTTCTGCGGAGGAGAGTATACGCGCCAGAGCATCTTCGACCGGGAGAAGGGACATCGTATTTCCTCTCGAACTCAAACTTGTCGGAACGTTTCACGCCTTCCAGTCGCCGGACTTGCCACCAGACTTTTCCACAACGCGGATATTGCCGATTTCCATATGGCGATCGACAGCCTTGGCCATGTCATAGATCGTCAGGCACGTCACGGATACAGCGGTCAGAGCTTCCATTTCCACGCCGGTGCGGCCCTTGAGCTTTGCAAGTGCGCGAACGCGCAAGCCCGGCAGCGCATGGTCCGGTACAATATCCACCGCGACCTTGGTCAGCATCAGCGGGTGGCAAAGCGGAATGAGGTCGGCGGTCTTTTTCGCGGCCATGATGCCCGCAAGCCGCGCGGTTCCGATCACATCGCCCTTGGCTGCGTCGCCCGCCAATATGAGCGCCAGCGTTTCCGGCTTCATGGTCACGCTGCCTTCGGCGACGGCCTGACGCTCGGTCTCGTCCTTGGAGCCGACATCCACCATATTGGCGGCGCCTTTCTGGTCGAGATGCGTGAGCCTGGCCGTGTCCGAGGTCATGACATCAGGCCTTGCCGGTCAGGAGTTCGCGTGTGGCGGCGGCAACATCGTCCTTGCGCATCAGGCTTTCGCCGATGAGGAACGTGCCGATGCCGGATTTTTCCAATCGCAGGCAATCGTCATGGGTGAAAATGCCGCTTTCGCCAACCAGCAGGCGGTCGGCAGGAGCCATTTTCGACAGCCGTTCCGAAACGGTCAGGCTTACTTCGAATGTACGCAGGTTGCGATTGTTGACGCCCAGAAGGCGCGAGGAAAGCTTGAGGGCGCGTTCCATTTCGGCTTCGTCGTGCACTTCGATGAGCGCATCCATGCCGAGTTCGAAAGCGGTTTCTTCCAGCGCCTTGGCCAGATCGTCATCGACGCTCGCGAGAATGATCAGGATGCAATCCGCACCCCAGCTGCGCGCCTCATAGACCTGATAGGTGTCGAACAGGAAATCCTTGCGCAGGGCAGGCAGGTTGCACGCGGCGCGCGCTGCCATCAGGAATTCCGGCGCTCCCTGAAAGGACGGCGTATCGGTCAGAACCGAAAGGCAGGCAGCGCCGCCATCTTCATAGGCCTTTGCCAATGCTGGCGGATCGAAATCCGGACGGATCAAACCTTTGGAAGGGCTGGCCTTCTTGATTTCCGCGATCAGGGCGAATTTATCGGCTGCGCGCTTGGCTTCGAGCGCCTTGAGAAAGCCGCGTGGTGCGGCCTGATCCTGTGCACGGGCCTTCAGGTCTTCAATCGTATGACGCGCCTTGGCAGCCGCGATTTCCTCGCGCTTGTAGACTTCGATCTTACGGAGAATGTCGGTAGACATGGTGCGCTTCCTCTCGTCAGACTGTCTTGTCGTTGGAGACAGCGATTACCTTTTGCAGAACGGCCAAAGCCGCGCCGCTGTCGATGGAATGGGCAGCCTGTGCTATGCCATCCTTCAAATCCGTGGCCGTACCCGCGATCACGAGGGCGGCAGCCGAGTTGAGCAGAACAATGTCGCGATAAGCGTTCTTCGCGCCTTCCAGAACGGCGAGCAGAGCCTTGGCATTCTCGGCAGCGTCGCCGCCTTTCAGTTCTTCCGGCTTGCAACGGCGCAAACCGACGTCTTCAGGCGTAATCTCGAATGTGCGGACGGTACCGTTTTCCAGCGCCGCGACCTGGGTCGTGCCAGCGGTGGTCATCTCATCCAGACCGTCGCCATAGACGACCCAAACGGCTTCCATGCCGAGTTCATTCAGCACATGCGCCAGAGGCTCAACCCATTGTGCCGCGAAAACGCCCAGGAGCTGGCGCTTCACGCTGGCCGGATTGGCGAGCGGACCCAGTATGTTGAAGATCGTGCGGGTTCCAAGCTCGACGCGAGAAGGGCCGACATGGCGCATAGCGGAATGGTGCATCGGCGCGAACATGAAGCCGAGACCGGCTTCCCGGGCGCTGCGGCCAATGGTTTCCGCGTCGGCTTCAATATTGACGCCCAGTGCTGCAAGCGTGTCTGCCGCGCCTGAGCGGGACGACAGGGCACGGTTGCCGTGCTTGGCGACGGGAACGCCAGCGCCCGCCACGACAAAGGCCGAGCAGGACGACACATTATACGAACCGGACTGATCGCCGCCGGTGCCGACAATGTCGATGGCGTTTGAAGGGGCGACGACCGGCAGCATGCGTGACCGCATGGAAGCGACCGCGCCGACGATTTCCGGCACGGTTTCGCCACGCACGCGCAAAGCCATCAGAAAACCGCCGATCTGCGAAGGCGTTGCCTGACCGGACATCATGATATCGAACGCGGCCTTGGAATCCTCTTGGCTCAGTGGTTCGCCGGAGGCCGCTTTCGCGATGTATGGTTTCAGATCAGCCATTGTCTTTCTGCCGTTTGTTTCTGTGAATTCTCGCGTTCGGCTGCTCAGCAGAACCTAGAATGCGAGAGCATTATTGATGACAGTCTGGTTGATCTTCACCGGATACTGCTTCTGCAATTCGCCAACCATCTGTTCCAGCACATCGTCGGAAAGGGCGGTTGCGAGATAGTTGCGCTGTTGTTCAGGAATGGTGTCCGGGCCAGCACTTGCAGGCTCGGTCACTTCCGTCACCTTGAAGAGAATCTGCGCGTCGTCGGAAGGCGCTGCCGCCGTGCCGGTGAAACCGTCCGGGCCACGGAAAATCTGCGCTGCCGCAGCCGAGCCGATATCGGCATCGTTCGTGGAGCGGGTGATGCCGCGCTTGGTCTGCTTTTCAAGGCCAAGTTCCGAAGCAATCGCATCGAGCGTCGCGCCGCCATCGAGGCGCTTCTTCAGGTCTTCCAGACGCTGATTGAGACGCTTGACGGCTTCCTCACCCTTCCATGCCGCCACAACCTTGTCCTTGACTTCATCAAGGGTGCGGTCGCGGGCAGGGGTGACGCCATCGATCTGATACCAGAGATAGCCGACATTGCCCATGGTCAGCGCGTCATTGTCAAAGCCCTGTTCGGCCTGGAAAGCAGCGGCCAGAAGCGCCTGTCCGTTCGGAAGTTCAACCGGCTTGCCGGACGGGTCGTTGCCCTCGGCATCGACCGCATCGACGGTGACGGTCTTGAGGCTCAGGCTCTTGGCGACATCGGCCATCGATGCGCCATCGGAGCGCTGCTGCTCATAGGAATCATGAATGCCGCTGATGCTGCTCGCCGCAATGTTGTTGGCGAGCGTCGTGCGGATTTCGGCTTCGACTTCCGAGAGTGGCTTGACATGCGCCGGGTCGATCTTGGTAACGCGCAGAATGACCGGGCCGAAACCGCCCTTGACGACAGGGCTTACGCCGTTTTCAGCGAGTGCAAAGGCTGCATCGGCGATGGTCTGGTCAGGAATAGCGCTTTTCTCGAAGGTGCCGAGCTTGAGATCGTCTTCGGTCTTGCCCTGTTCCTTGCCTATGTCGAGGAAGCTGGCGCCAGCGGCAATCTTTTCCTGCGCGGCGTTGGCCGCAGCTTCGTCGGTAAAGCTCAGCTGTTCGATGGTACGCTGTTCGACAGTGCCGTAGCGCGACTTGTTCTTTTCGTAATATTCGTTGATTTCGTCCTGCGTCACCGCAGAAGGGTCTGCGATGTCTGCTGGCTCCAGCTTGACATAGGTTACCTTGCGGTATTCAGGCGCCTTGTACTCATCCTTCTGCGCATCGAAATAGGTCTTGAGGACCTCATCCGACGGGGCAGGGATCGCGTCTGCTTTTTCCACAGGAATGGTGATGTAGTCCGCGCTGCGGCTTTCGCCCTGATAAAGCGCCAGAGCTTTCAGCATGGCGTCGGGCATCTTGATGCCGTCGGTCGCCGCTTCGACCATCTGCTGGCGACGGGCAACCTTGGCGCGATTATCAAGATAATCCTGCGCGCGAATGCCGGACTGGCGCAAAACCGCATCGAACTGCGCGCGGTTGAAGTTACCGCTGGCGTCCTGGAAGGCCGGATCTTCCGCCGTCAGGCGGGCAATGCCGTCCTTCGAAAGACCAAGCTGCATGTTGCGCGCGCCTTCGTCGAGAACCACACCGGCTGCAAGCTGCGCCAGAACCTGATTTTCAACGCCGATCGATTTTGCCTGTTCGCGCGTCAGACGCTGGCGGAACTGCTGCGACAGGCGCATCACCTGCTGTTCATAAGCGAAGCGGTAGTCAGTCGCGCTGACTTCGGAGTCGCCCGCAGTCAGCGCGGCATTGCCGGTTATGCCACCGCGGAAAACATCCGCAATACCCCAAACGCCGAAGCTCAGGACGAGCACACCAAGCAGAAGCTTGGAGATCCAGGAGCGAGAGGCAGAGCGCAGGCTGTCGAGCATGGGAAACCCTTCGATTATGAAATAAAGCTCGGCTTTGGTTGATTTGAGCCAGTCATTGAATTGATCCGTTCAGGGGATAACCCCAAGCAAGCCCCATATGCAAGGTCTCATTGAGGCTCTGCAACCAAGAACATTTGCATTGCGACACGAATATGCTTAGTCAGTGGCAAAATTCGGCGCGGTCATGCGTTATTCGCAGGAGGCGCCTGCCGTTTAGAGCGTGTTTCGATCCGAATGAATCGGATCGACGCTCTGAATGTTCAGTTCGACGCATAATCTTATCGATCCTCGTTTCACTCCGGTCGGATTATGCTCTTGAAAGGCGAGGAGAACACAATGACTCCGGGTATCCGTCCGTTGGTCGCTGGCAACTGGAAGATGAATGGTACGGGAGAATCTCTCACCGAACTGCGCGCGATTGCAGCCGGTCTGAGCTCCGATTTCGGTAGAAAATTGGATGCAGTGATCTGCGTACCGGCCACGCTGCTTTCACGCGCTGCCGAAACGCTCTCTGGCGAAACGACGGTCGGCCTTGGCGGGCAGGACAGCCATTTCAAGACTTCCGGCGCGCATACCGGCGATATTTCGGCTGAAATGCTGAAAGAAGCAGGCGCAAGCCACGTCATCATTGGACATTCAGAGCGCCGCACTGATCACCACGAAACCAACGATACGGTGAAGGCAAAGACCGAAGCCGCCTGGGCCTCTGGTCTTGTTGCCATCGTTTGCGTGGGTGAAACGGCTGATGAGCGTCAGGCAGAACGCACGCTGGACGTCATCGGCTCGCAGCTTGCGGGCTCCCTGCCGGATGGCGTGAATGCCGAAAACACCATCATCGCCTATGAGCCTGTCTGGGCCATTGGAACGGGTCTGACGCCGACGGTGCAGGATGTTCGTGCGGCGCACGCCTTCATGCGTGAGCAGCTGACCGAGCGCTTTGGAGCCAAGGGCGCGCATCTGCGTCTTCTCTATGGCGGTTCGGTCAAGCCGTCCAACTCTACCGAACTGCTCGGCATCGCCGATGTCGATGGTGCGCTTGTTGGTGGTGCGAGCTTGAAGGCGACAGACTTCCTCGCCATATGCGAGACCTATCGCAACCTTTGAGCGGCGCCTTGCCTCGCCATGCTCTAACTTGGGCGGCGGGGCTTGGATTATCACGCAATAGCGTGTAAAGAGCCGCATCTATTCTATCGTGCAGTCTGGACATGGTCATGTGATGTGTCCTGGAACTGCTTTAGTTCAGGGACGTAAAGACCGTTACCCATGCAAACCGTACTCATTGTCATTCATTTGTTGATCGTGCTGGCGCTTGTCGGCGTTGTGCTTATCCAGCGCTCTGAAGGCGGCGGCCTTGGCATTGGCGGCGGTTCTGGCTTCATGACGGCGCGGGGTGCCGCCAATGCGCTCACCCGTACGACTGCCATTCTGGCTATCGGCTTTTTCGCGACGTCGCTGGTTCTCGGCATCATGGCGCGTTATGGCGAACGCCCGACCGATATTCTGAACCGTATCCCGGCAGCATCCGGCAGTCAGACGGCTCCGGCAGGCGGCAACGGCGCTGGTGGTGGCATCCTCAATCAGCTCGGCGGCGAGTCTTCGCGCACCGACACGAATGGGACCGCACCGGCTGCACCGGGCGCCGCTCCGACGGGAACGACTGCACCGCAGGCGCCGGCGACGCCGGAAGCTCCGGCCAATCCGGTTCCAAGCTCACAGTAAAAAGAGCTTTCCATTCAAGCGATTGTGAAGCCGGCCCAATGGGCCGGTTTTCTTTTTGTTAACCACCGAATTGCAAAGTGTTGCAAGCAGGCAATAGGCTTTTACGAATCGCATTGCACAACTGTTGCAACGAATTGAGTCGTTCCTGCGTTTACAGTAAGGAAAGCGAAAGCTTGGCCGTAAAGTTGCGGCAGCTATTTTCCGCTTGTGCTTGGATTTCGGGAACTGATCATGTTTTCACGTCGTATTCTTATGGCTGGCATTGCGAGCCTTTGCGTTGGAGTTTCCGCGCCGGCTTTTGCCGCATCGCCGGTCAGTGCTGAAGCGCAGCTGAACGAAGCCGCTGCCGCTAACGTGCAAAAGGTTGCGCTTTCGAGCGACGCCAAGGCCAATCCGGACAAGCCGAAGAAGAAGAAAAAGAGCGCTTCCAACGGCAATGCCGGTGTGAAGGCCAACAAGTACAATATCGATCCCAAGTTCCGCGCACAGGAAGTTGCCTTTACGGGCTACAAGCCGGGCACGATCGTGATCGATCCGAAGCAGCGCTTCCTCTATCTGGTTGAAACCTCGACCACGGCGCGCCGCTATGGCATCGCAGTGGGCAAGCAGGGTCTGGAATTCAAGGGTTCTGCGACCGTCAATGCCAAGCGCGAATGGCCTCGCTGGATCCCGACCAAGGAAATGGTCGAGCGTGATCCCGGCCATTATGGTCGCTTCAAGAACGGCATGGATGGCGGTCCGGGCAACCCGCTCGGTTCGCGCGCCATGTATCTGTTCCAGGGCAACAAGGATACCTATATCCGTATTCACGGTACGGTTCAGCCATGGACCATCGGCAGCTCCGCTTCGAACGGCTGCTTCCGCATGATCAATGAAGATGTGATGGATCTCTACGAGCGCGTCGGTCTCGGCACCGAAGTCATCGTTCTTTGATCACAAATGACGATCTGAAAATGGCCGGGCTTTCGGGCCCGGCTTTTCTTTTGGCCGATTTTACGAATGCGTGAAGCTAAGCTGTGGATTGCGGGCTTCGGCATGGAAAAGTCGGGCAGGGGCCGTTAAGACGGTTCCATGTATTCGTCCGGAGATCATGCTTCCGTCATCTTCAGACGTATAGCGTTCGCATTCGTGCAATAGGGTTTCAGGGGTGCGTGTCACTCACCAAACGGTCCGTTTTGGGGTGACGTGTCTGTGTTCAACAACGATTACCGCATCGCTTCGGTGAAAAATCACTCCGAAGCGCATTTTTTTGTGGCGGAATCAATTAAGAAAGTCTAACGAGATAAGCCCATGGCGCGATATGTTTTCATCACTGGCGGCGTGGTTTCTTCCCTTGGAAAAGGCATAGCTGCTGCAGCACTGGCTGCACTCCTTCAGGCACGCGGTTACCGCGTGCGTATCCGTAAACTCGACCCTTATCTGAACGTCGATCCCGGCACGATGTCGCCTTACCAGCATGGTGAGGTGTTCGTCACTGACGATGGTGCCGAAACTGACCTCGATCTCGGTCATTACGAGCGGTTCACCGGTCGTCCTGCCAACAAGCAGGATAATATCACCACCGGTCGCATCTACCGTAACATCATCGAAAAGGAACGCCGCGGCGACTATCTCGGCGCGACGGTTCAGGTCATTCCGCACGTCACCGACGAGATCAAGAATTTTGTTCTCGAAGGCAACGAGGATTACGATTTTGTCCTGTGCGAAATCGGCGGCACTGTTGGCGACATTGAAGCCATGCCGTTCCTTGAGGCGATCCGTCAGCTTGGCAATGAATTGCCGCGCGGCGCAGCCGTTTACATCCATCTGACGCTGATGCCGTATATTCCGGCGGCGGGCGAGCTCAAGACCAAGCCGACGCAGCATTCGGTCAAGGAACTGCGTTCCATCGGTATTGCGCCGGATATTCTTCTGGTGCGTGCGGATCGCGAAATTCCGGAATCCGAACGCCGCAAGCTGTCGCTGTTCTGTAACGTGCGTGAAAGCGCCGTTATTCAGGCGCTCGACGTGGCAACGATCTACGATGTGCCAATTGCCTATCACAAGGAAGGCCTGGATTCGGAAGTTCTTTCGGCTTTCGGTATCGACCCGGCTCCGAAACCGCGCATGGATCGCTGGGAAGAAGTTTCCCATCGTCTGCACAATCCGGAAGGCGAAGTCACCATCGCAATCGTCGGCAAATATACGGGTCTGAAGGACGCGTATAAGTCGCTGATCGAAGCGCTCTATCACGGTGGTCTCGCCAACAAGGTTAAGGTCAATCTCGACTGGATTGAAGCGGAAGTCTTCGAAAGCGAAGATCCGGCTCCGCATCTGGAAAAGGTACACGGCATTCTGGTGCCGGGCGGTTTCGGCGAGCGTGGCGCAGAGGGCAAGATTCTTGCGGCGAAATTCGCGCGTGAGCGGAAAGTGCCGTATTTCGGCATTTGCTTTGGCATGCAGATGGCCTGCATCGAGGCAGCGCGTAATCTGGTTGGCATCGAAAACGCGTCTTCGACCGAGTTTGGCCCGACCAAGGAACCAGTAGTTGGTCTGATGACCGAATGGCTCAAGGGCAACATGCTCGAGAAGCGCGCAGCAGCTGGCGATCTCGGCGGCACGATGCGTCTTGGCGCTTATGAAGCAGCCCTTGCTCCGGGTTCCAAGATCGCGGAAATCTACGGTTCGACCGATATTTCCGAGCGTCACCGCCATCGCTACGAAGTCAATATCGACTATAAGAACCGTCTCGAAGAGGCGGGTCTGAATTTCGCGGGCATGTCGCCGGATGGCGTTCTGCCGGAAACGGTCGAATATCCAGACCATCCATGGTTCATCGGCGTACAGTACCATCCGGAACTGAAGTCGCGCCCGTTCGAACCGCATCCGCTCTTCGCTTCGTTCATCGAAGCGGCGATTGAACAAAGCCGTCTGGTTTGATGCATGAATAATGATCTCGCGCGCAATGCTCGTTCGGTGGACCATTTGGTTCTGCCGGTTGGACGACTGGACGAAGCGCGCGCGAGACTTTCTCTCTTGGGATTTACAGTGGCCCCGAATGCCCAGCATCCATTCGGCACCGCCAATGTGTGCAGCTTTTTTGCTGACGACACCTATCTGGAAATGCTGGCAGTCGACCGCGAGCCGCTTTATGTGGCTGCCGCCCGTCGCTCGAACAGTTTCATTCTCCGCGATCAGGCCTACCGCTTCCGTAACGGGCAGGATGGCTTTTCAGGCATAGCCTTCAAAACGGACGATGCACGCGCCGATCACGCCGCGTTCAAACGGCGCGGTGTTGCCGGTGGCCGCATGGTTGAGTTTTCACGGGCGTTCGTGAGCAAGGAAGGCAAGCGCGAAATTGCGAGTTTCCGCCTTGCTTTTGCGGCGGATCTGCGCGCGCCCGATGCGTTTTTCTTCACCTGCCAGCGTCTGGCTTATCCCAAGACGGATCGTTCGCATCTGATTGCGCATGAAAATGGCGTCAGCGGATTGCGCAAAATCCTGATCTGCGAGGATAATCCGGCGGCATTTTCGGAATTGCTGCAAGGCGTGTTTCATGCGCCAGCGCGCAAGCAGAACGGTGGTTCTCTGGAAATCACCGCAGGCAATGCCGATATAGATATCCTTCCTTCCAAACAGTTTGAACAAAGCTTTGGATGGTTGCCAGAGCTTCATGGCCGTGGCTTGCGGCTTGCAGGGCTGGTTTTCACGGTTGCTTCGCTTTTGACAATCGAGCAGCTTCTTGACCGCAACGGTGTCACGTTTCTGAAAAGAGATGGCCGTATCATCGTTTCTCCGGCTAAAGGCCAGGGTACGTTGTTCGTATTTGAAGGTGTTGAGTAAATGACGACCGCCAATTCCTCCGTCAAAGTCGGTAATGTTACCTTCTCCAACAGCGCGCGCTTCGCGCTGATCGCTGGCCCATGCCAGATGGAAACGCGGGACCATGCCTTCGACATGGCGGGACGCCTGAAGGAAATCACCGACAAGCTGGGTATAGGTCTGGTCTACAAGTCGAGTTTCGACAAGGCCAATCGCACGTCGCTGAAGGCAGAGCGCGGTATCGGTCTCGAAAAGGCGCTGGAAGTCTTTACCGATCTGAAAAAGGAATTCGGCTTTCCGGTTCTGACCGATATCCACACCGAAGAACAATGCGCCGCAGTCGCACCCGTCGTCGATGTGCTTCAGATTCCGGCCTTCCTCTGCCGCCAGACCGATCTGCTGATCGCCGCCGCGAAGACTGGCCGGGTGGTCAATGTCAAGAAGGGCCAGTTTCTGGCACCCTGGGACATGAAGAATGTTCTGGCCAAGATCACCGAAAGCGGCAACCCGAATGTGCTTGCAACCGAGCGCGGCGTGTCCTTCGGCTATAATACGCTGGTTTCGGATATGCGCTCGCTGCCGATCATGGCCGGCCTTGGCGCGCCGGTGGTTTTCGACGCGACCCATTCGGTGCAGCAGCCGGGCGGGCAGGGCGGTTCGTCGGGCGGACAGCGCGAATTTGTGGAAACACTGGCGCGCGCAGCGGTGGCTGTCGGTGTGGCCGGTCTTTTCATTGAAACCCATCAGGACCCCGACAATGCGCCGTCGGACGGACCCAATATGGTGCCGATCGACAAGATGCCTGCACTGCTGGAAAAGCTTGTGGCGTTCGACAGGATTTCCAAGGGTCTATAAAACACTGAGCGAATTGTGAAAGGCGGGGGATTTTCCTCCGCCTTTTGTTTCGCTAAGGATGTGCCCACATCGGATTTGTTCAGCAGCTCTGCATATAAGCGGAGCGATCTATAGGGAAGGACTGGCTCCTATGACTGCAATTATCGACATCGTCGGCCGCGAAATTCTTGACAGCCGCGGCAACCCGACCGTCGAAGTGGACGTAGTGCTTGAAGATGGCTCTTTTGGCCGTGCCGCTGTTCCATCCGGCGCATCGACCGGTGCCCATGAAGCCGTTGAGCTTCGCGATGGCGGCAGCCGCTATCTCGGCAAGGGCGTGGAAAAGGCCGTTGAAGCGGTGAATGGCAAGATTTTCGACGCCATTGCAGGCCTCGATGCCGAAAGCCAGCTGCTCATCGACCAGACTCTGATTGACCTCGACGGCTCTGCCAACAAGGGCAATCTTGGCGCCAATGCTATTCTCGGCGTGTCGCTGGCCGTTGCCAAGGCTGCCGCTCAGGCAACTGGCCTGCCGCTTTATCGCTATGTCGGCGGCGCGAATGCGCATGTTCTGCCCGTGCCGATGATGAACATCATCAATGGCGGCGCACATGCCGACAATCCAATCGACTTTCAGGAATTCATGATTCTGCCGGTTGGCGCATCGTCGATCCGCGAAGCCGTGCGTTATGGCTCGGAGGTTTTCCACACGCTGAAGAAGCGCCTCAAGGACGCTGGCCACAACACCAATGTCGGCGATGAAGGCGGTTTTGCTCCAAATCTCAAGAGCGCGCAGGCTGCCCTCGATTTCGTGATGGAATCGATCGAAAAGGCCGGTTTCAAGCCGGGTGAAGATATCGCTATCGGTCTCGATTGCGCATCGACCGAATTCTTCAAGGACGGCAATTACGTCTATGAAGGCGAGCGCAAGACCCGTGATCCAAAGGCGCAGGCCAAGTATCTGGCCAAGCTCGTCGCTGATTATCCAATCGTCAGCATTGAAGACGGCATGGCCGAAGACGACTGGGAAGGCTGGAAGTACCTGACCGACCTCGTTGGCAACAAGTGCCAGTTGGTTGGCGACGATCTGTTCGTCACCAATTCGGCCCGTCTGCGCGATGGCATCCGCATGGGCGTCGCCAATTCGATCCTCGTGAAGGTCAACCAGATCGGTTCCCTGTCGGAAACGCTCGATGCCGTCGAAACCGCACACAAGGCCGGTTACACCGCCGTCATGTCGCACCGTTCGGGCGAAACCGAAGATTCGACCATTGCCGATCTGGCAGTTGCCACGAATTGCGGTCAGATCAAGACCGGCTCGTTGGCCCGTTCGGACCGTACGGCGAAGTACAACCAGCTTATCCGCATTGAAGAAGAACTCGGCAAGCAGGCTCGCTATGCAGGCCGCAGCGCGCTGAAGTTCCTTTAATCGGAACCCCAAGGCTTTTGATGAAAGGCGGGCTCTGTGCCCGCCTTTTTCGTTGTCTTTGAGAACCATACCGCCATCTTGGTCGGTCCCGCTTTTGACTCCGTCCATATATATTGATATCAATGTTATTGTTCTGCCATGCGCTGGCCCTGAATGGGGAGCAATATGGCGGACATGGAGCGGCTCAATCCCGTATTGACCCGAGCCGTAAGGGGGGAATCGAAAGGGAGAGAGAAAATGGCTTATATTGAAGGCTTCGTCGTTGCGGTTCCAAAAGCGAACAAGGAAATCTATCGCAAACATGCCGCGACTGCTGCCGAACTGTTCAAGGAGTTTGGCGTTACGCGCATGGTTGAGGCATGGGGTGACGATGTGCCCGATGGCAAGGTGACCGATTTCCGCCGAGCCGTGCAGGCAACCGACGATGAGGAGGTGGTTTTCTCCTGGTTCGAATATCCCGACAAGGCCACCCGCGATGCGGCCAATCAGAAAATGATGAGCGATCCGCGCATGGCGGCGATGGGCAGCGAGATGCCCTTTGACGGCAAGCGGATGATCATGGGCGGGTTCTCAACGATTCTCGATGTGTGATCGTCTGAACGGTCGATAATGAACAGATCGGCAATCAAGAATTGATCCTGGTTGCCGATTTCCCCCCTGCGAGTGAATTACTCACAAGAGGTCACCGTCTTTTGATTATCCGAACTGTTTCACAAAAATAGGGTTAATCCTTCCCTGACATATGGCTGCGGTAAAGCTCTGTTAAGCAAAATAATGCTTCATGGTGGAATTCGGATTGGCGGCTACAGCTTGAGATTCGCTGCCGTCAAAAACATCCGGGAAGGAAGCCGCAATGTGGACCAAGCAGAAACGTAAATCGATCCGTGGGCGCTTTATTCTGCCTATTCTGACGGCTGCGTTTCTCAGCTATTTCGGCTTCCACGCCTATCATGGCGAATTCGGTCTTTACGCCCGTATCCGGCTCGAAGAGCAAAAAGCCATCCTTACCAAGCAGCTTGAAAAAATCAGCGGCGAGCGTTCCGCGCTTGAAAAGCGTGTCGCGCTTTTGCGTGATGGTTCCATCGAAAAGGATATGCTTGACGAGCAGGCGCGCAGGGCGCTTAATCTCTCCCATCCCGATGAAGTGACAATTATTACCTCTCGGGAAGACAGGTCGAATTAACTGAATTCCGGTTAATTGTCTTTTTGTGATATGTTTTTAAGGGCTTGGCAGCATAGCAGCTATGCTCTGGGTGCATATTGTATCTTGTAATATGCGCGTATAACGTCACAATATAACGACAATCTAAGGGAGCGAGATATGGCACCGAGGGCTAAAAAGACGCCTGCTGGCAAAACGCAGACGTCTTCTGTCACTACCCCCAAGGCACCTGCGCCTGTGGAATTTACCAAGGAGCAGGAACTGCACGCGTATCGCGAGATGCTGATGATCCGGCGTTTCGAAGAAAAAGCCGGCCAGCTTTATGGCATGGGCTTCATTGGTGGCTTCTGCCATCTTTATATCGGACAGGAAGCTGTCGTCGTTGGTATGCAGACCGCGCTGAAGGAAGGTGACCAGATCATCACTTCCTATCGCGATCACGGTCATATGCTGGCAACGGGCATGGAAGCGCGCGGTGTCATGGCCGAGCTGACCGGACGCCGTGGAGGCTACTCCAAGGGCAAGGGCGGCTCCATGCATATGTTCTCCAAGGAAAAGGGCTTCTTCGGCGGTCACGGTATCGTCGGCGCTCAGGTTCCGCTCGGCACCGGTCTTGCCTTTGCGAACAAGTATCGTGGCAATGACAATCTGTCGGTCACCTATTTCGGCGATGGCGCTGCCAATCAGGGCCAGGTTTATGAAAGCTTCAACATGGCCTCGCTGTGGAAGCTTCCGGTGATCTACGTCATCGAAAACAACCGTTACGCCATGGGCACCTCGGTATCGCGTTCTTCCGCTGAAACCGATTTCTCCAAGCGCGGTGTTTCGTTCAATCTTCCGGGCATCAAGGTCGATGGCATGGACGTTCGCGCCGTTGCCGCTGCCGCCAAGTTCGCTGCCGATTGGGCGCGTTCCGGCAAGGGTCCGTTGATTCTCGAAATGGAAACCTATCGCTATCGCGGTCACTCCATGTCCGATCCTGCGAAATATCGCTCGAAGGACGAAGTGCAAAAGATGCGTTCCGAGCATGATCCGATCGAACAGGTCAAACAGCGCCTGATCGACAAGGGCTGGGCAACCGAAGAAGAGCTGAAGGAAATCGACAAGGAAGTCCGCGACATCGTCGCTGATTCGGCCGATTTCGCTCAAAACGATCCGGAGCCGGATGTTTCCGAGCTCTATACGGATATTCTGCTCTAATTCGGGAAAGGTGTTGTCATGCCCGTAGAAATTCTCATGCCCGCCCTTTCTCCGACCATGGAAGAAGGCACGCTTTCCAAGTGGGTGAAAAAGGAAGGCGACAAGGTTACGTCCGGCGATGTGATTGCCGAGATCGAAACCGACAAGGCGACGATGGAAGTCGAAGCCGTCGATGAAGGCGTTATCGGCAAGATCCTCATCGCTGAAGGCACAGAAGGCGTGAAGGTCAATACGCCGATTGCCGTGTTGCTCGGCGACGGCGAAAGCGTTTCCGATATCGGTTCGGCCCCGGCTGCCAAGGCTGAAGCCCCGAAGCAGGAAGCCAAGGAAGAAGCAAAGGAAGCGCCGAAGGCTGAAGACAAGCCTGCTGCCAGCGTTCCGGCTGCTCCGAAGGTTGAAGTCGCTTCCGATCCGGATATTCCGGCAGGCACGGAAATGGTTTCGATGACCGTGCGTGAAGCGCTGCGCGATGCCATGGCCGAAGAAATGCGCCGTGACGAAAACGTCTTCATCATGGGTGAAGAAGTTGCCGAATATCAGGGCGCTTACAAGATCACGCAGGGTCTTCTCGATGAGTTCGGCGCGCGCCGCGTCGTCGATACGCCGATCACCGAGCATGGTTTTGCCGGTGTGGGCGTCGGTGCCGCAATGGCCGGTTTGAAGCCGATTGTCGAATTCATGACCTTCAACTTCGCCATGCAGGCAATCGACCAGATCGTCAATTCGGCTGCAAAGACGCTCTACATGTCGGGCGGTCAGATGGGTGCACCGATGGTGTTCCGTGGTCCTTCGGGCGCTGCTGCCCGCGTTGCCGCCCAGCACTCGCAGTGCTACGCCGCCTGGTACAGCCACATTCCGGGCCTGAAGGTCGTCATGCCTTACACGGCTGCCGACGCCAAGGGCTTGCTCAAGGCTGCCATCCGCGATCCGAACCCGGTCATTTTTCTCGAAAACGAAATTCTCTACGGTCATCATTTCGAAGTGCCGAAGCTGGATGATTTCGTCCTGCCGATTGGTAAGGCCCGCATTCACAAGCAGGGCAAGGACGCCACGCTGGTTTCGTTCGGTATAGGCATGACCTATGCGGTCAGGGCTGCGGAAGAACTGGCTGCACAGGGCATCGACGTTGAAGTCATCGATCTGCGCACCATTCGTCCGATGGACATTCCGACTGTCGTGGAATCGGTCAAGAAGACCGGTCGCCTCGTAACCGTCGAAGAAGGCTTCCCGCAGTCGTCGGTCGGCACGGAAATCGCCACCCGCGTGATGCAGCAGGCTTTCGACTATCTCGATGCGCCGATCCTGACCATTGCGGGCAAGGACGTTCCAATGCCTTACGCCGCAAATCTCGAAAAGCTGGCGCTGCCGAATGTGGCCGAAGTCGTGGAAGCGGTGAAAGCCGTGACCTACACCGCTTAACGAAAGGGTCTGGACATGCCGATCAATATCACCATGCCAGCGCTTTCTCCCACGATGGAAGAAGGCAACCTGTCGAAATGGCTGGTCAAGGAAGGCGACAAGGTTTCCTCCGGCGATGTGATTGCCGAGATCGAAACCGACAAGGCCACGATGGAAGTCGAGGCTGTTGACGAAGGCACCGTTGCCAAGCTGGTTGTTCCGGCTGGCACCGAAGGCGTCAAGGTCAATGCGCTGATCGCAATTCTCGCCGCTGACGGCGAAGATATCGCGGAAGCAGCAAAGGGCGGCGGCGCTGCCGCTCCCAAGGCGGAAGCAAAAGCCGAGGCTCCGAAGGAAGAGCCGAAGGTTGAAGCCAAGAAGGAAGCCGCGCCCGCCGCTGCTCCTGCTCCTGCTCCGGCACCTGCCGCTCCCGCACAGGCAAAGGGCGAACGCGTTTTCGCTTCTCCGCTTGCCCGCCGCATTGCCAAGGACGCTGGCGTCGATATCGCCGCCGTGAAGGGCACTGGTCCGCATGGCCGTGTCGTTCAGCGCGATGTGGAATCCGCGATCCAGTCCGGCGGCGCGAAAGCTGCTGCTGCACCGCAGGCTGCTGCGGCTGCTCCAGCGCCTAAGCCGATGTCGGACGATGCCGTTCTCAAGCTGTTCGAGGAAGGTTCTTACGAGATCGTGCCGCATGACGGCATGCGCAAGACCATTGCTCGCCGTCTGGTGGAATCGAAGCAGACCGTTCCGCATTTCTATCTGACGATCGATTGCGAACTGGATGCGCTTCTGGCGCTTCGCGCGCAGATCAACGCGGCGTCGCCGATGCTCAAGACCGAGAAGGGCGAGGTTCCGGCCTACAAACTCTCCGTCAACGACATGATCATCAAGGCGACCGCTCTGGCGCTGCGCGATATCCCGGAAGCCAATGTTTCCTGGACCGATGGCGGCATGATCAAGCACAAGCGTTCGGATGTCGGCGTTGCCGTTTCCATTCCGGGTGGCCTGATCACGCCAATCGTCCGCAATGCGGAAAGCAAGACGCTCTCCACCATCTCCAACGAGATGAAGGATTTGGCCAAGCGCGCGCGTGATCGCAAGCTGAAGCCGGAGGAATATCAGGGCGGTTCGACCTCCGTGTCCAATCTGGGCATGTTCGGCGTCAAGGATTTTGCAGCCATCATCAACCCGCCGCATGCGACCATTTTCGCAATCGGCGCCGGTGAAGAGCGCGTCGTGGTGAAGAAGGGCGAGATGAAAGTGGCGACGGTCATGTCGGTCACGCTTTCTACCGATCACCGCGCGGTGGACGGCGCACTTGCTGCCGAACTCGCGCAGGCCTTCAAGCGCCACATCGAAAACCCGATGGGCATGCTGGTCTGATGGAACTGACGCCGCGCTTGTCTTTGTAGATCATGCAGGGACAAGCGCGGCCTTTCCGCATTCAGGAATAAGGGCAAGAATTATGGCCGACATTTACGACGTTATTGTTATCGGATCTGGCCCCGGCGGCTATGTGACGGCAATCCGTGCGGCACAGCTGGGTCTCAAGACCGCTATTGTCGAGCGCGAGCATCTGGGTGGTATCTGCCTCAACTGGGGCTGCATTCCCACCAAGGCACTGCTGCGTTCGGCGGAAATCCTGCATTTCGGCGAACACGCCAAGGATTACGGTCTGAAACTCGAAGGCACCATCACGCCGGACGTGAAAGCCGTCGTGCAGCGTTCGCGCGGCGTTTCGGCCCGTCTTAATGGCGGCGTCGCCTTCCTCATGAAGAAGAACAAGATCGACGTCATCTGGGGCGAAGCCAAGCTCGTCAAAGGCGCTTCCGGTTCCAATCCTGCTGAAATCACGGTCGGCAAGACGTCGAAGCAGCCGATGCAGCCGCAGAACCCGGTGCCGAAGGGCGTGCTGGGCGAGGGCAGCTACAAGGCCAAGCACATCATCGTGGCCACCGGTGCGCGTCCGCGTGCGCTGCCTGGCATCGAACCGGACGGCAAGCTGATCTGGACATATTTCGAAGCCATGGTGCCGCAGGACCTGCCAAAGTCGATGCTGGTCATGGGTTCGGGCGCTATCGGCATCGAATTCGCGTCGTTCTATCACGACATGGGCGTCGATGTGACGGTTGTGGAAGTGATGCCGCAGATCATGCCGGTAGAAGATGCGGAAATTTCCGCCATCGCCCGCAAGCAGCTCGAAAAGCGCGGCCTCAAAATCATCACCGACGCCAAGGTTGCGAAAGTGGAGAAGGGCGCCAACAACGTCACTGCTTCCATCGAAACCAAGGATAGCAAGGTGCAGAAGCTGACGGTCGACCGGATGATTTCGGCTGTCGGCGTGCAGGGCAATATCGAGAATCTCGGCCTTGAAGCGCTTGGCGTGGAGACGGATCGTGGCTGCATCGTCATCGACGGTTATGGCAAGACCAATGTTGAAGGCATCTATGCCATTGGCGATGTCGCCGGTCCGCCGATGCTGGCGCACAAGGCCGAACATGAAGGCACGATCTGCGTTGAAAAGATCGCAGGCCTTCCGAATGTCCATTCGCTCGACAAGGGCAAGATTCCGGGCTGCACCTATTGCAATCCGCAGGTCGCGTCGGTCGGTCTGACGGAAGCCAAGGCCAAGGAACAGGGTTTCGACATTCGTGTCGGTCGCTATTCCTTCACGGCCAACGGCAAGGCGATTGCTCTGGGTGAAGATCAGGGTCTGGTAAAGACGATCTTCGACAAGAAGACCGGTCAGCTTCTGGGCGCACATATGGTTGGCGCGGAAGTCACCGAGCTTATCCAGGGTTTCGTGATTGCCATGAACCTTGAGACCACCGAAGAAGAGCTGATGCATTCGGTCTTCCCGCATCCGACCCTTTCGGAGATGATGAAGGAAAGCGTACTCGACGCATATGGCCGGGTGTTAAACGCCTAATCCCGAAAAGTTGCAGACTTTTCGGACCAGATTAGGCGTGTAAATAAAGCTTAAAGCAATAGGAGACGCCTATTCCGCTGATCGAAAATGGAGGGCCATGGCGGCGCGCCGCCTGGCCGATCATAAAATGGTGTACCGTCATCGGTCTGGCGCTCGGATTTGTAGCCGGCGTCTTGAGTCTGCTTGGCGGTAACACCATATCGGTCAACGGAATGGCGCTCTTGGGCTGGTATGGTGTCTGGACGCTGACTTTGGCGCTTGGCTTTGGCGGTCTGGTCTTTGGGCTCATCTGGGCTCTGGTTTTCAGGGCGCTCGGGCTGGCTGCGCGGCGATGAGTAGCAAATGGTCCAAGTTGACAGGTCTGTGGTCAGGGCTTAGGACCGGACCGAATTAAGGAGCGTTCCACATTTCTTTTGGAACATGCTCCGGATAGGCAGGAAACAGCATGGTTACAGTTCTCAATACGGTCAACCAGAGCGGACGTCTGCGGCACCCGGAAAAGGCGCACCGCCCGGACAATGAAGTCCAGAAGAAGCCTGACTGGATTCGCGTCAAGGCTCCGGTCTCGCGCGGCTATAGCGAAACGCGCGAAATCGTGCGTTCCAACAAGCTCGTGACCGTCTGTGAAGAAGCTGGCTGCCCGAATATCGGCGAGTGCTGGGAAAAGAAGCACGCCACGTTCATGATCATGGGCGAAATCTGCACACGCGCCTGCGCGTTCTGCAATGTTTCGACCGGTATTCCTACGCCGCTCGATCCCAATGAGCCGGAAAATGTCGCCAAGGCCGTCAAGCAGATGGGCCTGACCCATGTGGTCATCACCTCGGTAGACCGTGACGATCTGGCAGACGGCGGTGCGCAGCATTTTGCCGAGGTCATTCGCGCCATCCGCGCTGCAACGCCTGCGACCACCATCGAAATTCTGACGCCGGACTTCCTGCGCAAGGAAGGCGCGTTGGAAATCGTGGTCAAGGCGCGTCCCGACGTGTTCAACCACAATCTGGAAACCGTGCCGTCGCGTTATCTGAAGGTTCGCCCCGGCGCACGCTATTTCCATTCGATCCGCCTGTTGCAGCGCGTCAAGGAACTCGATCCGACCATCTTCACCAAGTCCGGCATCATGGTCGGTCTCGGCGAAGAGCGGAATGAAATCCTGCAGCTGATGGACGATCTTCGTTCGGCGGATGTGGATTTCATGACCATCGGCCAGTATCTGCAGCCGACCCGCAAGCACCATCCGGTCATCCGTTTCGTGACGCCGGACGAATTCAAGTCGTTCGAAACCATCGGCAAAACAAAGGGCTTCCTGCTCGTCGCCTCCAGCCCGCTGACGCGTTCTTCGCATCACGCTGGCGACGATTTTGCAAAGCTCAAGGCCGCCCGCGAAGCGCAGATTGCCAACCGGTCATAAGTAGACATGCCGCAGTTTACGACCGTCAGACGGGTGCATCACCGGGCCGATCAGATGTTCGCACTCGTGGCGGATGTCGAGAAATACCCGGAATTTCTGCCCATGTGCGAAGCCTTGTCGATCCGCTCCCGCAAGGAGCGCGACGGCAAGGCGCTGCTGATTGCCGATATGACGGTCGGCTACAAGCTCATCCGCGAAACCTTCACCAGTCAGGTCCTGCTGAAACCGGACGAGAATGTCATCGACGTCAAATATCTCGATGGCCCGTTCCGCTATCTCGACAATCGCTGGACGTTCAAACCTGCCGAGGATGCGGCTTATTGCGATGTCGAATTCTTCATCGACTATGAATTCAAGAGCCGCACACTCGGCTTGCTGATGGGGACGATGTTCGATCTGGCCTTCAAGAAATTCTCCGAAGCCTTCGAAAAGCGCGCCGACCAGATTTACGGCCTATAATCAAACAGCTTTTTACTGTGCCGTATAACCGCCATCGACCATTAGCGAAGACCCGGTGATGAATGAGGACTCGTCGCTGGCGAGGAAGAGCACAGCGCTTGCCACTTCCTCGGCCCGGCCAAGGCGACCCATCGGGTGCAGGGCAACCAGAGCGTCCTTCTTGTCGTCGGGAATATCTTTCAGAAGTGGTGTGTCGATATAGCCCGGGCAAACGGCATTTACGCGGATATTCTGCGTACCATAATCGATAGCCAGTGTCTGGGTCAGCAGTTTCACACCGCCTTTTGCCGCGGCATAGGCGGTCACGCCAGACTTGCCGACATGGCTGTGGATCGATCCGCAATTGACGATGACGCCGCCGCCTTGCGACCGCATCTGGTCGATTGCGTATTTATCACAGAGATAAACGCCGGTCAGATTGATATCGATGGTCTTCTGCCAGGCGCTTTCGTCAAGTTCGTCGATTGGTCCGTCCGCAGCAATACCGGCATTGGCGAACATGATGTCGAGACGACCGTAATTTTCCACTGTTCGGGCGATAAGCTCCTGAACAGCTTTGGTTTTTGTCACGTCTGTCTTGATGAAAATGGCCTGCTGGTGTTCACCGGCAAGTTCATCGGCCAGTTGCTGGCCGTGGTCGGCATAATCGGCAATGATAACGTTGGCGCCTTCGCGCACAAAAGCCCGGACCGTCGCTTCCCCAATACCGCTTGCCCCGCCCGTAACAATGGCCACTTTGCCTTTGAACCGCATTGCCTATGCTCCTCATCTTAAACTGATAAGTAGAGGATAGGGCGGCAGGGCGGAAAGTACATGCGTGAGCGTTATGCCTTGCGCAAATTTGTCAGCACCAGTTCCAGCGCGGCAAGAACCGTTGCATGGCGAATTTCAGCACGGCTTTTCGGGCCGAAACGGCATTCCCGATGCAGCGTTGGCTGGCCGTTGCGTGCGGAGGCGATATGGACGAGCCCGACGGGCTTTTCGTCTGAGCCACCGCCCGGACCGGCAACGCCGGTCACCGCGATGCTGATGCCCGCCCGCGAGTGCTTCAGCGCGCCTTCGGCCATGGCAATCGCCACTTCTTTTGAGACAGCGCCGACGCGGTTGATCAGCTCCATTGGCACGCCGATCATGTCGTGCTTGGCCTCATTGGAATAGGTGATGAAACCGCGATCCACCACATCGGACGAACCGGCAATATCGGTCAATGCACCGGCAATCAGGCCGCCGGTGCAGGATTCTGCGGTCGCAATCATCAGGCCGGCCTTGCGGCAGGCGTCCAGCAGCGCGATGGCTTCCTTCTCTGCGACGAGTTCGCTCATTCCGGCACCTCGCCGGGATAAATGACGGTGGCGGTGGCGATGGCTGCAATGCCTTCGCGGCGGCCGACGAAGCCAAGCTTTTCGTTGGTGGTTGCCTTGATGGAAACGCGGTCGGCGGCAATGCCGAGCATATCGCAGAGCGCTTCCGTCATGGCGGCGCGATGCGGTCCGATCTTCGGCGCTTCGCTGATCAGCGTCACATCGACATTGGCGATGCGCCCGCCAGCCTCACGAACGATTTTGGCGGCGTGCTCGATGAAGATGCGCGAGGCCGCGCCCTTCCATTGTGGATCCGATGGCGGAAAATGCGTGCCGATATCGCCTGCGCCGCGCGTGGCGAGCAGGGCGTCGGTCACGGCGTGGAGCGCCACATCGGCGTCAGAATGGCCGTTGAGCTTTGCTTCATGCGGAATTTTCACGCCGCATAGCGTGACATGGTCGCCCGGTTCGAAGGAATGGACGTCATAGCCATTGCCCGTGCGAATATCCGGAAAGGCGGCATGGTCTTGCCGCAGGCGCTTGTCTGCCATTTCAATGTCCTTTGCCCAGGTAAGCTTTGTATTGTCAGCCGAGCCTTCGATGATGCGCACGGCGAGGCCCTGCCATTCGGCGATGGCGGCGTCGTCGGTGAAATCGGTGCGACGAATGGCGAAGGCTTTTTCATGCGCTTCGAGAATAGGCGCATAGGGAAATGTCTGCGGGGTCTGTGCCGCGAACAGACCGGCGCGGGGAACGGTGGTCTTGACCGTGCCATCGATGGCGGATTGTTTCAGCGTGTCCGAAACGGCCAGCGCGGGGAGGACGCCTTCTTCCGGCGTCAGATTGCCGACGATGCGTTCGAGCAGTGCTTGCGTGATGAAGGGGCGCACGCCGTCATGGATCATCACATAATCCGGCGCGTGGTCCTTGAGGGCGAGGAGGCCCAGCCGTGTGGATTCCTGCCGTGTGGGGCCGCCGGTGACGACGATCGCATCTTTGTGGCTTTCTGGTATGGCGCGTTCATAAAGCGCGAGATCGTCTGGATGAATGACGACGACGATCTCGTCGACCAATGTGCAGTCGGTAAAGGCGCGCAAGGTGCGCGCGAGCACGGCTTCGCCGCCGATGCGCCGATATTGCTTCGGCCCTTCGACGCTTTGCCCCGCCCGTTCGCCCCGGCCGGCTGCCACAATGACCGCTGCTGTTTTCGAAATGATCTTTGCCTTTGCCAAAACGGATCGCTTTGAAGCCGAATAATGCCTTGCATCGACAAATGCCAGACTGCAATTTATTTATCGCTTAATCTATGCGCTTTTCCTTGCGTTCAAAAGATGAACTGATTAAAGTGTGTGCGTTATGCATCATGCACATGAAATAGGCATTTGTTGGTGACTTCTCTCGATCAGCCCTTGGATATCCGCGGCGTGGTGCTCAAGAATCGCGTTTTTCTGGCGCCGATGTCAGGCGTCTCCGATCTGCCGTTTCGCAAGCGTGCTGCCGCCGCCGGAGCGGGTATGGTCGTTTCGGAAATGGTGGCCAGCGCGGAACTCTGCAATCGTCACAAGGAAAGCCTGCTGCGCCTGTCGGGCGAAGGTTTGGGCACGCATGTGGTTCAGCTTGCCGGGCGTGAAGCGCATTGGATGGGCGAGGCGGCCAGGATTGCCGAAGGCGAGGGCGCCGATATCATCGATATCAATATGGGCTGTCCGGCCAAGAAGGTGACAGGCGGCTATTCCGGGTCGGCGCTGATGCGCGATCTGGATCACGCCATGACGCTTGTCGAAGCAACAGTGGCAGCGGTCAACGTGCCGGTCACATTGAAAATGCGGCTTGGCTGGGACGAAAACAGCATCAATGCTCCGGAACTGGCCAAACGGGCCGAGGATGCCGGTATTGCGATGGTGACGGTGCATGGCCGCACCCGCTGCCAGTTCTATGAAGGTCATGCCGACTGGGACGCCATTCGCGCCGTACGCGATGCGGTGAAAATTCCGCTCGTCGCCAATGGCGATGTGACGTCGCGTGAAGATGCGGAAGAGATTCGCCGCCGGTCGGGTGCCGACGCGGTGATGGTCGGGCGCGCTACCTATGGGCAGCCATGGTTGCCGGGCTCGATCGCGGGCAGTGCCTTGTCGTCTCAAGATGGAACAGGGATTATCGATTATATTATAATGCATTACGAAGATATGCTCGACCATTATGGTAGCAAAACGGGTATTCGCCATGCGCGCAAGCATCTTGGCTGGTATCTGGATCGTCACGCTGGAGAGTGTTCGACCTCAGCAGACAAGGCGGAAGTGATGACGCTGACCGATCCCGCAAAGGTGGTGGAAGTGCTGCGCCGGATTTTCGCGGCGCGGACGACGGATGCGCCAGAGTTGAAATCGGCGTTCAGAAAGGTCGCCTGATGCGCGAAAGAGATGAAAAGGGTAGCATCCCGTCGGTCATACTGGATGCGATCAGCCAGCCGGTCATTATGGTTGGGCCTGACAATCACATCGTTTATGCCAATCTGGACGGCGAGCAGTTCTTCCGCTCGGGTTCGTCCATATTGGCGCGCAACCGGCTGGAAAGTTTTCTGCCGTTTGGCAGCCCGCTTCTGGCGCTTATCGATCAGGTTCGCGCTAGCCAGATGCCGGTCAATGAATATCGCGTCGATATTTCTTCGCCGCGTCTTGGTGCGGAACGCATTGTCGATCTCTATGTCGCGCCCGTTGTTGAAATGCAGGGTGCCGTGGTCATTCTTTTCAAGGAAAAGACCATGGCGGAAAAGATCGACCGCCAGATGACCCATCGCGGCGCTGCGCGTTCAGTGACCGGGTTGGCCTCGATGCTGGCGCATGAAATCAAGAACCCGCTATCGGGCATTCGCGGTGCGGCGCAGTTGCTTGAACAGGTGGTGGGCGACGAGGATCGCGCGCTGGCGCGACTCATTACCGATGAAACCGACCGTATCGTATCGCTCGTGGACCGGATGGAGGTTTTCTCTGACGAACGCCCCATCGAGCGCACAGCTGTGAATATTCACGCGGTTCTGGACCATGTAAAGGCCGTGGCCCGCAACGGGTTTGCGCGGCATATTCGCTTCTCGGAAGATTACGATCCCTCACTGCCGCCGGTTTTCGCCAATCGCGACCAGCTTGTGCAGGTGTTTCTCAATCTGGTGAAGAACGCCTCTGAGGCCATTGGCGACCGCGACCACGGAGAAATCCTTCTCTCGACGGCGTACCGTCCCGGTATCCGGCTTCAGGTGCCGGGCGCACGCGACCGCGTTGCGCTGCCGCTGGAATTCTGCGTGCACGACAATGGGCCCGGAGTGCCGCAGGATATGCTGCCGCATCTCTTCGATCCGTTTGTGACGACCAAAACCAACGGGTCCGGCCTTGGACTGGCACTAGTGGCGAAAATCATCGGCGATCACGGCGGCATTATCGAATGCGACAGCCATCCCTCGCGCACCACTTTCCGCATTCTCATGCTTGCCTGGAAAAGCTCGGATATTGCTTCGCCAGCGCGCAAACTCACGACTGATTATACCGGAGACGACGCATGATAGCAGGACGCCCGACGGGAACCGTATTGGTGGCGGATGACGATGCGGCGATCCGCACTGTGCTCAATCAGGCGCTTTCCCGGGCCGGTTACGATGTGCGGGTCACTTCGAACGCCGCTTCGCTTTGGCGTTGGGTGGCGGCAGGCGACGGCGATCTGGTGATTACCGATGTCATGATGCCGGACGAAAACGCCTTCGACCTTCTGCCGCGCATCAAGAAGATGCGGCCGGAATTGCCGATTGTGGTGATGAGCGCCCAGAACACCTTCATGACGGCCATTCGCGCCTCGGAAGCGGGCGCTTATGAATATCTGCCAAAACCGTTCGACCTGACGGAACTGATCAATATTGTCGGACGCGCGCTGTCTGAACCAAAACATAAGCCGGCTTCGGTGATGCACGACGAGCCGGGCGAGAACATGCCTCTTGTCGGCCGTTCGCCCGCCATGCAAGAAATCTACCGCGTTCTGGCGCGTATGATGCAGACGGACCTCACCATGATGGTCACGGGCGAATCCGGCACCGGCAAGGAGCTGGTCGCAAGCGCCTTGCATGAATATGGCCGTCGCCGCAAAGGACCATTCGTTGCTATCAATATGGCGGCGATCCCGCGTGATCTGATCGAGTCCGAACTGTTCGGCCACGAGAAGGGCGCTTTCACCGGCGCGCAGAATCGGTCCAGTGGTCGCTTCGAGCAGGCCAATGGCGGTACGCTTTTTCTTGATGAAATTGGCGATATGCCGATGGAAGCCCAAACGCGTCTGCTTCGCGTGTTGCAGCAGGGCGAATACATGACCGTCGGCGGGCGTACGCCGATCAAGACCGATGTGCGCATCGTGGCAGCGACCAACAAGGATTTGCGCCAGCTGATCGCGCAGGGTCTTTTCCGCGAGGATCTTTATTACCGGCTTAATGTGGTGCCGCTGCGGCTGCCGCCGTTGCGTGAGCGCAGCGAGGACGTGCCTGATCTTGTGCGCCATTTCTTCAAGCGCGCCGCCGAAGAGGGCTTGCCTGAAAAGCGCATTACCAATGCCGGTCTCGACATGATGCGACGCTATCCATGGCCGGGCAATGTGCGCGAACTGGAAAATCTGGTGCGCAGGCTAGCCGCGCTCTATCCGCAGGAAGAGATTTCGCCGGAAATCATCGAAACCGAGCTGAAGGCGGAAATGTCGAAGCCCGACAGCATTCCGGCAGTGGCAGGTGATGCGGAAAACATCACGATTTCGCAAGCCGTCGAGCAAAACATGCAGCGTTATTTCGCTTCGTTCGGTGCCGATCTGCCGCCGCCGGGGCTTTATCACCGTGTGCTGGCCGAACTCGAATATCCCCTGATTCTGGCTTGCCTGACGGCAACGCGCGGCAACCAAATCAAGGCGGCGGACCTGCTCGGTCTCAACCGCAATACGCTGCGCAAGAAAATCCGCGAACTCGGCGTAAATATCTATCGCGGCGGGAAGGGAAACTGAGCCCGTCCGCCTGATCTTCGAGCCGCTATCTCTTTGTAACGGTAGCGGTCTCAGAGCCAAATCTTACCAATCGGGATGAAGATCGATAAGATTTGGCCGTGAAATAGATTTAAAACGCGAATTTCTGTTTGGTTTTAATGCCGTGTTGGCTTTTTGATGGGCTTCTTTACCGGCTTTTTCACATGCCTTTTGGGGGATGGCTTTTTCGCTTTCGCCTTTTTCTCCGCTTTGACTTGATGAACCAAGCCCGAGGAGATGTGGCTTGGAGCAGCAAATGCAGCCGGCGCGGAAATAAAGGAAAGCGCGATTGCCGCAGCAAAGATTTTTCTCATAATCAGTATCCTCAATGTTTTCAGTAATTCAAATATATATCTATAGATTGTCCTGTTTACGGCTGATTTGTAAACGAACGTTGCTGATATGAATTTTTATGAATATTCTGATCGGTGATAAATAAACTATTTATTGCTTTGAAAAAGTGGCAAGCGTCTCAATCGTCTGATTGAGATGACATTAGAGATATCAGTCTGCGGCGGTTCTGAATTTTGAGGAAAGTGTAATCTTGTCATTGTGAACGGCGAGCGTTTTGCTCCAACCGTGAAAATATTGGTGCCCCCAGAGAGACTCGAACTCCCGACCCCCTGATTACAAATCAGGTGCTCTACCAACTGAGCTATAAGGGCACTTCACAATACAGTGTTGTATCGAACCGGTTTTGGTCGCAAATCGCTTCCGCATCGCGGTTAGCGCTCGATTAGCACAAATGACGCGTCTGTAAAACGAAAATTCATCGCATTGAGGTCATGGCAACAGGGTTTTTCATGTGCTAGCCAGTAGACCGCGATGAGGACATGGCAAACTTATCAGGGTTGAACTGGGGAGCGAGACGGTAGACATGACAGACAAATCACTCGCGCTTCATTTTCTGTCGTCCGGGAGTGAAGAATCACTCGCGGCGCAGAAAGAACTCGTGAAACGCTATGGCCACGTGGCAGGCGAAGACGCCGATATCATCGTTGCGCTCGGCGGCGATGGCACCATGCTGCAGGCGCTGCGTGATTTCATGAATACCGGTACGCCGATCTATGGGATGAATCGCGGGTCCGTCGGCTTCCTGATGAATGAGTTTAGCGTCGATAATCTGTGCGAGCGCATTCTCGCCGCACAGATGGAAACGATCCGCCCGCTGGTCATGATCGCGGAGACCGAAAACTCAGCGCCGGTCGAAGCGCTTGCAATCAACGAAGTTTCGCTGTTTCGCCAATCCTATCAGGCAGCCAAGGTTCGCATATCGATTGACGGCAAGGTGCGGCTGGAAGAGCTGGTCTGTGACGGTGTGATGGTTGCAACGCCCGCCGGTTCGACGGCCTATAATCTGTCGGCGCAGGGGCCAATCCTCCCTCTGGAAGCACCGCTTCTGGCGCTGACGCCGGTGAGTCCGTTCCGGCCACGTCGCTGGGGGGGCGCATTGCTGCCAAAGCATGTAACGGTGCGCATGGATCTGCTTGAAACGGAAAAGCGCCCGGTTAATGCGGTAGCTGACAATAACGAAGTCAAATCGGTAACGTCGGTTACGGTGCGCGAGGCGCCGAACAGCCAGGTAGCCATTTTGTTCGATAAGAACCATTCCTGGGACGAGCGGATTTTGACGGAACAGTTCCGGCATTGATCTGAAAAGTCTATAGATTTCGGGTAAGATTATGCGCAAGCAAAGATGAAAAACTTCCGTGTGTGACAATCCTCTAATGTCATCAATTTGATTTAATTCGATTAGAAAAGGCGTTGATTGGCGTCGATTATCGTTTTGTGCAGAACTATCAAAGCAATTTGATATCGTATGATGGTATTTTGGTTGACTTTTGCACGCTGCGGACGTAGGCGATGCTGCAAGAAAACGCTAGATGCGTTGCAGACGCCTTTTCTGCTTTGGTCCTGCGCCCGATGACGCGGCTGCAATGACAGGATGGGCGGAACACGTTTCCGAACCAGAGAGCTGCGCCTCCATTGACGACATTTGCCGAACTCGGTCTTTCCCCGAAAGTGCTTGCTGCTGTAGAAGCGGCAGGATACACCGCGCCTACACCCATTCAGGCTGGCGCCATTCCGCCCGCGTTAGAGCGCAAGGATGTGCTTGGTATCGCCCAGACGGGGACGGGCAAGACGGCTTCTTTCGTTCTGCCGATGCTGACGCTCCTGGAAAAAGGCCGCGCTCGCGCGCGTATGCCGCGCACGCTCATTCTGGAGCCGACGCGTGAACTCGCAGCGCAGGTTGAAGAAAACTTCGTCAAATATGGCGTCAATCATCGCCTGAACGTCGCCCTGCTGATCGGCGGCGTTTCGTTCGACGAACAGGAGCGCAAGCTGGAGCGCGGCGCGGACGTGCTGATTGCAACGCCGGGCCGTCTTCTTGATCATTTCGAACGCGGCAAGCTTTTGCTGACCGGCGTTGAAATTCTGGTCATCGATGAAGCAGACCGTATGCTCGACATGGGCTTCATCCCGGACATCGAACGCATCTGCAAGCTGATCCCGTTCACGCGCCAGACGCTGTTCTTCTCCGCGACCATGCCGCCGGAAATCACCAAGCTCACCGAGCAGTTCCTGCATTCGCCATCCCGGATCGAAGTGGCCAAGGCTTCGTCCACGGCCAAGACCGTGACGCAGCGTCTGGTCAAGTCGAGCAAGAAGGATTGGGACAAGCGCGCCGCATTGCGCGATCTTATCCGCGCCGAAGGCGACACGCTCAAGAATGCGATCATCTTCTGCAACCGCAAGAAGGATGTGTCGGAGCTGTTCCGTTCGCTGGTGCGTCACGAGTTCAACGCCGGTGCCTTGCATGGCGATATGGACCAGCGCGCCCGCATGACGATGCTGTCCAACTTCAAGGACGGCAAGCTGCAGCTGCTGGTCGCTTCCGATGTGGCCGCACGTGGTCTCGACATTCCTGACGTCAGCCACGTTTTCAACTTCGATGTGCCGATTCACTCGGAAGACTATGTCCACCGCATTGGCCGTACAGGCCGCGCTGGTCGCTCCGGCAAGGCGTTCACCATCGTGACGCCGTCGGACACGAAATACCTTGCCGCGATTGAAAACATGATTGGCGAGAAGATTGAATGGGTCGATGGCGATCTGTCCACGCTTGCACCGTCCGACGAGGCCGATGATCAGCCGCGCAAGGGCCGGAATGCGCGTGGCAAGGGCAAGGACTCCCAGCGCGACAGCAAGGGCAAAGACAAGGGGCGGGACAAGAGCATGGATAAACCGAAGGAAAAGGTCGCTTCGATTGAAGCGCTCGATCCGGCGGAACAGCCGCAGCCCATTATCGAATCCCACGACCGCCGCGACGCGATCCGCGCTTCCAACGATGAACGTCGTGGCAGGCCGCAGCATGACCAGCATAAGCAGCGCCGTCGTGATCGCGATGATGATGGTCCGTCGCCGGTTGGTTTCGGCAACGATATCCCTGCTTTCATGCTCATTCCGACGGGCATGTAAGCAGACTGCAGTTTTGAGATTGTTATTCGGCCGTGAAGGAACGCTTCGCGGCCGATTTCTTTTGGGGTTTTGATGGACCGCTGCGCAGGGCGGCTTCATAGGCGAGGCGCGCCCACTCAGTCATGATTTCTGGATCATCGAAGGCTTCGCCCGGCACGCTCCAATAAGGCATGCCGATCGGATCGCCGCCTTTGCGCCCTTCATAGGTCCACTGCACCGATCCGGCATCGATGAAACGCGGACTGGTCAATGCGTCGGCTTTGAAAAGGAGTTCGTCGCGAACCACAAGCGCGAAGATCAACCCCTGATGATAAATGCCCTTGCCGCCGAACATGCGGCGGATGCTGATCGGGCCGAAATCCTGCAGCAGATCGCGGAGGGTTTCGTCATCCATTGGGGAGATTCCTTCGGAAGACCAGCCGCTTAAATCAGATCAGGCGGCGCCTTGCATCTGGCGGAGGCTTTCTGCCGAGGCGGGCGTCAGCTCAACCGATTCACCGCAGCCGCAGGCAGAGGTCTGGTTCGGGTTGTTGAACACGAAACCGGTGCGCAGCGTCGTCACTTCAAAATCCATCTGGGTTCCGAGCAGGAAAAGCACGGCTTCCGGGGCGATAAAGACCTTGGCGCCATCTTTCTCGGCAACATCGTCACCGGCTTTCGCTTCATTGGCGACATCGATGGTATATTCCATGCCTGCGCAGCCACCTTTTTTCACACCGACACGAATACCCAGCGCGCCTTCACGCGACTCAACAATCTCGCGAACGCGATTTGCTGCGGCTTCGGTTAGCGTCATGACTGCGAAACGGCCCATGGTTCATCTCTTCCGGTGTTATGCAGTGGCTTCGAAAGTGTGGCTTCATGCGCGAGAATCAACCAATCTCGTGTGAAACCCGCGAGTTTCGACCTCGCTGCCACGTTTTCACTATAGTTAGTGTTGTAACATCATTACCGCAAGACACCAAATCGAGAGCACAGGCCGGGTGCCCGGCTGGCGGGCTTTGGGAAAGAGGAGATGTGAATGTCGATCGATCGGATGAAATCTCTGAGACTGGCTGTTCTCGCGAGCGCGCTCGGCTTGTCTGTTGCTCTCCCGCAGGCCTATGCGCAGGAAGCGCCGAAACCTGCCGCGAAGGAAGCACAGAAGCCTGCGGCGAAGGAAAACGCCGAGCCGACAGCGCAGAAGAAGCCAGAGGCTGCGGAAACAAAGGCGCCCGTGGAAGAGACCAAGCCATCCGAACAGACACAGGATGCCGCCAATGGTGTTACAGTCCCGGAATATCGCGACGACCGGTCTTCGCCGCAGGCGCTAATCGAATCTTACTATAATGCGATCAACCGCAAGGAATATACGCGGGCTTATGGGTATTACTCGGAAGAGGGGCGGGAGCCCGACTTCAAGACCTTTGTGAAGGGCTACGAGAACACCAAAAGCGTCAAGGTCGCTTTGCGCAAGACCGAGCCCGATCCGGGTGCAGGCCAGATCTATTGGAGCCAGCCGCTGGCCATCGAAGCCGAGAGCAATGATGGCAAGAAGGAAGTCTTCGGCGGCTGCTACACAATTCATCTTACCAATCCCGCCATGCAGGAAGAGCCGCCCTTCAAGCCGATTGAAATCATGACCGGCTCGCTGAGCAAATCGGAACTGGAGCTTGAAAAAAGCGTGCCGGAAGCCTGTGAAGCCCCATAATTCTTTGATCCCGGCAACGGAATAGAAAGGTGAAATAAGCCCCGATCGCTGATGACGTTTTCACGCTTGACCTTACCACGATGGCAAGGTGCATAAGGTATGCATAACAAGTGTGGAGCGTTACCCGTGATGAAATTGACTATTCCCAAGATGAAATGTGGCGGCTGTGCCGATAGCGTGACTGCCGCCCTGCGCAAGCTCGATGCTACGGCGCCGATTGAAATCGATCTCGAAACCAAGGAAGTCGAGTATGGCGGCGATGCGTCCAGAGATGCCGTGGTTTCCGCGCTGGCCGCAGCGGGTTATCCGGCTGCAAACGCTCAATAATGTGATTTTGCCAGCGCTTGCGCCGGGACAAGACAGGATGTAGGTGCCGGGAAGCCTCGCTTTCCGGCATTTTCTTTCCGCAAGGAAAGTGGGGCTGAAAAGGTTCGTTATGGTGAGTTCAAGTGCCGCAAATGCGGGTGTTTCGCAGCTGTTTCATTGACTGCACCAGCGATTTTTGCCACATCAACGGCAAATCTCGTTTATGGTGCACTCGCAGCGGGGTTTGAACCAACGCTGCGGAGTGCTTTGTGATATGAAACATCGCGTTAGGCGATAATGAAGGGTTGAGGGCTATGGCAGCCGATTTCCAGGATCTTCGCACAAAGATGGTCGACAATCAGATCCGTACGACGGACGTAACCGATCTGGCGGTTATCGATGCATTCCTGGCGGTACCGCGGGAAGCTTTCGTACCGACTGTGCGTCAGGCTGTTGCCTATATTGACGAAGACCAGCGGCTTGAGACCGAAGGTTCTGCACCACGCTATCTGATGGAGCCGTCGCCTTTCGCCAAGCTCGTTCAGCTCGCCGACGTGAACAAGAACGATGTCGTGCTGGATATCGGATGTGGCACTGGTTATTCCTCGGCGATCCTGTCGCATCTGGCCGGTTCGGTTATCGGACTGGAGAGTGATTCTGCACTTTCTGCGGCTGCGACCGCGCGTCTTGCCGAACTCGGCTATGACAATGTTGTGATTGTGTCGGGCGACCTGCATGCCGGCTATCCTTCGGAAGCACCTTACGATGTGATCATGATCGAGGGCGGCGTGGATTTCGTTCCGGACGCCTTGTTCCAGCAGCTTAAGGAAGGCGGACGCCTCGTCGCCGTCGAAGGCCGCGGAAATGCCTCGGTTGCCCGGATTTACGTTAAAGAAAATGGTGTTGCATCGGGACGCATTGCGTTCAACACTGCGGTGCGCCCACTTCCGGGATTCGAGCGGATTCCACAGTTCGAATTTTAATTTCGGGGATTGGTACAATTCTGCAACGCTGCGGAATTTCTTTGTGCATGCTCTGGGCAGGGCGATGGAAATAACCGATTTTAAAGGTTATTTAAGGTTGCCCGAACTGATTGGTTCGATTTACTGAAATTGGCTGTTCTTAAGATGAGGTACCCGGTGTTTAAAACATACAAAGGACTGGTCGCAGCGGCAGCATTGTTGGCCGGCACCGTTTTATCGGGGCAGTCCGCCTTATCTGAAACCCTGCCTGGTGCACTGGTCAAGGCTTATAAGAATAACGCCACGCTCAACTCGTCCCGCGCAGGTGTGCGCATTCAGGACGAGAACGTGGCGATCGCCAAGTCCAATTATCGCCCGCAGATTACCGGTACTTATGATGCAAGCCGCAGTCGTTCGCCGACGAGCGGTTACCGCACCAGTGGCACGGTCGGCATTCAGCTGAACCAGATGCTGTTCGACGGTTTCCAGACCAAGAATAATGTCGCCGCAGCAGAAACGCAGGTTTTTGCCCAGCGCGAAAATATGCGCAATGACGAGCAGAACACGCTCTATAGCGCTGTCGTCGCCTATATGGACGTTTATCAGAATCGCCAGATCGCCGTGCTTCGCGAGAAGAATCTGGCTGCGATGAACGAACAGGTGCGTGCAGCTCGCGCACGTCTGGATGTTGGTGAAGGCACGCGCACGGACGTTGCGCAGGCTGAAGCCAGCCGTTCGACAGCAGTTGCCGAACTGAATAGTGCCCGCGCCAATATCAAGTCGGCTGAAGCAACCTATATCCGTATCGTTGGTGCGCAGCCGGGCAAGCTGTCTGCTGCTGCGGCAGCGAAGAACCTGCCCAAGTCGCCGAGCGAGGCTTTCGCAATCGCGCAGGCAGGCCATCCCGGCATTCTTGCAACGCAATATGCGGTGAATGCCGCTGGCTACAACGTGAAGGCCAAGGAAGGCGCAATGCTGCCAACCGTTGGTCTGTCGGCTGGCGCCAGCCGTCTCGATACTTATGCCGGTTCGACGGTGGGTGACGGCAATTCCGCTTCGGTCGGTATTGGCGTGACCATTCCAATTTATACGGGTGGCCGCACCTCGGCGCAGATTCGCCAGTCCAAGGAACAGCTTGGTCAGGCGCGCATCGAAGTTGACGTTGTGCGCGATCAGGTTCGTGAAGCCATTGGTTCGGCATGGTCGCAGCTAGAAGCTGCCCGCGCTTCGGTCAAGGCAAATCGCGATGGTATCGCCGCCGCCCAGCTCGCGCTGGACGGTGTGGTCGAAGAACGCAAGGTTGGTCAGCGCACCACGCTCGACGTGTTGAACGCGCAGAACGATTTGACTGCTGCCGAAATCAGCCTGGTCCAGTCGGAGCATGATGTGGTTGTCGCCAGCTATGCGCTTCTCAACGCGACCGGCCGCATGACCTCGAAGCAGATGGGCCTTCAGGTGGCTGAATATAAGCCGGAAGAACATTACGAGGCCGTCAAGGACAAGTGGTTCGGCCTGCGCACGCCGGACGGTCGCTGATCAGCGAGAATTCAGATCAAACGGCGCCTTCGGGCGCCGTTTTTGTTTGATGATGATTCGCGAGCGGCGGCGATCAATTCTTAACAAAATGATAAAGCTGTGGGTTCAATTGGCTGGCTCTCTTGCGGGGATTCTCAAATCGTCGAACGTCCGGTACCCTTAATTCATTGATTCTCTGTCCTTTGCAGGACGCGGCTTGCGAAGCTGCGGAACGGTTTTCCGCGCCGGAACGGCTGCTCCAAACAGAGAAGGAGAACCTTGCGTCGCTCACACGCGCGCATTGCTCTATTCTGAAATAGGGAAGATGGACAGCTATGGCACAGACATCCAGCGCATCACGCGAACCGTCCATGGAAGAGATTCTCGCTTCCATCCGGCGCATTATTGAAGACAGCGATGTGAGCCGCCACCCTGTGTCCACCACGGCGAATTTTCCGTTGCGCGGCGAGGTGGCAGAGTTCCGTCGCCCAGTGCCTGCGCAGGAACAGCCCGCTGCAGAACCTCCGGTTTCCAGAGCGGCAGAAAAGCCGGTCATGATGCGCGATATTCTAAAAGATGAGCCGGTGTTGCGCGGCTCGATTGATGCGCCGGTCAAAGCCGCGCCCGCACCGGAACCGGAAATCGAAGAGGAAGAAGAGGACATTGTTCTCGACGCCCAGAACGATGACCGGCGCGCCGCCGAACTGTCCCCGAACGCGCCTGCCGCAACTGCTCCGGAAGCTGCAAAAGAGGATGTTTCGATAGAGGCGCTTGATCGCTCATTGGAAGATGGCATCGCCGAAGCCATCGACGAACTGCTTGAACCTGACCTTGAAGAGCCTGTCGAGGCAAGCGCTGCGCCCGTCGAGGAACCAGTTTCAGAAACGCCGGTTGCTACCGCTGCTACGACCGCACCCGAACCACTGGCAAAGGCGGCTACGGCTTCCCATATTCTGTCACAAGTGGCAGAACGTCAGGTGGCCGCCGCCTTCCAGGATTTGAGCCACGTCGTGCGGTCGGAACCGCGTCGTTCGTTTGATGATATCGCTGCAGAGATTCTTCGTCCGATGTTGCAGGATTGGCTGGACAACAATCTGCCCACCCTTGTGGAGCGGCTTGTTCGTGAAGAAATCGAACGGGTGGTGCGCGGCGACCGATAATCGACGTGTTGCCTGTCTAAAACGGCCTTTGAGTTCAAAAGCCCGTCTGTCTCGCAGGCGGGTTTTCACTTTTAAAGTGATTTATCACCCGTTTGTTGTTATTGAGCGCTCAATCCTTTCATTGCGCAAAAAGACCGGATAATTCCATGCTTGAGAAGACTTATGACGCCGCGGCCATAGAGCCGAAAATTGCCGAACGCTGGGAAGAAGCTGGGGCATTTAAAGCGGGAGCAGGAGCGAAGCCAGGAGCCGATCCTTTTGCCGTGGTCATTCCTCCGCCGAATGTCACCGGATCGCTGCATATGGGCCACGCGCTCAACAACACGATTCAGGACATTCTGGTTCGTTTTGAGCGCATGCGCGGCAAGAACGTGCTGTGGCAGCCGGGCATGGATCATGCCGGTATCGCCACCCAGATGGTTGTCGAGCGTCAGCTGGCCGAGAGGCAGGAGCCGAACCGCCATGTCATGGGCCGCGAGAAGTTCATCGAGCGTATCTGGCAGTGGAAATCAGAATCCGGCGGCATGATCTCCAATCAGCTGCGTCGGCTTGGCGCGTCGTGCGACTGGTCGCGCGAGCGCTTCACCATGGATGAGGGCCTGTCGCGCGCTGTTCTGGAAGTCTTCGTCACGCTTCACAAGCAGGGCTTGATCTATCGTGACAAGCGACTGGTCAATTGGGACCCGAAGCTGCTGACGGCGATTTCCGACATTGAAGTCGAATCCCGTGAGACGAAAGGGCATCTCTGGCACTTCCGCTATCCGCTGGAAAATGTGCCGTTCGATTCAGAAAATCCGCATACTTACATTGTTGTCGCGACGACCCGTCCGGAAACCATGCTGGGCGATACCGGCGTTGCGGTCAATCCGAAGGATGAGCGCTATCACGCTCTGGTCGGCAATGATGTCGTTCTGCCGCTCGTTGGCCGTCATATTCCGATTGTCGCTGATGATTACGCTGATCCGGAAGCTGGTTCCGGCGCGGTCAAGATCACGCCTGCGCATGATTTCAACGACTTCGAAGTCGGCAAGCGCAATGATCTGCGCGCGATCAATATTCTGACGCCGGCAGCGGCTGTCACGCTGAAAGACAATAACGACTTCCTCGAAGGCCTGCAGCTCACGCCGGAACTGAAGGCGCTGATCGCCGAGCTGGACGGACAGGATCGCTTTGCGGTGCGCAAGCGTATCGTTGAGTTGATGGACGAGCGCGGCTATTTGGAAAAGGTTGAGGATCACACCCATGCCGTTCCGCATGGTGATCGCGGCGGCGTGCCGATCGAGCCTTATCTGACCGACCAGTGGTATGTGAACGCAGCCGAAATGGCCAAGCCTGCCATGGCCGCTGTTCGCGACGGTCGCACCCAGATCGTGCCTAAAAACTGGGAAAAGACCTATTTCGACTGGATGGAGAACATTCAGCCGTGGTGCGTTTCGCGTCAGCTATGGTGGGGACACCAGATTCCGGCGTGGTATGGCCCGGATGGCGCCTGTTTCGTTGAAAAGAGCGAAGCCGAAGCCAAAGCGGCTGCGAAGGCGCATTATGGCGAAGACGTTGCTCTGGAACGCGACACCGACGTTCTGGACACCTGGTTCTCATCGGGCTTGTGGCCTTTTTCGACGCTGGGCTGGCCCGACAAGACGCCGGAACTCGCGACCTATTACCCGACCAGCGTTCTGGTGACCGGCTTCGACATTCTGTTCTTCTGGGTTGCCCGCATGATGATGATGGGCCTCCATTTCATGGAGGAAATCCCGTTCCATACGGTCTATCTGCACGCGCTCGTTCGTGACAAGCACGGCGCGAAGATGTCGAAATCCAAGGGCAATGTCATCGACCCGCTGGAATTGATGGACGAATATGGCGCCGATGCACTGCGTTTCACGCTGGCCATCATGGCCGCGCAGGGCCGCGACGTTAAGCTCGATCCGGCGCGTATCGCGGGCTACCGCAATTTCGGCACCAAGCTCTGGAATGCGACGCGTTTTGCGCAGATGAATGGCGTTGAGCTCAACGCGGATTTCCATCCGGAAAACGCAAGGCTTGCGGTCAATCGCTGGATTCTGACCGAACTGACAAAGGCCACGCGTTCCGTGACCGAGGGCATTGCCAATTACCGTTTCAATGAAGCGGCTGGTGCGGCCTATCGCTTTGTCTGGAACCAGTTCTGCGACTGGTATCTGGAATTGCTCAAGCCGATCTTCATGGGCGACGATGAAGTGGCAAAGGCCGAAGCGCAGGCTACGGCTGCTTACTGTCTGGATCAGATCTATAAGTTGCTGCATCCGTTCATGCCGTTCATGACGGAAGAACTGTGGACGCTGACGGCTGGTGAAGGCAAGAAGCGCGATACGGTTCTGGCACTGGCCGACTGGCCGGAGCTTTCCTTCGCGGATGAAGACGCGGCTGCCGATATCAACTGGCTGGTCGATCTCGTCACCGGTATCCGCTCGGTGCGCGCGGAAATGAACGTCCCGGCAGGTGCTGTGGCACCAGTCGTCGTTCTTGACGCCAACGCAACGTCGACGGAACGTTTTGAACGTCACGACGCTGCGATCAAGCGTCTGGCCCGTGTTGAAAGCGTGACCTTCGAAGCGCAGGCTCCGAAGGGGGCAGCGCAGATGCTGCTCGGTGAAGCGACGATCTGCATTCCGCTCGGCAAGCTGATCGATCTCAAGGCTGAAGCTGCACGTCTGGCCAAGGAAGCAGGCAAGATTGCCGCTGATATCGACCGGATCGAGAAGAAGTTGTCGAACGAGAAGTTCGTGGCCAATGCCAAGGAAGAGGTCGTTGAAGCCGAACGCGAGCGTTTGGTCGAGCTGAAGGAAGCCGCGGAGCGGGTTGCGACAGCTGAGTCACGTATCCGTGACGCAGGTTGATTTGACGCGTTCCGCAACGTAAGACTTTCACGAATCAACACCCGGCAGCGAAAACTGCCGGGTGTTTTTTGTGCGGTATGTCGCGGAAAAGTTGCGTTTCAAGGGGCTTTGGACCGCATCGAACCGGCGTTTCGATTGTTTTTTGAAAATGTTGCCCTTTCGCAACAAGGCCGAAATATGGCCGAAAAAGGGGCAATTTGGGCGAATTTCTGGTCTACATTTGTCGGAATGTTTCCACCAAATGGAGAAACGCCCCGTATTTTAAGCGTTTTGAAAGAAGCGACTTCGAAGCCGCTCATAGCCCGCGAATGATTGGATATTGCAGGTCGAATCCTTCCTGTTTTACGTTTGCGTCAACGTTAATGCCGGTTGCTATCTGGGAGGACATAATGAGCGGACGCGGCTTAAAAATTGGGGGAATTGCAGCGGTACTGCTTGGGAGTGCGGTTGTCGCTCATGCAGGTGGTTTTGAACGCAGCTCGCAGGATTTTGATATCCTGTTTGAGCAGGGAAACGCCGTTGATGCGTCGGGAACTTTCGTAGCCCCGCAACGCAAGCTCAAGAATATTCGTGGTTCTGCAATCAGCACGATGAGCGGTGGCGTCAATCCATTGACGGGCCGAGCCTTCGAAACGGAAGTTGACGAGGCGGAGAGCTACTGGGTGCCGAAGTTTTCGGCCAAGTTCGACCTGACGAGCGATCTGGCCTGTGCGGCGCAATATCGTCAGCCCTGGGGTATCAGCACCGATGTCGGCATCGATACGGTCCGTGCTTATACGGCGATAGAACAGAAAATTTCGTCGCATGACTACGGCGTCAACTGCTCCTACCGCTTTACTGCGGGTGAAAAGGGCTATTTCCGCATTCTCGGTGGTGTGAGCTATCAGGAACTCCGCGGCGAACAGACAAAAGCCATTCCGGGTATGCCGCGAGGAAACCCATATAACATCCCCGCCGGCCCAACCCGTATCGGATCGCTGGATGTTGACGATCAGGCTGTAGGCTGGCGTCTCGGTGCAGCTTATGAAATTCCAGAATATGCGGTGCGGGCAAGTGTCGTTTACCAGTCCAAGGTCAAATACGACCTTGAAGGTACGGTCGATAATCTGGTTCTCAATCCGATCACCGGAAGAGGCATGTCCCTAAATGTGGACAGCGAAGTTTCCACGCCGCAGTCGCTCGAGTTCAAATTCCAGACCGGCATCGCGCCCGACTGGCTTGCATTTGGTTCTGTGAAGTGGACCGATTGGTCGTCGCTCACATCGGTCGATTTTGCCACATCTGACAGCAAGGTTCTGCCGAGCGGTACTAAGGTCACCAGCCTGAACCTTTATTATCAGGACGGCTGGACCGTGAGCGGCGGTGTCGGTCACAAGTTCAATGACCAGTGGTCGGTTGCAGGAACGGTGACCTGGGATCGCGGCACCAGCACGGGTCTCACATCGCAGACCGATATCTGGCTGTTCGGTCTCGGCACCAATTACAAGCCGAACGACCAGTTCGAAGTTCGTCTCGCCGGTGCTGCTGGCTGGCTGTCTTCGGGTGAAGTTGATGACACGGTCGTCAATGGCACGCGGAACCTGCTGGGTTCCAAGGGTGAATTCGGCAACGACTTCGTCGGCGGTCTCTCGCTGACGGCGAAGGTCAAGTTCTGATCCATCGGATCAAATATAACTCAAGGGCCGGAGCATCCTAACAATGTTCCGGCCCTTTATGTATCAGCCCGGCAGTTCCCGCTGCCGGGCTTTTTGCGTGATCGGTCCGGGGAAATTTTAATTCCAGAAGCGTCTAAAGTAATCGAACCGGCGGTTCGGTTTCGCAAGCACGCCATTGCGCATTCGCAGCAGGCGGAAACAGGCCAAAAACGGCGGTTTTAGCGGAATTTGATTTGGGATTTGTTGGAACTCTGTCGCTGAGCCAATTTGCTCGGGGGGCGCTTTGGCCGCACAATTAACTCGCTATTGGTTGGATATTGCAGCTCCGTTTCTTCCCGTTTTACGTTTGCGTCCTCGTTAATGCCACAGCTTCTTGGGGGGAGATTTATGGGCGGACGCGGCTTTCAAATCAGTTGTATCGCGGCAGTGCTGTTTGGGAGAGCGGTCGTCGCTCACGCCGGAGCTTTCGAGACGAGTTCGCAGGATTTCGATATTCTGTTCGAACAGGGAAACGCGGTCGATACGTCGGCGATTTATGTGGCTCCCCAGCGTCGATTGACGAAAATCGGTGGCTCGGTCGCCAGCGACACGAATGGCGGTATCAACCCGGCGACAGGCCGCCCGTTCGAAAAAGGTATCGAAGAGGCGAAGGGCCTTTGGGTGCCGAAGATTTCGGCCAAGTTCGATCTGACCAGCGATATTGCCTGTGCTGCGCAATACCGTCAGCCTTGGGGCATCGACACCGATGCGGGCATTGAAACGGTTCACTCTTACACCTCGATCGAACAGAAGATCACGTCGAACGATTACGGTGTGAACTGTGCCTATCGTTTTGATGCGGGCGCGATGGGCTATTTCCGTATTTTGGGTGGCGTCAGCTATCAGGAACTGCGCGGCCAGCAGACCAGAATGATCCCGCATTTTTCCCGCAATCCTGACGGCATTCCCGGAAGCCCGTTTCGCGCCGCTTCTCTGGATGCAGATGACCAGTCGTTTGGCTGGCGAATTGGCGCTGCCTATGAAATTCCTGAATATGCGATCCGTGCGAGCATCGTTTATCAATCTGCGGTCAAGTACGGCCTTGAAGGCACTGTTGATAATCTGATTTTGAACCCAATCACCGGGCGCGGCGAACCGATTGATGTGAGCAGTGACGTTGCAACACCTCAATCCGTCGAATTCAAATTTCAGACGGGTATAACGCCCGGTTGGCTGGCTTTTGGCTCGGTAGAATGGATGGACTGGTCAAGCGTGACGTCGGTTGATTTTGTTGCGGCTGACAGTGCGGTTCTCCCTATCGGCACCAGAGTTACCAGCCTGAACCTCTATTATCAGGATGGCTGGACTTTGAGGGGTGGTGTTGCTCACACGTTCGACAACCACTGGTCTCTCGACGGGACTTTGACCTGGGATCGCGGCACCAGCACGGGCCTCACCACGCAGACGGACCTCTGGTTGTTCAGCCTTGGCGCCGGTTACAAGCCAAGTGACCAAGTCGAGTTTCGTCTGGCGGGCGCTGCGGGTTGGCTGGTCTCAGGAAAGGTTGACACGACGCTTGCCGACGGTGAGCGCAGTCTGCTGGGTTCCGAGGGCGTACTCGACGATGATTTTGTCAGCGGGCTGTCGCTCACGGCGATGGTCAAATTCTGATTGAACGCGGCTAATATAAAAAAGCCCGGCGGGAATGCCGGGCTTTTCTCCTGAACTGAACTCAGTTGATGTTCACTTCTGCTCCAGACGCGCCAGCAGAGAAGACGTATCCCAGCGATTTCCGCCGATCTTCTGCACCTCTTTGTAGAATTGATCGACAAGCGCAGTGACGGGCAGAAGCGCGCCATTGCGGTCTGCTTCGTCAAGGCAGATGCCCAAATCCTTCCGCATCCAGTCGACGGCAAAGCCGAAATCATATTTGCCCTGGTTCATCGTGGCGGAGCGGTTTTCCATCTGCCACGAACCGGCAGCGCCCTTGGAAATCACCGCGATGAGCTTTTCGATATCGAGACCGGCCTTCTTGCCAAAATGAATGCCCTCGGCCAGTCCCTGAACGAGACCGGCGATGCAAATCTGGTTCACCATCTTGGCCAACTGTCCCGAACCGACAGGACCCATGAGACCGACAGACCGGGCATAGGCGTCGATGATTGGCTTGGCGCGCTCGAAAACCGGCTCGCTGGAACCGACCATCACGGTCAACACGCCGTTTTCCGCGCCAGCCTGACCGCCGGAAACCGGCGCATCGATGAAATGAACGCCAAGCTTCTGCGCTTCTTCCGAAAGCTCGCGTGCGACTTCGGCAGAGGCAGTCGTGTTGTCGATGAAAATCGCGTCTTTCTTCATTGTCGAGAAAGCGCCGTCCGGGCCGATTGTTACCGAACGCAGATCGTCATCATTGCCGACGCAGGCGAATACATAATCGGCATCGCGCACGGCTTCTGCGGGCGTGGCGGCGAAACTGCCGCCGAATTCCTTCGCCCATTTTTCCGCTTTTGCCGTCGTACGGTTATAAACCGTAACGTCGTGGCCACCCTTGTTCCTGAGGTGTCCTGCCATTGGATAGCCCATCACGCCCAGCCCGAGAAAGGCTACTTTTGCAGTCGTCGTCATTCGTTCATTCCTCTGGATAGTTTGTGGACCGTTTGATCAGGTGAGGGGTGTCATCACAGCCGAACGGTAGGCAGGGCGCTCTTTCAGGCGCTCATACCAGCTTTCGAGCTGCGGAAGCGAGGGGCGTTCGATGGGGAACTCGAACCATGCATAGGCATAGCAGCCAATCGGAATGTCGCCGATGCCAAACGCGTCTCCGGAGAACCACGGCGCTTGGCCGAGACCGTCATTGGCAATCTTCATGGAACGGGCAAGGCCGTCGAGACCGCGTTGCAGGATTGCCGGATCGCGCTTGTCTTCCGGCAGGCGGATCATATGCTTCATCACATTGCTGAAATCGCTGTAGAGCGTGTTGGACGCCCAATCCATCCATTTTTCCGCTTGCGCCCGCTTGGCCGGGTTTTCGATCCACAGGCTGTTTTTGCCATAGGTTGCAGCCAGATAACGCGTGATGACATTCGATTCCCAGAGCACGGTTTCTCCGTCTTCGACAAGCGGAATGAGGCCATTGGGATTGCGCGCGAGGAAGGCCGGGTCGTCCAGGCCGCCAAACTGGCCGCCCACGTCGATCTGTTCGTAATCAAGGCCAAGCTCCTGCGCGATCCAGAGCGCTTTCTTGACATTGGTGGAATTGGTGCGACCCCAGATTTTCAGCATGATATTGCCCATTGCTATGCTTGAGAAATTGTCTGTGCGCTGCGTGGCAGCGAAGACATATTGTTGATTAAACAGATAGCCCCCGGAAGCTGCAAGGCTGCCGAGGGCTAAATTTAAGGTCTATCTGGTAAATCAACGAACAAGATGCCGTGTCAGCTTCCGTTCGAGATAATCCCAGATGTGGCGCAGCGCTTCGACGATCAGCAGATAGATCACGGCTGCCCAGAGATAGGTCTGGAAATCGAAAGTGCGGGAATAGGCGCGGCGCGTTTCACCCATCAGGTCGAGAACCGTAATGATGGCCACAATGGCCGAGCCCTTGATCATCAGGATGATTTCATTGCCGTATGGACGCAGCGCAACGATCAGCGCCTGTGGAAGAATGACCTTCCAGAACGTCACGCGCTTGGAAATGCCCAGCGCCGCGGCACCTTCCCACTGGCCCATGGCAACGCTCTGGATCGCGCCGCGCAGGATTTCAGCCTGATAGGCAGCCGTATTGAGCGAGAAGGCCAGAATGGCGCAATTCCATGCATCACGGAAAAACACCCACAGACCGATGCTTTCTAGGAAAGGCCGGAAAGTGCCGAAGCCGTAATAGATCAGGAAGGTTTGCGCCAGAAGCGGCGTGCCGCGGAAGAAATACACATAGCCGAAGGCGATGGCTTTCAGCCAGCGATTGTTCGACATGCGTGCGGCTGCGATCGGGATCGACAATGCAGCGCCGACAAGGATCGACACCACGACCAGTTTCAGGGTGATCAGCAGGCCGGACCAGTAGCGCGGTCCATAAGTTTCGAAGAGATCGATGCGCCAGACATTGTAGAGATAGATGGCGAGCCCAGCGAAGAGCAAAGCCCATATGCCGACGAAGATGTGGCCTGCAATGCGAGCGCGGGTCCATTCGCGGACGACGGGCGGCGGCGCCATGACGGCAGCACTGGTTTGAGTGACGGCTTCGCTCATGATCATGCACCCCGCGAACGATTGCTGCCCGCATCAGCCCATTGGGCAATGCGGTTGATGAAATAGGACGAGATGATCGCGAGAGCGAGATAGAGCAGGCAGGCGACGCCGAAGAACAGAAACGGCTCCTTGGTCACGCGCGCTGCGATGGATGTCTGACGCATGATGTCGGACAATGTGATCACGGACACCAGCGACGTGTCCTTCAGCAGCACCAGCCACAGATTGGCAAGGCCGGGCAGGGCGATGCGGATCAATTGCGGCAGGATGACCTTGCGCATGGTTTGCCAGTGCGACAGGCCGACAGCGTAACCGCCTTCATATTGGCCACGCGGAATGGCACGGAAAGCGGACAGGAAGACTTCACTCGAATAGGACGAGAAGACGAAACCGAGCGCCACCATACCGGCGGCAAAGGCGTTGATCTCGACATTCGCATTGATGCCGAAGAGCGCCAGCAGTTTCTGTAGGCCGAGCGAAGCGCCGAAATACACCAGAAACAGGGTCAGCAGTTCTGGAAGGCCGCGGAAAATGGTCGTGTAGATATTCGAGGCCAGTCGGATCGATGGTTCGCTCGATTGCTTCCCCAAAGCAACCAGAAATCCGAGAACGAGGCCAACGGGCAGAGTGGCGATTGCCAGAGTGACAGTGACCAATAGCCCCCAGGCGATGCTCCTCGACCAACCTTCGGGGCCGAAACTCAATAAAGTGGCGTAATGTTCCATCGCCTTTTTTCTTTTTTCTGGGCGGATACCAAATCCGGCGGTCTCTGTTTCGAGCGCTTCTACCGAATGGTCTGCCATAAATGATGTGCGCCGGTTTGTGTGACACAAACCGGCGCAAACTTCTTCAAAGCAACTTAGTTTTCGGCGCCGTAGGCGTCAAACTCAAAGTACTTATCGTTGATTTCCTTGTACTTTCCGTTGGCGCGGATCGCCTTGATGGCCGCGTTGAACTTTTCAATCAGTTCCGGGCGGCCTTTCTTGAAGGCAACGCCCGCACCGGGACCGTGAATTTCAACAACCGGCGGGAAGGTGCCGACCATCTTGCAGCAGGCGCCATCCGGCGTCTTCAGCCATTCGCCCAGCGTTACGCTGTCGTCATTGGCGGCGTCGAGACGGCCATTGGCCAGATCGAGGCGGTATTCCTCGGCAGTCGGGTAGGCCTTGATCGTGCTGTCGGTAAAGGTCTTTTCCGAGTAGTTGGCATGGGTGGTGGAAACCTGAACGCCGATCGTCTTGCCAGCGAGATCTTCCTTGGTCACGCCCTTGATGTCGCTATCTTTCGGAGCGACGATGCCCGGAGGCGTGTTGTAATATTTGTTCGAGAAATCGACCTGCTTCTTGCGCTCGTCGGTGATCGACATGGAAGCGATGAAAGCGTCGAACTTGCCAGCCTGAAGGGCCGGAATTGCGCCATCCCATTCCTGAGTGACGAACGTGCACTGAGCCTTCATCTCATCGCAAAGTGCTTTCGCGATATCGACGTCAAATCCCGAAAGGGTGCCGTCCGGCTTGATGAAATTGAAGGGGGGGTAGGCGCCTTCGGTGGCGATGGTGAGCTTCAAGGGCTCTTGGGCATTTGCGGCGCCAATGGCCAATCCGCCTGCCATGGTTGCAATGGTTGCAACCGAAGCTGCTGCTACGATACGCTTCAATACGCGCATATTTAGTCCTCTCGTTTACTCAGGCTGGTTCCCTGATTATTGTTCTGGTTCAGCCATCTGTAGTGCAATTGCAATTTAAAATTGAGGATTACCGATTGATAGTCATTCCTCCTGTGGCTACCAATAGATGGTTCAACGGAGGCTGCGCAATATTTTTTCGCATCTTCGCCGCCGCCCTCCAATCTGAGCACGATATTCCCACCACTTTTCACCCGAAGGCAAGATGGGTTGCGTAATAATTTTGCGTATAATTATTGTGGAATTCACAGGCTATTCCGCCGAAAGACGTGGCAAAATAGTGAATGCTGACGTTTTGGCGGAAAGCGATAGGGAATTGCTCAAAGTGCCATTTCATTTTGGATGAAATCGGCGATTTCATCGACCATATTGATATCGAAGACCGGCAGGCTCAAGCCCGACTGTGGATGATCGGTTGCAATGGCGACGATGCTTGGATCGTTTTCGGCGAGCGGCGGGCCATCATGGCTGCCCGTTCGGCGAAGCTCGATTTTCTTGTGCGGCTCGCGCTTATAGCCCTCGACGAGAATCAAATCGCACGGCGCAAGCTTGTCCGCGATGTCTTGCAGGGCGATTTCCGGACCGTCGAGATTTTCATGCATGATGGCGAAGCGGCGCTCCGAAACGATGGCCACTTCTGCGGCACCTGCTTGACGATGCCGCCAGGAATCGGTGCCTTCGTGATCGATGTCGAAATTATGATGCGCGTGCTTGATCGTGGCGATGCGATAGCCACGTTCGGTCAGGCAGCGCACGAGCTTTTCGGTCAGTGTGGTCTTGCCGGAATTCTTCCAGCCCGTAATGCCGAAAAGCTTATGTGTCATTCCGTATCTCCGTTCAGTCTATGCAATCGCCGGGCTTCGACAAGGTCGTCGGGCCGGTTGATATTGAAGAAGGGATCATAGTTCTCCGCGCCATCCTTGGTCGCCAAGAGCGGAAAGTCCACCGTTTCAAATTCAACATCGCGTGCGAAAGCGAGAACACTGGCTTTCTCTGCGGTTGAAAGCCAGTCTTTCAGACGATCCGCCAGCTGCGTGCGCCACAGGCCAAAGATCGGGTGAATATGCCCGGCGGAGCTTGCAAGAACGATGTCCTTGCCGGTCGCTCGTTGACGTTCGAAAAGCCGCTCTCCCAGATCGGCAGGCAGAAACGGCGTGTCCGCCGCTGCGGTCAGCAGCCATGTCGAATTTTTTGCGTGGATGAGCGCCGTGAGGATGCCGGGCAGCGGACCGCCATGTGATGCGGAAATGTCCGCTACAACCGGTAGGCCGAGGCTGAACAGTCGGGAGGCGTCGCCATTGGCATTGATGAAAAGCGCGCTCACCTGCGGTTTCAGCCGTGCGGCGACTTCACCAATGACGGAACCGGCACCCAAAACCTGCAGGAATTTGTCACCGTCTATTCCGCCTTCGCGCATACGGCTCGATAATCCGCCCGCGATGATCGCACCGGCTACATCCTTGATGGTCATCATTTTGGTCCGAGGCCGGTTGGAATAGACGCCAGAGTGCTTTTGTTCTTCTCACGCTTCTTGAGCGCGTTTTCGCGATAGACCATGTAAATGCCGCTTCCGACGACCAGAACAGATCCAGCAATTGTATACGCATCCGGCGCTTCACCAAAGATTGCAATGCTCAAGCCTATCGCCCAGAGCAGGCTGGAATAGCGGAACGGGGACACGAAGGACACTTCGCCCTCACGCATGGCGAGAATGATAAAGTGATATCCGATCAGCAAAAGCACGGCTGCGCCCAGCAAGGTCGCGATGGAAAGAAGGCCGACAGGCTGCCAACCGCCCATGGGGACGGTCAATACGCCGCCGGTAACCGCAATCGCACCGGCGGTAAGCGTGGAAAGGTAGAATGTCGGCACATGGGCGGGCACACGGCGCGTTGCAATATCGCGCATGGCCGCGCAAGCGACACTCGCCAGCAAAATGCCAACGGCACCGAGGCTTGCCGCACCGGCTGAACCGGGGCGAATGATGATGATTACACCGACGAAGCCCACCAGAATGGAGACCCAGCGCCGCCAGCCAACTTTTTCCTTGAGAAAGATTGCAGCGCCCAGCGTGACGACCAAAGGTGTGGCCTGAAACACGGCGGAACAGAACGCCTGGGAAAGATGACCCAGCGAGACAATGTAAGTGATTGTCGCAACGACTTCGCCCAGCACGCGCAGGACCGTCATCCACTCCAGAGAAAGATTGCGCAGCGCGCCATGACGCCAGGCCAAAAAACCAATCATCGAAGTGGCAAAAAAACCGCGGATCAGCATGTACTGCCCGCTGTTCATTTCCGTGAGAAGGAATTTGGTTATGCTGTCCCCGATGGTGAAGGTGCCCATGGCGAGAAGCATATAAATACTTGCGCGGAAATTATCTGACTGCAGCACGGTATAGAATCCAGTTTAGAATCCAATACCTTGTTAAAGTTTATTGCGCGACAATTATTTGTGATTATTTTCGCCTAAAAGTATAGCGCGGGGATTAACCACCCGTCAGGCTCATGTGGCGCGCCACAGCTGGGCGGTTATGATCGCGATCAATGATGAAATCATGGCCCTTGGGTTTGCGCGAGATTGCCTCATCGATAGCCCGGCTCAAAAACGTATCGCTGTCGTTTTCCCGCAGCACCTTGCGCAGATCGGCATCGTCATTCTGGCCGAGGCACATATAAAGCATGCCTGTGCAGGTGAGGCGGACGCGGTTGCAGCTTTCGCAGAAATTATGCGTCAGAGGTGTGATGAAGCCGAGGCGACCGCCAGTTTCCTCGATCGTGACATAGCGGGCAGGGCCGCCCGTCCGGTACGGAATATCGGTCAGCGTGAACTGACGTGACAGATCATTACGCACCTGCGACAGCGGCAGATACTGATCGGTGCGGTCGAATTCGATTTCGCCCATCGGCATGGTTTCGATGAGCGTCAGGTCCATATCGCGACCATGAGCCCAGCGGATCAGCTCGGGGATTTCGAGCTCGTTGAAATCTTTGAGCGCCACGGCATTGATCTTCACACGAATACCGGCCTTCTGGGCGGCATCGATGCCTTCTAGCACACGTGCGAGATCACCCCAGCGGGTTATTTCGTGAAACTTGTCAGGGTTCAGCGTATCGAGCGAGACATTGATGCGCTTCATGCCGCAATCGGCCAGTTCATGGGCAAAGCGCGCAAGCTGCGAGCCGTTGGTGGTCAGCGTCAGTTCATCCAGCGCTCCGGATGCCAGATGGCGCGAAAGCCCGCGGATCAGATGCATGATGTTCTTGCGCACCAGCGGTTCGCCGCCGGTGAGCCGCAGCTTGCGCACGCCCTTGTCGATGAACACGGTGCAAAGCCGTTCCAGCTCTTCAAGCGTCAGCAGATCCTTCTTGGGAAGAAAGGTCATATGTTCCGCCATGCAATAGGTGCAGCGGAAGTCGCAACGATCCGTCACCGAAACACGCAGATAGCTGACCATCCGCCCGAAAGGATCGATCATCGGTCCGGTTGGAGAAACAAGGGGCTGTGCCTGCAAGGTTTTCATCTGTGAAGCCATTGTTTCCATGAGGTGCGACGCAGTATCGACCCGTTCTTATGAGATAAGGCTTCCGCCACGCATTGTCCAGTTTTGCGCGGCTGAAGCAGTTTCAATACCCTTGCGGTAATTTGACATGCGGCCTATCACAAGCAAGCTTCGACGATGACGGAGCAAGCTCAATATGGAGAAAAGTGATGAGCGACGTTTGGCCGACCGAACTGCGCGTTTCCAGCGACCGCAAATTGCTGACGGTGGCTTTCGACAACGGAGAGCGATTTGAACTAACAGCCGAGCTGTTGCGCGTGCTTTCTCCGTCGGCAGAAGTGCAGGGCCATTCTCCCGAACAACGCATTACGGTTGGCGGCAAGCGCAACGTCGAAATCATCAAGGTCGAGCCGGTCGGCAATTATGCGGTGCGCATAACCTTTGACGACATGCACGACACCGGCCTGTTTTCCTGGACCTATCTGCATAAGCTCGGCACCGATAAGGAGACGCTGTGGCAGACTTATCTCGACGAGCTGGCCGAAAAAGGGCTCAAGCGCGACCGCTAATCGAGCTTAATCCTTTTCCAGCATATCCGCGATACGCCGCATCATGTTGCCCATCGCATTGCATTGCGCTGCGGTCGATTGCGCCATGACGCGGTCGATCAGATCGGTATAGACTAAAAGCGCTTCACCGAGCAGCTTTTCGCCGTCCGGCGTGAGAGTAAGGCGAATGATGCGTTTGTCTACCGGATCGCCGGTGCGCATTAGCAATCCCCGATTCTCCAGTTTCGGCAGCAACATCGTGATGTTCGAGCGTCCGACCAAAATCCGGCGCGCGAGATCGTGCTGCGATTCGCCGGGGTGGCGATAAATATTCATCAGCACATCGAGGTCGGCGATCTTGAGATCGAAGGGTGCCAGTCCCTGCGCCAGCGCGCGTTCAACCGCTTTGCCGGCTCTCGCAACCGCAATCCAGTTTTTAAAGCGCGGATTATCCCACGGCAGCTTTTGATTCTTGTCTTGCATTTTGTTCATTCTTGTACAATTATTTGTTCAGGATTGAACATGATTGAGGCCCCGTTATGGCGACGTTATCCCTACAGGTTACGCGATTCGGTCTGGGTGTGCTTGGGCGCATCGCACCGGAACGTGCCGGCCGCGCGGCATTCAGGATTTTCTGTCGCACACCGAGCCGTAAGCCCCAAACAAAAGCCTATGCGGAAAGGCTGCGTCAGACGAGCCGCGAGTTGTTCAAGGCAAAGCGGCTTGACCTGATTATCGATCGGGGCGTTGTCGCAACCTATCTTTTCGAGCCAGCAGGGATGGCTCGACAGAATGCCCGTACCTCGCTGGTAGTGCATGGCTGGGGTTCACGCAGCGCGGATATGATGGCCATTATCAGCGCGCTGGTCGCACGCGGCGAACGGGTTGTCGCTCTCGATCTGCCGGGGCATGGCGCTTCAGCGGGACGCGAACTGGATTTCATCCGGGCCATCGCGGCGGTGGATGCCGCGTGGCGTCAGTATGGGCCGTTCTACGCCATGGTCGGGCATTCCTTCGGCGGTGCGGTTGTCGTCAATGCAGCTGCGGGGCCGCTTGGTTGTTATCGTGAGCGGCGTCCCGCCAAGCTGGTCACGATTGCGTCACCGCATTCGATGGAGGGTGTTTTCGACGGATTCGGAAAGGTGCTTCGCCTGAACGCCGATGTGCGTCAGGCGATGAAGGACACGGTCCAGCAAATCGCCGCGCGCCCGATCCATGATTTCGATACCGATGCGCATCTGCGCCGATTGTTGATCCCGACGCTGGTTATTCACGCACGCGACGACAAGGAAGTGCCAGCGCGCTGTGCGGAAATGGCAGCGAAAGCGGGGCCGCATGTCCGTCTGCACTGGGCTGACGGTCTTGGCCACCGGCGGATCATCGCCAGCACGGATGTGGCCGACAAAATCGCGGATTACGTGAGCGGTCCAGTGCCCCTGCGCGCCGTGGCATAAGCGGCCCGTAACCAATCAGGCCGCGGTGAGCCTGTCCCACGCCGCCATCGCGCCATGCGCCGTGGCGACAAGACTTTCCACGCTGCCACCATCGCGCGCCAGGATGGACATACCGTTCTGTACCGTCGCGTAAAAGGTGGCGATAGCGTCCGTGTCGATGGTCGCGGGCAAGGAGCCTTCCTCGACACTGCGTTGAAGGCGGGCGCGCAGCACGTTGATATTCCCGTTGCGACGCGCCTTTAGTTCATTGCAGACATTCTGGCTGGACTGGGTGCGGTACAGCGCATCCAGCGCGATCAGGCATCCGCGCGGCTTGTCGGTGACCGAGAAAGTCTCGGCACTCACCAGCAAAAAGCGCTCGAATGCCTGCTTTACGTCCGATGTTTCTTCCAGTTGCGTCCAGATATCTGTGCCGACTTCGCTCGAATAGAGCGACAAGGCATGCATATAAAGCCCCTCCTTGCTGCCGAAGGCGGCATAGAGGCTCGGCGCATTGATGCCCATGGCGGCTGTCAGGTCTGACAGTGATGCGCCGTCAAAGCCCTTTTCCCAGAAAACATACATTGCTGCGCGCAATGCTTTTTCTCGGTCAAAGTTGCGAGGTCTTCCGCGTTCCGACACGGCTATCTCCTTTTTGTATTGATCGTTAAATAATCCACTTGACGTCATTCGACAAGCCTGACACCTTTTATGTATCAATCGTTACAGAAAGGATATTTCATGTCGGGAAAACCTTTGAATGGGAAGGTGGCCTTCGTAACCGGCGGCAGCCGCGGCATTGGTGCCGCGATTGCGCGACGGCTGGCCAAGGACGGTGCCATCGTCGCCATCACCTATGTGAGTTCCAGGGAAAAAGCCGAAGCGGTCGTGTCCGAGATTGCCGCCGAAGGCGGCCGGGCAGTCGCGTTCAAGGCGGATAATCGTCATGCGGATGAAATTGCCGCCGCGATTGCAGCGGCGGTCAAAGAGCTGGGACGGCTGGATATTCTGGTCAACAGCGCTGGCATCTGGCGCGCTGCTCCGCTGGGTGAGACGACGATTGCGGATTTCGATGAGGTGATGGCGGTCAATTTCCGAGCTGTTTTCGCCGCTGTTATAGCGGCTGCGCCGCATCTGGGCGAGGGCGGGCGTATCGTCACCATTGGCTCCAATCTGGCGGACCTTGTCGCATGGCCGGGGATCAGCCTCTATGCCGCCAGCAAGTCGGCGCTCATTGGTCTGACGAAGGGGCTTGCCCGCGATCTTGGCCCCAAGGGCGTTACGGTGAATGTCGTGCAGCCGGGGTCTACCAATACGGATATGAATCCTGCTGACGGCGATCACTCCGGTCCGCAGCTGGAGCGCATTGCGACCGGCAGCTATGGCTCGCCGGATGATATTGCAAGCTTGGTGGCATGGCTTGCCGGTCCAGAGTCGCGCTTCGTTACGGGTGCTACGCTAACTGCCGATGGCGGTGCGAATGCCTGATACAAAAAGGGCGGCTCTGGAAGCCGCCCTTATTCGTTTCGGAGATCAATCGGGCCAGATCAACCCAGGTTGAGTTCCTTGAAGAAATCATTGCCCTTGTCGTCGATGACGATGAAAGCTGGGAAATCTTCCACTTCGATGCGCCAGATGGCTTCCATGCCGAGTTCTGGATACTCGACCACTTCCACTTTCTTGATGCAGTCCTGCGCCAGACGGGCGGCGGGACCACCAATGGAGCCGAGATAGAAACCGCCATGGCTTCCGCAGGCTTCGCGCACCTGACGCGAACGGTTACCCTTGGCGAGCATCACCATGGAGCCGCCAAACGACTGGAACTGGTCGACATAGGAATCCATGCGCCCAGCCGTCGTCGGGCCGAACGAACCCGATGCATAACCAGCGGGAGTCTTGGCCGGACCGGCATAATAAATCGGGTGGTTCTTGAAATAATCCGGCATGGATTCGCCGTTTTCCAGCCGTTCGCGAATTTTCGCATGTGCCAGATCGCGGGCGACGATAATCGGGCCAGTCAGCGAAAGCTGTGTCTTGACGGGATGCTTGGACAGCTCCTTCAAGATTTCGGCCATCGGCTGGTTGAGGTCGATCTTCACCACATGCGAGGAGAGCTTTTCTTCGTCGATATCCGGCATGTATTGCGCGGGATTGGTCTCCAGCTGTTCCAGAAAGATGCCTTCCTTGGTGATCTTGCCTTTGGCCTGACGGTCTGCCGAGCAGGACACGCCGATACCGATCGGCAGCGATGCGCCATGGCGCGGCAGACGGATGACGCGCACGTCATGGCAGAAATATTTGCCGCCGAACTGCGCGCCGACGCCCAGTGACTGGGTCAGCTTGTGGATTTCGGCTTCCATTTCCAGATCGCGGAACGCATGGCCAGTTTCCGAACCCGCCGTCGGGAGGCTGTCGAGATAACGCGTCGAGGCGAGCTTGACCGTCTTGAGGTTCATCTCGGCTGACGTGCCGCCGATGACGATAGCGAGATGGTAAGGCGGGCAGGCCGCCGTGCCGAGGCTCAGGATCTTGTCCTTGAGGAAGTCGATCATCCGGTCATGGGTCAACAGCGAAGGCGTGCCCTGATAAAGGAACGTCTTGTTGGCTGAGCCGCCACCCTTTGCCACGAAGAGGAACTTGTAGGCGTCTTCGCCTTCTTCATAAATGTCGATCTGCGCAGGCAGGTTGTTCTTGGTGTTCTTCTCTTCGAACATCGACAGCGGCGCCAGCTGCGAATAACGCAGGTTCTTCTTGTTATAGGCGTCGAGCACGCCGCTGCCGAGCGCATCGGCATCGCCGCCTTCTGTCCAGACGCGACGGCCCTTCTTGCCCATGATGATCGCGGTGCCGGTATCCTGACACATCGGCAGGACGCCGCCTGCGGCGATATTCGCGTTTTTCAGAAGATCATAGGCGACGAAGCGATCATTGTCGGTCGCTTCCGGGTCTTCCATGATTTTGGCAAGCTGCTGCAAATGGCCGGGACGCAGCAGATGGTTGATGTCGGCAAATGCCGCCTCGGACAGAAGACGCAGACCTTCCGGGTCGACGGTCAGAATTTCCTGACCCTTGAACGTATCGACCGAAACATGGTCGGAGGTTAGTTTGCGGTAAGGGGTGGTGTCTTCGCCAAGAGGAAAGAGATCGGCGGCGCTTGCTTCTGCCATCGTGGTACCTCGCTTGCTTGCCTGCCGCACCGGCCAGAAATCGCGAGATCGCCAGCCTGCACGTATGTTGCTCAAAACCCGGATTACCGGGCAGCGTCCGGGGTTAATTCTGAGGGGCTTTTAGCGCGATGAGAGGCGGAATCCACTGCGGCACATTGCGCAATGAGGGGAATGGCGAGCGGCATCCCTTGCGGGACAGCTGTTGCGCGGATGCGCCTCCCTCAAAGTTTTGTGATTATTTTCGAGCAAGAAATTGAAAGAAGTGGCATTAGCGTTAAAACTTTCTATACGAGATTCATAAAATCTACGCGAAATGATTGAGACGGATTCGCCTTTCGGCGGACATGCTAACTTTGGCGGTTGAAATGCAGTTTTCTCGGCGCGCGCAGATGGATGCAAAGAAAAATCGCACCAGCGGGTCTTATATCCGCAATGCGATGGTACTGGCTCTTGCCGCATCGGCCTTGTTCCCGGTCACGCAGGCACAGGCAGCAAATTCACTTTTCGAGCTGTTTCAACAGCGCCGCCAACAGGCCGAGCAGCCCGTAGCACCGCTTCCACCCGCAGCGGCCGCGCCGCGCATAAAAGCAGCACCAGCTGCCGCCGCACCGGCAGCGCGCACGCGTATCGCTCCGCCCGCGCAGCGTGTGACGGTCAAGGGGCCGGAGATTTATGATTACAAGCCGGAAACGCTGATCAAGATCGATTTCAGCGCGCTCGATCTGCAGGTGACTGCGGCAACCTCTGCGCCAACTGTTGATCCACTGACATCCGGCATGTCGCCGATCCGTGTGGAAAAGGCGCCTGATACGACCGAAACGGCTGGCAACCGCGCTTTCGACGCCGCCATGGACTATCTGAAGTCGGTTGATGTGAAGGCTGAAAAGCCAATCGCTGAAGCGATTGTTTCCTATTATTCGACCAACCGTTCTTTCATGTGGTCTGCCGACGGCAAGGTGCTTGACCGCGCCAAGGCCGTAGCCGCTTTCTTCGCACGCGCTGGCGAAGACGGTCTCAATCCGGATGAATATGCAGTCACGATCCCTTCGGACAATTTCGATCCGTCGCAGAATGCGGAACGTCAGCAGAAGCTGGCAGAGTTTGAAGTTCGCATGTCGGCCCGGGCATTGCGCTATGCGATGGATGCAGGCGAGGGACGCGTGATCGCCGACCGCCTGAGCGGTTTCCACGACCTGCCGCGTGATCGCGTCGATCCCAAAACTGTGCTGGAAAGACTGGCCGGTGAAGCGGATGCATCCGCCTATTTGCACGGGTTCCAGCCGGATAATGCGCAATATGCGGCTTTGAAGCAGGCTTTGTCCCAGACAGATGCACCGACGGGCGAACCCATTCGCGTGTCGCTCGACGGCGTCATTCGTCCGGGCGACACGAGCGACCAGTTGAGCAAGGTGGTTGCCCTGATTACCAAACACGCGCCTGCTGATTATCTGGAAAAGCACCGCGATGTGTTGCAGGCCCATGCCGATACGAGCCTTTACGATCCGGAACTTGTTTCCGCGATCAAGGACTATCAGAAGCTTTCAGGCGGCGCGCCCGATGGGGTTATCGGACGAAACACGATTTCGGCGTTGCAGGGTGAGCAATCATCCGTCAAGCGCGACCGTATTCTCTATTCGATGGAACGTCTGCGCTGGCTGCCGCATGATTTCGGCACGCGCTATGTAATGGTCAACCAGCCCGCATACCGCGCTGAATATTTCGAAGGCGGCCAGGAAAAGCTGGGTATGAATGTGGTGATTGGCTCGCCGACCCATCAGACCTATTTCTTCTACAACAAGGTGCAAACCGTCGTCTTCAATCCGTCCTGGGGTGTGCCGCGTTCAATTATTCTGAACGAAATGCTGCCGAAGGTCATGCGCGACACGAGCTATCTCGACCGCAACGGCTATGAAGTCTATGTCGGCGGCAAGAAGGTTTCGGCGAGCGCCGTTAATTGGAGCGCGGTTGCTTCGGGAAAGGCGCATGTCGGTATTCGTCAGAAGCCGAGCCTCGACAATGCCTTGGGCGAACTGAAAATCCTGTTCCCGAACGAACATGATATCTACATGCATGATACGCCGGCAAAGTCCTATTTCGGCCGCGACATGCGTGCGCTGAGCCATGGCTGCATTCGTCTGGAACGCCCACGTGATATGGCTGCGGCAGTGCTCGGCAAGCCAGTCGGTGATTTGGAGAAATATTTCGGCAAGAACGAGCGCGGCATCAAGGTGCCGGAGCCGGTGCCGGTCTATATTTCCTATTTCACGGCATGGCCGGATGCGAATGGCCAGATTCGTTATTACAGTGACGTTTATGATCGCGACTCGGGCATGCAGAAGGCATCCGACAAGACGGTGGCTTCGCGTCTGGCAGCAATTTAATCGGCGTTACGCCGCTGGTATCTGTCAGAAGTAGGGATGTTTAATCCTTGGATATGGCGGCTATCGTTCGATAGTCGCCATTTTCGTTGGGTCTACCCGGACGGTTTTCGGTAGGGAAAATCATTTGGGAAATAAGTGTTGTCATGCTTGACTTTGCCCTGAGCGGGAACGTATATCCGCGTCACCTTGATTGAGCACATATGTGCCTCTAAGGGCGCGTAGCTCAGCGGTAGAGCACTCCCTTCACACGGGAGGGGTCACAGGTTCAATCCCTGTCGCGCCCACCATTTATTGCCACAAATCAAGCCCTAATGCGTCCGCAGCGTCCATCATGTGGTACGGGGCGCTTATTTTCTGCGTTCAGCCATGCCGAAATACGACAAGTGCCGTATACCATTTAAATGAAATCTAGCGTTTCGTGACACCGGATTGTGTGTCAACGCCCGCACGATCTCATCGTATTTTCGGCGTCAGCTGGCGGGGCCAGCAAAGGAGGAACGATGAAGACCATAGCTTTGTTAGCCGTTGGTGCATTCATGACCGCAGGCACTGCATTTGCAGCTGCACCGATCAACGGAAACATAGATACCCAGACAGTGAAGTCCGATAAATCGACCGCGACCATTGTTGCGAGCGGCAATAAAAAACCTACGTTGAGCTTTGGTTCGGCGAATCGCGGAGGGAAAACATCATCTTTCGGCGGTTGAGGGATTTGCCCCGTTACGCGGGGCAAACTCTCATTACGTCTTCCTGGACGCGCCCACCATTTTCCAACCGCCCAAATGCATTGCGAAAATCGTTCAGTTGCCGTTCGGCATCGTCGCGCCTGCAACGCCGGTATTCGTCACGATATTCCTGTCGTCGTCATATTTGGCGATAAGCATGAGGGCGGTGAGGGCGACAATAATCGGCACGATAAGACACAGCACCCTGACCGCCATCAGAGCGGTATGCCGTGTTCTTATTAGCGCCCTTGTTCTCATGGCCGATACTATCGCACGGATACGCTTAATCCGCCATATTGAGCGACATTAACAATAAGCAATCTCTTACAAACGCAGGCGCTTCAGAATGCGTTCTAGCGTGCGCAACGCTGCCGGTTGAGGCGGACCTTGATCTTGTCGCCTTTGTCCGACGCGGTGGGCTTGGAAGAGACGATATGCGCGCGCACGGTGCAGGTGCCGGCGAGAACCTCGAAATTATTCGCCCGGATATACATAACCGTATTGATCGGGTTCTTCGGCAGTTCGCGAGAGACCGCGTCGATGACGGCCTTGACTTCGGCGGCGCGCTGCTTGGGAGAGGTCGAGGCCTCAACGGAATTGATTGCGGCGAAGCTGCTGGCCGACAATGCCGCGATGCAGATGAGAACAGCTTTCTTCATTGGCGTAGCCTCCGATTGAGCCCAATGGATAAAAGTGCGGGCCTTTGTGAGAAAGGTCCGCTGAATCGGTTATGGCCCCGAACCTATCACAGATCGGGGCCATAGCTGCCATTTGGTCAGCTTTTATTGAGCCGGGGCAGGCGTTGCGGGTGTCGCCGGGGTAGTCGTCTCACCGCTGGCCGGAGCCTCGCTTTCCTTGGCTGCGTTTGGATCGGCCACGCCATTGGTGAAGACCTTGGAGCGGTCGAAAGCAGGCGCTGCGGTCAACTGGTCCTTCGTTGCGCTGAGAACCAGCCAGGTGTTTCCGTCGCTACGGGTCGCGAGCTGCAAGACATCCGGGCTTACGGCCACGTCCTTCTCACCGACGCCAAGGAAGCCGCCGACGCCGATCACGGCTGCTACAACCGAACCATCAGCACTGACTATCAGGTCATTCAGCTTACCGATGGATTTTGCATCATTGGCATCGCTTTCATAAACGCTGCGGCCAATGAAGCTTGAGACGAGAACTTCGCCTTCCTTAGGCTCGACAAAGCCGATCTTGTTGTTGTCGGGCGAGGGTGCTGTGCCGAACATGTTCTTGGTGGAAACAGGCAGATCCTGTTGTGCTGGCGCATCTGTGCCGGGCGTTGTCGCGGTGGGAGCCGCCGTCTGCGCAAGGGCTGGAGCACCAATCAAGAGTGCACACGCTGCCGTCAGAAGTGTCGTTCTAAACATAACTGCTCTCCTTTCTGCATTGAGTGTTCATAGTCCTAACGGTTTGATTTCAGGATCGTTCCGACATTTTTTCCTGTTTCATGAGGAAACCTGCGCCGGTCGTCGCCCGCATGCGATTTAGACCGGCGGAAAAATAGCAGGCACGCTGCTGCGAAACTCCGAGCAAGCCCGGAATTCTCAACCGTGCAGCGGTGTCGTGCTGGCTATCTGTTATTGTACGACCGGAGAGGCCGGGGTGGGCTCGGATGGCGCAGGCGCCACAACAGGCGCAGAAGGGGCAGGCCCGCAACGGTTGGCCCGCGTGTGGCGCACGCCTTTCGACAGGAATACGATTTCCACTGCGTCACCAATCGGCGTGATGGTCACGTTTTCACTGGCCTGCTGTTGGTCGTTTTCGCAAACCAGATTGAGCGTGAACGTTCCTTTGTAATTGTCGAGCTTCATGACGGTACACTGCATGTCGCGGCTGTCGAAGCGCTCCTGCGAAATTGTGAAGCGCTTGTCATTATTGCTGCACCAGGTGCCGAGGATAGGTGTCGGATCGACTGGCGGCTTCGGCGGATTGACGCTGGCTGAAGGCGACGTGCAGGATGCCAGCGCAGGAAGCGCCAATGCACAAGCAGCAACATTCAGTTTATGCGACATTTAAAACCCCTGCGCAGCAGAACATCGAACAGTCTCAGCTCTTGGATACCGGGAAAGTCGGGCGGGCTCAAGACGGGCGCATGCAGAACAGTGTTGCGTCCGTGCGTGAAGCGTAGCCTAAGAAAAAACCCCGCCGTGGCGGGGTTTCATTCATGAAAGCCATTGCTGTCGATTATACCAGTCATCAATTTCGGATTTGGCGCGGTCTTTCGCGACTCCGTACCGCTCCTGAATCTTACCCTCAAGCTGTTCGCGGCGACCGCTGATCTGGTCGAGATCATCGTCTGTCAGCTTGCCCCATTGTTCCTGGATCTTACCTTTGACCTGTTTCCAGTTGCCTTCAACACGATTCCAGTCCATCGGGATTTCCTCCGTTTTACATTGGGAACAGGTGACTAACGCACGAGCGGCAGGATTGTTCATCGTTTTGATGCCAAGGCGCGTGATGACCTGATGTGCGGGGAGGGGAATCAGACAGGAGAAACCCCGACGTTTGTGTTTGGTGCATAATGACGCCGGGGTGCGCTTCAACGCTAATGCAACGAAGCGCCTGGCGACATGATTGCATAAAGACGGCAGAAAAATGAACCCGTAGAGGTTGCACCGAAGAGTGGAGCGGGAGACGCGCAACAAGGGCAGCGTGGCGTCTCCCGTGTCAATTGCGTGCTAATTGGGGGCAACACGCAAATTAACAGACTGGTATGTCTTCCAGCCGGCGGATGCTTGGACCGCCACGAAACAATTTACCGTGGTCTGATTTCATCTCAATCGAAGTTTTGTAACGTTTGGTTGCTGGAAATTTCACGGTTTTTCCGCTGCGATAACCAATTATTATCGGTGTAAAAAATTCTTGAAGAATAAATTGAACGGCTTTTAAGATCATCACAGATGTTTGAAAAGTTCAATCTGTTCATTTTGAGTTCATGCGCTAGGTTTCATGATGCTTCCCATCAAGAGGAGTACACAGAATGAAGCTCTTTAGTGGACTTATTGCAGGTATTGTTGGTGTTGGCTTGTTGGTGGGAGTTGGCGCGGCTTCCGCCGCACCAGTGGCAAATCTCGCTAAGCCCGGCGTAACCTCCAATGTGGAACAGGTTCGCGATCATCGCGGCTACCATTCGCGTAAGCACTGGAAGAAGCGGCATTACCACAGAAGAGACCATTGGCGGTCTGATCGTCGCCATTACCGCGATCATCGCTGGCGGTCGCACCGTCACTACAAGCGCGATTACTATCGCGGGCATTACCGGCATCACAGCAGCCGGTGGAATGGTCCGGCCAGTTCCAATCGATAGAATCAGGGGCGCAGCAGCGCCCCTTTTTAGTTGGTCTGTTGTCGGATGGTAATTGACTGCAATCGCGTTTCACAGAAACATACCGCAAGATTGAGATTTGGATATTGCCCTGCTCGGGCAGGTTTGCCCTGAAAGAAAACGGTATTTCATGTCGAAGTTTTTGAAGCGATTTCTCACGTTTCTCGTCGGTTTGGTTGTTCTACTGTTAGTCGGCGCGGCATCATGGCTCGGTTTCAACCCGCCGGAGCTTTTGCGGGTGGGCACGGGTTATGCGGCCAAGATCGTGTGTTCCAATGTCTTTATCGCCAAACGAGACGCCGATGCGGTACTCGCAGACGATGTTCAGGCACCGGGAAACCCGCTGCTGAAATTCCTCAATGTGGCCGTTGATGATGACACTGACACCGTAACTGTCCGGATTTTCGGCTTTTTTGCCCCCAGCAAGGCTGTGTTTCTCCCCGGTCAGGGTTGCGCCAACGTTCAATCGACAGATAGCCGCAGCGTCGGCAGCGATGAAGCTGCACAAGCGTCATCGCAACCGCTGAACGTGGCGATCTCAGATAAGGTGCAAAGCGTTATCGAGGATAAGGAACTGGCAGGCGCCGGCATGCGGGCCATCGCGGTCATTCACAACGGTCAACTCATCGCCGAAACCTATGGCGAGGGCTTCAATGCCGACACGCCGCTGCTTGGTTGGTCGATGACAAAATCGGTCATGGCGACGCTCATTGGGATGCGCATTGGGGAAAACCGCATGGATCTGGCCAAAAGCGATCTTCTACCGGAATGGCAGAACGATGAGCGCGCCAGAATCACCATCGCCAATCTGATGGCGATGGAAAGCGGGCTGCGCTTCAACGAGAATTATGGCGCAGTGGCAGATGTCACCCGCATGCTGTTTCTGGAAAAGGACATGGCGGGATTTGCCGCTTCGCTGCCACTGGAAGCAGCACCTGGAACGAAATTCAACTATTCGAGCGGGACCGCGAATATTCTGTCGAGGCTGTTCATGAATAGTTTCGACAGCCGGAATGCGGCTTTGGTCTATCCGCGCATCGCCTTGTTCGAACCACTCGGCATGAGCAGCGCCCTATTGGAAACCGACGCGTCGGGCGTCTTTGCCGGGTCGTCCTATATGTACGCGACCGCGCGCGATTGGGCCCGTCTCGGAGCGTTTCTGGCAGAGGGCGGGAAGCTCGATGGAAGGGAGGTACTGCCAGCTGATTTCGTGGCGTTCATGCGCAAACCGTCAGCGGCCTCGGATGGCCGTTACGGTTCTGCGCAGGTCTGGTTGCAGTCCGGCGGTGCCAAAGCGGGCGAGGATGGCATTCCCGATGATGCTTTCTGGATGTCCGGCCATGACGGTCAAACCGTCATGATCGTACCGTCCTTGCATCTTTCTGTGGTGCGTCTGGGACTTACGCCATCCCGCTCCGGCTATAGCGTTCAGAACCTTGATGCGCAGATCATCGAAGCTCTTCGTTAGAACCTGGTTCAGCCACCACCAGCTTGCGGAAATCCTTGCCGCTTGGGTTCTGGAAAGCGCTCAAGCCGAATTCCGGCAGCACCGCGTAAAGGTGGTCGAAAATATCGGACTGTATCTGCTCGAATGAGGCCCAGACGGTGGTGTTGGTGAAGCAGTAGATTTCGAGTGGCAAGCCTGCCGGGGTTGGGTCCATCTGGCGCACCAGCAGCGTCATGCCTTTATGGATGCCGGGATGGTTGCGCAGATAGTTTTCCACATAGGCGCGGAAAGTGCCGATATTGGTGAAACGGCGCGTATTGACCGGGTTTTTGGCGCGGTCACCCAGCTTGTTGTTCCATTCGGCGATTTCCTTCGCCTTTTTTGGCAGATAGTCGGCCAGCCAGTCCACTGACGCCATTTTCGCGCGTTCGTCGTCGGTCAGGAAGCGGATTGAATTCTGGTCGATAAAGAGCGCGCGCTTGATGCGGCGGCCGCCCGATTCCTGCATGCCGCGATAGTTCTTCATCGGTTCGGTGATGAGCTTGCGGATCGGAATGGTGGTGATTGTTCTGTCGAAATTCTGCACCTTGACCGTATAAAGCGCGATTTCGGTCACATCGCCATTGGCGTCGAGATTTTTCATCTCGATCCAGTCGCCCACACGAACCATGTTGGAAGAGGCGATCTGCATACTGGCGACCAGTGAGAGCAATGTGTCCTGAAAAACGAGTATCAGTACCGCAGCCATGGCACCCACACCGGACAGCAGAATAACCGGCGACTTGTCGAGCAGGGTTGCAATGATGAGGACGGCAGCGATGATATAGACGACCAGCTTGCCGACCTGAATATAGCCCTTCATGGGCCGATAACGGGCCTCTGGGCGGCGATGATAAAGCGTGTCGACCACACCCAATGCTGAATTGACCGCGAGGGCGAGCGTCAGAATGATGAAGGCGATCGCGACATTGCGAATGACGGTGATTGCCGTATCCGGCAACCCCGGTATCGCCAGAATGCCGGAAGAAATGATCAGGGCTGGAACGATATTGGCCAGACGGCTGATGACGCTGTGGCGTTTCAGTTCTTCATCCTGACCGAATGAAGTCTTCTGAACGAGCCGGTCGAGCAGCTTGAGCAGGATCGCCTTGATCAGAAAATTTGCGATGAATGCGGAGAGAAACAATCCGCCGAGTGCCGTGAGCGTCTCCGCCCACGGATATTTAACAAAGAATTCCGACAATAGATTTTCCCGAAACGAGTTTTCGTGCGTTTTGATGGACGCCGTTCAAAGACTGATACAGTTTTGATGATTGTATCATCGAGATCTATTGCGAAATAATGCGGTGTGGCTCGTAAATCAACCGCAGAGAGTGTATTTAGCGGATGCCGATCCGGTTGAATTGTTCACAGATCGGTCATCCGGATGTGAATAGCTACAGTCTTTGACCTTCAAAGGGATGCGGTGATGCCGCCATCGACATAAAGCACATGGCCATTGACGAAAGAGGACGCGCCAGACGCAAGGAAAATGCAGGCGCCAACGAGTTCGTCAACCTTTCCCCAGCGGCCCGCAGGCGTGCGCTTTTCAAGCCAGCTTGAGAAAGCCGGGTCTGAAACGAGCGCGGCGTTGAGCGGCGTGTCGAAATATCCCGGAGCAATGGCGTTGCATTGCAAGCCATATCTCGCCCAGTCGGTGGCCATACCCTTGGTCAGATTGCCAACGGCACCTTTGGTCGCGGTATAAGGCGCGATGCCGGGCCTTGCGAGCGCGGTCTGAACGCTGGCAATGTTGATGATCTTGCCCGTTCCGCGCTTTATCATATGTCTGGCGACCGCCTGTCCGACATTGAACACGGTAGACACGTTGGCTTTCAGCAAGCGCTCAAAGGCATCGGCTGGAAAGTCTTCAAGCGGGGTGCGATGTTGCATGCCCGCATTGTTGACGAGAATGTCGATGGCGCCGACATCTGCTTCGAACCCGTCTATTGCCGCGCGGACGGTGTCGTGATCCGTCGCGTCGAAGGCCAGCATGTGCTTTACGCTGAGGCTGTCGGCAGCGACTTTCAACTTTGCCTCATCGCGACCGTTGAGGACGACGTCGGCACCGGCGGCGGCGAGACCTTTTGCCAGCGCATAGCCGATCCCCTGAGACGAGCCGGTCACAAGCGCGCGTTTGCCTGTCAGATCGAAGAGTTGGACGCTCATATCTTCTCCTGAAATTCTTTAGAGCGGTTCCGGTTAGTACGGAATCGAGGGGCCGTTCTATCTATTTGTTTTTACACATTATCCCACGCAAATCCGCTACGCACTTTTGCTGGAAATGCTCTAGCTGAATGCGATCTGGGTTTTCATCGACTTCGTTTTATCCGACGCAATGTCGAAGGCGCGCAGCGCATCGGAAAGGGGCAGCGTCTGCGTGATGAGGGGGTTGACGTCGATCAGCCCATCCTGCATGAGTTTGACCGCGATGGCGAATTCCTCGTGGAAGCGGAAGGAGCCGCGCAGATCGAGTTCTTTGGCTGTGATCGTCATGATCGGCAGGTTCATTTCGCCGCCCATGCCAAGCTGCACGATAACGCCGCGCGGCCTGATGGCATGTATGCCCGCCACAAGGGCGGATGCTGCACCGGAGCATTCGTACAAAATGTCGAATGAACCCTTGTTCTGAGCGTATTCCGCCAGACCATCCGGGTTCTCCGATAGGTTGACGGTGCGGTCCGCGCCGACCTTGCGGGCAAAATCAAGCGCTGGCCCGGAAATATCCGCTGCGACGATTTCAGCAGCGCCTGCGCGGCGGGCAGAGAGGATCGAAAGCGTGCCGATCGGGCCGCAACCTGTCACCAGCACGCGCTTGCCCAATATCTCGCCTGCACGGCGGGTGGCGTGCAGGGTGACCGAGAGCGGTTCTGCCATTGCTGCTTCACCGGCGCTGAGGCCGTCGGCTTTCACGCATTGGCTGGCTTTTGCGACAAGCCGTTCGCGGAACGCGCCTTGAATATGCGGGAAGGGCATAGCCGATCCGTAAAAGCGCATGTTGAAGCAATGATTGGGCAGCCCCTTGTGGCAATATTCGCAGTGGCCGCAGGGGCGGGACGGCGATATGGCGACCAGATCGCCAATGGCGAGCCCGGAAACCCCTTCGCCAAGTGCTGCAATATGGCCGGAAACCTCGTGTCCGAGGATCATCGGTTCCTTGACGCGCACGGTGCCGAAACCGCCGTGATTGTAATAATGCAGGTCCGAGCCGCATATGCCGCCAGCCGCGAGACGGATTTCAACCTCTCCCGGACCGGCCATCTCGAGCTCGCGCTCATCAATACGCAAGTCCTTTGCAGCGTGGATGACAATCGCTTTCATCGCGTCCTCACAGAACCGGATTGGGGATCAGTCGGCCCTGGAAATGAGCCGACAAATTATCGAAGATCATTTGTTTTCGAAACGGAATGTACGGCTTGTTTTCGCTCATCACAAATAGAAAGAGCGCCCCGAAGGGCGCTCTTTTATCTCAATAAAAATGCTCGCGGTTTCCCCCGTCGCTCGATCAGCTGCAGCCGCTCGTCGCGCCGCAGGTGTCGCACTTCAGGCAGGTGCCGTTACGCACCATGGTGAAGTTCTGGCACTCCGTGCAGCTGTCGCCGGTGTAACCCTGCATCATCGACTTGATGCGGCGGTCCGCTTCGAGCTTCTTTGCCGAGTTGGCGCTTTCAGCACGGGCCGAAGCAGCGTCGGCAGCAGCCTTGTCTGAGAACAGTTCCGTTGCAGCTGAGGTTTCCTGCTGCTGTACCGGAGCGGTCTGCTCTTCAAACTCACGCTTGAAAGCCGTTGCACCTTCCGTCACCAGACCGATGGTCGCCGGGCGACCAGCCGGGGTAGCACTCGACTTCAAAGTCGTGACATTCGAAGCCTGCGGCGCCGATGCAGTCGAACCCTTGGCTTCGCTGCCGCCCGGTGCCGTATTGGTCACCAGTGTCGGCTTGTAGCCGCGCGTCCAGCCGGTCGAGACCAGATTGGTCTTGCCTTCCTTGATGCCCTTGCCAAGCGCTGTGTTCGAGAAATCGCTCGTGTCAACATGGGCGAGATCGTTGCGGCCCAGATAGGACACGGCCAGTTCGCGGAACACATAGTCGATGATCGACGTTGCGGTCTTGATCGCGTCATTGCCGATGACGATGCCAGCCGGTTCGAACTTGGTGAAGGTGAATGCCTCCACATATTCTTCCAGCGGCACGCCATATTGCAGGCCGAGCGACACGGCGATGGCGAAGTTGTTCATCATCGCACGGAAAGCAGCGCCTTCCTTGTGCATATCGATGAAGATTTCGCCGAGGCGCCCGTCACCGAACTCGCCGGTGCGCAGATAGACCTTGTGTCCGCCGACGACGGCCTTCTGGGTATAGCCCTGACGACGGTTCGGAAGCTTTTCGCGCTCATGCACGATCTTCTCGATCACCTTCTCGACGATGCGCTCCGTCACCTGAACGGCACGAGCGGCTGCCGGTGCTTCGATCAGCGCTTCGACTGCATCATCTTCGTCTTCATCATCCGAGATCAGCGCTGCGTTGAGCGGCTGCGAGAGCTTGGAACCGTCGCGATAAAGCGCATTGGCCTTCAGAGCCAGCTTCCAGGACAGCATGTAAGCGTTCTTGCAGTCCTCGACGGTCGCGTCATTCGGCATGTTGATCGTTTTGGAGATCGCGCCCGAAATGAACGGCTGCGCGGCAGCCATCATGCGGATGTGGCTATCGACCGACAGATAGCGCTTGCCGATCTTGCCGCATGGATTGGCGCAATCGAAAACCGCGTAATGCTCTTCCTTGAGGAACGGTGCGCCTTCGAGGGTCATCGCGCCGCAAACGTGAATGTTGGCGGCTTCGATGTCCTTCTTGGAGAAACCGAGCGCTGGCAGCATTTCGAACGAGAAGTCGTTCAGCTGTTCGTCGGTGAGTTTCAGCACGTCCTTGCAGAAGTCTTCGCCAAGCGTCCACTTGTTGAAAGCGAACTTGATGTCGAAGGCGCTCTTGAGCGCTGCATTCAGGGCTTCGATCTTCTCATCGGTGAAGCCTTTGCCGCGCAGCGACGAAGGATTGACGCCCGGTGCCTGATTGATGTTGCCGTGACCGACAGCATAGGCTTCGATTTCGGCGATCTGGCTTTCCGAATAACCGAGCGTGCGGAGTGCTTCCGGCACGGCGCGGTTGATGATCTTGAAGTAGCCGCCACCGGCCAGCTTCTTGAACTTCACCAGTGCAAAGTCAGGCTCGATGCCGGTCGTGTCGCAGTCCATGACGAGGCCGATCGTGCCTGTTGGCGCGATAACGGTGGACTGGGCGTTGCGGTAGCCATGCTTTTCGCCAAGTTCCAGCGCCTTGTCCCAGGCCGCGCGGGCATGGGTGATCAGATCCTGATCCGGGCAGTCTTCGGCAATTAGCGCCACCGGGTTGACGGCGAGGCCTTCATAACCTTCCGTCTTGCCATGAGCGGCCAGACGATGGTTGCGCATGACACGCAGCATATGTTCGGCGTTTGGTTCGTAGCTTGGGAAGGTGCCCAGTTCCTTCGCCATTTCAGCGGAGGTTGCATAGGCAATACCGGTCATGATCGCGGTCAGCGCACCGCAGATGGCGCGGCCTTCATCGGAGTCATAAGGAATACCGGAGGTCATCAGCAGGCCGCCAATATTGGCATAGCCGAGGCCGAGCGTGCGGTATTCGTAGGAGAGGCGGGCAATTTCCTTGGACGGGAACTGCGCCATCATCACCGAGATTTCGAGAACGATGGTCCACAGGCGGGCCGTGTGCTCGTAAGCTGCAATGTCGAACGAACCGTCCTTGTTGCGATAGGTGAGCAGGTTGATCGACGCCAGATTACAGGCCGTATCGTCAAGGAACATATATTCCGAGCACGGATTGGAGGCGCGGATCGGACCTGCGACCGGGCAGGTGTGCCAATCGTTCATGGTGGTGTTGTAGTGCAGACCCGGATCAGCGGACGCCCATGCGGCATAACCGATCTTTTCCCAAAGATCGCGCGCCTTGAGCGTCTTCATGACCTTGCCGTCCTTGCGTGCGGTCAGGTTCCAGTCGCTGTCGTTTTCGACGGCGCGCAGGAATTCATCCTTCAGCGAGACGGAGTTGTTCGAGTTCTGGCCTGAAACGGTGAGATAGGCTTCCGAGTCCCAGTCCGTGTCGTAGGTCTTGAACTGAATGTCCGTATAGCCCTGACGCGCGAACTGGATCACGCGCTTGACGTAGTTTTCCGGCACCTGGTTCTTCTTCGCGGCCTTGATTTCGCGCTTCAGGGCAGGGTTCTTCGACGGATCGAAGCAATCGTCATTATCTGCTTCGCAGTTGACGCAGGCTTTCATGATTGCAGCCAGATGCTGCTTGACGATCTTGGAACCGGTGACGAGCGAAGCAACCTTCTGCTCTTCCTTCACCTTCCAGTCGATATATTCCTCGATATCCGGATGGTCGATGTCGACAACGACCATCTTTGCAGCGCGGCGCGTGGTGCCGCCCGACTTGATGGCGCCCGCAGCGCGGTCACCGATCTTGAGGAAGCTCATCAGGCCCGACGACTTGCCGCCGCCGGAAAGCTTTTCGCCTTCGCCACGCAGATGGCTGAAGTTGGAGCCTGTGCCGGAGCCATATTTGAACAGGCGCGCTTCACGCACCCACAGATCCATGATGCCGCCTTCATTGACCAGATCGTCAGCGACGGACTGGATGAAGCAGGCATGCGGCTGCGGGTGTTCATAGGATGACTTGGATTTGGTCAGCTTGCCGGTCTGCCAGTCGACATAGAAATGGCCCTGGCCGGGGCCGTCAATGCCATAAGCCCAATGCAGGCCGGTGTTGAACCATTGCGGGCTGTTCGGCGCGACGCGTTGTGTGGCGAGCATATAGGCAAGCTCATCGCGGAAGGCGAGAGCGTCTTCTTCCGAACCGAAATAGCCGCCCTTCCAGCCCCAATAGGTCCAGGTGCCAGCGAGACGGTCGAAAACCTGACAGGCATCCATTTCGGAGCCATAACGCTCGTTCTGCGGCAGCGACGCCAGCGCATCCTCATCGGCGACCGAGCGCCACAGCCACGACGGAACGTCGTTTTCTTCGACTTTCTTCAATTGGGCAGGCACGCCAGCCTTGCGGAAATATTTCTGCGCAAGGATATCGGCCGCAACCTGACTGAACTGAGCCGGTACATTTATGTTTTCCAGGCGGAATACGATGGATCCATCGGGATTCTTGATCTCGCTGGTCGCAGTCCGAAACGCGATGTCCGCATAGGCCGACTGATTCTCTTTCGTGAAACGGCGTTCGATCTTCATCTTTTCCATCCAAACGTTCTATATATAGTAGCCCCAAGGGTGAGTTTCCACCATGGCCTGCCACGTGCTGTCTGTACCGCGTCTCTGTTTCGAAAGCCCAACTGCGGGGAAGGGCTTCTTGGTGAGGACACCGGCAGATATCCGGGGCCCCAAAATCCTGCTTCTGCCGTATCCGGCGCGCAACAAAACACCCCAAGGCAGTCGAAACCATCCTCGTCAGGGCATTGCAAACCAACAAATCAGCAGATCGAAAAATACTCTATCTTGTAAGAAGCATGAGCGCAAATACTAAATCTAGTGTTAACGCTCTTTCGTCATGTGGCTGCATCTGCTTCTCCAAAGGCGGTCCGACCCGGAATTCGGGCACGACGAAGTCCGGAGCGACAACTACGCTGAATAAGCGCAACGCCCGTTCCAGAACTTGACTAACCTGAAAGAAAGACCGGCTATTCAGACGCCCGGCCACGCCACTTACGCAACGATAAGTTCATAAAAAACGACTCGGCTGCGAGCGTCAAGCATTGGTTTGTTGTAAGGCGTCTAACGCTAGATATTGTGCGTCAGTCGCTGGGGGCGAATGTGGATAACGGGGAGAAGAGAAGCTTTTGTGAACGAAGCCGGCTAAAACGCTTTTACCTCTTTTTAACCAAATATGGAGGGCAATTATTTTGCAAAAACAGCAGGATCAAGCCGCTTGCTAATGCAAGCTTTGAGCAAAATGCCTCTTCCGGCCCCGCCATTCACGCTGCAATTGCCGAAAAATGCCGCCGTTGGACGCTCGCGATTTTCACCGTCAGCGTGATGCCCACGGGGATCATACGGCCCTATGGCTGGAATAGCCGCAGGAAACGCCGCATCAAAGCCGAATGACGATGGATAAAAAGCGTTGAGGGGGAAACGACGCTGCTATTCGGCGGCGACGACCATACCCGAATCACCGAAACGGAGAAGAATCTGCTTCAACTCTGTCTCTTCGACGCGCCGGGCGGCTTCGTGCGGGCAAACCCATTCGCAGATGCGCTGATCCCGTTCCGGCCAGCTTTTTTCCTGGCCGGTGAAACGGACGGCGTAAACGGCCACCGAAAACTGGTTGATCCGCTCGGGCGGCATATCCATCTTGCAGTAATTATAGCTGCCAATGGGTTCCGGGGAGACATCGCCGCGTATGCCTGCTTCTTCGAAGGCTTCGCGCAAGGCTGTTTCCGCAAGCGTGCGACCGACTTGCGGCCAACCTTTGGGGATGATCCAGCGGCCCGTGCCACGGCTTGTGATAACGAGAACCTGAAGGGCATCCATTTCGCGGCGGTAGACAAGGGCTGCAACCTGCTGCAAACGGCCAGAAGGCGTAAGAATACGCTTTTCCGTTGCGATAAGTTGTTTGGCTGCCGTCTTCACTGCTGGTTTCCCTCTTTTCCTTAAAATGGAACGATTCGCCAAAATAACAACTGATCAAATACGCAACAGTTCTTACAAAGGGGAAAAAAGCCCTTTATTTTAAAGCTACTATTAAAATACAGGAGAGGCGTATCGTTTTCGAACGCCGAACCTGAGCGCGATCAGCGTCATTTCATGTGCTTTCTATAGCACGTGAATACGGCAAAAATATCATTTTTTTGTTTTCGCTTTTTTTCGTTTTCGCACATCCTTGAAAACTTTCGTGGTTTTTTGAGAAATCCCTCCATTCTGAATGGTCTTGGGGCGATAACAGTGACGGACAATAAAAAATGCCAGCCGGTAAGGCTGGCATTTAGAATTTACTATCGGGCGTTAGAGCGCGTTTCAATCTGATTGGATCAGATCGGCACTCTAACAGTTTGTCATAACGCGCCTTATGTCCGAAATCCGTTTCACACTTTTCGGGGCGCGCGCTAAGCGAAAACTATCCGCGCTTGTCGCCTGCAATCGGTTCCAGATAGGTGTAGCCCATATCCCACGGGAAATAGATCCAAGTGTCCTGCGATACCTCGGTCACGAATGTATCGACCAGCGGACGGCCTTTCGGCTTGGCATAAACCGTTGCAAAATGCGCCTTCGGCATCATCTCGCGCACGATTGCGGCCGTCTTGCCGGTATCGGTGAGGTCGTCGACGACGATCACGCCTTCACCGCCATTTTCCAGAAGCTGGTCGCCGATACCCTTCAGAATTTGCATTTCGCCCTGCGACGTGTAGTCGTGATAGGAGGCAATGCAGACGGTTTCAATCAGGCGGATGCCGAGTTCACGGCAGATAATGGCCGCAGGCACCAGACCGCCGCGCGTAATGGCGACGATCGCACGCCAATCGTGCCCCATGCCGGAAATGCGCCAGGCAAGCGCGCGGGCATCGCGGTGGAACTGATCCCAGGATACGGGAAAGGCTTTATCGGGCAAGGACATCGAAACGCTCCATCGAACAGTCCGTGGGCTGTGGCCACAGACTGGCTAAACCAAAAATGCGCGATGACCACCGTCAAGCGCGCTGAACTGTGTAGACCTTCGCTTTCGCCATCTGCGCCCACCATAATAGGGGCTGCAATACTATGAAAAGGTTTCTTCAACCCGGCACAGTCAGCGCCGGGTAGTGCTGATAACCGCAAAAACACCGATCTTGCAAGTCTGTTATGGCTTGAAGGCGTTCATTGCCACCAATTGGGGATAATTGCCCGCTCTGAATGAGCGGACATGTCACCGAGAAAACAGTGTCAGGACGGGGAGGTCATTCAGCATGGATCGCGTCACTCCACCGAAAACAAGCTCGCGCAGGCGCGAATGGCTATAGGCGCCCATGACGAGCAGATCGGCACGTTCCGCAACGATGTGCTCCCGCAGCGCATCCTGCGCATAGCGCCCATGCGAGGCGAGCGGCGTCACGTTGACCTCAATGCCATGGCGGGCGATGGATTCGGCCAATTCGGTTCCGGCGAGCGCTTCGTCCTCGCCCTCGGCTTCCGGCGGATCGACCCAGACGATTTCCGTCCGTCCAGCCTGTTTCATCAAGGGCAGCGCATCGAAAGCGGCGCGCGCGGCCTCTCTTTTGCCGTTGAAGGCAACGACGATCCGGTCAAGGGACAATTGCGGCAAGACGGGTGCGTAGGGCACGAGCAGCACAGGGCAGCTCGCATTGAAGACAATCGTGTCGGCGGTTTCGTCATTGGTAGCCGGATCATCGGGGTCCGGCTGGCCCGCGACCAGCAATTCCGCGCCGAGACAGGAGGTCAACACGCCATCAGCGGCGGTGCCGGTTTCCGAGCGGGTGATACGAAATTCGAAATGCGCATCCTGACGGCGCATTTCTTCTTCAAAGACGTGTTTCAGCCGCTCGGAGAGTTCCTTGTGCTGCTTGTCGTGCAGCTCGAACATGCCTGGATCGATAAAGCCGTTGGGATCGGCATAGACGATGGGAGAGGGGATGGAATAGAGGCCGATGACATGAAGGTCGGGCACTTTTCGCATCAAAAGCGCGACGGCGGACAGAACCCGCTTCAGTTCAGCCTCGCTCCGGGAATAGGCAACCACCGTTTTGTAGGTCATGACCGATCTCCTTCCAGCTGTGTTTCCATTTTAGCATAGAAAGCAACGCGTTGCGTAGGCAAAAGGTTGCAAGGCATAAAGAGTTGTCAGCTTGCGCCAGAAGCCACCAGCCCGGCAATCATGGCTTCAATTTCGACAACTGCCGCATCAATCTTTTGCGGATCGCTGCCGCGCACCACGAGTTCGGTGCTGAAGCGCCCGCCTTCGAATTTCGGATAGGAACCGATGATCGTATCAGGGTTCTGCTTCTGGATTTCGGCCAGTGGCGCGCCGATGACGCCTTCGCCGAACGGGCAATGCACCGCGCGCGACAACAGCTTGCGCCCGGTCCGCAGCGTAGGGAGAACATTGTCGAGCATGGCCTGAAACACGGACGGCACGCCCGCCATCACATAAACATTGCCGATATGAAAGCCCGGTGCAGCAGAAACCGGATTGTCGATATGTTCCGAACCCTCTGGCATGCGGGCCATGCGCTTGCGGGAATCGGTGAATTCCAGACCCCGCCGCGCATAATTGTCGCCGAGAAGCTTCATGGCTTTTTCATCATAGATGCAGGGCACGCCAAAGGCTTTCGATACAGCGTCGGCGGTGATGTCGTCATGGGTGGGGCCGATGCCGCCAGACGTAAAGACATAATCATAGTTCGAACGCAGGGCATTGAGGGCGGCAACGATGGCGTCTTCCTCGTCCGGCACGATCCGCACTTCCTTGAGGTCAATGCCCGCAGCCGTCAGCAGATCGGCGAGATGCCCGATATTCTTATCCTTGGTGCGCCCGGAAAGAAGTTCGTCGCCAATGGCGAGCATTGCAGCCCTGACGGCCTGCTGCGAAGTGTCGGTCATACCCAGACTCCATTTCAATCTGGCGACAGTTAAGCCTCAGCCGCACCCAGCCGCAACCGGTTTTCGCAAAAGGCAAAATGTTCCTCCCTTGGTCCACCTTTCCAAAATGAAAATGCTCTCTAGTTGAGTGAATGCGGAAAAGGGGTTCCGTAAAATCGAAAACGGAGACGTCAGATGGTAAAGGTTCTGGTGCTGTACTATTCGTCCTATGGACATATGGAGCAGATGGCCAAGGCTGCGGCAGAAGGTGCGCGCGAAGGCGGCGCAGAGGTCACGATCAAGCGGGTGCCCGAACTGGTGCCGCTCGAAGTCGCCAAGGCCTCGCATTACAAGGTCGATCAGGACGCACCCATCGCATCGCCGAACGATCTGGTCGAATATGACGCCATTATATTGGGCACGGCGACCCGCTATGGCATGATGGCCTCGCAGATGAAGAATTTTCTCGATCAGACCGGTGGTCTGTGGGCAAAGGGCGCGCTGCTCAACAAGGTTGGCTCGGTGATGGTTTCAACGGCGACGCAACATGGCGGCGCGGAACTCGCGCTGATTTCGGCGCAGTGGCAGTTGCAGCATCATGGCATGATCATCGTGCCGCTTTCCTATGCCTATCAGGGGCAGATGGGCAATGATGTCGTGCGCGGCGGGGCGCCCTATGGCATGACGACGACGGCAGATGGCGACGGCTCGCGCCAACCATCCGAACAGGAACTGGAAGGCGCGCGTTTTCAGGGCAAGCGTGTTGCAGAAATCACCGCCAAGCTGCACGGCTGAGATATCTGATTAAAACAAAAGCCGCCGAGAAAACACGGCGGCTTTTGCGTATGAAAAATTGTGGTGCGGTCGGCGGGACTTGAACCCGCAAGCCTAAAAGGCGACGGATTTTAAGTCCGTTGCGTATACCAATTTCGCCACGACCGCAGCGACTGGATTTCTATGTCATGATTTGCGCGATGATTTCAAGACAGAAAGCTTGTCAGCAATAACAGCGAATTTCCGAATATCTGCATGTTCTAAAATAGAAAAGAGACGCCATCGCTTTAATTATTGCAGTTGCATCCAAGCTTATAGCTTCATCCTTGTTTGCATGGGCAAACCCGTATAGCGATAAGCCCTATCGAGTAGGAATGAAGAAAGTTTAAGTATGACCGCCTTCGTCAAATCCGTGGCTCAGGCCGAAAAGGCAATGCGTGCGCTTTTCCCCGAGACACAATTGCAGCTCAACGATTATCTCTCCCGCAAATATGGTGCGGAGATTTGGTTGAAGCGCGAAGATCTGACGCCGGTGCGCTCCTACAAGATTCGTGGCGCTTTCAATTTCATTTCCAAGGCAGTGAAAACGACTGATGAGAACGCGGTGTTCGTCTGCGCTTCGGCAGGCAATCACGCGCAGGGTTTCGCTTTCGTTTGCCGCCATTTCGGTCGCAAGGGTGTTGTTTTCATGCCGGTGACCACGCCGCAGCAGAAAATCGACAAGACCCGCGCTTTCGGTGCTGAATTCATTGAAATCAAGCTGGTCGGCGATATTTTCGACGTTTGTTATGCCGCTTCGCAGGAATTTGCGGCCAGCAACAACGGTGTCATGGTGCCGCCATTCGACCATCCGGGTATCGTGGAAGGACAGGCAACCGTCGCTTTGGAAATCGAAAGGCAGCTACCGGAGGGCAAAAAGCCCGATCTGGTTCTGCTGCCGGTGGGCGGCGGCGGGCTTTCCGGTGGCGTGACGCAGTATATTTCCGATCTCGGCTGGAAAACCGCGTTTCGCTTTGTCGAACCGAAGGGCGCCGCAAGCCTGAAAGGCAGCCTTGAGGCCGGCAAGCGCATCAAGCTTGCCCATGTCGATAATTTTGTTGACGGGGCGGCGGTTGCCGAGATCGGCAAAGAAAACTTCAAGCTTCTCAAAGGCTTCGACGCAAAGTCTGTCATAACGGTTCCGGAAAACCGTCTCTGCGCGACCATCATTGAAATGCTCAATATTGAGGGCGTGGTGCTGGAGCCAGCGGGCGCTTTGGGCATAGACGCGCTGAAGGATTTCAAGAAAAGCGAAATCAAGGGCAAGCGCATCGTGATTGTCGTTTCGGGCGGGAATTTTGATTTCGAACGCCTGCCGGATGTGCGCGAAAGGGCGCTTCGCTTTGAAGGTTTGAAGAAATACTTCATTTTCCGCTTCCCGCAGCGTCCGGGCGCATTGCGCTCGTTCCTCGATCTGCTGGGGCCGGAAGATGATATTGCCCGCTTCGAATATCTGAAGAAATCGGCGCGCAATTTCGGCTCGGTGCTGATCGGCATCGAAACGAAGGATGCCGCGAATTTCAAGCTCCTGGAAAAGAAATTCGGTGAAGCCGGTTGGGCTTATCAGGACATTACGGATAATCAGGTTCTAGCTGATTTCATCATTTGAACCGGAGCTAAGCGTCTGAATCAAAAAGGCGACAGGCCATGGCGAAAATGGTGATTTCGAGAACCGGAGCGCAGCGTACTTGAACGTACGTGAGCACCGGAAGCGCAGAAATTGCCATTTGCAGACCGGCATGATGGCTTTTGGATCAGACGCGAAAACGAAATCATTTGCTTTTTTGCTCAAACCACCCCATATGGGCGGCAGGCGCATGGGCCGACGTTAGTTGTCGGCTTTCCCGGCATTGGACTTGTTGCGTCACACCTTTGTCTTCCGGAATGGTCTGGAAACGGAGGGGACCTGAGATTTGCTCGGGCACGGCTGCGCAAGTCGCCAGGGGTTTTCCCGGCGTCCCGTCGTTATCATAAAAACAGATTTGGCTCGGGCAAGTTGCGCTTTCCCGGCATTGAAAGCGGATCGCAGATGTGCGGTGCCGCCGAAAGAGATTGAATTGACAAATGAAAATACGAGCGGCTTTGCCGCTCTTGGCGTCACCGGCGTTTTGCTTAAAGGTGTCGAAGCTGCTGGCATGACCGAACCGAAGCCGATCCAGACGCAGGCCATCCCGCCGCAGCTGGAAGGCAAGGACATTCTCGGCATTGCGCAGACCGGCTCGGGCAAGACCGCGGCTTTCAGCCTGCCGATCCTGCAAAAGATCATCGGTCTGGGCGATAAGCGCCGCCCGAAGACGGCGCGTGCGCTTGTCCTCGCACCGACCCGCGAGCTGGCCGTCCAGATTGAACAGACGATCCGCAATGTTTCCAAGAGTGCGCATATCTCGACTGCGCTCGTGCTCGGTGGCGTATCGAAGCTGACGCAGATCAAGCGTATCGCGCCCGGCATTGACGTGCTGATCGCAACGCCGGGCCGTCTGACGGATCTGATGCGCGAAGGTCTGGTTGACCTTTCGCAGACCCGCTGGCTGGTGCTCGATGAAGCCGATCGCATGCTCGATATGGGCTTCATCAACGATGTGAAGCGTATTGCCAAGGCAACTCATGCCGACCGCCAGACCGCGCTTTTTTCGGCAACCATGCCGAAGGAAATCGCGGCGCTTGCGGGTAGCCTGCTTCGTGATCCGGTTCGTGTGGAAGTTGCGCCGCAGGGCACGACGGCTGCCGAAATCACCCAGGTTGTGCATCCTGTGCCGACCAAGGAAAAGCGCCGTCTTCTGTCGGCTCTGCTGGCCGACAAGAACATGCGCTCGGTCATCGTCTTCACCCGCACCAAGCATGGTGCGGATGCGGTTGTGCGCCACCTTGAGCGCGACAAGTTCGACGTTGCGGCCATTCACGGCAACAAGTCGCAGAATGCCCGCCAGCGCGCGCTGAACGGTTTCCGCGATGGCACATTACGCATTCTGGTTGCGACCGACATCGCCGCGCGCGGTATTGATGTTCCCGGCATCAGCCATGTCGTCAACTACGACCTTCCTGACGAGCCGGAAACTTACGTGCATCGTATCGGTCGCACCGGGCGCAATGGCGCAAGCGGCGCTTCGATCACCCTGTACGATCAGGCGACCGAGGATTCGAAGCTGCGTGCAGTAGAACGTGTGACCCGCACCAAGCTTCCGATCAAGGAGGCTCCGGTCAAGCTTGCTCCGGCGCCAACGGCAGCGCCGCGCATTTCGATTGTGGGCGAAGACAAACCGCAGAAGACGCAGCACCGCAAGGGCCCGTCGCCGCAGCAGCATCGTCGCCCAGCGCAGAAGCCGGGCGAACATCGTGGGGGCAACCACGCTTCCGCAGGTGGTCATGCCAATGCGACTGGCGAAGCTGCACCGAAGGCAAAGCGCCCATTCCGCCGCAAGCGCCGCACAGGCAATGGCGGCGGTGGTCAGCGCGCTGCGTAACCGTCTTTCGGAACATCTTTTACAAAAGCCGCCCATTTCGGGCGGCTTTTTCTTTTGGGATGGCCTTTTGTGGATTGAGTTTGCCAGTTGGTGTGGAAAATTATTCCATCCTTCCTTGAAGGGCAGGGCAGTTCCTCATACTTTCCGGGCAAACAATTCGGCCCAAGATGAAGGATGGAAGCTATGCTCCAATCGGTTCTAGACGCAATCGGTAACACGCCATTGATTCGTCTCAAGAAGGCTTCCGAAATCACCGGTTGCGAGATTTACGGCAAGGCTGAATTCCTCAATCCGGGACAGTCGGTCAAGGACCGCGCGGCGCTTTACATTATCCGTGACGCCGAAAAGCGCGGCCTGCTTCGCCCCGGCGGTGTCATTGTTGAGGGCACGGCAGGCAATACCGGCATTGGCCTGACGCTCGTTGCCAAGGCGCTCGGCTATCGCACGGTCATCGTCATTCCGGAAACGCAGAGCCAGGAAAAGAAGGATGCGCTGCGTCTGCTCGGAGCGGAACTCATCGAAGTTCCGGCAGCGCCTTATCGCAATCCCAACAATTATGTACGACTGTCGGGGCGGCTGGCCGAACAGCTCGCCAAAACCGAACCGAATGGCGCGATCTGGGCCAACCAGTTCGATAATCCAATCAATCGTCAGGCGCATATCGAGACCACTGCGCCGGAGATCTGGCGCGATACCAATGGCAAGGTCGACGGTTTCGTGGCGGCGGTCGGATCGGGCGGTACGCTTGTCGGGACGGCCTTTGGTTTGAAGGAACACAATCGCGACATCAAGATCGCGCTCGCCGATCCTTATGGCGCGGCACTTTACTCCTATTACACGACCGGCGAATTGAAAGCCGAGGGCGATTCGATCACCGAAGGCATCGGGCAGGGGCGTATCACGGCCAATCTGGAAGGGTTCACACCTGATTTCTCCTATCGCGTTGCGGATGCCGACGCGCTCGACGTTGTGTTCGATCTCGTGGAGAATGAGGGGCTTTGCCTTGGCGGTTCTTCTGGCATCAACATCGCCGGTGCGATCCGGCTTGCAAAAGATCTCGGTCCGGGCCACACAATTGTGACGGTGCTTTGCGACTATGGTAATCGTTACCAGTCGAAAATGTTCAATCCATCCTTCCTGCGCGGCAAGAACCTGCCGGTGCCGGGCTGGCTGGAAACGAAAACCGAGATAGACATACCGTTCGAGGAATAAAACAATGGCCTATGAGACCGATGCGCTTTTCCGTGAAGATTCCTATCTTTCAACGGCGGAGGGCAAGGTTCTCGCCATTACCGACACCGGCGGCATTATTCTCGACCAGACGAATTTCTATGCGACCTCCGGCGGACAGCCGGGGGATATCGGCTTTTTCGAGCGCGCCGATGGATCGCGGATCGAGATTACCGCGACCGTTACCGGCGAAAACAAGAATGAAATCGTCCACGTGCCCGGCGAAGGTCAGGCCGTGCCGACAGTCGGTGAAACACTCGTCCTGCATATCGACTGGCCGCGCCGCTATAAGCTGATGCGCATGCACACTGCCTGCCATCTGTTGTCAGTCGCCTGTCCGTTTCCGATCACCGGTGCTGCGGTGGGCGAGGATGAAAGCCGTGTCGATTTCGATCTGCCCGATCCGACCTACACGAAGGAATTCGTGACCGAAAAGATCATGGAACTGGTCAAGGCCAACGATCCGGTTTCGATCAACTGGATCAGCGATGAAGAATTTCTCGCCAATCCTGATATTGTGAAATCGAAGAATGTCCGCCCGCCTGTCGGGCTCGGACGCATCCGGCTTGTCGCCATTGGTGAAAATGGCGCGGTGGATTCCCAGCCATGCGGCGGCACCCATGTGTCCGAAACGCAGGAAGTGGGCGAAATCCATATCGGCAAGATCGAGAAAAAGGGCAAGGAAAACCGCCGTTTTCGTATCCGCTTCGGTGCTTTGCCGGACGCGTGAGCATACAGGAGTTTTGACTATGGCTGAGAAAAGCGCATTTGTCGTTTCACGTGACTGGTTGAAGGAGCGGCTGGAAAAGCCGGGCATCGCCATTGTGGATGCATCCTGGTATCTGCCTGCGGCGGGACGCAATGGCCTTGAAGAGTATCATGGGGCGCATATTCCGGGCGCAGTGTTCTTCGATCAGGACGTGATCGCCGACAAGGATTCTGGCCTGCCGCACACTTTGCCATCGCCCGAACTCTTCGCGCAGCATGTCGGCGCCATGGGCATCATGGCAGATGAAACCGTGGTGGTCTATGATGGGCCCGGCATGTTTGCAGCACCGCGTGTCTGGTGGATGTTCCGCATCATGGGCGTTAAAAACGTCTTCGTTCTCGATGGCGGTTTCGATGGCTGGAAGGCAGCAGGATATCCCGTGACCGACGAACCGACGAAGATTGCGGCGACGCTGTTCACGCCTGCTTTCGATCCGGCTGGCGTCGTCGATTTTGCCGAAATGCGGGAACTCGTCGATGAACGCCGTACTCAGATTGCCGATGCGCGCGCTGCCGGACGTTTTACCGGTCGCGACGCCGAACCGCGCGCGGGCATGCGCTCCGGTCATATGCCGGGCGCACGTAATGTTCCAGTCGGTACGCTGTCGGAGAACGGCGAGCTGAAGGATCTGGATAGTCTGCGCGCAATTTTCGACAAGGCTGGCGTCGATCTCACCAAGCCTGTCGTCACAAGCTGCGGCTCTGGTGTCACGGCGGCGGTCATCATGCTGGCGCTGGCCTCGCTCGGCCATAAGGATAACCGGCTTTATGACGGTTCCTGGAGCGAATGGGGTAGCAGGCAGGATACCCCGGTAGTGACGGGCGAAGCCGACTGATCATGGTCGAAAAGCTGAAAGCCCGCATTACGCATCTGGAAATGCAGTCGCGACCGGCGATTTCCGTGCCGGTTCCCTCTGGTTTGCGGCTCGCCATCATGCGGGCGAGCGGCATGCCGGTGCATTTCTATCGCTATCTTTACGAGCAGGTGGGGCGGCAGCATCACTGGATGATGCGCCGCGTGCAGAGCGATGCGGAAGTGGCCGACATTATCCACGCCGATACGAGTGAAATTCACGTGCTTTATGCCGATGGCAATCCAGCCGGTTTTGTGGAACTCGATCTGACAGCCATGCCGGAAACGGCAGAAATCCTCTATTTTGGCCTGATGCCCGATTTTCAGGGGCGGGGGCTTGGCAAGTTCTTTCTCAGTGAAGCAATCTCGGCGGCCTGGGCGCACGGGCCGCAGAAAATTGCGATCCATACCAATACGCTCGACAGCCCGCGCGCTTTGCAGCTCTATCAGAAGATGGGTTTTGTTCCGGTCGGCTGGTCGGAGGAAGAAGTTATCCCTTGGGTTGAATAGCTCACCGAATATCAGCTGCGCGCTATTTCGCGACCACTGTTGATAGAGACAACTGAAGCGCTCGCCAGTCGAGCGCTTTCTTCATCCAGCACCACGCAATTGCGTCCGCGTTGCTTGGCCATATACAGGCAGCGGTCGGCGCGGCTCATCACTTGCGAATTGGTTTCGGTTTTTGGAGCGGAAGCCACGCCGATGCTGATCGTCAGCGGATAGACCTGATATTCGGTCGAGTGAAAGGGCGTACCTTCCACTTCCGTGCGGATGCGCTGCGCTACGCGCACGCCGGTTTCGCTGCTGGCGCCCGGCAGGAAGACGCAGAATTCCTCGCCGCCGATGCGCCCGACCAGATCGCCTTTACGCGTCACGTTTTGCAGGGCAAAAGCAATCAGCTTTAAAGCACGGTCGCCGGCGCTGTGGCCGAACGTATCGTTGATGGCTTTGAAGTGGTCGGCATCGATCACCATCAGTACACCTGTTTCAATACGCGACCGGCTGACTTTCATGGCGTCGAAAAGCGCTTCGCGATTGAGCAATCCCGTCATGTGATCGACGCGCGCGCGCGCCTGCAATTCAACATGCGCTCTCTCAAGCTGGGTATAGGCGTCTTTCAGCCTGTTATGCTGCCGGAAAATATAAGCGAGTGACGGAAAAGCCGTGGCAAAGGGAATTCCAGAGCTGAGCGCCAGCGCCACAATCCCAGGTCTTTCACCAGACAGGGCGGCAGCAGTCCAGGTCAGCGTGACAGAAAACAGCACGACAGAAAGGGTTATCACTCCTGCTTTCCATAAAGCTGCCTTCATTTCCTTACTCCCCGTCCCCGGATCAGGATTATCTGTTTGCCACTCGAAACCTTACGTTAAGGGAGCAATTGATTGAACGGCTTATAAGAGCAACTGCTCGTAAGGAAAAGATACCAAAAAGCCCGGATGCAACTTTTCCAAGAAGCGTACCCCGAAAGACACAATTTAAGGTTTTAGTTGTCCTCGTGCGGGCAAGCAAAAAGACAACAAGAGCGGGGGAGGTATCGGGATTTTCGAAGGATATATTCGCTTTGAAATGGCTAACATAAGCAAGGGACGGAAACAACCGCCCGGAGCAGTTTCAGCGAAAGTTGAATCACCGTAATCCCTATAATCTTTGGCTTTTGCGCACATCTTATCCGAAACAGCTTCGTGCTTTTCGAACCATGCTCAAGCGACGAAGACGAGCCTTCCGAGGCGTACAGATGGCAAGGACGCTTCGAAAGAACTCGTCTTATCCGGGCAGTGCATAACGTTTGGAGATTTCCGGTTGTGAACCGGTAAGGCGGTGGTCGTCAGAAGACAGCGAGGTATTTCAGCAGCGAGATGATGCCGATGATGATCACGATAACTTGAGCGATCTGTTTCACCTTCGCATCCAGTGGCAGCATGTTGATGAGATAAAGCACGAGGAAGATAACAAGAATTGTTATCAGAAGGCCGATGAGGATGGACATAGCTGTTCTGACCCTTACTGGAACGGCGCATTGTTCTTACCGTCTGACCGCCGCTCCTCCAGAACGTCAGACTGAACGTTAAGCGAAAAGGCTGGTGCAAGAGCCCAAGTCCTTTCGCAGCATTCTCGTTTCCCGTTGGAAAACGATATGCCGGATAACGTTTCGACGTGGAGAAAGTTCCGCTGGAACTGCGAGCGGGAAGGGCGAAGGGTGGCTGGATTTGAACTCCCGCCACCCGCAGAAGAATATTATCCCTGCTTCATGGTGCCGCTTTCGCGACGGCGTGTGTGCCAGCTGAAAGCTTCCTCCAGAAGGTGTGGCGTGTGGCCGCCACGCGCGCAGGCGCGCTCGAAATAATCATTGAGCTGGTCGCGATAATCCGGATGCGCGCAATTGTGGATGATCACACGGGCGCGCTCACGCGGGGCGAGGCCGCGCAAATCGGCAAGGCCCTGTTCGGTCACCAGAATATCGACGTCATGTTCCGTATGGTCCACATGGGTGACCATCGGAACGATGGATGAAATGGCGCCATTCTTGGCTTCGGACTTGCTGACGAAGATCGAGATATAAGCATTGCGCGCAAAATCGCCCGAGCCGCCAATACCGTTCATCATATGTGTGCCATCGACATGGGTGGAATTCACATTGCCATAAATATCGAACTCAAGCGCGGTGTTGATGCCGATAATGCCGAGGCGGCGAATGACTTCCGGGTGGTTGCTGATTTCCTGCGGGCGCAGGATCAGCTTGTCGCGATAGCGGTCGATATTGTTGAAGACGCGCTCGCCGACGGCGGGGCTGAGCGTGATCGATGCACCGGAGGCGTAGTCCAGCTTTCCAGCATCGAAAAGCTCGAAGGTGCTGTCCTGCAGCACTTCGCTATACATACGCAGATTGTGGAAAGGGCTATCGGCAAAACCGTTGAGCACAGCGTTTGCAATGGTGCCAATGCCGGCCTGAAGCGGGTTCAGTGTCAGATCGAGACGGCCATGCTCCACTTCCTGCTTAAGAAAATTGATCAGGTGGGTGGCAATGGCAACGGTTTCGCTGTCGGCAGGTTCGACCGTCGAGGCGCTGTCGTTTTCCTGCGTAATGACGATACCGGCAATTTTCTCGACCGGAATCGGAATATAGGGCAGGCCGACGCGGCTGTCGCAGGCCGTGACCGGGATGGGGTCGCGGGTAGGGCGCTTCGTCGGAATATAGATGTCGTGCAGGCCTTCAAGCGCCATAGGCTGATTGAGATTGACCTCGACGATCACCTTCTCAGCCAGGATGGCAAAGCTTGCCGAATTGCCGACCGACGTGGTCGGAATGATGCCACCGCTTTCGGTGATCGCCAGCGCCTCGACAACAGCATAATCGATCGGACCGATCTGGTTGGAACGCAACTGCTCGACCGTCTCAGACAGATGCTGGTCGATGAACATGACCTCACCGCGATTGATCGCGGAACGCAGGGTACGGTCGACCTGAAACGGCATACGACGCGCAAGCACATGGGCTTCGGTCAGGATCTTGTCGACGTCATGTCCAAGCGAAGCACCGGTAATCAGCGTGATCTGAAAAGGATCGGTTGCCGCACGCGCTGCCATGGCAACCGGAACTGCCTTGGCGTCACCGGCGCGGGTAAAGCCGCTCATGCCGACGATCATGCCATCCTTAATGAGGCTGGCCGCCTGCTCCGGCGTGATGATCTTTTCTCGCAGCGAAGCGTTTCGAATACGTGCTTCCAACATCTATAACTCTACCTTCTATCCCATCCAGCCAGCGGGCCGGGAATGCCCGTTCAATATGCGCCATGACCGCAAATGCCGGTCAGGAACGCGAGCGCTGGAACCCGCGTCGGGTCATACAACATGTACACGAATACATGCTGCTTTGGTCTTAGATCGTTCGAGGCTCCATACACTTTTCAGTCATTCTCATGCTGCAAGCAGTAAGGGAATGATTTTAATCAACCGCCGAATTTGTCAATCACAGATGAGATGAAACGCCCGGCCAGTCGCGTTTTAAGCGCCGGGCTGAACCGGTTTTTCGTGATCATAATCTTAATATAATTAGATATTACTTATATTGATTTGATAATAATACAAATAAATTTGCAATATAGATTGCGATCCATCATATTAAATTGATAATGGGGTGGCGGATATGAATTTATTATTACGTAATTTATATTATAGAATTATATATATTCTTTCTTTCATTGCGTCCCTGGTGACGATTTGCGGAACTGCTTATGCGCAGGGGCCGACACAAGCCCCAAAGCCTGTGCAAGTTGGCGTTTATGTCAGCGAACCTTTCGTCAACAATGAGGGCAATAGTTACTCCGGCATGGCGATCGACATCTGGCAGAACATCGCTGAACGCCTGAATATTGCATCGCATTATGTGGAATTTCAAAACTACGGCGCGTTGATGAGGGCCGTTTCCGAGGGCAAAGTCGATGCAGCCGTTACCAATCTGACCATCACCGAAAGCCGGGCTGAGATCGCCGATTTTACCTATCCATGGTTCGATGCTGGTCTGCGTATCATGGTGCACACCCAGGCCGGAACCGGCTGGGATGACCTTGTCGGACACCTCGGCCGCGCTGGCCATCTGACCACCTATGTCTGGATTTTGGGCATTCTCCTTGCGGCGACGGTGCTTCTGACGCTGTTCGACAGGCGTTTTGATGAAAGCTTTCCGAAACGGTGGCGGGAAGGGCTGGCGGAGAGCTTCCATCATGTGGTTTCGATTGCCACTTCCGGCAAAACCTCACGCAAAAATCTGTTCGGCTGGATTGGGCGTATCTGGCAAACCTTCTGGATGGTCTTCGGCATCGCCATTATCGCCTATGTCACATCATCGATCACTAGCGTGATGACCGTGGCGCATATCGACAACAGGATATCGAACCTGAGCGACCTGCAGAGAAAATCCGTTGGTGTGCGAACTGGCAGCGTTGCAGAACAGTTTCTGAAATCCCGGTCCATCGCCACGGTTACGTTCGATCATTTGCCGGAAGCCGTTACCGCGCTCGTCAATGACGAGATAGCGGCAATCGTCGCAGACGGTCCCGTGCTGGAATAATATATGCATCAGCATACCGATCAGCCGCTCGATCTTGTCGGCGGTGCATTCAGCCCGGACAAATACGGATTTGCATTTCCGCGTCACAGCGAACTCGTCCAACCAGCCAGCGTAGCCATCATCAGCCTGCATGAAAGCGAGGAGATCGCAAAGCTGAGGGCCAAATATCTCGGCGCGGCGAAGTGAGTGAGGGTACGAGCACTGATGGTTTCTCGCGTTTCGAAGGGAACGATATGCCGTTGGTGTCAGGCCCATATCGCAGGTCAGATCGGTATGGCCATCGTAGGTCAGTCGCACTTCAAGCTAGAACCCACCCCCTGTTATATATGTCGATCACATAACATAGATTATGGAACAATCATGTTCATGAAACGGCGATGTGAAAGCACGTCCAGCTCCACGACTATTCGATGAACCAGACAATTACGCCAACCGTCATCAAGCGATCTAGCGTGGTTCAGTTCAACCACGCTGGATCGAAATGTCAGCGACGTCGCGCGACGTAAAGATGTCCGGGAACCGGCGATCCTTGTTCGCTACGCACGGTGATGTTTTCACAGCGGATGCAGTCCATGCCGTGCGCATCCAGCATTGCTGTCACGTATGATTTTGCATGCGCGAAACGCTGATAATCGCCGACCATAAACGCCCGGCCCGCAAAGCGCGTATCGTCCTGCGTTTCACTGGAGAAGCCAAAATAGCCGTCCGGCTCCAGTTGCGTCGCCACGCCTGCAAAGAACCGATCCAGTTCGCCCATATAAGGCAGCACGTCGGTTGCCACGATCAGGTCCCAGTTGTCCTCGGCTGTGGTTTCCAGAAAGCGTACCGCTTCGCCCACGAACAGCGCGTCGTAATCACCTTTTTCAAAAGCGACTTCGATCATGTTTTCAGAAATGTCCACACCGGTCTTGTGCGTCGCCATGTCGTCGAGCGCATCGGCGGAAAGGCCCGTGCCGCAACCAAGATCAAGCATACGATCACGATGAAACTCGTCGTCGATCTCCAGCAATATTTCGCGCAATTGCAGCGGCACGTCGTAACCAAGCTGGTCCACGAGAATTGTGTCGAACATTTCCGCGTGCTGGTCGAATAATGTTGCCACATAAGCATCTGGCGCTTTCAGTGGAACAGCGCCGCGTCCCATGCTGGCCAGCCGCACGGTAGCGCCGCCATGGTCGTCGGGATCGATGGCCAGAACTTCTTCATAGGCCTTAGCAGCGCCGTCGAAATCGCCAGCCTTTTCAAGCGCAAGCGCACGATCATAGGCTTCCGCCAGAGCGTCCTCATCGAAGGATTTGTCGTCGGTCTGCGCCATTGTCGTATGCCTTTTCAAAGTCTGATGGTCGTGCAGCTTATTTATGATCGGCCAGTTTTCGCGCAATCACCGCGCAAGCCATAAGCTGTATCTGATGAAACAGCATCAATGGTAGCACAATACTGCCCACATTGGCGCTCGCGAAAATGGCACTAGCCATCGGCGCACCACTGGCAAGGCTTTTCTTGGAGCCGCAAAACAGGATGGTTATGCAATCAGCGCGATTGAAGCCCAGTCGCTTGCTGCCGTACCAGGTAATCAACAGGACGGCAATCAGCAGCACGATGTTGACGCCGACCATCATCACCAGATCGTCCCAGGAGACCGATTTCCAAAGGCCTTCCACGATGGCTTCGCTGAAAGCCAGATAGACGACCATCAGGATCGAACCGCGATCCACGAAGCTGAGCGGCTTGCTGTTGCGCCGCATGAAATTGCCGATCCAGGGCTGCAGGACTTGACCCAGAACGAAGGGCAGCAGCAATTGCAGCAGAATAGATTCAAACGCATCAAGAGAGATGCCGCCTCCTCCGCTTTGCACCGCAAAAAGCAAGCCCACCAGCAGTGGCGTCAGAAACATGCCGAAAATATTCGAAGCAGAAGCCGAGACAATCGCCGCGGACACATTGCCACCCGCCATCGATGTGAATGCGATGGATGACTGGACCGTCGAAGGCAGAACGCAGATGTAGAGAATGCCGGTATAGAAGGCCGATTGTGCGAGGCCCGGAATAACCCATCCCGCTGTGAGGCCCAGAATCGGAAACAGCACGAAAGTGGACAGGAAGACCACGAGATGCAGCTTCCAGTGGGTGATGCCTGAAATAACGGCTTCGCGCGACAACCGCGCTCCGTGCAGGAAGAAAAGAAGACCGACGGCCACTTTTGTCGCCATGCCGAACCATTCGGCAAACTCGCCCTGTACCGGGAGCACCGATGCCAGCAGAATTGTGGCGATCAACATTGTGGTGAATTTATCCGGCAGGAAGCGCATTCTTTCGTCCAATCTTGTTCGGCGCGCCTTTTAGGAAATTGGGCGCCGTTTCGTATCCATGAAACAGGGATATTCAGGGACATAAGCCCATTTTGCGGGGCCTGTTTATTAAACGCATCGGGCCTGTTTTCAACCATTGGTGGATCGAAAACAGACCCGTCTGCTTCACTTTTCCGGGATTTACTTGCGATGAGCGCGTGACGCCGATCTATTCGTATCCATTGGGATTTTTTGCCTGCCAGTTCCACATGTCCTGACACATCTCGCGCAAGTTCTTTTCAGCCGACCAGTCGAGGAAATCATTGGCAAAAGTCGGATCGGCGTAGCATTCGGCAACGTCGCCCGGACGACGCGGTGCGATTTCGTAATGAATCTGGCGGTTGGAGACGTGCTCGAACGCCTTGACGACATCGAGGACGCTGTAGCCCTGCCCTGTGCCGAGATTGACGGCGAAGCATTTCGGCTCGTCCAGCTTTTTCAGAGCCTTGAGGTGTCCAGCGGCCAGATCGACCACGTGGATGTAATCGCGGACGCCCGTGCCATCCGGTGTCGCATAGTCATTGCCCCAGATGTTGAGCTTTTCCCGGCGTCCAGTTGCAACCTGGGCGATGATCGGCATCAGATTGTTCGGAATGCCTTTCGGGTCTTCGCCAATCAGGCCGCTTTCATGCGCGCCGACGGGATTGAAGTAACGCAGAATGGCGATCCTCCAGCTGTTGTCGCTGTTATAGAGATCGCGCAGCATTTCTTCGATGATCAGCTTGGTACGACCATAGGGATTGGTCGCGGAAAGCTGCTGGTCCTCGGTGATCGGCAGCTTCTGCGGATCGCCATAGACGGTGGCGGAGGATGAGAAGACCAGCGTTTTGACGCCGGTGGCCTCCATCGCCTGCAACAGCCGCAGCGTGCCCAGCACATTGCAGTCATAATAATGCAGCGGCTTTTCACTTGATTCTCCGACAGCCTTCAGGCCCGCAAAATGGATCACCGCCGTGCATTTGTGACGGGTGATGATCTGCTCCAGAAGCGCGCGGTCGCGAATGTCGCCCGGCTCGCGAATGGGCGCGCGACCGGTGATTTTTTCGATCCGGTGAAGGGCTTCCGGGTTACTGTTGTCGAAATTGTCGACCACGACCACTTCATGGCCTGCCTCGATCAGCTGAACGCAGGTATGAGAGCCGATATAGCCGGCACCGCCAGTCACAAGAATTGTCATTGATCAAGTATCCACTTGTTGAACATGCCGCCCCGATGTGCGATCCCGAGCTGACTATGCAAAATCGGCAACGGACTTCAACCCGTTCCAGATGATTCTTTGGGAGCAACTGGCAACGGTATTAACGAAGTTCGATGGAGCGCAGATGACCCCTTCCCGCAATATCGACCGCCTGCTCGAAATTATGGCCGCCCTTCGAAATCCGGAAACCGGCTGCCCCTGGGATGTGGAGCAGAACTTCCGCTCGATCATGCCATATACGCTGGAAGAAGCCTACGAGGTTCTCGACGCCATCGAGCGCGACGATATGGACGATCTGCGCGAGGAACTGGGCGATCTTCTGCTGCAAGTGGTTTTCCATGCGCGGATGGCTGAAGAGCAAGGCAGCTTCGATTTCGGCAATGTGGTGGAGGCGATCACCCATAAGATGATCCGCCGCCACCCGCATGTCTTTGGCGATGCGGAAGCCCGAAGCGCCGGTATGGCCAAGGGTTCGTGGAACCGGATCAAGGCGGAAGAGAAGGCGGAGCGTGCGGAACGCCGCGCCAATCTCGGGCTTGATACGAGCGAGAGCAACGGTTTTCTTGACGATATACCGAACGCCTTCCCTGCCCTCGTCCGCGCTTTGAAATTGCAGCAGAAAGCAGCAAAAGTTGGCTTTGACTGGTCTGAGGCGGCACCGATTCTCGACAAGATTTCGGAAGAAACCGCCGAGCTCAAGGAAGCGATGGCCGCACAGGACAAAGCCAATATCGCGGAAGAATATGGCGACCTGCTCTTCGCCATGGTCAATCTGGGCCGTCACCTTGAGATTGACGCAGAAACGGCGCTGATTTCTGCCAATGAGAAGTTCAAGCGGCGCTTCCATTTCATCGAAAAGACGCTGGATGAGGCAGGAAACAGCCTCGATTCAGCAAGCCTTGAGGAAATGGAAGATATCTGGACCGAAGCCAAGAAAAAGGGGCTTTAACAAACCCCTCTTACTTGTCTTTCCATTTTGGCCGGAACATCTGATAGACGCTCTCCGTCGTGGCGTAATCCATATAACCAAGCCGGGTTACCGGTTTTACCTTGGCGATATCGACAAGGCCGTCGGTCAGAATGCTTTCATCGATATGGACGCCGACGACTTCCCCGATGACCATATAGTTATTGGTCGGCTGGCCTTCCTTGTCCTGCAATCGCCGGATGTCCACGGCGACACATTCCAGTGACGCGTAGGCTTCCTTGACACGCGGAGCGGCGATGATTTTCGACGATGCGCGGGTCAATCCGGCATAGTCGAACTCGCTGACACCACGCGGTGCGTCGACGGATGACGCATTCATATGCGTCTTGAGATGGTCGCTCACCAGATTGGCCGTGAACTCGCCCGTTTCCTCGATAAACGTCACGCTGTCCTTGATGCCACTGGACGAAAACATCACCATCGGCGGCGTGTCGCAGATCGCGTTAAAGAACGAGTATGGAGCGAGATTGACCGCGCCGTCTTTCGAACATGTGCCGATCCAGCCTATTGGACGCGGCGCGACAATTGCCTTGAAGGGATTATGGGGCAGCGGATGCCCCTCTTTCGGCTCATAAAACATCGATATTTCCTTGTGTTAGGAAATGATTTTAAGGTGATAACTTATCCCGCCCACGGGCCGGAATAGTCGGAAACGATCTTGTCCATATCAGCGCGGGGGCGCTCTGGCATCTTGTTTTCGGCTGTACCAATATGAACGAAACCAGCCACGCGTTCATTTGGCGCGAGACCGAGAAACGCGCGGGACGGCGCGTCATTTGAATACCAGTTGGTGATCCAGTTGGTGGCATAGCCGAGCGCATTGGCGGCAATGCAGAGGTTCATCGCAACGGCGCCAGCCGACAGGAACTGCTCCCATTCCGGAATGCGCTCATGTCCCACTGGGGACGATATAATGCCGATCACCAGCGGCGCGCGCGAGAATCGGGTCAATTCCTGCTCCTTGCGGCCTTCCGGCAGTGGGCCTTCGCGCTCTTCGGCGCGCTTGACCAGCAACTCCCCTACCCGCTTGCGAGCATCGCCGCGGTACAAAATGAAGCGCCAGGGCGTGAGGCGGCCATGATCGGGAACGCGGGCCGCGACCTTGAGCAGTTCGGCCAGTTCTTTACCTTCCGGTGCCGGAGCGCCGATTGCGGAAATCGGCGTGGAACTACGCTGAGCTAGAAAATCGAACACCGGATGCGCCACGGGAAACCTCACGACTGGAACTTGCTAAAACCTGAACTGCCACTCCGGTTTAGAGAGGGCCGCCTCTTCTCGCCCGTCACAGGGGCGGTGTAAAGTCAAAACTCTGGCAAACCGCAGCACAGCCATGGTTAAAAAAATGCCGGTGGCAGAAACGATTTGGCCTTGAATTCGACACCGGCATGGGATCAAAAAAGCTATGTCGGTTTTCAAACTTCTGCCTTGCGTTCAAATATCCCGATACTTTCGCGGCAAATGGGTTGCTGTCGCACTGCTATCCGCGATTCCGGGTGTACCCGCATGGGCGCAGGGTCTCGATCCTGCTGCCGAGGCAAGCAGTGGATTGAACCTGCCTGAACCGCCGCTTGATCTGCCAACGCTCAGCCCCTATGCGTCACCGACGAGCCCGGAAAACAATCCCTTGATGAAAACCAGTGAACTGGATCTCAAGGCACGCCTCGTGGATGATGGCAGCGACATACCAACGGGTTTGTTCTGGCGCGTTTTCTCTCCCAATGTCGGGCCAGACGGACAATTGCCGCTGATCGCCAGTGCACAGGGCGGAAGCGCTGTCTTCAATCTGCCGGAGGGAAGTTACCTCGTTCATGTGGCCTATGGGCGCGCTGGCGCAACCAAGCGCATTACGCTTGGTGGCAACGCCCGACAGGAACTCATGATGCTCGATGCGGGCGGGATGAAGCTGAGTGCGGTTCTGCCCGACAAAAGCAAGATTAACAATGATCTGCTGCGGTTCTCGATCTATGCGGACGAAGACAATAGTGATCGTTCCTTGATCGTTCCCGATGTGAAGCCCAATGCGATCATCAGGCTCAATAGCGGCACCTACCACGTCGTTTCCAATTATGGTTCGGCCAATGCGATCATCCGTGCCGATATTCGTGTCGAAGCAGGCAAACTCACCGAAGCCACGGTCGAGCATCGTGCTGCGGAAATGACCCTCAAGCTCGTGCGCGAACGGGGCGGTGAAGCGCTGGCCGACACGTCGTGGTCCGTTCTCAACGCCTCGGGCGATGTGGTGCGCGAAAGTGTGGGTGCCTATTCCTCGCTGGTGCTGATCGAGGGCGATTATGTCGCCGTCGCAAAGAACAAAGACCGCATCTATCAGCGGGATTTCAAGGTTACGTCTGGAAAAAACGAAGAAGTCGAAGTCATTGCCAACAAGGAATCTGAGGCATCTGACGACAGCCTCGACTGAGATTCTAAATTCCGCTGAGATAAAAAAGACCGCGCTAAGGCGCGGTCTTTTTGTTTGGAGCGAGGCGTTTGTTATTTGCCGCCATTCTTGAGACGGATCAAATCCGGCGGGGTGGCCTCTTCGGTCAGACGGGCAATAGCCTCATCAAGCGTCATCGATTCCTGATCGCGAGAGCCGAGGCGGCGCATATTGACCGTCTGTTCTTCCGCTTCGCGCTTACCGCAAACGAGAATGACTGGAACCTTCTGGAGCGAATGTTCGCGAACCTTGTAGTTGATCTTCTCGTTGCGCAGATCGGTGACGACCTGCAAACCGGCAGCCTTCAGCTTGGCGGCTGTTTCGACCGCATAATCATCGGCGTCCGAAGTGATCGTCGTCACCACAACCTGAACCGGCGCGAACCAGAGCGGCATGTGACCGGAGAAGTTCTCGATCAGAATGCCCAGGAAACGCTCCATCGAACCGCAGATGGCGCGATGGATCATGACCGGCTGGCGCTTGTCGGATTCCTTGTCGATGTAGAACGCTCCAAAACGTTCCGGCAGGTTGAAATCGACCTGCGTGGTGCCGCACTGCCATTCACGGCCAATGGCGTCTTTCAGCGTATACTCGAACTTCGGTCCGTAGAACGCACCCTCGCCCGGCAGAATGCCGGTCTTGATGTCGTCTGACTGCTGTTCGATTTCTTCCAGAACCTTCATCATCACGCTCTCAGCGCGATCCCACAGCTCGTCGGAACCGACGCGCTTTTCAGGGCGGGTCGAGAGCTTGATGGTGATCCCTTCGAAGCCGAAATCCTTATAAACCGACAAAATGAGATCGTTGATGCGCAGGCATTCCGCTGCCATCTGCTCTTCGGTGCAGAAGATGTGCGCGTCGTCCTGCGTGAAGCCGCGTACGCGCATCAGGCCGTGCAGAGCGCCGGACGGCTCGTAACGATGGACGTTGCCGAACTCGGCAAGCTTGATCGGCAGATCGCGATAGGATTTCAGGCCGTGCTTGAAAATCTGCACGTGACCTGGGCAGTTCATCGGCTTCAATGCAAAGACGCGGTCGTCGTCGGTATCGTCACCGGCAACCGTCACCTTGAACATGTTGTCGCGATACCAGCCCCAGTGACCGGAGGTTTCCCAGAGCGACTTGTCGAGGACCTGCGGCGCGTTGACTTCCTGATAGCCGTGGCTGTCGAGGCGACGGCGCATATAGCTCACCAGATTCTGGAACATTTTCCAGCCCTTGGCATGCCAGAACACGACGCCCGGACCTTCTTCCTGAAAATGGAACAGGTCCATTTCGCGGCCAAGACGACGGTGATCGCGCTTCTCAGCCTCTTCAAGCATATGCAGATAGGCCTGAAGGTCGTTGTCGTTGGCGAAGGCGGTGCCATAGATGCGGGTCAGCATCGGATTGTTGGAATCACCGCGCCAGTAAGCACCGGCAACCTTCATCAGCTTGAAGGAATTGCCGATCTGGCCGGTGGAAGCCATATGCGGACCACGGCAAAGATCGAACCAGTCACCCTGGTAATAGATCTTGAGGTCCTGACCTTCCGGAATCGCATCGACGAGTTCGACCTTATAGGCTTCGCCCTTGTCGGCAAAAACCTGCCTGGCCTTGTCACGCGACCAGATTTCCTTGGTGAACGGCTTGTTGCGCTGAATGATCTCGCGCATCTTCTTTTCGATCACCGGAAGGTCGTCCGGGGTAAACGGTTCATTACGCGCAAAGTCGTAATAGAAGCCGTTTTCGATGACGGGGCCGATGGTAACCTGGGTGCCCGGAAAAAGCTCCTGAACGGCTTCAGCCAGGACGTGCGCCGTGTCGTGGCGGATCAGTTCGAGCGCGCGCGGATCTTCGCGGGTCAGAATCTCGATCTTGCCGGAAGCGCCAAGCGGATCAGAAAGATCGCGCACGGTGCCGTCGACGGCATAGGCCACCGCCTTTTTTGCGAGAGATTTGGAGATTGATTCCGCGAGTGCAGTGCCGGTGGTCGACGCATCATAGTCCCGTACGGAACCATCGGGGAATTGCATGGAAACGGTATTCGACATTCTATTCGTCCTTATCCAGTCCCGCCAACGATTGCGGGTGGTTCATGATCATGCGTGCTTGTATCGTGAGGCTTCTAATATTTTTTGTCCGGCCAGTAAAGCACGGCATCCCGACAAGGCTATTTGTCGGGATTTATAAGCCAATTTGTAAATGGGATTTCAGCCCTTGATAGGCAAGCAGTCGATATTCTGCTTTTTCAACTTGGCGCAGGCCTTTTCGGCGGAAGCGGAATCCTTGAAGCCGCCAAACCAGACGCGATAGACCTTGCGGCGCTTGCCGTCCGGCGAAATCTCGCCCTTCAGCCCATGAGCGACCTGATCCACCGCGGGACGGAACTTTTCCTGAAGTTCGTTGGCTCCGGCACGCGTGGGTGTTGCTGCAAGCTGAATGCGCCACGCCGCGCCTGCCGATGCGACGAGATAGCCGCCGTCGCCCTGTTCAATCTGGGAATCGTCGATCAAGTCCGCAACCGAATCTCTTTTCGGAGCTGCTTTTTGCGCTGGCGCTAAAGCGACCGGCTTTGCCATAGCCACAGCCGTGCCCTCGCCGCTGGCATTGCCATAGCGGGTCAGAAGCTTGGCCATCTGGCCGTCCCGCTCGCCTGCCGACCCGGCGCCCAGAACAACGCCGACAAGATGCTTGCCATCAATGATCGCGGACGAAACAAGATTGTAGCCGGATACATTCGTATAGCCGGTCTTGATTCCATCGACGCCGCCATAACGGTACATCAGGTTGTTGTGGCCGTTATAAACCCGGCCGCGATAGGTGAAGGAGCGCTGGGAAAACAGCGCATATTGGTCCGGGAAATCACGGCGCAGCGCCATGCCAAGCACCGCCATGTCGCGTGCTGTGGTGAGCTGCGTCATATTGGCGGTCAGTCCTGACGGATTGACGAAGAAAGTGCTCTTCATGCCGATCTGGCGTGCGCGCTGTGTCATCAGACGCCCGAAGGCCGCTTCGGACCCGCCGATATATTCGCCCATCACAGTGGCAGCATCATTGGCCGAGATGATGATCATTGCATTGACGGTGTCGCGCACTGAAATGGTTTGCTCCGGCTTGAGCCATAGCTTCATGCGGACTTTCGCAGCGGCATTTTTGGAGACGGGCATCTCGTCATCCCAATGGAGACGACCCGTCTTCAGCGCTTCGAATGTGATGTAGAGCGTCATCATCTTGGCGAGCGAGGCCGGTGCGCGCTGGAGATTCGCGTCGTCCTGACCAAGTATCCGATTGCTATCAGCGTCGAACACGACCCACGACGGCTTTGCCAATGCTGTAGAGGCACACAGAACGGTGGCTCCAAACGCTACGGAAGCAACGAAACGTGCGAAACGGGACGGCGATGTTAGCATGATGGCTCGCGGATATGGAATTGCTAGCTGGATGTGCAGGCAAATTGCGGCCTGAAAAAGACCATAACGATGCCTCAATTCTTATTCCCTAAGAAACATTGATATCGTTAATGAATTCTAAGCATCGCGTAAAAACATGGGTATTTAGTCGTGAGGAGCCGAACAGCGCCAGTAGCGCCAGGGCAAATACCATTTGAGGTCGCCCGCCAGTTCGCGCGGCACCGGATCGAAACCATGGGTGCCGAACGGGCCACAGCGCATGACGCGAAAAAGCCCCATCCAGCCGCCGCTCCACAGGCCGTGGCGGGCGATTGCCTCATAGGCATATTCGGAACAGGTCGGCATATGGCGGCAGGAGTTGCCGATCAGCGACGACAGCGTCAGCTGATAGAGTCGAACGAATGCCGTGCCAAACACCCTCCCCGGCGTTTTGCGCCAGCCATCGGTGAAGTTGCGGCTGTATCGCTTTGCTTGAGGCGGCGTATCAGTCGTGTGGTCTTTACCACAGGAACACATGGCGTCAGGCGGCCTTGGCTTTGTCTTCGATCTGGCGAATGCAATCGACAATAGCATCGAAGGTCAGAAGCGTCGATGCATGGCGGGCCCTGTATTCGCGCACCGGCTCGAAATATTTGAGGTCTTCGAATCGCCCTTCCGGAGCCGGGGCGTTTTCCTTGAGCATGGCATACATTGCACCGCGGACGGCTTTCAGTTCGTCGGCGGTCGCGCCAATGATATTGCGCGCCATGACCGACGAGGACGCCTGCCCCAGTGCACACGCCTTCACCTCATGCGCAAAATCGGTGACGACACCATTGGCCATCTTGAGATAGACGGTGACCGTCGAACCGCACAGTTTGGAATGCATCGTTGCGACGGCATCCGGCTCGGCCAAACGACCGATACGCTCCATATTGCCCGCAAATTCCAGAATGCGCTTGTTGTAAATGTCGTCGATCATATGCGTGAGCCTTCCGCCCGGTATGCTGGCTATGCAGCCTCATGTTCTTACATGGTGCCAGCAGTCAGGAACTTCAAATCCGTAGATAGCGCCAGATTCAGCTGATTTCGAATCCTGCCCCTGCCGCTTTTCATTGCGCCGAAATGATACGAATTTCACAATGGTGACACCAGCCTGAGAAAAAACAAAAAAATGTTTTTCGACGGCAGTTTGAAGTTGCAATTTACTCCCTATATATTAGGCAAGTAATGCCTGCACTTTGGATGGTGTCAGGACGTTGGACTTAAAACTATTGTTGAACGTTCTGATAGTGTGTTTTAGAGCATGATAACGTATAAAAAAGCCTTTGTGCTTTCAGGTATCATGTTTTAGCACAACGCCGTGGTGGCGGCATGAAAACCTGTCCGGTGGGCCTAAACCGCCGGATCAATACATCGCCCGCTCGCAAAGCGTATCGTTGTATTGTCCGTTTAACTCGTCTCCTCCCCGAAGGAGACTACTGGAGAATACTGATGGACGCGCGCATCCTCAAAGAAGATGACGAATCCGGCCTGCCTTCGAAGAAGCAGGCAAATGTAACCCCGTTGCACGGCACGCCAACGCAGGCCGACGCGGAAGCGGCAGTCCGCACGCTTTTGCTGTGGGCTGGCGATAATCCGGACCGCGAAGGCCTTCTGGAAACGCCAAAGCGTGTTGCCAAAGCCTATAAGGAGCTTTTTTCCGGTTATGCGGAAAGCCCCGAAGAAGTGCTTGGCACCGTGTTCGAAGAAGTCGCCGGTTATAACGATATGGTGCTGGTGAAGGACATTTCCTTCTTCTCGCATTGCGAACACCATATGGTTCCGATCATCGGCAAGGCGCATGTCGCCTATCTGCCCGACCACAAGGTTGTCGGCCTGTCGAAGATCGCCCGCGTGGTCGATATTTTCGCGCATCGCCTGCAGACGCAGGAAAGCATCACCGCCCAGATCGCCGACAGCATTCAGACCATTCTGAAGCCACGCGGCGTTGCCGTGATGATCGAGGCCGAGCATATGTGCATGGCCATGCGCGGTATCCGCAAGCAGGGTTCGACCACCATCACCACCACCTTCACCGGTGAGATGAAGACCAAGGTGGATGAACAGGTGCGCTTCATGACCCTCTCGCGCAGCAAATAATGCACTGTCCCGAAAGGTTTCGGCTTTTCGGGCATGCATGACCGACGTTTTTCAAATATTTCGAGGCACGTGGTATAAAGCCCGTGCCTCTTATCCGTTTCAGGCGAGACAATGACGACCTTCCCTGCCCAGCCTTCCGATAAAAAGACGATAGAAGAAGGTGCGGTATTCATGCCGCGCTTCGACGCTTCCGGCCTCATCACGGCTGTCGTCACCGATGAACGGGACGGCGTGCTTTTGATGGTGGCTCATATGAATGCGGAGGCGCTGAGCCTGACGCTGGAAACGGGCATCGCGCATTACTGGTCACGCTCGCGCAACACACTTTGGAAGAAGGGTGAAACGTCCGGCAATCTGCAAAGCGTCATCGAATTGCGCACCGATTGCGATCAGGACGCCTTGTGGCTGAAGGTTCGCGTCGCTGGCGACGGTCCCACTTGCCACACCGGACGCCGGTCCTGCTTCTACCGGCAGGTGGTTACCGAGAACGGTGAAACGACGCTGGAAATGGAAGCAAACGGCGCTTGCGATCACGATCATTGATCGTTTTCAATTCGATGTGATGACGCGAATAGGTCTCGCGTCATCAATTTGCAGCATTTATTCTTTGGATACCAAGTTTCGCTAGTCTGAACGAAACGATGAGGTGTCCGTGGTGATGCTTAACTGGGGGGTAAGGCGCAGGACTGTCAGTGTAGACGTCGAAGCACCTGCTCAGGAAGTCATTGAGAAGCCTGAAATCAAGCGTGAGCCGCGCAAGATTGCGCTGGCGCTTGGCGGCGGTGCTGCACGCGGCTGGTCGCATATCGGTGTGCTGCGCGCGCTGGACGAGGCCAATATCAAAATCGAAATGATTGCCGGCACATCCATCGGCGCGCTTGTCGGGGGCTGTTATCTGGCGGGCAAGCTGGACGAGCTGGAAGAATTCGCCCGCAGCCTGACCCGACGCCGCATGTTCAATCTCCTCGACATTACCTTTCGCGGCAGCGGTCTTTTCGGCGGCATGAAGCTCGATGGACGCCTTCGTGAACATCTCGATGGCCTGCGGATAGAAGAGCTTACACGGCCCTTTGTGGCGGTCTGCACGGAGTTGCGTACCGGCCATGAGATATGGCTGTCGTCGGGGCCGCTTGTGGATGCCATGCGGGCTTCCTATGCCCTGCCCGGCGTGTTTGAACCCGTGCGCTGGGACGAGCGCGTGCTTGTCGACGGTGCGCTTGTCAATCCTGTGCCGGTTTCCGTTTGCCGCGCCTATGAGCAGCGGCTCGTTCTGGCGGTCAACCTTCATTACGATCAGTATGGCCGCGCAGCGGTCATCAAACACGCGCAGATGCGTCAGGAAAGTCTGCCCGGCGCTGTCCATGGCGAAAAGGAAGCGCGTCTGGGAATCACCGGCGTGATGATGGACGCCTTCAACATCATCCAGGACCGCATTTCCCGTGCACGTATGGCGGGCGATCCACCAGACCTTTCGCTGATGCCTGTGGTTGGCCAGATTGGCCTTGCAGATTTTCACCGCGCTTCCGAGGCAATCGATGCCGGATATGTCGAAACGATCAAACGTCTGGAGGATATCCGGCGTCTTCAGGGCATAGCGGGCTGATTTTTCAGTTTTTCACGAATCTTCTGGAGCGAGGATTCGCGATTCTTCGGACTTGCTGATCGTGTCAGCTGTTTTTGCGCTCCCAAGACGGGCTCTGTGAAGATTTTCTGAAAAAATATCATCCGAGGGAAGCCTTTGAAAAAGCCCGCAAAATAAGGGTTCCCAGTATTGGTGATGGTGAACGCGACGCGGTTTTTCACATTCTTTTCGAAAAAGATTGGCTGATGATGCAGATGGGGCTTGTGCACCCCAAGGTGATTTGCTAAATGCCCACTCGCCGGAGCAATTCGGCTTCTACCACGGGCGGTCGTGGCGGAATTGGTAGACGCGCAGCGTTGAGGTCGCTGTGGGGCAACCCGTGGAAGTTCGAGTCTTCTCGACCGCACCATTCTCTTTATAGAGAATTGAAATCGTTAGATTTTAAGCAAACGCCCTTTCGGGCGTTTTTGTTTTCCGGCTTAAGAAAGTGCTTCTCCAGCGCAAAGAAAACCCCGCCGGAGCGGGGTTGATCACTTCATTTGCGATCCAGTTCAGATCGGATCATTTCGCTATGTTCGCCCAGATTGGGTGAGCGATGGTCGGTTTTCAGTTCGGCATCCGAGAAGCGGATCGGCGTACGCAACCCCGGTACGCCCTGCGGATCGATCTTCATCCCACGTGCGATGAATTGCGGATCGGCAAAGACATCGGCAACCGAGTTGATTGGCCCGGCCGGAACGCCGATCTTTTCCAGACGCGCCAGAAGGTCGTCGCGCTTCCATCGCCGCGTGCGCTCTTCCAGCCGTTCTGTCAGTGCCGTCCGGTTCGCGACACGGGCAGCATTGGTGGCAAAACGTTCGTCGCTCGCAAGCTCAGCAAGCTCCAACAGGCCGACCAGCCGGCCAAACTGGCCGTCATTGCCGCAAGCGATGATGAAATAGCCGTCGGAAACCGGCAGCGTCTGATATGGCGCGATATTGGGATGTGCGTTGCCCATGCGCTTCGGGGATACGCCGGAAGCCAGATAGTTCATGGCCTGATTGGCGAGAACTGCTGACATGCAGTCGAACAGCGCCATATCGATGTGCTGCCCCTTGCCCGTGCGCTGGCGCATGATCAGCGCCGACTGGATGGCAATCACGCTATAAAGGCCGGTGAAAATGTCTGCAAAAGCCACGCCGATCTTCTGCGGTTCACGGTCCGGCTCGCCAGTCAGATCCATGATCCCGCCCATGCCCTGGATCATGAAGTCATAACCTGCCCTTTCGGCATAAGGGCCATCATGGCCGAAACCGGTGATGGAGCAGTAGATAAGGCGCGGATTGACGGCCTTGAGGCTCTCATAATCAAGTCCATATTTATCGAGGCCGCCGAGTTTGAAATTCTCAATGACAATATCTGCATCGGCCGCGAGGCGGCGCACCAGCTCCTGCCCTTCTTCCGAGCGGAAATCCGCTGTAATCGAGCGTTTGCCGCGATTGCAGGCATGGAAATAGGCAGCCGACTTCTCGCCTTCGACTTCAATGAAGGGAGGCCCCCATTTGCGCGTATCGTCGCCTTCCGGGCTTTCGACCTTGATAACGTCCGCTCCCAGATCGGAAAGCGTCTGACCGACCCACGGGCCTGCCAGAATACGGGCCAGTTCAACCACCTTCAAACCGTCAAGCGGTGTGTTCTGCATTTCGGATACCTCGAGAAAGTAGAAAAGCCCGCCCGCGAGAAGCGAGCGGGCCTTGGGAGGATAGTGCGGGCGGTTACGATCAGAAGAAAGCCTGAATGCCGGTCTGCGCGCGTCCAAGGATCAACGCGTGAACGTCATGCGTGCCTTCATAGGTATTCACGGTTTCGAGGTTCTGCGCGTGGCGCATGACGTGGTATTCGATCTGGATACCGTTGCCGCCATGCATGTCGCGGGCCTGACGGGCGATATCGAGCGCCTTGCCGCAATTGTTGCGCTTGACGATGGAGATCATTTCCGGGGCCATCTTGCCTTCGTCGAACAGACGACCGACGCGCAGCGATGCCTGAAGGCCGAGCGTGATTTCGGTCTGCATGTCGGCGAGCTTCTTCTGGTAAAGCTGCGTGCCAGCCAGCGGCTTGTCGAACTGCTTGCGGTCGAGGCCGTATTGACGCGCGCGGAACCAGCAATCTTCGGCGGCGCCCAGAACGCCCCACGAAATGCCGTAGCGCGCACGGTTGAGGCAGCCGAACGGACCCTTGAGGCCCGATACGTTTGGCAGCAGCGCGTCTTCCGAGACTTCCACGCCGTCCATGACGATTTCGCCGGTGATCGAAGCGCGGAGCGACAGCTTGCCACCGATCTTCGGGGCGGAAAGCCCCTTCATGCCCTTTTCAAGCACGAAGCCGCGAATGGCATTGTCATGGGCTGCGGACTTGGCCCACACCACGAACACGTCAGCGATTGGCGAATTCGAAATCCACATCTTTGAGCCGGTCAGGCGATAGCCGCCGTCGATCTTTTCGGCGCGGGTCTTCATGCCTGCAGGGTCGGAACCGGCATCCGGTTCGGTCAGACCGAAGCAGCCGATCAACTCGCCGGAGACGAGACCCGGCAGATATTTCTTGCGCTGTTCGTCAGAGCCATAGGCGTAGATCGGATACATGACGAGCGAGGACTGTACGCTCATCATCGAACGATAACCGGAATCAACGCGCTCGACTTCGCGCGCTACGAGGCCATAGGCAACATAACCGGCATTGGCCGCGCCATATTCTTCCGGCAGCGTCACGCCGAGAAGGCCAGACTGGCCCATGAGGCGGAACAGTTCCGGGTCGGTGGTTTCGTCGAGATAGGCCTTTTCCACACGCGGCAGCAGAACGTCGCTCGCGAATGCCTTCGCGGAGTCGCGGATCATGCGCTCGTCTTCGGTCAGCTGTTCGTCGAGCAGAAAGGGATCTTCCCAGTTAAAGGCCGTACGCGACATTAGAAATTCTCCTCATTTCAGAATTGACCGGACTATGAACCGCAGGGCGTCAGGCTGCAAACGATGTTTACTCATCGATCTATTCCATTTAGTAATAGATCATGACGACACTCTCGCGACGGCTCCTTCCCTCCACCAGTGCGCTTGCGGCGTTTGACGCTGTTGCGCGGCTTGCAAGCTTTTCTGCGGCTGCAGAAGAACTCGCGCTGACACAAGGCGCGGTCAGCCGTCAGATCGCGACGCTCGAAGAACAGCTTGGCACAGCACTTTTCGACCGCACCAGCCGCCACGTCGTGCTGTCGGATGCGGGACGCGCTTATTTTAATGCCGTTGCGCCTGCCCTTTCGGTTATTCGGGCCGCTTCGCTTCAGGTCATGTCGCAGATGCGTGGCAAAACATTGAACCTCGCTTTTCTGCCCACATTCGGCACGCGCTGGCTCATTCCGCGTATTCCGCGCTTTGTGGCACAATTTCCGGATATTATTCTGAATTTCGCGACCCGTATCGGCCAGTTCGACTTTGACCGTGAAGGTCTGGACGCGGCCATTCACATCGGCCAGCCGGATTGGCCGAATGGCGATTGCGTGTTTTTGATGGATGAAACGGTTGCGCCGGTTTGCAGCCCGGCTTTTTTGAAGGAGAACCCGGTGTCAGCGCCCACCGATCTTCTTCGGCTGCCCTTGTTCAACATGGCTTCGCGACCGGGAGCGTGGGATCACTGGTTCCGCAGCCTTGATATCACCGTGCCAGCGCCGGGTGGCATGCGGTTTGAACAGTTTTCCAATGTTTCGCAGGCTTGCATCGCGGGGCTGGGCGTTGCCCTCATGCCGCTTTTTCTGATCCGCTCGGAAATCGACAGCGGGCAGCTTGTGGTGGCCTACCCGCACACGGTCAAAAGCCCCAGCAGCTATTATTTCGTCACACCGAAGGCGCGCGCAAACACGCCTGCAGTCAATGCGTTTCGCGATTGGCTTCTGGGTGAAGTCAATCGCGAATTCGATCCTCACGCTATCGAGTTGCTGACAATCTCGTAGGAGCGCAGGCGCTTCTTGTGATCGTGGATCATGCCGGTGATCATCAACTCATCAGCGCCGGTGCTTTCGGCAAAGGCCTGAATGCCCTTTGCCACCGTTTCAGGCCCGCCGACCACGCGGCACGACAGCATCTGGCGGACAAGCGCCTGGGCTGCCGGATCAAGCTGCTCCATGTAGCCGGCTACAGGTGCGGGTAATTTTCCGGGACGACCGCTGCGCAGGTTTACGAATGCCTGCAATTGCGAGGTGAAGAGATAATGCGCCTCTTCGTCGGTATCTGCTGCGATCACGTTGAGGCCGAGCATGACGTAAGGCTTCTGCATATATTCCGATGGCTCGAAACGCTCGCGATAAAGCGCGATGGCGCGTTCCATCTCCGCTGGTGCAAAATGCGATGCAAAAGCGTATGGCAGGCCCAGCATGGCCGCAAGCTGCGCGCCGAACAGGCTTGAACCTAGAATCCAGACCGGAACCTCAAGCCCCTCGCCTGGAACGGCGCGGACGCGCTGGGCGGGTTCCGCCGGTTTGAAATAATTGAGCAGTTCAACCACGTCCTGCGGGAATGCGCTGGCATCGCCGTCGAGATTGCGCCGCAAGGCGTGCGCCGTGATCTGGTCGGTTCCGGGCGCGCGGCCAAGGCCGAGATCGATACGGCCAGGAAAAAGCGACGCCAGCGTGCCGAACTGCTCGGCAATCACCAGCGGCGAATGGTTCGGCAGCATGATGCCACCCGCGCCGACGCGAATCGTCGAAGTGCCATTCGCGACATAGCCGATCACGACCGATGTGGCGGCACTGGCAATGCCGGGCATATTGTGATGTTCGGCCAGCCAATAGCGATGAAAGCCAAGTTTCTCCGCGCGCTGTGCAAGCTCAAGCGTGTTGCGCAGAGACTGTCCGGCATCGCTGTTATCGGGAACGGGCGAAAGATCGAGTACGGATAAAGGTATCATGCTGGCTCATATGGGCTTGAATACTGCAGTTACAACTGCCGCAAAGAAATAGGGCACCCTAGAAATAGGGCGCCCTATACTTAATTCAAAGCAACTAAGAGTGATCGAACAATCCTAATGTGGTTGTGCCGGGGCTGAATCATGCCCCTCTTCCGGCGAAGCCACATACTCGCCTTCCACATCCTTCTTCGCGATGAAGGTGTAGAACATTGGCACCACGAACAGCGTAAACATCGTACCAATCACGATACCGGTGAAAATCACCAGACCCATCGAATAACGGGCGGCGGCACCGGCGCCGGTTGCAATGATCAGCGGAACGACGCCAAGCGCCATGGCTGCGGTGGTCATCAGGATCGGACGCAGACGGGTTTCAGCGGCGGCGACGATTGCATCGCGACGCGAAAGCCCGTGCAGGCGGCGCTGCTGATTGGCGAATTCCACCATCAGAATGCCGTGTTTGGTTATCAGCCCGACAAGGGTGATGAGACCAACCTGCGTGTAGATGTTCAGCGTGCCGAGACCGATATTGAGCGGCACGATAGCGCCGAAGATCGAAAGCGGCACCGACATCATGATGATGAACGGATCGCGGAAGCTTTCGAACTGCGCAGCCAGAACCAGATAGATCACGATAACGGCGAGGCCGAAGGCGATCAGGATGGTGTTGCCCTGCTCCACTTCCAGACGCGACTGACCGGAATAATCCAGGAAGAAGCCTTCCGGCATCTTCGCCTTGGTCAGATCCACAAGCGTTTGCAGGCCCTGGCCGGTGGTGACGCCCGGCAGAGGCAGCGCCGAAATCGTCGCCGAATTGAGCTGGTTGAACTGCTCGATTGCGGCAGGCGATGCGTTCTGCGTGATCGTGATGACTGATGATAGCGGGATCATCGAACCCGAAACGCTGCGGACATAGAATTCACCAAGCTTTTCGGGATTCGAACGATAGACATCAGGCACCTGCGTGATGATGTCATAGCTGTTCGAATCGCGGTCGAACTTGGCAATCGACGCACCACCAGTCAGTAGGCCGAGCGTTGCACCGATATCACTGACCTGCACGCCAAGCGTTGCCGCGCGGTCACGGTTGATGGTGATCGTCGTTTCCGGCGCGTTGAAGGACAGCGAGTTCTGCACGATGATGAACTGTCCCGAAGCTTGCGCTTCGTTCTTGATCTCTTCGGCCAGTTCGAAAACCGTGTCCGCCGGGCCCGTAGACTGCAAGGCAATCGAGATCGGCAAACCGCCACCTGTGCCCGGAAGCGATGGTGGAGCGAAGACGAAAGCCTGCACGCCGGCAACTTTGGTCAGACGGTTGGTGAGGTCTTCCTGAATCTGCTTCTGCGAACGAGTACGGTCGTTCCAGTCGCTTAGCACCCAGAGTGCGATTCCAGAGGTGGTGCCGCCATCCATGCCGACGATCTGGAAACGGGTCTTCTGCTCAGGCAAATCCTTCGTCAGCGCATCGATCTGTTCGGCGTAAAGGTTCGTATAGGCCGAAGTCGCATATTGCGGCGCCTGGAACATTGAGAACAGTGCGCCCGAATCTTCTTCAGGAGCCAGTTCGCTCGATGTGTTCATGAACAGAAAGCCTGTCAGGCCCATTAGCGCCACAACGATCATTAGCGTAATGCCGCGATAGTTCAGCGAGTTGGAGACCCGGCGATGATACCATTTCTCGACACGCGAGAAGGTGCGGTCGATGAACTTCTGAAACCGCGTTTCGCTGCCATGCTTGAGCATGCGCGAGCACATCATCGGAGAGATGGTCAAGGCCGCCACACCGGAGATGATAACGGCACCCGCCAGCGTGAAGGCGAATTCGCGGAACAGCGCGCCGGTCAGACCGCCGGTGAAACCGAGCGGAGCAAACACGGCCGCCAGCGTGATCGTCATGGCGATGATCGAGCCGGTGATTTCCTTCATACCTTTGAAGGCGGCATCCATAGGACGCAGGCCCTCTTCGATGTGGCGGTGAATATTCTCCAGAACGACGATGGCATCATCGACCACGAGGCCGATAGCCAGAACCATGGCCAGCAGCGAGAGAAGATTGATCGAGAAACCAAGCGCGAACAGGAAGAAGCACACACCGATCAGCGAGATCGGAATGGTCACAATCGGAATCAGAACCGAACGGAACGAACCAAGGAAGACGATGATGACCAGAATAACAATGGCCACAGCTTCGCCGATGGTCGTGAACACTTCCTTGATCGACGAACTGATCTGTTCGGTCGCGTCATAGACCAGAACCAGAGACATGCCTTCCGGGAGCGAGTTCTGGATTGATGGCAGTTCCTTGTTGACGGCAGCCGCCATGTCGATCGGGTTTGCCGCTGGTGTCGGATAAACGCCAAGGAACGTACCAGCCGAGCCGTTGAACGACACGATGGTGTCCGTGCTTTGGGCCGCCAGTTCCACCTTCGCCACATCGCGCAGGCGCACGACTTCATCACCCGAAGTCTTGATCGGCATTGCGCCGAAGGCTTCCGGTGTTTGCAGCGTGGATTTGAGCGTGATCGCCGACGCGACATATTCGTTTTTGGTCGTGCCGGGGGCCGACAGGAAGTTCGACGCATTGATTGCGGCCAGCACTTCCGGTGCTGTGATCTGACGCGCCGCCAGCTGGATCGGATCAAGCCAGACGCGCATCGAATAGACCTGACCACCGAGGATTTCAGCCTTGGCGACGCCCTGAATGGTGGACATGCGCGGCTGGATGACGCGTTCCAGATATTCGGTGATCTGCTCGCTGGTCATGTTCGGGTTCTGCGCAGCCAGATACATGGTTGCGAAGCTCTGGCCCGTCCCCTTGACGATGATCGGATCATCGGATTCATCCGGCAGATCGCCGCGAACCTGATTGACCTTGGCGATAACTTCCGTCAGCGCGGCATCCGGATTGGCGCCAAGCTTCATCTGCACCGTCACCGTGCTCGACGATGGGCGGCTGGACGAGGTCACATAGTCAATGTTTTCTGTCGTCGCGACCGATTCAGCGATAGGCGCGGTTATGAAACCCTGAATGAGTTCAGCGCTGGCACCGGCATAGTTGGTGGTGATGGTGATGACCGTTTCGTCAACCTTCGGATATTCGCGCACCGAAAGCTGCGCGATACCCTGAAGGCCGAGGAGAATGATCATGAGGGCGACCACCGTTGCAAGAACGGGTCGCCGAATGAAAATATCTGAAAAACTCATCGGTTCGCCTATTTCTTGTCAGCCGGATTGGCCGGGTTAACCGCGTTGTCGATGTTCACCGGAACGCCGGGCGAAAGCCTGTTCTGGCCAGCGGTGATGACGATGTCGCCTGCCTTGAGGCCGCTGGTAATTTCCACCACGCCATTGTAGCGACGGCCAAGCTTGACGAAGACCTGCTGCGCGACCAGCTTTTCGCCTTCTGCGGGCTTTGCATCGGCAGCAGGTGTCTTGGCCTCTTCGGCTGGCTTTGCTGCTTCCGCATTGGCCTTACCCTCTTCGGCCTTCTTTTCCGGGCGAACGGCATAGACATAATCGCCATAAAGGCTCGACACGATCGAAGTCTGCGCAATGGCGAACACATTGCTTTCTTCAGGCAGTTCAACGCGCACCTGCACGAACTGACCAGGCGTCAGCTTGTGATCCGGGTTCTTGACTTCGGCGCGCACAGAAACAAGGCGTGTGGTCGGGTCGATCTTCGGATCGATACCGACAATCGTGCCGGTGAAGTCGAGGTTTTCAGCCGTGGAGCCGACCTTGACGGTCTGGCCGAGCTTGATGGAGGCCAGCGACTGTTCCGGCACAGTGAAATCGATGCGCATCATGTTGGTGTCCTGCAAGGTGGCAATCACCGTGCCGGGCGTCAGATACTGACCGATATCGACCTTGGCGATACCGATAACGCCGGAAAACGGTGCCTTCACCGTCTTCTGCGCCAGCGTTGCGCGCATCTTTTCGACCGCTGCTTCAGCGGCATTGGCGACCGATGCCGTCGTATCGACGTTAGAAACGGCACCGACGCCGCGTGTCCGCAGCGTATCGGCGCGCTTCAGATTCTGCTGGGCAAGAACGGCCTGCGCCTCGGCGGCGACAAGATCAGCCTTCTGGATGCTGTCTTCCAGCTGCAGCAGCACATCGCCCTGCTTCACGTCCTGATTGGAGGTGAAGTTAATCTTCTGCACGATACCGTCGAGCTGAACCGTCAGGTCAACGCCGTTCAGCGCATGAGCCGTACCGATGGCTTCAACACCCGGCTGCCATGTACCCGGCTCAACCGTGATGGTCGAAACCGTCTGGGCTGGCTGCTGCATAGTGGCGAAAAAGTCCTTGATGGCCTTCGATCTGAACAGATTGAAGCCGACAAGCCCCCCGACGACGATCACCAGGAACACGATTGCCAGAATTAGGCGCTTTATCATTGCGGTTGTACTCCGGGGTGGCGCCCTGAACGCTGTTAAAAAGCGTCGAGGGGGGACGTTGAGCGCATCCCTTGGCCATCACACAAAGGTCGCGCGTATTTTACTTGAATTAGCGGAGCGAATAACTGTACCGTCTGGACGGTATTGTCAACTCATGAACTGTCAGGAGACCCGGCGAAGTTGTTAGCTAAAAAGAAGGTCTCTTCGCGTGATCGTATTTTACGCGCGGCAGTTGAGCTAGCCCGGGAAGTGGGGCCGGCTCATATTTCACTTGACGCCGTTGCCGCCCGAGCCGGGCTGTCGAAAGGCGGATTGCTTTATTCTTTTCCGACCAAGGCAAAGCTGCTTGAGGGCGTTGTCGAAGAATATATGAAAGAACATGAGCGCGCGATGGAGGTTCAGGAAACGCTCCAGTCCGGCGATAAAAACCGCGTTGCGCGGGCTTTTCTGGATGTTTACCGCGTTCAGGCCGACGATGAACCACCCGCTTGTGGCGTTCTTGCGGCACTTGCCGAAGATCCGGGTTTCATGGTGCCCGTTCGCCAGTACCATCGGACATTTCTCGACCGCATGATCAAGGATACGACCGATCCCGATACGGCGCTGATCGTCTATCTGGCCGTGGCCGGGCTTGAGTGTTCCAAATTGATGGAATGCGAGATTGTCACTGATGAAGAGCAGCGTGCCGTTCTCTGCCGTTTGGAAAACATGCTGACAGAAAACTGACAGTATTTAAGAAAAAAGGGCGCCGAGCGCCCTTTTATTTAACAGTCTGCGAATCACAGAGCCGGAATGTCTCCCCGCTCCCACCCCGCGGTGGTTTCAGCGGCAAAATCGTTGAATCGCCCTTCGGCAATCGCTGCGCGGATGCCCTTCATCAGATACTGGTAATAGGCCAGATTGTTCCAGGTCAGCAGCATGGCGCCGAGTGCTTCACCGGACTTCACCAGATGGTGCAGATAGGCGCGACTGTAGTCGCGCGACGCCGGGCAATCGGATTCCGGATCGAGCGGACGGTGATCGTCAGCATGGCGCGCATTGCGCAGATTGACCTTGCCAAAACGCGTGAAGGCCAGACCGTGACGCCCTGCGCGGGTTGGCATGACGCAGTCGAACATGTCGATGCCGCGCGCGACAGATTTTAAAATATCGTCCGGCGTGCCGACGCCCATCAGATAGCGCGGCTTTTCAGCGGGCAGGATCGGACAGACGACTTCCAGCATGTCCAGCATGACGTTCTGCGGCTCGCCGACAGCAAGGCCACCCACCGAATAGCCCTTGAGGTCCATGGCTTTCAGCGCTTCGGCTGAACGCTCGCGCAGACGGGCATTGTCGCCGCCCTGCACAATGCCGAACATGGCCTTGCCCGGCTGGTCGCCAAAGGCCACCTTGCAACGCTCGGCCCAGCGAAGCGACAGTTCCATCGCGCGCTCGGTGTTCTTTTCCGGCGATGGCAACGCCACGCATTCATCGAGCTGCATCTGGATATCACTATCCAGCAGGCCCTGAATTTCGATGGAACGCTCCGGCGTCATTTCATAGGCTTTGCCGTCGATATGCGAGCGGAAGGTCACGCCCTTCTCATCAAGCTTGCGCAATTGTGCCAGCGACATGACCTGAAAACCACCGGAATCGGTCAGGATCGGGCCTTTCCAGCCGCCGAATTCGTGCAATCCGCCAAGGCGGGCAACACGCTCTGCGCCGGGGCGCAGCATGAGATGATAGGTATTGCCGAGGATGATATCCGCGCCAAGGTCCTTCACCTGGTCCATATACATGGCCTTGACTGTTCCGGCTGTGCCGACCGGCATGAAGGCAGGCGTGCGCACCACGCCGCGCGGCATGGAAATTTCACCCTGACGGGCCGCGCCGTCGCGGGCGAGGACTGTGAATTCAAAATTTTCGCTGGTCATGGCCGTTGTCTATTATGTCAAGCGCGTTCAAGCAAGCTGCCGTCGCCGTAGGAATAAAAGCGATAGCCGGTTTCAATGGCGCGTTCATAGGCAGCGCGCATGGTGTCGAGGCCGCTGAAGGCGGAAACCAGCATGAACAGCGTCGAACGCGGTAAGTGGAAATTGGTCATCAGCATGTCGACTGCGCGGAATTTATAGCCGGGCGTGATGAAGATGTCGGTCGGGCCGGACCAAGGACGAATGAGACCATCCTCGCCCGCAGCACTTTCAATGAGCCGGAGCGACGTCGTGCCGACACAAACCACGCGGCCACCGCGCTCATGCACGGCGTTCAGCGCATCCGCAGTCTTCTGCGAGACATAGCCGATCTCGGAATGCATTTTGTGGTCGGTGGTGTCGTCGGCCTTGACGGGCAGGAAAGTCCCCGCCCCGACATGCAGCGTCACGAAATGCTCTTCAATGCCCTTGGCCTTGATCTTTTCCAGAAGGTCGGGCGTGAAATGAAGCCCGGCGGTGGGGGCTGCGACAGCGCCTTCCTCACGGGCATAAACGGTTTGATAATCGCTGCGGTCGCGGTCGTCTTCCGCGCGCTTCGAAGCGATATAAGGTGGAAGCGGGATATGTCCGACAGCAGCGATTGCTTCATCCAGCATCGCGCTGGACAGATCGAACACGAGAAGCGCCTCGCCCGCCTCGCCTTTCTCGGCAACGGTTGCGTCGAGGGTGCCAAGAAAGCAGCTTGAACCGGAATGACCGAAGCGGATGCGGTCGCCTTCCTTGACGCGCTTGGCCGGGCGCAGAAACGCCGCCCAGCGATCTGGTCCCATCCGCATATGCAAGGTTGCGCTGACTTGGCTGATATTGCCGTCGCGTTCGCGCATACCTTCAAGTTGTGCCGGTATCACCTTGGTATCATTAAAAACAAGCGCATCGCCCGGCTGCAGAAGATCGGGCAGATCATAGACGTGACGATCCTCGAAAGGCTGGCCCGGAACAACACGCAAAAGCCTCGCATGATCGCGCGGCTCCGCTGGGCGCAGGGCAATACGCTCTTCCGGCAGATCGAAATCGAAAAGATCAACACGCATGATAGGCCTCGTACATAGCTGCGGCCCCGGTATGAACCGGAGCCGCAATTTTCATTGGAAATAGTCGATCAGGCGTCGGCTGCGATGCGGGCAGACACGATCTTGTCCGGGTCGGTGACCGGCTCGCCGCGCTTGATCTTGTCGACATTGTCCATGCCTTCAATGACCTGACCCCATACGGTGTACTGGCGGTCCAGCCAGGGAGCATCGGTAAAGCAGATGAAGAACTGCGAGTTGGCAGAATTCGGGTTCTGGCTACGTGCCATCGAAGCCGTGCCGCGCTTGTGCTGGGTGTTGGAGAACTCAGCCTTCAGGTCCGGCTTGTCCGAACCGCCCATGCCAGCGCGCGAGCCGTTGAAATGTTCGCCGCCCGACTTGCCGAACTTCACATCGCCGGTCTGCGCCATGAAGCCGTCAATGACACGGTGGAACACGACGCCATCATAAGCGCCTTCACGCGCCAGTTCCTTGATGCGCTCGACATGGCCCGGAGCCAGGTCGGGATAGAGTTCGAGCACGACATTGCCCTTGGTGGTTTCCAGAACGAGCGTGTTTTCGGGGTCTTTGTAAGCCATTGGGCCTCTCCTGTTTCAATGCGTTCGATAAGACGCGTTGTATTGGATATTTATTTCTGAATGGTCGCCTTGACGATCTTGTCCGGGTTTTCGACGGACCCATTATCGGATTCGCTGCCCTTCTTTATCTTGTCCACGGCTTCCATGCCGCTGACAACTTTGCCGACAACCGTATATTGGCCATTCAGGAAAGCACCGTCGTCGAACATGATGAAGAACTGCGAATTGGCGGAATTCGGGCTCTGGCTGCGGGCCATGCCCACCGTGCCGCGCACGAAAGGTTCTTTCGAGAATTCAGCCTTGATATCAGGCAGTTTGGAGCCGCCGGTGCCCACGCGCGACGCGTCAAAGCCCTTGTTCATATTGCCGAATTCGACATCGCCGGTCTGGGCCATGAAGCCCGGAATGACACGATGGAAGGCAACGCCGTCATAGGCGCCTTCGCTTGCCAGCTTCTCGATCTGGGCCACATGCTTCGGCGCGAGGTCGGGACGCAGCTGGATTGCGACATCACCGTCCTTGAGCTTCAGAACGAGCGTGTCCGCCGCATTGGCGATGGAGGCCATCACGCCTTGAGACAGTGTAAAAATCGCGGCAGCGGCAAGCGCCGAACGGATAAATTTCATGATCGAAAAACTCCCAAACCTCAGGATTTGAATTTTGCTTCAAGGGCAGCGGCCACAACAGCCGGTACGAAAGGCCTGATATCGCCGCCCATGGACGCAATCTGGCGAACCAATGTGGCGGTAATGGTGCGCACGGCAGGATCGGCCGGCAGGAAAACGGTCTGCAATTCCGGCGCCATAGTGCCGTTCATGCCCGCCATCTGCATTTCGTAATCGAGATCGGTGCCGTCGCGCAGGCCGCGCACCATCAGCTGCGCCTTATGCTTGCGCGCCGAGTCGATCACCAATCCATCAAAGGAGATAACGGAAACGCGCGCTCCATCACCGCCAAGAACAGCTTTCGCGCTCTGGCCGATCAGTTCCACGCGTTCCTCAAAACTGAACAGCGGCTTCTTACCGGGATGCACGCCAATGGCGACAATAACCTCATCGGCAAGGCGCAAAGCACCTTTCAGGACATCCATATGGCCGTTTGTCACCGGGTCGAAGGAGCCCGCATAGATCGCGATTGTCATTTCTTCCAGCTAGCCTTTTCTGACAGGATTTTCAACAAGAACCAGAACGATAAGAAAATAGAAACCAAGAAACCAATTGAACGCGATGTGAACGATGATTTCACGGCAAGTTCACAACCGATTTACCAGAATAGGCGCAAGTTTGGTGCAACCTTTTCGTTTCTGAAGCGTATGTATGTCGAAAGGATATGACGATGATGATCTTTCTTCTGGCATTATCCATGATGGTCGCAATGGCCGCATCGGCAATCATATTGCTCCTCGAGGAGAACGAAGCCAAACGCCAACGCGTGCGTCAGGTGGCCTTCGACCTCAACAGCATGCGCAACATGCGCTCACGGTAATTCGTATCTTCCTGGCTTGAACACTCGCCTTTCGGCTTGAGATTGAGCATCCAGAAGAAGAACACATCACCGGCGGTATTCCCGAAACAAATCAACTATCTGTCGTAATGACGCAACCTGATTAGAAGATCGCCAATTCCTCCAGTCTTGGCATCTGAAAAAGGCCGATGGTTTTGCCATCGGCCTTTTTCATTGCGCTTACTCCAACCGGGGCATCAAGCCCGGCTAGTTTGCTTATTCTTCGCTGGCTGCGGGTGCTTCGCCTCCGGGCGCGGATTCGCCACCCTCAACGTCACCATTGCCGTTTTCCTCGTCGCTATCCGTTTCGGAAATACGCTCGACGGAAACAACCTTTTCACCATCAGCCGTGTTGAAGATCGTAACACCCTTGGTCGAACGGCCCGCGAGACGGATACCATCGACAGGCACGCGGATCAGCTGGCCACCATCGGAGACGAGCAGGATCTGGTCACTTGCTTCGACCGGGAATAGCGAAACGAGCTTGCCGATTTCGTCGGTCTTCGACGTGTCGGTGGCACGGATGCCCTTGCCGCCACGGCCCGAAACACGGAACTCGTAAGACGATGAACGTTTGCCGTAGCCATATTCGCTGACCGTCAGCACGGTTTGTTCGCGCGCCTTCAGTTCCTGATACCGCTCTTCGGAAAGTTCGGCGTCGGTACCGACTTCCTCACCAACAACGACGATATCGTCGGCATCGTCCGCGCCTTGCGCCCGGCGTTCGGCAATCGAACGCTTGAGATAGGCGGAACGCTGCGAGGCATCGGCTTCGACATGGTGCAGGATCGCCATGGAGATGACCTTGTCGCCATCCGCCAGATTAATGCCGCGCACGCCGATCGAGTTGCGGCCTGCGAAGACGCGCACATCGGTAACCGGGAAGCGGATACACTGGCCGCCGGCGCAGGTTAGAAGCACGTCGTCGAATTCCGTACAGGTATCGACGGAGAGGATTTCATCCCCGTCATCCTCGAGCTTCATCGCGATCTTGCCGTTGCGGTTGACCTGAACGAAGTCCGACAGCTTGTTACGGCGAACCGTACCGCGCGTGGTCGAGAACATGACGTCCAGATTTGCCCAGGAATCTTCATCCTCCGGCAACGGCATGATGGTCGTGATGCGCTCGCCCTGCTGCAACGGCAGCATGTTGATGAGAGCCTTGCCGCGCGATTGCGGTGTGCCGACCGGCAGGCGCCAGACCTTTTCCTTGTAGACAATGCCACGCGAGGAGAAGAACAGAACCGGCGTATGCGTATTGGCGACAAACAGGCGGGTGACGAAATCTTCATCCTTCGTCGCCATGCCGGAACGGCCTTTGCCACCGCGGCGCTGTGCGCGATAGGTCGTCAGCGGAACGCGCTTGATATAGCCCGCATGGCTGACGGTGACGACCATGTCTTCGCGAGCGATCAGGTCTTCATCGTCCATTTCCGCGCCGCCGAAACCGATTTCGGTGCGGCGTGGCGTGCCGAACTCGTCACGAACGGCAATCATCTCGTCCTTGACGATGGTCATGACGCGCAAACGCGACGACAGGATATCCAGATAATCGCGGATTTCCTCGCCGATCTTGTTCAGTTCGTCCGCCACTTCGTCACGTCCGAGCGCCGTCAGGCGCTGCAGACGCAATTCGAGAATGGCGCGGGCCTGTTCTTCGGAGAGGTTATAGGTGTTGTCTTCATTGATGCGGTGACGTGGATCGTCGATCAGGCGGATTAACGGTGCAACGTCAGCGGCGGGCCAGCGGCGCTCCATCAACTGTTCACGCGCGGTCGTTGGATCGGGCGCGCGACGGATCAGTGCGATCACTTCATCGATATTGGCAACCGCAATCGCCAGACCCACCAACACATGCGCACGGTCGCGCGCCTTGTTCAGCAGGAACTTGGTGCGGCGGGTGACGACTTCCTCGCGGAAGGCCACGAAGGCGCGCAGCATGTCGAGCAGCGTCAGCTGTTCCGGCTTGCCGCCATTCAGCGCCACCATGTTGCAGCCGAACGAGGTCTGCAGCGGCGTGTAGCGATAGAGCTGATTCAGCACGACATCGGCAACGGCGTCACGTTTCAATTCGACCACGACGCGATAGCCTTCACGGTCGGATTCGTCGCGCAGATCGGAAATGCCTTCGATGCGCTTGTCGCGCACCAGTTCGGCCATTTTCTCGATCATCGAGGCCTTATTCACCTGATACGGAATCTCGGTTATGATAATGGCTTCGCGGTCGCCGCGCATTGGCTCGATTGCCGCGCGTCCACGCATGATCACCGAACCGCGCCCGGTCGTATAGGCGGAATTGATGCCCGCACGTCCAAGAATGATGCCTCCGGTCGGGAAATCGGGACCCGGAATGATCTCCATGATTTCTTCCAGCGGGATGGCTGGATTTTCAATCAACGCGATGCAGCCATCGATGACTTCGGCAAGGTTGTGCGGCGGAATATTGGTCGCCATACCGACCGCAATACCGCCCGAACCATTGACGAGCAGGTTCGGGAAACGCGCTGGCATAACCACCGGTTCCCGTTCGCGACCGTCGTAATTGTCCTGGAAATTGACCGTGTCCTTGTCGATGTCCGACAGAAGGGCTTCGGTGAGTTTTTCCAGACGGCATTCGGTATAACGCATTGCCGCCGGGGGATCACCGTCGATGGAGCCGAAATTGCCCTGCCCGTCGACAAGCGGATCGCGCATGGAGAAATCCTGCGCCATACGCACGAGGGCATCGTAGATCGAGGCATCGCCATGCGGGTGATACTTACCCATGACCTCACCGACCACACCCGCCGATTTACGGTAGGGGCGGTTATAGGCGAGATTCATCTCGTTCATGGCGTGAAGGATACGACGATGCACTGGCTTCAGGCCGTCGCGCACGTCTGGCAGAGCACGGCTCACGATAACGCTCATGGCGTAGTCGAGATATGAGCGCTGCATTTCCTCGATAATGGAAATCGGCTCAATACCGCTCGGGCCGCCATTCATATCGTCGGAACCGGGTGGAGGGGTTTGATCTGACACTATTCAGATATCTTTCTCAACAGAATCGATAAAGTCTCTTTATAAAGGAAAGTAGCGCAAAACGCCAATTTCGAGACCATTTCCGGCGGCTAAATCGTTTTTGTAAATCAATGACTTATAAGATATTCACATAAACATGGCGCAAGCTTGTTGCTCGATCCGGCACTTTGCATCGACCAATGCGGCTTGATCGTCTAGAATTCAATCGTGACAGACCAATGAGAGGGCGACAGTAGCATGGGGTTCTACGATACCGTATTCAGCGCCTTCGTCACCCTTCTTGTCACGATCGATCCACCGGGCCTGGCGCCGCTGTTTCTAGCGTTGACGCCGGGCATGGATCGTCACCATCGCGGTCAGGTCGCGCTTCGCGCTTCCATCATCGGATTCATCGTCATGGCGCTCTTTGCCGTGGCAGGCGTGCAGATCCTCGGCATGTTCGGTATTTCCATCGGGGCTTTCCGCGTCGCCGGTGGTCTGCTGCTGTTCTGGATCGCGTTTGAAATGATTTTCGAGAAGCGAACCGAGCGCAAAGAAAAGAGTGCCGAAGTCGCGATCACCAAGGATCATATCCGCAATATTGCCGCCTTCCCGCTCGCAATACCGCTTATCGCCGGTCCCGGCGCGATCTCGGCCATCGTGCTGACGTCGAACTCATTCCATGGCTTCGGGCCGCGTATCGCCCTTCTGGGGGTGATCTTCGTTTGCCTGCTCATTACCTATGTCGTGCTTCTGCTCGCAGAACGCGTCGACCGGTTCCTTGGCGAAACCGGTCGATCCATTCTCACCCGCTTGCTGGGTGTCATTCTGGCGGCACTCGCCGTTCAGTTCGTCGCCGATGGTATCAAGACGCTCATAACCGGTTAAGAGCATTTCCAGCAAAAGTGCGAAGCGGTTTTGCGTCAGATAATGCGTATGAATGAATGTATAGAGCGGTTTCTAATAACCGCTCTATACCGATTTCTGTGCCTTCTTGCCGATCATGGCATGACGCAGCTTGGACGAGAACCAGTCGATAACCGCAACAGCAATCAGGATCATGATGATCAGGAACGAAACGTCCTGAAGGTTCAAAACCTTGATCTGTTCGGCCAGATGCGCGCCGATGCCGCCTGCCCCGACAATACCGATGATCGTTGCCGAGCGCGTGTTGGACTCGAAGAAGTACAGAACCTGACTACCGATCAGCGGCAGAACCTGCGGCAGTATGCCGAAGCGATAGCCGTGCAGGCGGTTGCCTCCCGACGACAGCACGCCTTCAACCGGCTTCTTGTCCGCGCCTTCAATGGCTTCCGAAAACAGCTTGCCGAAAGCGCCAAAGTCGGAACAGGCGATAGCCAGAATACCGGCGAAAGGTCCAAGCCCCACCACTGACACCCAGATCAGCGCCCAGATCAGTGTATCGACGCCACGGATGGTATCGAGAAAGCGACGTATGCCGAAATGCAGGAAGATGTTCGGGATGATGTTCTTCGCCGCCAGAAACCCGAACGGAAAGGCCAGTATGGCGGCCAAAAGCGTGCCCAGATAGGCAATGGCCAGCGTTTCCAGCATTGACCACAGATATAGGCTGAAACGGCCATTGGATGCCGGTGGCAGCATCATCAAGGCGAAATCGCCGAGACGACCGAAGCCGTTCAGGATACGCAGCAGCGAAAAATCCAGCCAGTAGAAGGCAAACCACAACGAGGCGATGATGAGCACGCCTGCAATCGTCAGATTGCGCCATGTGCGCGCATTGCCGAACAGTTCCGCATATTCCGCGTGCAATTCCTTTTCGTGGGCATGGGCTTCGCGGGAGAGGCTTTGCGCAATGTCTGTCATGAGAAGCTCCCCTTTAACCGATGCGGCCCAGAAGCGCGTGACGCACACGCTGGGTGATGAGATCGATCACGACTATCGTGATGATAATCAGCAACAGGATGGCGCTGACATCGCTGTAATAAAATTGCCGGATGGAAGTGAGCAGTTCCTGACCGATACCGCCTGCACCGACAAAGCCCATGACGGAAGCGCCGCGCACATTGATTTCAAAGCGCAGCAACCCGTAGGAGGCGAAATTGGCGGCGACCTGTGGCAGTACGGCAAAGCGGATGACCTGAAGGCCGGAGCCGCCGGAAGCACGGATACCTTCCACCGGCCGCATGTCGATGTTTTCGACTACTTCCGAAAAGAGTTTGCCGAGCGCGCCGGTCGTGTGAAGCATCAGAGCCAGCACACCGGCCATTGGTCCCAGACCGAAAGCGATAACAAATAGCAAGGCGAACACGATTTCAGGCACGGTCCGCAGCAGTTCTAGTCCACGACGAACGATGAAACGCACCGTCGAGTTCGGGGCCATATTGGAGGACGCTGCGAAGGAAGCCGCAAAAGCGATAACCGCCCCGATCAGCGTGGCGAGATAGGCGATCAGCAACGTCTCGAAGAGCATCTTGAGCCAGCCACCGATATTCCAGTACCAGGCGGCCATGTCGCCCCAGAAATTGGCGATGGTCAGGTCTGGCAGAATGCGCCCGAGATAACTTGTAAAGCGAAAGAGATTTTCAACCAGTGTGCCCGGCCGAACGTCGGCAACAACAGAGGCAGCTATGGCGATAACAACAAGGCCGACGAGGAAACCGATGCCATAAAGGCGTCGTTTCCCGACTTCCCTGCGATACTCGGCGAGCAGACCCTTGGAGCCGCTGCCGTCGAGAGTGGATATCGTCATGCGAGATTCCCTAACAAAAATGCCCGAAGCTTTTGCGGCTTCGGGCATTTCGATTGTTCTTCGGATCAGGACTTGCGTGCCTTGTCGTTGAACTTCAGCATCTCGATGATCGGCTCATAATCCTTGGTTTCGGTCGCCACGAATTCCTGGTCCTTGCCATCGGAAAGAGCGTCAAAACCGGCCTTGTCCTTCTTTGGCATGTCGAGGAAAGCCTGCTTGATGTCAGCCTTCAGCTGGTCAGGCAACGTGCTGAGCACGGCAAACGGACCTTCCGGCAGGAAGTCCGACTTGAAGATGATGCGGAAATCGTCCTTCGTCAGCGCCTTGCCGTCTGCGTCCTTGAGAACGCCGCGGCTGATCATGCGGGTCAGGTTGGAGTCGTTTTCCGAATTCCAGGAATTGGCGGCAGCGTCAGCGGTGCCCTGAGCGAGAGCCAGAACGGCGTTTTCGTGGCTGCCGGCAAAAAAGTTCTTACCGAAGAAGGTATCGACGCTATAGCCTTCGCGGTTGAGGAAGTAGCGCGGCGCATTGTTGCCCGAGGTGGAGTTTGGATCGACAAGCGCGATACTCTTGCCCTTCAGGTCGTCCATTTTCTGGTATGGGCTGTTGGCGCGAACATAAACGACCGAATAATAGCCGTTGACGCCGGTGTCGTGACGCTGGTTGACGAGCGGCGTGGTTTCAACACCGGTCATGACGGCGCGTGCATAGGAAGCCGGGCCATAGAAAGCGATCTGGATATTGCCAGCGCGCTGGCCTTCGATAACGGCGGCGTAGTCGTTTGCAACGCGCAGCGTGACCTTGGTGCCGAGTTCCTTGCCGAGATAGGCCGTCAGAGCGGCATAACGGTCACTGGTGGTCGAAGCGTTTTCGGACGGGATAACGCCCAGAACCAGTTCCGGATATTCCTTGCTCCAGTCAGCAGCCTGAGCATGGAAGGTCATGGTAGCGGTGAGCGCAACAGCCGCCAGAAAAGTTCTACGGTTAAGCATAAGTCTCTCCTGTTAATCCTGAGTTTGGAGCGAGTTTTTTCCGCAGCTTTATTCGCTCAGGCGGAAATCTGGCGCAGTGCGGCTTCAGCCGACTGCGGAACCGGTACAGGCATTGCGTCAACCGTGTCGTCACTATCGACAACGTCGGCTGCTTCCATGCCGTAAAGATCGCGCGATGCCATATCAGTCAGCATCGACGGCGTGCCGCGGAACACGACCTTGCCAGCGGACATGCCGACGAGGCGGTCGCAATAGCTGCGCGCGATATCAAGTGAATGCAGATTGCAGAGAACGGTGATGCCGTATTCGCGATTGATACGACGCAACGCATCCATGACGCTGCGCGTATTGCGCGGATCGAGCGAAGCAATCGGTTCATCGGCAAGAATGATGCGCGGCTGCTGAACGAGTGCACGCGCAATCGCCACGCGCTGCTGCTGGCCGCCGGAAAGCTCATCGGCGCGGTGCGCGGCCAGATGGGCGATATCGAACTGCTGCAAGGCAGACAATGCGATCAGGCGTTCTTCATCGCTCCAGATGCGCAGAAGCGACTTTGGCGTCGAGACATAATTAAGACGCCCCATAAGCACATTGGTCAGAACATCGAGACGGTCGACCAGATTGAAATGCTGAAAAATCATCGCGCATTGTGCGCGCCAGTCGCGAAGCCCGGAGCCTTTCAGGCCGGTAACATCGCGCCCCTCCCAATGAATGGTCCCTTCCGACGGTTCGACGAGGCGGTTGATCATACGCAACAGCGTCGATTTACCCGCGCCCGAACGTCCGATAATTCCCACAAACGTGCCGGGCTCGATCTCGAGGTCAACCCCCGAAACCGCCACCTTGTCATTATAGCGGCGCGTTACGTTTTTCAGTTGAAGCATGAATTCATCTCCATTCATGCTCACTCTGAATTGCTTCCATGACATTGCAATGAAAGCATCGTGACGTTTGTGTAAATTTAAACGCTACTATAGGTTTATTAGTTAAGACTTTGTTTTAGCGTACATTTCTGTCAGATGACGAATAAATGCCTCTGTGGATTCACCAACATCGCCGGAATTGTCTATTATGACAACATCGCCAGCCCCGTCATTGAAGTTCACTTCGCGCGAAAGCCGCAAGGCGATCTCGTCTTTGCTTTCGCGGCCACGGCTTGCCAGCCGCTCGGCGAGGATTTCCGCGCGTGCCGAAATGACCACCACCGAACGCGACGGATAAAGCCTGCGCATGTCGTCCAGAACGCGGCGCGAGACATTGGCAATCACCACAGTTCCGCCATCGATCAGCGTATCAAGCGACTTCGGAAGACCGTAGTTCAAACCATGGGCGCGCCAATGAAGCGCAAAGGCGCCCTCGCCCGCGGCTTTCGCAAAAGCCGCTTCATCCAGACTGTCGTGGTCTTCGGTTCCCGGCATTTGCGGGCGCGTGACGATGCGGCGTACAAAATGAAAGCGCGCATCGCCTGCGAGGGCCATGCGCGCGCCATCCATGATCGTGTCCTTGCCGGCCCCGCTGGGGCCGACGACAGCAACGAAACAGCCTTTCGGCCGGATATTTTCCATACGCATCAGAGCACCCGCTCGCCTTCCCGCCAGACGGTGCGCACCACCGGTATCGCACTTCTGGTGCGTGCTCGTACCAGATCGGCGCGCTTGCCGACAGCAATTTCGCCACGATCATCCATGCGCATTGCATCGGCGGGGTTCTTGCTGACAAGGCGGATGGCTTCAGGAAGCCCAATCGGGCGCTCGCCGGAAGCAAGGCCGAAAGCCGACTGGATGAGGCTGAACGGAATATAGTCCGACGACAGAATATCGAGACTGCCATTATCCACCAGATCGCGGGCGGCGATATTGCCCGAATGCGAGCCGCCACGCACGATATTCGGCGCGCCCATCAGGATCGACAGGCCCGCGCCCTTGGAGGCAGAAGCCGCTTCCAGTGTGGTCGGGAACTCCGCAATACGGACGCCGTGATCAAGCGATTCCCCCACGTGAGCGCTGGTGGCGTCGTCATGGCTTGCCAAAACAATACCGCGTGCGCCCGACATATCGGCAATCGCCCGGCGATGCTTGGCCGAATAGGCGTCGGAGTCTGCCATGCGCTGTTCGCAATGCAAACGAAACTCTTCGTCGTTGAGTTTCAGCTTGCGCATGTAATAGGTGCGATAGGTTTCGATCTCCGCGAACTGACGCTGCCCCGGCGCATGATCCATCAGCGAAGCCAGCCTCACCCGATCATCGTTTTCAAAAAGCGCAAAGCCTTCAAGGCAGTCGGCTGCGGAAACCTCGCAGCGCAGATGCAGGAAATGGTCCGCGCGCAGACGGTTTTCGCGCACGCCGCTTTCAATTGCATCGGCCAGCAGACGCATATCCTTGCCGACGAAGTCGCGATCATAATCGGAACCGACCCGCATCGCATCGAAGACAGTGGTGATGCCCGATGCGGCAACCTGCGCGTCGTGGGCCTGAACGGCGGCATCCACGTTCCAACGCACCTTGGGACGCGGCGCATAATGCGATTCCAGCTGGTCGGTATGGAGTTCAATCAGGCCGGGAATGACGTAATCACCATCCATATCCTCGCCGCCATTTACATTGCCCTGATCGATGGCGGCGATCTTGCCGTCGCGTATCAGGATGGAGCCGGAAACGACCTCGTCGGCGAGCACGATGCGCGCATTTTTGAGAACGATTTCATTCGCCATGAGAAAGCTCTTTCATGACCGCCTCGGTATTGGCGGCAGTTTCATATTTTGAGAGAAAAGTTTCGATATCGAGCGCGCGGAAATCATCAAGTGCATCGCGCAGGCGTTCATGGCTCCAGTCCCACCAGCCCAGCCGGTCGAGACGATTGCCGGTCGCGGCGTCAAAGCGCTCGCGTATGAGACGCGCCGGGACACCGCCCACAATCGTGTAAGGCGCAACATCTTTGCTGACGACCGCACCGGCACCGATCACTGCGCCATTGCCCACGGTGACGCCCGGCAGGATGGTCGATCCGTGACCGAGCCATGTGTCATGGCCGATCTTAACCGCATTGCCGCGACGCCAGTCGAAAAACTCGGTTTCATTCTCCGCATCCGGCCAGTAATCGCCAGCGCGATAGGTGAAGTGATGCAAAGTTGGACGCCAGGTCGGATGATTGGTGGCATTGATGCGCACATGGCTTGCAATGTTGGAGAATTTACCGATCTCCGCGCACCAGATTTCGCAATCGATGCCGAGATAGGAGTAGTCATCCAGCACAGTTTCCGACAGACGGCTGCGCGCGCCGACTTCCGTGTAACGGCCAAGCTTGCTGCCGGTGACATCTGCCGTTTCGTGAACCAGAGGTTCAACCGAGAGCTTGGTCATGCCGCCGCCCTCGGCGAAAAGGCGGTCACGTCGATGATGCGGTCGGCCACTTCCTCACGCACATCCTCGTCGTGGAAAATGCCGAGCATCGCAACGCCTTCTTCCTTTTTGGTCTTGATCAGATCCACCACGACCGCGCGGTTCTTCGCATCAAGCGAAGCTGTCGGTTCGTCCAGCAGCAACACCGGATGATCGGTGATGAAACCGCGAGCGATGTTGACGCGCTGCTGCTCGCCGCCGGAAAAGGTTGCAGGCGGCAGCGCCCAGAGGCGTTCCGGCAGGTTGAGCTTGGCCAGCAATTCCCGCGCGCGGTCCAGCGCCATGTCGTGGTCGGCACCACGAGCGATCAAAGGTTCGGCCACGACATCGATAGCCGCCACTCGGGGTAACGTGCGCAAAAACTGACTAACGTAGCCAATCGTGTCACGGCGAACGCCAAGCACTTCGCGGGGATCAGCCGTGGCCAGATCGACAGCGCGATCCACATGGCGGATCAGAATGGAGCCCCCATTCACCGCATAATTGCCGTAGACCATCTTCAGGATCGAGCTTTTGCCGGCACCCGATGGACCGCCCAGCACGGCGCATTCACCGGCATTGAGTTCAAAATTCACGCCCTGCACGACCGGCAGTTCAACGCCGCCCTGCAAATGCATGGTGAAGGTCTTGGTAACGCCGGATACCACCAGGGGCGGCGTGGATTGCGAAGCGGATGTTTGCAACAGAGACATTTCTCACCTCACGCATGAAGTTCCGTCAGTTTGGAAAAAACACGCGATAAATATCTATTTTAATTGATCTATACCTGTAAGATCGATGATACGAGCAACTGCGTATAAGGCGCTTGCGGGTCATCCAGCACGCGATCCGTCAAACCTTGCTCGACGATGTGACCGTCTTTCATGACCATGATCCGGTGCGACAGAAGCCGCGCTACGGCGAGATCATGCGTGACGATGATGACCGAAAGCCCCAGATCGTTGACGAGCCCGCGCAACAGATCGAGCAGGCGCGCCTGCACCGAAACGTCGAGACCGCCGGTTGGCTCGTCCATGAACACCAGTCGCGGCGCGGTGACGAGATTGCGGGCAATCTGCAAACGCTGGCGCATACCGCCGGAAAAAGCGCGCGGCTGATCATCGATACGGTCGGCAGCAATTTCCACACGGCCAAGCCACTCAGTCGCAGTGGAGCGGATATTGCCATAATGGCGCTCACCCACCGCCATCAGGCGCTCGCCGACATTGGCGCCAGCCGAAACCGTCATGCGCAGTCCGTCAGCCGGGTTTTGATGCACAAAACCCCAGTCAGTGCGCATCAGAAAACGGCGCTCGGCCTCGCCGATCTTGTAGAGATCGCGGAATGCGCCATCGCGCATCCGATATTCAACGGTGCCAGACGTCGGTTCCAGCCGGGTTGCAAGGCTGTTGAGCAGCGTCGTCTTGCCCGAGCCGGATTCCCCGACGATGGCCAGAACTTCGCCGGGCCAAAGATTGAAGGAGATATCCTCGCAGCCACGGCGGCTGCCGTAGAACTTCGACAGGTTGTTTACTCTCAGCAGAGGTTCGTCGTTCATTCTGCGGCCTCCTTATTGGCAGCCAGATGACCAAAATGGCCCTTTGCCTGACGGTCTTCGCAATAATCGGTATCCGAGCAAACGAACATTGAACCGCCGCGATCATCGAGCACAACTTCGTCCAGATAGACGCCCCTTGCGCCGCACAGCGCACAAGGTTCCTTGAACTTCTGCACTTCAAACGGATGATCCTCGAAATCGAGGCTCACGACCTGCGTGTATGGCGGCACTGCATAGATGCGCTTTTCGCGACCCGCGCCGAACAGCTGCAAGGCAGGCGACATATGCATTTTCGGATTGTCGAATTTCGGCGTCGGCGATGGTGCCATCACGTAGCGACCTTCGATCATCACGGGATAATCATAGGTCTTGGCGATCTGGCCGTGGCGCGCAATGTCCTCGTAGAGCTTCACATGCATGAGGCCATATTCGGCGAGCGCATGCATCTTGCGCGTTTCCGTCTCGCGGGGTTCCAGAAAGCGCAGCGGTTCCGGGATCGGCACCTGATAGACGATCACCTGCCCTTCGGTCAGCGGATATTCCGGAATGCGGTGGCGCGTCTGGATGATCGTCGCCTCGCCGGTGCTGGTGGTCACGGCCACATTGGCGGTCTTCTGGAAGAACGCGCGGATCGAAACGGCATTGGTCGTGTCGTCCGCACCCTGATCGATAACTTTCAGCACATCGTCCGGCCCAAGAATGGCAGCCGTCACCTGCACGCCACCCGTGCCCCAGCCATAGGGCATCGGCATTTCGCGGCTCGCAAAAGGTACCTGATAGCCGGGCACCGCTATGGCCTTCAATATGGCGCGGCGGATCATGCGCTTGGTCTGCTCGTCCAGATAGGCGAAATTGTAATTGGCCAGATCGCTCATTCTGCGGCCTCCTTCACTGGAGATTCTGCTTGATTTTGCGTCTTCTCATATTCAGCACGCATGCTGCGGATGAGTTCGAGCTCAGCCTGGAAATCGACGTAATGCGGCAGTTTCAGATGCTCGACGAAGCCGGTCGACTGCACATTGTCGGAGTGCGAAATGACGAATTCCTCATCCTGTGCGGGCGCGGTCACGTCGGTATCGAATTCACGAACCCGCAAGGCGCGGTCGCAGAGCGACATAGACATGGCCTTGCGTTCGCTCTGGCCGAACACCAGACCATAGCCACGCGTGAATTGCGGCGGCTGCTTTGAGGAGCCCTTGAACTGGTTCACCATTTGGCACTCGGTCAATTGCACCCGGCCAAGCGAGACGGCAAAGCCCAACTCCGGCACGTCGAACTCGACCTCCACTTCGCCGATGCGAATTTCGCCGACGAAGGGGTGGGTGTTGCCGTAGCCGCGCTGGGTCGAATAACCGAGCGCGAGAAGAAAACCTTCATCACCGCGCGCCAGCGCCTGCAAGCGCAGATCGCGTTCCATCGGGAATGTCCATGGCTCGCGTGTCAGATCGCCGGGCTCATGACCTTCCGGCAGGGAGCCATCGTCCTCGATCATGCCGTTCGCGCCGAGAATATCGGTGACGCGGGGCGTCTCTTCCTTCTCGGTTTCGCGTGCTTCCGGCTCTGGCACAGCAACGTCTCCCGCCAGATCCGGATCGAGAAGACGGTGGGTGTAGTCGAAGGTCGGGCCGAGCATCTGGCCGCCCGGAAGATCTTTATAGGTCGCGGAAATGCGGCGCTCGATCAGCATCTGCCCGGTTTCCATTGGGCGGGAATACCCAAAGCGCGGCAATGTGGTGCGATAAGCACGCACGAGGAAAATGGCCTCGATCAGATCGCCACGCGACTGACGCACGGCAAGCGCGGCCAGCTCGCGATCATAGAGCGAACCTTCCGCCATCACACGGTCAACGGCGAGTGCAAGCTGCTCGACAATCTGATCCAGACGCAGTGCGGGCACAGCACGATCACCCCGGCGGCGATCATCGAGAAGTCGGTGGGCGTTACGAATGGCTGTTTCGCCACCCTTTACGGCAACATACATGTTCAGCCCTCCAGTTTGATTATGCGCGTGGTGCGCGGAAATGCGATGACCGCGCCATCGCAGACCAGAACCAAATCGACGCCAAGCGGATATTGTGCGCCGTTGTCTCGCCATTGCGAAACGAAGTCCTGCGGAAGACCGTCGATGTGAATTTCCCGCTCACCGTTAATGCCCGGCCCCTTCAGAACAAGGCCCTGCCCGCTCTCAAACGACTTGACCGCAAGAACCACCGTTGTCGAACGATCCGGAAACTCCGGCTGCCCTTGCGAGAATTCAGCCAAGGGCGGCAACAGCGAAGCATCGGTAACCAATGCGAATTGCGCAGAAGCGGAAGATTCAACCTGCGGCGCGCCGGTTTGAAATGTCAGCCAGGCTGTAGCGTCTGCATCGGCTGCAATGGCGCGGTCGCACCAGACGGTGGCATCATGGTCGAGCAAGGTGGCGGCTATGACGCCCAGTTCCGGCGTCAATGGCTGGGGCGGCGTGGCAGCCCGGGTCAGAGCGTAGACGCGGCCCGGATTGGCCATCGCATGCATGACGGCATGAAATGCCGATTGGGCGTCGGTGACCGGATTTGCCAAACCACCTTCGAAGGCCGGAGACGAATGGGGTGAAGAATGCAGCATCAATTGTCTCCCCGAACCATGGTGAAGAAATCAACTTTGGTGGCAGCAGCTTCGCTGCGCAGTTTTGTGTCGGCCTGTTCCAGCCGGTTGCGCAAGACGTCGAGGACCTGACGCTCCACCGCTTCACGGCGCGCTTCGTCGGTCCAGAGCGCATCAAACAAAGCGGCCAGTCGTGCCTTTTCCTGATCGCGACCGAGAGCATAGGAATGCCCGACGGAACCATCGGTCAGACGCACAGTCGCGCGCGTCACCGTCGCCTCGCCGACATTGAAAGGCGCACCGCCGCCGCCGATACGGCCGCGCAGCATTACCAGTCCTGTTTCCGGACCACGGAGAATTTCGAAATCAGGCTTGTCCGACCAATTCTGCCAGAAAGCTTTCAGCTCTTCGCCGCTTGCCTGCGCAAGCGTTGCCATGCTGGCCTGTCGTGCAGCCTGCACCGCGTCAAGCGCCTTGCTGTTGCCGGACTTGTCGTTGCTGGCCGAGGCGTGCATCCCACCGGCGGCAGTGCCATTGCCTGCCTTGGGCTCTGTCGTTTGCATGAGCTTTTCCGCCCTGTTCAATTCCGTTGACTTGCCTTGCATATTTGTCTATTTATCTAGACAACCATACAATAACAAAATTATTACTCCCTGCCAATGACAGGACGATGACAGTTGATGACAAAGACCAGACGAATTGAAAGAAATAGCGGCGTGGCGATCTGGAGGCAGATTGCCGATGAGATACGCGGCGACATCATGGCCGGGAAACTTCAGTCCGGCGCGCGCATGCCTGCCGAAATGGAGCTTGCGGATCGCTTCGGCGTCAACCGCCATACGGTGCGCAGCGCCATTGCCGCGTTGACGCAGGAAGGCGTACTTCGTGCCGAACAGGGTCGCGGCACATTCGTCGCCAATGCAAAGCGTTTGACCTACCAGATCGGGCCACGCACCCGCATTTCACAGTCACTGGGCACGCAGGCGAGCGAAGTCAAAGGCATATTGCTCAGCAGCGGCACCGAAGTCGCGACCGCCGAAATAGCCGAAGCCCTGGGCATCGCCGCCGGAAGCGAAGTCACGCGGCTTGAGACGGCGCATAGTGCCGATGGACGCCCTGTATCGCGCGCAACGCATTGGGTGGATGCGGCGCGCTTTCCCGATTTTGCTGCTGACTATGCTGAAAACGGGTCTATTACCTGGGCGCTCAGGAAAGCTGGTATCGAGGATTATTTCCGCAAATCGACAACCATATCTGCCCAGCACGCTGATTCAGATGACCTGAAACATCTGAAGCTCTCGCCCGGTGCTATCGTGCTGATGGCACGCGCCATCAATGTCGATACGAACGGTCAGCCTCTTCAATATTCTCTGACGCGGTTTTCTGCGGATCGCATGGAGTTTTCGATCGATACATATTGAGCTGATAAGCTCGGAAATTTCTTTATTATTCAGTTAGATAATATTAATTTATAAGGTTCCGATTTAACAAACGTCTAACCATAATGAAACGGGCGCCTAAAGCGCCCGTTAGATTCATCAAAATGGAATTTCGTCGTCGAGATCGCGGGAGAACCCACCGCCACCGCCGCCACCCGAAGAAGACGGTCCGGACGAACCGAAATCGCCACCACCGCCGGAATAATCCGACATCTGGTTACGTCCACCACCGCTGCCGCGATCAAAAGAACGGCCCTGATCGCCGCCTTCACCACGGCTATCGAGCATCTGAAGCTCACCACGGAACTTCTGTAGCACAACTTCCGTCGAATAACGGTCGTTGCCGTTCTGATCCTGCCACTTGCGGGTCTGGAGCGCGCCTTCGATATAAACCTTGGCACCCTTCTTCAGATATTGCTCTGCGACCTTGGCAAGGTTTTCGTTGAAAATAACAACGCTATGCCATTCGGTGCGGTCCTTGCGCTCGCCGGACTGGCGATCACGCCAGCTTTCCGAGGTCGCAATACGCAGATTGGCAACCACATCGCCTGAATTCAGACGACGAATTTCCGGATCGGCACCGAGATTGCCGACCAGAATGACCTTGTTGACGCTACCAGCCATCGAAAACCTACTCCGGGTCTCATGCGCGCCTCGCCGGATCTGAAATCCTCACAAGAGCGCTTTCCTAAAGAAGGATCAGGCGCATGAATTGCGCCATCACCTGAAACTCAATTACCCACCTTACAGGACTGGCGCGCATGACGCTCAATTTCCCGGGCGGGGAATGGTCAATGTCCACAGAGTTTATGTTCTTGTTTTGTTCAAAATGCAAGTGCTTGTGGCATCAAATCGACAAAACATCCCTCATTTCTAACGAGGTCCAGTGACTAACGAGGAGAATGCCTGACCCGCCGCATAGCGACAGCCGAAGATACAACAAAGCGCGTCACAGTCAGACAATGAAAAGCCCCGCCGCTCACTGTTTCTTTGGCGCGCGGGGCTTGGGGTTTGAGCAAAGCTCATATGTCGGCATTAATTCGTCGACAAAATCTTTCGGAACTCGAAGGCACGCGGCCAATCGTTTTCCGCGCATATATAGATTTTCGGCAATCGAACTTCTCACCAACGATGCATTGTTCCTTGCGAAAGAACGCATCCGCGACAAAGATCGATTGTGCTTTCATCTGTGTGAAAGCTAGGCAGTGTAGTCAGGTGGACTCATGCTCCTTTACCTCCCTACCGGATTTCCCGCCTCCTGCGAACCTCTTGCCGATATCGCGTCATCCCTCCGCAATACCTCTTCGCATCAGCGAGTAAGAGAAGTGTGCTCCTGTCAGGAGTGACAGTCAACGCTCTTGCGTTCACATTTCGTATCGCCTATCAGAAGCTTGGTTGTTCGATATTTGTTCCGGTGCTACAAGAGCGCAAATTAGGATAACCAAGCCCCTTCTTCTTTGGAGGGCTTCGCCCCATATTATGGGATTGGCGCGGCGGTTCATCGCCGGGGCCAATCTATCCATGGCATCACGAAGCAGGCAGGACGCGGAATGAGCGATCAGAAATTCATTTCCATACGTGGCGCGCGCGAGCACAATCTTAAAAATGTCGATCTTGATTTGCCGCGCGACAAGCTGATCGTCATGACAGGCCTTTCCGGCTCGGGCAAGTCGTCGCTTGCCTTCGACACGATTTATGCGGAAGGCCAGCGTCGTTACGTGGAAAGCCTCTCGGCTTATGCGCGCCAGTTTCTGGAAATGATGCAGAAGCCGGATGTGGACCAGATCGATGGTCTGTCGCCCGCCATTTCCATCGAACAGAAGACGACGAGCCGTAATCCGCGCTCGACGGTCGGCACTGTCACCGAAATCTACGACTATATGCGCCTTCTTTTCGCGCGTGTGGGCGTGCCTTATTCGCCTGCAACTGGCCTTCCCATTGAAAGCCAGACCGTCAGCCAGATGGTTGATCGTGTGATCGCTCTGGAAGAAGGCACGCGTCTTTACATTCTGGCGCCGATCGTACGCGGGCGTAAGGGCGAATATAAGAAGGAACTGGCAGAGCTTCAGAAGAAGGGCTTCCAGCGCGTCAAGGTGGACGGCACTTTCTACGAGATTGCCGATGTTCCGGCGCTCGATAAGAAATACAAGCACGATATTGATGTGGTGGTAGACCGCGTCGTCGTGCGCCCTGACCTCACCTCGCGCCTTGCCGACAGTCTAGAAACTTGCCTCAAGCTCGCCGACGGTCTGGCCGTCGCTGAATTCGCCGACAAGCCGCTTCCGCCCGAAGAAACGGCGGAAGGCGGCGCAGCCAATAAGTCGGCCAACGAGACCCACGAGCGCATTCTGTTCTCAGAAAAATTCGCCTGTCCGGTTTCCGGTTTCACGATCCCGGAAATCGAGCCGCGCCTGTTCTCGTTCAACAATCCCTTTGGCGCCTGCCCGACCTGTGACGGTCTCGGCACACAGCAAGCTATCGATCCAAACCTGATTGTTCCCGATGAAAGCGCGGCGCTGAAAGATGGTGCAATTGCGCCCTGGGCGCGGTCATCGTCACCCTATTACAATCAGACGCTGGAAGCGCTGGGCAAGGCTTATGGCTTCAAGATCGGCACCCGTTGGTCTGATCTGCCCAAGGAAGCGCAACGCGCCATTCTTCATGGCACGGGCGGCAAGGAAATCACCTTCCAGTATGACGACGGCCTGCGGTCCTATCAGACCACAAAGCCCTTCGAAGGCGTGATTCCGAATCTGGAGCGCCGGTGGAAGGAAACCGATTCTGCCTGGTCGCGTGAAGAGATCGAACGCTTCATGTCTTCGACGCCCTGCCCGGCTTGCAATGGCTATCGCCTGAAGCCGGAAGCGTTGGCCGTGAAAATCGGCATGAAGCATATCGGCGAAATCACCGAAATGTCGATCCGCAAGGCAGATGCCTGGTTCCGCGACGTCGATGGCAGCTTTAATGAAAAGCAGCGGGAAATTGCAGCGCGCATTCTCAAGGAAATCCGTGAACGCCTGCAATTCCTCAATGATGTCGGCCTCGATTATCTGACACTGGCGCGTAATTCCGGCACGCTTTCCGGGGGTGAAAGCCAGCGTATTCGCCTCGCCTCCCAGATCGGCTCTGGCCTGACTGGCGTTCTCTACGTGCTGGACGAGCCGTCCATCGGCCTGCATCAGCGCGACAATGCCCGCCTGTTGGACACGCTTCGTCATCTGCGCGATCTCGGCAATACGGTCATCGTGGTGGAGCATGACGAAGATGCGATCCTGACCGCCGATTATGTGGTCGATATTGGTCCCGCGGCTGGCGTCCATGGCGGCAAGGTGATTGCACAGGGCACGCCGAAGGACGTCATGTCCAATACCAATTCGCTGACCGGCAAATATCTCTCGGGCGTTATGGAAGTCGCTGTTCCAGCGGAACGTCGCAAGATTTCCAAGACCAAGCGTATCCGCGTCGTCGGTGCGCGCGGCAACAATCTGAAAAATGTCTCGGCAGATATTCCGCTCGGTACTTTCACCGCTGTAACGGGCGTTTCAGGTGGCGGCAAGTCCACCTTCCTGATCGAAACACTGTTCAAGGCCGCTTCACGCCGCATCATGGGTTCCCGCGAGCATCCGGCGGAGCACGACCGTATCGAAGGGCTGGAGTTCCTCGACAAGGTGATCGATATCGACCAGTCGCCGATTGGACGCACGCCGCGTTCCAACCCGGCGACCTATACCGGCGCCTTCACGCCGATCCGCGACTGGTTCGCGGGGTTGCCGGAAGCCAAGGCACGCGGATATCAGCCGGGTCGTTTTTCCTTCAACGTGAAGGGCGGACGCTGCGAGGCCTGTCAGGGCGACGGTGTCATTAAGATCGAGATGCACTTCCTGCCGGATGTGTACGTGACTTGTGACGTCTGCCACGGCAAGCGTTACAATCGCGAAACGCTGGAAGTGCTGTTCAAGGGCAAGTCCATCGCCGATGTGCTGGATATGACTGTCGAGGAAGGCGCGGAGTTCTTCTCCGCTGTTCCTGCCGTGCGCGACAAGCTGGAAACGCTGGTCAAGGTTGGCCTCGGCTATATCAAGGTCGGGCAGCAGGCGACAACGCTCTCGGGCGGTGAAGCGCAGCGTGTGAAACTCGCCAAGGAACTATCGCGTCGCGCAACCGGACGCACGCTTTATATTCTCGATGAGCCAACCACCGGTCTGCATTTCCACGACGTAGCAAAGCTGCTGGAAGTGCTGCATGAACTGGTCGAACAGGGCAATACGGTCGTGGTGATCGAGCACAATCTCGAAGTCATCAAGACTGCCGACTGGGTGATCGACCTCGGTCCAGAAGGTGGTGATGGCGGCGGTGAGATCCTTGCTGTGGGCCGTCCAGAAGACATCGTTAAGGAAAAGCGCTCCTATACCGGCCATTTCCTCAAGGAACTGCTGGAGCGACGCCCTAAGCGAAACTCGGAAGCTGCGGAGTAAGCGCAGCTCGACGGTTGAAAATGCAAAAGCCGGGTCTAGCGCCCGGCTTTTTTCGCGATGAGCGGAAAATCAGCGGCGGCGTAGTATCTAAACGAAAAAAGCCCGGACAAGCCGGGCCTTCTCGACAGCCGCTCACGTTTAAACCGCAGCGACCGAAATCTTGCCTTCACACATAATGCTTCGAAAAGCCTGTCGGCTTTCCGAGATCATGCATTAGCCGTTGACGGCATCCTTCAGGCCCTTGCCGGCCGAGAACTTCGGCACGTTGCGAGCCGGAATAGCAACTTCCTTGCCGGTCGACGGATTGCGGCCGGTCGAAGCTGCACGGTGCGAAACGGAGAAAACGCCGAAGCCTGGCAGGCGGACTTCTTCACCAGCCTTCAGTGCGCCGGTGACAGCAGCGAGCACAGCGTCAACAGCCGTACCGGCATCAGCCTTCGTCAAACCGCCCTTTTCCGCGACTGCGGCAACCAATTCGTTCTTGTTCATTGGCATTTCCTTTCTTTACCTACCGGAACGGATAACGTGACCGGATTGGGCGGAGTTTATTCGAAACGCTCGCCAAACCAAGCCTGTCAATGGCAAAAAAGCCCGGTTTTCTGGGGTTAAACACAGAAATGCCGGGCTTTTGGCCCGGCATTTCGTTTGTTGGTCGTCTTACCGACTGTCAATGTGCTGTTGTGGCGCCTGCTTCATCGTCAACCGAAGGCACCTTTGCAGGTGTTTCAGGCTCGGTCCACTCAATCGGTTCGGGCTGACGCACGAGCGCGTGCTTCAGAACTTCACCGACGCGAGACACCGGAACGATCTCAAGATTGTTCTTCACATTGTCCGGAATATCCGCCAGATCCTTGGCGTTTTCTTCCGGGATCAGAACCTTCTTGATGCCGCCGCGCAGAGCCGCAAGGAGCTTTTCCTTCAGGCCACCGATCGGCAGAACCCGACCGCGCAGCGTCACTTCGCCGGTCATCGCGATGTCCTTGCGAACCGGTATGCCGGTCAGCACGGAAACGATGGTCGTGACCATGGCGATACCTGCGGACGGACCGTCTTTCGGCGTCGCACCTTCCGGCACGTGGACGTGAATGTCGCGCTTGTCGAACAATGGAGGCTCGATGCCGAAATCAACTGCTCGGCTGCGGACATAGGATGCAGCAGCGGAAATCGATTCCTTCATCACGTCACGCAGGTTACCCGTGACGGTCATGCGACCCTTGCCGGGCATCATGACGCCTTCGATGGTCAGCAACTCGCCGCCAACTTCCGTCCAGGCCAAGCCGGTAACGACACCGACCTGATCTTCGCCGTCGATCTGACCGAAGCGGAAACGCTCCACACCCAGATAGTCGGAGAGGTTCTTGTCGGTGATCTTCACCGACTTCTTCTTCGACTTCAGGATTTCGGTGACGGCCTTACGGGCGAGTGTCATCATCTCGCGCTCAAGGCTACGTACACCGGCTTCCCGTGTGTAAAGACGGATCACATTGCGCAATGCATCGTCCGTGAGCGAGAACTCCTTCGGCTGCAAAGCATGGTCCTTGATGGCCTTGGGCAGCAGGTGCCGCTTGGCGATTTCCAGCTTTTCATCCTCGGTGTAACCGGCGATACGGATGATCTCCATACGATCCAGCAACGGACCGGGGATGTTCAGCGTATTGGCGGTCGTCACGAACATGACGTTGGACAGGTCATACTCAACCTCAAGGTAATGGTCCATGAAGGTTGCGTTCTGTTCCGGGTCCAGCACCTCGAGCATTGCAGACGACGGATCACCACGGAAATCCTGGCCCATCTTGTCGATTTCATCGAGCAGGAAGAGCGGGTTGGACTTCTTCGCCTTTTTCATCGACTGGATGACCTTGCCAGGCATCGAGCCGATATAGGTGCGGCGGTGACCACGGATTTCAGCTTCGTCCCGCACGCCGCCAAGCGACATACGGACATATTCACGGCCCGTCGCCTTGGCGATCGAACGCGCAAGCGAGGTCTTGCCGACGCCGGGAGGTCCGACGAGGCAAATGATCGGGCCCTTGATCTTGGTCGAACGAGCCTGCACCGCCAGATACTCAACGATGCGTTCCTTAACCTTGTCGAGACCGAAGTGATCATTGTTGAGCACTTCTTCCGCAAAGTTCAGGTCCTGCTTGACCTTCGACTTCTTGCCCCATGGAATGGACAGCAGCCAGTCGAGATAGTTGCGCACAACCGTCGCTTCCGCAGACATCGGGCTCATGGTGCGCAGCTTCTTCAGCTCAGCCTGAGCCTTTTCACGCGCTTCCTTGGAAAGCTTGGTCTTGTTGATGCGTTCTTCCAGTTCAGCCGCTTCATCGCGACCGTCCTCGCCGTCACCAAGCTCCTTCTGGATCGCCTTCATCTGCTCGTTGAGATAATATTCGCGCTGCGTCTTCTCCATCTGGCGCTTGACGCGCGAGCGGATGCGCTTCTCAACCTGCAGAACCGAGATTTCGGCTTCCATGAAGGCAAGAGCCTTCTCCAGACGCTCACGCACCGAGAGAATGGACAGCATTTCCTGCTTTTCAGGTATCTTGATCGCGAGATGCGAAGCAACCGTATCGGCAAGCTTGGAATAGTCGTCGATCTGGCTGGCGGCGCCAACCACTTCCGGCGAAATCTTCTTGTTCAGCTTGACGTAGTTTTCGAAGTCGGAAACCACCGAACGGGCCAGCGCCTCGATTTCAACGGCATCTTCCTCCGGCTCCGGCAGAGCCGCAGCGTAAGCTTCGTGATAGTCTTCGCGATCCGTAAACTTGGAAATCTTGGCGCGCGCCGTGCCTTCGACCAGCACCTTCACAGTGCCGTCCGGCAGCTTCAAAAGCTGAAGCACATTGGCAATGGTGCCAATTTCATAAATTGCATCCGGCGCCGGATCGTCGTCGGCAGCATTTTTCTGGGTCGCAAGCAATATCTGCTTGTCGACACCCATCACTTCTTCCAGAGCGCGAATAGACTTTTCGCGTCCGACAAAAAGCGGAACGATCATGTGCGGGAAGACCACAATATCGCGCAACGGAAGAACGGCATAAAGCCCGTCTGCACCGCCCGCTTCTGCTCCACCCATCAGGGTCTTGTCTTCAATACCCGTCATAATTCAAGTCCTTTCTCAGGCCTTTCGACCCGACTGCCACGCCGACGCCCCCTTTCATCATGAGGCAGGTCGCACAGCGTGCTTCGGTTCATACTTGGAGAGCCAAGCCCGGCAATTCAATAGCCAGTTTCGGGCGGCTTTCATAGAATCGTTAACTATCCTGCGCCGTCCGGGCAATTTGCACAATATGCCGCTTTGGATATGCTCCGATACAAGCGCTTCGAACCCATAACACTAAAGCGAATTGCCAAACTGGCAACAAAAAAGGCCGCTTTCGCGGCCTTTTGAGGAGAAAATCTATCTCTTAGGCCGAAACATTGCCCTTCTCGTCCTGACGCTCCGCATAGATGTAGAGCGGACGGGCGCTGCCATCCACGACATCACCGGAGATCACGACTTCGCGAACACCTTCCAGTGTCGGCAGTTCGAACATCGTGTCGAGCAGGATCTTTTCCATGATCGAGCGCAGACCGCGCGCACCCGTCTTGCGTTCAACTGCCTTGTTGGCAATGGCGCGTAGAGCGTCGTCATGGAACACCAGCTCGACATTTTCCATATCGAACAGGCGCTGATACTGCTTCACTAGCGCATTTTTTGGCTCAGTCAGGATCTGGACCAGTGCATCGACGTCGAGGTCCTCGAGCGTTGCAATAACCGGCAGACGACCGACGAATTCCGGAATGAGACCGAATTTCAGCAGATCCTCCGGTTCCAGTTCGCGGAACACCGCACCGATACGACGCTCGTCAACCGAGCGGACAGTCGCCCCGAAGCCGATGGACGTCTTTTCGCCACGAGCGGAGATGATCTTGTCGAGACCGGCAAAAGCACCGCCGCAGATAAACAGGATGTTCGTCGTATCCACCTGCAGGAATTCCTGCTGCGGATGCTTGCGACCGCCCTGCGGAGGAACCGAAGCAACGGTACCTTCCATGATCTTCAGAAGTGCCTGCTGCACGCCCTCGCCCGATACATCGCGCGTGATGGACGGGTTGTCGGACTTGCGGCTGATCTTGTCCACTTCGTCGATATAGACGATGCCGCGCTGTGCGCGTTCGACGTTGTAATCAGCAGCCTGAAGCAGTTTCAGGATGATGTTTTCAACATCTTCACCGACATAACCGGCTTCGGTCAGCGTCGTCGCGTCAGCCATGGTGAATGGCACGTCGATGATGCGAGCGAGCGTCTGGGCAAGATAGGTCTTGCCGCAGCCGGTCGGACCGACGAGAAGAATATTCGACTTCGCCAGTTCTATATCGTTGCTCTTCGACTGATGTGCGAGACGCTTGTAGTGATTGTGCACCGCGACCGACAGAACGCGCTTGGCATCCTTCTGGCCGATGACATAGTCGTCAAGAACGGCCATGATTTCCTGCGGCGTCGGCACGCCCTCGCGGGACTTCACCATCGAGGATTTGTTTTCCTCGCGGATGATATCCATGCAAAGTTCGACGCATTCGTCGCAGATGAAAACGGTCGGGCCTGCAATCAGCTTGCGCACTTCATGCTGGCTTTTGCCGCAGAACGAGCAATAAAGCGTATTCTTGGAATCGCCGCCGCTGTTGCTGACTTTGCTCATTGCAGTTTCCTTTCAATAAACCGAAACGAACCTTGGGCTGTTCATTCCGATCGTTTCTTCCGGTTCGGACCCAGTACGGAAGGAAACACTCACCTTCTACCGGTCACATTGACAGTTGATACGCACTGCCCCTGTAGTCTCTAGGATTCCAATCACCGTAGACTCCCCGACCGAAGGAGTCATTTGGTGACTTTTGCAGAACCTGAACCGTCGAACAAACAAAAAATAAGTTCCCGGCAAAGATTCGGCCTGATCTGACCAACTTTAGCGCCTTGATGCCCAACAGATGCTTAACGCGGCGCGTTAACCTTCACGTTGGTCCAAGAATTGAGCCCCTTTTGTGGCAAAAGGGGCCAATAATTGGAAGGGAGCCAGATTCAGGCTAACTTCGATTCGTCGGCGCTCACGTCGCGGGCTTCCACGACCTTGTCGATGAGACCGAATTCGAGCGCTTCCTGAGCGGTCATGAAATGATCGCGATCAAGAGTGCGTTCGATGGTTTCGTAGTCGCGGCCCGTGTGCTTCACATAGACTTCATTGAGACGGCGCTTCATCTTGATGATGTCCTGCGCGTGGCGTTCGATGTCGGACGCCTGTCCCTGGAAGCCGCCCGAAGGCTGGTGGACCATGATGCGGGCATTCGGCAGCGCATAACGCTGGCCGGTTGCGCCTGCCGTCAGAAGCAGCGAACCCATCGACGCGGCCTGGCCCATGCAAAGCGTGGATACCGGCGGACGGATGAACTGCATCGTGTCATAGATCGCCATGCCGGACGTCACCACGCCACCGGGCGAGTTGATGTACATGTTGATCTCTTTCTTCGGATTCTCGGCTTCGAGGAAGAGAAGCTGCGCGCAGACCAGCATCGACATGCCGTCTTCAACCGGTCCGTTGACGAAGATGATGCGTTCTTTCAGAAGGCGCGAGAAAATATCATAGGCCCGCTCGCCGCGGTTGGTCTGCTCGACCACCATCGGCACGAGGTTCATGACGGTTTCAATCGGATCTCTCATTATGGGCCTCTGCATATATTGGATGCGTATTGAGTGGATTTGAATCGTCGGACTTCCATACATAGGGCGTTGCGCCCCTGTTCCGCAAGTGGTGCTCGGTTCCTCACGGAATCATGACTAACACTATAGTTGCATTCTTCGTGAGGTCGGTCTGCAACGAGCAATTTCCTGTGCTCCGGTGCTCACGTACCCAAAAGTACGCTCCGCTCCGGTGCTCGAAAATCAGTCGTTTCGCCACGACCTGACGAATTTGCAACTGTAGTGCTAATCCCAGTCGTTTTCCGGCTTCTCCGGCTTGATGCCGCGCTTTTCGTCCAGCGTCTTGCGCGCCACTTCGGTCAGACGCGCCTGCACCCGAACCGAACCGTCTTCGAGATCTTCGCGCTGCACATCACTGCCGTGCTGGTAAATCCAGTTCAATATGTGCAACTCGAAAGGCGACAGAACGACATCCACCGTGCCAAGCACGCCCGCTATCCGCGTTTCGATCAGGTTTAGCAAGCGATCAACGCCCTCGCCTGTGATGGCTGACAGGGGGATGGGGCGGCCTTCATCACCGCCGGCTGCGGCCAGACGCAGCGCCGCTTCACGCCCGCTTTCGTCCAGATTGTCAATCTTGTTCCAGATTTCGACGACGCGCTTGCGGTCCTGCGGCTCAATCCCGAGACCAGCCAGAATATTCTCGACATCTTCAGCCTGCGCGGCATTGTCCGGATCAGAAATATCGCGCACATGCAAAATGAGATCGGCTTCCACCACTTCTTCCAGCGTCGCGCGGAAGGCAGCCACGAGATGGTGCGGCAGGTTGGAAATAAATCCAACTGTATCAGACAGGATCACCGTCTCGCCATGCGGCAGGCGAATGCGCCGCAAAGTCGGATCGAGCGTGGCGAAGAGCATGTCTTCGGCCAGCACCTCGGCACCGGTCATACGGTTGAACAGCGTGGATTTTCCGGCATTGGTATAGCCCACAAGGGCGACAATCGGATGCGGAACCTTGCGCCGCTTCTGGCGGTGCAGTGTGCGGGTGCGCACCACCGTTTCCAGTTCGCGCTTGATCTTCAGAATCTTGTCCTGCAGCAAGCGACGGTCGGCTTCGATCTGCGTTTCACCCGGACCGCCGAGGAAGCCGCCACCGCCGCGCTGACGCTCCAGGTGGGTCCAGCTGCGAACCAGTCGGCCCTTCTGATAATTCAGATGCGCCAGTTCGACCTGCAGCGCGCCTTCCTTGGTGCGCGCACGTTCACCGAAAATCTCAAGAATCAGACCCGTGCGGTCGATGACCTTGACGTTCCATTCCTTCTCGAGATTGCGCTGCTGTACCGGTGTCAAAGCATGATCGACAATGACCAGCCCGATATCGTTTTCCTTGACCGTATCGGCAATGGCTTCGACCTTACCTGCACCAAGCAAGGTTGCGGGCCGTGGATTGGTGACAATCGCCACTTCTGCGTGAATGATTTCCAGATCGATGGCGCGCGCCAAACCGACCGCTTCCTCCAGACGTGCTTCGTTCGAGCGCTGGAACTGCGTGCGTGCGCCTTCTTCGCCCGAGCCGTTCGCACTATAGCGCTCCGGCAAAATGGGAACGACGACGGCAGCTCTGGTCGGTTCTTGTTCGGAAAGGCCGTAGCCTTTGTTCGCATCGTCTTTATGCGCGTCGAAGGATGACGCGTTTTTATCCTTGAATTTGGACAAATAAATTTTCTCCGGGGAGTGCAGAGACATTGCGCTCCATCATCAAGCACAAATAGGTCGCCGCTATGCGTGTTTCAAATGGAAGACGCCCCGGGCGTTAAAGCAAATATATCCGAGTCCCATGGCTGAGACCCGGAAATAATCGCCTAACAAAACATCCACGCGACGCGACATCGATGGACGAAGCCGCTACACCCGAATGGAATTCGGAAAGCGTCAGGCTTCCTCGCCTTCGAACATCTGAACCGGCTGGCTCGGCATGATCGTCGAAATTGCGTGCTTATAAACAAGTTGCGAATGACCATCGCGGCGCAGAAGCACACAGAAATTGTCGAACGACGTCACAATACCGGTCAGTTTTACGCCATTGATCAGAAAAATCGTCAGCGAGATCTTCTGTTTGCGTACGGAGTTCAGAAAAAGGTCTTGAAGATTTTGCGATCGTTCAGCCATTGTTTTTATTCCTTTAATCGATCAGCAGCCTGTTCGCGATACGTCAAAGCGGTGAACCCGCTCTATCTCTTTGTTTTCGTGCACTTCTCGACCAGCAAAACCGTTTGACACTTTTGCTGGAAATGCTCCAGACGAGCATGCGCATTTGCATAAATCAAGCACCGGAGCGCGAGGCGCCAGTACAGAACTGCAATTGCTGTGGAAAGACAACTGCTTCGCCCTCTAGCTTCGGTTAACAGGATGGGAATCTTTGCGCAACCGACATTTTTGTTGAACACGCGTCAAATATTGCTCACAAGCCTGTCGGCTGTCGGTCAGCCTGCCTTTGAAAGCTCAATGTTATCATTGTGTTCCAGCAGAGGCTTAACCTGATCCCTCATCCACATGTAAAAACTTCCGGGTTGCAATGAAACAACTTCCTTGTGTTTTTTATGAACATGGAAGCCGATGAAGTTGGGATGATTGAGCGGCTCCAGACCATAGGCAGGATCGTAGATACGGGTCGCATCCTTGCCCACCCAATAATAGAAATTCTCCTGCTGAGCGGCGTTTTTGAAAACTCCGTATTTGCGGGCAAGGCGTGAAATGCCGTCATTGCCGAAAACCGTGATACCGATAGATGCTGGCGTAACTTCCTTGCCGATTGCCCGGTAATAGAGCGGTCGCAGCGTTCCACGCCGTACTCCCAGCCATCGCGGTAGGGAATAAGTCGCGCCCATATAGGCTTCAAACTCGCCAATAATCGGATGGTCCGACGGGAAGTAAAGCGCCGATACACCGACGCGAAACCGGTTTTCGCGCGCAAGATACGGCTTCTGCGGATCTGGGTGGAATTGCTTTACGAGAAAAACATCCGTGTCGAGCCATACGCCCTGCTGGTGTTTCATCAGCATGATGCGGAAAATATCGCTGAACTGCACAATGGTTCGCGATGAACGAAAATTCGGATAGTCGCAATCCAGCCGTGTGAATGCACTTTCCGGCAGAACCGCATTGGCATCATGCAATTCCACGCCAGACGGCACATTTTCAATTGGCGCGTAAGCAAATAACTTCACACGCTGGCCCGTCATCACCATCGATGCGAGACAAATCCGATCGACCTCGCGCAAGCGAGGTCCGTACCAGAAGGTACAAATATCCATACAAGCCCCCAAGATTGCAGCTTGAAGACTTATACCACTCATATTTAATTAACTATATCAGAATTCTATGGTCAAAAAAATTCCAAGCTGACACGGAACATCTGTTCCACATGCTTTACAGCTTCCGCAGTAGCGAAAATAACCACCCGGTCCTTCGGCTTGATGCGGACGTCGCCATTGGGCCGGATCACCTGCCCATCCCGGTAGATCGCACCGATTCGCAAGCCGACCGGGAGATCGAGATCCCGCAATGGCGCGCCGACGAGCGATGATGTTTCCAGCGCTTCAGCTTCAATGATTTCCGCCATGTCGCGATAGACGCTATAGACGGCACGGATACGGCCGCGGCGCACATGCTGGAGGATTTTGGAGACCGTCACCGCCTTCGGATTGATATAGGCGTCGATCCCCACCATGTGGGTGAAATCCTGATAGGCGACCGTGTTGAGCAACGCCATGTTGCTTTTGCAGCCAAGGCGTTTCGCCATGATGCTGGAGAGAATATTCACCTGATCCTGATTGGTGAGCGCCACCATCAGGTCGGCATCCTGAATATCGGCCTCCTGCAGCAAAGCCTGATCCAGCGCACTGCCATGTAGCACCATGGTCCGCTTCAGCTGATCGGCAATCGTGAAGGCGCGCTCGTGGTCGCTTTCGATCATCTTCACGCGGGTTTGCCATTTGCGGTCTTCGATAGCCTTGGCGACATAAAGCCCGATATTCCCGCCGCCTGCTATGACGATGCGGCGCGCTTCCGGCTTTTCATGGCCGAACAGCGACAGCGTCCGGCGAACCTGCTCGCGCGTGGTGACCACATAAGCCAGATCGCCTGCATTCAGCTCATCGGACGAGCGCGGAATGAACAGATTTTCATTGCGCACCACGCCCACCACTGTTGCCGCGAGATCGGGAAACAGATCGGTCAGCTGCTTGAGCGGCGTGTTGATGACCGGGCATTCTTCCAGACATTCGATGGCCAGGCCGATGACGCGATCATCGGCAAAGCGCAGAACATCCGTCGCACCCTGCAAGGCGATGCGGCGCAGCACCACCTCGCCCACTTCCAGTTCGGGCGAAATAATCACATCGATCGGCAGGTTTTCGCGGAGAAACAAGTCCTGATATTCAGCCTGAAGGTAGGACTGGGCGCGAATGCGCGCAATCTTCGTCGGCACATTGAAAACCGAATGTGCAACCTGACAGGCGACCATATTCACTTCGTCGGACAACGTGACGGCGATGATCATATCCGCTTCGTCAGCGCCAGCCGCAGCCAGCACATCCGGCTGCGAACCATGGCCGACGAACCCACGCACATCCAAAGTATCACGCACGATTTCGATATGACGCGCCGACGTATCGATGACCGAAACGTCGTTCTCCTCGGCGGCCAGCCGCTCAGCTATGCCATAGCCGACCTGCCCCGCTCCGCATACGATCACCCGCATGACTGCTCCGCTTCTATAATCACCAGATGCTTATACGCCGAGTGATTTCAATTTACGATGCAGGGCCGAGCGTTCCATACCGACAAATTCCGCAGTACGCGAAATATTGCCGCCAAAACGGTTGATCTGCGCGATCAGATATTCCTTCTCGAAACGCTCACGCGCTTCACGCAATGGCAACGCCATGATGTGCTGGTCCGACTCCGTCGGCGCACGCGGCAACGTGTCACCAATTTCGGCTGGCAGAAGATCAGCTGTTACCGGCGCATCCGCGTCGTCGCCCCGCGCCAGAATCATCAGGCGTTCGACATTGTTGCGCAGCTGACGAATATTGCCTGGCCAGCTATGGGCCTGAAGTACGGCCATGGCATCCGCACCGATCTTGCGCGGCTTGATGCCCGCCTGCCCGGCAATCTGGGTCATGAAATATTCGACAAGCGACGGAATATCTTCGCGACGAGCTGCGAGCGGCGGAACCTGCACCGGCACAACCGACAGCCGATGGAACAGGTCTTCGCGGAATGTGCCTTCGGCAATCATCCCTTCAAGGTTTTGTGCCGTGGATGAGATGATACGCACATCGACCTTGACGCGCTTCGTGCCGCCCACGCGCTCAAATTGCTGATCGACCAGAACGCGCAGAATCTTGTTCTGCGTTTCGCGCGGCATATCGGCAACTTCATCGAGATAGAGAATACCACCATGCGCTTCTTCCAGAGCGCCGACCTTGCGTTCGCCCCCGTCCATTTCGGTGCCGAAAAGCTCGATCTCCATGCGCTCCGGCGTGATCGTCGCCGCATTAACGGTCACGAAGGGCCCATTGGCACGCGCCGATTGCGCATGGATGGCGCGGGCCGCGAGTTCCTTGCCGGCACCCGAAGGGCCGGTGATCATGATACGGCTGTTGGTCGGGGCAACGCGCTCGATGGTCTGCTTGAGCTGGCTCATGGCCAGCGATGCGCCGATCAGTTCCATGCTTTCGCCGGAGCGCTTGCGCAGATTGGACACTTCGCGCTTCAGCTTAGACGTTTCCAGTGCGCGTTCGGCGACGAGGATCAGGCGATCCGCCTTGAATGGCTTTTCGATGAAATCATAAGCGCCGCGACGAATGGCCGAAACCGCCGTCTCGATATTGCCGTGGCCGGAAATCATCACCACCGGCAGATCGGGATGCTGCTTCTTGATTTCGTCCAGCAAAGCCAAACCGTCAAGACGGCTGCCCTGAAGCCAGATATCGAGAAAAACCAGTCGCGGCACGCGATCACCGATGGCGGCCAGCGCGCTGTCCGCATCGAACGCGGTACGGGTTTCATGACCCTCATCGCTGAGAATACCAGCTACGAGCTCCCGGATATCCGCTTCGTCATCAACTACAAGAATATCGGCTGCCATATCAATTCACCTGTCCAGCTATCTTTGTCTCATCATTTCCGTTGGCAGCGCCGGGTGTACCGGCCTGCGTATCGGGAAAGACCATACGTATCATCGCGCCACGACCTCCGTGGAAATCCGCTGGCGCGTCATGCAATTCGAGATGCCCGCCGTGATCCTCGACAATCTTGCGGACGATGGCGAGGCCAAGCCCGGTGCCCTTCTCCCGCGTGGTCATATAGGGCTCAAGCAGCTTCTGGCGGTCGTCACCGGGCAGGCCCTTGCCATTGTCGATCACATCAACAAACAACTGCCCGTCCGCCTTGTAGGACCGAATGAGAATATGCCCCTCGCCGCGGTCTTCCTTAGCAACGGCGTCAATTGCTTCGCTCGCGTTCTTGATGACATTACCGAAGGCCTGACCGATCAAGCGGCTGTCAAAAGAGCCAGCCAGCTTTTCGGGGCCGAAATCATTTTCGAACTTGATATCGCTACGGCTGACTTCGATCAGGAAGGACGCTTCACGCAACGCTTCGCGCATATCCATCTGCCGCATTTCCGGTTTCGGCATGCGCGCAAAGGCGGAAAACTCATCCACCATGCGGCCAATATCGCCAACCTGACGGATAATGGTGTCGGTGCACTGGTCGAAGACCTCGCGATCCTCGGTAATGACTTTGCCATAGCGACGACGAATGCGTTCGGCAGAAAGCTGGATCGGGGTCAGAGGGTTCTTGATCTCATGCGCGATGCGCCGCGCGACATCGGCCCACGCGGACGTGCGCTGCGCCTGCACCAGATCGGTAATGTCGTCCACCGTCACGACATAGGAATGGTCTTCAGATTCAATATCTTCAACGGTAACCTGAACATTGAATGTGCGCGCCACACCACTGCGTGTCATGCTCACCTGCTCGCGATGTACGGGTTTGTCCGCAGTGCGGGCGACTTCAAACGCCTGACCGACTTCGGGTGCGATGCTGCTCAGACTTTTGCCCACGGCATCCTCCGAAACGACCCCGAACATATGTTCGGCCGAGCGGTTGAGAATGGAGATGGAACCGTCGGTTTCGATGCCGATGACGCCAGCCGTCACGCCAGAAAGCACAGCTTCCGAGAAGCGGCGGCGTTCGTCGATCTGGTCCTTGGCCGAAATCAGTTCGTTACGCTGGCTTTTAAGCTCCGCGACCATATTATTGAACGTACCCGACAGAGCGCCGACGTCGCCGTCGGACGAACGAACCGGCACGGAAACGTCAAGATCGCCAGCTGTTACGTCATCGGCAGCGCCGATCAGCAGACGGATCGGGCGAACCAGACGATCCGCAACGGCAATACCGGTCCAGATGGCCGACAGAAGAACAATCAGTGTCAGACCGAAATACAAAAGCGCAAAGGCAATCTGGGTTGGAATGCGGTTCGCATCCATCGCCTGATAGCGCTGCGTATTGGCTTCCATCAGGCGCATTGCGTCGAGGATCTGCGGATCGACGGCGCGCACCGTGTAGAGAAAAACGTCCGGAATTTCGCGCATCTTGATGATTGCGCCGACAAAATTACTGTTGCCCGGTGGAATGATGACAGGCTTGCCGTCAGTCGCCGTCTTTAGCGCATCTTCTGTCGGCGGCGGCAGGCGCGTTTCCAGCCCGGTGCCGCTTTTCACGACAATGGAACCGTTTTCGCGCACCAGAAATGCACCGAGCAGACCGCGTCCACGCGTCTGTAGCGTCATCAATTCGATGAACCCGCCCCGATCAAGGCTATAGAGCGTACGCTGCGCATCCAGATCCTGCAGCATCGAGTACGACGTGCTTTGCAGATTGAGCGCGGTCTCGCGAATATAGGCCGTGGTGAGGCTCTGTGAGGAATTCACAATGTCGCGCGTATTGGTGTCGAACCATCGGTCCAGACCGAGATTAAGCGTCACCGATGCGACAATGGCTACCACAATCGCCGGAACAGCGGCGATCAGGGAGAACAGCGCGACAATGCGGACATGCAGCCGCGACGCCGCCTTGCCCGACCGCCGGGCCGTTACGATGCGGTAGACCTCACGGCAAATCAGCAAAATCAGGAACAAAATCAACGCGACATTGATGATGACCAAGGCCAGCGTGACTGTGCGGTCAGGGGTGATCGGGGTAATGCCGATCAGGATCGCAAAGGAAATAGACGCCGTTATCAGCGCCGAAACGACGGTGATAATACCGGGCAACGCAAGAAGCCTGCGCCCCTCGCCTTTGCGCGACGTTTTCTCCGTCTTATCCATATCCGTGGTCAGATTCGCTGCGTTCATATTAACCATGATACCCAATAGCGTTGCATCTATGCAACGCATTGTGGCGAAAATGCAACGTTTGTTTTCGTAGATTGTTGATATTCAACAGCACACGCATGGCGGGTGTCGGCAACTGAAAGGCGCTGCCACGGAGCAGCTGAACATTTATTCCCCTCTTTCCAGCAAAGATTGGCAAATCAAAGCGCCTGACATGCCCTGAAGAGGTCGTCTTTTCTTTGACGTTTACAGGCTATGACCTCAAAATTACCAACATGGAAACAGCTCAGTACATATTCGTACTTATTGCGGCCTCACCCTTCGTGATCTGGGGCGCCATTCTTTATGGCCTCTCCGTTGCCGTGCCTTTGAAGAGCGCATCAAACGTGAACATGTTCGGTGAAGGAACGGCGAAAGCAACAGACAGACAATCATTTTATCTGTCCGAACTTCCTGATGTTGCGATCGAGCACTATTATATTCACCAGACTGAGCGAACCCCCTTTATTTCGAGCTGAAGTCGTTCATCTTAACAAGATATACAGACATAAATTCAGTTATCGAAGACTGACATGCAATATTGTCTGGAACCAATTGCAAAATAATGCATTCTGTTCGGCACAGTCATCCAGTCCTTTGGCTGATTGAAGTGTCCGACCACGTCTGTTGTGACAATCCCCCGGTCGGGCCACCTGTTTTACAACTGGAGTTCGACATGGGCATTTTCGACAAGATCAAGGGCGCCATCTGGGGTCAGGCACAAGCAGCGACACCTACCGCCGAAACGACCGCAACCGCCGAACCAAGCCAGACAACAGCAGCACCTTCCCCGACCGCAGCGCCAGCGCCGTCGGCACCTGCCGCCACAGGCTCTGTCGATGTCAGCGCTGTGCTTGATGCAGCGGTGGCGAAAAGCGGCCAGAAGCTCAACTGGAAAGCATCTATCGTCGATCTGATGAAGGCGCTCGGGCTCGACAGCAGCCTTGAACACCGCAAGGAACTTGCCAAGGAACTTGGTTATACCGGCGACACGAGCGATTCCGCGACGATGAATGTCTGGCTGCACAAGCAGGTCATTCAGAAGCTCAAGGACAATGGCGGCATTGTTCCAAGCGGGCTTTGATATTTTGCGGCCAATGGGAACATTTGGCCGCATAACACGTTTATAAACAGACGCTTGGAGCGGCAAGTTTATCTGAAGAGATAAGCAGATGTTCCGGGCGTCTGTCGATAGTTCGAACGATCGATCCGATTTTGTGAAGTGTTTCCGTGCTTTTGGGACGCTTTTGAAAACCTGTTGTCTTACGTGCCTGTTTTCCGAGTGTAGCCCGCCTTGTGGGCATGATTTCGAAAGGCATGTTTCAAGGTTCGGCAGATGGCTATGCCGTTTGTCGAGACCGGATTAGAGGAGTGGATCATATGAGCGGTGCAGGCGTGGGCTGGATTGCTGCCATCATCATCGGCGGCCTTGCTGGTTGGATTGCTTCCAATTTCATGAATAGCAACACCGGCATATTCATGAATATCATTTTGGGTATCATCGGCGCTGCAGTGGCGAGCTTTCTGTTCGGTCTGCTCGGCGTGTCCTTCGGTGGCTGGCTCGGTTATCTGATTTCAGGCTTCGTCGGGGCGTGTATACTCATATGGGTCGGAAGAATGATCAGTTCATAAAACAAGGCGCCGCTGGCGCCTTTTTTATGCCTGTTCGCCTGCTCTCGCCCAGATATTCCTTTCATGCCTCGTACATGGCAAGCGTTCGCAACAATGTTTCGAATGTCGAAGGCTGGGCCTGATCCTGATGCGCGTCTGCCACCGCATCGGTCCTTGACGATGGCTTCCGCACACTGCTGGGGCTATAGCCGAACTGCTGTGTGAATGCGCGCGTGAAATTAGCAGCGGAATCGAACCCGAAAGCGAGCGCGACATCCGCAACCTTTCGATTTTCGGATGCATCCGCCAGCATGGTATGAGCCGCAAACAAGCGCCGTTGGCGAATATAATTCAGCACGCCGCCTGACCCTTCAAAGAGCTGATAAAGATGCGTGCGCGAAATCGCCAGTTCACGGCTCAACGCTTCCGGCGTCAAATCCCGCGACATAAGATTTTTCTGGATGAACCGCCGCGCCTTTGTCATCAATCCCAACTGGGAAATCTGCTCGCTGACGTCGATTTTCTTTACTAGCGGCGCAATGGTGTCAAATATGATCTGTCGCAGACTATCCCGCAATGCCGGCAAATCTTCGTTGGTGACCCGGCTGAGACCGTCTTCGAGGCTCGAAACGAAGTCGATCAGCAATTTGGCGCGGTAGCCGCCCAAAGTGACGTTGTTACTCGATTCAGGCATGCCGCCGCGTCCGGCAAACTGATCGACGGGGATGATCAGGGAAACGGACTCTGAAGCGATGGCCCGCCCTCGAAAAGGATAGCCGAGCGAGCGCACGTCGATCATGCCCGGCTCATTTTCCGCCACACGCCCATCAACGCCGGTCCAGCTGTGGCCGCTGCGCAAAAAGCCGATCTGCCAGTGATCAATCGTGCTGAAACGCACCTTTTCCTTCGGGCGCTCATAGCTGAAAGCCGGTGCGGACTGCTGGATGAGGAGCATGCCACCCAGATTCCACACCGTTTGAGATGCTAGAAATCCGTCGCTGGCATGAACTCCATCCGGCAGGCGCATGTCCAGCAAGGGCAGCATGTGCTGTTGCCAGGCAGCAAATTGTTCGGAGGGTTCATAACATTCCGTGGTGAAGATCAAAGGTTCCAGAAGGTTGCTTCCGCCAGCAATTTCGCCCAAGGGAGAAACCGGCACGCGCACTGATTGTCGGCGCTCGACAAATTCCAACTCAAAATCTTGCGCGGTCTTGTCATTGTCGGACGTCACGGCAATTCCTTGATTTCACCGCTTGATCCAAGCGATGCACTTCGCCTTAGACTTTAGGCCTAGATGATAACATTTGGGAAAATTAAATAAATCGAATTCGCGGGCGAAATATTAAATTCGTTTTATGTATAAAGTCGGCGAAAACTTGGCGTTGATACTCCATTTTAAAAGTCATCTTGGTGTAGCGGCAAAATCCAAAATAACCAGTCGCCACGCAGTGTTCCCTCAAATGCTCCATACCCCTTCGTATATTAGTATTAGCTAACAGTGGACAGGCATACGCCTTTCATGGGATATATGCGGCTGCGTCCCATTTGATGAAAATTGTCTGGAATTTCCGGCAGGAATATTAAATCGCTCTTGCTAAAACACCTCCAAAATAACCAACAGGAGGCAGTCGCATGAACAATGTATTTTTCAATGCTGTACGCCGTGAAAGCGTAAAATGGGCAGCAACGGCCGCGATAGGTCTTGCAGCTTCTTTGTGTCTTTCTGCAAATGCGCAGGCCAAAGACAAATACAAACCGAAGAATGACACGCAGTCCGTTTACCTCGTGAAGTATCGCGTCAATAACGAAGTCCGTTACAACAAGAACCCGATGGGCAAGGTCGTCAAGGTTTCGGCTTCGCAGTATTATAGCGGTACTCCCTATGTCTGCACACCGAGCGGCTTTGGGCAAAAGTCACGCTGTTTTATGCGTGACTAATAATGTTCGTAACCCGGGGCCGACATTCGCATCCTTGGGACATGAATGTCGGCTTCTAACGACCACCAGCCCGCCAACTCCGCTCATGCACTCCTAACGCACGAAGTCGGCGAGCCGGTTCCCCGCCTGGGATTTATTTGGCTGACGCCTTAATTCGCATCAGTCCTTTGCTGACCAGATCGCCCCGCACGAGCTTTTGTGCTTCATCCGTCGGCTTCGAAGGGTTGTTCCGGAATATGTACCAGTCGCCGCCAATGGAGCGCTTCTGGTAGATCACGCCTGCCTTCTCGCGATGCAGGAAGCAGCTTATATCTCCGCCGCCACCACTGGATTTATTGCGCCAGTAAGCCTGCATGCAGAGCTTGCCGCCGTCGGTCGCGTACCAGCGTCCTTCACCATAGGACCAGGCTTTTCCCTTTTGGGACCAGGCCGCCAGTTTGTGTCGGTCGGCAGAGAAAAAGCCGCCGCCGTCCTTCCATTTCCATGTTTTGCCCGCATAGATCGCCTCAAGCGCCTGTGCGGACATTGGCGAAGCGGCAGCGGCCAGCTTGGCCGTTACGTCATCTGCTTTTGGCTTCGGTGCAGCTTCGGCGACACCTGCCACGAGGAGTACGGACAGCGCCGCACTCACAGCTGTGAAACGGATCGAAACCATTTTGCTTTCCTGTCCAATCTTTCGAGTTTCGGTTAATCCAACGGATGGTTCGCGACGCGCCAGTCAGGCCGCCCGACACCCCTTGGCCACGGATAGACTTCGCGGTCATTGAAATAGACAACGGCTGTCAGCTCCGGGAATTCGGGCTGAGGCTTGTTTGCCTCCGCAGCCCATGCCCGCACATAGTCGTCGCTGCCTTCATAACCGAGTTCCGCAATAACGATCGGCTTGTTGAAGGCCACCACGCGGTCGTAACCGGGCTTTGCGCGTTCGACGAAACTCGTGGGGCGCCCGACCTCCAGCTTGTCATAAGGCTCGTAGCCGAACACCGACAGGCCGATCACATCCACGAAGGCGTCGCCCGGATAATAGGCCTGAAGTCCCTCGTCTCCCTTCGGCGACCACATATATTTGGCGTTCGGCAGAGTTTTCCGGCAGACCTTCACGGCATGCTGGTAAGCAGCGATATACCCCTGCGGCGACCAATAGGACCATGTGAACTGGCCGGTCTTGTCGTCCATTTCCTGCGCCCAGCGAATAGTCACCGGACTTTTCAGTTTTGACGCCGCCGAACAGACGGCACCCATGTTGGAGTCGTAGCGACCATTGACGATTCCGCTCAGGAGCGCATCCGGCGCAACACGCCAGTCGCGCGCCCATGACCATGGCTCGATGGTGATCAGCAGATCACGACCGCGCTCCCGCGCATAGGCATCAGCTGCGCTGAGGCTTGTCAGATCCACATCTTCCCATGGCAAGAACAGATGTTCGATCTTCGAATTGGGATCATTGGTATAATCCCCGTGCGGGTCGTAAGCGCCGGGCGTGATCGACTTCGGTGTTATCACCGGGCGCTTGTCGTGGAACAGATTGCGCGTATCGACCGTCGCACCGGAAACCCCGCTTGCGGCATAGACAGCGCTGGTAACGAATGCTCCGCAGAGCAATATCGAAGCTATCTTGTAAGGGGTTTTCATGGCCCCCTCCCTTCTATTGTTTTGGCGATTGCTGGGCGGCTTCCGCCGCTGTCAGCTCGCCATTCTTTTTTTCCGATGCAAGACTGATGGATATGAGTTTGCGCGCCTCGTCTTCCACACGACCGTCAGCGTGACGGAAGACGTACCAGACGCCGTTGGGCTCGCGCTTTTGATAGACTGCTCCATCGCCGATACGGTGCGAAAAGCACGTCTTCGCCGGAAACTTGCCTTTTTCGGTGTGCCAGTCAGCCTTGAAGCACATGCGCCCGGTCTTGGTGATCATCCAGCGACCTTCCGCCCAGGCTTTGCCCTTTTCGCCATCGACACGCGCCGTAAAACGACGATCCGCACTCACCATCTGGCCGGAGCCATCGGCCCATTGCCAGTTTTTGTCACGGTAAAGCACGTAGATTTCAAACGGCGTCATCACGCGCGTCCCGGCGGGGATATTATCACCGGGCATGGTCGCAGCTTCGGCAGCACCTGCTGCGAGACCGGTCAGGCCAGCCATCAGGGCAAGAGTTGTAAGGGACAGCCTGCTCCGGCGGCTGAAATAGCGGCCGGTATCAAACATCGATAGCTTCATTTGATCCTCCCACGATTTTGAGATTGCGCGCGCCCGCCGGGGGTTCTTGTGGTGGGCGGACGCGCGCCTGCGGCAGCAAGTTTATTGGTTTTATTTCCTGCCGCAGATGAACGGGGCGACCGATGGTCGAAATACGAAAGCCAAGCCTTTCGGCCATCGCCCGGGAAAAGACATTTCTGAGATCTATGAGAACCGGCTGGCGCATTAGCCGCTTCATGCGAACGAGATCAAGCTTGCGAATGCTGTCCCATTCGGTCACGACAACGGCGGCATCAGCATCGGCCACACAGTCATAGGCGTTCTCGCAAAACTCCACATCGCTGAGGATGCGGCGTGCATTTTCGATGCCGACCGGATCATGGGCACGAATGCGTGCGCCGAAACGCTGCAAGGTTTCAATCAGCGGAATGGACGGCGCATCGCGCATATCATCCGTATCGGGTTTGAAGGTCAGGCCAAGCACGGCAATGGTGCGGCCCTCGATATCGCCGCCGAGCGCATCCATGACCTTCAGCGCCATGCGGCGCTTGCGCGCTTCATTGGCTGTCACGGTTTCCTCGACCAGACGCAGCGCTACGCCGTGGTCCTGCGCCGTGCGCAGAAGCGCAATGGTATCCTTTGGAAAACAGGAGCCGCCATAGCCCGGACCCGCATTTAGAAAGCTGGTGCCGATCCGCTTGTCCAGCCCCATGCCCAAAGCGAGATCGGAGACATCGCTTCCCACTTCCTCGCAGAGATCGGCGAGTTCGTTGATGAAAGTTATCTTGGTGGCAAGAAACGCATTGGCCGCATATTTGATCAGTTCGGACGTGCGGCGCTGCGTCACCACGATGGGCGTCTGGTTTGCTTCGAGTGCAGCGCTATAAAGCGCGACCAGAAGCTTGCGCGCACGCTCGTCCTCGACGCCGATAACCACGCGGTCGGGTTCCAGAAAGTCGCGGATGGCAACACCTTCGCGCAGAAACTCCGGATTGGATGCAACCGAAAATGTTCCAGGCTTGCGCACCGAGCCGATGATCTTCTGCACCACATCACCGGTCCCGACCGGAACGGTGGATTTCACCACCACAACCGTATTGTCATCGATGAGCGGCGCCAATTCGCGTGCCGCCATATAGACGAAAGACAGGTCTGCATCGCCATGGCCAGCCCGGGCGGGCGTACCGACGGCGATAAGCACAAGCTCTGCGCCTTTGACGGCTTCGGCCAGATTGCAGGTGAAGCTGAGACGACCAAAGGCGAAGTTGCGTTCGACCAGTTCGTCCAGCCCCGGCTCGTAAATGGGCACGATACCACGTTCCAGTCCGGAGATTTTCTGCGCGTCCTTGTCCACGCAGACAACCTCATGTCCCCAGGCAGCGAAGCAGGTGCCGCTGACCAAACCGACATATCCCGTTCCAATAACAGCGATCTTCATAACAAGTCCCGCCTCTCCGCTAGTTGTTTTCGCTGCGCGTGCCGCCCAATGGGTTCTCGCGCCAACGTGGGTTGAATATTGTCTTGTGCGTGTCGCGTCCGCCGACGCCTGCTCCGGCTACCGAGAATTGGTCGTCGAATACTGAAAAGCTCAATGTGCCCCAGGTGAGCGCTTCAATGCCGTCGCGGCCCCGTTCAGCGGTCGTGAAACCTGTGACCATGACAAGCGCCATGAAGCTGCTTGCGAGGACCGGCTGATAGAACCGGCTTTGCATCCGCACCTTGTTTTCATGTGCGTGCTGCACAATGATCATGCCGATCAAAAACAGGTAGAAGCACGCATTGATGATGGCGAAGACGTAGAAGCCGCGTGTTTGATCAGCGTCATCGACCAACAGAACCGGAACAAGCGACAGCATGGAGATGGAGGCATAGGGTGCAAGCACTCGGAACGGCACCGGATCGACTTCTGATGAGCCCTTCGGCGTAACGCGGAAGTCGACGAATGAACCCGTTGCCCAGTCCCGAAATGCTGCGAAGGTTCCAGCCAATACCCATGGCCAACGCGCCAACAGAAACAGCATCGCTTCCCAGCTGAAAATCTTGCCGTCGACCGGGCGGAACGTCTTGCTCGACCGCCACCAGAACGCGAGGAACAAAATCATCAGCGACTGCGGCATGAAGTGAAGCAGAAAATCCGGATATGTGACGCTGACAAAATTATCGCCATAGGCAAGGATAATGATCGGCAACAGAAAGGTCATAGCCAGGAAGAAGGCATAGAGCGGATACCAGACCTGTGAAAACAGAAACTGGAACTTCAGACGCAGCGGCAGTCGACCGATCAACTTCGGCGTGTACTGCAAAAGGATCATGACCAGACTACGCGACCACTGAAACTCCTGCGTTACCAGATCGCCGAAGGTTCGCGGACCATCGCCATGGGCAATGGCATCCAGTGCGTGAACGCCGCGCCAGCCATGCGCATTCATGAACAGGGTTGTCGAATGATCTTCTGCAAGTTCGGGGCCAAGGCCGCCGATTTCCTTCAAAGCCGCTGTACGAACTGCATAATGCGAACCGATGCACACAGGCGCAAAGCCGCCATTGTACCCCGCCTGCAACGAGCCATGCATGCTCGCCTCGACATAGAGACGTCCGCGTGCCGACCAGCTTTCATGGGCGTTGCGATCGCAAATGCTTGGCGCTGAAACATAGCCGATTGCCGGGTCTGCGAATGGACGCAGAATGTTGTAGAGATAATCCGGCTCTGGCACATGGTCCGCATCGAGCTGCGATACGAAGTCATAGCGTTCATAGCCGTAATGATCGTAGAAGAACGCCAGATTACCTTCCTTGCAGCGCGTGCGGCGCGGCCATGTCTGCCGGTGATAATCGGCGCGTCCCTTGCGCGTTGATACGAACACACCATGCTCACGGCACCATGCCAGCGTTGATGGTGACGGATCTTCATCGGCAAGCCAGGTGTCATGCGGGACATTCTGAGCCAGCATGGCCAGCAATGTTTCCGACACGACTTCAAACGGTTCGGACGGTGCCTTGGTGACCACCATGGCCACCCGGCTTCCTTTCGGCAGCCGTAACGGGCCGGTCGGGCGCGCCGCGTGGAAGAAAATCAGGATGAAATAGAGCGGCAGTATGGTTATCCAGGCCAAAAGCGCCGTAACCAGAACAGAACCGACCGGATGGATATGTTCGGCGCTGATCAGCCACCATTGCCAGAAATAAGCAATGGCCATAGCCCAGAGAACGATGCCGATAATATATTCCACCCGCTTGCGGCCTGTGAAAATGGGTGTCAGCAAGGGTTCATGATTGTCCGTGAGCGGAGGAATTCGAGGCGTTTTCATGATCGCGCCTCCAGACCGAAGAACGGAGCAGCGGTACGAATGATCGTATCGAGATCGGAATGAAGCGTCGTGAAGCCGAGCTTTGCGGCGGCTTCTGTCGGATCGGCGTAAAGCGCTGGCGGATCGCCTGCCCGGCGCGCGCCCATTTCTACCGGCACCTCACGTCCCGTTACCCGCCCGATGGCATCGACGATTTCCTTGATCGATGTGCCGCGTCCGGTGCCGAGATTGAGAACGAGATTGCCGCCGCCATTCGCCAGATGTTCGACGGCCAGCACGTGGGCCCGCGCCAGATCGACAACGTGGATATAGTCGCGAATACAGGTGCCGTCCGGCGTATCGTAATCATCGCCGAAAACTTCAAGCGCATCAGCGCTACCAGCCGCCGCCAGCATGGCGCGCGGGATAAGATGCGTTTCGGGATCGTGCTTTTCGCCCAGTTCTCCATCGATATCCGCGCCGCACGCATTGAAATAACGCAGCGCCGCATAACGCATCCCATAGGCTGTCGAATAATCGGCAAGCATATGTTCGGCGATCAACTTGGTCCGCCCATAAGGATTGATCGGACGTTGCACCTCGCCTTCCCGGATCGGCAAGCGATCTGGGATGCCATAGGTCGCACAGCTGGACGAGAAGATAACCGGACGTCCGCCCGTCAAACGGCACGCTTCCAGAAGCGATTGCGTGCCGCAGACATTGTTCCGGTAATATTTTGCCGGGTCAGTGACGGATTCACCGACATAGGCCGAAGCCGCAAAATGGATGACAGCAACGGGATCGAAAGTCTCGATCGCCGCGATGAGCTTTTCCTGCGAGAGAATATCGCCTTCGACGAATTCGCCCCAACGTACCGAAGCCTTGTGACCGGTCGACAGATTGTCGTAGACGACCGGAGAAAATCCGTGCCCGGCCAAAAGCTTGGCCGTATGGCTACCGATAAAGCCAGCACCGCCGGCAACGAGTACGTTTTGCCTGGTCATCATGCCACCTCAACAAGCTCTCCCGAAGGTCGGACCAGTTGGCGCTCGAAATAGGCTATCGTTGATTTCAACCCTTCAGTGAGGGCAATCGCCGGTTCCCAGCCAAGCTCGCGCTTGGCAACGGTGATATCTGGCCGACGCTGGCGCGGGTCGTCGGTTGGCAGCGGACGCTGCACAATCCGCGATGACGAACCGGTCAGAGCGATGATCTGTTCCGCCAGTTCCCGCACCGTGAATTCGCCGGGATTGCCGAGATTGACCGGCGTGTGGATGGCAGGCTGACTGCCCATCAGGCGGCAGAAGCCTTCGATGAGATCATCGACATAGCAGAAGGAACGCGTCTGCGAGCCATCGCCATAGATGGTGATGTCATCACCCTTCAGAGCCTGTACGATGAAATTGGAAACGACGCGGCCATCGTCCGGGCGCATGCGCGGACCATAGGTGTTGAAGATGCGCACGATGCGGATATCAACGCCATATTGCTTATGAAAATCATAGAACAGCGTTTCAGCCGAACGCTTGCCCTCGTCATAGCAGGACCGTGGACCGAACGAATTGACGTTGCCCCAATAGGTTTCCGGCTGTGGGTGCACCTGCGGATCGCCATAGACTTCCGATGTCGAAGCCTGGAAAATCCGGGCCTGATAATGAGCGGCCAGTTCCAGCAGATTGAGCGAGCCGATAACGCTCGTCTTCATCGTGTGAACCGGATCAGCCTGGTAATGCGGTGGCGAAGCCGGGCATGCCAGATTGTAGATTTCATCAACCGGCAGATCGAGCGGGTGCACAATGTCATGGCGAACGAAGCTGAACGTGTCATAGCGCAACAGATTGCGCAGATTTTCGATGCGCCCCGTGGAAAAATTATCGACGCAGATAACGAAATTGCCTTCGCGCAGAAGTCGCTCGCAAAGATGCGAACCTAGGAATCCTGCACCGCCGGCGACAAGAATGCGGCGCGTAGACATGCGCTCTGCGAATATACTCGACGATTTGAAGATGATGCTCACAAAAACCTCCCGCGATACTCATCCGGTTTATGTCAATTCTTCAAATGCAAAGGACCTCCCCCAGCGACCGCATAGCAGCAGCCACTTTGAACAGTGTTTTCGGATGCCCTTTATTAGATGCTTGACGATAACCGCACGGGTTGGCTCTGTCGTTAGCGTAGAATCCTGAAACTTATCCGCGCGTCCAAATCTTCACAAAAACAAGGCGACCGGCTTTCGGGACGAGAAAATTGAATTTCAGACGCCTTGAAGCTGGAGATTGCAGGTCTAACGCGGCCCAAATCGCGGATAAAACCGCGTGTTCCGCAGCGCATATGGTGCAATCATTGAGACAACACGCCATATTACGAATTGTTGTATTTGTTTACAGCATCAGAAATTCATTAGAACTAAATTCTATTTGTATATAAATTAATTGCTAGATTAGTCCGCTTTTCCCGGCTCTTCGAATAGGTTTTCGCCCCTGAAACCTCATCTGTGTCTCTTTTTATTTATATTTACAGCCTTTATCCATATACGAGTTTACATTAGCGTGCGCGCATTCTTGAGGTGATGAGGAGGAGACACACCGGAATGAGTGCTACACATATTGATAGCGCTGTTCGGAAGGCCACACGGCGACTGCTGCCATTTCTGGCGCTGATGCTGATCATGGCCTTTCTTGATCGCGCGAATATCGGCTTCGCCAAGAAGGAGTTTCAGCTCGATACGGGCCTAAGCGATGCAGCCTATGCTTTCGGAGCGGGCATATTCTTCATCGGTTACGCGCTGTTTGAAGTGCCGAGCAACATCATCCTGCACAAAGTGGGCGCGCGGCTCTGGCTTAGCCGCATCATGATCAGCTGGGGGCTTGTATCGGCGGCGATGATGTTCGCCCATACGGAAACGGTGTTCTACACGCTGCGTTTTTTGCTGGGCGTTTGCGAGGCTGGTTTCTATCCGGGCGTTCTGCTGTATCTGACCTATTGGTTCCCAGCGAAGGAACGCGCGAAGGCGACGGGCCTGTTCTATCTCGGCGTCCCTCTGGCGCTGGTGTTGGGCAGCCCCCTGTCCGGCTGGCTTCTCACGCATCACGGCATATTCGGGCTCACCAACTGGCAATGGATGTTCCTTGTCGAAGGTCTTGGCGCCTCACTCATGGGCATCATTGCGCTCTTTTACCTGACCGACCGGCCCGAAAAGGCGAGCTGGCTCACGCCGGAAGAACGAGATGCGCTGACGACCGTTGTGAAGGCGGAAGAAGCCGCCAAGGAGAATACGCACAAGCATTCGGCACTTTCTGTTCTGAAAGACGCCAGAGTCTGGGCCTTTATCGCGATCTACTTCTTCCTGCAGATTGGTACCGCACCGCTCACGTTCTATTTCCCCTCGCGATTCGCGGACGCGGCATCGGGTGGAGAAATGAACCTCTTGATCGGCACGCTGTTGAGCCTGCCGTGGCTGTGTTCGGTGATAGCAACCCGCTATTTCACCGTGCTTGCGGATAATACCGGCAAACACCGGCTCATCTGCGCTCTGATGGTCACCGCAGGCACCATCGCCTTGGCGATGATCGGTCTGACCGGAAATGCCTGGATCATGCTGATTGCGGCCTGCATCGCCGTGCCCGGACTGACCGCATCGCAACCGGTTTTCTGGAGCCTCCCGACGCGCTATCTCGGTGGTGTGGGTGCGGCAAGCGGTATCGCCTTTATCGTGTCCATCGGCAATTTGGGTGCATTCTTCGCGCCGCAGATCAAGAACTGGGCCGATGTCGCCGTCGGCAATCACGATGCCGGGTTCTACGTTCTGGCTCTTCTGTGTGCGCTTGCCATCGTCGTTCTGATCGGACTGCGGGCAAGGAATGGCGGAAGCGAACTCGCCAAACATCACGCATAAAGCTTTCAAAATTCAAGCTCCCGGCTGACCATTTGGCCGGGAGTTTTATGACCTGAGGCCTATTCATCCATAGACAACAGAACCAATTGGCGATTCATGCACCGCGCGTCAGATTTAACTTGGTTTATGAAAATAAGTCATTGATGCGATTGCCCGGTTCAGCTAGAAACGCGGCAGAACAGGCTTTCAGCCGTCCAGTTTGCACCCGTAGCTCAGCTGGATAGAGTGCTGCCCTCCGAAGGCAGAGGTCACAGGTTCGAATCCTGTCGGGTGCGCCATTTTCCAGATAGCTTTCAGTTCGCTCAGGATACCTGTAGCCAGCCGTCGATACCTTCGGCTGCGGCAACGCCCATTGTGAAACAGGCCGTTAAAAGATAGCCGCCGGTGGGTGCTTCCCAATCGACCATCTCACCGGCAACAAAGAGGCCGGGCATTTTCTGCAACATCTGATTCTGGTCGATCTCATCCCACACGATACCGCCAGCCGAAGAGATGACCTCATCTATCGGACGGGTACGCAGCAAAGGGACGCGAAGCGCCTTGATGGCATGCGCCAGCTTGTCAGGATTTTTATCGCGCAGATATTCAGCAACGAGCGCTGCCTTCACGCCGGTCAAGCCAGCGCCCTTCCGCAAAAGATTGCCAAAGCTGAGCTTGCTGTCCTGTCGTTCCAGATCGGCTTTGAGCCGCTCAACGCTACGCCCTGGCGCAAGATCGAGCACCAGATCGGCCCGCCCGTCTGCTTCCAGCGCGTCCCGCAAGGCGGCTGCGTGCGCGTAAACAAGGCCTCCTTCCACACCCGTTTTCGTGACGACGAACTCGCCCTGTGTGGTCCCCGCAACGCTTGTGATGGTGACGGATTTGACCGGTTCGCCTGCAAAACGGCTCACCAGATGCTCACTCCAGGCAACATCGAATCCGCAATTTGCGGAACGCAACGGCGCAATCGTAATGCCCTTCTCGGCAAAATGCGGCATCCAGGCGCCATTTGAACCGAGTTTAGGCCAGCTTCCGCCGCCAAAAGCAAATAGCGCAGCATCGCATTCGACGGTTTCGCGGCCTTTGGCTGTTTCCACAACAGGCCTATTGCCTTCAAAGCCCACCCAGCGATGACGCGTCAGCACCCGCACGCCTTGCGCTTCCAGACGGCGTCCCCATGCGCGCAGAAGCGGCGATGCTTTCATCGCCTTGGGAAACACCCGATCCGAGGACCCCACAAAGGTTTCAGCGCCAAGCCCGTCAGCCCAGTCGCGTAGTTGTTGAGGCCCAAACTTTTGCAGCATTGGCAGAAGCCGGGCATTGGCCGCGCCGAAACGGCTTGCGAAGACCGCGAAATCTTCCGCATGGGTGATGTTGAGACCGGATTTTCCAGCCAGCAGAAATTTCCGTCCAACCGTCGGCATCTGCTCGTAGACGGTCACGGCGTATCCGAGGGCAGATAGTTTTTCGGTTGCAATCAGTCCGGACGGACCGCCGCCGAAAACCGCGATGCGACCGCTACGCATGACTGTTTTGCTGAAACGTGGACGTAAAATCCATCAGTCCTGCTTCTCCAGCATTTCCTTAACGGTAGTCGCCAACTGCTTGAGCGAAAACGGTTTTGGCAGGAATCCGAACTTTGCATCCGCTGGCAAGTTACGCGCAAAAGCATCTTCCGCATAACCGGAAACAAACACGAATTTGATGTCCGGATAGGTCTTGCGCAGCTCACGCAACAGCGTCGGGCCGTCCATTTCAGGCATGACCACGTCGGATACGACGATATCCACCTCGCCGCCCAGCTCTTCCATGATTTCCAGCGCTTCCACGCCGGAAGCCGCTTCATGCACCGTATAACCGCGCGACTGGAGCGCGCGCACGCCGCCCATACGCACGGCATCCTCGTCTTCCACGAGCAGGACGGTCGCGGAACCGGACAGGTCCGTTGCCTTTTCGACCTTCTTTTCCTTGACCGCGACGGGCGCGTCTTCGGCGCTCTTTTCCACGATAAGGCGCGGCAGGAAGATCTTGAAGGTCGTTCCCTTGCCGACTTCGGAATCGCAATAGATGAAGCCGCCGGTTTGCTTGATGATGCCATAGACCATCGAAAGGCCAAGACCGGTGCCCTTACCGACTTCCTTGGTGGTGAAGAACGGCTCAAAAATCTTTTCAAGCACATCGGCTGGAATGCCCGTGCCGGTGTCTTCCACCTCGAAGACGACATAATCGGCTTCAGGAAGATCGCGATAGTTGAGCTTTGCCGCTTCATGGACGGGCACGTTGCGGGTCCGCAGCGTGATTGCACCGCCTTCAGGCATAGCATCGCGGGCATTGACGGCGAGATTGACCGCAACCTGCTCGAACTGGCCAAGATCGGCTTTGACTGGCCACAGGTCGCGGCCATGATCAATCTTCAGTTCGATATCCTTGCCGACGAGACGCGCCAGCAACATGCGCAGATCGGCCAGAACATCGGTCAGGTCCAGCACTTCCGGACGCAGCGTCTGGCGGCGCGAGAACGCAAGCAACTGGCGCACGAGCGAAGCGGCACGGTTTGCGTTCTGCTTGATGTTCATAATGTCCGGGAAAGACGGATCGGACGCGCGATGATTGGTCAGAAGCAGGTCCGACGACATGATGATTGCCGTCAAAACGTTGTTGAAATCATGCGCGATACCACCGGCAAGCTGGCCCACAGCCTGCATCTTTTGGCTCTGCGCCATCTGGTTTTCGAGCGCTTTCTGTTCCGTCGTTTCAACGGCGGAAATGATCGCGGCTTCTTCCGACGATTCCCCGCCCATATCGCTGACCGGGCTCATATAGAAACGGATATGCCGTTCTTCATTGCCCGGAAGCACAGTATCGACGGGCGAGATACTCGCCTGTCCGGCAAATGCCGCAGCAAGCGCCTTGGTGAAGACTTCGCGGTCACGCTCATGCACGACATTTTCAAGCTTCACGCGGCGATCGACGGAATCGCGATCCACAACGGACGAGAAAATATCGAGGAAGCGCGCATTGGTGCGTAGCGTGTGCCCTTGCGCATCGACGGCGGCAATGGCCATTGGCGCGGAATTGAAGAATCGCGTGAACCGAACTTCTGCCGAACGCAGTGCAGCCGAGGAATCATCCCCCTCCGCACGATCCAGAACGATGGTGCGACTGGTGCCGCGCGTCCCGTCGCGCGCCGCCTGTACACGGTGATAAAACCGCACGGCCAGGCTCTGGCCATTGCGCTTGATGAGATCGAGATCGATCACCGTGTTGCGGCTGGTGCCGGGCTCGGCCTTGACGGCCTTGATCAGCGCCATGCCGCTGCCCGCTACGATTTCGTTGAGCGTCAGCGAGCCCGGTGTGAAGGCTGTGAGATCGACGCCCAGCCATTCCGCCAAAGTGGCGTTGAGATAGATGATGCGGCCCGACGGATCGGCAGAGAAGAAGCCTGCCGGTGCATGATCGAGATGATTGATTGCTTCCTGCAATTCCTGAAAGAAGCGTTCCTGTTCGGCGCGTTCTTCTGAAATGTCGGCAATCTGCCAGGCGACGAGCGGACCTTTGTAATCCTGCCCCGCTTCGATGGGACGAGCTTTGATCCGATACCAGACCGGTGCAAGCGAACCATGGGCTTCACGGGACAGCCCGCCAGACAGTCGCACTTCCTCCTGCCCGGAGAGACCGTCACGTACGGCATTCGTCAGACGGTAAATCGCGTCGGATGCCGCCGGTTCCGCCGTCAGCACATTGTCAAGCGAGCGGATGCCGTCGGCATTGGCAACGCCGGTCATGTTGGCATAAGCCTGATTGGCATAAACGATCTGACCGCGAGAATCGGAGATGACAGTACCTTCCGGCTGCGAATCCATGAAGGAATGCGCCAGATCTTGCCCGCCTTTGCGCTGGCTGAACTGAATGAGGCCCGTGGCCGCGCCCAGAAGATAGAAGACGCCGACCATCGACAGAATGCCCATCAGGATAAGCGCGAAACCATCACCAATCCGGTCGCGAAAAAGGAAGTAGACAACCGCCAGCCCGGTCAGCAAAAGGCCGACGATCAGCAGACGCAGCGCGCCGCTGGAATTGCGCTTCGGTGTAACGAGCGGTTTCGGATATGCGTTGTCCGTCTGTCGAGACATCAAGCCCACCGACCTTCCATACTGCATGACTGTTCTGCGCAGGCCGTGAATGTGCCGTGCATTGTTTCGATCAGCCAAGACGTCTTTTCACTCATTTAGCAACCCGATCCTGTCGCCACCCATCTTCTTGCGCGTTCTCCATAAACGATCGCGCAGCGGGGCGAAACGCCATGCATCTGGGTATATCCGATTCGCAGAATGCGTTAATCGGCGAGCAGCACAAGCGTTGCTACACGGAAACGGTGTAAATGCGGTTGTTTTTCACCGTTTTGGTTGGGGATCATAGATTTCTCGCAATTCGATGGAACATTCCCAACGCTTGCAAATTCAACTACTGTCCTGGAAAGTGCAAGTTGCGCGATGATGCGGAATGTCGGGGGATGCACAATCTCCGCTCGTCGGGTTTTTCGAATATTGAATTTAAGAGGGTATCCGCATGAAGGAATGGCTCAGCGGCATCGTTGGAGAAAGCGCGGCTAATATTGTCGGCTTTGTGCTTATATTTGCGATCATTCTCGGCGGAATTTTCGTTGTTTTGAGTATCATCCGCCGTTTCAGCGGTGGTACTTTCGTCTCGAACGGTCGGACACGCCAGCCGCGCCTCTCCGTCATGGATGCCGCAGCCGTGGATAGCCGCCGCAAGCTGGTTCTCATCCGTCGCGACGATGTCGAGCATCTGCTGCTTATCGGCGGCCCGACGGATGTGGTTGTCGAACAGAACATCGTTATGGAATCACGCGCCCATGCCCGCGTGCAGAACTCGCGTATCGAGCCGGAACATATCGAGCGTTTTCGTCAGCATGAAGCGACGATCACAAGCGACGTGAACGAGCGGCCAGCTTTGTCGTCACAGACATCCGCGCCAGAACCGACGCCAGCCAAGGATGAAGCGATCCAGCTGAGTTCGGCCATCGAAACGCCGGTCTACCGCAAGCCGGAACCGCCGAAGGAAGAACCGGTCAGACACGAAGCCCCGCAAGTTGCTGCGCCGCGCGTACCACCGCGCCCGCCGGTGACACCAACGGTTACTCCCGCCGCCCCGCAGGCCCCTGTTCGCCCTCCGGTCGCGCCGCCCGTACAGGCCGCACCACAGAATCGTCCGCAACCGCGCCCTGCACCCAATTATCCGCCGCAGCCGCGCACGGTGCTTCCAGCCCAGCCACCACAGCCGTCGCAGCCGCCTGCCCGTGCTCATCCTGCCTATCCGTTGAGCCAAGTATCGCGCGGCGTGGTCAGCTCTACGTCAAACCTGGGAACCGCCGCCGTAACAGCTGGCGCCGCTGCTGCAACGGTCGCCTCGGCAAATCTCGGCAGCATCGTGCCGGAGCGTGAACCGGTAGCCGCCGTGACAAACACGCCCACGCCTTCGCTCGACGTGACGAGCCCGTCCGTTTCGTCCACCGTGACACCGGATTTCAGCAATGTATCCGAACCGAAGCGCGTCGAGCCGGAAGTAGCAGTCGCCGCACCGGTCCAGCCCACAGCGGCAACGGAAGATGACGATCTGGAAGGACTGGGGGGTGCGTTACACGACGCCATTATGGCCGATCTTGAAACGGAAGTGACGCCGGTGAAGGAAGAAACGCCTGAACCGGAAGCGGATTTGACGACTGATTTCTTCGAAAGCGAACTTTTGAGCTCGCTTGACATCTCGGCAACCGACGACACGACGTCGGATGATATCGAAGATGAGATGGAAAAGCTTCTCGGCGAACTGACGAAGAACGAAACCCGCCCGTAAGACGGCGGTTCTCGTTTCGACTTTAAAGCGCCAGCGGTTATGCCGCTGGCGCTTTTAGTTTGGCGGGCATGCAAAAACAAAAGGCTGCGGTCACCCGCAGCCTTTGAAATTTCTCAAACCAACGTTATGTTCTTAGTCGTCGCGATAAACTTTTTCACGACGCTCATGACGTTCCTGCGCCTCAATGGACAATGTCGCAATTGGGCGTGCATCCAGACGCTTCAGACTGATCGGCTCGCCGGTTTCTTCGCAGAAACCATAAGTGCCTTCGTCAATCCGGCTCAAAGCCGCATCAATCTTGGAAATCAGCTTCCGCTGTCTGTCGCGAGCCCTAAGCTCGATTGCCCGGTCCGTTTCGGAGGATGCCCTATCCGCCAGATCGGGATGGTTTGCATTTTCCTGCTGTAGCGCATCAAGCGTTTCACGCGCTTCGCGAAGAATATCATTCCTCCAGGCGATTAGTTTCGCTCGGAAGTAAGACTTCTGCCGTTCATTCATGAACGGTTCGTCTTCAGTGGGCCTATAGTCAAGGTCGATTAATTCACTCATTCTGAATCACCCCACATCTAGGAGACGCGTGCGGTTATATAAGTCCATCGTCCAGTCGACACAACATCAAAGAAACGTATCCCACTACTTTTTAGTGCATCAATTTTGTGTGTATTTGCAAAAAATTTGTGCAAATGGCGCGCGCAACAGATACTCCGGCCATTATGTCTGGAAGATGACACCGAGGATTAAAAATAGATTGCAACGGGAAACATGATCTCAGCAATTCCGTTACCGTTGCTCTATTATGCCCAATAAATCAGCACCAATCCGCTGTGAAAAACGTCAGGCAACGGTGGAAAATTACGCCACATGACGCAGCAACCGCGCATTTTAGCGAAAATCATGGCAAAACATCTGTGTAGCCACGTTCGGGACGGTACAGATGAGTCGCTTGCTTCTCCTACGACATGCCAAAGCCGTCTGGGCAAAGCCCGGAATGAAGGATTACGACAGGCCGCTGGATGTGGAAGGCCACAACGCGCTCGACAGGCTCGCCGAGGCGATGCGCGCGACAGGCCTTCTGCCTGACCGCGTGGTGCTTTCCGGCTCCTGCCGTACGCGGGAAACCGCCTTCGGCCTGCAGACAAGGCTGGGCGTCGAGGTCGAAACCATCATAGACGACGAAATCTATAACGGCGGCGCAGCGGAATATCTGCGCTCCGTTCGCGCGCATGGCGATGTCGAGACGCTGATGCTGGTCGGGCATAATCCGAGCATGGAAGATCTGGCGCTTGCCTTGTGCGCCAAAGGCGACCGGGAGAGCCTTGACCGTCTGCATGCCGGTTTCCCCACCGCCGCCCTCGCAACAATCATTTTTTCTGAAAAGCTGAGCGATCTCAGCCGCGAACACGGATTTCTTGAAAGTTTTCCGCAGCCGTGAGCTTGAACGGGATCCTGACGCGCCTTCGTCTTGCGAAAAGGGTTCGTCATCTTATTTATACGTGAACCGGGATTCACCCTGCGAGGACATCATTGGCAAAGCTTACCAGCATCGGCGACGAAGCCAAAATCGCACTGGACACACTGACGGAACGTGCGACCGGGCTTCTTTCTCCATCGCTGCGCCTTGGGGTGACGGGCCTGTCCCGCGCCGGTAAAACGGTTTTCATCACTGCACTGGTCCATAATCTCGTTCATGGCGGCAGGCTGCCGATGTTCGAAGCGTATAAGTCGGGGCGGATATCCCGCGCGCTTCTTGAGCCGCAGCCAGACGACGCTGTTCCGCGTTTTCAATATGAAGAACATCTGTCGGCGCTTATCGACGAACGCGTCTGGCCGGATTCCACTCGTGCCATTTCGCAGCTTCGTCTGACCATTGAGTATGAAACCGCATCAGCATGGGGGCGATGGCTGTCTCCCGGACGACTCTCGGTCGATATTGTCGATTATCCCGGCGAATGGCTGCTCGATCTGCCACTGCTCGGCAAGAACTATGCCGAATTCAGCGCAGATTCCTTCGCCTTGGCCAACGAACCGACCCATATCGATCTGGCGCAGCCGTGGCTGGCGGATGCCGCCTCGGTCGATCCAGCCGAAAAGGCGGATGAACTGACGGCGCAGCGGCTGGCAAAAAGTTTTACCGCCTATCTGCGGGCCGGAAAAGCGGACGAACGCGCATTGTCCACCCTGCCGCCCGGTCGCTTCCTGATGCCTGGCGATCTTGATGGCTCGCCTGCGCTGACCTTTGCGCCACTACCCAACCTTGCACCTGAAGACATCAAGGCCGGATCGCTCGCGGCCATGATGGAACGGCGCTATGAGGCCTATAAAACCTATGTCGTGAAACCGTTCTTTCGCGAGCATATTGCTCGGCTGGACCGCCAGATCGTGCTGATCGACGCGATGCAGGCCATGAATGCCGGAGGCGCCGTGGTGGCGGACCTCGAACGTGCACTGACCGATATCCTGTCCTGTTTCCGTCCCGGACGCTCCAATCTGCTGACCGGCCTTATCCAGCGCCGTATCGGGCGAATTCTGGTGGCCGCAACCAAGGCCGACCATCTGCATCATGAAAGCCATGATCGTTTGCAGGCCATTGTACGTCGTCTTGTAGAACGCGCCATCGAGCGCGCCAATTTTTCGGGCGCAGACATCGATGTTCTGGCCATGGCAGCCGTGCGCGCAACCCGCGAAGCGACTGTGACACAGGGAAAAGAGGTTCTTCCGGTCATCGTCGGGACGCCTCTCAAGGGCGAACGTATCGACGGCGATGTTTTCGATGGTGAAACAGAAACAGCTATATTTCCTGGAGACTTGCCAAAGAATCCTAATGCGATCTTTGAACAGGTTTCCACACCGGAAGACCCTGCCATTCGCTTCGTGCGGTTCCGCCCCCCGCGCCTTGAACGCACCGCCGAGGGTGTGACGCTATCGCTTCCTCATATAAGGCTCGACCGCGCCCTTCAGTTCCTGATCGGAGATCGTCTGGCATGAGCGATGACACACCGCGCAAACCGACCTCCTTCAAGGTTGCCCCCCAGCCACGCGTTCAACCGGTACCGGAAGCGCCTGACGAGACGCCGCGCCGACCCCGTGCCGTCAAAGATTTGGAGCAGATCGTCGTAGAGCCGGATATTTTCGAACTCAGCGACGAAGAAGCCGCCGAACTCGAAGTTCTTGATCCAGCCTTCGAAGCACCGAAGCGCAAGGGCTGGTTTGGCGGATGGTCGCTCGGCAAGATATTGACCGGCGCACTGGGTGTTCTGGTTTCTTTTGCCGTTGGCATCTGGACCGAAGATCTCATTCAGGCGCTTTTTGCCCGTGCAGGCTGGCTCGGCTGGACCGCTCTGGCGGTAGCACTCGTCGCCCTCGCCGCTTTCATCGCCATCATAACCCGTGAATTGCTGGCCCTGAGACGCCTCGCCTCCGTGCAGCATTTGCGCAGGGATGCGGCGGACGCCGCAGAGCGCGATGACATGGCGGCTGCGCGCAAAGCGGTCGATGAATTGCGCGCCATTGCGGCCAACCTGCCGGAAACGGCGCGTGGACGTCAGCTTCTGGACGGTTTGACCGACGACATCATCGATGGGCGCGATCTGATCCGACTCGCGGAAACGGAAATTCTGCGCCCGCTCGACCGTGAAGCGCGCGCGCTCATTCTCAACGCGTCGAAGCGCGTATCGATTGTGACGGCGATCAGCCCGCGGGCGCTTGTCGATATTGGCTATGTGATTTTCGAATCGGCGCGGCTCATTCGCAGACTGTCGCAGCTTTATGGCGGCAGGCCCGGCACGCTTGGCTTTATCAAGCTCGCGCGGCGCGTTCTCGCCCATCTGGCCGTCACTGGCACCATTGCCATGGGCGACAGCGTGATTCAGCAACTGGTCGGGCAGGGTCTGGCGTCGCGGCTGTCGGCCAAGCTCGGCGAAGGCGTGGTGAACGGCCTCATGACGGCGCGGATCGGCATAGCGGCGATGGAGGTCGTGCGCCCCTTCCCGTTTAACGCTGAAAAGCGCCCCGGTATCAGCGATTTCATCGGCGATCTGGCGCGCGTCAATGGCGACCGAAACGCCGCGCCCAGGTCTGGCAAGGCCGCAGCGACCAAGGCCAAACCATGAGTTTTTTCCCGGAAAACCCACTGACTTCCAGCCCGATGAAAACCAAGCGTTAACCATTCGCGACGATTATTAGCGGATAGAAATCCTGCGTCAGAATCGCGTGATCTGGTCGTTTGGCACAATCCTGTTTCGGTGTGCCCATCCAGTCCGATTGTTTCTGATAGTGCCGGTTATTCCGGCTTTTTGCAGCGTATGACACGACATTCGGTCGTGACATACTGACCAACAACGATTAGGAATGGCGTCCAGTAAAGGTCGCAAATTCCGGGACAGAGCCGAATATGAAGAATTGCATCGCTGCCTGCCTGACGCTGCTGCCCGTCTCGCTTTCCGCTGCGCCGGTTCTGGCCGCAGACAAGGACAAGCAGTTTTTCCAGACGATCGAAGGCCAGTGGTCCGGCCCGGGCGAAATCGTTGCCGGCAAGTACAAGGGCACCAAATTCGTCTGCAATCTTGCTGGCACCACACCGGATGATGCCGTTGGCATGACGCTGGATGGCAGCTGCCGCGTCGGCGTCTTTTCGCAGCCCATGAAGGCTACCGTCACCCGCGTCGGCTCCGGCTATTCCGGCAAGTTCAATGATGGGTCGGAAGGCAAAGGCCTCGACGTTACGTCCGGTTCCGTCAGCGGCAACAAGATGGTGTTCGGCCTCAATCGCAAACAGCTGAACGGCGCCATGCTGGCCCGTATTTCCGATCAGAACACGATGAATGTCACCGTGTCGGTGCGTGTCGAAAAGGAACTCGTTCCGGTTATCGGCATGAGCCTCAAGCGCATTGATAATGTCGCCGTCGGCAGCATCGCCAAGAACTGACTTTTACAGTTTTATTGGTTCCACCAGCCTGCATCCGTGCGGGCTTTTTCTATTTCGGATGATGGAACGTCCGCTTTCCATTCTGCAACCGTTCGCCCGGCGACTTTCAAGGATGGTGCGATATCGCTGAGTGGCACAAGCACAAATGCCCGCTCCTGCATGCGCGGATGCGGCAACTGGAGTTCCGGCAGCGCCATCGCAACAGGCTGCCCGGCAGCATCTTGCATGGCCAGAATGTCGATATCGATGATGCGCGGCCCCCAACGCTCCAGCCGAACGCGTTTCAGCGAGCGCTCCACGTCGAGACATGTCGCGATCAGTTCCAGCGGTTCGAGCGTGGTTCGCAGCTCGGCGCAGGCATTGTGAAACCAAGCCTGATCGGTCTTGCCCCATGGCGGAGTGCGATAAACGGGTGAAACGGCGACCACACTCGTATCCGCGCGCGCATCCAGCATACGCAGTGCGCTGCCCATCGAAAGAATGGGGTCGTCAATATTGCCGCCGAGGCCAAGCCAGGCGCGATAGGGTCCTGCGACTGCGCTCACTGCGGATGAACCACCGTGACCTCAACATGATCCAGAACACCCGGCACTGGCGCATTGGGCTTGCGAATGGTGATTTCGGCGCGCTTGATTTGCGGAAACCGCTTGCTCAGAGCCTTGGCGACGTCAAGCGCCAGCGTTTCGATCAGATAGCGCTGGCGACCGGTGATGATTTCCTCGATCACAGTGAAAGCCGTTCCATAATGGACGGTCCCTTCAATATCATCGCTTTCCAGCGCATTGCCGGGATCGACATCCAGAATGGCGTCGACATAAAAACGCTGACCGAGTTTGTGTTCTTCATCGAACACGCCGTGGTGCGCAAAGAATGCGCAATTCATAATCCGGATCGTGTACACGGCTTCACTTTCTCATATTCTCGCTGCGCTTCACTTGCAGGATAGCATCCGCAACCGCAAGTGCGTCTCTATTAAAAGCGACATTGTGAACGCGAAAGATGTCGGCTCCTGCCAGTCGCAACGCAACCGAGGTCGCAGACGTAGCTATATCACGCTTCAAAGGGTCGGTCTCGCCCGTGATCGTGCCCACAAAGCGTTTGCGCGATGTGCCGACCAGCCACGGATAGCCGAAACGATGTAGTTCCTCCATCCGTGCCATCAAAATCACGTCGTCTTCGACGGTCTTGCCGAAACCGAAACCCGGATCAAGCATGATGCGGGATCGATCAATGCCCGCCGCAGATGCAACCTGCAGCGACTTGTTTAGAAAAACGGCGCGATCCTCGATGACATCAGGATCGGTTTCCCGCTCGCGGGTCGTATGCATGATGACAAGCCCTGCGCCCGTCTCGCGGGCAACATCGGCAATAGCCGGTTCGCGCTGCAACCCCCAGACGTCGTTGACGATATGCGCGCCAGCCTCCACCGCCGCTCTGGCCGTTGAAGCCCGATACGTATCGACTGAAATGATGCAGCCGAAACGTTCCGTCAGCGCCCGGATGACCGGCACGACGCGGGCCACCTCTGTTGCGGCATCGACGCTCTCAGCGCCCGGCCTCGTCGATTCACCGCCAACATCAATGATGGTGGCGCCGTCCTCGAGCATCTTTCCGGCAGCGGCAAGCGCCGTTTCGAATTCATTGTGATGCCCACCATCAGAAAAGGAATCCGGCGTAATGTTGAGAATGCCCATGATTACGGACTTTTCCCCGAACTCAAGGCTGCGCCCGTGAGCCAGTTGCCAGATTTTCGCCATTTCCGGATATTCCTGTATAGATGCTAATTAAGGCCCGCGATGCAACCAAGCTGGCCGAATGTCATTTAACCAAAGCGTTATAGTTCTCTTGACGTTTGCATGCCATGCTGCGACGGCAAAATATGAGTTTATTCCGAGTTTAGGAAAAAGGTGCCAGAATATGATTTTCAAAAAGCGGATTCTGGCTTTTGGCGCAGCTCTTGCAATCCTTGCATCTCAGGCCGACGCCGCATCGATCTTCCGTGAATTCAAATATTACACCGTCAATGGCAAGACAGCTGCCGAACTCGACAAGGCGCTCTCCCGCAGCGGCCCCTTTCTGAAGAAAACAGGACAGCATCATCCTGGCGCCGCTGAAATCCGATTCGACGCCAAAGTCCGCTATGGTCGTGCGCCGGGCAAGGCCTGCAAGGTGCAGGACGTCTATGTCAATGTTCACGCGAAAGTCTCGCTGCCGCGCTGGGCGCAGCGCCGCAAGGCGACAGCGGAACTGGCGCTGATCTGGGACACGCTCTATCAGGACATTCGCCGTCACGAGGAAAGTCATATCGTCATCGCGCGCAGCCATGCCAGCGAGATGGAACGACAGATCCGCGCCCTCCCCACCCGCTCGGACTGCGCCGTTTTGCGCAAGGATATCGACAGGATCACCGCCCGACTGATGGAAGCCCATGACGAAGCGCAGCAACGCTTCGACCGCGTCGAGACCATCAATTTTGAAAAGCGCTTCGAGCGGCTGCTGACCTATCGTCTTGAAAAGATGAATCAACTGCCGCGCTGATTCCTACGATCCGGCTTTATGCAACCTCTTGCGCACAGCCTGCGTCATGAGGGCGGCTTCATGAAAACCGCACAGGATTAGCTTCAGCTTGCCCGGATAATGGCAGGCATCGCCAATCGCATAGATATCGGGCTGTGAGGTCGCGAAAGTTTCAGGTGCGACAGCAATGGCATTGCCAGCCCTTTCCAAAGCGATTTCGGCCAATGGATCGGGCCGCACGATCTGGCCATCCGGTCCGAAAGCACCGAGACCCGAAGCGATCACCACGGCATCCGCCGCAAATGAAGCATCGTTGGCCGTCGTCAGGACAAGGCGATCTCCAGCGCGTTCCAACGTCGTGACGGTCTGACCGTAATGGAATGTGGGTTCGTAGGGCGCGATCTGTTCCAGGAGCCGGGAAACCAGCTCGTCGCCCATGATCGTGGGGAAACCCGGAATATCGAAGATTGGCTTGTCGGGATAGAAGGCGGAACATTGTCCGCCCGGCCGATCCAGCGCGTCGATAAGCTGACATCTGAACCCGAACAGGCCGAGCTGGAATACGGCGAAAAGTGCAACAGGCCCTGCCCCGATGATCGCTATATCATTCTTTATAACGATCCCCGGAGCAGCCGCCATTTTCTTAGTTCTGGCGTTCCGGCACCTGAACGACGAGACCGTCGATCTCATCGGTCACGCGGATCTGGCAGGACAGACGCGAAGTTGGACGCACCTCATAGGCGAAATCCAGCATGTCTTCTTCCATCGGATCAGGCCCGCCAACCGTTTCCGTCCACTCTTCATCAACATAGACGTGGCAGGTAGCACAGGCGCATGCGCCACCGCATTCGGCGTCGATGCCCGGAATGCCATTGCGAATGGCCGCTTCCATCACGCTGGAACCGTTATCGGCCTCAACTTCGGTACGTGTCGCGCCGTCAGCAGATACGAATACGATCTTGGTCATTTTCATTCCTTGAAACGCGTGAAGCCACGCGATCTTTTATCCCTTGCGATGGATCACCTGAAATTGGGATCTGCACGCATAATCTCGCAATGGCAGATACGGCGTTCCGGCCTTAGTTTCAACTGCAAGAGCCCCGTTAAGCCCAACTGCGCCAATATGCCGTGTTTTATAATGTATAAGCGGTGCGCAAGCGCCGATATAATGGGTTTTCTGCAAAACTCCGCCTTGCCGTTGCGCAAGTTTGCGGCATATGATGACAAGATGGGAATGCAGACATGTCGGATGGACGAATCCTGCACCCGGCAAATACAGCTTATAATTGCGCTATCGGATATCGAATTCGAGATACGAGCAATTTTGTTAACGAATTTGCATCGCCTTTCGAACTGCAAAAAGCGACCCCTGCTGATTTCCACAACTTGCTGATAATTGCAAAAAGCCCGAAAACACCGCATTTTTATGAACCCAAGCGTTTTCTGTTAACCTTGTATTTAAAGTTTTAGGCATCAGCGGGTGTCGCCTATTTCCTTAACAGGACCGAGCCGATACGATGCAAAATGGCGGATAAAGTTTAGTAACGGCTCTTTGACGATCCGGCCGTCACGGTAATTGAGTACGAGGTAGGCGAACAATGGCTTCCAAATCCAAGGCACAAAAGCTCGACCTTGAGGTTGAAAAGGCACTAGAACAGGCACTCGACATCGACTTCGGCGATGATCTCGATATCGATATGGATTTAAGTGCGTTCGACGAGAGTTTTTCGGTCGACGATCTGGAAGAGCAGATTTCGCGCGCCGCTGAAGAGCTGGTCGCGGAACAGAAGACGAAAGCCGCTGAACCCGAAAAGGTCGCAGCCGTGGCAGCCGAAACCAAGGTCGCTCCGATCGTTTCTGCATCCGTTATCGCCACGCCTGCAGCACCACCCGTACCGCCGGTGGTCAAGGCCGTGTCTTCCACACAGCAGCCCCTGCAGCAGATCGTCGCCAATACGCCGCATAAGCCGACCCCGATCAAGCCCGACACGACGCAAGCCGCTCCTTCGCCTCAGGTAGCAGATGTGCCGGAAGCGCCGGAAGCAATCCTGCGCCCTGTTGCACCGGCAGCGACCGTCAGCGTTGCAGCGCCTGCCGCACGCACACCCGCCAACGATGATTCGCGCAACGATCGTGCTATCGCAACCGCGCCGCGCCGCGTGACCGAGCGCACATCCAAGCTTTACTGGACCACCACAGCCATCAGCGTTTTGTGGGCAGCCGGTGGCGTCGCACTCGGCAAGGCCATCGATCCGGCTGTTTTCTCCAGCCTTGAGGCCACCAAGAACTTCTTCACCTCGCCCGCAGGCATTGGTGTGGTTGCAGGCGTCGCCCTGCCCGTTGCCATGTTCTGGGGCTTTGCGCAGCTTGTGAAGCGCGCGCAGGAAATGCACAACGCCGCACGCAGCATGTCTGAAGCGGCGATGAAGCTGCTTCAGCCCGAAGCCGTATCGGCTGATCGTGTTTCGACGCTGAGCCAGGCTGTGCGTCGCGAAGTGGCTGCCATGAACGAAGGCATCGAGCGCACACTCGCCCGCGCCGTCGAGCTGGAAACCCTCGTTCAGTCCGAGGTCAATCAGCTTGAACGCGCCTATAGCGATAATGAAGTTCGCATCCGTTCGCTGGTCGGCGATCTGGGCAATGAGCGCGAAGCCGTCGTCAGCCACGCTGAACGCGTTCGCTCGTCGATTTCCGGCGCCCACGAACAGCTCAAGGAAGAACTGTCGAGCGCATCCAACATCATCCGCGATAATGTTCTGTCTGCTTCCCAGCAGCTCAGCTCGCTGTTGAGCGAATCCGGCGAACGTCTAATCGGCAGCATCAATGAGAGCGGCAGCTCCATTGCCGAAGCCATCGAAACCCGCACGGGTGACATCGGTTCGCGCATCACGACCTCGGGCGAGGCTTTTGCCAATCTGCTCGATACGCGTATCGCAACGCTGGACGAACAGTCCCGCACGATCTCCGAACGCTTCACGACGGCTCTCGATGAACGCGCCGCTGGCATTGCCAATCTGCTTGGCAGCTCGACGCAATCGATGGTCAGCGAATTCGACACGCGCCTTGCCAATCTGGAAGGCACCTTGTCCGAACGCGGTCATGCCCTGCTTTCCGAGTTTGAGGCACGCGCTCATGCACTTGACAGCAGCACAGAGAAGCTCAACGCCGCTCTGGAAACACGCTCGCGTCAGATCAACGAGAACCTCATCGCCCGCACCCGTGAAATTGCCGAGACCTTCTCCGGCGGTCGCGCTTCGCTGAGCTCGATGATCGACGAAACCAAGACGAAGATCAGCGACGATCTGACCTCTATCGGTGAAAGCGTCGGCAATCTTCTCGGTGAAAAGGCAGCCGCCTTTGCAGGTAAGCTGGCAGAAAGCCGCGATGTGCTGGCTGCTTCGCTCGAAGGCGAAACCGACCGCGTGTCGGCAGTCATTCGCGGACATGCCGATACGCTGGCAGCCCGCACCGATGACATCCGCAATGCGATTGACGGTAGCGCATCGGCGCTCAACTCCGTCGCGGATAACCATGCGGCCATTCTGGCTGAGCGCACCAATGCGCTGCAGCAGGCAATGGCGAGCCATTCGGCACAGCTGGATAGAAGCTTTGCCGATCACGCCCGTTCGCTGGAAGAACGCGCTTCCGCCCTGCATACGGTCATCACCGGCAATCAGGCCATGCTTGCTCAGCTGATGGATGAGCGCACGGCGGCAATGCGCGATAATTTCAACGAAAATCGCGAAATCATGGCGCGCGCATTCGATGACCGCGTCAATTCGCTTCAGGCCCTGATTGCCGACAACCAGGCTTCGCTGGCGCGCATTCTGGACGAACGCGCGGCAACGCTCGGCCAGTCCATTGCCGCCGGACGCGAGGCTTTCGAAGCAACGCTTGGTGATCATGTTCGTCAGGTGGAGGAACGCACGAGTGGCCTCCGCGCCGTCCTGAGCAACCATAACGACTCGCTGGTCGATATTCTGAACGGCCATGAGCAGACGATTGAAACACGTGCCGCAGCAATCCGCGCAACGCTGAGCGACAGCACTGCCTCGCTCAACCAGTCGCTGCAAGACCATAGCGATGTTCTGGATCAGCGTACCGCCAATCTGCGCGGCGCGATTGCCGACAGTGCTTCGGCAATCGGTCAGGCGTTCGAAGGCCAGACCGGCATTATCGAAGGACACACGGCCAATCTCCGCAGTGTCATCGCCGAAAGCGGTTCCGTCATTGGCCAGGCATTCGCCAGTCAGAACGGTGCGATTGAAGAGCACACCGCCAACCTGCGAAACGTCATTGCGGATAGCAGCGCTATCATCAACGACGCGTTTGCTGGCCAGACTGGTATTATCGAAGAACGCACGCAGACCATGGAAAAGGCGCTATCCATCGGCGTCGACAATGTTCGCCGCGCACTGGAACAAAGCGCCGGTGTTGTTGCAAGCTCGCTGCGTGAGAAGATCGGCGAAGCGGCAAGCACGCTTTCCGCAGAAGCAGCAAAGGCCGGTCAGGCTCTGGATGGCTTCGGCGAAGCATTCAGCGCGCGCCTGATCGACAATCTGTCGGGCACGGAAGCACGCTTGGGCGAGCGCGCCGATGCGATTGCCGGACGCCTCGGCGATATCGAAACCCGCCTCACCGGCGAGCTCGGTTCTATCGAAGCCCGCATCGCTGACACCGCAACCAAGACAAGCGAGACCCTTGCCGGTCACAGCGAGGCTTTCGCTGCGAACGTTATCGATAATCTGGCGGGCACCGAAATCCGCCTCAATGAGCGCGCTGGCGCGATTGCAAGCGGCCTTGAAGCCATCGAAAACCGCCTCACCGGTGAACTCAGTGCCATCGAGGCCCGCATCGCCGATACGGCATCGAAGACGAGCGAAACCCTTGCTGGTCACAGCGAGAGCTTCTCTGTCAGCGTTGCCGACAATCTGGCAGGCACCGAAGCCCGCCTTGCGGAACGCGCCGACGCGATTGCCACCCGTCTGGGCGACATTGGTTCGCGCATCACGATGGAACTCGGCTCCGTGGAAGCCCGCATCGCGCAGGTCACGGATACAACGGCTGTTACCCTTGAAGAGCGCACGCGTGAACTCAATGCGGTTCTCTCGGCCCGCTCGCAGGAAATCACCAAGATCCTCAACGATACGGCTGAGCCGCTGGTCCAGCGCCTTGCCGACAGCGGACGCGGTTTGGCACAGCAGCTTGAAGAAGCAACCCATGCCGCAACCGACCGCCTGCGTTCGGAAAACGCCGCTCTGGTCAACGCACTGGCAAACCGCACGGCAGAAACCATTGCAGCCGTTCAGCAGGCAAAGGCCGGTCTGTCCGACAATGTCAGCGAGCTGATCGATCGCCTCTCCACTTCGAACGGCGAGCTTGGCAAGCTAATCGACGCTGCAACGCGCAACCTGACGGATATTGATGGACGCCTCGTCGACACCACGTCGAGCTTCGTTGAAAACACCAATCGGGCTGCTCAGATGTTCCAGGCCTCGACCGGCCTGATCGACACGAATATCGGTACGCTGCGTGCACTCTCCGACAGCACCCTGTCGCAGATTGCCGACATTGCCGACCGTTTCGAAGACCATGGAAAGGTTCTTTCCTCGGCCTCCGACATGATCAATTCGGCGCAGAACGGTCTTGTCTCCACGCTGTCCGACCGCCAGCAGGCGCTCGACAAGCTGGCTTCCGGCCTTGTCGAGAAGTCGGAAGGTATCGAGAAGCTGATGCAGTCCTTCGAAACTCTGGTTGCTTCGGCATTCCAGCGCGCAGAAGGCCAGACCCGCGCCTCGGCGGAAAAGATGCGCGAAAGCGTTTCCGAAATCGTCGAGCAGGCAGCGCAGAAGTTCTCGGCGGCAACAGACGATATCCGCCGCACCGCTGGCGAAATCCGCACCGAGCTCAACACCACGCGTGGCGAGCTGAAGCGCGGCGTTCTCGACATGCCTGCTGAAGCCAAGGAAACGACGACTGCCATGCGCAAGGCCGTCAGCGAGCAGATCAGCGCGCTTAAGGAACTGGCTGAAATCGTCAACAAGTCTGGCCGCCTGGTCGATGTTGGTGAAAGCCGCGCAGACCGTCCGGTTTCGCGTCCGGCGCCAGCTGCACAGCGCCCGGCCCCTGTTCAGGCGCCAGTTGCACCAGCGCCACAGGCTGATGTTGCCGTGCGCCAGCGCCCAGTTGAAATGCCAAAAGCTCCGGCTGCATCGGCACCTGCCGCTACCGCTGACAAGCCTCGCGGCTGGGTTTCCGATCTCCTTGCCCGCGCATCGCGTGAAGAAGAAGAAGCCGTTCAGCCCAAGGCGCAGCCAACCGCCGCTCCGCGTTCGCCGAGCCATGTGGTTGAATCGCTGAACTCGCTTTCGGTCGATATCGCCCGTGCAATCGATCATGAAGCATCGGTTGAACTGTGGGACCGCTACCGCCGCGGCGAGCGCAACGTCTTCACCCGTCGCCTTTACACGCTCAAGGGCCAACAGACGTTTGACGACATCAAGCGTAAGTATCAGACGGATGGCGAATTCCGCCGCGCCGTGGACCGCTACATGGACGACTTCCAGCGTCTGCTCGAAGACGTCGCCCGTAACGACCGCGATAATATGGTGACGCAGACCTATCTGACGTCCGACACCGGCAAGGTTTACACCATGCTGGCCCATGCCAGCGGTCGCCTGCGCTAATCAGGTACCAGATCACACGCAATTCAGAACGCGGCTTTCGGGCCGCGTTTTTTGTTTACCGAAAGGAAGTGAGACTAACAAACGTGGCAACGCGGCGATGGGTTGATAAGACCGAAATCCGGCGTGCTTTGGCTGCTACAGCTGGACAAAAGAAAAGCGGGGTTTGCACCCCGCCTTTTCATTTCAAATCATCTATTCGGCATTTGCGCGGTTTACAGCGATGAAACCGTCCAAGTGACGATTTCATTCACCGTACGATCAAAGGCAGCATCAAGCGCCTTCACGTAAGCCGCATTGCCGGTGCCGCTGACCGGCGCGGAATTCCGAAACACGCGTGTGGAGCGCACTTCACCGGTCTTGTCGTTCATGAGCTTGATGGCGAGTTCCACAACAGCCGTTCTGGAACCGCCGCTAACCTGAACGCCAAACATGCGAAGATCAGTCAGGATCTGATAATTGATCGCCAGACCATCACCCGGACGCCCAACACCGCCAAACACTCCAGTATTCTCGTAGGCCTGGACAAGGCGAGACTGGACGATATTCGTCAGCCTGTCGCCCCATTGTGCGCCCTTCAGATACTCGATGGAACCCGGCGCTGAGCTGATAACGATGTTTTCGCTGTCCAGCGCCTTCAATGCTGTTGGTGTCGGAACCAGCAACTGTAGGCTCTTGCGGCTCGGCGACGAAACAGCAGGTTTCGGCGCGCTCAGATTGAATGTATCGAGAGGTGTCGTCCCACAGCCCGCGAGAAGCGCCGCCAGCAAGAGCGAAACCGAACCCACGGCACCAATCTTGCAGCGCGATTTCAAGCCATTCGTCCCACCTGTCGAATTTCCGCTTAAGAAAATCAATGACGCGCCCTTCCGTTATACTGGGGTACACTGCCTTGCCCGCCGAAAATCAGACGCTGCGGGTTGCGTTCTAGATCTGTGATGGCCTGCTCAATACGCTGTATGGAGCGGCGGCTATCCACGACCACCGACTGCACGTCGCGCAAACCCTGACCTGAAAAACGCTGCAAATTATCTGCAATCGGTCCGAGGCGCTTGTCGAGATTGTCCGAGGTCTGGCGAATGGATTCGAGCGTCGCCTTGGCCTGCGCCACCACACCGTCCTTATCGTCCGTAGACAGAAGCTTGTCGGTCTTGGCCAGAATGCCGTCAACGCGCACCGAAGCCGCATTGAGCCGCGCCATTGTTTCCTTGGCATCCTCGATGATCTGCTTGATGTTTCCGGTGTTGGAACCCAGTTCGTCAAGCACATCGGCGTTTTTGGCCAGTGCGTCGGTGAATGTCTTGGTGTTGTTGATCGTGTCGGTCAGAGGACCACGCGCTTCTTTGACAAAGCCTTCCAGCTCGCCCAGCACAGTGTTGGCACGTCCGAAAATATCCTGCGCGGTGGCAAGGAGATTGTTGACCGCAGATGGATCGGCGTCGATACGCGCGACCGTATCCTCCTTCGCCGCTTCGGTCAGCAGGTTAGGCTCGTCCAGGCTGCCGCCCTTCAGTTCGATATAGGCCTGTCCGGTCAAGCCCTGAAAGCCGAGCGTTGCAGCCGTCGAGCGCGTGATCGGCGTGCTGCCATTCACGCGCGTCTGCACGATAACCATTTCCGGGTTGCTCTCATCAAGGCGCAGACGACGAACATCGCCAACCTTGATACCATTGAAGAGAACCTGACTGCCGACAGTCAGGCCCGTCACGGAGCCGGGAATGCGCACATCCATGGGAATGGAATCGCGGGCCTCACCGAAGCGCGCAATCCAGTACACGAATCCGAAAGCCAGCAGGCTGACAAGCAGCGTGAAAACCCCGACCAGAACGTAATTGGCTTTTGTTTCCATATCTTATCCCGTCTGCAAGCGGCTGCCGGGCCGCCGTCTTGATGGCGCCGAAGTATCGATCTGGCGCGCACGCTTGCCCCGAAAATAGGATTTAACCCATGGATCGTCTACATGCAGCATGTCTTCTATCGTGCCGCTGACGAGCACTTTTTTGTTCCCCAGAACTGCTATGCGGTCGCAGATCGCAAACAGGCTGTCGAGGTCATGCGTGACCATATAGACCGTCAAGCCCATCGTATCGCGCAAATTCGCGATCAATTCATCGAATTCCGCGGCGCCGATCGGATCGAGCCCCGAGGTCGGCTCGTCAAGAAAGACGATGTCCGGATCGAGCGCCAGCGCACGTGCCAGAGCGGCGCGCTTGATCATGCCGCCGGAAAGTTCCGACGGAAATTTCTCTGCCGTATCCGGCTTCAGTCCCACAAGATCGATCTTCAGTCGCGCCAGCTCATCCATCAGCTTTGGCGACAGATCGAGATATTCGCGCATCGGCACCTGAATATTTTCGAGCACGTTGAGCGCCGAAAACAGTGCGCCATGCTGGAAAAGAACGCCCATCCGCATGTCGATGGCCATTTTTTCCAGCTCATTGAGGTGATCGATATTGCGCCCAAGAATCTCGATTTCGCCGGACTGCTTCTTGTTCAAGCCCAATATGGTGCGCATCAGCACCGACTTGCCCGATCCGGACGGACCGATGAAGCCCAGAACCTCGCCCTTGTAGATATCGAGGGACAGCTTATCGAGCACCGGCGCACGGCCAAACGACACCGTCACGTCGCGCACCGAAATCATCGGTATCGCCGTGTGCTGGCCATCGTCCTGCTGTGGTTGCGACTCTGCGTCGATACCGTTCTCCATATCTATTCTTTAACCGAGCCGCGCTTCCGACTGAACAGCGGAAGGCCAATGCAGGATCAGATTTTTGTGTAACTGTGTCTCAAAGAACCCAAACAAAACAACGGCCATACAAAATTCTAGAAATTGATCGCTGCGTAGAACATCGCAAACATGCCATCGACAACGATAACCACAAAAATAGCCTTCACCACCGATGCTGTGACCCGGCGTCCAAGTGATTCTGCACTTCCGCCGACCTTCATACCTTCGACCGAAGCAAGAATACCGATAATCATCGCCATGAATGGCGCTTTGATCAAACCGGCGAAATAAGTGTTGAGCGCCACGGCATCATGCAGACGGCTGATAAAGGCCTCCGGCGAGATATTGGAATAGAACCATGCGACACCACCTGCCCCTACCAGTGCCGCCAGATTGGAAATAATGGTCAGCAGCGGCAGCACGATGACGAGCGCAACAAGGCGCGGAAACACCAGAACTCCAACGGGATTGAGCCCGATGACGGTCAGCGCGTCGGTTTCCTCGCGCATTTTCATGGAGCCTATTTCGGCCGTGATGGCGCTACCGGAACGACCGGCAATCATGATCGCGGTCAAAAGCACGCCCAGTTCACGCAAAACCAGAATGCCAACCAGATCGACCACGAAGATTTCAGCGCCAAAATAGCGAAGCTGAAACGCGCCCTGCTGTGCGATAATGGCGCCCACAATCGTCGACATCAGCACGATAATGGGAATGGCACCCACGCCCATGCGGTCCATCTGCGTCACGATGGCGGCAATCGGAATTCCGCTCCCACGACCATATTTCAGCTGCGCGCCGCGAATGGTGGCGCCCAGAATATGCATCGACATCTTGAAGTCATTGTAAATCGAGACGACACCGCCACCAAGGGCTGCCAGAAACGCGATAACGAAGAACGGCTTTTTGGCGCGCGGAACGTCGAGCGCGCGTTCGACGGCACCGCCGACTTCGTCCATCAGCGGTGCCCAGGCTTCGCGGATACCTTCAAGCTGAACATCCGCCTTCTGGGTGATGAGACGCTGCCTCAGCCGCTCGACAAGCCACGCGCCTGCCGTATCGAGGCCGGAAATGCCGGAAGCATCGATATGCGTGGATTGGCCGCCCGCAACTTTTTCGAGACTGCGCATTTTGTCGTCGACAAGATGAACGCTCTGCGAAACCCAGCGTCCGCTCAGGCGAACCAGACGCACGCCATCCTGATCGGCCACATCGATCTTTGGCGCGACATTCGCAGCGGCTCTTGCTTTGTCAGCAGTGTCGGTCAACATGGCAAACCTCATATACGAGTCGTAACACGACCGAAATACAGCGTATTGGAGCATCCGCCCGTTGAATCAGACGAATACCCCAATTTCGCGCTCTCACGCACTATCTCATCCCAAAAGCCCATCAACTTTTCGGGATTGAGATTCGGAAGGCTCTCCATGCAGAATACCTTGAACATCCTCGTTGAACGCTACCCTATCGCCGGAAAATTCACAATTTCGCGCGGGTCGAAGACCGAAGCAGCAGTCGTTGTGTGTGCAATCGGCAACGGTGAACATCAGGGGCGCGGCGAATGCGTTCCCTATGCACGCTATGGCGAAAGCATCGAAAGCGTCACGGCAGCAATCGAAGCCGTCCGGGCACAGATCGAAGATGGTGCAACGCGTCAGGATATCCAGACGCTGATGCCAGCCGGTGCCGCCCGCAACGCGGTCGATTGCGCCCTGTGGGATCTGGAAGCCAAGACCACCGGCAAACGTGTTGCCGATATGCTGGGCGGTGCGTTCAAGCCGCTGGAGACCGCGATTACCGTTTCGCTGGGCACGCCGGAAGAAATGGCGGAATCGACCGCTAAAGTCGCGCATTATCCGCTGATCAAGGTGAAGATGGGCGGCGACAACGACATTGAACGCATTCGCGCCGTTGCCGCGGCAGCGCCGAACAGTCGCATCATCATCGATGCAAACGAAGGCTGGACCGATGCGAATATTGCCGAAAATATGCGCGCCGCTGCCGATGCGGGCGTGATCCTCATCGAGCAACCCCTGCCCGCTGGCAAGGATGCGATCCTGAGCCAGATCGAACGTCCGGTCATGATTTGCGCCGACGAAAGCGTTCACACGTCAGAGGGTCTGGAAGAATTAGCCAAGCGCTATGATGCCGTGAATATCAAGCTCGACAAGGCAGGCGGGCTGACCGAAGGGCTAGTGATGCGCGAAAAGGCCATTGGGCTCGGCCTGAAGATCATGGTCGGCTGCATGGTGGGCACATCGCTCGGCATGGCGCCCGCAGTTCTGCTCGCCCAGAAGGCAACGGTTGTCGATCTCGACGGACCACTGCTCCTTGCACAGGACCGCGAACCCGGCCTTCGTTATGATGGCGCGCTTGTTTATCCGCCGGAAGCGACTGTCTGGGGCTGAACTGCCTGATAGTCCCGAACGGGGGGCTGTCCGCCCGCTATGGAGGTCAAAGCCTCTTCAAAGATGTCTGCGCAGGCATCCCAGGTGAAGGGTTTTAGAACCTGTTCCGGATCGAAAGGCTCAAGCTCCAGCGCGGCCAGACAGGCCGCGCGCAGATCTTCCGAAAGAACACCCGCGCCCGTCGCGCCGATGACGTCTTTCGATCCCGGTACGGGAAAAGCCGCAACAGGCAGACCGGATGAAATTGCTTCCAGCAGCACGAGGCCAAACGTGTCTGTCCGGCTCGGGAAAACAAACACGTCAGCCGACGCATAGGTTTCGGCCAGCGCCTCGCCTTCCCGCTTGCCCACAAATACCGCATCGGGAAAGCGTGATTTCAGATCATCGAGTGCCGGGCCGTCACCGACAATCAGCTTGGTGCCGGGTAGATCGAGACTGAGAAAGGCGGGTAGGTTCTTTTCCGTCGCCACGCGTCCAACACAGATGAAAACAGGTTCCGGCAGATCGCGGCTCACATTGGCGCGGGCATGGAATACACCGCGATCCACGCCGCGTGTCCACAGATTGAGGCCGGTAAAACCGCGCTCTTTCAGATCATCCAGAATGGATTGGGTGGGAACCAGCGTATGCGATGCGGCATTGTGAAACCGCCGCAGAAAGCCATAGCTCCAGCTCAAGGGAACCGGGACGCGCTCCGCAACATATTCAGGAAAGCGCGTGTGAAAACTGGTGGTGAAACTCCAGCCCTTTTTCAGACATGCCTGTCGCGCCATGTAGCCGAGCGGACCTTCGGTGGCGATGTGGATATAATCAGGCTGCATTTGCACCAACCGCCGCCGAAATGCGCCGGGTGTGGTCAGTGCCAGTCTGATTTCCGGATAGGTCGGGCACGGAACCGACTTATAGTCGAGTGGCGAAACCACAATCACTTCATAGCCCCGCGCGCGCATCATGTCCTGACATTTTGTCAGTGTCCGAACGACGCCGTTGACTTGCGGATGCCAGGCGTCGGTGACGATGACGAGCTTGTTCATCCGGCAATTTTCGCCGCGCTACGGGCAGGACGTGGCAGACGGACTATCCTGTTGTCGTCGGCCCGATTATCGTGAGCGAGAGCCCTGCCGTCGGACGATTTTTCGTCGCGCATTTCCGTCCAGCTGACCAGTTCCATACGTCCGTCGAAATGCTCCAGCACCGCTGTGCAGCTTTCCACCCAGTCGCCGGTGTTTATATATTCAACATCGTTCATCTTTTCGATGGTGGCGTGGTGAATATGACCGCAAATGACGCCATCGACACCGATGCGCTGCGCCTCTTCGGACACCACCGTTTCGAACTCGCCGATGAAATTGACCGCCTTTTTCACGCGGAATTTCGCCCAGGCCGAAAACGACCAGTAGCGCAACCCGAAGAGCGAGCGCAAACGGTTCATCGCCGTGTTGATCCAGATCGCCGTGTCATAGGCCCAGTCGCCGAGATAAGCGATGAAACGGGCATTGCGCACCACCACGTCGAACTGATCGCCATGGATCACCAGAAACTTGCGGCCATCCGCCGTCTCGTGAATGGCGCGGTTTATCACTTCGATGCCGCCGAAATGCGTTCCCTGAAAATTACGCAGGAACTCGTCGTGATTGCCTGCAATGTAGATGATGTTGGTGCCCTTGCGGCTTTTACGGAGAAGCTTCTGGACAACGTCGTTATGTTCCTGCGGCCAGTGCCAGTTGCGCCGTAATCGCCAGCCATCGACGATATCGCCGACCAGAAAAATCGTTTCCGCATCATGGTAGCGCAGGAAATCGAGAAGCAGATCGGCCTGCGCGGCCTTTGATCCCAAATGCACATCCGAGATAAAAATCGTCCGGAGTTTCTTGGCCTGCGCTGCATCGGTGCTCATTTGGTTGTCCCTCTCAATGGCAACCTGAAACTACGTGCAGAGAACCTGATTCATGTCACAGAGTTATGACGGGACTGTAATGCGCAGATGACAGTGGCCGACGAACAGACAGCCCCATGCAAAACACGATCACCGAATAGTGTGCGTGAAAAACACCGAAAAATGGTCAAATGAGCGTCGAGAAAAGTGGACACATCAGCGCGTCAACCAGAATCCGGTTGATTGCACTTGGCGCTTGGTGGCATGTCTCCATGACCTTTAAAAAGCAAAGAGGATCGAGCCGTGGATTTGGGCTTGAAAGGTCGCAAGGCAATCGTATGCGCTTCCAGCAAAGGTCTGGGTCGCGCCTGCGCCGAAGCACTGGCCGAGGCAGGATGCGATATCGTGCTGAACGGACGCAGTGAAGAAACTCTTCTTGAGACAACTGACGCCATTCGCTCGGCTTATGGTGTCAATGTGGTCGCTGTCGCCGCCGATGTTTCGACGCCAGAAGGTCAGAAGGCGCTGCTCGCCGCCTGCCCCAACCCGGATATTCTGGTCAACAATAATGGCGGACCACCCTTCCGCGACTTCCGCCTGCTCGACCGCGAAGCCCTTCTTGAAGGCGTGACGCAGAACATGGTCACCCCGATCGAACTGATCAAGGCGGTCATCGACGGAATGGTTGAGCGCGGCTTTGGCCGCATCGTCAACATCACCTCGACCTCAGTCTATGCGCCTATTCCGGGACTTGATCTTTCATCCGGCGCCCGCGCGGGACTGACGGCCTTTCTGGCCGGCGTTGCCCGTACCGTTGCCGGGGCCAATGTCACCATCAACAATATCCTGCCCGGTGCATTCGACACGGACCGCCTGCGCAAAGGCTTTGCCTTCTCCGCGCAGAAGACCGGCACCACCGCAGAAGCAGAAGCTGCCAAGCGCGCAGCCCGCATCCCTGCGGGACGCATTGGCCAGCCAGAAGAGTTTGGAAAGGCTTGCGCCTTCCTCTGCTCGCAGCATGCAGGCTATATAACGGGCCAGAATCTCGTTATTGACGGCGGCGCTTATCAGAGCGCCTTCTGACACGGCCATTACATTACAGATAAACTCATTCTCCAAAACGGGCCTAATGGGACGTCAGAGTTTGAGCTAAAACCCAAAGTGCCCGACCCACGTGTTTAAAGGCTCGGTGTGCATGTGATTGCACCCTCCACGCGCCGCTGATCATCCCGGCGGTGCGGAAAAATGGAAAGCGATGCGACTATGACCAAGAAAACTCCTTCCACGCCGACGCGTTCGGATTTCGATGAAGCAGCCCTGTTTTTCCATCGATATCCGAAGCCCGGAAAGCTGGAAATCCAGGCAACCAAGCCGCTCGGAAACCAGCGTGACCTTGCGCTCGCTTATTCGCCAGGTGTGGCAGCGCCCTGCCTCGCCATTCAGGAAGACCCTGCCACCGCTGCCGAATATACGGCGCGAGGCAATTTGGTGGCGGTGGTTTCGAACGGCACGGCTGTTCTCGGTCTTGGCAATATCGGCGCGCTCGCATCGAAGCCGGTCATGGAAGGCAAGGCCGTCCTGTTCAAGAAGTTCGCCGATATCGACGTTTTCGACATCGAAATCGACGCGCTGGAAATCAACCGCGTTGTCGACGTGGTTTCCGCTCTGGAGCCGACATTTGGCGGCATCAATCTGGAAGACATCAAGGCACCGGAATGTTTCGAAGTTGAAGAACAGCTTCGTGCCAAGATGAATATTCCGGTTTTCCATGACGACCAGCATGGGACGGCGATCATCGTGGCCGCCGCCGTGTTGAACGGTCTGGAACTTGCAGGCAAGCAGATTGCAGACGCCAAGATCGTCACCTCGGGTGCCGGTGCCGCGGCTCTCGCCTGCCTCAATCTTCTCGTCAATCTCGGCGCCAAGCGTGAAAACATCTGGGTCTGCGATCTGGAAGGTGTGGTCTATGAAGGCCGCAACACGCTGATGGACCGCTGGAAAGAAATCTATGCCCAGAAGACCGATGCGCGCACGCTGGCCGATGTCATCGGCGGGGCGGATGTGTTCCTCGGCCTTTCGGCTGCGGGCGTCTTGAAGCCGGAACTGCTCAATCAGATGGCTGAAAAGCCGCTGATCATGGCTCTCGCCAATCCAAAGCCGGAAATCATGCCGGAAGAAGCGCGTGCTGCGCGTGCCGACGCCATGATCTGCACCGGACGGTCCGACTATCCGAATCAGGTCAACAACGTTCTTTGCTTCCCCTATATCTTCCGTGGCGCTCTCGATGTCGGCGCAACCGCGATCAATGAAGAGATGAAGCTCGCCGCCGTGCGCGCCATCGCCTCGCTCGCCCGCGAAGAACCTTCCGATGTCGCCGCCAAGGCTTATTCCGGCGATACGCCGACCTTTGGCCCGGATTACATCATTCCCTCGCCTTTCGATCAGCGCCTGATCCTGCGCATCGCCCCGGCTGTGGCCAAGGCTGCGATGGAAACCGGTGTCGCAACGCGCCCCATCGAGGACATGGAAGCCTATCTCGACAGGCTGAACCGCTTCGTGTTCCGCTCCGGCCTCATCATGAAGCCGGTTTTCGCCGCCGCCCGTTCGCAGGACAAACCCAAGCGCGTCATCTATGCCGATGGTGAAGATGAGCGCGTGCTGCGTGCCGCGCAGGTGGTGATCGAAGAACGCATCGCCGCGCCGATCCTTGTCGGTCGTCCGCAGGTTGTCGAAACGCGCCTGCGCCGTTATGGCCTGAAAATCCGTCAGGGCGTCGATTTCGAACTGATCAATCCTGAAGACGATCCGCGTTACCGCGACTATGTCGATCTGTACCTGTCCTATACGGGGCGTCAGGGCGTAACGCCGGAAGCGGCCCGCACCATCGTGCGCACCAATTCGACCGCCATTGCGGCGCTCGCCGTGATGCGCGACGAAGCGGATGCAATGATCTGCGGTCTCGAAGGTCGTTTCGAGCGCCATCTGCGCGTTGTGCGCCAGATCATCGGCATTGTGCCGGGTATCCGCGATTACTCCGCGCTCAGCCTGCTTATTTCGCAGCGCGGCGCGCTGTTCCTGACCGACACCTATGTCAATGTCGATCCGAACGCGAATGAAATTGCTGAAATGGCAATTCTCGCGGCCAAGGAAATAGACCGCTTTGGCATTGTCCCGAAGGCTGCTCTGGTTTCGCATTCGAATTTCGGATCGAAGGAAAGCGCCAGCGCGGAAAAGATGCGTCAGGCAGCGGCCATCCTCGCAGAAAAGGCCCCCGACCTCGAATCCGACGGCGAAATGCATGGCGACTCGGCGCTGTCTCAGGCGCTGCGTGACCGCGTGTTCCCGAATTCGCGCCTCAAGGGAGAAGCCAATCTTCTGGTTTTCCCGAATCTTGATGCCGCCAATATCACGCTCAACGTGGTCAAGACGGTCACCGATGCGCTGCACGTCGGCCCGATCCTGCTCGGTGCCGCCCGCCCGGCACATATTCTGACCCCTTCGGTCACGTCGCGCGGCGTCGTCAACATGACCGCTCTGTCGGTCGTGGAAGCACTGCAGCGCGCTGGCGAAGCACCGGTCCGCAAGGCAAAGATTCGCAAGTAAGCCTATCCGCAAAAAGAATCAGCCGGCACAGTATCAACTGTGTCGGCTGTTTTTGTTTGTAATCAGTAAAACTGTCAGGGCTTTCGGCTCTGAACCTTGTCCGGCCCCATCAGCACAAGAAGGTCGGCCAGTTCGGGTCCGTGAGATTGCCCCGTCAGCGCCAGACGCAACGGCATGAAGAGACCCTTGCCCTTACGTCCCGTTTCCGACTTGACCGCGTCAGTCCAGGCTTTCCATGTCTGGTGGTTCCAAGGAGCTGCTGGCAACGAATTGAACGCGATACGAATAAAGTCGCGATCCTCATCGGACAGTTCCGGCGCTTCCGGCAAATCGCCAGTCACGATCTGCCACCAATGCTGCACATCGCCGAAGCGATCCAGATTGCCACGCACAGCGAGCCAGAATGGTTCAGCCTTGCCGCCTTCGACACCAAGCGCTGTGAGACGAGGCTTGGCGTCGGCAAAAGACATTTCATGCAGCAATGCGCGATTGAGCGTGTCCAGTTCCGCCGGATCAAACTTGGCCGACGATTTTGAGATGGAGGCCAGATCAAAACGTTCCGCCAGCGCATCCATGGTCGGTGCAGCGGCGACATTTTCCGACGTGCCGATCAGGATAGCCAGCGAAGCAACCGCCATCGGCTCATAGCCGTTTTCGCGCAGCGACCCAACCGAAAGCGCGCCCGTGCGCTTGGACAGCCCTTCGCCCGTCGTGGTGGTCAGCAGATTATGGTGTCCGAAGACCGGCGGTTCTGCGCCGAGCGCCCGGAAGATTGCGATCTGCACGCCGGTATTCGTCACATGGTCGTCGCCACGGATAATATGGCTGACGCCGAGATCGATGTCGTCCACGACCGAAGGCAGCGTATAGAGATAGGTGCCGTCTTCACGCACCAGCACCGGGTCCGACATGGACGCCAGATCGACCACCTGGGGGCCACGCACCAGATCATCCCAGTGAACTTCGGTGCGCTGCGTTGTGAACGGATCGCTTTCGAAATTCGGCAGCAGAAAGCGCCAATGCGGCTTGCGGCCTTCGGCCTCGAAAGCGGCCTTTTCCGCATCGGTGATTTTCAGCGCCTCGCGGCCATAAACCGGTGGCAGGCGGCGTGCGAGACGCAGCTTGCGGCGGCGTTCCAGCTCGTCAGCCGTTTCATAGCAGGCATAAAGCAGCCCTGCTTCCTTCAGCTTTTCCACGGCGCGAGCATAAACATCGAAGCGTTTCGACTGATATTCGACGCGGTCCGGCGTTACGCCAAGCCAGTCCAGATCAACGGCGATGGCCTCAGCATATTCTTCACGCGAGCGTTCAACATCCGTGTCGTCATAGCGCAGGATGAACTTGCCGCCATTCTTTTGGGCATAAAGCCAGTTCGAGAGCGCAGTGCGCGTGTTGCCGATGTGAATATAGCCCGTCGGCGATGGGGCAAAACGAACAGTAACAGTCATTCTATTATCTTTCAGCGGTCGCGGAAGCGGTTCGTTATGGGATAACGGCGATCGCGTCCAAAATTCTTCCTGGTAATCTTAACACCGGGTGCCGATTGTCTGCGTTTGTATTCAGCGAGATAAAGCAAATGTTCGATACGCTGCACGGTCTCAACCGGATGGCCGCGCGCTACAATATCGGCATTGCTCATTTCGTTTTCGACCAGACATTCCAGAATATCGTCGAGCACCGGGTAGGGCGGCAAGCTGTCCTGATCGGTCTGGTTTTCACGCAGTTCGGCGGACGGCGCCTTGGAGATGATGTTGTTCGGGATCACCTCGCCTGCCGGTCCGAGCGAGCCTTGCGGAACATGGCTGTTGCGCCATTCCGACATCGCATAGACCTGCATCTTGTACACGTCTTTGATCGGATTGAAGCCGCCATTCATGTCGCCGTAGAGCGTGGCGTAACCGACAGACATTTCCGACTTGTTGCCAGTCGTGACGACCATGGAGCCGAACTTGTTCGAAACGGCCATCAGGATGGTGCCGCGCGCGCGGCTTTGCAGGTTTTCTTCAGTGACACCGCTGTCCGTACCGGCAAATAGTGGCTGAAGCGCGCTCATGAAGCCCTCAACCGGCTCGGCAATGGGCACGATATCGTAACGTACGCCAAGCGCCTTGGCGCAGTCGGCTGCATCTTGCAGGGATTCACCTGACGTGTAGCGATACGGCAGCATGATGCAGCGCACACGCTCCGGCCCCAGTGCATCCACGCCCATCGCAGCGCAGATTGCCGAGTCGATACCGCCGGAGAGACCCAGAACGACATCCTTGAAACCGTTCTTGTTCACATAGTCGCGCAGGCCCAGCACGCAGGCGGAATAATCCGCCTCCAGTTCTTCCGGAAGTAGAGCTTTCTCGCCCTCCTCGCAACGCCAGGTGTCTCCGTCGCGATGCCAGATCGTCATGGCGATCTGCTCCGAAAATTGCGGCATTTGCAGGCACGGGAACTTGTTGCCGGGATTGAAAGCAAACGATGCGCCGTCGAAAATCAGTTCATCCTGACCGCCAACCTGATTGGCGTAAAGCATCGGCAGTTCGGACAGCATCACCTGCTTTAGAACGACCTGATACCGGCGGTCCATCTTGGCGCGGTGATAGGGTGAACCATTCGGCACGAGAAGGAATTCTGCACCGCTTTCGGCAAGCGTTTCGGAAACGCCGAGATCGCCCCAGATATCCTCGCAGATCGGAATACCGATTCGCACACCACGGAAATTGACTGGTCCCGGCAGCGGACCCGGCTCGAATACGCGCTTTTCATCGAATTCGCCGTAATTCGGCAGATCGACCTTGAACCGCTCAGCAATCACTTCGCCGCCATCCAGCACCATGACCGAATTATGCAAGCCGCTCCCGCGGCGCAGAGGGGTTCCGATGATAACGCCCGGCCCACCATCCGCCGTATCGGCTGCAAGGTCTCGGACGGCCTTCTCGCAGGCTTCGACAAAAGATGGCTTCAGCACCAGATCCTCAGGAGGATAACCGGCAATGAACAGCTCTGTGAACAGGATCAGATCGGCCTTCATGTCGGCAGCCTGCACGCGAGCCGCGCGGGCCTTGGCCAGATTTCCGGCAATATCGCCCATGACGGGATTGAGCTGCGCGACTGCAATACGAAGCATAATGAGATTCTCACCAACACTATTTCAGCGCAAGATTTAGCGTGGGAGTGGAGGGGATGCAATGACCGGCACGCCTCCCCGCGCCGTTCGTCTCAATTATCGATGAGAGAACCCTGAATTGTTCAACCGATCTGAACAAGTCAACGGCAAACTGCCTTGCCAAGACCCGAATTAGTTTACGTCCTATTTCGGGGATATGAGGATACAACGGGTATAATCCGCCAGGTTTTCATAACTATCGCAATGATGTGCGTTCGGCTGCGACGGTGCAGTATCCGCAGCATTGGCATCAATAAAATAAAGCCCAGCCGATATTAGAAACACCAAAAACAAAAAAAGATAAATTATTCTCGTCATTTATATCTCCTGGAATCAACCCGAAAGAAGATATCAATTATAGAAATTTCTAAAACCGCAATTATGAAAGAACTTTTGCTATTTTATCTATTTCAAATTCAAATATATTTATTTTAATAATAGAAAGACGATATGATTATATAGCCCCATGTGGCCACAACAAATATAATCGCGATCAGCACGGCCAATGAACCACAGTCCTTGGCAATCTGGATTTCCTTATGAAAATCGCGGGACACCGCATCGCATGTCGCCTCTATGCCGGTATTCAGAATTTCGACCATCATCAGAAACAGGATCGAGCCGGTCATCAGCAGGAAGGCCAGCCATGTGGGCGCAAGGAAGAAAGCGACAGGCAAGGAGACCAGAAACAATACCAGTTCCTGTTGCACGGCTTTTTCATTGCCCGCGAGATATTTCAGCGCGCGCATCGAGTTCAGAAAAGCCAGAAAAATGCGCTGCATAAATACCCCCAGAAGCCATGGACACGATTTCGCGCTTTGCCGGAGAATGCTTTAGACAACTCTGCTTCAAAAGCAACAGGGCGGAGATCGAAACCTCCGCCCTGCCCAAATGATTGCAATCCAAGAGCCTTTCAGGCGCTTGCGACCTGCTTTTCAGTGCCCGCATCGCGCTCCTTCTTGAGGAGTTCGGCCAGCAGGAACGCCAGTTCCAATGCCTGATCGGCGTTAAGGCGCGGATCGCAATGCGTGTGGTAGCGATCCTGAAGATCGTCTGCGGAGATGGCGCGGGCGCCGCCCGTGCATTCCGTGACGTTCTTGCCGGTCATTTCGACATGGATACCGCCCGGATGCGTGCCTTCGGCGCGATGGATCGCGAAGAAGGATTCCACTTCCTTGAGAATGCGGTCGAACGGACGCGTCTTGTAGCCGCCAGCGGTGATCGTATTGCCATGCATCGGATCGCAGGACCAGACGACCTTGCGGCCTTCCTTTTCGACAGCGCGGATGAGCTGCGGCAGGTGATCGCCCACCTTGTCGTAGCCGAAGCGCGCAATAAGCGTCAGACGGCCAGCTTCGTTTTCCGGGTTGAGCAGGTCGATCAGACGAATGAGGTCATCCGGCTGCAAGGACGGGCCACACTTGAGACCGAGCGGGTTCTTGATACCGCGGCAATATTCAATATGCGCATGGTCGGCCTGACGCGTGCGATCACCGATCCAGATCATGTGACCAGACGTGCCATACCAGTCGCCCGACGTGGAATCGACGCGGGTGAGCGCTTCTTCATAGCCGAGTAGCAGCGCTTCATGGCTCGTGTAGAAGTCAGTCTCGCGCAGCGAATGGTTGCTGTCAGACGTGATGCCGATAGCGCGCATGAAGTGCATCGTTTCCGAAATGCGCTGCGCCAGAGCCGTGTAACGTTCCGCCTGTGGGCTCTTGCCGACGAAGCCGAGCATCCACTGGTGCACGTTTTCCAGATTGGCATAGCCGCCCTGCGCAAAAGCGCGCAGCAGGTTCAGCGTTGCTGCGGACTGGCGGTAAGCCATGTCCTGGCGCTGCGGATCGGGCGTGCGCGAGGCTGCGTCGAAATCGATGCCGTTGATGATGTCGCCACGGTAGGATGGCAGCTCGACGCCATCCTTCGTTTCCATGTCCGTCGAACGCGGCTTGGCGAACTGACCGGCAATACGACCAACCTTCACCACCGGCTTGGAAGCACCGAAGGTGAGAACGACGGCCATTTGCAGGAACACGCGGAAGAAGTCGCGAATATTGTCCGCGCCATGTTCAGCGAAGCTTTCGGCGCAATCGCCGCCCTGAAGCAGAAATGCCTTGCCTTCCGCCACAGCGGCCAGCTGCTGCTTGAGCTTGCGCGCCTCGCCTGCAAAAACCAAAGGCGGATAGGTGCGAAGACGGGCCTCAACGTCGGTCAGAGCCTGTGCGTCCGGATAAAACGGCACTTGCTTGATCGGTTTGTTTCTCCAGGAATGCGGGGTCCAGTTCTTCGTCATTAGAGCACCTGTTTTGCGTTATCCGCTCGATAATCCTCGGATTATATCCTCCTTACACGAAAGCCGGAATTCCAATCATGCAGTCTGCACCTGAAGAAGATGCCAGCCACATGTCTAATCCCGGCGTGCGTGGGTCGCGCTGATATAATGCACGCGCGGGTTTTATACCAGCAATAATCGTTAATGATATTCGCCTGCGGCGAAAGGGTCAGCCTTCGACCTTTTCGCCATTTACGACGCGATAACTTGGCTTGTACATCGTGACCAGTTCTTCGGCGGCGGTCGGATGCACGGCCATGGTGCGGTCGAAATCATCCTTGGTCGCGCCAGCCTTCAGCGAAATCCCCAGAAGCTGCGCCATTTCACCGGCATCCGGTCCCATAATATGGGTGCCCAGGACGCGGCGGCTTTTGGCATCGACGACGATCTTCATCAGCATCTTTTCGTTGCGGCCCGAAAGCGTGTTCTTCATCGGACGGAACAAGGCGCGATAGACTTCGACTTCCGGATATTTCTTCGCTGCCTCTTCCTCGGTCAAACCGACAGTGCCAATTTCGGGCTGGGAAAAGACAGCCGTTGCGATCAATTCATGATCGGGCTTGGTCGGATTGTCCTTGAAAACTGTTTCAAGGAAGCACATTGCCTCGTGAATGGCCACCGGCGTCAGCTGCACGCGGTTGGTGACATCGCCGACCGCCCAGATATTGGCGGTGCTGGTGCGCGAATAGTCATCCACTTCCACGGCGCCGAGCTTGTCCAACTTCACGCCAGCGGTTTCAAGGCCGAGTCCTTCCGTGTTGGGCATGCGGCCAAGCGCCAGCATCGCCTGTCCGGCTTCGAGCGTCTCGCCATTCGACAGGGCAATCGACAACAGGCCGTTTGCCTGCTTCGTAACCTTCTCGAAAACCGCCTCACAAATGATGCGAATACCCTTGGCTTCCATGGTTTCATGCAGCAAATGGCGAACATCGCCGTCGAAACCGTTCAGGACTTCCTTGCCGCGATAGACAAGTGTGGTTTCCACGCCGAGACCATGGAAGATATTGGCGAATTCGACCGCGATATAGCCACCGCCAGCGATGACAATTGCCTTTGGCAATTCATCCAGATGAAAAGCCTCGTTCGAGCTGATGCAAAGCTCATGGCCGGGCAGAGCCGCGTGCGGGTTCGGACGTCCGCCGGTGGCGATCAGAATATGTTCAGCAGTAACGCGTCGTCCATCAGCCTTAAGCTCGACCGTATGTTCATCGACGAGCACCGCGCGGCTTGCAAAAATCTCGACCTTCGAATTTTCAAGCCCCTTGCGGTAGAGCCCTTCCAGACGGTCGATTTCCTTGTCCTTGGCAGCGATCAGCTTCTTCCAGTCGAAGCTGCTTTCGCCCACCGTCCAGCCGTAACCGACAGCGTCCTCGAAATGTTCGGGAAACTGTGAGGCATAGACAAACAGCTTTTTCGGTACACAGCCGCGAATGACGCAGGTTCCGCCCATGCGATATTCCTCGGCCAAACCGACCTTCTTCCCCATGGCGCCCGCCAGTCGGCCTGCGCGCACACCACCGGAACCGCCACCGATAACAAAGAGGTCGTAGTCATATCCGGTCATGGGGAATCTCCTTCAGCATTACTGACGATGATATGTAGGCAAAAGAAAAAGCCCGGCCAAGTCGCCGGGCTTTCAAATTATTTGATCTGAGCCGTGATTTACTGCTGTGCAGGCTGCTGCGTCTGCTGGCCAGCTGCCGCACCGGCCTGAGCGGCCAGAACTTCTGCAACATCGCGAGCGAGGTCACGGGCAACACCATTTTGCCAGACATTGGCGGCCTTCACGACTTCACGGGTCACAATCGGGCCTTCCGACAGAAGCTTCTTGCCAGCTGGCGAGGTGTAGAAGGTCGAGATCGCCTTCAGTTCCTCTTCCGAAAACGCCTTTGCGTAAGCGCGTGCGGATTCGGTTTCGAGGTCCGAACGGCGGGCAGCGAGAGCCAGAGCCTTTTCATCGACGGTCTTGGTGATCAGACCTTCGAGATTGGGATCCTTCTGGATCAGCTCGCCCTTGAGCGCGCGGGCTGCGTTCGGCAGAATCTCGTCGAACTGCTCGGTCGCGTGGATCGCGGAGATCGCTTCGCGGGCAGCCTGCAGATGGGCATCAGTGATTTCCTGCGCCGAAGCCGCATGAACGCCGGCCATCAGGGCGAATACGGAAAGCGGTGCAATCAGACGACGAAAGCCAGTTGCCGGGATCATATGCTCAATACTCCGTTCAATCAGTTCAACACCAGTAATAGCACTGGCAGTTCAAGACCGGTTCAGGGTTCGGATGCCGTCGGTGCCTGCAATTACTGCCGCACGCGCCAGCCCGATGAAAAGTCCATGCTCGACGACGCCGGGAATGGCGAAGAGAGCGTCAGATAGTGTCTTTGGCTCGGGAATGCGGCCAAAAGATGCATCGACGATGTAGTGTCCACCATCCGTTACAAAAGGCGAACCATCTTTTAAGCGCAGGTTCAGCGGGCCTGCAAGGCCGCATTTCGCGGCTGCCGCCTGGATTGCGCGCATCGTGGCGCCAAGACCGAAGCGGTTGACCTCGATGGGCAGCGGAAAACGACCCAGGGTTTCCACAACTTTCGATTGGTCGGCAATGACGATCATGGCGTCCGAGGCTGCGGCCACGATCTTTTCGCGCAACAGCGCGCCGCCGCCGCCCTTGATGAGCGACAGTTCGGAATCGACTTCGTCCGCGCCGTCAATGGTCAGATCGAGATGCGGAGTTTCTTCCAGCGTCGTCAGCGGAACGCCCAGTTCCTGACACAGGCTGGCGGTGCGTTCAGAGGTCGGCACGCCGACGATCTTGAAGCCGCCCTGCACTTTTTCGGCCAGCAGACGCACGAATTCTTCTGCCGTGGAGCCCGTGCCGATGCCAAGACGCATACCATCCTTGACATGCGTCAGCGCCTCGGCTGCGGCGGCGATCTTCAGCTTGCGTGCTTCGTCCATGAAAGAAATCCTAGCATATCCTCCGGGTTGAACCGGCGGATTCTCGTCCCAATTCGGTTCGCGTCTAGCATGCGCAGGCATGACAACAAAGCATCTATTTAAATATGACGCAGAATTTCACATCTGCGCGACCGGACTACCTGCCCTTGAGCCGTTGCACGCTATCGGTTACGTATGCCTGACCTCATCTATCCGAAAGAGACATTATGTCCGTTGCCAGTGCCAAGCCCATCATCGTTTTCGATCTCGACGGCACACTCGTCGATACCGCGCCGGACCTTCTCGACAGCCTCAATCACTGCCTGTCCATTTCCGGTCTCAAGGCCGCCGATCGGGCAGCGTTGCGCCGGTTTGTCGGTCAGGGCGGACGCACCATGATCGAACGCGCTTTCGCGGCGCAGCAGACGCAGATCGATGACACGCGCCTCGACCAGTTGGTGGAAGAGTTTCGCGAGCATTATGCGGACAACATGCCCGGACATTCCGTGTTATTCCCCGGGGTACTGGAAGCGCTCGACCGCTTTCAGGCGCATGGCTTCGAACTGGCTGTCTGCACGAACAAGTTCGAATCTCTTTCGGTCAAGCTGTTGACGTCAATGGGCGAAGCCGCGCGCTTTGCCGCCATCTGCGGCGCGGACACTTTCGCCTGGCGCAAGCCGGACCCGCGCCATCTGACCGACACCATTGCGCGCGCTGGCGGCAATCGTGATCGCGCTCTGATGGTCGGCGACAGCCGCACGGATATCGACACGGCCAAGGCTGCGGGCATTCCTGTGGTAGCCGTCGATTTCGGTTATACTGACCTTCCGGTCCAGCATTACGAACCGAGCCGGGTGATTTCGCATTATGACGAATTCACCCTCGAAATGGCTGAACAGCTGATCGACGCGGTTGCAGACCCCGTCTGAAAGGATCGAGAACGGTGAAAAATACAGTTTCTCAGTTTGTTACGCTGGCTTTTTCAACCGCTATGGCATCAGGCGCTTTCGCTCAGGAAAAATCCGCGCCCGGCCTTCCGGGCGTTGAACCGCAAAAGCCGCTCGTCTCGGCTCCGCCGCCCGCCCCGGAGCCGGATGGAACGCCAGCAGGCAGTTGGAAGAATTTTCGGGTCGGCAATACCGATGTCTCTGTCTCGGGCGATATCATCATCGATGTCGGCACCGGCAGAGGCGGTTCCCGTCACCGATGATCCTTAGCTCCTTGCTGCAACCGCCAAGGCCGACCAGACGGCGGGCAGCAGCTCGGGCAAGTCTTCAGCGATCAATCCGTGACCGAAGCGCCGTCCCGCATCGGCATGAACCCAGACTGCCGCACAGGCTGCCTCGAAGGGCGACATTCTCTGCGCCAACAGACCGGCCACAATGCCTGCCAGAACATCGCCGGAACCGGCGGTCGCCAAAAACGGCGTTCCATTTGCATTGATCGCGGCGCGACCATCCGGGGCGGCGATGACCGTATCCGGCCCCTTATAGATCACCACCGCATTGGCAAGGGTAGCCGCCTTACGGGCCTTATCGAGCTTTGACGCATCATCCTTGGCCACATCCGGGAAGAGCCGACGGAATTCTCCCTCATGCGGCGTCAAAACAAGCGCTGTCGCCGCGCCTTTTCGCGCCTCAAACAATTCTCGCGGATTCTTTTCGAATGCCGTTATGCCATCCGCATCAAGCACCAGCCCATTGAGCGCCGGAAATGCCGAGGCCGAGCGCCCGCCCAGCATCAGGGCATGCTGGCGTGCGAATGCTGCGTTTCCGTAACCGGGGCCGAGCACAGCCGCCGCGACTTTTCGATCTGCGATGAACTCCCGTACATCGCTGGCACTGCGGGTTTCGCGCACCATGATGCTGGTGACATGCGCCGCATTGATTGGCACGGCATCCGGTGGCGACAACAGCGTTACGGCTCCCGCGCCGCTTCTGGCCGCAGCCAGTGCCGACAGCCGCGCTGCGCCCGTCGCGTGCATGCCACCAGAAAAGACGGCGACATGTCCGCGGCTATATTTATGCGCATTGACGTTCAAGGCAGGCAAGCTATCCACCCATAAAGCGGGAGCATTTTCGTGCGCCTGCGGGCGGATCGTGTCCAGCACACGGTCTGGAATGCCGATATCCGCCACATGCAGAACGCCGCATAACGCCCTGCCCGGCTGCAGCAAATGGCCGGGTTTCTTGCGGAAAAATGTGACGGTTGCCCGCGCTTTGGCCGCCGCGCCCAGGAGTTGCCCGCTGGCGCCCGACACGCCGCTTGGCAGATCGACGGCGATAACCGGAATGTCTGATGCGTTGATCGCGTCGATGGCCACGGCTTCGGCCCCATGAACCTCACGCGTCAGTCCTGCACCGTAAATGGCATCGATGACACCGGAAAAACTGGCGGGCGAAAATTCGTTGATGCTGCGCACCTCGCCCTTGTGAAACAGCGAGGCACGAAGCGCGTCGCTGCCTTTTCGCGGCGGCGCGACGCTGAAGCACACGACCTCGAAACCCGCTTCCAGAAGATATTGCGCTGCGACATAACCGTCACCGCCATTATTGCCCGGTCCGCATAAAACCGCGACCGGCCCTTTGTCGGCGAACATGCGTTGTGCGACTTCCGCCACCGCCCGCCCCGCCGCCAGCATCAGCGAAAAGCCGTCACGCACCCCGTTATCCATGGTCCAGCGGTCCGCGGCTGCCATTTCATCGGGGTTTAGCAATTCCAACATCGCGCACCTGTTTCGTAAGACGGATTTCGCGGTGATTAAACACGCGGCAGAGCGCTTTGTGCAAGAGAGCCTATATTTGTCGCAAATTGATTACTTTTTAATCATACATTCAATATCAGGATAGCTCTTCCACACCCCAACGATAGGCACCTCCTTGCAAAGGTGCCGCCTTTAGTGCCACTCTGCTAAGGAAATGGAAGAGAAGAGAAAATTTTGCCTAGTTTTTTCAAACTGGCACGCTTCATGCTTCTCCAACAGTGAAACGGGCACAACGCTCATTTCTGAAGAAAAGCGGAGACCATTCTCTGATGAAAAAGATCGAAGCCATCATTAAGCCCTTCAAACTCGATGAAGTGAAGGAAGCCCTTCAGGAAGTCGGCTTGCAAGGCATCACTGTCATCGAAGCCAAGGGCTTTGGACGACAGAAAGGTCATACCGAGCTTTACCGCGGTGCCGAATACGTCGTCGACTTTCTTCCCAAGGTGAAAGTCGAAGTCATTGTAGCGGATGAAACCGTGGACAACGCGATTGAAGCCATCCGCAAGGCAGCCCAGACGGGTCGCATCGGCGACGGCAAGATTTTCGTCTCCAACATTGAAGAAGTCATTCGTATCCGCACCGGTGAATCCGGCGTCGATGCCATCTGATTAACACCTGCATACCTCTCCTTCGTCGTGCAAACAGGGAATTAAAATGACGACCGCCAACGATATTCTGAAACAGATCAAAGACAACGACATCAAGTTTGTGGACCTTCGCTTCACCGACCCGAAGGGCAAGCTCCAGCACGTTACGATGGATATCGGCCTCGTTGACGAAGAAATGTTCGTTGACGGCGTCATGTTTGACGGCTCCTCGATCGCCGGCTGGAAGGCCATCAACGAATCCGACATGGTTCTGATGCCTGATCCGGCGACGGCCCATATCGACCCGTTCTTCGCCCAGTCCACGCTGGTCATTCTTTGCGACATTCTCGAGCCGATCTCGGGCGAGGCTTACAGCCGCGATCCGCGCACGACCGCAAAGAAGGCAGAAGCCTACATGAAGTCGCTCGGTATCGGCGACACGGTCTATGTCGGCCCGGAAGCTGAATTCTTCGTCTTCGACGACGTCAAGTACAAGGCAGATCCGTACAATACCGGATTCAAGCTCGATTCCACCGAACTGCCGTCCAACGACGACACCGACTATGAAACCGGCAATCTCGGCCACCGTCCGCGCGTCAAGGGCGGCTATTTCCCGGTTCCGCCGATCGACAGCTGCCAGGACATGCGTTCCGAAATGCTCACCGTTCTGACGGAAATGGGCGTAACAGTTGAAAAGCATCACCACGAAGTGGCATCGGCCCAGCACGAACTCGGCGTCAAGTTTGACTCGCTCGTTCGCAACGCCGACAAGATGCAGATCTACAAGTATGTCGTGCATCAGGTTGCCAATGCCTATGGCAAGACCGCAACCTTCATGCCGAAGCCGATTTTCGGCGACAACGGCTCGGGCATGCACGTTCACTTCTCGATCTGGAAAGACGGCAAGCCGACCTTTGCTGGCAATGAATATGCCGGTCTGTCGGAAAACTGCCTGTTCTTCATCGGCGGCGTCATCAAGCATGCCAAGGCTGTGAACGCATTCACCAACCCGTCGACCAACTCGTACAAGCGTCTGGTTCCGGGCTATGAAGCTCCGGTTCTGCTGGCCTATTCGGCACGCAACCGTTCGGCTTCCTGCCGTATTCCTTTCGGCTCCTCGCCGAAGTCGAAGCGTCTTGAAGTCCGCTTCCCGGACCCGGCTGCCAATCCGTATCTCTGCTTCGCAGCGCTGCTGATGGCTGGCCTCGACGGCATCAAGAACAAGATCCATCCCGGCCAGGCCATGGACAAGGATCTGTATGACCTGCCGGCAAAGGAACTGAAGAAGATCCCGACCGTTTGCGGCTCGCTTCGTGAAGCGCTCCAGTCGCTCGACAAGGATCGCGAATTCCTCAAGGCCGGTGGGGTGTTCACCGACGACCAGATCGACTCGTTCATCGAACTAAAGATGGCCGAAGTGATGCGTTACGAAATGACCCCGCATCCGGTCGAATTCGACATGTACTACTCGGTCTAATAACGGAGATGCGGGAGCGCTTGCGCTCCCGCCATTCCATGAGTTACCGAGGGGAACGACGCGTTTTTAAAAACGCGCAAAAGAAAACCCGGCCTTATGGCCGGGTTTTCTTTTTGTAATCAATGCTTTGGATAAACTATTTGAGAAATAGTTTCAGTTGGCTCAAAGCGCCTTGAGTACCCGCGCTGCGATCATCATTTCGACCGCGCGCGCCTTGCGCCGTGCAGCCGCTTCCGCGTCTTCGCCCCACTGTTCGGTCGTCCAGTCTTCGTCGATATGCGCCAGTGCCCAGCCGTCTTCGGCGGATACTTCGCCCTTGGCGATGGCCAGTGCAATGATGGCCGAGCCGGTTAGCGTCGTCATCGTATGGAGCGACGCAAGCGCAATCGGATCGGTGAATGCGGACAGATGAATGCCAAATGCCGTAATCGCCTCACGCGACTGCTCCACATGCATCACGCCTTCGGCAAGCGTAAAGCGCGCGCCTAGCGTTTCCGCCCAGTCGATCAGCGGGTCCCACCGCGCCGTCTGGCGCGACACCAGTTCCTGTGGCGCATCGGCGCGATAGCAGAGCAAATCCGTGCCTGCGAAGCGCAATATGTCTTCAAGCACCGCCTGGGGGTCCTGCGCGATGCCGTCAATGGCCGTGTTCACAAGGCGCGTTGCGGGCATTTTACCCGGATCGATAACCTTTTCCTGCGCACGGAATTCTTCAGCAACTATCTCTGCCGCCGCAGCCGTCGGAAGCATGAGGAGACTGCGCGCTGGTGTCTTTACCGGGCGACCGTCGAGATGAACGGCAAAACCACCTTCCACTTCAGCGACTGCCACCTGCTCATAGAACCGCTTCGGCAGTTGCGCCTGCATCAGCTTCTGCGCTCGTATGATGGGATTCTCGTCGGAAAGCTGCTTTCCGGCTTCAAGATCGCTTAAAGTATCACGCATGGGGTCTTTCCAACTTTTTAAAGTGCATCCATTGCTTTCAGCAGCGGATGAAGGTCGTGCGGCGTAGCCAATATGTGGTGCGCACCGGCTTCGACGAGCGCATGCCGGTCATGATAACCCCATGACACGCCCGCCGCCATGGCTCCTGCCGAGCGCGCCATCTGCATATCGTAAATCGCATCGCCGATAACAATGGTTCGGTCGGGTTCTATCCCCATTTCCGCGCAGGATTCAAGCACCATCGCCGGATGGGGTTTGGACGGGCAGTCGTCCGCCGTGCGAATGACCAGAAAATGCTTGCCGATGCCATGGCGTTCGAACACCGCATGGACGCCGCGACGCGATTTGCCCGTGACGATCCCCAACAAAAGATCGTCCCGCTCGCCGAGTTCGGTCAGAAGCGGCAGAATGCCGTCATAGAGCGGCTCCGAGAAATCCGGCGCCTGCCGCAGTCGCACGAAATTATCCTTGTAGCGCTGCGTCAACCAATTGACCTGTTCATCCGGCTCGCGGCCCAGCAATCGCGCAATGGCCAACGGAAGCGACAGACCGATGATGGAATGCGTCTGGGCTTGTTCCGGTGGCGTCAGCCCCGCATCGGCAAAACTTTCCGCCATGCAGCGATGGATGAAATCACCGCTATCGACCAAAGTGCCGTCGCAATCGAAAAGAACAAGTTTCATCGTGCTGCTGCCGCCTTTGCCGGTCGATTGATGATTGTCAAGCCAAGACCGATCAGGATCAAGGCTGCGAATATCTTCCAGCTCAAGGCCTCGCCGAGCACAATACCGCTCAGCAACACGCCGAAGGCTGGCGTGAGAAAGGCAAAGTTGGAAAGCTTCGACGCCGGATAGCGATTCACCATCCAGAACCAGAGCGGATAGGTGAATGCGACCACAAAAAAGGACTGAAACAGCAGCGAGATCACCGAAAGAACATTCGGATCGCGCACGAGTGGGCCGGCAAGGCCGATAAACGGTAGCGGCACCAACGTGGCAACGACCAGCTGATACAGCAGGATTTTCTCAGGAACGGCATAAGCGAGTTTGCTGCGCTTGATGACCAGCGTGGTCAGCCCCCAGAGAATGCCCGAAACAAGCGCCAGCAAATCGCCATAGAACGCATAGGGCCCCGGTCGGCTGACATGATCAGAAAACACCACAAACACACCCAGAAACGCCACGCACATGCCGATGAACGCCCGGACCGACATGCGCTCGCCGAGCAGGAAATGGCTGCCGATCGCCACCCAGAACGGCATGACATTCATCATCAGTGTCACGCGGCTGACGCTGGTGAGGTCCATCGCGAGAAAAATCAGCACAAACTCGGTGCCAAACAGCAGTCCGGCAAGAATGCCCGGCAGCAGGGTTCCGTCATTTCTGAACAGCGGAATGCGTCGCCAGAAACACCAGAAAAACACGCATATGCCGCCGAGAGCGGAACGCCCGGCGGCCATCAGCATCGGATTGAAACCCTGATTGCCTATCTTCACGGCAACCTGATTAAGCCCCCAGCTGAACATGATGAAGATGACCAACGCCACGGCCAGCCCATCGAAAGAAGCCCGGCCCGGCGCCAGCGCTTCAACTTTCCCCTGCCCCATTTTCGCACCGAAATCGTCAGTTTGACTTTATTGGTTAGTCTTCCGCACTGTCCTCATCGAAACCAAGCAGGTTCCACGACTGAACCATGTGCGGCGGCAGCGGCGCGGTCACATCAATGATCCCGCCCGATGGGTTGGGGATGCGGATGCGGCGCGCATGCAGATGCAGACGCTTCTGAATGCCGCCGGGAAACTCCCAGTTCTGGTCGGCTTCGAAATATTTCGGATCGCCGATGATTGGATGACCGATATAGGCGGCGTGAACGCGCAGCTGGTGCGTGCGGCCCGTATAGGGCTCCATTTCCAGCCATGTCAGATTGTTGCCCACCTTTTCGATGATGCGGTAATAGGAAACCGCGTGATCGGAATCCGGTTCGCCGTGCTGGCAAACGCGCATCTTGTCGCCATCGGGCGTCTGTTCCTTGACCAGCCAGGTCGAAATCTTGTCTTCACGCTTGCGCGGAACACCCTTTACCAAAGCCCAGTAGGTCTTTTTGGTATCACGCTCGCGGAAAGCGGCAGTCAGAGCCTGCGCCGCGCCGCGCGTGCGCGCCACCACAAGAACACCCGATGTATCGCGGTCGATGCGATGAACAAGACGCGGCTTTTCGCCCTTCTTGTTGCGCCACGCTTCCAGCATACCGTCAACGTGACGGGTCAGTCCCGAACCGCCCTGCACGGCGAGACCCGCTGGCTTGTTGAAGACAAACACCTTCGGGTCTTCATAAATCAGCATCTGCGAGAGAACGTCGCCGTCCTGCTGGCTGCGGATGGTGCGCGCTGTGACCGGGCCAGTTGCCTTTTCATCGACACCGAGCGGCGGCACGCGGACCATCTGATTGGCCTGAAGGCGCGTATCAGCCTTGGCGCGACCACCATCGACGCGAACCTGACCTGAACGCAGCAATTTTTGCAGATGGCCGAAGCCCAGCCCAGGAAAGTGAACCTTGAACCAGCGATCAAGGCGCATGCCCGCTTCGCTTGTATCCACAATCTTCTGTTCAACGCCTGCCATGAGAAACCCGATCAATATCTTTCTGCCACGCGCAATCGGCGTGTCTGAGTGTTATTCCTGTCAATAGACGTGAGTTTCCACGATTGCTAGTGGAATTCCGGAAAACTCCGACTTGAAGCCTTTTACGCCAATTGCAGCCGATATTAGCCGGAAAACGCCTGAATCTTCACACTCAGTTACATACGTTTTTAATTTATGGTTGGTTCTGACACCCCATAGCCACTTCTTGCAGTCATAGAATATTGATACAAAGGCGGGGCTATACCATGTAGCCCCGTAAATAGAACGAGCGGGAGTGCGAAAGTGTCATTGCTCAAAATATACTGGCGAGCCATGGAATATCTTGCGGTCGAGAAAACCGCAACGATATCGATGTGTGTCGCGAGTGTCCTTGTTGCCCTTGTAACACTGGCCGAGCCTATCCTTTTCGGTAAGGTCATTCAGGCCATTTCCGACAAGGGAGATATCTTCTCCCCGCTGTCGATGTGGGCAGCGCTTGGCGTTTTCAACATCATCGCAGCCGTTTTCGTGGCGCGTGGTGCGGATAGGCTTGCGCATCGCCGCCGTCTCGGCGTGATGATCGACTCCTATGAGCGCCTGATCACCATGCCGCTTGCCTGGCATCAGAAGCGCGGCACGTCGAATGCCCTGCACACGCTGATCCGCGCGACGGACTCGCTCTTCACGCTGTGGCTCGAATTCATGCGTCAGCACCTGACCACGGTTGTGGCTCTGGCGACGCTTATTCCGGTTGCCATGAACATGGATATGCGCATGTCGCTGGTCCTGATCGTGCTCGGCGTCATCTATGTCATGATCGGCCAGCTGGTCATGCGCAAGACCAAGGACGGCCAGATGGCCGTTGAGAAGCACCACCACAAGCTTTTCGAACATGTCAGCGATACGATCAGCAATGTTTCGGTCGTGCAGAGCTATAACCGCATTGCCTCGGAAACGCAGGCGCTGCGCGACTATGCCCGCAATCTGGAAAAGGCACAGTTTCCGGTTCTCAACTGGTGGGCGCTTGCCAGCGGCCTCAACCGCATGGCTTCGACCTTCTCCATGGTGGTCGTGCTGGTGCTTGGCGCCTATTTCGTGACCAAGGGTCAGATGCGCGTCGGCGATGTGATTGCCTTCATCGGTTTCGCGCAGCTCATGATCGGTCGTCTCGACCAGATCAGCGCCTTCATCAACCAGACTGTGACGGCACGCGCCAAGCTCGAAGAATTCTTCGAAATGGAAGATGCGACCGCAGACCGTCAGGAGCCGCAGGACGTGGCCGATCTGGAAAACGTTAAGGGCGACATCGTCTTCGACAATGTCACCTTCGAATTCCCGAATTCGGGTCAGGGCGTCTATGACGTTTCCTTCGAGGTGAAGCCCGGCCAGACGGTGGCCATCGTCGGCCCGACCGGTGCAGGCAAGACCACGCTGATCAATATCCTTCAGCGCGTGTTCGATCCGGCTGCTGGTCGTGTGCTGATCGACGGCGTCGATACGCGCACCGTCAGCCGCCGTTCGCTGCGCCATGCGATTGCCACTGTGTTTCAGGATGCCGGTCTCTTCAATCGTTCCGTGGAGGAGAATATCCGCGTCGGTCGTGAAGACGCCACGCATGAAGACGTCCATGCCGCCGCCAAGGCTGCCGCCGCGCATGACTTCGTTCTTGCCAAGGCAAACGGTTACGACACGGTTGTCGGCGAGCGCGGCTCGCAGCTTTCGGGCGGCGAACGCCAGCGTCTGGCGATTGCACGCGCCATCCTGAAGGATTCGCCGATCCTCGTGCTCGACGAAGCGACAAGCGCGCTCGACGTCGAGACCGAAGAAAAAGTGAAGCAGGCTGTGGACGATCTGAGCCAGAACCGCACCACCTTCATCATCGCGCACCGTCTTTCGACGGTACGCTCAGCGGATCAGGTTCTGTTCATGGACAAGGGCCATCTGGTCGAACGCGGCAGCTTCGATGAGCTTGCAGCCCGCGGCGGTCGTTTCTCCGACCTGCTCCGCGCCGGTGGTCTTGCTCTCGAAGACAAGCAGGCCAAGCCCGCAGAAGGCAGTAATGTGATGCCTTTCCCGGCCCGTGCCTGATCGCTGATGATAGCGAACACGAAAAAGCCCGGCAGAGATGCCGGGCTTTTTCGTTTTAGAGCGGGATTTCAAACCGGAGTCCATCATATCCGGGCTCAACATTCTCAGGCGTTTCACGCAACACCGTCTCATAGTCCAGCGGCACATGCATGTGTGTGAGGATTGCCCGCCTGGGCGCGAATAGTTCGATCCATTCCAGCGCCTGTTCAAGCGAGAAATGGCTCGGATGCGGGCGATATTGCAAGGCACCAAGGATCAGCACATCGGCGTGGCGGATATGGCGCAGGCTTTCATCCGGGAACGCGCTGACATCCGTGCAATAGACAACATTGCCAATACGGAAGCCGAGCGACTCGATATCGCCGTGGATCTGCCGGAACGGCTCGAACCGGATCTCACCACCCGCGCCGTCGATGGTGAAGGGTGTTTCGGCTGCAATATCATGCATGCTCAGGATCGGCGGATAGCTTGAGCCCGCCGGCGTCTCGAAACAATAGCCAAAGGCGTCGTACAGCCGGTTACGCGTGAAGCGGTTGGCATAGACATCCATTAGCCGCCGATTATCCACCACATAGGTGCGCAGATCGTCGATCCCGTGAATGTGGTCGGCATGCGGATGGGTATAGACCGCCGCATCGAGCGCGTGCACGCTGGCATTGATCATCTGCGTGCGAAAATCCGGCCCCGTATCGATCACCACGGTGGTGTGGTTGCCGCTCTCATTGAAACGCTCAACCAGCAGCGAGGTACGCGTGCGACGGTTTTTCGGGTTTTGCGGATCGCACTTACCCCAATCGCCATTGACACGCGGAACGCCGGGCGACGAACCGCAGCCCAGAATCGTGAAGCGCAGGCAATTTCGGGGAGAAGTCACGCTCAAACTTCCTCTGAAGGCCGGGGCATCTTGGAGAAGAGCCTGAACACGTTGTCGCTCGTGATGCGGGCGACTTCTTCATTGCTCACGCCAATCGTCTCGGCCAGCATGGCAGCGGTGTGCTGCACGAAAGACGGTTCGTTGCGCTTGCCACGATGCGGCAGCGGCGCAAGGAACGGCGCATCCGTCTCCACCAGCAGACGGTCGCGCGGAACAATGGTCGCAATCTCGCGGATTTCCGGCGAGTTCTTGAAAGTCAGAATGCCGGAAAACGAAACATAGCCGCCCAATTCAACACCTTTTTCCGCCAGTGCGCGACCGGACGAGAAACAATGGAGAATGAAGGGAAAAGCGCCCTTGGCGGTTTCTTGCTCCAAAATTTCGGCCATGTCGTCATCGGCGCTGCGCGCATGGATGACCAGCGGCAGTTGCGTGCGGCGCGCGGCTTCGATGTGGACGAGAAACCCCTGGCGCTGCGCTTCCGGCGGAGCGTAGTCGTAATGATAATCAAGACCCGCCTCGCCTATGGCGACAACTTTCGGGTGCTCCGCAAGGCGCACCAGATCGTCAGCCGTAATGTCCAGTTCTTCATGCGCATTGTTCGGATGGGTGCCGACCGAGCAGTAGACGGACTCGTAAGATTCAGCGATGGCGCGGATCGTATCGAATTTACGCACCCGTGTGGAGATCGTCACCATGCGCTTGATACCGGCGTCGAGCGCGCGCTGCACAACAGCATCGCGCTCCGGCTCGAAATCGGCAAAATCGAGGTGACAATGGCTATCGACAAGCATCATCGCACTCAGTTCTGTTCTTCAGTTTCCACATAGCGCGGGAATACCGGCTGCGGGGCTGGCAGATCGGCGCCACCGATGAGCTGGCTTGCTGCCACGTCAGTGAACTGGCGCTTGTCGGCAGGGATGGCCAGAATGTCGAGCAGCTTTTCCGCCGACTGCGGGATGAAAGGCTGCACCATGATGCCGACGCGACGAATGACTTCTGCCGTCACGTAAAGCACGGTGCCCATGCGCGCCGGATCGGTCTTGCGCAGCGCCCAAGGCTCCTGCCCCGCGAAATAACGATTGGCTTCCGCGACGACGGCGAAGATCGCGCCGAGCGCCAGATGCAGCGCCTGATCGTCCATGGCCTTACGCGCTGTTTCCAGCGCCGCATCGGCCTGATCGAGAATGGCCTTGTCGGCGTCCGAGAATTCACCCGGCTGCGGCACCTTGCCTTCGCAATTCTTGGCGATCATCGACAGCGAACGCTGCGCCAGATTGCCAAGATCGTTGGCAAGATCAGCATTGGTCCGGTTAACGATGGCGTCATGGCTGTAGCTGCCGTCCTGTCCGAACGGCACTTCGCGCATCAGGAAGTAACGCAGCTGATCCAGCCCGTAACGTTCCACCAGACCGAACGGGTCGATGACATTGCCGAGCGACTTCGACATCTTCTCGCCGCGGTTGAACAGGAAGCCATGGGCAAACACGCGCTTCGGCAGCGGAATGCCTGCCGACATCAGGAATGCGGGCCAGTAGACGGCGTGGAAACGCGAAATATCCTTGCCGATGATATGCGCATCGGCAGGCCAATAGGCCCACTTGTCGCTGGTCGTATCGGGATAGCCGAGTGCGGTGATGTAGTTGGTCAGCGCATCGACCCAGACATACATGACGTGCTTTTCGTCGCCCGGCACCGGAATGCCCCAATCGAAAGTGGTGCGCGAAATCGACAGGTCCTTCAGACCGGACTTCACGAAGCTCACAATTTCATTGCGGCGTTCGGCAGGCATGATGAAGCCCGGATTCTTTTCATAAAGATCGAGCAGCTTGTCCTGATATTGCGAGAGACGGAAGAAATAGCTTTCCTCTTCAACCCACTCGACAGGCGTGCCTTGTGGACCGTAGCGAACATTATCCGCGCGGACTTCGGTTTCTTCCTCGCCGTAATAAGCTTCGTCGCGAACCGAGTACCAGCCCGCATAGCCGCCCTTATAGATGTCGCCATTGGCGGCCATTGCCTGCCAGATGGCCTGGCTGGCCTTGTAGTGACGCTCTTCGGAGGTGCGGATATAATCGTCGTTCGAGCTGTTCAGAACCTCGGCCATGCGACGGAAAGCTTCGGTATTGCGGTCTGCAAGCTCGCGAGGCGTGATGCCTTCCTTGCGCGCGCTTTGCAGCATCTTGATACCATGCTCGTCCGTACCGGTCAGGAAATGCACATCCTTGCCGTTCAGGCGCTGAAAACGCGCCATCGCGTCGGTTGCGATCAGTTCATAGGCATGGCCGATATGCGGCTTGCCGTTGGGGTAAGCAATCGCGGTGGTGATATAGTATTTTTCGCGGCTCATTATGGACCCGGTCTTTCGATGTTTGAAAGCGCGCCTGACCGTTTGCGGGAACGATCACCAGACACACACAAGAGAAAATCGTCGGCTGTGACATAACCCATGTGAGCAGTCATGTCACGCCGCAGTGCAGCAAGTTGGGCCAATCTGGAGCTATGATCCAGCGCCAGTGTGAAAAGCGCGATGCGTCTTCTCCAGCAGGATCACAACCGCTTGCTTGCGATCAAGATTATAGGTTTCAGCATCGATGATCTCGCGACCGAGATCGCTCCAGAATCGCGACCACTGATCGGCCTCCCGCAATTGCCCTGCTTCGGCGCGCTGGCGCGCTTCCGTGGCGATGCGCTCCATCAGATGATCGCGGAAAAGTTGATACTGAATTTCCGCCTCACGCCCCGTCAGGACGCTGGCCAACGCCTGCGCCTTGGGCAGATCGAAGGCCGGCCTCTCCAGTATCCCATCGACGGTGTCGGAAATCTCAATGCCGCCATGCGCCAGAAGCAGAAGCGCCTTGCGCACGCTGCCTTCGGCGCGTTCCAGAAGCGTCGGCGTGACACCGGATGCATCCAGCCCGATATGCGCGCCGACATGAGTCAGCGCATCCTTCATGGCCCTCTCGTCCAGCGGACGCAGCTGAATGCTCTGGCAGCGGGAACGGATGGTCGGCAAAAGGCGACCGGATGAATGCGACACCAGCACGAACAGCGCGCGCGCTGGCGGTTCTTCCAGTGTCTTCAATAGCGCATTGGCCGCATTGCGGTTCATGTCGTCAGCGGGATCGACGATGACGATGCGCCAAGCATGGTCCGAGGCGGTGCGGGTCAGAAAATGCGTGACGCGACGGATTTCCTCGACCGTGATACCGGTGCGGAATTTGCCGGTCTTCTGGTCGAACGGGCGATTGATATGCAACACTGCTGGGTGCATTCCACCCGCGATCTGCCGCCAAAGAGGCCTCGAAAAATCCGGCGTACCGATATCTTCCGGCGCATTGGTCTGATCGCCGTGGGTCAGCATATGCCCCGCCAGATGGAAAGCGAGCGTCGCCTTGCCGATGCCCTGCTCGCCCTCGAGCAACAAAGCATGGTGCATCCGGCCTTCGCGATAGGCCTGCGCCAGAAAGCGTGTCACCTCCCCGTGACCGGTCAGATAATCACTCGCGGATGGTCCCGGAATACCTTCAATGGAATCATGCGCCTTGGGGACGTCGAGTTCGTCGATCACAACAGCCCCTTCTTTTTCAACAATTCGCTGGCCAGTGCGCCGATATCTTCAGCTATTTCTTCCTGCGGTCGGTCAGCTGCAACAACCTTGCAGCGCTCTGGCTCCGCAGCAGCAATGGCCAGAAATGCCTGACGGCGCGCCTCATGCACGGCAATGTCTTCCTTCTCAAATCGATCCGCAGTCTCGTTACCGCGCCGTTTTCCGGCACGGGAAAGCCCTTTTTCAGCCGGAATATCGAGAATGATTGTCATGTCGGGAACAGCACCGTCGATTGCAATACGTTCAATGGCTGCCATATAGGTCGCATCGAGATTGCCCGTCACGCCCTGATAGGCACGGCTGGAATCGATAAACCGATCACACAGCACCACGCGCCCTTCGGCAAGCGCCGGGCGTATCAGCTGGTCAACATGATCGGCGCGGGCGGCTGCAAACAACATTGCCTCCATGGCCGGACCATAGCTTTCGGCATTACCGCTCAGGATGACGTGCCGCACAGCCTCTGCGCCCGGCGAACCGCCGGGTTCGCGCGTAATGACGGGATCAAATCCGTTTGCGCGCAAATATTTGGCAAGCAAGGCGATCTGCGTCGACTTGCCTGCACCCTCGCCGCCTTCGAATGTGATGAATAATCCTGACACTCTGGCTTCCGCATTACGTTCTGAAAAGATTCAATAGCCACAAGAGCTTGATTCAAGTTCATACCGGCCTTTGGCGGTGAGGTCGAGAATTTTGAGCATGTCCCGAAAACTGTCTAAAGATATTTGCGCAACCAGCCGGTCGAAAGCTCCACCGCGCTGCTCCATGCTCTTTGCGCAAGACTGCCTTTCTCGACGGATTGCGCAGCAAACAGCGGCACTTGCTGAACCATATTGCCGTTGAGATCAAACTCCAGCATACCGACCTTGCTTTCAACTGCGACCGGCGCATGCAGCGGCCCCTCATAAATGAACCGTGCCTTCAGCTTTTCCCGCCCCTCTTTGGGCAGCAGTAATTCGACATCGTCCTTCACTTTCAGCGAAACACTGGCCTGTGTCCCGCCGAAAACCTGCGCTTCCCCCACAATATCGTTTGCCGAATAAAGACGCATATCGTCAAACGACGTCATGCCCCACTGGATCAGCTTTCTGGCTTCCTCTTCGCGCTCCTTGACGCTGGCGAGACCGCTCAACGCAAGAAACAGACGCCGCCCGTTCTGCTCAGCCGATGCGACTAGAGCGTAACCAGATGCTTCCGTGTAACCGGTGCCCATGCCATCCGCGCCAACATCCAGCCGCAAAAGCGGATTGCGGTTGCGCTGGGTGATATTGTTCCAGGTAAAGGCCTCCTGCGCGTAATATTTGTAAAAATCCGGGTGGGCGGAATGAATATGACGTGCAAGCTTGGCCAGATCATCCAGGGTTACCGACTGTCCGCTTGCAGGCAGACCGGTCGAATTCACAAACACGGAATTGGTAAGACCCAGTTCCCTGGCGCGCTGGTTCATTCGTTCCGCGAAGCTTTGTTCGCTCCCAGCCATTCCTTCAGCCAGAATGATTGCACCATCGTTAGCCGACTGAACAATGAGCCCCTGAAGAAGATCCGCGACGGTCGGTGCGGACTTGATGCGGGCGAACATGGTCGAAGTGCCTGACGGTGCACCGCCGGTGCGCCAGGCATTTTCACTGACGATGTAAGGCGTTTCGAGTGTGGTCTGGCCCTTTTCCAGTGCTTCAAACACCACCTCCGCTGTCATCAGCTTGGCAAGCGATGCGGGCGGGATCGGCGTATCGGCGCCCTTTGACAGAAGGACCGTGCCACTGCGGTCATCGATCAGCAGGGCTTGCGGAGCCTTGGTCACAAGCGCGGTCTCGGCTGGCGCGGCAACGGCCGCCAAAGGCAACAGAACGGCAGCGATCCCCACCGTTCCTGCTGTTAAAACGCCAGCGATTCTTGAATGAAGCCCCATGGAAATCCCGTTACGACAGCAAGAGTACAAGCTTACGCAACGAATTCGACCAAAATCAATCCTTCAAACCGCATCACTCAAATATGATGCGACTGAGGGATTAATCCATACGGACAACGAATGCGTTCTTGGCCCCAGCCTTCCATGCCGCGCGCAGCAGGGCATCGTTGCCGCCCTTTTCTGCAACAGCCGTGAGTTCGTAGAACTCGCCCGTTTCAGTCGGCACTTTGGTGCGTTTGACTTTCGCCGTTTTCGGCAAGGCGCGCTGCATCTTTTCAGCCGCTGCAAGCGTGTCGAACAGACCGAGTTCAACATACTCGCCGTGCTCTTCGGCATTGCGGCGCTTCCATGCATCCGAAACAGCGCTTGCCGTCAGGATGCTGCCATAAGTGCGTTCTTCCGTATAGGCGCTTGCGGCGATCCGATCAGACGCATAGCCCGTCAGTCCGCTGATGTGACCCGCATTGGCCACACCAAAGCTTCCATTCGGCTTGCGCGACGGCAGAGGTACGTTCGGTGGCAAAACCGGTGCCGGACCCGACGCATCGCCATAGGCCGGATTGACCGAGAATGGCGATTCCTGCGGCACAGGTGCGGAAACCGGCATAGGTGCGCTTTGCGGCGCCATGGCAGGTATCGGAACAGCGGATTTCGGCGAGGTCGGCGTCGGGCCGTTCATGGCCATCATCACGCCCGTTGCAGGCTGGCCGATCATGTCGCCGCCAGCCGGACGATAGGATGCCATCAGATAGGCATCATCCTTGCCGTCGAGCGGTGCGCGCCCGACATATTCCACCTTCACATTGGCCGTGCCGTGATGTTGGTAATCGAGCATTTCCGCCGCTTTCTGCGACAGATCGATCACGCGATCATATTCATAGGGACCGCGATCGTTGACGCGCACGATGACTGAGCTACCGGTATCCATATTGGTCACGCGGGCATAGCTCGGCAACGGCATGGTCGGATGCGCTGCGGTCAGATGCGTCATGTCATAGACTTCGCCATTGGCAGTGAGACGGCCATGGAAGGCCTCGCCATACCAGGACGCACGACCGACGGCGGTATAATTTTTGTCTTCTTTGGGATAATACCAGCGGCCCTTAACCTTGTAAGGCTGGCCCGTCTGATCTCGTCCGCCCCCACGGGGCATAGGCTTGCCGGTGCCATAGGCAACACGCGGGCTTGCCTTCACGCCATATTTGGATTCGGCAAAATATTCCTTGGAGCGCTTCGGCTTCGGCTTGGCAGTCGGCGGCGTCGCGCAACCGGCCAGAGCAACGGCCATGGCCATGAAAGTCATCATGGCGACCGAGCCGCGCTTATCACGCAACATCGCCGCCTTCTCGCTGACCGAAATTTTCAGCCCACGCTTCGAACTCATACGCCACACGCCCGCTACTCGACACGCAGCCCAAAACGCTGGCTGCACTTTACATAAATCCAGTGATGTCACCGATTTATTGACGGATCATTAAAACTTTCAGAAAAGCCGTCATTTGAGTCGCCACACGCACAAGATGATTAACGGAGCCGACGATCACCGCCTTGAATTGTGGAACCAATCTGCCTCCCACAGAGTTGGAAATACACAACAAGGAGAACACCATGTTTCGAGCACTCATTCTTTGGCTTCTGGGCGTACCATTCATCCTCGTGCTGATTATCTGGTATTTTTTCTTCTAAACACGGAACATTCGCAGGACTACTCCGTTTTAGAAGTGGCTCTCTTGACCTCTGAGCCAGTCACCTAACGTCATGATTAGGCCCGCGCTTCATAGCTGCGGGCCCTTTTTTTGGCTCGAGTTTACCGGTCGCGCGCCGGTTAAGTGGGAATAAGCGCGTTGATGGCCTGCCGGTGGAGCTTGAAATGCGCCGGTGTCCAGGTGGAAAGCTCGCCATCGGTATTCACCGCGCGCGGCTTCTTGGTGCGGATAATCACTTCTGTCGTCGGAAAGGCGCGCACATCATTCCATTTCGACTGCGTGCCGCGTCGCAGGCTCGGCAGTAAACGAAGCAGATGCCACCAGTGATCAACTTCGAGACTGTAGAAATCCAGCTTGCCGTCATCGATGGCCGCGTCCTTTTCAACGGCCATGCCACCACCGTAAAACTTGCCGTTGCCGACGGAAACCTGCAATGTTTTGATCTTTTCGGTGATGCCATCATGTTCGAGATAGGCGGTAAACAGCTCTGACCGCATCAAAATGCGCGCCGCGACGATACCATAGCCGAGCTTGCCCCATTTCTTTTTCGCGTCCGCGCTCAGTTGCTGCGCAAGTTCCGCGCTGAAACCGATACTGGCGACGTTGAAATAGAGGTGACCGTTCACCTCGCCGAGATCGATGGGATGCACCTTATAGGTCGCAATCTGACGGGCCGCCTCCACCGGATCAGCTGGAATGCCCACGGTGCGGGCAAAATCATTGGCTGTTCCGAGCGGCAAAATGGCGAGCGGCATGCGGGTTTCCATGAGCCCCTTTGCAGCCGCATTGAGGGAACCGTCACCACCGCCGATGACGACCAGATCATGGTCCCGCTCGCGCGAAATGACATCGGAGATCGTTTCGCCCTCGCGCGGCTGGTGCTCGAACAGTTCCAGCCCACCGCGCTCAAGTTCCGTCCTCATCGCGCCGCCGAACCCTTTCCCATTACGGGCATTGGGGTTCACAATCAGCAATGCGCGACGCTTTGTTGTCTTTGCCATAGAGTATCCGTCGGGTCCGTTTCGTTTCACCCACCGCGAGTTGCAGCAAGTCGTAAAAGGCTTGTTCAGCAGATGGCGACGGATCGGCGGATATCAATATGCGCAAATGCTAATTCTGCTACCTTTGACAGCAAAGTGAAGACTGTAACAGCATGTGATCGCGTCAGCTGAGCAACTTTTCGCAGGCCCCACCCTGCCGCCGCAATCTTACAGATTGACGGGTGGATAAAGAGAACATAGCTTGTGCCCAAGAGTGCCAAACTCTCCAATCTGATCGAGCCCGATGTGGCTACAAGATACTGAAATATCTTGCAGATTGCGGGTATGATGTAATGGTAGCCTGTCAGCTTCCCAAGCTGAACGCGCGGGTTCGATTCCCGCTACCCGCTCCAGTTTTTCCCAATACTTACAATCAATGACTGTTGCGACTGCGCCTCCTCGCACGACATCGCGCATCTCGATTAATACTTAAAAAGCCAAATCATTACACCATTATAAGTATATTATAATTTAGTAATTTATAATATTTATTATTTGCTCCCTAATACTTGCCGTATTAACTATTTTCATTTCAATATAGAATTCCGAATTATTTAAGAACGAGATAGTTCATGCAGCGATATTCTATTCTGATTTCAGTGGTAACGAGAAATCGCCCGGCGATGCTCGCCGCACTTCTCAAGTCATTGGAAAGCGTCGTGGTGCCGGAACAGGTGTCGCTGCATTTTCTGGTCGTCGAGAACGATTCTCGCAAATCGCTGGATGAACAGGTGACGGCTTTTGCTGCGCGCATGCCGGACCATATCGTGCAGTATCGGCTTGAACCGAGGATCGGCATTTCGCACTCCCGCAATTGCGCGCTGAACCATGCCGTCGATAACGGCCACGATTTTCTGGTCTTCATCGATGACGACGAAATTCCAGAACCAAACTGGTTGATCGAACTCTTTGCTGAGCAACAGAGGGAGAGCCTGGATATCGTCGGCTCGCCGGTGCGCCCGATGCCTGTCGAGGGCAAATTGAACATCTGGCAGAAATTCGTCTGGTCCGGGCTGGACCGCCTTGCCAGTCGCTCGGAGCGGAAATCACGCGCGAAATGGGAAAATGGCCTGGCTGGCGGCATCAAGGTCGCTACGGGAAGCTGGATGGGCAGGCTCGATTTCTTTCGCGAGACGGGACTGCGATTCGATTCCTATTTCGGCCTGACGGGCGGCGAAGACTGGCATTTGTGGGCCAAGGCCAAAACGCTCAATGCGAAAACGGGATGGGCGCCGGACGCCATCGTCTACGAGACTGTGCCGCTCAGCCGCCTGACCCTCGCCTATCACTTCCGCCGTAATCGCGATCACAACACGACGGAGTTCATTTCGTCCTACAAGAAGAACCCATCGCGGGCGCTCGGTAAACTGCCTTCGTTGCTGGCCAGCCGCAGCTGGAAATTACTGGTTTCGGTTCTCTCCATTCCGCTGAAAGGCGCGCCGGCAGTGCTGGCCTCCGCGACAGCGCTTGGAGGTCTTGTCGGGTTGCTCCGCGGCTGCCGAGGCAAGCAATCCATGCATTATGCGAAAACGACCGGGCACTGAGCATTTTTTCGAAAGTGTGAGCGGTTCTCGTAATAGATGGAACAAACAAAAACAGCCCCGTAAGACGGGGCTGTTTGCATTTCAAAATCTGGGCAGGCAATCAATACCAGCCGACAGCGACCTGCGCTTCTTCGGACATACGGTCTGCGGTCCATGGCGGATCGAAGGTCATCGAAACTTCGACCATGGAAACCCCCTCCACCGCTCCAACGGCGTTTTCCACCCAGCCCGGCATTTCGCCAGCCACCGGGCAGCCGGGGGCCGTCAGGGTCATTTCGATCTTTACGGTACGGTCGTCTTCGATATCGATCTTGTAGACAAGGCCAAGCTCGTAGATATCCGCCGGGATTTCCGGGTCATAGACGGTTTTCAAAGCCGCAATGATGTCATCCGTCATGCGCAGGAGTTCTTCCTGCGGAAGAGCGGAGGCAGAGAAAACAGCGCTGCCTTCGGCTTTCGCCGTTTCATCGGCAGGCTTGGTTGCAGCCTGATCCTGAACTTTTTGTTCCATCTCGGTCATCCGAAAAACTTCCTCGCCTTTTCCAAGGCTTCCGCCAATGCATCCACTTCAGCGCGGGTATTGTACATGGCAAAGGATGCACGGCATGTAGAGGTGACGCCAAAGCGTTTCAAGAGGGGCTGTGCGCAATGCGTGCCCGCGCGCACCGCCACCCCGGCCCTGTCGATCACCATCGACACGTCATGCGCATGGATGCCTTCCAGCGCAAACGAGATGATCGCGCCCTTGTCCGGCGCATGACCGAAAATGCGGAGCGAATTGATTTTGCCCAGTTGTTCGTGGGCGTAATCGCGCAAATCTTCCTCATGGGCGAGAATGGCGTGACGACCAATCTTTTCCATATATTCGAGCGCCGCACCAAGACCGATTGCCTGAACGATGGGTGGCGTGCCAGCTTCGAAACGGTGTGGCGGATGATTATAGGTCACGTATTCTTCCGTGACTTCCTCGATCATTTCGCCGCCGCCCTGGAAGGGGCGCATCTTTTCCAGCATTTCGGCGCGACCATAAAGGACACCGATACCGGACGGACCATAAACTTTGTGGCCAGTGAAGACATACCAGTCGCAGCCCAGATCCTGCACATCGACCGGCAGGTGCACCGCGCCCTGACTGCCATCGACCAGAACCGGAATGCCCCGCGCATGGGCAAGCTCAACGATCTTCTTGATCGGCGTCACCGTGCCAAGCGCATTGGACATATGCGTGATGGCGACGAGCTTTGTGCGATCGGTCAGGCGCTTCTCGAATTCCTCGATATGGAAGATGCCTTCATCATCCACCGGCGCGAAAACCAGCTTGGCGCCCTGTCGCTCACGGATGAAATGCCACGGCACGATATTGGAGTGGTGCTCCATGATCGAGACCAGAATCTCGTCGCCTTCGCCAATATGCGGCATGCCGTAGCCATAGGCGACCGTATTGATTGCCTCGGTGGCGTTCTTGGTGAAGACGATCTCATCGACCGAGCCCGCATTCAGAAAACGCCGCACGGTTTCGCGCGACTTTTCATAAGCATCGGTTGCAGCATTCGACAAAAAATGCAGGCCGCGATGCACATTCGCATATTCGTTGGAATAAGCGTGCGTCACCGCATCGATGACGCTTTGCGGCTTTTGCGCCGAAGCGCCATTGTCGAGATAGACAAGCGGCTTGCCGTGGACTTCGCGCGACAGAATTGGAAAATCCCGGCGGATGGCTTCCACGTCATAGGCCGCAACAAGCGGATTCTTCTGGTCCATGATCGTTCCTTTTGCCGTTCGGCAGGAAGGACGGCGCGCACATCTGAGCGCACCGTCCTATTCAATCAGGCATGAACGGCGAGCCAGTTGGACAGCACGGCTTCCAGCGCTTCCACCAGCGTTTCGTCTTCCAGCTCTTCAATGATCTCGGCGATGAACGCCTTGATCAGCAGGCCACGCGCCTCGTTTTCCGGAACACCGCGGGCCATCAGATAGAACAGATAGTCCTTGGAAAGCTCGGCAACCGTTGCACCGTGACCGCAGGCCACGTCATCGGCAAAGATTTCGAGTTCCGGTTTGGCGTCGAACTCGCCTTCGTCCGAAAGCAGAAGCGTGTTGCAGGCCATGCGGGCATCGGTCTTCTGGGCGATCTGCGCAACGCGGATCATGCCCTGGAAAACGCCGCGCGCGCGGTCCTTCACCACATTGCGGATGATCTGGGTCGAACGGGTGTTCTCCACCAGATGGCCAACCGTCATGGTGATGTCGGTGTGGGTGTCGTCGGCCAGAAGATTGAGGCCGCGAAGCTCGAAGTCGGAATCTTCGCCCGTTACATTGACGTGCACTTCCTGACGAACCAGCTTGCCGCCCGCATTGACGATGTATAGCGTGAGCTTGGAGCCTTTGCCAATCGTCGCATTGAACTGCGAAAGCTGCGTCGCCTGGCCGAAATCACGCAGGATGACCCAGAGGACTTCTGCGCCGTCACCAACCGAAACGTGGCTCACCGACGTCGAGAACGCATCGCCCTCGCCGCCATTCTGGCGCTCGATGATCGTTGCCTTGACATCCGAACCGATGCGAACCGGGAAACGCGTGTGGCTCTGCCCGGTCTTCTGGATGTTCTGGATTTCGAGAGGCGCTTCCAGCTCGGTGCCATCGGCAATCGAAACCATCCAGCCATCGCTGACATAGGCAGCGTTGATCTGGCCAATCGTATCGTCGGTGCCACGTGCTTTAAGCTGAAGAGCCAGCGAACCATCGGCCAACGCTTCGCGAACCGGGGTCAGCGAAACGCCTTCCGGCGCCTTGGCGTCGAGCGCAGCGCCATTGCTGGCGGCAAGAATGGTGGAACCGGTGAGCAAAGCCGCAAGCGGCTTCGTACCGGCAGCGCTATCAAAAGGCGCGACGCCCTTCAAAAGTGTGCGGAAATCCGTGTAATGCCAGCTTTCGACGCGGCGCGACGGAAGCCCGATGCTCTTGAGCAGCTCAAGCGCGGTATCGCGTGCGACGACGACATCGCCATTGCCCGACAAATCGCCGATATAATCGCCAAAATTGTCGATCAGCGCGCTTTCAGCGGGCGTCCTCGGCTTTGCGGTCTGAGCGGTCTGGATATTCATAATCCAATCCTCCTCAGGCTGCTTCGCCGATTACTTCGGCATAACCGTTTTCTTCCAGATGCAGTGCGAGGCTCTTGTCGCCAGACTTGATGACCTGGCCCTTGTAAAGCACGTGCACGCTATCGGGAACGATGTATTCGAGCAGACGCTGATAGTGGGTGATGACGATCACGGCGCGGTCAGGCGAACGCAGCGCATTGACGCCTTCCGAAACGATCTTCAGCGCATCGATGTCGAGGCCAGAGTCGGTTTCGTCGAGCACGCAGAGGCTTGGCTCCAGAAGCTGCATTTGAAGAATTTCAGCGCGCTTCTTTTCGCCGCCCGAGAAGCCGACATTGAGCGGGCGCTTCAGCATGCTCATGTCGATGTTGAGGCCGCCGGCGACATCCTTCACCCGCTTGATGAATTCCGGAATCTTCAGTTCCGGCTCGCCGCGCGCCTTGCGCTGGCTGTTCATCGCGACTTTCAGGAATTCCATCGTGGCAACGCCCGGTATTTCCATCGGATACTGGAAAGCGAGAAAAATGCCCTTGGCAGCGCGTTCTGCCGGGTCGAGTTCGAGGATCGACTCGCCATTGTAGAGAATGTCCCCTTCGGTCACTTCGTAGTCGTCGCGACCAGCGAGGATGTAAGACAGCGTGGACTTGCCCGAACCGTTCGGCCCCATGATCGCAGCCACTTCACCCTTGTTCACGGTGAGGTTCAGGCCACGGATGATTTCGGTGTCCGTATCGGCGATCTTTGCGTGGAGGTTCTTGATCTCAAGCATGAATGTAAACCTTGTTCTAATGCCAGGAAAAGGCTGGCCAGAAAAATCAATGGGGAAGAGGCGTGTCGATTGGTTAGCCGACACTGCCTTCAAGCGAGATGCCGATCAGCTTCTGGGCTTCGACGGCGAACTCCATCGGCAGTTCCTGAATGACTTCCTTCACGAAGCCATTGACGATGAGAGCGATTGCCTCCTCTTCCGGAATGCCGCGCTGCATTACATAGAACAGCTGGTCTTCGGAAATCTTGGAGGTGGTTGCCTCGTGCTCGAACTGCGCCGTAGCGTTCTTCGCTTCGATGTACGGTACCGTATGCGCGCCGCAATCGTTGCCGATCAAAAGCGAGTCGCACTGGGTGAAGTTGCGGGCATTCTCCGCCTTGCGATGCGCCGAAACCTGTCCGCGATAGGTGTTGTTCGACTTGCCAGCCGAAATTCCCTTGGAAATGATGCGGCTCGACGTGTTCTTGCCGAGATGGATCATCTTGGTGCCCGAGTCGATCTGCTGATAACCGTTCGACACGGCAATCGAGTAGAACTCACCGCGTGAGTTGTCGCCGCGCAGAATGCAGGACGGATATTTCCAGGTAATGGCAGAGCCGGTTTCAACCTGTGTCCAGGAGATCTTGGAATTGTCGCCACGGCAATCGCCACGCTTGGTGACGAAGTTGTAGATGCCGCCCTTGCCGCTGCTGTCGCCCGGATACCAGTTCTGGACCGTCGAATACTTGATTTCGGCGTTTTCCATCGCAACCAGTTCAACCACGGCGGCATGAAGCTGGTTTTCATCGCGCTGCGGTGCGGTGCAACCTTCCAGATAGGAAACATAGGCGCCTTCATCGGCGATGATGAGGGTGCGCTCGAACTGGCCGGTGTTCTTCTCGTTGATGCGGAAATAGGTCGAAAGCTCCATCGGGCAGCGAACGCCCTTCGGAACATAGACGAACGAACCGTCGGTGAAGACAGCCGAATTCAGCGTCGCATAATAGTTGTCCGACACCGGAACAACCGACGCTAGATATTTCTGCACCAGTTCAGGATGTTCACGGATAGCTTCCGAAATCGAGCAGAAGATCACGCCCGCCTTGGAGAGTTCTTCCTTGAAGGTGGTCACGACCGACACGCTGTCGAACACCGCATCGACGGCAACACGGCCGGACGCATAGACATTGTCTGACGGATTGCCGTCGATTTCGCTCGGATCGCCCTGCTTGCGCACGCCCGCAAGAATTTCCTGCTCGCGCAGCGGAATGCCAAGCTTTTCGTAGGTCTTGAGAAGTTCCGGATCGACTTCATCCAGCGACTTCGGGCCGCTCTGGTTCTTCGGCGCCGCGTAATAATAGGCGTCCTGGAAATCGATCTTCGGATAATCGACACGCGCCCAGCTTGGCTCTTCCATGGTGAGCCAGCGTTCATAGGCCTTCAGACGCCATTCCAGCATCCATTCCGGTTCATTCTTCTTGGCGGAGATGAAGCGAATGATATCTTCGTTCAGGCCCTTGGGAGCCTTCTCTGCTTCGATCGTCGTCTCGAAGCCGTACTTGTACTGATCCACGTCAAGGCCGCGGACCTGATCAATGGTCTCCTGCACTGCAGGCATTGGCGTTCTCCATCCTCGTCGGGGTCAAGGCCCGACAGTTGCAAACGTCAAGGTGATATGTCTTGAACAATACCGCCTCAATATAGTGTGCGTGACGCTTCTTTAAAACCTCTCTAAACTAGATTTCAAGCGCCGCACGTAAATTTGTCCGAAAAATTCAAGAATATTTTGGGAATGGCGTAAACCCGGCAGCCATTCCAGCGTTTAAACACACTTCCGCCGCCTATTTCCTGCTTTCGTGACGCTCAACAATTTTGCGCAGGACGGCGAGAAACGCTTCGACCGAATCCATGCTCACATCCGGTTCCAGCGACACACGGATCGCGCCGGGGCCGTCCTCATGGCCCATGGCCGCCAGCACGTGGCTTGGACCGACCTTGCCTGACGAACAGGCAGAACCCGCCGAAAGCGCTATTCCGCCAAGGTCAAAGGCGATCTGGACTGTCTCGGCCTTCTGGCCATCGAGCGAAAAGAACGTTGTGTTCGGAAGACGATCCACGGACTTGCCGTGAATCACTGCCCCGGGTGCGATTTCCAAAATCCCCGCTTCCAGTCTGTCCCGCATATCGGGAGACCAGCCGCCACTTTCAAGCCGCTCTTTCGCAACGGTTGCAGCAGCGCCGAAGCCCGCAATCAGCGGCAAGGCTTCTGTACCGGCACGGTGTCCCTTCTCCTGACCGCCGCCGCGCACCAGCGCACGCGGCATCATCAGATCTGAAATGGCAATAACCGCACCGACGCCTTTCGGACCGCCGATCTTGTGGGACGAAACGATGAGATAATCGCCACAATTATCTGAAATATCGAGCGGAATACGCCCTGCCGCCTGAACGGCATCGACGACATAAATGCCGCCCGCAGCCTTCACGATAGCGGCAATCTCTGCCACGGGCTGAACGACACCGGTTTCGTTATTCGCGGCCTGCACGGCGACCAGCGGCAAGCCCTTGCTTTTGTCATAGGCAGCAAGCGCTTGCTCCAGCACATCGAGCCGCAAAATGCCGTTTGCATCGACAGGCAATGCCGTGATGCTGTCAGCGGCAAACTGACCGCCAGCGGTCATGCAGGGGTGCTCGGTCGCGCTGACATAAAGATGCGAAAGGCGCACCGGCGAACGCCCCATCATATAATTCGGCGTCAAAAGCGTCGATGCAGCTTCGGTCGCGCCGGAGGTAAAGAAGACATGTTCGGGCTTGGCGTTGACCAGCGACGCGACGTTGCGGCGCGCCGCTTCAACCAGCGCGCGGGCAGCGCGGCCCTCACGATGCACGGAGGACGGATTGCCCGTAATGCTCAACGCCTCGATGACCGCATTGCGCGCTTCATCGAGCAAAGGCGCACTGGCATTATAGTCCAGATAGAGCCTCTTGCCGCTCCCGTTCACCGTCCCTATCTCCTAAATAACGTCAAGAATGGGCTTCGAGCGCAATTTCCTTGAATTTTCAATCGGGAAAAGCCTATTAAGCCATTACTGCGTGCTGAACTTCAGGTTCAGCCTGTCCAAATTTCAAATCGGTTCTAGAAGCGGCGTCCCCCAACGTCAAGTTCGCAGCTTCGGTCCGATCATCCCGTTACAAGCGGAGTACACATGCCAGAAGTCATTTTTAACGGACCAGCCGGACGCCTCGAAGGCCGCTATCAGCCTTCCAAGGAAAAGAACGCGCCCATCGCGCTCATCCTGCATCCGCATCCGCAATTCGGCGGCACGATGAACAACAAGATCGTCTACGATCTGTTCTACATGTTCCAGCAGCGCGGTTTTACGACACTGCGCTTCAACTTCCGTGGCATCGGTCGCAGCCAGGGCGAATTCGACCACGGCGCGGGCGAATTGTCGGATGCCGCGAGCGCGCTCGACTGGGTGCAGGCCCTGCATCCGGATTCCAAGAATTGCTGGGTTGCCGGTTATTCCTTCGGTTCCTGGATTGGCATGCAGCTTCTGATGCGCCGTCCGGAAATCGAAGGCTTCATCTCGGTCGCACCGCAGCCGAACACCTACGACTTCTCGTTCCTCGCGCCGTGCCCTTCGTCCGGTCTCATCATCCATGGTGATCAGGACAAGGTCGCACCGCCCAAGGATGTGCAGGCGCTGGTGGATAAGCTTAAGACCCAGAAGGGCATCACCATCACGCAGAACACGATTGAAGGCGCCAACCACTTCTTTGCCGGCCATGGCGATCAGCTGATCGAGGAATGCTCGGAATATCTCGACCGCCGGCTGATGGGCGAACTGGTCGAAGCGCGCCCGAAGCGTCTGCGCTAAACAACAAAATCGGTCGCAAACCAGATTGACCTGGTCTTATCCGGCGGATCGCTCCGCCGGATTTTTTGTGCATATTGATTTCGTCAGATCGATTCGTTTCTCAGCAGGTGCGCCATGCCGGTCTATGCCCTTCTCGCCATTGCCATCTGCTCCGAAGTCATCGGCACATTGAGCCTCAAGGCGTCGGAAGGGTTCACCCGGCCCATTCCATCTATTATTGTGGTCGTCACCTATGGGCTTGCCTTCTATTTTCTATCCCTGACATTGAAGACTATTCCCGTCGGCATTGCCTATGCAGTCTGGTCGGGGATCGGCGTCACACTGGTCGCGCTGATCGGCTGGCTCGTCTTCGGTCAGAAGCTGGATTTTGCCGCCGTGGCGGGCATGGCATTGATTATCGCAGGCGTAGTGGTTCTCAATCTGTTTTCAGGCACAGCACAGCACTGAACAATCGAAGCTGTTGACGAAACCTGCGCAAATTGCGTGTTTCGCCAGACGTTCGGGAGTTTCCTTGTTATTGGCGGTTGATTGGTGCTAAAGGCCAACTTATCACTTTGTTGTAAGCATCCGCTTACTCCAGTTTCAACTTCGCCTTACCAGTCAGGAAAAAGGAATGTCCGGTTTCAAATCCGATTTTCTTCGCACGCTTTCCGAGCGTGGCTTCATTCATCAGATTTCCGATGAAAGCGGCCTCGACGAATTGTTGGCCAAGGAAACCGTGACGGCTTATATCGGCTTCGACCCGACGGCACCAAGTCTGCACGCGGGCGGTCTTATCCAGATCATGATGCTGCACTGGTTCCAGCAGACCGGCCACAAGCCTGTGGCCTTGATGGGCGGCGGCACGGGCATGGTCGGCGATCCGTCCTTCAAGGACGAAGCGCGCAAGCTGATGACCGAAGATACGATTGCCGAGAACATTGCCGGCATCAAGCGCGTCTTCGCGAACTACCTCACCTTTGGCGACGGCGCCACCGACGCGCTGATGGTCAACAATGCCGACTGGTTGCGCAACATCAATTACCTCGAATTCCTGCGCGATGTGGGCCGTCATTTCTCGGTCAATCGCATGCTGTCCTTCGATTCGGTGAAGATGCGCCTTGACCGCGAGCAGTCGCTGTCCTTCCTCGAATTCAACTACATGATCCTGCAGGCTTACGACTTCGTGGAACTGAGCAAGCGCCAAAATATCCGCCTGCAAATGGGCGGCTCGGACCAGTGGGGCAATATCATCAACGGTATCGACCTCGGCCACCGTATGGGGACGCCGCAGCTCTATGCCCTGACCTCGCCACTGCTGACCACCGCTTCCGGCCAGAAGATGGGCAAGTCGCTGGGCGGCGCCATCTGGCTCAATGCGGACATGCTGAGCGCCTACGACTTCTGGCAATACTGGCGCAACACCGAGGACGCAGACGTGGAACGCTTCCTGAAGCTCTACACGACGCTGCCGATGGATGAGATCGCCAAGCTTGCCGCGCTCGAAGGTTCTGAGATCAACGAAGCGAAAAAGATCCTCGCGACGGAGATAACGGCTATATTGCATGGCCGTGATGCCGCCGAGGAATCCGCCGAGACGGCCCGCAAGACCTTTGAAGACGGCGAACTGTCTGAAAATCTTCCGACGGTCGGCGTCCACAAGGCAACGCTCAACAGCGGCATCGGCATTCTGGCGCTGATGGTTCTGGCAGAACTCTGCACCACCAACGGTGAAGCCCGCCGTCATGTTGAAGGCGGTGCCGTGCGCATCAATGACGAGCCGGTCACCGATCCGCGCATGACGATCGACGCCGGTGCGTTGAACGATCAGGGCGTCATCAAGCTGTCGCTCGGCAAGAAGCGCCACGTGCTTATCCGCCCGGCCTGATCTGGCCAGCCCAATAATTGAAACGAAAAAGCCGGGCTCCTGCCCGGCTTTTTCACATCCGTATTATCGGCGCTAACCCGCTTTAAAACTCGAAGATCGAGCGGAAGATGCCTGGCGCAATGATCGAAATAGGATTGACGATCACCTGCGGCTGTTTTGCGCTTCCCGAAAGCTTGTAGGTGATGCCGATCAGGCCACGGTCGCGACCATTGCCCAGCAGCATACCCACGATAGGCACTTCCCCGAACAGGCGGTTCACGCCATAAGCAGGCATGAAGGTGCCGGTGATCGCCATATTGCCTTGCTTGTCGTAAAGCGTTCCCTGGAACGTTGTGCCGACCGATGGTCCGCGCACCACACCCTTCGACAGGTTGAGATAGCCATCGCCCTTTTCAATCAGCGAGAAGCCCCGCTCGACATCGACGCGCGACACGTCAATGTCACGCTTCACCGCCTGATTGAGGCTTGCACCACCGGTTGCAGGCGGGCTCGACACGAGCTTGGCCAGACGCGGCTCGTTGATGATCGCGAAGTTGCGGGCATCGATCTGTCCACGCAGCGGGCCATCGCCCTGCGCCGCAAGCCCAACGGTTATCTTGCCGCCGCGCATCTTGTCGTAGAAATCGAAAAAGCGCAGCACCGCGCCCGCATCATTGGACTGGAGCGAAATTGAGCGGGCATCGCCCTGATCATTATTCGTCGCGACGAATGATTGACCGGACGAAGTCTGGGCGTTGACGGAAACACCCGCAATGCGATTGCCGGAGCTTTCATAGGAAATAGCGACATTGCGCAAGGATTCGCCGTTGAAGCCGCTGACTTCATCGACCTGCGCGCTCACGACCACACGCGGCCCCTTGCTTTTGCCGCCGCTGCCCTTGCCGCCCAGATCGGACGCCTGCTTGATCAAGGCCCGCGCATCGAATTGCGATCCGCGCACATTGACCCGATAGCCATTGGCACCCTTGGTAGCCTTGACCGACAGACGGTCATTCCGGTTGAGACGCAATTCGCTGAAATCAGCCGACTGGAAATCGCCCTTGGCAATCGACAGATCGCCCTTTACGCCGAATGCATCCCCCGTGAAGACCAGATTGTTGATATCGATCTTGCTCTTATCATCCGGATTCTGGATGAAATCGAAGGTGGCCTTGGCCGGTATGCCAGCGCCCTTACGCCAGCCAAGCCATGACAGGTCCACCTGTGTTCTGCCAAGATCGGCCGTGACGTGGCGCTTACCGCCTTCCGCCATGCCGAGATCAACCGACATTGGCCCGGAAAAGACGGAGTTCAGCCCCGGAAACACCGCGTTGCGTGTCTTGTCGTCGATTTCCAGCTTGATCTTCTGATCGCGCTTGGCCGGTCCGGACAGATTAACCGGCTCGGTCATCGTCACCTTGCCGGGTACGCCATCGAGTTTAGCATCAGCGGTGATGACAGCGGCGGTCTGGTCAACCTTGATCGTGCCTGTCGCATTGCTGACATTCGATTCGCCCACCGGCTTTGCGATATCCAGATTGTTGAAGCCGATATCGGCGCTCCATTTCAAAGTGCCGGGCGGCGGGTCCTTCGACACGGCAAAGCTTACCTTCACCTGCGCTTTCACATCGCCCGATACGTCTTCCGGCAGGAAGGGCACGTTTTTCAGAACATCAATGGGCTTTTTACCGGCAATCTCGGCGATAGCGGATGCATCGCCCGAAACCGTAATATCGAGATCGGAAATAACCGGACGCTGCGGTCCCCATGGAATGATCAGCGTGCCGTTGGAAACGTCGGCCTTTCTGTTTTGCGCCGTATAGACGACCCCCTTGGGGAGCTTGATCGTCGTATGCGCACCGCGAACGGTGATCACGCCATCGGCATCGCGCACCGGCGGCAATTCACCGACCACGTCAAGACGTGTGTCGAAAACCTTGAAATCACCTTTGATTTCATCGCCCGTCAGCGGTGGCGGCAGACCCGGACCGTTAAAGCGTCCGGCAGCCAGCGAGATGTCGATCTGGCTATCTTTCAGCGTGCCGCCGTAAAGGTTTTTCAGAACCCATTCACGCGCGCCATCGGCCACGTCGATGGGCCAGAGATGCTTGGCGTCAGCCACAGGCATTTTAGGAATGCGCAGCATGAAGATCATTTCGGGCGAGCCATTGCCGAACGCCATGCCGCCCTGCCCGTAAAGCTGACCGTTTTCGGTCTGCACATCGAGATTGGCAAACTGCACACGCAGCTGATCAGCCAGAAAACGACCAGATATGCGGGTTGCGAAGGACAGCGGCTGCTCTGTCGACTCCGCTGGCATGCTCGTCGCCGAACTGGTCAGAACCTCGAAACGATAGGCCGGACCGTCCTGATTGCCCGCATCCTCCGGTTCTGGCCCGAATGCGCCGTTGAACTGCGCCTGAAGTCCCCCCAATTGCAGCCGCGATTGCTTGATCTCGATCTTGCGACTACCCACCTGATGCTCAAGGCTCAAAAGCGCACTGCCGCGCACGTCCTCGACCCGCCCCATCTGCATGTCGATGCCATCGACGCCCAGATCAACGCCAAGGCGTTCGGGCCGGTCGCCCGTCGCGGCTGTGCCGGAAAGCGTAATTTTTGCCTGCCCGTCCAGCTCGAAATGCGCCGGATTGATCCTGTTGTTCGCCATGACAGGCGTTACTTCAGGCGGCGATCCGAGCTTAACGGGAATATCATTGATGTTAAGCGCGAAGCCCTGAAGGCTGTTATCAGCAACATCGCGATCAATCTTGCCGTCAATCGCGATCCTCTTACCCTGCCAGAGCAGATCACCCGTGATGGCGATCTTTCCTTGATCTTCCACCAGTCGCGCAGTCTTGATTTCCACGGATTGTTGAGCGTCGCCCGCCTTGAAGCGGATGGTGCTGTTGAAAATGCCAATGGCGCGGGTGTCCTGCTGGCGCAAAAGCTCGACGCTCTTGCGCATCGCCGCGAAAATCTGCGCCGAAACGGCATCGAAATCGACGATGCCGCGCTCATCGTAAGGCAGGGACTTCCAGAAACCGTCGCCCTTCGCCTCCGGCATATCGAAGGTCACGCCCTCGACTTCGAGCTGCGCCACGCGCACCGATCCGGTCAAAAGCGGCAGAGGGGCCAAACCAAGGCGCACAGACCGGATGCCTTTGATTTCAACGCCTTGCCCGGGGTCGATCACGGAAACGTCCCGCGCTTCCATGGCGACATGGCTATCCTGATCGAGCGAAAGCGCGGCGCTGCCAATCGAAGCGGACGCGCCATCGCCCAGCACGCCGACCAGAGCCTTCTGCGCTTCATTACGCAAAAGCTCGCTGTTCACGCCGCCACGAAGAATGAGAAAACCCGCACCACCGACCAGAACAAGCAGAATGCAAATCGAAACGAAAGCATGGGAACAACGCGAAATAAATGACCGCCCCGAGCGCAACGGGCCGTCTGCGAGACCATCTGCGCCATCAGCGGCCAGACGCTCGATTCTATCCATCTCCCGCTTCGTGAAGCGGATTCGTTTCGGTTTCTCTGTCAACAACCCAGCCGGATATCAAGTGCTGCAATCGACGACGCTTCATAAGATGAATCATGAAACTATCGTATTGAATTGATTTTACTCACCCTTTCCATCTGAGACAGTGCTTGCGGTTTGCGCTTGCGTCCATTTTCCGACATTTCGCCAATCTGCGAAACGATGCGGTTTCCATGGTTGCACAAGCGTCACTCGAATGCGATAGCTCGGACTGTAACAGGTGATTTCCATGCTAATCCATAAAAGAAAGGCACAGATATGGCTCATCCCCAAGTTGGCGAAACGGCACCGGATTTCAGCTTGCCGTCAGATGGACTTTCGGGAAGCGGTCAACTCACCCTTTCGTCGTTGAAAGGCAAGCCTGTCGTCCTCTATTTCTATCCCAAGGATGACACGTCGGGCTGCACCAAGGAAGCGATTGCCTTTTCACAATTGAAGCCGGAATTCGACAAAATCGGTGCGCGGGTAATCGGCCTGTCGCCAGACAGCGCCACGAAACATGCCAAGTTTCGCAAAAAGCACGATTTGACCGTCGATCTCGTCGCAGACGAAGAACGCACAGCTCTGGAAGCCTATGGCGTGTGGGTCGAGAAAAGCATGTATGGCCGCAAATATATGGGCGTCGAGCGTACAACCTTTCTGATCGATGCCGCTGGCCGTATCGCACGGGTCTGGAACAAGGTGAAAGTTGCCGGTCACGCCGAAGACGTGCTGGAAGCGGCTCGCGCCCTATAGCCCGACGGAGTGTATCCTGTGATGCGCGAGACCAAGGCTCCCGAACAAACGCTGCGTGGCAATGCCATCCGTGCCATTGCTGCAGCCGATCTGGACGACAAAGTCCGCCTCACGCGCGAGACGGCGGCGCGCTGGTTCGGGCGCACGCTCTCGGTGCGAAGCCCGCTCGACCCGCCTTTGCCAGATCGTCCGGGCCGTCCGGACAAGCCGGAGCTTGTCCCGCCGCGCATGATGAAGAAGCGCTCGCTCCACACGGAGCATGGCCGTATCGCGCTGATGCACGCTCTTGCGCATATCGAGTTGAATGCCATCGATCTGGCGCTCGATATTGTGGCCCGCTTTGCAGCCAAGCCCATTCCGCGCAGCTTTTTCGATGGCTGGATGAAAGTCGCTGATGACGAAGCGCGGCATTTCACTTTGCTGCGCAATCGCCTGAAAGATCTTGGTGCCGATTATGGTGACATGCCTGCTCATGACGGGCTGTGGCAGTCGGCGCATCAAACGCGCAATGATCTGGAGGCGCGGCTGGCCGTGGTGCCGCTCATACTCGAAGCGCGTGGGCTGGATTTGACGCCGTCGCTTCTCGAAAAGATGATCGAAACCGGCGATCACGAGACGGCAGCGATACTGGACACCATCTATAACGACGAGAAAACCCATGTCGCGGTCGGCGCGAAATGGTTTCGCTTTTTCTGCGCGCGTAATCGCATCGATCCGGTCGCCCGCTTTCAGGAACTGGTGCGCACCAATTTTCGCGGCGATCTCAAGCCGCCGTTCAACGATTTGGCACGGGCCGAAGCCGGACTGACGCCGTCCTTTTATCGCAACCTGTCTCCGGTCTCGATCTGAGACACTTTCCGGCCCGCATGGCTGGCGCAAGCCACGAATGCAAAGCTTTATTAACCCTAATAAGTTGTAATCAAACTTAGGGAATCGGTGCGTTTTCCAGAACGTTCCGCCAGAATTTTGCAGTTCGCATCCGTGTTCAGGTTCCGAGCTGCTCTATCGGGGGGCATGTGGGTGCCATGACGAATAAACGGGCGAAAACAACGGGAAAGACGGTCTTCGGTGAACGCAAGGAACCGCCTGTCGTCATTATCGCTCGCGGCGAGAAAATCAGCCATTTCACGTTTCGCCCTTGGATGGCCATTGCAGGCGGAGCGGCGTTTCTGGCGCTTTCAACTGCCTATCTCGGCTCCACCGCCTATCTCGTGCTGCGCGATGATCTGATCAGTTCCAGCATTGCGCGACAGGCACGCAACCAGCAGCTTTATGAAGACCGGATTTCGCTGCTGCGCACGGAAGTGGACCGCATTACGAGCCGCCAGATGCTTGACCAGCAGGTCATGGAAAACAAGCTCGCTGAACTCATGCAGCGACAGCAGACGCTGAGCGCGCGCGATGGCAAGCTTGCGCCTTTGCTGGAACGGGCATCGAAGTTGCAGCCAATGCCGGATATGCCGACACAGCCCGTCCCCTTCGCCGAAGAGCATAGCCAGCTTATCCCGGATGAGGCGATTGGCGAGCGGGACTTTCCCGGCATCGATCCGATCATAACCGGGCCTGTGCCCGCGAATGTCAAACCGGAGCGTCGTGCCGATGCGGGACCGCTGGGTCTGCGTCTTGCGGGCGGCATGTCGGGTGAATCCACAATCGAGACCTCCGACAAGTTGCTTGCCACCATCAACCAGACCCTCCATCGCATCGAAAGCGAACAGAATGGCAAGGTGCGCAATCTGGCGGATGCCGCTTATGAAAAAGCCGACACCATCGTCGACACGCTAAATTCCGCCGGGCTTCGCATCGAAACCTCGGACCAGGCGCATTCTGCCATGGGCGGCCCGCTGATTCCGATTTCAGCGCCCGGCACAATCGTCAATGATTTCGACATGCAGATCCGCAATCTCGACAGTGCACTGGAACGGCTCGATAGCGTTCGCAAACAAATCACGGCGATGCCGCTCGCGAACCCTGCCCCCGGTATGCCGGTGACGAGCCTTTTCGGATATCGCAGCGACCCGTTTTTCGGCAGCTCCGCCTTTCATTCAGGTATCGATTTTCGCGCCGCCTACGGCCAGACAATCCGGGCCACGGCTGCCGGAATGGTCATGAAGGCAGGACGCTTTGGCGGCTATGGTAACATGGTCGAGATTGACCACGGCAATGGTTTTGCCACACGCTTTGCGCATCTCTCGCAGGTTCTGGTCCGTGACGGGCAGAAGATCACCCGCGGCACGGTCATCGGTCAGGCGGGCAGCACCGGGCGTTCGACCGGGAGTCACCTTCATTATGAAGTGCGCGAGAACGGTCGTCCCGTCAATCCGGTCAATTTTCTCAAAGCGGGCAAACAGATAGAGCCGCTGCTTTAACAACAGCCATAAAAAACCCGGCGCTGAGGCCGGGTTTTTGTTATTCGCGGATTTCGAACAGGTATCAGTCGATATCGTCGATCATCTCGCCACCACCCTGAATGCGGTGTGCGAGCGCTGCTTCCATGAAAGGCGTTACCGCGCCATCCAGCACTTCCTGTGGATTGGTGCTTTCCACGCCGGTGCGCAAATCCTTCACCAACTGGTATGGCTGCAGAACGTAGGAACGAATCTGATGCCCCCAGCCGATATCCGTCTTGGTGGCATTGGCTGCGTCCGTCGCTTCTTCGCGCTTTTTCAGCTCTTCCTCGTACAAACGCGCGCGCAGCATCGACCATGCTTTTTCACGGTTCTTGTGCTGCGAACGTTCCGCCTGACACTGCACCACGATACCGCTCGCGATATGCGTGATACGCACTGCGGAGTCCGTCGTGTTGACGTGCTGACCACCGGCACCCGATGCACGATAGGTATCAATGCGAACGTCTGCTTCCGTCACCTGCACATCGATATTGTCATCGATCACCGGATAAACCCAGATACTGGCGAAGGACGTATGGCGGCGGGCATTGGAATCGTAGGGCGAGATGCGGACCAGACGATGAACGCCTGATTCGGTCTTCATCATGCCGTATGAATTGTGCCCCTTGACGAGAATGGTCGCGGATTTGATGCCCGCTTCATCGCCATCGTGCACTTCCATCACCTCGACCTTGCGGCCGTTGCGTTCTGCCCAGCGCGTATACATGCGCAGCAGCATCGACGCCCAGTCCTGGCTTTCCGTGCCACCGGCGCCGGCATGCACTTCGACATAGGTGTCGTTGGCATCGGCTTCGCCCGACAGCAGCATGTCGATCTGGCGGCGATCGATCTCGACCTTGAGTTCGCGGACGGTGTTTTCCGCATCGTCGATGATCGACTTGTCGCCTTCCTCCTCGCCCATGGCGATGAGTTCGATGCTGTCGTTCAATGTCTGGGTAAGCTGATTGATACCGTTAATGCTGTCTTCCAGCTGCTGGCGCTCACGCATCAGCTTCTGGGCTTCCTGGGCATCATTCCAGAGTGTGGGATCTTCGGCCTTCTGATTGAGATAGCCGAGACGTTTTATCGCCTGATCCCAGTCAAAGATGCCTCCTCAGCAGGCTTATGGCCTGCTTGATTTCGTCAACCAGCGTCTCGATTTCCGCGCGCATGGGCAAATCGTTCCTTCAGTAATTCCTATTTCAATGGGAAACCAAACCGGACGCAAAGCCCGGCTCGTCATTTCCAGCGTCGGACAGCCTGTCCAAGCGCCGCGGACCATAGTGACGCGGCCACGCTGTGTAAAGGCCAAAGCCCTGTAACCGGATCAGTAAAGTCCGCCCGAGCCGGAGTTGATTGCACGGGTTGCTTGCGGCGATTGCGGTGCGACAGGCGCGCCTTCACGGAACGAATCCATACCGATGACCGAATAGCTGTCGGATGGTCCCGTGCCCGGCTTGAAGGCTTCCATAATCAGATTCGGGTCACCCTCATTGGTGCGCATACCGGTCTTGCGGTTGATCGCAATCAGCGTCATGCCTTCCGGTACGCGGAAGTCCACCTTGGGCGTTCCAGCCAGCGCCTGCTCCATGAAGGATTTGAACACCGGTGCAGCCAGACCGCCGCCCGTGCCGCCCCGTCCGAGCGATTCCGGAGTATCGTAGCCCATAAATACACCGACCACGAGGTCGGGCGTGAAGCCGACGAACCATGCGTCTTTTTCGTCATTGGACGTGCCGGTCTTGCCAGCCAGCGGACGGTCGAGGCTCTTCAGAATCTGCGCCGTGCCGCGCTGAACAACGCCTTCCATCATCGATGTGATCTGATAGGCCGTCATCGGGTCCAGCACCTGATCGCGATTGTCGATCAGGGTCGGCTCTTCCTGATTGGCCCAATCCTGCGCATTGCAGCCTTCGCACTGGCGCGCATCGTGCTTGAACACGGTCTTGCCGTAACGGTCCTGAATACGGTCGATCATCGACGGCGTGATGCTCTGGCCACCATTGGCGATGACGGAATAGGCCGTTACCATGCGCAGTACGGTGGTTTCACCCGCGCCGAGCGACATGGAGAGAACCGGCAGCATCTTGTCGTAAACGCCGAAACGTTCGGCATATTCAGCGACAAGCTTCATGCCCATGTCCTGTGCCAGACGCACGGTCATGACGTTACGCGACTGCTCGATACCGTAGCGTAGCGTGGACGGACCGGCGAATTTGCCCGAATAGTTCTTCGGCGCCCAGACACCGAGCGTACCGCCCTGATTGACTTCCAGCGGACCGTCCAGAACCACGGAAGCAGGCGTATAACCATTGTCGAGCGCCGCAGCGTAGACGAACGGCTTGAACGACGAACCCGGCTGGCGATAGGCCTGTGTGGCGCGGTTGAATTCCGATTCCGCATAGGAGAAGCCGCCGACCATTGCCAGCACACGGCCCGTATGCGGGTCCATGGCGACGAGCGCGCCTTCAAGCTTCGGCGGCTGCTGAAGCCGATAGCCGTTGCCTTCCTTCGAGACATAGATGATGTCGCCGGTGTTGAGTACACCTTCCGGCGACTTCGCACTGCTGCGCTTGCCATCGATATTGGTGACGCGCATCGCCCACTTCATGTCGTCGGCGGTGATAAAGGCGCGCTTGCGCTCCTTGCTGCGCGATCCGGACGCTTCGACTTCCGGCTGGAGGCCGATATCGGCACCGGCAGCGGAAACATTCAGCACAATGGCGAGCTGCCATTCCGGAACATCCGAATAGGACTGCATGTCGCCGAAGGCGGTGCCCCAATCATTGCCGAGATCGACATTCTTCAACGGCCCGCGCCAGCCGCGTGCTTCGTCATAGCGCAGAAGCGCAGACTGCAGCGATTTGCGTGCTTCGACCTGCAAGGTCGGATTCAGCGTGGTGCGGACCGACAGGCCGCCTTCATACAGGGCGTCGACACCATATTTCTGGATGATCTGGCGGCGCACTTCCTCGGTGAAATATTCCGATGCGAAGACATAATGCATATCGCTGCGCGATGTGACGCCGAGCGGCTGCTTCTTCGCGTCTTCCGCCTCAGCTGTCGTGATATAGCCGTTTTCGGCCATACGATCGATCACCCAGTTGCGACGTTCCATGGCGCGGGCTGGCTGGCGGAAGGGATGATAATTGTTCGGGCCCTTCGGAAGTGCTGCGAGATACGCGCTCTCCGCGATGTTCAGTTCGCCGACCGACTTGTCAAAATAGGTCAGTGCCGCGCTGGCGATACCGTAAGAGCCAAGGCCGAAGAAGATTTCATTCAGATAGAGTTCGAGAATGCGATCCTTGGAATAGGCCTGCTCGATACGCATGGCCAGAATCGCTTCACGAATCTTGCGGTCATAGGTCTGGGTCGAGGACAGGAGGAAGTTCTTCGCGACCTGCTGCGTGATGGTCGACGCGCCCATCGGGCGGCGACCCGAGCCCATATTCTTGACGTTAGTGATAACGGCGCGTGCCAGACCACCGAAATCGAGACCATGATGTTCGTAGAAGGTCTTGTCTTCGGCGGAGATGAACGCAGCCTTGACCCGGTTCGGCACAGCCTGGATTGGCAAGTACATGCGACGCTCGCGCGCGAACTCCGCCATCAGGCTGCCGTCCGATGCATGAACGCGGGTCATGACCGGCGGCTCGTACTTCGCCAGCACCTCATAATCGGGCAAATCTTTGCTAAGGCTTCCGACGTAAAGGGCAACGCCGCCTGCTGCCAGAAGCATCAGCACCGCACCAATCCCGAAGAAATAACCGATAAGCCTTACCATATTTGCGGAATCCTGCCGTCAGATTATGCCCATGATAAGCGTCAATGCGCCAACCGCCAACCCACGAGCCCCGTAAGGTTCATGGTATCAGGCTTAGTGACCATCAAATGCGTCAAACGCAAGATCGTTTATGCGTTTTAACAGAATTAACATCTTTAGGCTCGGTCCCGGAATAAAAATACGACAAACTGTTGCATGCATGCATCGTCGTGCTGGTGCTCAACCTTTTGTTACGATTGCCGGGCGTCGTAACGTTTCGAACGACTTGATTGCCAAAGCAAGTCGGTCAGCAAGTTTTTTCCGCCATTCCGGGTTGCTTATGAGTTTTTCGTCTTCTGCATTCGACAGATAGCCGATTTCGATCAATACAGAAGGCACGTCCGGGGCGCGCAGCACCTGAAATCCGGCAAAACGGTGCGGATTGTTGATGAGATTAACCTGCCCCTGCAATTGTGCGATCACCTTTTCCGCAAAGCTCAGCGAGAAGCTATGGGTCTCGCGGCGCGTCAGATCGAGCAGAATATCGGCAACTTCCGGCACTTCTTCCGGCGCGGTGCCTCCCAGATTGTCGGATTTGTTTTCACGTTCCGCCATGGCGCGCGCTACCGCATCCGACGCCTTGTCGGAAATCGTATAGACCGTGGCACCGCGAATATCCTGCTGATTGATCGTATCAGCATGGATGGAGATGAACAGATCGGCCTCATGCTGGCGCGCGATGCGGACGCGCTCGGACAAGCGAAGATAAGTATCGTCGTCCCGTGTCATCAGAACCTGAATGTTCTTTTCCTGCGCAAGACGGTCGCGCAATTCGACACCGAAGGCGAGCGTCAGGTCTTTTTCCTTGATACCGCTCAGGCTTTCGGCACCGCTGTCGATGCCGCCATGGCCCGGATCGATCATCACCGTAAACGGACGGGTCTCGATCTTGGCTGATTGAGCAGAAAGCGCAGCCTTGCGCTCGGTCGAACTCGTGATTTCTGAACGTCCTTGCAGTTGTGCGGTGAATTCCCGGTCGGACGTTGCGACCATATCCGCCACAAGACGATAACCGGACGCGCTTTCATTTTTCAAAACGCGCAGATTTTCCACCTTGAAGGGGCCACGCAGGGTCAGGATAAGGCGCGAACGCCCCTTCCCCGCCAGTCCGTAACGAACATTGGAAACCAGACCTCTGGCTTCAAGGCTCTTTTCGTCGAACCCGAAACGGGTTTCGGGCAACTCGATCACCAGACGATGGGGATTGTCGAAAAGGCGCGTCGTCAGTTCCGGCTCGCGGTCGAACATCACGACGATGCGGGTGCGCAGATCATCGCCTGCCATGCGAAAAGTGAGCGCCGTCAGCGACTGTCCGGCCTGATCGGCGGCCAGAGCGGCGCCCACCTGAAAAAGACCCACAAGGAGAAAGACCGCAAGCGCCAGCCATTGCCGCGCAGTTGCAGAGATTGTCGTTGCTTTTTCACCGTTTCGAAAATGCATTCGCCATCACGATCGAATAATATTGAATTGGTGGCACCGAATAGCGATGCCAGCGCTTTTATGTGCGCCTCAATGCGCAACTGTCCACCCGACCCGCTGCACGCAACTCATGAAACTGTCGTACAGAACTACGGTTAACGAAGGCTTTCCAGCCGCAATTGAGCCGCGAATATGACCTACATTCGGGTTACGACGAAATTGCGATGCGAATGTCAACTGATATTCGTACTTGTCATCATGCATCCGACGCCATAAAAGCTAATGCAGGTTACGGGTTAGCTGTCAGAATCGTTTGCCGGTTTTCGAATATGACCGGAGAGAACGAGAGCGAGAACAGTGGTTTATACGCTCACAGTCCCGGTGGCCGGAACAGAATTCAGTGGAGATGTGGCTCCCCCGCCCTCCACTTTTGATTGGTCGATTGCGCATTGTTACGCGCTGTCGCCACCGCATCGAACTTAAAGCCGGGTCCGGCTTCAGGATAGAACGGTGCGTGGATTTGAGAATTTAAGGTGTCCTTGTGCGTCCAGTTAGACGCACGGCGCTTTAACGCTCGAGAAGAGCAATGAAATCGGCCCGGTCTCCGGGTCATATATTGAGGTCGTTTCGTTCGGAACAGCTATGGGTCTAGTAAGACTGACCATCGCAAGCCTAAAGACCGTGATCGCCACGTGGCCGTCGCGCGTAAAGGCAGCAGCTTATGTTCCGGCGAACCCAGAACCATCCGGCAGATGCAATACGGTTAGGTCGGCAGCCTTCAGGGCTTCCTCCGGCGCACGTGTTTTGCGTCTTCGCGCCGGTAGGAAAGACACTAATGTCCAACAAAATGCTCATCGATGCCTCCCACCCGGAGGAAACCCGCGTCATTGTTACGCGCGGTAACAAGATTGAAGAATTCGACTTCGAGTCGGAACACAAGAAGCAGCTGAAAGGCAATATCTACCTCGCGCGGGTCACGCGCGTCGAACCTTCGCTTCAGGCTGCATTTGTGGAATATGGCGGCAACCGTCACGGTTTCCTCGCCTTCTCGGAAATCCATCCCGATTATTACCAGATTCCGGTCGCGGATCGTCTGGCGCTGCTTGAAGCGGAAGCCAAGGCGCAGCGCGCCGAAGACGACGATGATGACGAGCCACGCGCCAAGAGCGAACGCTCTGGCGAGCGTTCGGGTGAACGGTCGAATGACCGCTCGCGTCGCAATCGCCGCCGCGGTGGCCGCGACAACCAGAACAAGGCACAGGCCAGCGCATCGGATAACGGCCTGCCCGCAGCCGAGCCCGTCGGTCCCGGTTTTGCGAATTATGTGCCTGGCACACCTGCAAGCGCCCTGTCGCATAAGGGCGACGTAATTTCGGAAGCCATCGACAATGGCGACGAAGACGATGTCGAGCATGAAGAAGACATGGTCGAATCGGTCGGTTCGGAAGATGCGCTGGAAGAACTGCCGACGCATACCCGCACCCATCGCCGCCAGTACAACATTCAGGAAGTCATCAAGCGCCGCCAGATTCTGCTGGTGCAGGTGGTCAAGGAAGAGCGCGGCAACAAGGGCGCTGCTCTCACGACCTATCTGTCGCTGGCTGGTCGTTATTCGGTGCTGATGCCGAACACTGCGCGTGGCGGCGGCATTTCCCGCAAGATCACCCAACCGCAGGATCGCAAGCGACTGAAGGAAATCGTCAAGGAACTCGAAGTGCCGCAGGGCATGGGCGTGATCCTGCGTACGGCTGGCGCCAATCGCACCAAGGCGGAAGTCAAGCGCGACTACGAATATCTGATGCGCCTTTGGGAAAATGTCCGTACGCTGACCTTGCAGTCGACGGCGCCGTCCCTCGTCTACGAAGAAGGCAGCCTGATCAAACGCTCGATCCGCGACCTTTATAACAAGGACATCACGGAAATCCTCGTTTCCGGCGAGAACGGCTATCGCGAGGCCAAGGACTTTATGCGCATGCTCATGCCGAGCCATGCCAAGGTGGTCCAGCCCTATCGCGAACAGGTGCCGATCTTCACACGCAATGGCGTCGAAGCCCAGCTCGACCGCATGCTGCTGCCGCAGGTGACGCTGAAATCGGGTGGTTACCTGATCATCAACCAGACTGAAGCGCTGGTTGCCATCGACGTCAACTCCGGTCGCTCGACGCGCGAACATTCCATCGAAGACACCGCGCTCCAGACCAATCTGGAAGCAGCCGAAGAAGTGGCGCGCCAGCTGCGCCTGCGCGACCTTGCCGGCCTGATCGTCGTCGACTTCATCGACATGGAAGAAAAGCGCAACAATCGCGCTGTCGAAAAGAAGATGAAGGACTGCCTGAAGGACGACCGCGCCCGCATTCAGGTTGGTCGCATCTCGCATTTCGGCCTTCTGGAAATGTCGCGCCAGCGCATTCGCGCATCGGTGCTGGAAAGCACGATGCAGGTTTGCCAGCATTGCGGCGGCACCGGCCATGTCCGCTCGGACTCGTCGATGGCGCTGCATATCATTCGCGGCATTGAAGATTATCTGCTGCGTCATTCGGGCTTTGACATCAATGTTCGCACGCCAGCGGCTTCGGCGCTTTATGTGCTGAACCACAAGCGCCAGTTGCTGGCCGATCTGGAAGGCCGCTTTGGCGTCGCCATCAGCATCGACGCCGATGAAAGCGTCGGTCACCAGCATTTTGCGATCGACAAGGGCGCGCCGTCCACCCGTCCGGTGACACAGCCTCCTGTCCAGCCGATGGCCTATATCGAAGACGACATCGAAGATCCTGAAATTCCGGTCGAGGAAGACGAGGAAGAAGAAGACGTCAAGGCCGAAGCGCCGGCTCGGGAAGAGCGCAGCGAGGAAGGCGACCGCAAGCGTCGTCGCCGTCGTCGCCGTCGTGGCGGCAAGGATCGCGACAACCGCGAACAGACCGCTCAGGACAATGCTGCCACCGAAGATGCCGAAGACGATGCGGATGAAGGCGATGAAGCTTCTGAACCGCGGTCGGATGCCGCTTTGAGCGACGATGATCGCCGTAAGAAGCGCCGTCGTGGCCGTCGCGGTGGACGCAAGAATCGTCGTGAAGACGAGGTGCGCGGTCGCAAGGTTCCTGATCCGGAGTTTGTCGGCTACACGCCTGTTCTGCCGGTAAAGGCCGAGGCCGCTATTGAAGCTGCTGCAGCCGAAGTCGTCGCTGCCAAGGCCGAAATTGTTGAGGTTGTGGAAGCGGTTGCTGTTGCAACGGAAGCTGCCGAAGCGCCGGCTGAAGCCGAAAAGCCAGCCAAGGCTGCCCGCAAGCCGCGTGCCCGCAAGTCTGCAAAGACTGAGGAAGCCGCAGATGAGGTGGTTGCTGCAGAAGTCGAAGAAGCCCCTGTCAAGCCAGCCCGGAAGACCCGGTCTCGCAAGAAGGCCGACGACGCCGCACCGGAAGCCGTAGAAGCGCCTGAAGCCGTGGAAGCTGATAAGCCGAAGCGCCGCACCCGCAAAGCAGCTGCCAAGCCGGTAGAGGTTGAAGAAGGCGCTGCCGAAGCTGTTGAAGTCGAAACCGAAGTGGCTGTGATCGAAGAACCGGCCAAGAATGTTGAGCCTGTCGTCACATCGAGCGAGAGTGACGAACAGAAGCCGAAGCGTGGCGGCTGGTGGCAGAAGAAGGGTTTCTTTTAAGCTCTGCCCGAACATCAGAAATAAAAAAAACCGGCGGAAACGCCGGTTTTTTTGCATCTTTGGTTTCAGGCTGACTGTTGCGGAAGCCAATCTTCCAGACGGCGAACCGCTTCCTGCATTTCCTCGACTTTTCCCGCATAGGAAAAGCGCATGGTGCGGTGGCCATCCAGTGGGTCGAAATCGCGGCCCGGCGTTGCGGCGATGTTGATCTCGGCAATCATCTTGCGCGCAAATTCCATGCTGTCATTAGTGAAGCGTGAAACGTCGCAATAAGCGTAGAATGCACCGTCCATCGGTGCCGCGAGTTTCAGCCCCATTTGCGGCAGGTGTTCCAGCAGGATGGCGCGGTTCTGGCGATAGCGATCCTTGATGCGCTCCAGTTCGGCAGTGGCGTGGAAAGCCTCGATGGCCGCGCGCTGCGAAAGTTCTGGCGCGGAAATATAAAGGCTTTGGCTCAGCCGTTCGATGGCGCGAACATCGCCCTCCGGCAGAACCATCCAGCCGATACGCCAACCCGTCATGCAGTAATATTTCGAGAACGAATTGATGATCGTGACATCGTCGGCGATTTCAAGCGCCGTCACATCGTCGGTTTCATAGGAAAGCCGGTGATAAATTTCGTCCGAAATCACGCGAATGCCGAGCGAACGGGCCGTATCGATGATCGCCCTCAGTTCAGGCTTGGCAATCACTGCGCCTGTTGGATTGGCCGGGCTTGCAAATAATACGCCCTTCAACGGCTTTTCGGCGTGCGCAGCCGCCAATGCCTCAGCAGTCAGAGCCGCCGAGGTGCCATTGCCGGTTGGGATTTCCACCACTTCCAGCCCAAGCGCTGTCAGAATATTGCGGTAAGCCGGATAGCCCGGGCGCGTGATCGCCACCCGGTCGCCTGGATCGAAATAGACGACAAAAGCCAGATTGAAGGCCGCCGAAGAGCCGGTCGTAACCGCTATTCGATCTGCCGAAACGGAAACGCCGTAATGATCGGCATAATGCGTGGCAATCGCTTCACGCAGTTCAACCAGCCCCAGCGCGTCGGTATAGCCGATGCGCCCGTCTTTCAACGCCTGTTCGGCGGCCTGCCGCACGATTTGCGGTGCCGGATCTGCGGGCTGGCCAACCGCCATCGAAATGATCGGATGACCTGCCGCGCGGCGGCGGTTGGCTTCGGCCAGAACATCCATGGCGTGGAATGGCTCAACCGCGCTGCGGCTAGAAAGACTGATCAACTTTACCTCCAGAACATTGCAGGCGCTCCGCTGGAGCCGCCGCACGGACAGAACACAACATCACCGCCGTATAAACGCCGGATTGCTAAAGCAACAGCGCTTTTAGGAAATTGGGTACATTGTCTTGGATGAATGCTTGTAAACGACACCGGTAGCGCAGTCATAACGCGCTTTGGGGTCTACAGATTGATGGCAACAATATCGGAATTGACCGGATATCAAAGTCGGCAGAGATTGCACGCCCGATATCCGACTTTTAAGATCATGCTGCCTTGTCGAGATATCGTTTAAAATGCGCTGAGACGGCTATAAGGTCCTGAACCGGAACTTGTTTCCCGATACGATGAATGAACCGATGCGAGATTCGCATGAAATGACGAGGAGGACGACGAGCATTATGGCAGCATTGATCGCGCCGTTCCCGACTGGAACCTTATCCTTTGGACGATTTGTCCGCAGTTCTGTGGCCGCACTTTCAGCACTTGCCGTGGCGGTGACGGGCGTTATGCCTGCATCCGCCCAGTCGCGTGGTGTACCGATCGTGCGCGACGCGGAAATCGAAGCACTGGTTTCAGATTATGCCGCGCCGATCCTGAAGGCTGCAGGTCTTTCCAGCCGTGGCGTGCGCGTCATCCTCGTCAATTCGCCGAGCTTCAACGCCTTTGTCGATGGGCGGCGCATTTTCATCAATACCGGCGCGATCATGCAGGCCGATACGCCCAATGAAATCATCGGCGTGATCGCGCATGAGGCGGGTCATCTGGCGGGCGGGCATCAGGATCGCCTGCGGGAACAGTTGAGCCGGGCGCGGACCATGGCGGTGATCGGCATGTTGCTCGGCGTGGGCGCAGGCGTTGCAGGCGCAGCAGCAGGCAGCGGGTCTGCAGCCGGTGCAGGCGGCGGCATCGCGCTTGGCAGCGCCGAGGCGGCGATGCGCAGCCTGCTCAGCTATCAGCGTACCGAGGAAATGACCGCCGACCGTATGGCAGTCAATTATCTCAATGCGACCGGGCAGTCGTCCAAGGGAATGCTGGACACGTTCCAGCGTTTTGCCTCCGCCCTCTCCCTGTCAGGCACGCAGATCGACCAGTATCGCATCAGCCACCCGCTTCCGCGTGAACGTATCGCCAATCTGGAAGAACTGGCCAAGAAGAGCCCCAACTTCAACAAAACGGATTCACCCGCGCTTCAATTGCGTCACGACATGGCACGCGCCAAGATTGCCGCCTATTCGGGCAATATGGGCGCGCTGCAACGCATGTTTCGCAGCAATCCCGGCGGGCTTCCGGCGCGCTATGGCAGCGCCATCACCACCTATCTGAACGGTGCTGCGCGTTCCGCCCAGCCCAAATTCGACGCGCTGATCAAGGAACAGCCGAAGAACCCTTATTTCTATGAAATGCGCGGCGAAGTTCTCATCAAGGCGAATGATGCCGCCGGCGCAGCAAAGGCTTTCCAGACCGCCGTATCGCTCGACCCACGCAAGTCTCCGCTGCTGCGCATGAGCTACGGACGGGCACTCATGCTGACGGGCACAAAGGCGAACATGCCAACCGCAATCAAGGAGATCAAAGCGGGCATTGCTTCCGATCCCGAGTTTCCGGGCGGCTATGGATATCTCGCGCAGGCCTATGGCCAGCAGGGCAATATGGGCCTTGCAGACCTCGCAACCGCCGACATGAACTTCTATGCGGGCAAACTTCAGGATGCCCAAATATTCGCAATCCGCGCACAGAAGCAGCTGAAATCCGGCTCGCCGGACTGGTTGCGTGCGCAGGACATTATCAATACGAAGAAAAGCAAATAACGCCCGACATAGTCCTCCTGGCAGGGCGTATTTTTAAACGGATTGGAATTTGAAGATGAAGAACGCAGTTTCCATCACGCTGGCAAGCGGCATTGTCGGTCTGGCAGCGCTGGCTCTCGGCTATGGTGCGGGTCTGTCGCGCCATTCGGCTGCGCCCGTCGCCCCAGCAGCAGCGGCAGCAACGGCTGAGGCACCGCTTAACCAGCAAGCCATTGAAAATGTGGTGCGCAACTATCTTCTCAAGAACCCAGAACTGATGCTGGAAGTGCAGAGCGCGCTGGAAACCAAGCAGGCGCATGACGCGCAAGAGCAGGTCAAGAAGGTGCTGGCTGCCAACCAGAGCGCACTTTACCACCCCGAGCATGACGCAGTTTTCGGCAATCCGAACGGCGACGTCACCGTCTATGAGTTCTTCGATTACAATTGCGGCTATTGCAAACGCGCACTGCCCGACATGCAGGCCATCCTGAAAAACGATCCGAATGTTCGTTTCGTCATGAAGGAATTTCCAATCCTCGGCCCAGATTCGGTGAAGGCGCATATTGTTGCGCAGGCCTTCAAGGCGCTGATGCCGGAAAAATATGCTGAATTCCACGGCGTTTTGCTGGGCGCACAGGAGCGCGCGACCGAGGCATCCGCGATTGCCGATGCCGTCAAACTTGGCGCCGATGAAACCGCACTGCGCGAAAAGATGAAAGACCCGGCGATCACCGGCGCTTTCCAGGATACCTATCAATTGGCAACGCAGCTCAACATCACCGGCACGCCGTCCTATATCATCGGCAGCGAGCTGGTGCCGGGCGCTATCGGTGTCGATGGTCTGGTGGAGAGAATCGCCGCAGCACGTACCGCCGCCAAGAAGTAAAACTGACAGCTGTGCCCGATACGCTTTCCCTGACAGGCGTTTCGGGTACACACTTATCAAAACTCGGTGATAACCGGCGATTAAAGCAAATATGCCGCAATGCCGGTGCATCTCGCAAAGAATAGCGGGAAAAACCGGTCAGGCAGGACATCTGCACTGAATTATAGGGTTTCGGCTTGCATCCAAGCTCTCTATATGGAAAGCGAAGTGTTACTAAATTTTCGTGGTAACACGATATCGGTTGCAAAGGATTTGGCGCGGACACAATGGCAAAGACGGTTTTTGTTCTAAACGGTCCCAATCTCAATCTTCTGGGAAAGCGTGAACCGGGGATTTATGGCGTTGCGACGCTGGCCGACATTGAAGAGGCTTGCAAGCGCGAAGCCGGTTCTCTCGATCTCGACGTTGATTTCCGCCAATCCAATTATGAAGGCGATCTGGTCACTTGGATTCAGGAAGCGGGCGAGAAAGACGCCTATGTCCTGATCAATCCGGCGGCCTACAGCCACACTTCAATTGCCATTCACGACGCGATCCGCTCTGCAAAGGTCACGGTTGTGGAAGTGCATCTTTCGAACATTCATACGCGTGAGGCCTTCCGGCACCACTCTTATGTATCCGCAGTCGCCAAAGGCGTCATTTGCGGCTTTGGCGCGGAAGGGTATCTGCTCGGCCTACGCGCGCTCGCGGCAATTGCCAAAGAACAAGAACACAACGGGCAAAGCGTAAAAGGGGCCTGATATGTCCAGCAAAAACACTGTCATCGACAAAGAAACCATCCGCGATCTGGCGGATATCCTCAACGATACCGACCTCACGGATATCGAAATCGAACATGGCGATCTGCGCATCCGCGTTTCGCGCAATGTAACGGTTCAGGCCGCAGCGACCGTTTATCCGGCCGCAGCACCGGCTGCTGTTGCAGTGCCTGCCGCCGCTCCGGCAGCCGCCGAGCCGACCAAGGCTGAACTGGCAAAGAATGCCGTTCCTTCGCCGATGGTTGGCACCGCCTACCTAGCTCCGGCACCGGGCGCCCGCAACTTTATCGAAGTCGGCACACAGGTGAAGGAAGGCCAGACCCTCCTCATCATCGAAGCCATGAAGACCATGAACCAGATCCCCGCCCCGCGCGCCGGTACGGTCAAGGCCATTTTGATTGATGACGCCCAGCCGGTTGAATTCGGCGAACCGCTCGTCGTGATCGAATAAGCGTCGCTCAACCATTGTTTGACGTGTCTTCACTTCACGAAACGGGAACTGGCAGCAAGCGCATGTTTCAAAAGATCCTCATAGCCAATCGTGGCGAAATCGCTCTTCGCGTGCTCAGAGCCTGTAAGGAACTGGGCATCAAGACGGTCGCCGTTCACTCCACGGCAGATGCCGACGCGATGCATGTCCGTCTGGCGGATGAAAGTGTTTGTATCGGACCGCCGCCCTCTCGCGACAGCTATCTGAACATTCACCAGATCGTTGCTGCTTGCGAGATCACCGGCGCCGACGCGATCCATCCGGGCTACGGCTTCCTGTCCGAAAACGCAAAGTTTGCGGAAATTCTCGAAGCACACAACATCACCTTCATCGGCCCCACCGCCTCGCATATCCGCATCATGGGCGACAAGATCGAAGCCAAGCGCACAGCCAAGCGCCTTGGCATTCCGGTCGTTCCTGGTTCCGATGGCGGCATCACCGACGATGTTGAAGCTGCGCGCGTGGCGAAAGAAATCGGCTTCCCGGTCATCATCAAGGCTTCGGCCGGTGGTGGCGGTCGCGGCATGAAAGTGGCGCGCACCGAGGAAGACCTGTCGGTTGCGCTCGCAACCGCGCGCTCAGAAGCTGCTGCCGCTTTCGGTGACGATGCCGTCTATATCGAGAAATATCTCGAAAAGCCGCGTCACATCGAAGTTCAGGTCATGGGCGATGGTGCGGGCAACGCGATCCATCTGGGCGAACGCGACTGCTCCTTGCAGCGCCGTCACCAGAAGGTCTGGGAAGAAGCCAACTCCCCGGCTCTTAATTCGGAAGCGCGCGACAAGATCGGCATGATCTGCGCCAACGCCATTGCCGAGCTTGGCTATCGTGGTGCGGGCACGATCGAGTTCCTCTATGAAAACGGCGAGTTCTATTTCATCGAAATGAACACCCGTCTGCAGGTGGAGCATCCGGTCACGGAAGCCATCACCGGCATCGATCTTGTGCATGAGCAGATTCGTGTCGCTGCGGGTCTCGGCCTTTCGGTGAAGCAGAAGGACGTGCGTTTCTCTGGCCATGCCATTGAATGCCGCATCAATGCCGAAGACCCGCGCACCTTCACGCCATCGCCGGGTCTCATCACCCACTACCATACGCCGGGTGGCCTCGGCATCCGCGTGGATTCCGGCGTTTATTCCGGCTATCGCATTCCGCCTTATTACGACAGCCTCATCGGCAAGCTCATCGTGCACGGACGCAACCGCGTCGAATGCATGATGCGTCTGCGTCGTGCGCTGGACGAATTCGTGGTGGATGGCGTCAAGACGACCCTGCCCCTGTTCCAGGAGCTGATTGGAAATCAGGACATCGCCAATGGTGCCTATGATATCCACTGGCTGGAAAAATATCTGGCCAGCCAGTCCGAGAACGAAGGCGCTTAAATAAGTGACTGCAGGAGCAAAACCGGACGACTATGCAATCGAACCGGAATTGCTCCTGCGCGCTTACGCCACCGGGGTTTTCCCGATGGCCGAAGAGGCGGATGATCCAGAGGTCTTCTGGGTACGCCCTGAAAAACGCGGTGTTATTCCGCTGGATGGTTTCCACATCCCCCGCAGCCTGCAAAAGACCATTCGGCAGGGCATTTTCGATATCAGGCTGGATAGCGATTTCGAGGGCGTCATAGATGGATGCGCCAGCGGGGTCGGCGAACGCGCGCGCACATGGATCAACGGTCCAATCCGCGAAGCCTATGGCAAATTATTCGAAATCGGACATTGCCACACAGTCGAGGCATGGCACGAGGGCAAGCTGGTCGGCGGCCTTTATGGCGTGACGCTCGGGAGGGCATTTTTCGGTGAGAGCATGTTCACACGCAAGCGTGACGCTTCAAAGGTCTGCCTTGCTTATCTGGTGCAACATCTGGTCAAGCAGGGTTTTCTGTTGCTCGATACCCAATTCACCACGCCGCATCTAGAGCGGTTCGGTGCAATCGAAGTTCCCCGCAAGAAATACGAGAAAATTCTCGAGCAAGCCCTCGAAGGTATTGCCCTTTTCTAACTGTCGGAAGGTGGTTTGATCAGTTCTGCTTTGCCGCCGGTGCCGGAACGTCAGACTTCTGCTTGCAGTCTTTCAGCCAAACGTCATAGATCGGATGCTCAACGGCGTTGAGACCGGGACTGTCTGCGAACATCCAGCCGGTGAAGATACGGCGAATTTTGCGATCCAGCGTAATTTCCTCAACCTCGACAAAACTGTCGGTCCGCGGCGCTTCATTCTCGGTGCGCGAATAGCAAACCTTCGGCGTCACCTGAAGCGCGCCGAATTGAACCGTCTCATTGATATAGACGTCAAAAGTCGTAATGCGGCCTGTGATCTTATCCAGCCCCGAAAACTCCGCGACCGGATTGGAAATGCGTTCTGCCTGAGCAGCGTGCAAGCTGCCAACAGCGGTAAAAAGCGAAATCAGGGCCACATATGCAGCCTTCTTGATTCTGTTCTTTCCGTTGCCAGCCGTGCCGGGGGAATGCTTCGTCAAAACGGAAACCCGCATCAAAGTTTGTCGAATAAACTGGAATAATTCCTAGGCATGAAATGTGACGATTCGTTGCTCCGCTGCAAGTTGCAATGCCACGATCACACCCTCGTCGCCTGTCTATCCCGGCTTTTTAAGTGAAAAAACAAGCAAGGCGACGGCAAATAAGAAAATCCGGCGTGAAAATCACGCCGGATCGTAAACTTTGTCAGTCTTAATTACCCGGCGTCCAGGCGTCATATTCGCCCGTCACACGCGGACGCTCGGCCGGTTCCGTACCCGGACGCGCAATCGAGCCCTTCGGACGATAGGCGAGCGGGGAGCCGGTCAGGTTCTGCAAATGCGGCTTCTGCCAGTCGCGCGGCTTGTAGTCTTCCTTGCTGGGCGGCGTATCGACACGATGATGCATCCAGCCGTGCCAGCCCGCAGGAATTGCACTCGCTTCCGCATAGCCATTGAAAATGACCCAGCGGCGCGTGCGACCTTCGGAGTCCTTGCCACCCTGATAATAGATATTGCCGAACTCGTCCTCACCGACGCGCTCGCCCTTGCGCCACGTATGAAGGCGGGTGCCGAGCGTCTGGCCATTCCACCAGGTGAAGACTTGCGTAAGAAATTTCATCATGGCCTTTTCCAGATCCATCATCTCGCAGACAGCCGAAACTGCCGCTTTATTCTTGCTTATGGCCCTATCGCCCGGTCAAGGCAAGGGTCAAGTTGCCGCTGTCACAAGAGTATGAAGAGCGTCACACGCTCCAGCCTTCGAGCGACTTTTCCATCACGAGAACGGGTTCCTTGCAATTCGGATCGCCCCAATCTTCGTTGCGCCCGACCGTGACATAGCCCTTGCGTTCGTAGAACTTCACCGCCTTGGCATTCTTCTCGATGACTTCGAGCTTGATTGTGCGCACATCCGGGAAAGCCATTTCGATTTCCGCAAGCAGCATCGTGCCGACGCCCTGAACCTGCACGTCGGGGCGCACATAAAGCTGGTGCAGCGATGCCTTGCCTTCCTCGGACTGGCTGGCGAAGGCCATACCATCAATGCCACCCTCGCCGTTATCGGCGACGATGAATTCCGAATAAGGCTTGCGCAGATTGGCTTTCAGCGCCGCAACGCTATGCCACTGGCCGGTGACGGCGTTGACCATTTCCCGGCCCAAAATGTGGTCGAAAGTCGCGTGCCAGGTCGATACCAGCAGTTCGTGCACTGCCTTCAGATCGGCCTCGGTGGCGCTTCGAACCCACATTACTCTTCGATCCCGAGCTTGGCCTTAACCAGATCATTAACAGCCTGCGGGTTGGCCTTGCCGCCCGTCGCCCTCATGACCTGTCCCACAAACCAGCCGGCAAGCGTCGGCTTGGCCTTGGCCTGTTCGACCTTGTCCGGGTTGGCCGCAATGATATCGTCAACAGCCTTTTCAATCGCCCCGGTGTCGGTGACCTGCTTCATGCCGCGTTCTTCAACGAGCTTCTTCGGGTCTCCGCCTTCGTTCCAGACGATTTCGAACAGATCCTTGGCGATCTTACCGGAAATCGTGCCGTCCTTGATGAGATCGATCACCGCGCCGAGCTGTTCCGGGCTGACCGGCGATTCCTCGATGCTCTTGCCCGCCTTGTTGAGCGCGCCGAGCAGATCGTTGATGACCCAGTTGGCCGCAGCCTTGCCGTCGCGACCGGCAGCGACAGATTCGTAATAGTCGGCAATCGCCTTTTCCGTGACCAGGATGGAGGCGTCGTAGATCGAAATGCCCTGCTTTTCGACCAGACGCTGCTTCTTTTCATCCGGCAGTTCCGGCAAATCGGCGGCGAGCGCATCGACAAAAGCCTGATCGAATTCGAGCGGCAGCAGATCAGGGTCTGGGAAATAGCGATAGTCGTGCGCTTCTTCCTTGGAGCGCATCGAACGGGTCTCGCCCTTCACGGGATCAAACAGGCGCGTTTCCTGATCGATGGAGCCGCCATCTTCCAGAATGGCGATCTGACGGCGGGCCTCATATTCGATGGCCTGACCAACGAAGCGGATCGAGTTGACGTTCTTGATTTCGCAACGTGTGCCGAATTCGCCACCCGGACGACGCACGGAAACATTGACGTCGGCGCGCATGGAGCCTTCGTCCATATTGCCGTCGCAGGTGCCGAGATAGCGGACGATCGTGCGCAGCTTGGTGAGGTAGGCGCGTGCTTCATCCGACGAGCGCAGGTCCGGCTTGGAGACGATTTCCATCAGCGCCACGCCAGAGCGGTTCAGATCGACATAGGACATGGTCGGATGCTGATCGTGCATCGACTTGCCCGCGTCCTGCTCCAGATGCAAACGCTCGATGCCGATCTCCACATCTTCGAACTGACCTTTATTGTCGGGGCCGACCGAAATCATGATCTTGCCCTCGCCGACAATCGGCTGCTTGAACTGCGAAATCTGATAGCCCTGCGGCAGATCGGGATAGAAGTAGTTCTTACGGTCAAACACCGACTTCAGATTGATCTGGGCATTGAGACCGATGCCCGTGCGGACGGCCTGCTTGACGCATTCCAGATTGATGACCGGCAGCATGCCCGGCATGGCGGCATCCACCAGAGACACATTGGCGTTCGGATCGGCACCAAACGACGTGGAAGCGCCGGAGAACAGCTTCGACTCGGACGTGACCTGCGCATGGACTTCCATGCCGATGACGACTTCCCAGTCGCCGGTGGCGCCGGAGATGAAGCGTTTCGGTTCCGGTATGCGCGTATCAATAAGGGACATGCTGGCTCGCAAATATTCTGATTGAGCTAAAAACGGATTGATTACTGGCTAGAGCAAAGCCCCCATGGATGCAAGCTTTTCAGCCGTTTATCCGTGGGTTGAAACGGAAAAGGCCGCGCAATGCGCGGCCTTTTCCAAATTCGCTAGATAGAAAAGATTAAGCCTCTTCGGACTTGTCTTCGTCGGCCTTCTTCTTAGGAGCGGCCTTCTTCTTCGGTGCAGCCTTCTTTGCAGGCTTTGCTTCCGAACCGTCTTCGTCTTCAGCCGTCAGCTCTTCCTTCGAGACCTTCTTGTCGGTCACGTTGATGTTGGCGAGCAGATGATCGACGACCTTTTCTTCGAAGATCGGGGCGCGGAGGTTAGCCACGGCATCCGGCGTCTTGCGCAGGAAGTCGTAGATTTCCTTTTCCTGGCCCGGATAGCGACGAACCTGGTCATAAACGGCGCGCTGCAGTTCTTCTTCCGACACTTCTACGCCAGCCTTCTCACCGATTTCGGAGAGAACGAGGCCGAGACGAACGCGGCGTTCAGCGAGCTTGCGGTATTCTTCGCGAGCAGCTTCTTCCGTGGTTTCTTCGTCTTCGAAGGTACGGCCAGCCTGCTGCAGGTCGAAGTTGATCTGCTGCCAGATGTTGTTGAATTCAGCGTCAACCAGCTTCTGCGGGGTTTCGAACTGATAATCGCCGTCCAGAGCGTCGAGAATCTGGCGCTTTACCTTCTGGCGGGTGATCTGGCCGTACTGGCTTTCGATCTGTTCGCGAACAACCTGACGCAGACGCTCCAGCGACTCGATGCCGAGCTTCGTCGCGGTTTCGTCGTTGAGTTCGAGTTCGTTCGGCTTGGCAACTTCCTTGACCTTGATGTCGAAGGTGGCTTCCTTGCCTGCGAGATGCGCTGCACCGTATTCAGCCGGGAAGGTCACATTGATGACCTTTTCGTCGCCAGCCTTGACGCCAACGAGCTGTTCTTCGAAGCCCGGAATGAACTGACCCGAACCGAGAACCAGCTGTGCGTCGTTGTCGGCGCCGCCGTCAAACGGCTCGCCATCAAGCTTGCCGAGATAGTCGATCGTGACGCGATCTTCGTTTTCGGCCTTGCCCTTCTTGGTCTCGAAAGTGCGGGTCGACGAAGCGATACGCTTGACCTGCTCATCGACTTCCTCATCGGTGATGTCGACGACTTCACGGGTCACGGCGATCTTGGAGAAATCCTTGACTTCGATTGCCGGCAGAACTTCGTAGTTCAGCGAGAAAACGAAATCGGCCTTGCCGTCGAGAACCTTTTCGGCTTCTTTTTCGTCTTCCGACATGATGACTTCAGGCTGGGTAGCCGACTTTTCGTTACGGTCTGCGAGAACCGAACGCGACGAATCGCTGAGGATTTCGTTGACGATTTCAGCCATGAACGAACGGCCATACATCTTGCGCAGATGGCCAGCAGGCACCTTGCCCGGACGGAAACCATTGATCTTGGCTCGGCCGCGCGCAGTATCGAGCCGCTCAACGAGCTTGGCTTCGAGATCCCCGGCCGGAACCACGACTTTAATCTCGCGCTTCAGCCCTTCATTGAGCGTTTCGGTAACCTGCATGTTCAAACCTTCACTTCTTGTCATTGTCCCGCCGTTTCCGGCATTTTGCCTCAAGACGCGGGAGAGAAATTCTTTGGCCTTATGGCAGTTGGTGCGGATAGAGGGACTCGAACCCCCACGGTCTCCCGCCAGAACCTAAATCTGGTGCGTCTACCAATTTCGCCATATCCGCTTCTGAACCGAAGCGCATTCTTTAAGAACGCACCAAATTCGTCTCAGATCTTGAACTGCCCTCGAAAGCGCGCGTCTCTATATCATCCAATTTTCCCGGTTCAAAGGAAAAAAGCCGCCTTCCCGGTATAGATTTTCCGGGTTTGGCAAGACGAAACACTTCCGGCACTCTGCCCCTCTATATAGCGATCATTCCGCGCATGCCAAGCCTGAGATAAACTTCAGCTTGACGCGGTAATATAAGAGTGGCGAAACCGCTGGAAAACCGATCAATAGAGCGGTTCTTCATAGAGTTGCCGCCCTTCGTCCCACAAAGCCTTGATGACCGCAGTACCGCTGTCATCGACAGCAACGACAACGGAAATCCGGCTTTCACGTTGCCCGATCTCGATATCGCGACCCTGCCCTTCAGGAACATAATAGCGTTCGATGCCGAAATTGAGGCGGATTGTCTGATCCGGATAGCCCAAAACCGGATAAGTCGACTGGCCGCGAATCTGCACTTCATCCGGCGCCAGATCGGTGAACGGGCTGAGCGCCGCCCGCGAGAAATGCCATAGCTTTTCTGCATCCGGCTTTAGCGCCACATAGACCGTTCGTGGTTCGCCCGTGGGTTTACCCTGCACATCCTTGCCCATGACACTGGAAATTGCGTAGCCGAGGATGACGTAATCGCCGCGCATCAGATCGCGCGGATCGACCGGCTCGGTCTGCAACACGATTTCATGGCCTGAACGCAATATGGATGCGCGCTGTTCGATGCCCGCATAAAGAATGCCGCTCTGCAGCAAGGCGGAGACGGCAGCGCCTATATAAAGCCACTTCTTGCTCATGACTGGCTCCCCGCTTCGCGTTTTTTACCGAACCGCCGTTCCATCCGGCGGACAAAGGCCGCCAGCAGCAGCACGAGGACGCCTGCGGTCAAGAAGAAGCCCGACGTACCGATCATCGTGCCCACGGTCGTGAATGCCAGATAAAGCACCTGAAACGAAAACGTCGCATAGGCGATGGAGCGCAGTCCGCCATTGTCGCGACCACACAGGGCGATAGCGCCAATCGATAGGCCGAGGATCAGCATACTATAAAGAACATCCTGATCGAGCGAGGCAGAGCCGCCTGACGAAGAGAACATATGATTGAGCTGCAGAATGCCAAGCGACAGCAGGGCCAGCATCAGCCCGTAGGAAGCCAGCGGCTGCGCGAAGCGGGTGAGCCGCTCCATCGTGTCATGTGCGAATGCATCCGCCAGCATCAACGCGATGCCGACCGCAATCATGAGGCACAGGATCACGTCGTTTTCATTCTGAATGTAAAGCAGCAAGGCCCAGCCGATTGCGAACAGGGCCCAGAGATGGGCGGCATGGCGCGAACGCGTGAGGAGTGCTGCACCGACGCCGACCAGCAACAGAAGCGGACCGATCCAGCGATAGGCCAGCTCACCATTGTCAGCCGATGTGCCGTCAAACACGAATGTCGAAAGATAAAAACACGCAACGCCTGCACCGAATGCAGCCAGAACCGGTGCACGCACCAGGAAGGCTGACGCAAGCACGCCCAGGGTCCAGTAGACGGCGGCGGAATGAACATCGCCGGACACGTGATACATCTGCCCGACAAGCGCGATACCTGCGCCGAAGGATGCGGCACCGACGACATAAAGAGCGGACGAGAACACCTTGTCGCCCCTCGCCTGTCGCCATGCGCCGCCGAGATAGCCGATCCAGATAAGTGCAAGCACCATCCCGATCCGCATCAGGCGCGGCATATCCTGCCAGTTGGCGGCAACCAGCATGATGACGGCTGCGCCCAGAAGCAGACCGCCAAGCGTGGCGAGCACCGCACCCAAGCTGAAACCCGTTGCTCGTTTTTCAAGATCCGCATTCAGGCGCGACGCGGTAACCGCATCGATCAGCCCTTCCTGCTGCCAGCGCTCAACCAGGCGCTCCACTGAGATTGAAAAAGACAAAATGACTCCCGGGTCAACGAACTGAGATGGCGGTCGCAACCGCAACCGGTTGAGAACATATAAGAAACTTCGCAACCAGCAAACCACCCGATCAAATCGCATTGCGGCAATTTTGTGCCGGAACAGTCCAATCGATTTAAAGCGTCGTGCAGGAACCGCAAGGCAGCTATGCAAAGTCGGCTCTGCAACTTGCAAAAACAATAGCTTATATCATGGGCAACAAAAGAGATGAATTGAACCCAAGCGATAGCATCGCACATTGAAGGATTAAGATCATGAACCTGTTTCGCTCTTACAACAACTGGCGCCGTTACCGTGAAACCGTCAGCGAACTGAACCAGCTTTCGACTCGCGAACTGAACGATCTCGGCATCTCCCGCGCCGACATCCCTTACGTCGCTCGTCAGAGCAAGGCTCGCTAAGCATCAAGCTGAAGGCCGAAAAGCTGTTCGCGACGATTGCACTACGCTGAACGCCTTTCGATGAAAATTTCAGATTGAAGTTTCGCGCTGTGAATACCACCAGGACTGGATCCTCCTCCCACCAGCCCTGGTTTGTCGCCAAGCCATCCTCCTCCTAGGCTTAGCGACAACGAGACCGGTTCTCCTCCTCCCAATCCGGTCTTTCCATATGGCATCCGTCGCACCTCCTCCCGCGACGGATGCCATTTGTTTTTCTGGACCTTGCTCGCCCATTGATGGCCGCCAGCAAAGGCGATATGGGAAGGACCATGACAAACACATCCGATCTCACCCCCATTCACGTCGTTGGCGGCGGTCTCGCTGGCTCCGAAGCCGCCTGGCAGATTGCGCAGGCAGGCGTTCCTGTCGTGCTGCATGAAATGCGTCCCGTGCGCGGCACTGATGCGCACAAGACCGAACAGCTGGCCGAACTCGTCTGCTCCAATTCATTCCGCTCCGACGATGCCGAAACCAATGCTGTCGGCGTGCTGCATGCGGAAATGCGCCTTGCAGGCTCGCTCATCATGGCCTGCGCCGATGCACATCAGGTTCCGGCGGGCGGCGCGCTTGCTGTGGACCGCGAGGGATTTGCGCAAGCCGTGACCGAAAAGCTTGAAGCTCATCCGCTGATTAGCATCAAGCGCGAGGAAGTCACCGGCCTGCCGCCTGAAGAATGGGGCACGACCATCGTTGCCACCGGCCCGCTGACCGCGCCGTCGCTTGCCGAAGCCATCGCTGCGGAAACGGATGCCGATGCACTCGCCTTTTTCGATGCGATTGCGCCCATCGTGCATTTCGATTCGATCAATATGGATGTCTGCTGGTTCCAGTCGCGCTACGACAAGGTCGGCCCCGGCGGCACCGGCAAGGATTATATCAACTGCCCCATGGATAAGGAGCAGTATGAGGCGTTCGTGGCTGCGCTTGTCGAAGGCGACAAGACGGAATTCAAGGAATGGGAAGGCACGCCCTATTTCGATGGCTGTCTGCCGATTGAAGTCATGGCGGAACGCGGACCCGAAACGCTGCGCCACGGCCCGATGAAGCCTATGGGCCTGACCAATGCGCATAACCCGACCGTCAAGGCCTATGCGGTTGTGCAACTGCGTCAGGACAATGCGCTTGGCACGCTCTACAACATGGTCGGTTTCCAGACGAAGCTGAAATACGGCTCACAGACCGGCATCTTCAAGATGATTCCCGGACTGGAAAATGCCGAATTCGCGCGCCTCGGCGGTTTGCATCGCAACACCTACCTGAACTCGCCCGTGCTGCTCGACAGCGTGCTGCGCCTGAAGTCGCGTCCGACACTGCGCTTTGCCGGTCAGGTGACGGGTTGCGAGGGCTATGTCGAATCATCGGCCATCGGCCTTCTTGCCGGTCGGTTCACCGCTGCGGAGCGACTGGGCAATGCTGCCGTCCCGCCACCGCCGACAACCGCCTTTGGCGCACTGCTTGGGCACATCACCGGCGGCCATATCGTCGCTGACGATGCCGAGCCTGGCAAGCGGTCGTTCCAGCCGATGAATGTCAATTTCGGTCTGTTTCCGCCGGTCGAAGTGCCGAAGGAAGAAGGCAAGCGTCTGCGTGGCAAGGAAAAGACCATCGCCAAGAAGCGTGCGCTTTCCGCCCGCGCGCTTGCAGATTTCCGCACATGGCTGGAACAGCTGGCCTGACGGTCAGAAATTGGCGCGAAGCATCAGCCACTGCTTACGGATAGCCGAAATATCGGCTGTCCGTTCTGCCGCCCTGCCGCCAAGGCGTTCAATCGCTTTCAGATAAGCTGGCACGATGGCCATCGGCAAAAATGCCGGTGCAAGGCTTTTTGGCAATGTCGCCCTTGCCTTATCGAAAATCGCCAGATGTTCCCGCGCCAGTGCCAGCATGACGCTGACCACGCGCTCACAGGCCGACGGATCGTCGTTGGCAAAAAATGCTTCGCGCGTTACGCCGACCGATGCCAGCATGTCGGCTGGAACATAGAGCTGGCCGCGACGGCGATGGATCGGCAAAAGGCGCAGCAGGCCTGTGGTCGCCTGCGCGACGCCCGCGTGACCGGCGGTTTCACTCTGCGCCTGCGCGGCGTCACGATCCAGAATAAAGCCGGCTAACTGAATGATTGCCGAAGCGGTCTCACCGCAATAGCCTTCCAGATCGTTACGGCTTGGCATCGGATCGTCATAGAGATCGAAGATACGCGCCTCGCAATAATTGTCGAAAGCGGAGCGCGGAAGCTCGTATTTGTCGATTGTTTCGACCAGAGCAGCGGCAACCGGGTGCGCATCAGCGCTGCCCCTCGCCTCGCCATTGATCAGATCGCGCCACCATTGCAGACGTACTTCGCCCGGCAACGGCTCATGAACAAGATCGCGAATGCGCGCCACTTCCGCATTGAAGGCATAGAGTGCCGCCAGCCCGCCGCGTTTATCCTCCGGCGCATAGAGCACCGACAGATAACGGTCCCGGTCAGCCTCACGAAGAAGCGCCAGGCAATGTGCCTCATTCTGGTTCATGATCGTTATTCTACTGCAATAAGCGCCGCCGCAACCGCGCGATCTTCCGCCAGCAGCACATTATAGGTCCGCACGGCAGCACCTGTGCTCATCGGATCGGATGAAATGCGATGCTCGCGCAAAACAGCGCGCACGTCTTCTGGAATACGCCGCAGATCCATTCCGGTTCCAACCAGCAGAATTTCAATATCCGAAGCCTGCTCCAGAATCAGCTCCAGATCGGCCCGCGAAAGCACCGGCGGCATTGCAGGCTTCCAGCCGTGAATACCGGAGGGCAGACACAGGATCGAACCGCGATGCGACATTTCGGCGAAACGAAAACCACCATCGCCATAAGCATCAATGGGCGCGCGCCCCGGAAAATGCGCTTCGCGTATTTCTATTCCCTTGGCCATTCTCAGCTTTCCAGATTGAGCGACTGTGCAAGTTCGTCGCCCATTTCCTCATCCTGCTCAGGCCCGCGCGGCTTCAGTCCAAACTGAACCAGCAACGGTGCGGCGATGAAGATCGACGAATAGCTCGCCACAATAATGCCGACACTGAGCGCCAGCGCAAACATGCGGATATCCGCGCCGCCAAAGGCGTAAAGCGGAATATGCGCGAGGAACGTCACGAAAGACGTCAGCAAGGTACGCGACAGGGTCTGGTTGATCGAGGCATCGATGATCGCAGGCAGCGGCGCGCTGCTGTAGCGGCGCAGGTTTTCGCGAACGCGGTCATAAATCACGACCGTGTCGTTCAGCGAATAGCCGATGATCGTCAGGATTGCCGCGACGCTCCACAGATTGAATTCCATGCGGAAGACAATGAACATGCCCGCGAGAATAACCACGTCATGCAGGGTCGATAGCACTGCGCCAAGCGCCAGCTGCCAGCGGAACCGCACCCAGACATAGATGAAAATGCCGATTAGCGACAGGACAACGGCCAGAATACCGGCGCGCGACAGCTGTTCGGAAACCGTCGGGCCGACGACTTCCACACGCTGGAACGAATAATCCTGTTCGAACTCACCGCGCAGTTTTACAGCGACCGTCTGTTCGGCGTCATCACCGACTTCCTGGCTGCCGATGATCACAAGCGCCGAGCGCGCTGATTTGGCGGGCAGAACGCGGGCGCTGTCGATATTCAGTTCGGAGAGACGGTCCTGAATATCTTCCAGATTGGCGTCACCGCTGCGCGCCTGAAGCTCGACCATTGAGCCGCCACGGAAATCGATGCCGTAGTTGAAGCCGATATTCACAAACAGCGCCACCACGATGGCGCAGGCCAGCACGGAGATGCCGAGCGTAATGAATTGAAGGCGCATGAACGGAATATGCGTCACCGTCGGCACCAGCTTGAGGCGGCGCTTCGGCACTTCCTTCGGCTTTGCCGTGCGCACCCATTGGGCGATCAGCAGTCGGGTAAAAGTCAGCGTGGTGAACAGCGTCGTGCCAATACCAACCGCGACGGTCAGAGCAAAGCCATGCACCGTGCCGGAACCGAGCAGGAACAGAACCAATGCGGCAATGAGTGTTGTCAGATTGGCGTCGATGATGGTCGACAGAGCGCGGTAGAAACCGGATTCCATCGCCTGAACAACGGAATAGCCCTTGCGGCGATCTTCGCGCACGCGTTCATAGATCAGAATATTCGCATCAACCGCCATGCCGATGATCAGCACGAGACCTGCAACGCTGGCGAGGCTGATGGAAGCGCCGATCAGCGACATCACCGCAGTCAGGATGATGATATTGACTACAAGCGCCACCATCGCGATGACGCCAAGAACGCCATAGGACAGCACCATGAACAGGCCGACCAGAAGAGCGGCGAGAAGTGCAGCCGTCACGGCGGCGCTGGCATAATCCTCGCCAAGTGCCGAGGCGATGGTGCGCTCTTCAAGCACGGTCACAGCCTGTGGCAACGTGCCGGAACGCAGAACCACGGCCATATTGTTGGCAGCCTGCAAATCGAAGGCGCCAGAAATCTGCAATTCGTTTGTATCGAGTGGCTCGCTGATGACCGGCGCAGACACGACCTGATTATCGACCACGATGGCAAAGCTCTTGCCCGTCGCATTGGCGGTCAGCTCTGCCAGACCTTTGCGGCCCGCGTCATCAAGGGTCAGGGTAATAACCGGTTCATTATCATCGGAAGAAAGCGTGGCCTTCGCGTCGGTGATATTCGCGCCGGTGAGAACGGGCTGTTTCTTGACGAGATAACCCACCGGCGGATCGTCATAGGAATAGACGACTTCGCTGCCCACCGGGGGCGCGCCGCGAATGGCATCGTCCGGCGAAACGGAATCATCCACAGCGTGGAATGATAGATCGCCGCGAATACTCAGAATGTCTTTCAGAAGCTGCGCATCGTAAAGGCCCGGAACTTCGACGCGAATCTGGTTGCGCGCTTCGGTTTCCACAACGGGACGACCGTAACCCAGTTCCTCCAGCCGCTGCCGCATGATCTCGGCACTGTGTTCCAGATCGTTGCGGCCTGCATTTTGAACCTGCAGAACAAGGCGGGAGCCGCCGGAAAGATCAAGGCCGAGGGCGACCTGCTTCTTCGGCAGGAAACCGGGCAGATTCGCCAGCGTTTCACGCGAGAAAAAATTAGGGGAAGCGATGACAAAGCTGACGAGAACCGCCAACCAGATCAGGGCCGATTTCCAGCGTGAAAAATAGAGCATAGAGCAGCAATTCCGTTTCAGCTTGGCCCGTTTTGGCCTGGATAGGGCATGCCGGGGTACGAATGCGCACCGCTCTCCGGCCTTGGGTCATGCGCGCATACAAAGGTCGCGCCGACCGAATATTGCACGGGCTCCGGTTAGTGAATGCTTACCGGAGCCCGTATCATCTCAAAAAGAGATCACTTGTTCTTATTATCGGCGACTGGTTCGCCCTTGACGCGCACATCCATCAGGGTGCTGCGCAGAACCTTGATGCGAACGCCTTCGGCGATTTCGACTTCGACTTCATTGTCGTCGACGACCTTCTGCACCTTGCCGACGATGCCGCCGCCGGTGACAACCGTATCGCCACGGCGCACTGCGTTCAGCATTTCCTGACGCTTCTTCATCTGGGTCCGCTGCGGGCGGATGATGAGGAAATACATGATGACGAAGATCAGGATGAACGGCAGGATGCTCATGAGCATGTCTGGGCCAAAAGCGCCGCCGCCAGGTGCTTGAGCGAAAGCCGGTGTTACGAACATTAGGAACTCCTCTGAAGTCTCAAAGACAATTTGTTAAGGGCATTACAATGGTTGGCGCGCCAAATGCAACCGACGATCATCCCGCCTGCGCCAAGGTCGCACACTTTTCGCCTCCGCTGTGACATGTTAAGCCGTTCAGACACCACTAGGGGCATGGAAATGACGACCGAAGACATACTCAGCCAGAAACTGGACCGTTTGATCGCCGCGCTCGAACGTATCGCACCACCAGAAGCCAAAACGCCGGACCTCGACGCCGCAGACTGTTTTGTCTGGGCGCCGGAACGATTGACGCTTGATCCGGTGAAGCGGGTTAACCGCGTGGATATCTCCCTGATCCGTGGCGTAGATTTGGTGCGCGACCAGCTTGTAGACAATACCCGCCGCTTCGCAAATGGCTATCCGGCAAACAACGTTTTGCTATGGGGCGCACGCGGCATGGGCAAATCCTCGCTGGTGAAGGCCGCGCAGGCCAGCGTTAACGCCGAACTCAAGTCCCAGAAGCCGCTTAAGCTGATCGAAATCCATCGCGAGGATATCGACAGCCTGCCGACGCTGATGAACATGATCAAGGATACGGAATATCGCTTCATCCTGTTCTGCGACGACCTTTCCTTCGACCATGACGACACGTCTTATAAGTCGCTCAAAGCCGCGCTCGAAGGCGGCGTCGAGGGCCGTCCGGGCAATGTGATCTTCTATGCAACATCGAACCGCCGCCACCTCATGCCGCGAGACATGATCGACAACGAGCGTTCCACGGCGATCAACCCGTCGGAAGCGATTGAAGAAAAAGTCTCGCTGTCGGATCGTTTCGGCCTTTGGCTCGGCTTCCATAAGTGCAGCCAAGACGATTATCTCGCCATGGTTGACGGCTATGCAGACCATTTCAAACTGAACTACGACCAAGCCAAGCTTCACGCGGAAGCACTGGAATGGTCGACCACGCGCGGTAACCGCTCGGGGCGCGTGGCCTGGCAATATGTTCAGGACCTTGCTGGCCGCCTCGGCGTTGCAATGTAAGAATAGAAAAAGGCGGGCTTTTCAGCCCGCCTTTTCGTTTGCATCTCTCAGCGCAATCAGCTTTCCAGATATTTGGAAGGATTGACCGGCGAGGAATTCTTGCGCACTTCAAAGTGCAGCTTCGGCGACTTCGCATTGCCGCTCATGCCGGACTTTGCGATATCTTCGCCACGACGAACCTTCTGGCCGCGCTGCACCAGTATCTGGCTGTTATGGCCATAGACCGTGACAAGACCGTTGTCGTGACGGATCAGAACCGTCTGACCGAATTCCTTCAAACCGTCGCCAGCATAGATGACGACGCCGTTTTCAGCGGCCTTAACCGAGGTTCCTTCCGGAACCATGATATCGATGCCATCGCTGACAGCGGTGCCTTCACGCTGGCCAAAGCTCGCCAGAATACGACCGCGAACCGGCCAGCGCATCTGGGAAATACCGGTGGAAGAAGGCGCTGCGGCCTGATCCTTCTCGGCATCCTCGATCACCTTGTTGCTCGCCTGCGGCGGCGTGTAAGGCTTGACGCTTCCAGCTGTTTCCGGCGCTGCGGCAACAGCCTTGGCAGGGCTTGCGGGCTGTGGTGTTACAGCGGCAACTTGCGTTACAGCAGCAGCACCGGCTGCCGGGATCACCAGCGTCTGGCCGACGCGGATTGCGCCGTTAGACAGGCCGTTGGCCTTCTTCAGGTCGTCAACCGGAACGTTGTGCTTCTGTGCGATAGAGAACAGCGAATCGCCGCTCTGGACCGTATAGCCGCCCTTTGGTGCAGGCGGCGTTGCCGTGTTCGCGCCAGCCGATGCCAGATCGGTTGCGGCAGCAGATTTCTTGCCGTTAACCGAAGGGACTGCGGGGACAACAGCTATGTTGTTGTCCGTCGGGCGCGGGGCACCCTGCCCCGGCGTTGCCGGAAGCTGGCCCAGAACCTTTTCCTTCGTGCCGTTCACGGCATTATGGGTCGTCGTGGCAGCGCTTGCCACGCGGGTCTCTGCGCCATTGACCTGATTGGCCGCCATATCGCGGGCCTGACCAACCTGGTTCTGCATCTGCGTTGATGCCGCAGCGACTGGTGCCTGAACCGACTGGCGCGCTGCGGCGACCGGTGCCGCCATCGGAGCGGAAGACACCGCAGAAGGCGCCGGAAGGGAATTGCGCTGTACCGTTCCGCTGGAAAGCCGCGGGGCTGGCGCTATTGGGGCGGACGCATAAACATCGCCTGCGGGCTGTTGCGCAACGCGCTGATTGGACGTCGAACCGGTAAAGATGCCGTCTGTGAAACGCATCGTATCGGAACTGCACCCGGCTCCAAAGCCGGCAATCAGAACAATTGCGACATTCCGCAGGAGACGTTCGGACGTATGATGCAAAATTGGGAAACGCATGTTCAACTCGTCCATACTCGAAACTCAGTAAGACGATTAAAGCGCGTTAATGTTACTCGCTGGTTAAGAACGGCCCAACTTTGGAAAAAGATTCACCAATTAAACACCATAAGCCCGCATTGGCGCGCGGCCATCATCGGTGGGCACTGAAACACATGACGGGTAGATTGGAAAATATTAATCTTCAGAGAACCGACGAAACGCCTTCAATGAAGGGCTGATAACGAACAGCCATCAGGTTTTCCTGCTCGAAACGGCTGCCAACCTTCGAGATTCGCGTCACGATCTGTTCGCCGTCACCGGGACCAATCGGCGTGATGAGAACCCCATGCGTTGCGAGCAGCTCCACGAAATGACGCGGCACTTCCTCGCAAGCCAGCCAGAGAATGATTCGGTCGAACGGCCCGCCCGGCATGCCATGCCGTCCATCGGCATGCTTGACCATGATGTTCTCACGCTTGAGCGAGACGAACTGCTGCAAGGCATGGTCGCAGAGTTTGCGGTAGCGCTCTACGGTCGTCACACGACCGGACAGCAATGACATGACAGCGGCGGTAAAGCCCGATCCCGTGCCGATTTCCAGCACGCGATGGCCGGGTTCCAGCTTGAGCGCGGCTAGCACACGCGCCTGATCGTCAATGCCTTCGATATATTCGCCGCAATCGAGTGGCGCCGTGCGGGTGCTATAAGCCAGATGCGACCACGCCGAAGCAAGAAAGCTCTGGCGTGGGGTTGCTTCAATGGCTGCAAAGAGGCGCGGATCATCAATGCCGCGCGCGCGCATGCGCAAGACGAAGGATGCAAATCCTTCCCGGTCCGAAAGCCTTGGCCGCTCAGACGTTGCCTGCCTCATGCTTCCCCCCGCTTCAAGCTTCAAGACCAAGCGCAGAGCTCAGTTCTGCACGAATCTTATGCGCCGTCAGGTCGAGGTGCAACGGCGTGACCGAGATGCAGTCGGAGCGGATGGCGGCCAGATCGCTGTCGTCGGCGACCGGAGCTTTGCCGCGACCGAACCGCAGCCAGAAATACGGAAAACCGCGACCGTCGCGGCGCTCGTCGAGACGCGCATCATGGCTGAGCTTGCCCTGCGCCGTCACGCGTGTGCCCTGCACTTCATCCGCACCGCAATTCGGGAAATTGAGGTTCAGCAGAACGCCTTCCGGCCAACCGGCTGCGACCAGCTTGCGGATGAGGTCTGGCGCGTGCGCTTCAGCCGTTTCCCAAGGAACGATCCGGCGGTCGCCTTCATAATCATATTCCTGCGACAGGGCGATGGAGCGAATGCCGAGCAGCGTTCCTTCCATCGCACCGGCCACGGTGCCCGAATAGGTCACGTCGTCTGCGATATTCGCACCGGAATTGACGCCGGAGAGGATGAGGTCCGGCGCACCCGGCAGCACATGACGGACGCCCATGATGACGCAATCGGTCGGCGTGCCGCGCAGTGCGAAATGGGTATCGTCAATCTGGCGCAGGCGCAGCGGCTCCGACAAGGTCAGCGAATGCGCCAGACCGCTCTGGTCGGTTTCCGGCGCAACCACCCAGACATCATCCGAGAGCTGTCGTGCGATTCGCTCCAGAACTGCGAGGCCTTCAGCGTGGATACCATCATCGTTCGTCAGCAAAATTCGCACGTCTTCACTCCTGCTTTAGTTATTGAGATCCTGAATCACGCAGCCTTTTCAATGCGCGTGAGGCCGCCCATGTATGGCTGCAATGCTTCAGGAATATGAATGCTGCCATCTTCCTGCTGGTAATTTTCCATGACGGCTATGAGCGCGCGACCGACAGCAACGCCAGACCCGTTGAGGGTGTGGACGAAGCGCGTGGACTTCTCGCCCTCCGGGCGATAGCGGGAATTCATACGTCGACCCTGGAAATCACCGCAGACCGAGCAGCTGGAGATTTCGCGATAGGTGTTCTGACCTGGAAGCCAGACCTCGATATCGTAGGTCTTCTGCGCGCCAAAGCCCATATCGCCGGTGCAAAGCACGACGGTGCGGAAAGGCAGTCCAAGACGCTTCAGCACTTCTTCGGCGCAAGCCGTCATGCGCTCATGTTCGGCAATCGAGCTTTCTGCATCGGTGATCGACACCATTTCCACTTTCAGGAACTGGTGCTGGCGCAACATGCCGCGCGTATCGCGCCCGGCGGAACCGGCTTCCGAACGGAAGCAAGGCGTCAGCGCGGTGTAGCGCTGCGGCAGGGTCTTCACATCGACGATTTCGTCGGCGACCAGATTGGTCAGCGGCACTTCCGCCGTCGGAATCAGCCAGCGCCCATCCGTGGTGCGGAACAGGTCTTCCGAGAATTTCGGCAGCTGGCCGGTGCCATAAACGGCCTCATCGCGCACCATCAAAGGCGGCATGGTTTCGATGTAGCCATGCTGCGTCGTGTGGAGGTCGAGCATGAACTGACCAAGCGCACGCTCAAGACGCGCCAGACCGCCCTTCAGAATCGTGAAGCGCGCACCGGCGATTTTCGCGGCGCGTTCGAAATCCATCATGCCGAGCGCTTCGCCCAGCTCATAATGCTCCTTTGGCTGGAAGGAGAAATTGCGCTGATTGCCGACGCGGCGAACCTCGACATTGTCGGCTTCGTCCCTGCCAAGCGGCACATCGCCAAGCGGAACATTCGGTATTGTCGACAGCGCGTCGTTCAATTCCTTGACCAGCCGACGCTCTTCTTCCTCAGCGTGAGCGAGGAAATTCTTGAGCTCGTTTACTTCCGCTTTCAGCTTATCGGCGGTGGCGGTGTCTTTTTCAGCCATCGCCTTGCCGATTTCCTTCGAAGCGGCATTGCGACGTTCCTGTGCGGCCTGAACCTTGCCGACATTTTCGCGGCGCTTTTCGTCGAGCGCGATCAGTTCGGACGAGAGCGGCCCTGCCCCGCGCTTTGCAAGCGCCTTATCGAGGTCTTCAGGGTTTTCGCGAATCCATTTGATGTCGAGCATGGGAAAAGCCGTTTCGTGAAATTTGAGTACAAGCGGGCCGCAAAAGCTGCGGCCAGCGGAAATCGTAGTCTACGATCAGGAGGAAGAAGCGTCGTTTTCAGCTTCTTTTGCGTTCTCTGCTTCGTCGCGTTTCTTCTCGATCATACGAGCCACGATAATGGAAATCTCGTAGAGAAGGATCGTCGGCAAGGCAAGACCGATCTGGCTCGCCGGATCGGGCGGCGTCAGAACGGCGGCCACGACGAAGGCGATCACAATCGCATATTTACGCTTGTCTTTGAGGCCCGCCGAAGTCACCAGACCAACACGCGCCATGAGGCTGGTGATGACCGGCAACTGGAAAACCAGACCGAAAGCGAAAATGAGCGTCATGATGAGGCTCAGATATTCCGAGACCTTCGGCAGAAGCGAAATCTGCACTTCCCCCGCGCCGCCCGTCTGCTGCATGGCCAGGAAAAACCACATCACCATCGGGGTGAAGAAGAAATAAACGAGCGCGCCGCCCAGCAGGAACAGAAGCGGCGATGCAATGAGGAATGGCAGGAACGCCATACGCTCGTGCTTATAAAGCCCCGGCGCTACAAACTTGTAGATCTGCGCTGCGATGATCGGGAATGCGAGCACAATACCGCCGAACATCGCCACCTTCACCTGCGTGAAGAAGAACTCCTGCGGTGCGGTATAGATCAGCTCGGCCTTGGAGCGGTCCATGCCTGCCCAGTCGATGGCCCATTGATAAGGCACCACAAGCAGATTGAAGAGATGCTTTGCGAAGGCAAAGCAGAACACGAATGCCACGAAAAATGCCAGGATTGCCCAAATGAGGCGGCGGCGCAGTTCGATCAGGTGTTCAAGCAAAGGTGCAGCACTCTGCTCGATTTCATCCTCGTCACGGGTCACGCTTTGGTTCCTGTCTTCTTGGTGGTCTTTTTGGCAGGAGCAACCGCCTTATCGGCGGCTGGCTTTGCTGTATCCGCCGCTTTCTTTGCCGCGGATTTCACCGCAGCCGGTTTTGCAGCAGGCTTTTTGACAGCAGCAGGTTTCGCGACCGCAGGCTTTGCCGTCTCGGCCTTGGCCTTTGTCACCTTCGGTGCCGCTGGCGCAGCTTTTGCCGCCGTTTTGCGGGGCGCCCGCGCAGCCTTGGCAGGCTTTTCCGGGGCATTGTCTGCCTGAACCGGCGCAGATACAGGAACAGGCGCGCCGCTCAAATCGACCGGTGTGGTCACTTCCGCAACCTTGTCAGGCGCCGCAGGCGACATGGAGGTCGAGGATTTGATGCTCGATTTCAGGTCTTCGCCTGCACTTCGAATCGGATCGAAAACCTGCGTCAGCTTGGAGCGCGGATCGAGCTTGCGTGTTTCGTCGATGATATTCTTGACGTCTTCCAGTTCCGCCTCTTTCAAGGCTTCGTTGAACTGGTTGCGAAACTCGTTGGCTGTCGCGCGCATGCGCGCCGTCGCCTTACCGAAGGCTCTAAGCATCTTCGGCAAATCCTTGGGGCCGACGACAACGATCATCACGATCGCAATGACCAGCAATTCAGACCAACCGACATCGAGCATTTTATACCCCGCGCAATGCGCGCGTGTCCCGTCTTTCGGCGGAAAACCGCACTTTTACAGATGACAAACATGCTGCGTATCCATCGCGATACGCAGCATTCTTGATCCGATAGATCAGGACTTGGTGGTTTTCTTGACGGTGTTGACGGTTTCTTCCGCCTTGGCGTCGATCGTGCGACCGTCATCCCCAGCGTCCTTGGCAGCGTCTTCGTCGTTCATGCCCTGCTTGAAGTTCTTGATGCCCTTGGCAACATCGCCCATCAGCTCGGGAATCTTGCCGCGGCCAAAAAGAAGCAGCACAACCGCCAGAACGATCAGCCAGTGCCAGATGGAAAAGCTACCCATTTCATTCCTCTCATCGCTGCTTAAACGCAGCCTGTTCCTGCAATCTCGATAGTGATTTAAGCGCTTTCAAGCAATCTTTCAAACGGAAGTATAGCTGTGAAGGCAGATGTGACGATTTTATTCGTCGCATGTGTCCTCTTTATGTGCAGCGAATTGTGGATCATGACGAGATTGGGCCTATTTCACCCTTTAGGAGCCAGCAGGCCGAGGCCTTCAAGATCGATATCCTCGAGCGGCTCTTCTTCGTCGGTCAGCTCATCCGGATCGATATTCGGCACCGGAACAGCAAAACTTGAAGGCATGCGGGATGAAAGAAGCCCTGCCCCGCGCAATTCTTCCAGACCCGGAAGATCGCGGATTTCCGGCAACCCGAAGTGGTCGAGAAACGATTCCGTCGTGCCATAGGTGACCGGACGGCCCGGCGTGCGGCGACGCCCGCGCAGCTTGATCCAGCCGGTTTCCATCAACACGTCCAGCGTGCCTTTCGAGGTTTCGACACCTCGAATATCTTCGAGTTCAGCGCGCGTGACCGGCTGGTGATACGCAATGATCGCCAGCACTTCCATTGCAGCTCGCGACAGTTTGCGCTGCTGCACCGCCTCACGGCTCATCAGGAAAGCGAGATCGGGCGCGGTACGGAACGCCCAGGCCGCACCGACCTGCACCAGATGCACCCCACGCGACTCATAGACTTTCTGGAGATGCTGCAAGATCGGAGCAAGCTCGGCTCTTGGTGGCAGGCGTTCCTGCAGCGCGCGCTCCGACACCGGTTCGGCGGAAGCAAAAATGATCGCCTCGACGATGCGCGCCAGATCGGCCAGTCCATTTGCCGGAAGCTGTGCTTCCTCAAATTCATCATCCATCTCGAATTCCGTCAGCGGGCGTTCGGCCTCAGACATCCTCGTCCTCGTCAAATTCGCTTAAACCGGGCTTGGCCCGCATATAAATCGGCTCGAACGGCGCATTCTGGCGAACTTCAAGCTTGCCTTCACGCACCAGTTCCAGACTGGCGGCAAAGGAGCTTGCGAGCGCCGACGCCCTTTCCTGCGGCGACAGCGCATAGTCGATGAGAAAACGGTCGAGCGAAATCCAGTCGCCGATATCGCCACCCATCAGGCGCACCAATGCGAAACGGGCTTCTTTCAACGACCAGACGGCACGCTTGGTAATCTGCACATTCGTCACGGCTTGCCGCTGCCTTTGGGAAGCGTAAGCCGTCAGAAGATCGTATAGCGAGGCAGAAAACTGGCTGGCGCGATCGACCATCACCACTTCCGGCATGCCGCGCGCGAAGACATCGCGCCCCAGCCGGCTGCGATTGACCAAGGCGGCTGCTGCATCGCGCATCGCTTCCAGCCGTTTCAGGCGAAATTGCAGGGATGCTGCAAGTTCTTCGCCGGTCTCGCCATCATCCCCTTGCTGCTTTGGAATCAGCAGCTTGGATTTCAGATAAGCGAGCCACGCCGCCATCACGAGATAATCGGCGGCCAGCTCCAGCCGGAACGCCCGGGCCTGCTCCACGAATTCGAGATATTGCTCGGCCAGCGCCAGAACGGAAATACGCGCCAGATCAACACGCTGGTTGCGCGCCAGATGCAGCAGAAGATCGAGCGGACCTTCAAAGCCCTGCACGTCGATCAGCAAGGACGGCTCGCTTTGAGCCCGTTCGGCATCGCTTTGCCACAGCGAATCCATCGGCACGAGCGTGCCGTCTTTTCCGTCCGTGTTCGTTCCTGATGCCGCCAAACCGCTTGCCTCTCGATGCGCAGTCGTCAATCACGCTGCCCGGACAAGCCGGGCAACGCATCTTTGCAGTTTACCAAGTTTTAACGATTACGCTATCGCTTCGAACATACCATTGAATTCTGCGCGCAGTTCATCTTCATCCGAAAGGTCCGGATCACCGGCGTAGACTTCGGCCAGATCAGCGCGACGCTTCGACTTGCCTTCAAGGACCGGCACGCGGGCGGCGACCTGAACCAGTTCCTCCATCACGCCTGCGCAATAAAGCACGATATCGCAGCCTGCTCCGGTGATGCCCCCAGCGATATCGCCAAGTTCACCGGAGAGCGCTTTCATCGAAATATCGTCGCTCATGATGAGGCCATCGAACTCAATCACCTGACGGATGATCGTGTTGATCACGGTCGGCGACAGGGTCGATGGACGCTGCGGATCGAGTGCGTCGAATACGACATGCGCCGTCATCGCCATCGGTAGATCATTCAACGCCTTGAACGGCACGAAATCATGCGCCAGCAATTCGCTCAATGGCGCGTTCACCCGGGCCAGTTCCTTATGCGTATCCGCAAAGGCGCGGCCATGGCCCGGCATATGCTTCATGACCGGCAATACGCCGCCCGCCAGCAAGCCCTCGGCAGCGGCACGGCCCAATTCAGCCACCGCATGCGGATTCTTGGAATAAGCGCGGGCGCCGATCACATCATTTGCGCCCTCGACGGGGACATCGAGCACCGGCAGGCAGTCGGAGGTGACGCCAACCTTCAAAAGATCGAAGGCGTGCAGACGCGCATGCAGCCATGCGGCGCGCAGGCCCGCTTCGCGGTCACGCGTATAGATCGCTCCAATCTCTCCAGCAGAGGGATAGTTCTGCACAAGCGGCGGACGCAGGCGCTGCACGCGCCCGCCTTCCTGATCTATGAAAACCGGCGTCTGATCGCGCCCCGTCACCTCGCGCATATGCGCGGTCAGTTCGGCAACCTGTTCAAGACTTTCGACATTGCGCGCGAACAAGATAAAGCCCCAAGGCCTCTCATCGCGGAAAAAGGCAACTTCATCCGGTGTAAGTTTTGTCCCCGAAACACCGGCAATCCAGGCCTTGCACTGTTTCATGCGAATATCCCTCGTCTTTTCCGCAAATTAGAAATTTGTTCTAACGAAAATTCCATGCACTTGATAGTGCATATGAAAAGGGCGGCCTCAAGCCGCCCTGTTCCTGTCTATTCCCGTGGCTTACCGCGTTACAAGGCAGCTGCCCCCAGCCGACTTCAACCGTCCGCAGAGCGCGTTGGCATCGTCACGCGAACCCGCCTGAACGCGGACACGGTAGTAGGTGCCCTTGCCCGGAATGTCGGCGCGCTTGATATCCACGCCGCGTCCGCCGATCACATTGGCGTATTTCTGCGCCATGTTGGAATAGGACTTCTGCGCCAGTTCGGCTGAAGGCTGTGATGCGATCTGGATGAAATATCCACCGGCACCGGCTGCCGATGCAACCTGCTGATTGGCCGCCGGAGCAGCAGCGGCAGGCGCTTGTGTCTGCGTGCGCTGCGGAACATTGCCCACGATATTGACCGGCTGTTCAGCCGGGCGCGACGGGACAACCGGAGCACGAGCTGGAAGGCGCGGCGTTTCTGCAACCGGCGCCTGACCAACAGGGGCTGGCGCGGCGGGCTGCGGGGCCTGCGGCGCAGGTGCCGAAGATTCCGGCACGGAGTTGCCCGAAGCAATTGCCGCGATTTCGTCACCACCCACCGGAGCGGAAGGCTGTTCCGAAGGCTGGGGGGTGTTGTTGGCCGTCTGCGGTGCGGGCGATTCCGGCTGCATGATCGTGCCATCGGGGCGAACGATCATCGTTTCAACTTCACGCGGCTGGATCAAAGGCGCATTTTCCTGCGCGTTCTGATTACCGGTATTGGCCTGACTGTTTTCAGCCGACGAATCCGGCGTATCCGTCATGGCTTCATTGTCGTCCGTTCCGGAAATATCAACCGGCTCCTCGCCTGAGGTGATCAGTGATTTCTGTTCCGGATTGTTCGGCAAGGTGCCTGCCACACGGTCATAGACCGCCTTGTCCTGGTTCGGCACCGTTGCGCCGCCTGGGTTTTCCGGCTGCATCTTGATCGGCTGCGTGTCGGCACGAATAACGACCGGCTCTTCTGAGCCGCCGCCCATGAAGTGATATCCGATACCGCCGAGCAACACGACTGCACCGGCAACACTTGCCAGAATCAAGCCGCGACGACCGCGTACCGGACGATTGCGATAGGCTTCGGAAGCCTTGCCAAGATCGTCTTCCGGCTGCATGGCGGCACGCGCGCCATAGTCACCACCTTCAACGGTCTGTGCGCCCTGAGCAGCCCAGTGATTGTAGAAATCATCCTCGCTGCCAGCCTGCTCGCCTGCATTATACTGGCCGGTCTGGCGTGGCTGCGGGTGACCATAGGAGCTTGCGGCAGATGCAGCAACAGCAGCACCAAGTCCCGCCGCCGCAGCACCTGCGGCAACACCGGCGTTCGGCAGATAGCTGGATGCGCTTTCGCGGAAAATATCCTCAAAGGCTTTGTCGGCTTCGCTCTGCGCTTCCGATGGGGTGTTCAGCTCATCGACGCCAACCGTATTGAAGACCTCGGCAAATTCAGCTTCGAGATCACCAAGACCGGCAGCGGTTTCCTCTTCACCGTAATTAACTTCCGGCAGATCCAGCGAATGGGTCTGCTCAACCTTGTTTTCGGCAACGCTCAGCGTTTCCACATCCGGTGCGGGTGCGCTGGCAGCCTGCTGCGCGCTGGCAAAATGCGGCATCGATGTGGACGGACGATAATCCTCGTCCGACAGCACCGCATGCGCATAGGCAGGCGCGGCTGCGCTGTTTTCAACGCCGCCCAGATCAAGATCGTCTTCGTTGAAGAAATCATCACCGCCAAGCAGTTCTTCATCGGTCGCCTTGAGCGGTTCCGATTCGGAATAATCACCCGAAGGCTCGAAACCGAAATCGTCTTCGGTCAGGCTCAGCTCATCAAGGTCGGACAGATCGTCATCGGTGCCTTCCGCTGCGGTCGCTGCGGAGAAAGCTGGTGCGTCGAAGGAGAAATCATCATCGAACGAAAAATCGTCGTCTTGCGCTGCAACTTCGTTCGAAGCTTGTTCCGAACCCGGGAAGGCGGCGTAAGGCGCTTCCGCCTGACCAACCGGCTGCGCTGCCGTCACTGGCATTTGCGCAGCAATGCCTGAAGCAAAGTTGCCACGGGTGTAATAGGGATAACCGGATGGCTCCGTGCGCGCGACAGCTTCGTGCACCGGCGCGGCAGCTACCGGCTGATGCGGTTCTTCAAAGGTCTGCTCATCCAGTTGCAGTTCGTCGAGCTCGAGATCGTCAAATGCAGGCTCGGCTGCTTCCTCGCCCGCATAGGCATGATCCTGCGCGGACGCGTAGGACACGGCCTGTTCCGGCTCGTAAGCTGGGGTCTGCGGAGCATAGGATACCGGCTCCGGCTGGTAGCCATAAGCGCTGTCATTTGCGGATTGGGGCTGTGGCTCATCACCGAACAGCAGGTTTTCCAGTTCGTCCTCAAGCGACAAGGACTGATGCGCAGGCTCGACATCATAAGACGGCGTAGCAGGCTCAACGGCCTGTACTTCCCAGTCGCGGCTTTGCGCAGTCTGGGTCAAATAGGATTCTTCGTGCGGCTCGATAGCCGGCTGATAAATCGTCGGATCAAATGCACCGGCTTCGGTCGCATGGCTTCCACGCGCACTATCCAGCGATTCGCGATTATCATAGGCCGAGTTCTGCGCCGCATAAGGATCGCCATACGAATCGCGGGCGCTCGAATAATCGGCATAATCGAACTGCTGAACGGGTTCAGTCCGTTCGATATCTTCGAAGTCGTCCAGTTCAGGCGCAAGAACGGATGCACCGCTATCCAGATGCAGGTCGAGTTCTTCCTCAAGAGCCGAAGCAAGTTCGTCTTCATGCACCAGCGGTTCGGCACCGCGATAATACTGCGCGCTGTAGCGCTGCTCCTGAGCGGCCTCGGACTCGGGCTCCACAGGCTGGCTCTGGCTGGCCGCCGGTGCGTAATCGTCGAAGTCGCCGAGAAGCTCGCGCTCAAGGTCTAGCGACGCATCGAAGCCAGGCTCCGCTCGCTCACGCGCCAGTTCATCTTGCGATCGGCGCTCGTTCCAAGCGGAATGATCACCTTGAGGCGCGCCAAAGTCCACGATTCGCGACAGTTCCATCAGCGGATCGTCTTCGTGCAGCGGACGCTCGCCGTAATTACGGGGATTTGCACTGCTGTCCGTCATGGTGTGTTCCTAACTCAAACCCTGGACGCCGCAAGACGTCACCTTACATTGCTTATTAGCGAGGCAATGTGGGCAAAAGTTGACGGTAGTTTCCTGCACCGAAAGACCAGAACGGGATAAACCAACACCTTCGGTTCATCCCGGTCCTTTCTCGTTAGACTTAATCGTCTGCACCCGAAAGCTTCGTTTGACTTAACGAACCCTCGATCAGTCGATCAGTCCTAGCGCATTTCCGTCGGAGCATCAGCCCCGATGATCGTCAAACCTGACGTCAGCACATCGGAAACAACCTGTACCAGCCCTAGCCTGGCTAATGACAAGTCTGGATCGTTAACCTTAATAAAACGTAAGTCCGGGTTCTCTGTGCCCTTATTCCATTGCGAATGGAACGCGCTGGCAAGATCAAACAGGTAAAAAGCCAGACGATGCGGCTCCTGATGGATCGCCGCTGCTTCGATCAAACGCGGATATTCTGCAAGCTTGCGGACGAGTGCGATTTCGCTCTCGTCGGTCAGCTTGTCGAACTGGGCGGCCATCGCCACACGATCCAGATCAGCGAGACCCAGCTGGTCGGCAGCCTGACGGAAAACCGAGTGCGAACGCGCCGATGCATACTGCACGTAGAACACCGGATTGTCCTTGGACTGTTCCGTCACCTTCGCAAAATCGAAATCGAGCGAGGCATCGTTTTTCCGGTAAAGCATCATGAAACGCACCGGATCGCGGCCCACTTCGTCCACGACATCGCGCAGGGTGATGAATTCGCCCGAACGCTTCGACATGCGCACCGGCTCGCCGTTGCGGTAGAGTTTCACCAGCTGGCAGATCAGCGCCGTGAGCTTTGCCTTGCCGTCGGAAACGGCACGCGCGACAGCTTCAAGGCGCTTCACATAGCCGCCATGATCGGCGCCCAGCACATAGATCATCTCGTTGAAGCCGCGGTCGTATTTGTCCTTGAAATAGGCAACGTCCGCCGCAAAATAGGTGAAGGAACCGTCAGACTTCATCAGCGGACGATCGATATCGTCACCCACTTCGGTCGAGCGGAACAGGGTCTGTTCGCGATCTTCCCAATCTTCCGGCAACTGGCCCTTCGGGGGCGGAATCTTGCCCTTGTAGACATGGCCCTTCAACGTCAGATCGTTGATTGCATTGCGAATCGCCCGCGCATGGTCAGCATGCAACTGGCGTTCGGAAAAGAACACATCATGATGGACGTTCAACGCTTCGAGATCGGCGCGGATCATCGCCATCATGGCATTGATCGTGGTTTCCTTGACGATAGCCAGTGCTTCCGTCTCCGGCATTTCCAGAAGCTTGGTGCCATATTCCTTGGCAAGCGCCTGCCCCACCGGCACGAGATAATCGCCCGGATAGAGACCTGCTGGAATTTCACCGATGATTTCGCCCAGCGCTTCGCGATAACGCAACATAACGGAGTTTGCGAGCACGTCGATCTGCGAGCCCGCATCGTTGATGTAATATTCCTTGACGACGTCGTAGCCCGCAAATTTCAGCAGGTTGGCCAAAACGTCGCCGACAACGGCGCCACGGCAATGACCGACATGCATCGGGCCGGTCGGGTTGGCCGATACATATTCGACATTAACCTTATTGCCTGCGCCAAGCTTGGACCGACCAAAATCCGTGCCTTCATTGAGCATCGCGGCAAGCTCGCGCTGCCAGTAGCTGGCCTTCAGACGCAGATTGATGAAGCCCGGACCGGCAACATCGACTGTTTCAACATCCTCGTCGTTCTTCAAGGCTTCGGCGATACGCACCGCAAGTTCGCGCGGGTTCTGCCCCACGGCCTTGGAAAGAACCATGGCCGCATTGGTCGCGATATCGCCATGGGTCGCATCGCGCGGCGGCTCGACACCCACGCGCGAAAGATCGAGTTCACCGCCATCTTTCGGTTTCAGATCAATATCTTGCAACGTCTTTTTGATACGTGCGTCGAAATCTGCGAAGATATTCATGGTCTGTCCTGTCAGGCTGTCGTCCGGCGTTGTGACTTGCGTATTCCGGAGTCGGCTCGTTCCATTAGATAGTTGTGTTGCAGGGGCCTTTTCAGCCTCGCCAGCACTTCGTTTGGCCCCGATTAAGCTAAATCGGGGGTATGGTCAAACAATCGTCGGTGTTCGCGCACGGCAAAATTGTCAGTCATCCCCGCCAGATAGTCGGCCACACGGCGCGCGCGCGACGGGATATCCAGCGTTTCGCAGCCCGATTGCCACTCGGGCGGCATGATCGACGGATCGGCAAAACAGGCATCGAAAAGGTCCTGCACAATTTTGTCCGCCGCCTGCCGACGCACCACCACGCTGTCATGGAAATAGAGGTTTTTGAACAAAAACCGCTTCAGCACCTTTTCCTCGTCACGCATCGTCGGCGAAAACGTCACCAGCGACCGGGACTGGTTATGAATATCGGCAAGGCTTTGCGGCTGCGTGACAGCAAGCCGACGCTGCGCCTCGGCAATCACATCCTCAACCATGATGGTGATCTGCCTGCGGACCAGTTCGTGGCCGGTGCGCACCGCATCGAGATTGGGATAGCGTCCGCGCACCACATCAAGCAGCCGCTTCGTCAGGGGCACTTCGTCCAGCGCGTCGAGCGTCAGCAGGCCCGCGCGCAGGCCGTCATCAATATCATGGGCATTATAGGCGATGTCGTCGGCAATCGCCGCGCATTGTGCCTCCAGGCTGGCAAAACGGCCCAATTCGAGATCGTAGCGTTCGTTGAAGTCCAGAATTGGCTGCGGCACTGGCTCATCCGAATGCACGGCATGCGGCCCGACCAGCGGACCATTATGCTTCACCAGACCTTCCAGCGTCTCCCAGGACAGGTTGAGACCGTCGAAATCCGCATAACGATGCTCAAGCTTGGTGACGATGCGCAGAGACTGGGCATTGTGATCGAAGCCGCCATAATCCTTCATGCGCTCGTTGAGCGCGTCCTCGCCGGTATGGCCAAAGGGCGTATGGCCGAAATCATGTACGAGTGCGACCGCTTCGGCGAGGTCTTCATCCAGCCGCAACGCACGGGCCAGCGCGCGCGCAATCTGCGCCACTTCAATCGTATGCGTCAGCCGCGTGCGGTAATGATCGCCCTCATGCGCAATAAAAACCTGCGTTTTGTGCTTCAAGCGACGGAAAGCGTTGGAATGGATGATGCGGTCGCGATCACGCTGGAACGGTGTGCGCGTCGGGCTTTCCGGTTCCAGCACCAGTCGTCCACGGCTTGAGGCCGGATCGCAGGCATAGGGCGCGCGTTCGCGATAACCAAAGCCTATTCCTTCCAGCGACATTGCGATGCATCCTTCACTGTAATATGATTACACCAAACATTGACTTCTATCGGTAGCGTTCATAGCTATCAGAGGAATATGAAGGCAAGTCTGCGATAATGGGCAGCAGGGGAAAATCACGCTCCAGCCCAGCAACTGCAAACGGATGAGACCGATGACAGGCATTACCGTTTCCGATTCCGCCGCAAAGCGGATCGCTAAAATTCTCAATTCCGAACCGGACAAGACCGCGCTGCGCGTTTCTGTCGAGGGTGGCGGCTGCTCCGGTTTTTCCTACAAATACGACCTCGTCGACGAACAGACCGACGACGACATCGTCATCGAAAAGCTCGGCGCGAAGGTGCTGATCGATTCGATCTCGGTTCCTTATATGGACGGCTCGGAAATCGATTTCGTTGACGATCTGATGGGACAATCGTTCCAGATCCGCAATCCGAATGCGACCGCCTCTTGCGGTTGTGGCACAAGCTTCGCGATTTAGACGGTCCAGAACGCACCGCATAAAAATAAACCGGCTGCCTCGTGGCAGCCGGTTTTGTTTTGTCAGACTTTCACCGAAGCGACCGTCGCATCGATATGGTCCACCAGCGCGTCGGGCAGACCAAGACGTCCAGCCAGCATATCGAGATAGCCACGTTCTGCCCGGCTATCGGGATCGATGGTCAAACGCGAGGCGGTGTAAAGCTCCACCTTCTGCTCTTCTGTTTGTGCGGCGGCGACCAGTGCGTCGAGATCGACGGGCTCTGCCAGTTCTTTCTGGAAAAAAGCTTCCGCATCGTCATCAAGCCCCGAAATCTGAAGCTTTTCCATGATGCGCGCGCGCTCCGCGTCGTCGATATGGCCGTCTGCCTTGGCGGCGGCGATCATGGCCTGGATCAGCGTCAGGGCAAAACTGTTGCTCATGGCTGGCGAATGCGGGTGAAAAGGAGAATCGGCGGGCGGCGGCGGAAGCAGTTCCTGCTCCTTTGCCACCGGCTGTTCCGCCGTTTGCGGCGATTGACCGGACTTGTAGTTCTTATAGGCCAGATAGCCCAGGCCGGCAATGGCCGCGATCCCGCCAACAGTGGCGACATTGCCTGCCAGCTTGCGGCCCGTCTTGGTGCCAAGAACCGCCGCGGCGATAGCGCCGGTCGCAAGCGGGTTCTTCTTGGCCAGATCACCCACCTGCCCGGCTCTGTCCTTCACGCTCCCCGACATGCCTGGTATTTGCGATCCCAAAAACTGGTCGAGAAGTTTCTTGGCGTCGAACATCGTCATCTCCTGTCTGGCTCCATTGAGTCCGAGATAGGAACGCGATGGCGACAATACAAATACAACCGGCATCGAAATATGCACTTGGCTGCAATTTCTGTGATGAGGTCTGCGCCGTGCTTGCCCTCACCCTTTCAAGCGCCTAATCATTGAGCCATGAAGATTGCTACGTGGAACATCAACGGCGTCAAGGCCCGCATCGAGAACCTTCAGCATTGGTTGAAGGAGTCTTCGCCCGATATTGCCTGCCTGCAGGAAATCAAGTCGGTGGACGAGCAGTTCCCCCGCCTTGAGCTTGAGGCGCTTGGCTATCACGTCGAGACCCATGGCCAGAAAGGCTTCAACGGAGTCGCACTTCTCTCCAAGAAGTCACCCGATCAGGTCAATCGCGGCCTGCCCGGTGATGACAGCGACGAACAGGCGCGTTTCATCGAAGGTGTGTATTCCACCGATAAAGGTGTCATCCGCGTCGTCTCACTCTACCTGCCGAACGGCAATCCAATCGATACCGAGAAATTTCCCTACAAGCTTTCGTGGATGCGGCGTCTGGAAGCCTGGGCAAAGGATCGTCTGGCGCTTGAGGAACCGCTTGTGCTGGCTGGCGACTATAATGTCATCCCCGAGCCGCAAGACGCGAAAAACCCGCAGGCATGGCTTGGCGACGCGCTGTTTCAGCCGCAATCACGGCAGGCGTTTCGCAAGCTCGAAAATCTCGGTTTTACCGACGCTATTCGAGCGGCGACCGACGATGACGGCATCTATTCATTCTGGGATTATCAGGCCGGTGCCTGGCAGAAAAACAACGGCATTCGCATCGATCATCTAATGCTCTCGCCGGAAGCGGCCAATCGTTTCGTATCGACCGATATTGAAAAACACGTTCGCGGCTGGGAAAAGCCATCCGACCACGTGCCGGTAACAGTCACGCTGTCGGTTTAAAAACGGAAAAGCTTAGAAAGACCCCTTGGTCGTCATATCGCTCGCAAGAGCCACAGCATTCCGGCGATCAGCTTCACCGACAATTGAGAAAGCCTGTTCCTGCATTTCGCGGATCCAGGTGCAATCCTCGGCGGCGCAACGCTCAGAGGCAGCCGTCATGAAAGCCAGCCCGCGCACGGTCTTGCCTGCCTGAAACAACATGTTTCCAAGCATGGCCTGAGCGCTGACATTGCCTTTATTCGCAGCCAGCTGGAACCAGCGCGCAGCCTGAACCGAATTGCGCTCTCCGCCCTCACCGGACAGAAGCATCTTGCCAAGTTCAAACTGGGCGGCAGAGTCACCGAAATTCGATGCAGCTTGCACGTAAAGATCGCGGGCGACACCAAGATTGGCGCGTACCGGCGAACCCGGAATGCCGCGTTTCACATAGCCAGCCAGCGCGACCAGCGCGTCAGCGACATAGGAATCGTTCTCGGAACCCGGTTCGGAACCCTCACGCACGATCTTTTCGAAAATCTTGTAGGCTTCGTAGTCATTTTCCGCCACGCCGTCGCCATCGGCATACATGCGCGCCAGTTTCCACTTTGCACCCTGATGACCACGCTCGGCGGCATAACGCAGCGCCTTGATCGCCTCGTCCTTGTGGCCGTTCTTATAGGCGGAGAAGCCGAACTTGAAGAGTTCAAACGGGCTGCGCGACTTTTCAGAATCGTCGTTCAGATCAAAAGCAAAGGCACTGTTGCAGGCGATGGCCAAACCAACAGCCATGGCGATAACAGGATATGAAAAACTACGACTACGCATCACAACGCCGGTCTTTCACAATAGTTGGCACAAATCGTGGAGAAAGATTTCATTACAGGCAGAATAGCCACGCTTTTCGTCAAGACTGAGACCCGATCTTGGCCGAAAAAAGCCTTACCATCATTGGAAGGAATCGGAGCGGCGGCGGCAAGGTTTCCCTTGCTTGCAATCGGTGTGCTCTGCAACAACGCGCTCTTGCTCATTCCTGCCTAATCCTGCGGGAGCCTTCGCTCCAGATTGTTTGACGGCTTTTGCCTTTCCTTGACGGATGATGTCCCTTTGTGGCGGGAAATAGGCAAAAATGACCGTAGTTCTTTCTAACCTAAAGTAACGGTAAAGACTGTTGCCGTTTGACAACAAACCGATTGTTGTTGATCCCTTTGAATATGCTCCCCATAGAACAGAACGCTGACGATTGTTTCCGTCTGAGGGCCGCATAAAATAGAACGCCTATGACACCGACGATTGGAACCAACCGGATCCCATGCGCAATTACAGACGCCCCTATCGGCGCCCCAACAGGCGAAACAACTCCGGCACCCGCAAAAGCGGAATGGGAGGTCTTCGCAGCATCATACTGACTTTATTGTTCTTTTCAGCTATCGTTATCGGCATTTCATACTTGCCGAATGAAAAGCGCCCGACCGAAACGCGCGATGGCTCGGTCTATGTCATAGATGGGGATACGGTAATCATAAACAAGGTGCATATTCGCCTGAAGGGTATCGACGCACCGGAGATGGCACAGAGCTGCGAGCGAAACGGCAATAGTTACGATTGCGGCAAGGAAGCTCGCAATTTCTTGCGGGCAAGAATCGGAAGGGCACCGATTCGCTGCGAGACCGAGGGCTTTGACCGTTATGGCCGCGACCTGGCGCGTTGTTATCTCGGAGAAACCGACCTCAATGGCTGGATGGTGCAGCAGGGTTGGGCGCTTGCCTATGGCGATTATGACCGCGAGGAAGCAGACGCCCGCCGCAACAACCGCGGCATGTGGGCAGGGCGTTTCGAGAAGCCCTCGTCATGGCGGAAGGAAAATCCGCGCGAGGATAAGGATGCGCAGACGGGGAGCAAGACCTCATCGCTGGACCGCAATAGTATCGACGCTTTCGTTCGCTATATTAAGGAGCGTATCGCCGCCTTCATCGACCGTTTCCAATGACGACATCCCGAAATCCGGAGCGAAGCTTCGTGGAAGACCTGATCACGCTCAGCCAATCGATCAAAGCCTGCCGCATCTGCCGCGATGAGCCGCTGTTTCAGCCACCGCTGCCACATGAGCCCAATCCTGTCTGTATTGTCTCCAATACGGCACGTGTCGCGATCTGCGGTCAGGCACCGGGTATCCGCGTGCACAATACGTCCCTGCCCTTTAACGATCCTTCCGGCGACCGCCTGCGGCAATGGCTTGGAACGACCCGTGAGGAGTTTTATGATCCGGCCCGGTTTGCCATCGTGCCCATGGGCTTCTGCTTTCCCGGCTATGACAAGCATGGCGGCGACCTGCCCCCGCGCCGCGAATGCCGCATGACTTGGCATGACCGGGTCTTTGCTTCCATGCCGCAATTGGAGTTCGTTCTGGTGGTGGGGCAATATGCGCTGGCCTACCACTTGCCCGACTATCGCGGACGCAACCTGACCGAAACAGTGAAAAACTGGCGTCATTTCATTGAAACGCCCAACAAGGCAGGACGGATCGTGCTTCCGCTGCCTCATCCTTCCTGGCGAAACAGCGGCTGGCTGAAACGCAATCCATGGTTCGATGAAGAGGTTGTGCCTATTGTTCAGGCAAAAGTGCGAAGCCTCATTTGCGACGATAAATAAATTTTACTGGATTGGTTCTCATAAGAATATTTTTCCTGTAACTTCTGCCGATAGCACATCATAAGGTATGACGTTTCGCACACTCGTAAAGTTCGGGAAACGATTTCTAAAACCGGGAACGGAAACGCATGGACAGGCTCGACAGAAAAATACTGCGCTTATTGCAGGAAGACGCAACATTGGCAGTGGCAGACGTTGCCAAGAAGGTTGGCCTTTCCACCACGCCTTGCTGGCGTCGTATCCAGAAGCTTGAAGAAGATGGTGTCATCAAGCGCCGTGTGGCGATCCTCGACCCGATCCGCGTCAATGCGCGTGTGACGGTGTTCGTATCGGTGCGCACCAGCTCGCACAGCCATGAATGGCTGAAGCGCTTCTCGGAAGTGGTGCAGGAGTTCCCCGAGGTTATCGAATTCTACCGCATGAGCGGCGATGTCGATTATCTCCTGCGTGTCGCTGTGCCAGATATTGCGGCCTATGACGCCTTCTACAAGCGCCTCATCAGCAAGATCGAAATTCGCGACGTGTCGTCATCCTTCGCGATGGAGCAGATCAAGTACACGACCGAGCTGCCGCTCGACTACATGGTGCTGGATAAGGAAAATAATTGACCTTCCAGTCTTTGAAATGAAAATGAAAAGCCCGGCAGTGCCGGGCTTTTTGTTGTTGTTAGTGCTTCGCGGAGGCTACACCGGCCTGCTCGAAGGTTGCCATGCCGCTATGGCATTGTGCAGCCGCCTTGACGATGCTGGCCGCGAGTGCGGCGCCCGTTCCCTCTCCCAAACGCATGCCGAGATCGAGAAGCGGCTCCTTGCCAAGCTTTGCCAGCAGCAGACGATGCCCCGGCTCAGCCGACACGTGGCCGAACAGGCAGTGATCAATTGCTTCTGGATTTGCCGCATAGAGTATCGCAGCAGCCGAAGAGGCGACGAAACCGTCAATGATGACCGGGATTTTTTCCATGCGAGCGGCCAGAATGGCGCCTGCCATGGCTGCAATTTCACGCCCGCCGAGGCGGCGCAGCACTTCAAGCGGATCTTTCAGATGCGCCTGATGCAACGCAACCGCCTGACGAACGGCTGCAAGTTTGCGCTGCAACAGATCGCCCGTAGAACCTGTGCCCGGCCCCACCCAGTCTTCCGCCGTGCCACCAAACAAAGCGAGCGCGATAGCCGCCGCAATGGTCGTGTTGCCGATACCCATTTCACCGATGCAGAGAAGATCGGTGCCGCCGGCAATCGCCTCCATGCCGAAAGCCATGGTCGCCGCGCAGGTGCGCTCATCCATGGCCGGTTCTTCGGTGATGTCTGCCGTCGGATGCTCCAGCGCCAGATCGAAAACCTTCAGGCCCAGATCATTGGCAATGCAGATCTGGTTGATAGCCGCACCACCTGCCGCAAAATTCTCAACCATCTGCGCCGTGACGCTCGACGGAAATGGCGTAATGTTCTTTGCCGTGACACCGTGATTGCCAGCAAACACCGCGACCAGCGGGCGGTTGATCTGCGGCGTGCGCTTTCCGGTCCATGCGGCGAGCCAGGCTGCGATGTCTTCAAGACGCCCCAGCGAACCGGCAGGCTTGGTCAGAGTTACCTCGCGCTCGCGCACGGCCCTTTCCGCACCCAGATCGGGACCGGGCAGATTGCGGATCAGTTCACGAAAATCGTCAAAAGGAAGGCCACTGGCGCTCATATCGTTCAGTCCAATCGATCATGGGAGATGCAAATCTGTTTGGCACGTCCTATAAGCACTGACACAATTTTTCAAATCACCTCTTCGAGCCAATGGCCCTTGAGGCGAAATATCGCGAGCCCCGAACCCTTCTTTGGGCGATAAAGTGTTGCGGAGCAGTCGTTTGCAGAAAAATGGTTTCATAGGCGATACAATCCGGTCGCTCGGCTTTCTGAGCCGTCTGCCGCTTCCGCGAAGCTGGTTTGAAAACACGGACGATTCGCTATTGCGCAATGCACGCGCCTTCCCGCTTGCCGGTGCTGTGCTGGGCTTGCTTGCAGGCATCGCGCTGATGGTCGCCAATTCACTGCATCTGCCGGCCCTCGCCTGCGGATTTATTGCCGTTGGCACGCTGGCAGCCATGACCGGCGCGCTGCACGAAGACGGGCTTGGCGATACCGCCGATGGCTTCTTCGGCGGCGCAACGCCGAACCGTCGGCTCGATATCATGAAGGATTCGCGCATCGGCACGTTTGCCGCCCTCACGCTCATCACGTGGGTGGGCATCAAGGCTTCGCTTCTGGCCGCTATTATAGAGCGCGCAGGCCCCGGCTATGCATTGCTTGCTCTCATCGCCTGCGAAGCGGCGAGCCGTTCGGCCATGCTCGCCTTCTGGCATAGCCTGCCCTCCGCCCGCCCCGGCGGGCTTGCGGACAGCGTTGGTGCGCCAAGTTGGGAAACGGTCGTTTGCGGCGCGGCGCTGGGTTTCGTTATTCTGGCGGCGGGGCTGATCCCTTCAGGCGGCGTCCCGTCCGTCATCAATGCGCTTGTTCTTGTGACGCTGCTGCTTGTCGGTTTCGCCCGGCTGTGCATGTCGAAAATCGGCGGGCAGACGGGCGATACTTTGGGCGCTGCGCAACAAATCGCGTCGCTTGCGGTGTTGATCGGGCTTGTCATGGCCCTGTAATGCAACCACATTTCACGCATGAACACGGCGACAATCAAATCACCCTGCATATTGATATGCACGATGGACGCAGAAACCGGCTTTTGTCTCGGTTGCGCGCGCACGCTTGATGAAATCACGCGCTGGTCCCGGATGAGCGCCGAAGAGCAGATCACGGTGCTATCGCTTCTGCCCGACCGGCATGAAATTCTCATTGAAAAGAAAGTAGGCTGATGGGGCGTTTCTTCTGGCTCGTTATTGCCGCTGTCGCAATTGTCGCTCTGCTGCTGATGTCCAATAATGACAGCGGCACCACGATGGGGCTCGACAATGATGTCTTCGCCCGCGCAGCCTATCTTGGCATATGGGGCGTGGTTCTCGCCGCCGGTCTGCTCGGCTCCGGCATCAAGCTTTCGGATTTCGCACGTAATATGGCGGTCTGGGCGGTGATTATTCTCGGTCTCGTTGCAGGCTATCAGTACCGCTACGACCTTCAGGATGCTGCCAGCCGAATTACCGCAGGCCTTATTCCCGGCAGCCCGATTTCCGGACGAAACGCCGAAGGGTCGCTGACCGTCACACTCGCCAAAGCCGCCAATGGCCATTTCGAAGTGAATGGTCGCGTCAACGGCGCGCGCGTGCATTTTCTGGTCGATACGGGCGCATCTTCCGTCGTGCTCTCACAGCAAGACGCGGAGCGCGCGGGTCTGGATACCGCGTCGCTCAACTATAATGTGCCAGTGATGACAGCCAATGGCACCGCTTCCGCCGCCAGCATCACTATCGCGAATTTGCAAATCGGCGACATCGAACGCCAAAATATTCGCGCCATGGTCACCAAGGAAGGCCTCATGACTGGCAGTCTGCTTGGTATGAATTTCCTGCAAACGCTTGGCGGTTTCACGGTGCGTGGCGACCAGCTGATCCTGATTGATTAAGCCGCTTCGGCACTGGCTTCGGTTACAGCAGCATAGGCTTCACGCAGCACAGCGCTGGTAGCACCCGGCTTCGTCGCGTCGGTGGACAACATCTGACGCCAGCGGCGCGCGCCCGGCAGGCCGCTGAACAGGCCCACCATATGGCGACTGACATGGGAAAGCCTGCCACCTGATGCGATATGCCGGTCGGTATAGTCGCACATGGCTTCGATAATATCCGCCATTTCAACCGCGACAGGTTCATCGCCAAACAGACGGGCATCCACTTCAGCCAACAAAGCGGGATTGTGATAGGCAGCGCGTCCGAGCATCACACCATCCATCTGTTCCAGATGCGTTTTGGCTTCATCAAGCGTGGTAATACCGCCGTTGATACCGACGAAAACATCGCCAAGACGCTGCTGCAGGCGATAGACACGATCATAATCCAGCGGCGGAATTTCGCGGTTTTCCTTCGGTGACAGCCCTTTCAGCCACGCCTTGCGTGCATGCACCCACAAGGCGTCGGCGCCTGCGGCAAGCGCCAGATCGACCAGCGCATCGAGCGCCACTTCCGGGTCCTGATCATCGACGCCGATACGACACTTGACCGTGACCGGCACGGAAACAGCCGCCTTCATCGCTTCGACACAGCGCGCCACGACTTCGGGCGTCTGCATCAGGCAAGCGCCGAACGTGCCCGACTGGACGCGATCCGATGGGCAGCCGACATTGAGGTTGATCTCGTCATATCCAAAGCCGATCCCGATCTTTGCCGCTTCTGCAAGCTTCACCGGATCGGACCCACCGAGCTGCAAGGCGATTGGATGTTCTGCCGCATCAAAACCGAGCAGACGATCGCGCGGACCATGGATCGCCGCATCCGCCACAACCATTTCCGTATAAAGCAAAGCGCGCTTCGAAAAGAGCCGGTGAAGATACCTGCAATGTCTGTCAGACCAATCGATCATCGGCGCAACGGCGAAGCGATAGTCCGGATAGTTGCGATTTTTCGACGGTACATCAGTCATTTAGGCATAAATCCTGAGAAGGCGATTCATGGAGCATTTCAGAACAATCGGCTCGATTGCAGGTAATGAGGTCCCAATCTGGCACTCGAACGGCGCAAAAAGCCACACTTGCGCAAAATGTTCAAGTTTTGCGGGTTGGGTTTCGCTTTGCACCTATATAGGAGTTTATCGCGTTCAACGCCAACCAGCGCCGTTATATGCCAAAGACTGTGACTTTGGTCGCATTTGCGCATTATGATCGCGTACTAAAGCATTTCTTCCGATTCTTTTCTCATTCATTCAAGGAAATCCGGCGTGACCTCCCTTTCTCCCTTCGGCAAAACCTTCGATGCCTTCCTGTTTGACATGGACGGCACGATCCTGAGTTCCATCGCCGCGACCGAACGCGTCTGGGGAGAATGGGCCAAGCGTCATGGGATCGATCCGGTTACATTTCTGCCGACCATTCATGGCGTACGCGCAGTCGATACCGTTCGCCGCCTTGATCTCGGCCTTGACCCCGATCAGGAAGCGGCGATCCTGCTGGAAGCTGAAATGGCCGATCTGGATGGTATCGTTCCGATCGACGGTGTCTGCGATTTTCTGAAGGCCCTACCGGAAGATCGCTGGGCGATTGTCACATCCGCCCCGCTTGAGCTGGCCCGACGCCGCATCAAGGCAGCCGGACTGCCGCTGCCGAAAACCATTGTTTCGGCAGAAGATGTCGAGCGCGGCAAGCCGAGCCCCGAATGCTTCCAGCTCGGCGCAAAGAAGCTTGGTTTCGATCCACATCGCTGTCTGGTGTTCGAAGACGCTCCGGCTGGCATCGTCGCAGGCGAATCGGCTGGCGCTTGCGTGGTGGTCGTCACGGCAACGCATCCCCATTCACCGCAGACCTCGCATCGCAGCATAAACAGCTATCGCGAGTTCGAGTTGAACGTGGCCGATGACGGCAAGCTTAGCCTTGCCGCAGCAGAGCCGATGCCGGTTGGGTAAAGATTACATCCGGCAGGATCAGATAACACGTTTCCCCTCGCGCCAAACAGTCTTGATAATCGGCACATGGTCGGCCACCTGAAGGCGTACCAGATCGGCGCGCTTGCCTTCGGCAATTTCGCCGCGATCATCGAGACCCACAGCCTGCGCGGGATTCTTCGAAACCAGACGAATAGCCTGCGGAAGTGAAATTCCATCAAGCACATCGGCCAGAAAGAATGCCGACTGCATCATGCTGGCCGGAATATAATCCGACGAGATGATGTCGAGATGCCCGGCTTCAACCAGCTCGCGTGCGGACACGTTGCCCGAATGCGAGCCACCGCGAACCACATTCGGTGCGCCCATCAGCACCGACATGCCAGATTCTTTCGACGCTCTGGCCGCGGCATGAGTGGTCGGAAACTCGGCCACGCGAATGCCCTGTTCGCGCGCTTCGGCAACGTGATCCAACGTTGCATCGTCATGACTTGCGAGGATCACGCCGCGCTCGTGGCACAGATCGGCAATCGCCTTGCGGGTCGTGGCGGAATATTGCTGCGACTGGCCGATGCGGCGCTCGCAGTAAATCCGAAACTCTTCTTCCGACAGCTTGTTCTTGCCCAGGAAGTAGGCCTTGTAGGCGTCAAGATTGGTGAATTGGCGCTGTCCGGGCGCGTGATCCATCAGCGAGACCAGCCTGATCAACGGATGACTGCCGAAGCGTTCAAAGGCCGAAAGACAATCCGGCGCGGAAACTTCGCAACGCATGTGCAGGAAATGGTCGGCACGCAGCCGTCCCGCCGCACGACCTTCCGCTATTGCCGTGGAAAGCTTGAGCATATCATCGATGCCGGTTGGCGCATCATCATCCAGACCTATGCGCAAGGCGTCGAATACGGTGGTGATGCCGGAAGCAGCAATCTGCGCATCATGCGCCTGCACGGCGGCAATCGGGTTCCAGCGCACTTTCGGGCGCGGTGCATAATGCCCTTCCAGATGATCGGTGTGCAATTCGATCAGCCCCGGCGTCAGGAAGTCGCCTTCCATATCCTCGCCGACCGCTGACGGACCGCTGGCAATGTCTGCGATTTTACCGTCGACGAGCTTGATTGATCCGTCGATAACATCGTCTGCGAGAACGATACGCGCGTTGCGCAGGATAGTTTCATTGGTCATCGCTTACGGCCTCCCCACTGCCCGCTGGGTGCGCGTCTTCGTGGTTCCGCCTGTCAGCGGATGCAGCGAATGGATCTCGAAGGGCGCGCCCTTCTCAGGTTCCACAAACAGAGCGAGATTCGCAACCTCGACCGGGTCGTTCAGCAATGGCGCAAAGAATTCTTCCAGCCTGCGCTCGATCCTGGCGCGGTCACCTTCCGCGACAGGACCCGTGAGCGTCATATGGAAACGGAACTCTTCAAAAACGTATGGATAGCCCCAGCGCTCCAGATTGTGACGCTGCGCTTCGCTCAGGCGTTCAGGGCGGCGCTTGGCAATTTCAGCTTCGTTGAGCGGCGCGCGGAAGCGGTCCAGCGCGACGACAACATCATTGGCGAGTTGGTTCAATGCTGTGACAGGTTCATGCGGCACCAGCGCGAAGAACGGCCCGATGGCCTGAAGCTTCAGGCGTGGAATGACGACCGGCTCGACCGACGAGGCAAAATGCATCAATGCGGACAGGAGTTCGCTTTCCGTCTGATTGTCGTTCAGGCGAAACGGCGCTTTCATCGTGGCGTGGAAACCGTAACGACGCGGCTCTTCAGTCAGCGATGCGATCTCTTCCGTGCCAAGGGAGCGAATCGCCGGCAGCTTGACAGGCTCTCCGCTAAAGGCGTTGCGCCCCAGCCAATTGGCCGCAACCTTCAAAAGCGCATCGCTGGAAGGCGGCGTGAAATAGATTGCATAACGCATTTCAAATCCTTGGTCTGTAACGGTGTCTCACCCCAGCACGGCGCGGGATCGTTACACAACGAATGTGGCAAGTCGATAAAGCCTGTATGACAATGATGGAAGACAACTGACAAAGCGATTTTACATCACAGAAAATTGGTATAGGCGTCTGTAATCGATTTGAGGAGAAAAAGATGAGCGGTTTCGCGTCTATCGGTGAGTGCATGATTGAACTTTCGGGCGGCGAAGGCGACCAGTGGCGCATGGGTTTTGCTGGCGATACGCTGAACACCGCATGGTATGTTCGCGCGCTGACAGACAGAGCGTTTCCGGTCGACTATGTGAGCGCATTCGGCGAAGACAATTTCTCGCAGAAACAGCGCGTTTTCTTTTCGTCCAACGGCATCGGCATTGCCCATAGCCCGGTGATTGCCGGTGTGCATCCGGGCCTTTATGCGATCACGCTGAGCGGTGCGGAACGGTCCTTCACCTATTGGCGCAGCGATGCCGCTGCGCGCCGTCTGGCCAGCGACAGAGCCGCGCTAGAGCAAAGCCTTTCCGGGCGCGACATCATCTATTTTTCCGGTATTTCGATCGCCATCGTCCTGCCGGAACATCGCGAAACCTTTTTCGACGTGCTGCGGCAATGCCGCGCTGCCGGATCGCGGATCGCTTTCGATCCGAATTTCCGTCATCAACTCTGGCCGGATCGCAAGGCAGCGCAGGAGATCATCAGAGAAGCGATGCGCCTTGCCGATATCGCTCTGCCGACCTTCCCGGATGAACAGGCGCTTTTCGGCGACACCAATGCCGAGGCCTGCGCCGAGCGCCTCATCAGCCTTGGCGTGAAGGAAGTTGTCGTCAAGGACGGCACCGAACCCGCCCTGGTTGCAGCGGGTGGCGAACAGACACTGGTTCCTGCCGTTTTCGCCAATGCCGTGGACACGACCGGCGCTGGCGACAGCTTCAACGGTGCCTATCTTGTCGCGCGCATGGAACGGCTTTCACCCGTCGAAGCCGCGCAGAAGGCCCATGCCGTCGCGGCCCGGGTGGTGGAAACGCGCGGCGCGCTCACGCCCATGGAAACAGCGCGCGCCGCTTATGCCGGATAGCATCCATTAGTCCCGGGTGAAGGCGAAACGGCTCTCCTGAGCGTAGATTTCGCCCGGGTGCAGAATGGCCTGCGGGAAATAGGGATATTCGAGCGAGCCGGGCCAAATTTGCGGCTCGAGGCAGAAGCCCGCATGTTTCCCGTAGGGCTTACCCGTCAGGCCGATGCAATCATTGGCCATCGTATTGCCGGCATAGAACTGGACGCCCGGTTCTGTCGTCAGCACATCCATACGCACACCGGACTTCGCGGCCTTGACAGAAGCGCAGAGCCGCAACGGCACACGCGCCGCCGAAAGACAAAAATTGCTGTCATACTCGACCTGTTTGCCGTTTTCAGCATGGCGGATCGGGCGATAATCGCGGAAATCATATGCCGTGTCCTTGACCGGCAGAACGCGCCCGTCTGGAATCAGCGCTTCATCCACCGGCATATAAGCGTCGGCCACAATCTTCAGCTGATGGTCGAGGATGTCGCTTTCGCCGCCGTCGTCCAGATTGAAATAGCTGTGGTGCAGAAGATTGCAGATCGTCGGCTTGTCGGTCACGGCTTCCAGCCGCACGATCAAGGCGCCATTGCCATTCAGCATATAGGTGCAGCTGATTTTGAGATTGCCGGGAAAACCCATTTCGCCATCTTCGGCAACGGTTGCAAGCGTGACATAATCGGCACCGCTGCCGGTGACTTTCCAGACGCGATTGCCGAGGCCCTTGCTGCCACCATGGAGATTATGGCGGCCGAGATAGTTTGGCTCCACCTCATAAGTCTTTCCGTCCAGCACAAAGCGCGCATCGCGAATACGATTGGCCGAGCGACCCGCAATCGCGCCCAGATGCGGCGAATGGGCCGGATAATCATCAAAATTCTGGTAACCGATCACCAGCGGCGCATCATGCCCGTCAAGACGCAGATCCTGAATGGCCGCGCCCCAGGTGATGATCTTGGCCGTGAGCGGCCCGTTGGAGATGGTCAGCCGGTGAACCGCCTGCCCGTCTGGAGCATGTCCGAAAATTTCCGATGTCACGTCTGCCGCCTGTAAAAGTATGATTTATGGGAACCGCATCAAGCCGCATCGCACGCTCTTAAGCAAGAGGGTTGCTGCTTGATCGCAATCGATTCCTCCGATATTTTTTACATCTATTTCTGTGATAGCGTACAGTATACAGCGCCCATACTTACTTTATATTTCTAATATAAATTAATAAAGGTATTGATATGCGTTCAAACTTCTCGACGATTATGCCCTATATATTTCAGGAAGAAGGCGGCTACGTCGACAATCCGGCTGATCCGGGCGGCGCAACCAATATGGGTATTACTATCGGCACTCTTTCGAAATGGACAGGTCATTCCGAGTCTGCTCAAGACGTCAAAAATCTTACGAAAGACGCTGCAACGGAAATCTACAAAAAGCAGTATTGGGACAAGATCGATGGCGACAGTCTTCCCTCAGGCGTTGACTATGCCATGCTGGACTTCGCGGTCAATTCAGGCCCCGGTCATGCGATCAAGATGTTGCAGCAAATACTTGGCGTTCTTCAGGACGGGTTTCTCGGGCCAGCAACATTTGCCGCACTTTCCGCCCGCTCCCCGCAAGACCTGATCGACAGACTTTCCGATGAACGTGCAGCCTGGCTCAGAGGACTGGCCGCCGCCGCGACCTTTGGCAAAGGCTGGCAGGCTCGTGTCGAACGCGTGCGAACACGCGCGCTGGCGCTGGCGGAAAAGCCAATCAACGATATCGACGCCGCTCATTCGGCAGGTATTTCGTTCCCGCACTCCTATGAACCGGCATATAAGGGGGCCCCGGAGGCTGAACAGCAGAGCGCGTCCATAACCACCACGTTGCAACAGCCGGGATTGCTTGGCACGCTGGCCAGCATCATATCGGGTCTCGTTGCTATCATCATACAGGACGGCCCGCTGGAAACGGCGCTTGCCTGCGCCATGATAGCGCTGTCGCTCATTGGGGTGATCTATTTCGTCAAGCGCTAAAAAAGCCACCAAAACGAGCCATATGAAGTGATTTCAAAAAATTGAGATTGCCTTTATGTTGCGCTTCGCTTGTCTCGTATCTTATATGCGCATCGAATGCCCGGTGATCTTGAAAGTAATATGACTTTCCTCGTGACCGGAAAAACGCTAGACACGCGCATACAGAGCATTTCCAGCAAATGTGCCCGGCACTTTTGCTGGCTGCGAAATGCGACGAAAAAATCAGATGCCTATAATTCGCGGCATCATCAGGAATAAAGGAATCGAAACTTGTCCTCTACTTTTGACAAAGTCGCCGACATCATCGCCGAAACCAGTGAAATCGATCGTGACACCATCACGCCGGAAAGCCACACCATCGACGATCTGGGCATCGACAGCCTCGACTTCCTCGACATCGTCTTCGCTATCGACAAGGCTTTCGGCATCAAGATTCCGCTTGAGCAGTGGACGCAGGAAGTGAACGAAGGCAAGGTTCCGACCGAAGAATACTTCGTGCTGAAGAACCTCTGCGCCAAGATCGACGAGCTGGTTGCGGCCAAGAAGGCCTGAGCTCGCTGAAAAATTGACGGTATTGAAGGGTGGACAGCAATGTTCGCCCTGATTCCGTTTCTGGAGCGCAAGATAGTTCTCGGATAGACCTTGGCCTCATCACGGCAGAACCGGACCCATGCAGAACAATAAAGTCGTCATCACCGGCATCGGCATCATTTCATCACTCGGCGAAGGCGCTGAAGTGCATTGGAACGCTTTTTCGACAGCAGGCAGCGAACCGCGCCTCGAAAAAGAAGCCTTTGCTCCCTACACCGTCCATCCACTCGGCGAAGTCGATTGGAGCCTGCAAATTCCAAAGCGTGGCGACCAGCGCCAGATGGAAACCTGGCAGCGCCTCGGCACCTATGCCGCAGGTCTCGCGCTGCAAGATGCGGGCATGAAGGATGATGAAGCGCTCTGCGCGACCATGGATATGGTTGTGGGCGCGGGTGGCGGCGAACGCGATATTACCGTCGATATGCAGATTCTTGAGGAAGGCCGCACCAGCAATAATCGCGGTGTGATGCTGAACGAGAAACTCTCGACCGAACTGCGTCCGACCCTGTTTCTGGCGCAGCTTTCCAACCTGCTCGCTGGCAATATCTCCATCGTGCACAAGGTGACGGGTTCTTCGCGCACCTTCATGGGTGAAGAAGGCTCCGGCATTTCAGCCATCGAAACCGCGGCAGCCCGCATCCGCACCGGACAAAGCACCCATGCTCTGGTGGGCGGCTCCTACAATGCCGAACATTTCGACATGATTCTCGGTCACGAATTGGGCGGATTGCTCAAGCATGACGGCTGGGCTCCGCTCTGGGAGCGTGACGGCTCGGCTGGCGGCGGCATGATTTCAGGTTCCGGCGGCGTGTTCCTCGTCCTCGAAAACGCCGAACATGCGGCAAAGCGCGGCGCACGCGCCTATGCGGAAGTAGCGGGAATCGCTGCCACGCAAATCCGCCGCGAAAGCGACGATCTTGCAAAGACCGTTCGCGACCTCGTTCTCGAAGCCAATGGCGGCAAAGAGCCTGCTTATGTCGTTTCCGGCGCGTCCGGCGCTCATGACGCGACCAAAGCCGAAAAATCCGTACTCGACGGCTTTTCCGCAGCCTATCGCGGCATATCCGGCCTGACCGGACATTTGCGCGAAGCACAATTCCCGCTGGCGCTGGCGCTGGCCGCCATTTCCGTTTGGAAAGGTGAGGCTTTTGCGCCGTTGAACGCGTCGGAAAAGGCAGCTGATGGAAAAATCAGCGAAGCCGTCGTCACCACTGTCGGAGCAACGCGCGCCGAAGGTGCCGCAAAGCTGGTAAGAGCATAAGATGACCAAATATAAAGACCATCTGGGCCGCCCCATCGTCGCCATCACGGGCGCTGGCGTTGTTTCCTCGCTCGGACAGGGCAAGGAAGATAACTGGGCCGCGCTGACCGGCGGTGTTTCGGGCATTCACAGCATTACCCGTTTTCCGTTGGAAAATCTGAACACGCGTTTTGCGGGCACGGTCGATTTCCTTCCTGAAAGCGAAGTCGGCGCGTCGGCACTGTCGGAAAAGCTGGCACGTCTGGCCGGTGAAGAGGCGCTTGCACAGTCCGGCCTTTCGACAACCAATTTCGGGGGTCCGCTCTTTCTGGCCGCTCCGCCGGTCGAACTCGACTGGAAAAGCCGCTTTGCGCTTGATGCCAGCGTGAAGAACGAAGGTCCTGCAAGCTATCAGCTTCTGCTTGAAGCCTGCCGTCGTGCACGTCACGAGGCACTCTTCAACACGACGCAGTTCGGCTATATCGCCGAACGTCTTTCGGAAGTCTTTGGCACGCGTGGTCTGCCGATCACGCTTTCCACCGCGTGCGCCTCGGGTGCAACAGCGATCCAGCTTGGCGTTGAAGCGATCCGTCGCGGCGAAAGCGACCATGTTCTGGCGATTGGCACCGATGGTTCTGTTTCGGCGGAAGCGCTCATCCGCTTCTCGCTGCTTTCCGCATTGTCCACCCAGAATGAAAAGCCGGAAAAGGCCTCAAAGCCCTTCTCCAAGGATCGCGACGGCTTTGCCATGGCCGAAGGTTCCGGCGCGCTCGTTATGGAATCGCTCGAAAGCGCGGTCGCCCGTGGTGCGAAGGTTCTCGGCATTCTGGCTGGTTGTGGCGAAAAGGCCGACGACTTCCACCGCACCCGTTCCAAGCCGGACGCCTCACCTGCCATTGGCACCGTGCGCGCGGCACTGGCTGATGCTGGCCTGACCGAAGACCAGATTTCCTACATCAACGCCCACGGCACCTCGACGCCGGAAAACGACAAGATGGAATATCTGGCCCTTTCGACGGTATTCGGCGAACGCATCGAATCCATCCCTGTTTCGTCCAACAAGTCGATGATCGGCCATACGCTGACCGCCGCCGGTGCGATTGAAGCTGTGTTCTCGCTGCTCACGATCCAGACGGGGACGCTGCCGCCGACCATCAATTACGACAATCCAGACCCGGCTATCCCGCTGGACGTTGTGCCGAATGTGAAGCGTGAGGCCAAGGTTTCCGCCGTGCTTTCGAACTCATTCGGCTTCGGCGGACAGAATACGAGCCTTGTTTTGGCGGCAAATCCGAATTAATCCGTCCGGCAAAAGAATTTTAAATTTCCTGATGATCCCGGAAGGCGGAAGCTCTCCGGGATCATGCCATGAAAGGAAGAGCCCATGCGCGCTTTGCAGCTTCTCGACGACCGTCGCCTTGAAATCACCGACATTGCACCGCCGCCGCCTCCCGGCCTTGGCGAAGTCACGGTCAAGATCAAGGCGGTCGCGCTGAACCATATCGACGTATGGGGCTGGCGCGGTATGGCTTTCGCCAAACGCAAGATGCCGCTGGTGATCGGTGCGGAAGCTTCCGGCGTTGTCGATGCCGTCGGTCCCGGCGTTTCCAATCTGCTGCCCGGCCAGCTTGTTTCGATCTATGGTGCGCGCACCTGCGGCCTTTGCCGCGCCTGCCGTGAAGGCCGTGACAATCTGTGCGAACATGTCGGCGGCGTTCATGGTTTCCATCTCGACGGCTTTGCCTGCGAGGCCGTGAACCTTCCGGCTCGCCTGCTCGTGGCAGCACCTCCCGGCGTTGACGCCATCGGCGCTGCCGTCGCGCCTGTCACCTTCGGCACGGTCGAGCACATGCTGTTCGACAATGCCAAGCTGGAACCGGGCGAAACCGTTCTCGTCCAGGCTGGCGGCTCGGGAATCGGTTCGGCGGCGATCCAGCTTGCCAAGAAGATGGGCTGCACCGTCATCACCACGGTCGGTTCTGACGACAAAATCGAGAAGGCCAAGGCTCTCGGCGCCGATCACGTCATCAACTATCGCGAAGACCGCTTCGAAGGCGTCGTGCGCAAGCTGACCAAGAAGAAGGGCGTCGATGTCGTCTTCGAACATGTCGGCGCGGATACCTGGGCCGGTTCGATGCTCTGCATGAAGCGCGGCGCGCGTCTTGTCACCTGTGGATCGACCTCGGGCGTTTCGACCAACATGAACCTTATGCAGCTCTTCCAGCAGCAGCTCAAGATTTTGGGCTCATTTGGCTGCCGCATGGAAAACATGGCGGATGCCATGCAGAAAATGGCGCGCGGCATCGTGCACCCGGTCATCGATACGGTTGTCGATTTCAACGATATCGACACGGCCCTGAAGCGCATGGAAGGCCGCGACGTCTTCGGCAAGATCATTCTCCAGATTGACTGAAGCCCGTCCTTGTCATGATGTTCAAACTGAAGCTCCTGCTCTTTCGCTGGTCGCGCAAGCTGAAGCAGTTCAATTACTGGCTCTGGGCTCAGGCCGTTTTTGTGCTGCTTGGCCTGTTGCGCCTGTTTCCGGCGAAAGCTGCCATCAGCTTTTCGGCCAAGGTGGCCCGTCTCATCGGGCCGCTGACGCCGCGCCACAAGATCGCAACCAACAATCTGCGCCAAGCCTATCCCGGAAAGAGTGACGCCGAGATCGAAGTGATCGCGCGCGACATGTGGGATTCCATGGCGCGGCTGCTGGCGGAGTATATTTTCCTCGATGCGATTTTCGATTTCGATCCGAACGCTGCCAAGCCGGGCCTGATTGAAGTCGATGGCATTCCGATTTTCGAACGCCTGCGCGATGAAAAGAAGCCGCATATCTTCTTCACCGCCCATACCGGCAATTTCGAACTGCTGCCGATCTGCGCAGCCACATTCGGCCTGAATGTCACCGCACTGTTTCGTCCGCCGAACAATCCCTATATCGCCAACAAGGTTCTGAAAGCGCGCCATACCAATATGGGCCATCTCGTGCCTTCCAAGGCAGGCGCTGCCTGGGCGCTGGCGGGTATTCTCGGCGATGGCGGCAATGTCGGTATGCTCGTTGACCAGAAATTCTCGCGTGGCGTGCCTTCCACATTCTTCAACCGCCCGGTGAAGACCAATCCGCTGCTGGCCAAGCTTGCGCGGCAATATGATTGCGATGTCTATCCGGCGCGCTGTATCCGCCTGCCCGGCGGACGCTATCGGCTTGAACTTTACGAGCGCATGGAATTGCCACGCGACGACAAGGGCCAGATCGATATCGACGCCACCGCGCAATTGCTCAATGACACGGTCGAGCAATGGGTGCGCGAATATCCGGGCCAGTGGATGTGGTTCCACAAGCGCTGGGGATAGGATTTTTGCTGTTCATATGATACGGGCAAGCCACGCTGCCAAGGAGACTATCGCCATGCGCCCCATCGCCATTGCCCCGTCCATTCTGTCCGCCGACTTTGCCCGTCTTGGCGAAGAAGTCGATGCCGTGCTGGAAGCCGGTGCCGACTGGATCCATATCGATGTCATGGACGGACATTTCGTGCCGAACATCACATTCGGCCCGCAGGTGGTGAAAGCGATCCGCCCGCGCACCAAGGCATTCTTCGACGCGCATCTGATGATTGCGCCGTGCGATCCCTATCTGGAACCCTTTGCCGATGCAGGCTGCGATCTGATCACCGTGCACGCAGAAGCCGGACCGCATACGCATCGCTCGCTGCAGTCGATCCGTGCGCTCGGCAAGAAGGCCGGTATCGCGCTCAACCCGGCAACACCGGTCGAAGCGATCAGCAATATTCTGGACGATGTAGACCTGATCCTCGTCATGACCGTCAATCCGGGCTTCGGCGGCCAGAAATTCATCACGCCGATGCTCGACAAGATCAAGCGCGTCCGTGAAATGGTTGGAGACCGTCCGATCGACATCGAAGTCGATGGTGGCGTGACGCCGGAAACCGCAGGCTCGGTGGTTGCAGCTGGCGCGAATATTCTCGTCGCGGGCTCCGCTGTCTACAAAGGCAATTCGGTCGAGACCTACCGCGCCAATATCGACGCCATTCGTGCTGCGGCGGAAGCCGCGCGTAATCGTTAAACCCTCACTTTCTACAGGACGCTCCCATGATCCCGCGCTATTCCCGGCCAGAAATGGTCGCTATCTGGTCTCCGGAAACGAAATTCCGTATCTGGTTCGAGATCGAAGCCTATGCTTGCGAAGCGCTGGCCGAACTGGGCGTCATCCCCAAGGAAGCTGCCAAGACCATCTGGGAAAAAGGTAGCGTCGCGAAGTTCGACGTCGCTCGCATCGACGAAATCGAAGCCGTCACCAAGCATGACGTCATCGCCTTCCTGACACATCTTGCCGAATTCATCGGCCCCGACAGCCGCTTTGTGCATCAGGGCATGACCTCGTCGGACGTGCTCGACACCACGCTCAACGTCCAGCTGGTTCGCGCTGCCGACCTCCTGCTCGCCGACATGGACCGCGTTCTGACCGCGCTCAAGACCCGCGCCTTCGAGCACAAGGATACGGTGCGCATCGGCCGCAGCCATGGCATTCACGCCGAACCGACCACGATGGGTCTCACCTTCGCGCGTTTCTATGCGGAAATGCAGCGGAACCGCACCCGCCTCGTCGCGGCCCGCGCAGAAATCGCAACCGGCGCGATTTCCGGTGCTGTCGGCACTTTTGCCAATATCGATCCACGCGTTGAGGAATATGTCTGCGCCAAGCTTGGCCTCGAAGCCGAGCCGGTTTCCACGCAGGTCATTCCGCGCGACCGTCATGCGATGTTCTTTGCAACACTTGGCGTCATCGCTTCGTCGATCGAAAATGTCGCCATCGAAATCCGCCACATGCAGCGCACCGAAGTTCTGGAAGCCGAAGAGTTCTTCTCTCCGGGCCAGAAGGGTTCGTCCGCCATGCCGCACAAGCGCAACCCGGTTCTGACCGAAAACCTGACCGGCCTCGCCCGTCTCGTGCGTATGTCGGTCACGCCTGCCATGGAAAATGTCGCTCTGTGGCACGAACGCGATATTTCGCATTCGAGTGTCGAGCGCGCTATTGGACCTGACACCACCATCACCCTCGACTTCGCGCTCAACCGTCTGGCTGGCGTGGTCGAAAAGCTGGTGATCTACCCGGACAACATGCTGAAAAACATGAACAAGTTCCGCGGTCTGGTGCATTCGCAGCGCGTGCTGCTGGCGCTGACGCAGGCAGGCGTATCGCGCGAAGACGCCTATCGTCTCGTGCAGCGCAACGCCATGAAAGTCTGGGAACAGGGTGCCGATTTCCTTGAAGAACTGCTGGCAGACACGGAAGTGCGCGCAGCCCTTTCCGAAGAGCAAATTCGTGAGAAGTTCGATCTCGGCTACCACACCAAGCATGTGGATACGATTTTCAAACGCGTCTTCGGTTGAGGAGATTTCGGCTCTGGCACTGCCTTTCCCTCATCCTGAGGAGCCGTTGAAAACGGCACATCATCCTGAGTATGTCGAAGGATCGAAGGAGAGGGAAACAAGCAAAGCGCCTGCCCTCGCCCTCGACACGGCGCTTCGCGCCTGCTCAGGATGAGGGAGAAAACAAGTGTCCGGCTGATCTGAAACGATCACGCCTCAAGTGATAGCCGTATACAAAAAAGCCCCATGTTTTTGAAAACATGGGGCTTTTCTATTGTGGGATATTGGTTCTATCAGGCCTTGGTCTTGATCGTATTGACCACATTGCCCCAAGGATCGACGAAGGAGCTATCGTTACCGCCGCGCGTATCTTCCAGCTCAACCCAGGCAAGTCCGGTACGATCTGCATCACGCTTACCGGCACCGGCGCTCTGCCAGGCATTGGCTGCGATATGGTGATGGTAACGCCCCGTGGACATGAACACAGCCCGGTCGCCATAGGTCTGCACCGTCTCCAGCCCAAGCTCGTTGTGCCAGAAGGTTTCGGCCTCATGCGCATTGCCAACACGCAGGTGCACATGGCCGACAACGGTGTTTTGCGGCGCGCCAGTCCATTCTCCGCCTTCGGTCTTGATGACATCAAGCAGGCCACGCACGTCGAGCGCTTCCGTGCCCATTTTCACGCGGTCACCATTCCAATGCCACTTCTCATGCGGGCGGTCGGAATAAATCTCGATGCCATTCCCTTCCGGGTCAGTCAGGTAGATGGCTTCACTGACATCATGGTCTGAAGCGCCGGCAACCGGCAATTGCTTGTCGATAGCCCGGCGCGACCAGCGCGCCAGATCGCCACGCGTCGGCAGCAAGAACGCCGTGTGGTATAGCCCGGCGCTGCGCGGATCATCCGCGCGAGCAGCGGAAAACTGTTCGATTTCCATCAGTTCGCGATCCCCAGCGCCCAACACGATGGAAGCGCCGCGGCGGCTCATTTCGCGCAAGCCGACAACGTCGCGATAATATTCGGCCAATGTTTCCGCATCGCGTGCCTTGAGACCAATACGCGCCACGCGCATTGGCGTAGTCATGGCAAATGGAAGCGGAGCAACCGGACGGGTCGTCTCGGCAACCGGCGTCTTCAATTGCTGTGTCATATCATTCTCCTTCGACGGCATGTCTGCACGCGCGGGCACTATACCGGCCATTAAAGCAGCTCCCGTAGCGCCAAGCACCGAACGTCTGCTGATTGTCATGGCCTATGCTCTCCTTCGCGTTCTGTTCCCGCTAAACATCGCTGTTTGCGGGATCCTTCACAAGATCGCGATCTGAGAACAGGCTGTTCATCATTCGTAACATTCAGCGGCATCGCCGGTGCTTGAAGAAGTCACAAAGGCAATCTAAATGGGTGCTATGAAAGTCAAAGACGCAGATATCCTCATCATCCCCGGTTACACCAATTCCGGCCCTGACCACTGGCAGACCCGTTGGGAGAACAAACTCTCGACAGCGCGCCGCGTGCAGCAGGCCGAATGGTCGAAGCCGGTTCGCGACGATTGGGTGGGCGAAGTCGTCAAGGCGGCGAATGCGGCCACCAAGCCGATAGTGCTGGTTGCGCACTCTCTCGGCGTGGCCACAGCCCTGCATGCCGTGCCGTTGATCCAGCACAAGATCGCGGGCGCATTTTTCGTTGCCCCGCCAGATGTTTCGAACGAAAGCATCCGCCCGAAGCATTTGATGACCTTCGGCCCCTATCCGCGCGACCGACTGCCTTTCCCGACCATCACGGTCGTGAGCCGCAACGATCCTTTCTCAAGCTTCGAAGCAGCCGAAGATGTCGTGAAGGATTGGGGCGCCATGCTGATCGATGCGGGCGAGTCGGGTCATATCAACGCGGATTCCGGTCACGGACCATGGCCGGAAGGCTCCATGGTGTTTGCGGAGTTTATGACGCAGCTACAAGCACCCAAGCAGCACTGAAACAAAAGGCGGGTTTGAACCCGCCTTTTTGGTAGTCAACAATGCAAGCTAAAATCAGGCGCGAACGGCGTCCACAAGCTGTTGTGCAGCAAGACGGAGGTAGCCGCCCTCATTGCTGACCGTCACGAAACGGAAACCCAGCGGAATATAACGTCGCGCAAATTCCGGCGACGGCGAATAAATGCCCGCGATCTTGCCAGCGGCAGCGGCTTTGCGCGCAATATTGCTGATCGGCTCGACAATGGCGTCGGAATTTGGGTTGGCCTCGCGTCCATTGCTCCAGGCAATCGAGAAATCGGCGGGGCCGACGAAGACACCGTCAATGCCGCGCACATCGAGAATGGCATCCAGCACATCATAAGCGTCACGCGTTTCGATCATCGCGAAAGCCAGCGTGTCCTGATTTGCCGTGGTCAGATAATCGTTGGAGCCGGGTGTGCCATAATCGGCATTGGCGCGGAAAACACCCCATGAACGTTCGCCCACCGGCGGATATTTCATGGCTGCTGCGAACTTGCGCGCATCTTCGGCGGAATTGATCATTGGAGCGATCACTGCCTCCGCGCCGAAATCCAGTGCGCGGCTTGCCATGTCGAAGCGTCCCACCGGAATACGCACCACCGGCGGCTTTCCGGCATTCAGCACGTGACCGACGCTGCGCAGCACACTCGCCTCGTCATGACCGCCATGCTGCATGTCCAGCGTCACGGCGTCAAAGGCGGTGTGTGCAAGGATTTCGACCGTCAGCGGCTCAGGGAGAGACGACCACGCGGAGAGCACGGTTTCACCGGCACGCAGACGCGAAGACAGGGACATAGGAATTTCCTTCATTTCATAAGAACGGCATTTCACAATAGCAGGTAAATAAAAATGGGGTGGAAGCACTAGCCGCACTTCCACCCCATGATATCAATCCTGCTGTATCTGACGGATCGCTTCCTCTAGGAACAGTTGCATTTTTTCGCGGATCGTTTCGTCGCTATCGGTGACACCGCCTTCGTCGAAATCGGTGCGGATCTTGCGAAACACATCGTCATCACCGGCCTCGATGAAATCGGCTGCTATGACATCGCGGGCATAGGCCTCGGCCTCGCCATCCTTTTTGCCAAGACGCTCGGCAGCCCACAATCCGAGGAGCTTGTTTCTGCGCGCTTCGGCCTTGAAGCGTAAATCAGCATCGTGCGCGAATTTCTTTTCGAAAGCATCGCGGCGATCATCCATACCTGTCGTCATTCACAAAACTCCCAACAACTGCCATTAGGAATGAGATCGTCACCCATTCTCTTGCCTAAAGCTGGCAAGGGGCGCAAGATTATACAAGAGCGGCAAATCAATTTCTTGCTGTTCGTCCATAATCTTGCATGAGAACGCATCCCGAAAAGTGTAAAACCGTTTTCGGAGAAGATGCGCACCAAAACAAAGGATTGGAGTGCCAGGCTGATAGAATCGGATCGAAACGCGTTTCAGAATCACCGAAAACGGGGGAACGGGCACGAAGCAGGATTGTTAAAAGCCCTTATTTGCTATAGGTAGCCCGCGAGAATAGCGGCTTAGAGCCGATCACCATAGATATGGAAATCCGAGAAAAGCCATGAACCGTCGCCGCCGTATTTACGAGGGCAAGGCCAAGATTCTTTACGAAGGCCCCGAGCCAGGAACGCTTGTCCAGTTCTTCAAGGACGATGCAACCGCGTTCAACAAGAAAAAGCACGAAGTCGTGGACGGAAAGGGTGTACTCAACAACCGCATTTCCGAATATATTTTTACGCAGCTGAACCGCATTGGAATTCCGACCCACTTCATCCGCCGTCTCAACATGCGTGAGCAGCTGATCAAAGAAGTGGAAATCATTCCGCTTGAAGTCGTGATCCGCAACGTTGCAGCAGGCTCGCTGTCCAAGCGCCTCGGCATCGAGGAAGGCACGGTTCTGCCGCGCTCGATCATCGAGTTCTATTACAAGGCCGATGCGCTCGAAGACCCGCTGGTCACCGAAGAACACATTACGGCATTCGGCTGGGCCAGCCCGCAGGAAATCGATGACATCATGGCTCTTGCCATTCGCGTCAACGACTTCCTTTCCGGTCTGTTTCTTGGCGTCGGCATCCAGCTTGTCGATTTCAAAATCGAATGCGGACGTCTGTGGGAAGGCGACATGATGCGTATCGTCGTCGCCGACGAAATCTCCCCGGACTCGGCTCGTCTCTGGGATATCAATACCAATGACAAGCTAGACAAGGACCGTTTCCGCCGCGATATGGGCGGATTGGTCGAGGCCTATCAGGAAGTGGCGCGCCGTCTCGGCATCATGAACGAGAATGACTCGCCCCGTCCTTCCGGCCCTGTGCTTGTGAAGTAATCCGATCAGCCCGGGAGCCGCTAAGACAGACACCTTCCGGGCTGTTTCGTTCGCGACAGGCAATTCCAGATTTTCATCTGAAGTTGTAAGAACCAAATCTAGAGCTACAGGAACTTAAGAGTGATCAAGGCACGCGTCACCGTTACACTGAAAAACGGCGTTCTGGACCCGCAGGGCAAAGCTATCGTCGGCGCACTCGGCAGCCTCGGTTTCGCCGGCGTCAATTCGGTCCGTCAGGGCAAGGTGTTCGACCTCGAACTCGAAGGCACCGACAAGGCCAAGGCCGAAGCAGACCTGAAGGCCATGTGCGACAAGCTCCTCGCCAATACGGTGATCGAAGATTATTCCATCGCCATCGGCTGAGCCAAACAAAGGAAGCAGACGCTCATGAAATCCGCTGTCATTCTCCTTCCCGGCCTCAATCGCGACCGCGACATGATCGCAGCGCTCACCAAGATCACCGGTCAGGCTCCTGTCACTGTCTGGCAGACCGATACCAGCATCCCGGACGATGTCGACCTGATCCTCATCCCCGGCGGCTTCTCCTACGGCGACTATCTGCGCTGCGGCGCAATTGCGGCCCGTATGCCGGTTCTTCAGGCCGTGCGTGAGAAGGCCGACAAGGGCGTCATGGTCATGGGCGTTTGCAACGGCTTCCAGATTCTCGTTGAAGCCGGACTGCTGCCGGGCGCGCTGATGCGCAACGCCTCGCTTAAGTTCGTCTGCCGCGAAGTGAAGCTTGAAGTCAGCAATGCGAACACCGCCTTCACCCGTGGCTATCAGCCGAACCAGATCATCCGCTGCCCGGTCGCGCATCATGACGGCAATTATTTCGCCGATGCCGAGACGCTGAAGCGTATCGAAGGCGAAGGTCAGGTCGTGTTCCGTTATGCGGAAGGCACCAATCCAAACGGTTCGGTCAATGATATTGCCGGTATCGTCAATGCGCGCGGCAATGTGCTTGGCATGATGCCGCATCCGGAAAATCTGATCGAAGCGGCCCATGGCGGCGACGATGGGCGGGCGCTTTTTGCGGGCGCGCTGGGCATCGCAGCCTGATAAGTTTCGAAGAAGGGCGGTTCTCTATGAGACCGCCCTTTTTCATTTTCTTCACCGAATTGCATTGCCGGTAAGATAACGTTCCCTGCCCGCACCCTCGACGACGAAAACCAGTCTAGCTTGTCGCCTGCTTTCGTGGCAGTTTTGCCTTGGGAGAATTCCTTGGCAACCGAATCGGGGGGACAAAATCATGCAGCTTTATTCTCGGCCTCTGTCTCCTTACTCCGCTTTCGTGCGCAGCGTTCTCTATCTGAAGGACCTGCCTTTCAAGCCGATCACACTGCCCTATCCCTTCCCGGCCGATTTCGGTGAAATCACGCCTTTGCGCCGTGTTCCCGTGCTGATTACCAGTTCCGGCGAAACGCTTTTTGAAGCCGTTGTGATTGCCGAATATCTCGAAGATCATTTTCCTGAAAAGCCGCTCCTGCCCGGCACGCCGCGCCAGCGCGCGCTGATCCGGCTTCTGGCCCGCGTTGTGGAGCTGGAAGTTCTTGGACCGGCGATGAAGCTGTTCATCCTGCTGAGCAAACCGGAGCGTGACAGCGCAACCATCGACCGCCTGTTCGAAAAACTGAATACGGGCCTGTCGGTGATCGAACATCGCCTCCCGGATACGTTTTATGCCGTTGGCGAAGAGCCGACGCTGGCTGATGCCTGGCTGCTACCGGTGCGCTTTCTCATGGAACCATTGAAGAAGCTTTCGGGAAAGCCGGATTTGCTGGACGCGTTTCCGAAATTCGATGCCTATGCCGCGAAGGCAAAGCAACATCCGGCTTTTGAGCGCATCTGGAACGAGATGAGCGATGGACTAAAGGCCTTCATGCCGCAGCTGGACTGAGAGCCCGCTGCGCCGCCCCTTCCTGTCATTATTCCCCCTCTGCGCGCCTCCAGTCCTCCCCGGTGGCACGCCCTTTTGGAGTTCGTTTCTTGACGAAAAAGACCATCGCTTTCATCGCCTTGCCTGCGATTGCGCTTCTTGCGGCCTGTACGCCGCGTCCGGCCAGTGGACCAGTCACGCAGAATGTCAGCAAGGCTGCGCTACCGACGATGGAACGCATTGCACTGGCCGCCAATAGCTGCTGGTTCAAATCGAAGGACAAGGATTTCCGCAGCTATTCGCTGGCACCGGAACTCAATTCTTTCAGCGGTCGTCCGCGTATCCTCGTCGTGCCGGGGAACAATCCGGCAGCGCGCCCGCTGCTAGTCGTTCAGGCGGAAGGCAATCCCGCCCGTGTCGAAACCTTCGGCCCGATGCTCCAGGAAAGCCACGGCAACCGCATTCTCAGTGACGTCAACCGCTGGGCATCTGGCCAGAAGGGCTGCTAAAATTGAAACCCTCCCGCAAAAATGCGGGAGGGGTCATCTCTATAACAGCTGTCGACGACAGCGAATGTGTGTTTCAGTTCTTCACATCGAATTCGTTCTTGGCAGCGCAGGCGGTCGCTTCCCGTTTCAAAGCTTCAGATTTCGTCCCGCCTGATGCCAATGTCTTTAAGCTGTCTATCGTCCAGCTCCATAAGCATCTTCCGGGTCCGACGTCTTGACGAAGATGCCCGGACTTTATCGACAAGCCCTGTCCAAGCCTTGCGTATCCTGTGCGGCACAACCGAAACTGACCGAGCGCGCAAGCCCTTGCTTAAATCACTCGCAATATCGACTTCCGGCAGAATAGTAATTGCGTCAATCACATCATTGGTTGGCCTGATGTAGTTCATTACAGCAGCCTCCTCTTTTCAAACATTAGCTTCATGCGAATGGATTGATAATTAGGATGCTACCAAATTCACCAATATGAACAATTACAAGTACTTGCGCTGGATTTCTGCCTCGCTATTTTGCCATAGCCATTATTTCGATACTGCTCATATAGAGCTCGACGATTGCAGGCATGTTCCTGCACGCGCGTAAGCCCGGAGCGGGTTTGGGAATTTCAGCGCAGATGAAAACGTACCTTGCGCGCTTCCCGCTCGGCTTCGCTTCTTCTGAGGCCAATATCGCGCAACTGCTCCTCGGTCATTTCGAACAGTGCAAGGCGACTGCGACGCATCATGCTTTTGTGTGACAGCCAGTTGAAGAGCCGACGCAGCAGGCCCGCATCCGTCGCTTCCCCCGACGCAGCCTCCAGTTGAGCATGCAACCCACGGGGCAGTTCGCTTATACGATCCGCATCCGGCATGGGGGAAATTGTATCTATTGTCTCTGTCTGCAGTCTGAAGTAAAACATCGTTCCGTCCATTCATGTGCGCGCCTGATGCCATAGGGGGCCAGATTTGAAGGTCATTCACGGCAATCTGGATATAGGGGCATCAATCGGCTGCGAAATGACTCTATAATTGACTCCGTAACCGATACAATTTATAAGTTGTCACCATGACAAATTGGATTCCTGACCTATCGTGCAAAACCGGCCCGCTTTACCTGCAATTGGCGGATGCGATTGAGGAAGCGATCGGCAATGGTGGATTGCCTGCGGGCGTGAAACTGCCGCCGCAGCGCAATCTCGCTTACGATTTGAAGGTGACAATCGGTACAATCGGGCGCGCCTATGCGCTTGCCCATGAGCGTGGCCTCGTCACCGGTGAAGTCGGGCGCGGCACCTATGTGCTAGGTGAAGAGTCGTCCGAATCCGGGCTGGTTCCGCCCGGACTGATTGGTACGAAACCGGCTGACGTGCCAACGGGTAAAATCCGGCTCGATTCCACCTCGGCGCCGGAAGTCGGCCAGCACGATGTGCTGGCGCGGATCAGCGCCGACATTCACCGCGATTTTCCGCAGGAGATTGCCAACTATTCGCGTCAGTTTCCGCAGCATTGGCTGGAAGCGGGCCAGAAATGGCTCGGCAGGGCCGACTGGCAGCCGGATCTCGACAATATCGTCATCACCAATGGCGCGCAGGCCGCAAGCATTGCCATCATCACGGCTTTCACCAATCCGGGCGACCGCATTCTGTTTGAAAACCTGACCTATGCGCAGATCAGCCGTTCGGTGCGACTTCTCGGTCGTCGCACTATTCAGGCTGCGCATGATGAATACGGCCTCATCCCGGAGGAATTCGAGCGCGCCTGCCGCCAGCAGCACCCTACTTTGGCATTTCTCATGCCAACGCTGCACAATCCGACGCTTGCGACCATGACGGCGGAGCGTCGTCGCGCGATAGCCGATATTGCGCGGCGGTATAATGTCTGGCTCATCGAGGACGACATTTACGGCAGCATGTGCGAAAGCGACATTCCGCTCTTGGCAAGCTTTGCACCGGAGCGCACTTTCGTCGTGTCGAGCCTCTCAAAGGCGGTAGCCGCTGGCATACGCAGCGGCTGGGCCGCCTGCCCTTCGCATTGCGCGCAACGGGTCAAGGTCACGCACAAGATGATGACGGGCGGCGTGGCTTTTCTGCTGGCTGAAACCGGCGCACAGCTTGTGCTGTCCGGCGCCGCCGACGATATCCGCGAAAAAAGCCGTATAGAAACAAGAGCGCGTGAAGAAATAGCGCGCCGCGTGTTTTCCGGCTTCGATTTCGTGTCCCGCCCCAATATCCCTTTTCTCTGGATGGGACTGCCCGAGCCATGGCTCTCCGGCACATTCAAGGCTGCGGCCTATGAAAGCGGCATTCTGATTGACGATGAGGACGAATTCAAAGCCGGTCGCGTCGATCAGATTTACCACCGCGTGCGCGTCGCCTTCTCGTCACCGATAGACAGGAACATTGTCGAAGACAGCTTTCTGACGCTGCGGCGTCTGCTTGAAAACGAACAGGCGGGCTATGAGGGCAGCGTGTAAACGCTGCCGCTTGCCGGGCTGATAGAGTTTCGATGCAATCAGATGCTGAATCAGGCCGGGAAAGCGGCATTTTCCTGTCGCGCTTCCAACAGAGTTAGGTTAAAGAGACCCCTTGAAACCTTAGGTGTCCGCCCTTCGCCAGAAGTTTCCGGGTGCCACAGCCTGCGACGGGGTCCCTCATCTCCATGACTATTTCCAATAAGCGCGATATCACGCCGGAACTTATCGAATCCCACGGTCTCAAGCCGGACGAGTATCAGCGCATCCTCGAATTGATCGGTCGCGAACCGAGCTTTACTGAACTCGGCATTTTCTCGGCCATGTGGAACGAGCATTGTTCCTACAAGTCCTCGAAGAAATGGCTGCGCACGCTGCCGACCACCGGTCCGCGCGTCATTCAGGGCCCCGGCGAAAATGCAGGCGTCGTGGACATTGGTGACGGCGATTGCGTCGTCTTCAAAATGGAAAGCCACAACCACCCGTCTTATATCGAGCCCTATCAGGGCGCGGCGACCGGCGTGGGCGGCATTTTGCGTGACGTGTTCACCATGGGCGCGCGTCCCGTTGCTGCGATGAATGCGCTGCGCTTTGGCGAGCCGGATCATCCGAAGACCCGCCATCTGGTGTCCGGTGTCGTGTCCGGCGTCGGCGGCTATGGCAACGCGTTTGGCGTGCCGACCGTTGGCGGCGAAGTGAACTTTGACAAGCGTTATAACGGCAATATCCTCGTCAATGCTTTTGCAGCCGGTCTTGCCAAGCATGACGGCATCTTTTTGTCGGAAGCCAAGGGCGTCGGCCTGCCGGTCGTCTATCTTGGCGCCAAGACGGGCCGTGACGGCGTCGGCGGCGCGACCATGGCCTCGGCTGAATTCGACGAATCGATTGAAGAAAAGCGCCCCACCGTTCAGGTCGGCGATCCCTTCACCGAAAAGTGCCTGCTTGAAGCCTGCCTTGAGCTGATGGCGTCAGGCGCAGTCATCGCCATTCAGGACATGGGTGCGGCGGGCCTCACATGTTCTGCTGTTGAAATGGGCGCAAAGGGCGACCTCGGTATCGAACTCATTCTCGATCATGTTCCGGTTCGCGAAGAGAACATGACCGCCTATGAAATGATGCTTTCGGAAAGCCAGGAGCGCATGCTCATGGTTCTGAAGCCGGAAAAGGAAGCCGAAGCCCAGGCGATCTTTCGCAAATGGGGTCTCGACTTCGCCATTGTCGGCAAGACGACTGACGATCTGCGTTTCCGCGTCATTCATCAAGGCGAAGAAGTCGCCAATCTGCCGATCAAGGATCTGGGCGACGAAGCGCCGGAATATGATCGTCCGTGGATGGAACCGGGCAAGCATGCGCCACTCCCGGCCAGCAATGTGCCGCAGGTGGAAGACTATTCGGCAGCGCTTCTCAAGCTCATCGGCTCGCCTGACCTTTCGTCGCGCCGCTGGGTCTATGAGCAATATGATACGCTCATTCAGGGCAATTCGCTGCAGGTTCCGGGCGGCGACGCCGGTGTGATCCGCGTTGAAGGCCATGACACCAAGGCGCTCGCCTTCTCGTCGGACGTGACGCCACGCTATTGCGAAGCCGATCCCTTCGAAGGTGGCAAGCAGGCGGTTGCCGAATGCTGGCGCAACATCACCGCGACCGGCGCAGAGCCGCTGGCTTCGACCGACAATCTGAACTTCGGCAATCCTGAAAAGCCGGAAATCATGGGCCAGCTCGTCAAGGCCATAGAAGGCATTGGCGAAGCCTGCCGCGCGCTCGATTTCCCGATCGTTTCGGGCAATGTCTCGCTTTATAACGAGACCAACGGTCAGGCCATTTTGCCGACGCCGACCATTGCCGGTGTCGGCCTTATTCCGGACTGGACGCAAACGGCCAAGATCGGCGGCATGCAGGACGGCGACACGCTGGTTTTGCTTGGCGGAGACGGCACGCATCTCGGCCAGTCGGTCTATCTGCGCGATCTCTTCGACCGTGCCGACGGCCCTGCCCCGTTCGTCGATCTCGCGCTTGAAAAGCGCAATGGCGAATTCGTCCGCTCGGCAATCCGCAATGGTCAGGTTACGGCCTGCCACGATCTTTCCGACGGTGGACTGGCAATCGCTGTCGCCGAAATGGCGATCAAGTCTGGCAAGGGCGCAACCCTCAATGCTGGTGACGGCCTGCCGCACGCTGTTCTGTTCGGTGAAGATCAGGCGCGCTATGTGATCGCCGCCACGCCGGAAATGGCCAAGCTCATCGCGCTCAATGCCGAGGGTGCAGGCATTCCGTTCCGCATTCTGGGTCAGGTCGGTGGCGACCGTCTGACCATCGGCGATAGCGTCAATGTCGGCGTTACCGAACTGACGCGGGCTTTCGAAGACTGGTTCCCGGGCTTCATGAGCGGTGAGTTGGTCAGCGATAACTGATCGTCGCTGAACCAGCAGAAGTTAAAACGCCTGGATGAACATCTCATCCGGGCGTTTTGCCTGTATGGACCACCTGTGTGGCATTTAAACATTAGACAGATACACATTGACGTTCCACGATGGTGCGATACGATTCGATGGGTAACAAGAAGCTGGAAACGGCGGGAGTATTTGCATGGCTATGGACGCACATGAGATCGAAAAACTGATACGCGAAGGGATTCCCGGCGCAAAGGTGACGATCCGCGACCTTGCCGGTGACGGGGATCATTATGCAGCCGAAGTGGTCGCGGAGAGCTTCCGCGGCAAGTCGCGCGTGCAGCAGCACCAGATGGTCTATGACGCGCTGAAGGGCAATATGGGCGGCGTGCTTCACGCGCTTGCCTTGCAGACCAGCGTTCCGGAGTGAACCGAAGCGCTTATTGAGCGGACGGCATCTGCTGCGGCAAGATGTTGCCCCTTCAATCCGGCACTTCGCGCGTATTTGACTTGCTTTCACCCGCACGGGGTGGTTACGAGCATGGAAATGATTATATTGGGAGAGACCTCCCAATTAAGCCGGAAATCGACCCGGCGAGTTTGTTTGAAGCGTGATGCGGCCCCATATGTTCCAACGACATTGGGCACACGCTCTGAAAGGAAACGAGATGACCGGCATTAACGATTTCATCGACAATGAAGTGAAGACCAACGACGTCGTGCTTTTCATGAAGGGCACGCCCGGCTTTCCGCAGTGCGGCTTTTCCGGTCAGGTCGTTCAGATCCTCGACTATCTTGGCGTCGACTATAAGGGCGTGAACGTGCTTGCCTCCGACGAGATTCGCCAGGGCATCAAGGAATATTCCAGCTGGCCGACCATCCCGCAGCTTTATGTGAAGGGTGAATTCGTCGGTGGCTGCGATATCGTGCGCGAAATGTTCCAGTCCAACGAATTACAAGCACTTTTTACCGATAAAGGTATTGCCACCAAGGCTGCTTGAGGATTAATAGCCGGTCATACGGCTTTAGTCTTAGCTTTTTACAAAAGGCGCCGTTTATCGGCGCCTTTTCGTTTTTATCCGACGGCAGTTTCTGCCGGGTGCCTCATTTTCGAGATTTCGACGTTCGTACCGCCCTTTACTGGCGCGGCGCGTCAGTATGCCAAGGAATGTCAGTCATGCCGATCGACATAAAGAACGCCTCGCCGGACCAGAAGACCTCCATACACGGGCGCGGCGAATTCATTGCACTGATCGCGGCTATCATGGCCATCAATGCGCTGGCGGTTGATATCATGCTGCCCGGCCTGCCGCAGATCGGCGCGAGCCTCGGCGTGCAGTCTGAAAACCATGTGCAATTCGTGATCACCGCCTATCTGCTGGGCTTCGGTGTCTCGCAGCTGTTTTATGGACCGCTCAGCGACCGTTTCGGTCGCCGTCTGCCACTGTTCGGCGGCTTGGTGATCTATGTGCTGGCCGCGCTCGGTGCCGCCATGGTCACGGATTTCACCACGCTCATCATATTGCGCGTGCTTCAGGGACTGGGTGCCGCGGGCACCCGCGTCATTGCCGTTTCAGTGGTGCGCGACCGTTTTGCCGGTCGCCAGATGGCGGAAGTCATGTCGCTGGTGATGATGATCTTCATGATCCTGCCGGTGGTCGCACCCGCCACCGGACAGCTGATCATGCTGTTTGGCGAATGGCACCTGATCTTTCTGTCCATGGCCGTGATGGCGCTGATCGTCGGCATATGGGCCTTCATCCGCCTGCCTGAAACGCTGCCCACAGACCAGCGCCGCCCGCTGACCATCAAAAGCGTGATCGGCGGCTTCGGTATCGTGCTGTCGAACCGCGTCGCGCTGTTCTACATGCTTGGCACGTCGTTCATCCTCGGCGCGCTGTTCGGCTATATCAATTCCGCCCAACAAATCTTCGTTGATATCTACAAGCTCGGCTCCTACTTTCCGCTGGCGTTTGCTGCGGTCGCCATGACACTGGCGCTGGCGTCGTTCCTCAACTCCCGCCTCGTCGGACGGTACGGCATGCGCCGCATCTCCCAGTCCATGCTGCTGGTTTTCACCAGTTTCAGCCTGCTCTGGATGGTGCTGTCGATCGTGCTGGTCGATCCGGTGCCGTTCCCGCTGCTGATGGCGATCTACATGACCATCATGTTCTCGTTCAGCCTCGTGACGGCCAATTTCAACGCGCTTGCGATGGAGCCGCTTGGTGAAGTTGCAGGCACGGCATCGTCCGTTCTCGGCTTTGCCCAGACGGTCATCGGTGCTGCGCTGGGTGCGATCATCGGTCAGGCCTTCGACGGCACTACGACGCCGGTCGCCATGGGCTATGGCGTGCTTGGCTTCGTCGCGCTGATCTGCGTGCTGATCGCCGAACGCGGCAAGCTCTTCCGGGTGCAGAACCCGCCTGCCGAACATGTGGTCGGTTGATTTTCAATGAGAATAAAAAACCCGCCATTCCGGCGGGTTTTGTTTTTACTCTTCCCAGAGCGTGGCCTGAATAGCCTGCCAGCTGTCCTTACTCGGCGCAGCCAATATGCCCCCGCCGATATGCGACGGATGATAATCGCTACCGTCCCAACGGGCGAGATGGCCGCCTGCTTCCTGATGGATCAGTGCGCCGGGCAGATGGTCCCAGGGCATCAGCTTGTTATAGACCGCGAAATGCGCGCCGCCGGTCGCGAGAATGCGATAGTCATGCGCTGCACAGCGATAGCCGATCTGCGACAGGAATTTCGTATGATTGCGCGCAAGACGGGACCGCAGCGGTTCCGCCGTGTACTGCCACGAGATCGTGCCTGTCATCTGGTCGATAGCGGCGGGCGCTGCAACGCGGACCTTGCGCGTGCTGCCATTGGCATGGCGAATATAGCTGCCGCTGCCCTTTGTGGCCGTGATCCAGTCATTGCCGACCGGATCGTGGATGATGCCGGCAACGGTCTCGCCTTTCGACACGACCGCTAGCATAACACCGAACAGCGGTACGCCGGATGCAAAATTGAACGTGCCGTCCACCGGATCAATGGTGAAAGCAAAATCGGCATCGCCGAGTCCATCGAGCAAGGCTGGATTGTCGGAGCACGCTTCCTCGCCCACAATCATCGCATCGGGATAGCGTTCTTTCAGCTTTGCGGTGATAAAGCGCTCTGCATTGACGTCGGCTTCCGTCACCAGATCGGCGGGGGACGTTTTCTGCCGGATATCGTCCGCGTCGAGCGTGCGGAAACGCGGCATGATTTCTTGCTGGGCAGCTTCTGCCAGAAGATCGGCAAGCCAGTCGATCTGGCCTTCATCAAAGCGCACTGTCATTCCCTTCATTCTTCTCGTCCTGCGGACCAGCCATCAGGCCCGCGAAATCGAACAGCTTGCGGTCCAGAAGATGGCTCGGGCGCACATTGGTCATGGCGCGGATCATCGTGTCCTTACGGCCCGGCATGCGCTTTTCAATATCCGTCAGCATGGCCTTCATGGCATTGCGCTGAAGCCCTTCCTGGCTACCGCACAGGTCGCAGGGAATGATCGGAAACTGCATGGAGGTTGCAAATTTTTCCAGATCGTCTTCCGCCGCATAAGCCAGCGGGCGGAACACCATCAGATCGCCTTCGTCGTTCAGAAGCTTCGGCGGCATGGCGGCAAGGCGTCCGCCATGAAACAGGTTCATGAAGAAGGTTTCGAGAATATCCTCGCGATGATGGCCGAGAACGATGGCCGAGCAGCCCTCCTCGCGCGCAATGCGATAGAGATTTCCGCGACGAAGGCGCGAACAGAGCGAGCAATAGGTGCTGTTCTCTGGTAGCTTGTCCGTCACAATGGAATAGGTGTCCTGATATTCGATGCGATGCTCGATGCCATAGCGGTTCAGGAAATCCGGCAGAATGTGCTTTGGAAAATTCGGCTGTCCCTGATCCAGATTGACCGCGAGCAGTTCGACCGGTAGCAGGCCGCGCCATTTAAGATCGAGCAGCAGCGCCAGCAGGCCATAGGAATCCTTGCCGCCGGAAAGACAGATCATCCAGCGCTCGCCGGGCTTCACCATAGCAAAGTCTTCGATAGCCTGACGCGTCAGACGTAGAAGGCGCTTGCGCAGCTTGTTGAATTCGACCGTGGCGGGCACGTCGCGAAACAGCGGATGGCAACCGTCTCCGCCGGTCTCTTCCGAGATACCGGGCAAATTATCTGGCGCAATATTCGGATCGAAAGCGTTCATGGCTCTTCTCGGATGCTGTCTGGTATAGCGCTTTACATACAGAAAAGCCGCCCATGGGGAAACCATGGACGGCCATTTCTTTGCGATAAGTGGCGCCCGAAGGCGACCAGATTAACGCGAGTAGAATTCGACCACGAGGTTCGGTTCCATCTGGACGGCGTAAGGCACATCCGTCAGGGTCGGAACGCGGGCGTAGGTCGCAACCATCTTATTGTGATCAACTTCGATGTAGTCCGGCACATCGCGTTCTGCGAGCTGAACAGCTTCGAGAACAACAACCAGCTGCTTCGACTTTTCGCGAACTTCAACAACGTCACCGGCCTTCAGGCGGTAGGACTGGATGTTGACGCGACGGCCGTTCACGTTCACGTGACCGTGGTTGATGAACTGGCGTGCAGCGAAGATCGTCGGAACGAACTTTGCGCGGTACACAACAGCATCCAGACGTGATTCGAGAAGACCGATCAGGTTTTCACCCGTGTCGCCCTTGCGGCGAGCGGCTTCGTCATAGGTCTTGCGGAACTGCTTTTCCGAGATATCGCCGTAGAAACCCTTGAGCTTCTGCTTGGCGCGCAGCTGCACACCGAAGTCCGAGAGCTTGCCCTTGCGGCGCTGGCCGTGCTGACCCGGGCCATATTCACGACGGTTAACCGGGGACTTCGGGCGGCCCCAGATGTTTTCGCCAAGACGGCGATCAATCTTATACTTTGCGGATTCGCGCTTGCTCATCGCATTTCCTTCAAAAAGTTAGTGCGCCATACGGCGCAGACAGGAAACGCGCCCTCCTCTGCCCTCCGTTTTCGAGGACTGACAGGATGAAGCGCGCGAGCGCAATCTTCATCCACGGGACACGTCAAATGAAACGCCAGCGCGTTAAAGCGCCAGCGATGGCGGGCTTTTAGTCATGTGCATGTCATCTTGTCAAGTTCGAACGCTTGCCAAAGCCCAGATAACCGGGCGTTTAAAGCGCTTTTCGCCGTCTTTTGCAACATATTGCCATCAAGCGTGAAGGAACGCGGCTTCTCTTTGCGGCATTATGCAGTCGGGGCTGTAGAAAATGAGGTATTCATTGGTGTTGCTGGTCCTACCCCGTTTCCTATCCCGTAGAAATTCAACTGCCGCTGTTCTCCTCCTCAGTTTCCTCGGTTTTACGGGAGAAACGGCTCTTTATCCTCAGCCCGCACAGGCGCAAAACTTCATCGAAAAAATCCTGAAGCGCGATGCGCAAAAGGCAAAGCAACAGCGCAAGCGCCTGTCGGCCAACCCGCAAAAGAAACGGCAGGAAAGAAAGCCGCCAGCCCGGCAGGATAAAGCTCCGACTAAACCTGCACCACAGTCAGCATTGCCTGTTGTCGTTCCTGTTCCAACACCGGCACCCAGACCAGCGCCTGCTCCCGAACCGAAGACCGAGGCAGAGCCCGCCGTCATCATTCCGCCTGAAAAGCCCACCCCGCCACAACAGGCGGAGCCAGAACAGCCGCAGCCTTCAAAACCTGCCGCTGATGGACGCGTCTATCAGGTGGCGTGCCCCGCGCTGATTTCCGGCGAAGTAGAGGGCAAACTTCTGACACCCATCGAAGACGGCGCGCAATGCGGTCTCCATTCGCCGCTCTCACTGACGGCAATCGGCAAGAATGAGCCGCTCAAGCTTGCCAATCCCGTCACGACGAACTGCGCCATGGCGGTGACACTCGCCCAATGGAGCAACGACGTTAAAAACGCAGCACAGGATATCTACGGCAAGGATATCAAGATTACCCAGATCGGCACCGGCTCTGATTATCAATGCCGCAAGGTGAATGGCGCATCCACAGGCCGCGTGTCGGAACATGCCTTTGGCAATGCGCTCGACATCATGTCCTTCACATTCTCGGACGGCAGCAAGACGCAGCTGGAAAGCGGCTGGAATGGCGCCGACAAGGAAAAGGCCTTCTGGCGCGCTGTGCACGGCGCAAGCTGCAAGCTTTTCATGACCGTCATCGGCCCGGATGGCGATGCGGCGCACCGCACCAACATGCATCTTGATCAGGGATGCCACGGCAAAAGCTGCACGGCCCGGATATGCCAGTGAGAAAAGTGCATAACCGCCCGGAATTCATAAAAAAATCCAAATCCGGTTTCTAGTTTGATGCGGTATTATCGATTCCAGAACGGGTCCGCCTGTGACAGAATCACTGGAACCGCTCTCTTTGCCTATTTTGCAGGGTTTCCGAAAAGGATATGGGGCATGCAATTGACCAAAATTATACTTTCCACCCTTTGCGCCATCGGCTTTGTGACCGCCGCTCACGCGGACGCTGTTCCGAAGCGCTCGAAAGATTTTACGGGTAATTACCAGACATTGGTCAAGGACCAGCAGGCCTCGCCACAGGTGGCCGATTGTGTGGCCAGCGGTTATGATCTGGTGAAAAAGGACAAGAAATACGACCGTCTAGGCTTCACAAAAGACGATATTTCGTCGGCCACAACCAATGACACATCATCGAAGTTCAGCGCCAAGGACCCGCGCAAGGTCTCAGCCGTCATCTCGGTGCCGGGCGAAGCGCGTATCAAGAGCACGGGCTATAAATGGGATGGCGTCAATCTGCGTTGCGGCATCACCAATGGTAAGCTGACGGCCATCGAACTGGTTCAAACGAAAGCCGCACAATAATTTGATCGGCAACAGCCACACAGAACCGAGCACCTGATCCCAAGTCAGGTGTTCTTTTTGTCGTCGACATGCTGAGGCAGACCGTTGCGCTTGGTCTCGGCGAATTCTTCCAGTTCTTTCTCGCTCATCGATTCGTACATCTCTTTCGATGCGCCGATTAACTCGCTGACCTTGATCTCGCCGCGCTTGGCCGCCAACGCAGCACCGGCAGCCTTTTGCTGGGCTTGAGATTTTGCAGGCATGAACTCTTCTCCTTTTGCGCCGCCCCAAGGCCAACGCGACGGATAGAAATCAGTTCCCGCCGCTAGTCCTGCTCGCTGTCGAAACGAGAGCGCGCACTGCGTAGCGACGCCCGGTTTGCAACCGCCCATTGCCCCAAACTGTCGATAGGCCCCGCCAGCGAATGACCAAGCTCGGTCAGCGAATATTCGACTTCCGGTGGTGAAGTCGGTCGTACATGGCGCGAAACCAGCCCGTCGCGTTCGAGCGAACGCAGCGTGACCGTCAGCATACGCTGCGAGATTCCTTCAATTTCTCGCCGTAAGGCATTGAAACGCATGGAACCGCTCTGCAAGCTGAAGATAACAAGAATGCTCCACGTGTCGCCAACCCGGTCGAGCACATCACGGATCGGGCAAGAACCCTTGCCGTCCGTCTCAAAGGCCGGTGTGGAAGACAAAAGCGGCGTCTTGGCGTCTGGTCGTGTCGGTATCGTCATAGTCACTCTTATCACATACTCGCTTGTTGGGATCAAACCGGATGCTTGCGTCTGCCCTTCCGCCAAGCCCATGGGCTAACAACCCCACACGTCCAAACGTCCTTATCTTGCCTTTTGGACGGTTACTTCCATGTTTCCTACCCATGTAGAAGTGCGTTCTTCACAAGCCCGGTAGCCTGACATATGTAGTTACCAGAAATAACCTGATTATGAAACATACCTTAAATGGCTGAACTACAAAAGCGTAAGGAAGGAACTGGAATGGCTAAAATCGCACTGATTGGCGCAACGGGTTTTGTTGGCGCAGCAATCTTGAAGGAAGCCGCATCGCGCGGCCATCATGTTACGGCGCTGGTACGCCACCCGGAAAAGGTGGAAAAGCTTGCCAACGTGACCGCCGTGAAAACGGACGTGTACGACACGGATGCGCTCGCCAGCCAGCTTTCAGGACATGACATCATCATTTCCGCATTCAATCCCGGCTGGGGCGACACGAATATTCGTGAAAACCACATCAAGGGCAGCCGCTCGATCAACGAGGCAGCCAAGAAGGCAGGCGTCAAGCGTCTAATCGCGGTCGGTGGTGCTGGTAGCCTGTCGATCAACGGCCAGCAACTTGTCGATTCCGCCGAATTCCCGGCAGAATGGAAAGAAGGTGCTCTGGGCGCCCGCGAAGCGCTGAACGAGCTGCGCAAGGAAAGTGGCCTCGACTGGACCTTCGTGTCGCCAGCGATCATTCTTCAGCCGGGTGAACGCACGGGCAAATATCGTCTTGGCGGTGACGAGCCCGTTTTCAACGACAAGGGCGAAAGCACTATTTCGGTCGCTGATCTGGCTGTCGCTATCGTCGATGAGGCCGAACAGGGCAAGCATATCGGCAAGCGTTTCACCGCAGCCTATTGATTACTGCTTCTTGATCGCATTTCTGCTTTAAAAGCAAAGCCGGACGGTAAATGCCATCCGGCTTTAGAGCGCATCCCGAAAAGTGTGAAACGGTTTTCGGAACAAGATGCGCGTTAAAACAAAGAGTTAGAGCGCCGATCTGATCCAATCAGATCGAAACGCGCTTTAACGTATCAAAACAACCTGCGGAGACCGTATGGAACTCGGAATCTATACTTTTGGCGATCTTGGTCCAGACGTGGAAACCGGAAAGCCGATCGCCCCGCAACAGCGTATCAGCAATCTGATCGAGGAAATCGAGCTGGCCGATCAGGTGGGGCTCGATGTCTTCGGCCTTGGCGAACACCATCGGCCCGATTATTCGGTATCCGCACCCGCCGTTGTTCTGGCTGCTGCGGCCTCGCGCACTAAAAACATCCGGCTGACGAGCGCAGTCACCGTCTTGTCGTCCGACGATCCCGTGCGCGTTTACCAGCAGTTTTCGACGCTGGACCTGATCTCGAATGGACGCGCTGAAATCATGGCCGGACGTGGTTCGTTCATCGAATCCTTCCCGCTCTTCGGGTACAATCTCGACGATTACGACACGCTTTTTGCCGAAAAACTCGATCTGCTTCTAACGATCCGCGACAACGAACGCGTGAGCTGGACCGGGACGACGCGCGCAGCCATTGACGGGCGTGGTGTCTATCCCCGTGGCGTGCAGGAACAGCTGCCCATATGGCTCGCCGTTGGCGGTACGCCAGCTTCCGTCGGTCGCGCCGCCCTGCTCGGATTACCATTGGCTCTCGCCATTATCGGCGGCTACCCGGAACGGTTTGCCCAGCTGACCGATTTTTATCGTGAAGCTGGCGTAAAAGCGGATCATGCGCCGGAAAAGCTCAAAATTGGAATCAATTCGCATGGCTATGTGGCTGAAAACGCTCAACAAGCAGCGGATGAATTCTATCCGTCCTATTCACAAGTCATGGCAAAGCTTGGCCGGGAACGCGGCTGGCCGCCAACCACGCGAGAGCAATTCGACGCAATGCGCGAACCGCGTGGATCTCTTCTGGTGGGCAGTCCGCAGCAGGTCATCGACAAGATTCTCGCCCAACACAGCTACTTCAAGCACGACCGCTTTTTGTTCCAGACAGCGCTCGGCAATCTGCCGCATAAATATACGATGAAATCGATTGAGCTGTTCGGCACCAAGGTTGCGCCGGAAGTTCGCAAAGCGCTCGGCGTGGTATCCGCGACATGAAAAAAGCCCGGTGTCGCGACCGGACTTTTTTTAAACCAGTTCCACGTCCACGACGCCCTGAATGGCTTTCATTGCGCTCGCAATCTGCGGGCTGACGCGATAACGGTGGGGTAGTTCGATTTCAACTTCGCGCTGCCCATTGTCCTTGATGACGATGAGACTGACCTGTCCGTCGCCGCGCGTGTTGAAATGCGGCGCGATATGGCGAATCGCTTCCGCCGAGCGCAGATAAAGCCGCAGCGCCTTCTGCATGCGGCAGGCCTCGTCTTCCAGCGATTGCACGGTCTGGATGCGCAAGCCGATACCTTCCGGGCGATCCTCCGCCTGCACCGTGATCACCACCGATTTGCCGCTTTCCAGAAGATCGCGATATTGCGCGAGCCCTTCCGAAAACAGCACGGCTTCAAACTGGCCGCTGGCATCCGACAACTGAACAATGCCCATCTTGTTGCCGGTGCGGGTCTTGCGCTCCTGACGCGCCGTCACCGTGCCCGCCAGACGCCCGGCATTGGCGCCGCGCTTCACCGCAGCCGAGAAATCAGCCCAGCTTTGCACGCGCATACGATCCAGAACCGCGCGATATTCATCGAGCGGATGCGCCGACAGATAGAAGCCGACCGCCTGAAACTCTCGATGCAGCATTTCCGACGGCAGCCAAGGTGCGGCCTGCGGCAGAATAAGCTGTTCCTTCGGCGCACCGGACAGGCCGAAAATATCGGACTGGCCGCTGGCGGCATTTTCCTGCGTGCGCTGGGCGAAGCCCATGATGCGGTCCATGCCTGCGCTCATTGCCGGGCGTTCGCGCTTGAAGCAATCCATCGCGCCCGCATTGATCAGGCTTTCCAGCACGCGACGATTAACGATCCTCGGATCAATCCGCTCGCAGAAATCCTCAAGGCTTTCAAACGGCTTCTGGGCGCGCACATCCACAATATGGTCGACAGCAGCTTCACCGACGCCCTTGATGGCAGCCAGTGAATAGAAAATCTGCTTCTCGCCCACTTCAAACGGACGGAACGAGGTCATGACCGAAGGCGGCACGACCTCGATCCCCAGACGATTCGCTTCGCGGCGGAAATCGTTGAGCTTGTCGGTGTTCGACATATCGTAGGTCATCGACGCGGCCAGAAATTCGACCGGGTAATGCGCCTTCATATAGGCTGTCTGATAGGAAACGATGGCATAGGCCGCCGCGTGTGACTTGTTGAAGCCGTAATCGGCAAACTTGGCAAGCAGATCAAAGATCATATTCGCCTGAGCCTTGTCGACGCCGCCATCAATAGCGCCCGAGACGAAACGGACGCGTTGCTTGTCCATTTCCTCGCGAATCTTCTTACCCATGGCGCGACGCAGAAGGTCAGCTTCGCCGAGCGAGTAGCCCGACAGCACCTGTGCGATCTGCATCACCTGTTCCTGATAAACGATAACGCCTTGCGTTTCCTTGATCAGGTGATCGATCTTCGGGTGAATGGAAGCGATTTCCTCTTCACCATTCTTGCGCGCATTATAGGTCGGGATGTTCTCCATCGGACCGGGACGATAGAGCGCGACGAGCGCAATAATGTCCTCGATCCGGTCAGGACGCATGCCGAGCAGCGCTTTACGCATGCCAGCACTTTCAACCTGAAACACTCCGACGGTTTCGCCGCGCGACAGCATTTCATAGGTCAGCTCATCGTCGAACGGCAGCCGGGTCAGATCGATGTCGATCCCCTTGCGCGCTACGAGCTTGACCGCCGTTTCCAGCACCGTCAGCGTCTTGAGCCCGAGAAAGTCGAACTTGACCAGTCCAGCTTGCTCCACCCACTTCATATTGAACTGGGTGACTGGCATATCGGAACGCGGGTCGCGATACATCGGCACCAGTTCCGACAGCGGACGGTCGCCGATCACGATACCGGCGGCGTGGGTCGAAGCGTGGCGATAGAGACCTTCCAGCTTGAGCGCCATATCGAGAAGCCGCCCAACGACCGGTTCCTTCTCGCGTTCCTCGGTGATCTTCGGCTCGGTTTCGATGGCCTGCGCCAGCGACACCGGATTGGCTGGATTTTGCGGCACCAGCTTGCAGAGCCGATCCACTTGCCCATAGGGCATTTCGAGAACGCGGCCGACGTCGCGCAACACGGCGCGCGCCTGAAGCGTACCGAAGGTTATGATCTGGGCGACCTGATCACGCCCGTATTTCTCCTGCACATAGCGGATCACCTCTTCGCGGCGATCCTGACAGAAGTCGATATCGAAGTCGGGCATCGATACGCGGTCCGGATTGAGGAAGCGTTCAAACAGCAGCGAGAAGCGCAGCGGATCGACGTCCGTAATCGTCAGGGCATAAGCGACGAGCGAACCCGCACCCGAACCACGGCCCGGCCCGACCGGAATGCCATGCGCCTTGGCCCATTTGATGAAGTCCGCAACGATCAGGAAGTAGCCGGGGAACTTCATGCGGGTGATGATGCCGATCTCATATTCGAGACGTTCGGCATATTGTTCCGGCGTATAGCCTTCGGCAAGGCCCACGCTTTCCAGCCGCATCTGCAAGCCCTCACGGGCCTGACGTGCAAGTTCTTCTGCTTCCGCAGCGACAGCGGCTTCAGGATCGTCGGATTCACCCGTGAAGCGTGGCAGAATTGGAGCGCGGGTTTGCGTGTACCAACTGCAACGCTCCGCTATCTCAATCGTGTTGTCCAGCGCCTCGGGCAAGTCGGCAAACAGCGCCGCCATTTCGGCGCGGCTTTTCAGATAATGATCCGGCGTCAGGCGGCGGCGATCATCATTGGAAAGGATCTGCCCCTCGGCGATGGCCAGCAGCGCATCATGGGCTTCGTAATCCTCCGCCTTGAGGAAGAACGCCTCATTGGTGGCCACCAGAGGCAATTCCATCTCATAGGCTAGCGCAACAGTCTTGGCTTCCAGAGCACGGTCATAGCCCGCATAACGCTGTAACTCGACATAAAGCCGATTGCCGAATGTCTCATGCAGGAACGCCAGACGCGATTGCGCCCGGTCTGGCCGGTCTGCCGCAAAAGAGCGACCGATTGGCCCGAGCGGCCCGCCTGACAGGACGATGACGTCCTTGGCCAGTGCTGGCAGCCAGCCTGCATCTATATGGACCGGATCGCCCGCAGGCGTATCCAGAAACGAGCGGCTGACCAGCCGCACGATATTCGCGTAGCCCTCTTCCGTCGAAGCAAGCAGGACGAGAGGAGCCAGATCAAGCGCGAGCCTGCGATTGATACTGCGCCCATTGTCGTTGTGGTCGCCGAAGGCAACATCGACCTGACAGCCGATGATCGGCTGCACACCATCCTTCGATGCCTTCTGCGCAAATTCGAGTGCACCAAACAGATTGTTGGTGTCCGTTATCGCGATGGCCGGCGCTTCGTCGGCAATCGCCTGTTTGATGACCTTGCCGAGCGGCAATGCGCCCTCGAGCAAGGAATAGGCCGAATGAACACGCAGATGCACAAAACGCGGCGTGGAAACGCTTCCACTGGCTGCATTGTCTGCTGCTGCATCATTCATTCTATTCACCCTGATCAAACCGAACCGTGCGGGTGGACATACACCCGTTTCATAGGACCGCCTACTGAAATGCTGCTGGTCGCCGGCGACTCTGTCGCCTGAGGCTTTCAGTTTCAGGGAATGTCCCGGCGATGTCCAGAGAGACAGCCGCCGGTATCGAAAGGGTACACAAGAGAACCCTCAAAAGCGCGTTACTTCGAGCCGGTTCATACGGCGAACTTCAGTGATCGCACTCCAAGCTTTGTTACGCATATCAGTGTCCAAAACAGGTTTTCCGCTTTGGATGATATGCTTCAGTCACTTCAGATCGCGCTGACCCAGATGGCGAAGGTTGCAATAAACAGGCTGACGGAGACGAATGACAAAACGTCGTGGACGAGATCGGTCATGTGGAAAACTCCTCTTTGTTCACGTATGTTTATTTTTTGTTCTATTTTTGTTCCAAAGTCAACACCCTGTTTGAGTCGCCAGTTACATTAGGGTTTACGAATAATAAACGCGCAACCGCAGGCGGTATCACGCGCCTGCGGTTTCAATGGCTTAACGATGGAGAAAGTTGGCCGTCTTACAGATCGACGACCTTGCCGTCCTGCAAGGTCACGCGCCGGTCCATGCGGCGGGCCAATTCGTGATTATGCGTGGCGATCAGCGCCGCCAGACCGGACTGGCGCACAAGCGCCTCCAGTGCCCCGAACACATAGGAGGACGTCGTCGGGTCGAGATTGCCGGTCGGCTCGTCGGCTAAAAGCACAAGCGGCGCATTGGCGACGGCGCGCGCAATAGCGACACGCTGCTGCTCACCACCGGAAAGCTCGGCGGGACGATGCGAAGCGCGCTTGCCGATCTTCATATATTCGAGCAATTGCTGTGCGCGTTCCGATGCGGCCTTCTTGGTCAGGCCACGGATCATCTGCGGCATCATCACATTTTCCAGCGCTGAAAACTCCGGCAGCAAATGGTGGAACTGATAGACGAAGCCGATATCGTTACGACGCACCGCCGTACGGTCGTCATCCGAGAGCGCGCTGCAGGAGCGACCGTCGAGAAAGACATCGCCATTGTCCGGGCGTTCCAGAAGCCCAGCCGTGTGCAAAAGCGTGGACTTACCGGCACCGGACGGGGCGACGAGCGCCACCATCTCGCCGCGACGCAGCGTGAAATCGGCGTCTTTGAGGATAACCAGTTCGCGGTCGACTTCCTTATAGGCGCGACTGACCTTCTCCAGCCGCAGAATAATTTCAGCCGCCATTATTCGTACCTCAATGCTTCGACCGGATCGAGCTTGGCAGCGCGCCAGGCTGGGAAAATGGTGGCGATAAAGGAAAGCACCAGTGCCATGACGATGACGGAAATCGTCTCGCCAGGGTCCATCTTTGCTGGCAGCTGGCTCAGGAAATAGAGCTCCGGATTGAACAGCGTCGTTCCCGAAAGCCACGAGAAGAACTCACGCAACCGTTCGACATTCAGGCACACCACCACGCCGAGCACCACACCGGCGACCGTGCCGGTCACGCCGATGGCTGCACCCGTCATCAGGAATATGCGCATCACCGCGCCGCGTGTCGCGCCCATGGTGCGCAGAATAGCGATATCATGCCCCTTGTCCTTCACCAGCATGATGAGACCGGAGATGATATTGAGCGCCGCGACCAGAACGATCAGCGTCAGGATCATGAACATGACATTGCGCTCGACTTCCAGCGCCGAGAAGAAAGTCTGGTTGCGCTGGCGCCAGTCAACAAGTGTCAGCTGGCGACCTGCCGCCTCTTCCACCGGCGCGCGCATCGCATCCACCTTGTCGGGATTTTCGACAAAGATTTCGAGCGACTGCACCTTGCCTTCCTGATTGAAGAAAAGCTGCGCCTCGGAAAGCGGCATCATCACGATGGAATTGTCATATTCCGACATGCCGATCTCGAAGATCGCGACAATCGGATAGGCTTTTACGCGCGGATTAACACCAAACGGGGTCACATCGCCATCGGGAGAAATCACCCGCAGCGTATCTCCGATGGAAAGCCCCAGATTTTCAGCCATGCGCGTGCCGATGGCGACACCGCCGCTCTGGTCGAAGCCTTGCAGTGTGCCCTGGCGGATATTGCCCGATACAAGCTTCAGCTTGTCGAGGTCTTCCTCGCGCAGACCACGGATCAGCGCTCCATTGCCCGCACCGATGGTGCCCTGCACGAGAGCCTGTCCTTCCACCACCGGAATAGCGAATTTGATGCCGGAAATGCCGTCGATACGCTTGATCAGGTCAGCATAATCATCCAGCGGACGATCAATCGGCTGCATGATCAGATGGCCATTGATGCCGAGAATGCGCGTCAAAAGCTCGGCGCGAAAGCCGTTCATCACCGCCATAACGATGATGAGGGTCGCCACGCCCAGCATGATGCCGGTGAAAGAAAACCCGGCAATAACCGATATGAATGTTTCACGGCGGCGCGCACGCAGATATCGCCACGCGATCATCCGTTCGAAGGCCGAAAAAGGGCCGGACTTCGGCGGCTTCACAGCTGCCTTGGCCTGCCCTTCGGACTTTGCTGCCGCCGCGCCGCTCATGCTTCAGCCGTCAGCATGTTGATGGCGGCTTCCACCGTCAGATTCTGGCGTTCGCCGGTCTTGCGGTCCTTGACTTCAACCTCACCAGCGGCAACGCCGCGCGGACCGACGATCACCTGGGTCGGCAGGCCGATCAGGTCCATGGTGGCGAATTTTGCACCGGGACGGTCATCCGTATCGTCCAGCAGCGGATCGATACCGGCATTGGTCAGTGCGTCGTAGAGCTTCTCGCTGACGCTATCGCAGCCTTCGTCGCCGGGCTTCATGTTCACGATGCCTGCGCCGAACGGTGCAATCGCCTTTGGCCAGATGATGCCCGCATCGTCGTGGAAGGCTTCGATAGCAGCCGCCACCAGACGCGACGGGCCGATCCCGTAGGAGCCCATAGACACCAGATGTTCCTTGCCGTCCGGGCCCTGCACTTTCGCGCCCATCGGTTCGGAATATTTTGTGCCGAAATGGAAGATGTGACCGACTTCAATGCCGCGCGCCGAAACCTGATCATCAGCCTTGACCTTGGCCCAATCGGCTTCGTCATGCATTTCGTCGGTTGCCGCGTAGGGCGTTGTCCAGCGATTGACGATATCGGTCAGCTGCGCATCGTTGCGGAAATCCGTATCCGCGCCTGGCACGGCCAGATCGAGATAGGCCTTGTCGCAATAGACCTGGCTTTCGCCGGTTTCAGCCAGAATTATGAATTCGTGAGACAGATCGCCGCCGATCGGGCCGGTGTCGGCGCGCATCGGGATCGCCTGCAGACCGACGCGCGCAAACGTGCGCAGGTAGGAGACGAACATGCGGTAATAGGCCATCTTCGCGCCCTCATAATCGAGGTCGAACGAATAGGCGTCCTTCATCAGAAACTCGCGTGAGCGCATCACGCCGAAACGCGGGCGGACTTCGTCGCGGAATTTCCACTGGATATGATAGAGGTTAAGCGGCAGATCCTTGTAGGAGCGCACATAGGAACGGAAAATATCCGTGACCATCTCTTCATTGGTCGGGCCGAAGAGCATTTCGCGCTCCTGACGGTCCTGAATGCGTAGCATTTCCTTGCCGTAAGCGTCGTAGCGCCCGCTTTCACGCCACAGATCGGCGGACTGGATGGTCGGCATCAGGATTTCGTTGGCGCCAGCGCGGTTCTGCTCTTCACGGATGATATCGCAGACCTTGTTCAGCACCTTCAGCCCAATCGGAAGCCAGGAATAGATGCCTGCCGACTGCTGGCGGATCATGCCCGAACGCAGCATAAGCCTATGAGAGACGATTTCCGCCTCTTTAGGATTTTCCTTCAGAATGGGCAAAAAATACCGCGACAAACGCATCGTAACCACCGATCCAGAGAGAATGCCTGCTTGCTTCAAGAATCAGGCAAAAATTAAGCATATTTGAAGGTTTCTTATCGGGTTATGCTTGCGTTGAAAACCCGCCTGAAAAAGCTTTGCGCGGAGCGGTTTTCACCATCCACAGGCGCGACAGGCAGGTAAAACGCCCAAAGCCACAAAACACCGCCTCCGAATTCACATTCAATTTCAATATATTACAGATATATCATTAGCTTTTAGGAAAATTCACGAAAGAATTATGACGCAGAAGAAGATTTTTCGTGACAAAAGCTGTGCAGTTCGCTATTTTTTTCATCATAAGAGCAACAACGGAATAAAACCGTTGTTTTCACGCGGTCAAAGTCTTGGGAGGATGGATCCAGGCGCGAGCTACGCAGCCGCCAGTAACATGGAAACGGATCGAACGCGTATTTTATTAGCAAGGCGAAAGCCTTGCTTTTTTTTTGCATTTGCATTGATCGCGACCCTCGCCGTCAGCTTCCCGAAAAGCCGCGCAATAACCCATTGAATTTGTGTGATTTATAGACCTGCTTTTGCAGGCGACTATTTGCAATATGTTGCCAAAGTAAAACTAGTTTTATTCTTCGGCGCATATCGCGACCAGAGCGAACGAGGACCGAAGCGTGAAATTCCTTTAGTCCCTTATAATTCAGCACCTTACGATAAGATCATAAGTTTTTGATTCAGAGCGTATTTCCCAGCAGTCTGTTTTGCGCATAAAAGAAAGACTGCCTAAAAATGAGGCAGCCTTGGATTTCTCATTCTGTTTTCGTAAATGCGATTACGTCAAATCCGGGAAAAAATGCGGAATGTCGTCCAGACCAAAACCGCTGATCTGCGTCACATAATAATAGACAGCGAAGATAAGCGTGGCGACAAAAGTGGTACGCAGAAAGGCGCGACCGATGCGCGGTGTTGCCGGAGCGCTGGCCACCGTGCCAAGCGTAACATTATTTTCCTCAGCCTGTGTGCGCAGGCCGACCGGCAGCAGCGCAAAAAGCGACGTCCACCAGATAATGAAATAGATCGCAATGCCGGACATGATGGACATGATTACACTTCCTCCAGCTCAATCAGCGTGCCGTTGAAGTCTTTCGGGTGCAGAAACAGGACCGGCTTGCCATGGGCGCCGGTCTTCGGCTCTCCATCGCCGAGAATACGTGCGCCTTCCGCCTTGAGCTTATCCCGCGCTGCGATAATGTCCTCCACCTCATAGCAGAGATGGTGCACACCACCGGACGGGTTCTTTTCGAGGAAGGCTGCAATGGGTGATCCCTCACCCAAAGGCTCCAGCAGCTCGATTTTCGTGTTGCCGACGTCGATGAAAACCACGGTCACACCGTGTTCCGGCAAGGCCTGCGGTGCGCCGACATTTGCAGCCAGTTTGCCACGATAAAGCGCGGACGCAGCCTCGATATCCGGAACGGCAATCGCGACATGGTTCAAACGTTCGAGCATCAGCACCTCCCTTGCTGCATATTTATAGCGTGACGGTCAGCGTATCCTATTCACGAATACGGTCACCACAGGCTTTTTGCCCCACGTCTGATTTGCCGCAGCGCGCACCGCGCGGCGCGCGGATTCACGCACCAGCTCGACATCCTTGCGGCGGACGCGGGGAATGCTATCGACGGCCTCGACGACCGCATCGAGCAGGATGTCTTCCATCAACTCGCCCTGACCGTCTTCTTCCGGCAGACCAAATGTCACCAGATCGGGTTCGTCGAGAAGCTTGTGGTCGCGGTCCAGCAGGATGGAAACGGCGACATGGCCGACATAAGCGAGCTTGCGGCGCTCGACCATGCCGATCTCTTCCTCGTCACCGATAAGCTTGCCGTCCTTGTAGATACGGCCAATCGGCGCTTCGTCGATAATTTCGGCCTTGCCGGGGGCAAGACGCAGCACGTCGCCATTGCGGATCTGGGCGACCTGCCCGATCCCTTCCATCGCGCCAAGCGAGCCCTGCGCCACCAGATGCGCAGCTTCGCCATGCACCGGAACGAGAATTTGCGGGCGAACCCAGGAATACATACGCTTTAATTCGCTGCGACGCGGATGGCCGGAGACGTGCACCAATGCATCATCGTCGCCGATGATCTTGATGCCCCGGTCGATCAGGCAGTTCTTGATGTCGAGAATGGCTTTTTCGTTGCCCGGAATGGCGCGCGACGAATAAATGACCGTATCGCCCGGCGACAGGGCCAGACTGCGCATTTCATCGCGGGCCAGCTTGGCAAGTGCTGCACGCGGCTCGCCCTGACTGCCGGTCAGGATCATCACCACGTTTTCACGCGGAATATAGCCGTAATCCTCTTCGCTCAGATATTCCGGCAGGCCTTCCATATAGCCAAGCTCGGTCGCGACAGAAATCGCGCGCTTCATCGAGCGACCGACGACCAGAACCTGACGGCCCGCATCGCGCGCCGCCTCCGTGATGGAGCGTATGCGGCCCACATTGGAAGAAAAGGTGGTGATCGCCACGCGTCCACGCGCATTCTCGATCAGCTCGCGCAGGCTTTCACCGACCTGACGTTCCGACGGGGATTCACCCTCGCGCATGGCATTGGTGGAATCGCAGATCAGCGCCAAAACACCGGCATCGCCAATGGCGCGGAAGCGCGCTTCATCGATGACCGGGCCGAGCGAAGGTTCCGGGTCCATCTTCCAATCGCCGGTGTGAACGACAGTGCCAAGCGGCGTCGTGATCGCCAGCGACACAGGTTCCGGGATCGAGTGCGTGACAGCGACCGCTTCAACCTTAAACGGGCCAACTTCGAACTTTTCACCAGCCTTGTAGACCGTGACCGGAATTTCCGGCGCGCTGATCTCGGACTGGCGCTTGGCTTCCAGCAGACCGGCGGTGAACGGCGTCGCATAGACTGGAACCTTCAGGCGCGGCCACAGATCGAGCAGCGCACCAAAATGGTCTTCATGCGCGTGGGTGATGATGATACCGCGCACATTGTTCTTTTCCGCTTCAAGATAGCGAATATCCGGCAGGATAAGGTCGGCACCCGGCTGTTCCGGCCCGGCAAAGCTCACGCCCATGTCGACGACCAGCCATTCGCGATTATCCGCAGGTCCAAAGCCGTACATAGCGAGATTCATGCCGATTTCGCCCACGCCGCCGAGCGGCAGAAAGACGAGTTCCGGGTTATTGGATCGGGCCATGAAATTTCCTCTGTAATTATACCCTGCTTATAAAGTGGAACCGGATCAGTTTGCACTTCGGGAAGACATGCTTTCGCCGCATCCACTGAACCTAAATGGCTTTAGTTGCAACCCCGGCAAGATAAAAGAAAGCTGTTATTTACGCAGTGTTGCTGCCGTTCCGAAATAAACATCGCCCGCTGTGACCGTAATGCGCGCGCCGTCATTGTCGCGGATCACGAAACGGCAGGCTTCATCGATGGTCTCGAACCGGCCTTCGATGACCTTGCCTTCAACCTGCATCGTGACATTTCCACCAAGACCATGCGCCCGCTCCAGCCAGCGTTTGCGGATCGTATCCAGCCCGCGTCCCTCGTCCCAGACACGATAATTGACCGACCACGCATCGGAAAGAGCGGCAAACAATGTCTCGGCATCGCACTTGCTGCCAAGCGCCTGCAGCGACGTGGCGGCGTATGGCAGATCGTCGGGAAAGGCCACGATGTTGGTGCCGATGCCGATGGCAATCGCAAAGCTATCCTTGGCGAGAATTGATGATTCCAGCAGAATGCCCGACAGTTTCGCACCATCCAGCAGCACATCATTCGGCCATTTCAGGCCGATCTTCGGCGGCACGGCTGGTCCGGTTGCTGCAAAAGCCGCTTCCAGCGCATCGGCCAGCGACAGGCCCGCAACGAAACCGAGCGTTGCCGCCGTTTTCAATTCGTAGGATTCGATCAGGAGAAGTGTGGAGGCCAGATTACCTTCCGAAGTAGACCAGGCGCGACCGCGTCTTCCGCGTCCACTTTCCTGCCTCTTCGAGACAAGCCAGAGCTTGCCCGGATCACCGCCAGCTGCTCGTTCCAGAGCCACCGCGTTTGTGGAGCCTACCGTCTCGAAAACCTCGAGACGGTAGCCAGCATTTTCGGCGACAGGCGAAAGCGCAAAATGCATTCGATCACCTGTCACAGTTTACTTAGAAGAACGTCTTTGCTGCGGCTTCGGCAAATCCGCCGATTGGACCAGCGAGGAAGACGTAGAAGAGCACGAAAGCGCCCGTAACGCCGAGAACGAGGCGCAGCTCGCCCGCGACCGGCACGAAACCACCAACCGGCTCATCGAACCACATGATCTTGATCATGCGCAGATAGTAGAACGCACCCACGACCGAAGCCACGATACCGATGATCGCCAGCGGGTAAAGACCAGCCTGCACAGCAGCAAGGAAGGTGTACCACTTGCCGAAGAAGCCGGCGAGCGGCGGGATCCCGGCGAGCGAGAACAGGAAGATCGTCATGATCGTTGCCAGCACCGGATTGGTGCGCGACAGACCGGCCAGATCGCCGATGTTCTCAACATTGCCGTCTTTGGTGCGCATGGCGAGAATGAAGGCAAAGGTGCCGAGCGTCATCGCAAGATAGATCGCCATGTAGATGGCCACGCCCTTCACACCGATGGCCGTACCAGCAGCCAGACCCACAAGGGCATAGCCCATGTGGCTGATCGACGAATAAGCCATCAGACGCTTGATATTGCGCTGGCCGATAGCGGCGAAGGCACCCAGAACCATCGAAGCGATTGCGATGAAGATCACAACCTGCTGCCAGTCATGGGTGACCGGAGCGAAGGCTTCGGAGACGACGCGGATGATGAGCGCCATGGCGGCCATCTTCGGAGCGGCGGCAAAGAAGGCCGTTACCGGGGTCGGCGCACCTTCATAGACGTCCGGCGTCCACATGTGGAACGGAACGGCGGAAATCTTGAATGCCAGACCGGCCAGAATGAAGACCAGACCGAACACCAGACCAAGCTCACGCTGGCCGCCCGAAACAGCCTGGGCGATTTCGGCGAAACCGATATGGCCGGTATAGCCGTAAACAAGCGAGATACCGTAAAGCAGCATGCCCGAGGACAGCGAGCCGAGAACGAAATACTTCAGACCGGCTTCTGTGGAGCGAACGCTGTCGCGGTTGAACGCAGCCAGCACGTAAAGCGCCAGCGACTGCAGTTCGAGACCGAGATAAAGCGACAGCATGTTGGAGGCCGACACCATCAACAGCATGCCGAGCGTCGAAATGACGATCAGGACCGGGAACTCGAACTTGTCGAACTTTTCCGCCTTGGCGAAACCGACCGACATGACGAGCGTGACGATGGAGCCGATCAGCGTCAGCACCTTCATGAAGCGGCCAAAACCGTCATTGACGATGGCGCCGCCGAAAGCGGAACCATTCGCCGGGAATAGAACAACCAGTGCCAGCGCTGCAATCAGCACTGCGACGGACAGTCCGTTGACGAGCGTGGTTGCACGCTCGCCAGAGAACACGCCGATCATAAGCAGTGCCAAGGCGCCTACAGCCAGGAGAACCTCCGGCGCTGCAAGGGTCAGATGAGCTATCAGATCAGTCTGCATGACCTTACGCCTTTATTTTCTTACTGTGCCAGCATTGCATTGGCGGCTCCGCCAATTGCAGCGTCGTAATGTTGAACCAGAGCGGTCACAGCACTTGCAGTCGCATTGAAGACCGGTGCCGGATACACGCCGAAGAAGATGGTGAGTACCACGAGCGGATAGAGAATGATCTTCTCACGCGGGCTGAGATCGAGGAGCGCCTTGAGGCTTTCCTTGTCGAGCGCACCGAAGATCACCTTGCGGTAAAGCCACAGCGCATAGGCCGCCGAGAGAATGACGCCCGTGGTTGCGAACAGCGCCACCCAGGTATTGACCCGGAACACACCGAACAGCGTCAGGAATTCACCGATGAAGCCCGAAGTACCCGGCAGGCCGACATTCGCCATCGTGAAGATGAGGAAGGCCACCGCATATTTCGGCATGTTGTTCACCAGACCGCCGAACGCCGCGATCTCACGGGTATGCATACGGTCATAGATCACGCCGACGCAAAGGAAGAGAGCACCCGACACGATACCGTGCGACAGCATCTGGAAGATTGCGCCCTGAATGCCCTGCTCATTGGCCGCGAAGATACCCATGGTCACATAGGCCATGTGTGCGACGGACGAGTAAGCAATCAGTTTCTTGATGTCTTCCTGAACCAGAGCCACCAGAGACGTGTAGATGATGGCGATCACCGACAGCGTGAAGACAAGGGGCGCGAAATCAGCAGAAGCCAGCGGGAACATCGGCAACGAGAAGCGCAGGAAGCCGTAGCCACCGAGCTTCAGAAGGATACCGGCCAGAATGACCGAGCCTGCTGTCGGCGCTTCAACGTGGGCATCGGGAAGCCAGGTGTGGACCGGCCACATCGGCATCTTGACCGCAAACGACGCGAAGAAGGCGAGCCATAGCCATGTTTGCATGCCAGCCGGGAAGCTGAACTTCTGCAGTTCGACGATGTTCATCGTGCCAGCCTGCCAATACATGGCCATGATGGCGATGAGCATCAGCACCGAGCCGAGCAACGTGTAGAGGAAGAACTTCAAGCTTGCATAAACGCGACGCTTGCCGCCCCACACGCCGATGATGATGAACATCGGGATAAGGCTTGCTTCGAAGAACACGTAGAACAGGAAGAGGTCGAGCGCGCAGAACACGCCGATCATGAGCGTTTCCAGAATGAGGAACGCGATCATATATTCCTTGACGCGCTTTTCGACAGACACCCAGCTTGCAAGAATGCAGAACGGCATCAGGAAAGCGGACAGCACCACGAACAGGACGGAGATACCGTCCACGCCCATATGGTAGCTGATACCGCCGCCCATCCAGTCGACCTGCTCGACCATCTGGAAGCCAGCGTTCGAATTATCGAACCCGGCCCAGACGACGAGCGACAGGATAAAGACGAACACCGTTGTCAGCAAAGCGACGTTGCGGATGTTGCGACGCGAAGCCTCGCTGTCGTCCTTGATCAGAAGGATCAGTAACGCGCCGACGAGCGGCAGAAACGTGACCGTTGAGAGAATTGGCCAGTCGGTCATCAGAAAGAGCTCCCGAGCATCATCCAGGTGACGAGCGCGGCGACGCCGATCAGCATCGCGAATGCGTAATGATAAAGATATCCGGACTGCATCTTGACGACGCGGTTGGTGACATCAAGCACACGGGCCGAGATACCATCCGGACCGAAGCCGTCAATGAGCCAGCCGTCGCCACCCTTCCAGAAGACACGACCGAGCCACTTGGCCGGACGAACGAAGAGGAAGTCGTAGAGTTCGTCGAAATACCACTTGTTCAGCAGGAACTGGTACAGACCGCGATGGCGTTCTGCCAGTGCCTTCGGCATTTCCGGCGACCGGATGTAGAAGATCCATGCAACGATGAAGCCGATGATCATAGCCGTGAAAGGCGACAGCTTAACCCAGGTCGGAACATGATGGTACTCATCGAGGATCTCGTTGGTCGGCAGCGTGAACAGAGCGCCCTTCCAGAATTCGGCATAGTCATGACCGAAGAAGAATTCCTTGAACACCACACCGGCAAGGATTGCGCCGACAGCAAGAACGAACAACGGCACCAGCATCACGGGCGGCGATTCATGGACGTGATGCATGACTTCCGCCGAAGCGCGCGGCTTGCCGAAGAAGGTCATGAAAATCAGACGCCAGGAATAGAAGCTCGTGAACAGAGCCGAGACGACGAGCAGCGTGAAGGCGTAGCCAGCAGCCGGGCTCTGCGAAGCGAACGTCGATTCAATGATCGCATCCTTCGAGAAAAAGCCTGCCGTACCGATAATCGTGCCCGGAATGCCAAGACCCGTAATAGCAACCGTACCGATGAGCATCATCCAGTAGGTAACCGGGATCAGCTTGCGTAAGCCCCCCATGCGACGCATGTCCTGCTCTTCCGACACGGAATGGATGACCGAACCGGCGCAAAGGAACAGGAGAGCCTTGAAGAAGGCGTGCGTGAACAGGTGGAACACCGCAGCGCCGTAAGCGCCGACGCCGAGAGCCACGAACATATAGCCCAGCTGCGAACAGGTCGAATAAGCGATAACGCGCTTGATATCGTTCTGCACCAGGGCAACCGTTGCCGCAAAGAATGCGGTGGTGGCGCCGATGATGGTGACGACCAGAAGAGCTGTATGCGACAGTTCGAAGATCGGCGACATGCGCGCGACCATGAACACCCCCGCGGTCACCATGGTTGCGGCGTGAATGAGAGCCGAAACAGGTGTCGGGCCTTCCATAGCGTCCGGAAGCCAGGTGTGCAGCAGGAACTGCGCCGACTTACCCATCGCGCCCATGAACAGAAGCAGGCAAACAACGGTCAGTGCCGTTTCCTTGTGCAGTTCATAGCCGAGGAAGTTCAGCACGACCTGACCTGCATCCGCAGCGCCTTCTGCCGGCAGATAATTGGCGGCAGCAGCGAAGATCGTGTTGTAATCAACCGACTGGAACAGAGCGAACAGGCCGAAGATGCCAAGCAGGAAGCCGAAGTCACCAACGCGGTTGACGACGAAGGCCTTCATGGCGGCGGCATTGGCCGAAGGCTTCTTGAACCAGAAACCGATCAGAAGATAGGACGCCAGACCCACGCCTTCCCAGCCGAAGAACATCTGAACCAGATTGTCCGACGTAACCAGCATGAGCATCGCGAAGGTGAACAGCGACAGATAGGCGAAGAAGCGCGGACGATGCGGATCGTGGTGCATATATCCAATCGAATAGATATGCACGAGAGCCGAAACCGAGTTCACGACAACGAGCATGACGCCGGTCAGCGTATCGACACGCAGCGCCCAATCGAAGGACAGCGAACCGGACGTGACCCAATGCAGCACCGGAATGCGCACAGTTTCACCGTCGCCCATTGGAATCTGGAAGAACACGATCCACGAGCAGATCGCGACGATAACCATAAGGCCGGAAGTGATGTATTCACTCGCTTTTGCGCCGATCTTATTGCCGAACAAGCCAGCAATAAGAAAGCCGATAAGCGGAAGGAAGACGATCGCGTAGTAGAGCATTTGCCCGTCAACCTTTCATAACATTGACGTCTTCCACCGCGATGGAACCGCGATTACGGAAGAAAACAACGAGAATTGCCAGACCGATGGCCGCTTCAGCAGCCGCAACAGTCAGAACGAAAAGGGCGAAGACCTGCCCGACCATGTCGCCGAGCTGGCTGGAGAACGCCACGAAGTTGAGATTGACCGAAAGCAGGATCAATTCGATCGACATCAGGATAACGATGACGTTCTTGCGGTTCAAAAAGATGCCGAAGACGCCAAGCGTGAACAGGATGGCCGAAACGGTCAGATAATGAGCGATACCGATTTCCATATGCTTATCCTTAGATGCCTTTGCCCGTTTCGACCTTCTTGATCTCAATCGCCGTTTCGGGCGTGCGAGCAACCTGGGCCGAGATGGACTGGCGCTTGACATTCGGCTTGTGCCGCAGCGTCAGAACGATGGCGCCGATCATCGCGACCAGAAGGACGAGACCAGCAACCTGGAAGTAGAAGACGAAGTCGGTGTAGAGAATGTCGCCCAGAGCAGCGGTATTGGACCGCTCGGCGATATTCGGGATCGGCACAGCGCCCTGCCCCAGCTTCGGTGCAAACATGTTGCTCGCGAAGACGAAGATCAGTTCGCCCAGCAGGATCAACCCGACCAGAGCGCCGACCGGCGCATATTGCAGCGCACCGCGCTTCAGTTCCGAGAAATCCACATCCAACATCATGACGACGAAGAGGAAGAGAACCGCCACAGCGCCGACGTAAACGACGAGCAGGATCATGGCGAGGAACTCGGCCCCGGTCAGCAGGAACAGAGCTGCCGCATTGAAGAATGTGAGGATCAGAAACAGCACCGAATGCACGGGGTTGCGTGCCGCAATCACCATGAACGCGCTTGCGATCATGATGAAAGCGAACAGATAGAAAAACGCTGCCGCAATACCTGTCAGCATGGGGATCCCCCAACACCTTTCCGTGAGCAAAGCCCTATTGCTTTGCCCGCTTTATTCATAAACTCTTGTCCGAGCATCGGACTGACCGAAAATTCGATCTGACACTCGAACTGATCAGGAACCCGATCAGCGATAAGGCGCATCCATCGCGATATTGCGCGCGATTTCGCGTTCCCAACGGTCACCGTTGGCGAGGAGCTTGTCCTTGTCGTAGTAAAGCTCTTCGCGCGTCTCGGTCGCGAACTCGAAGTTCGGGCCTTCGACGATGGCATCCACCGGACATGCTTCCTGGCAGAAGCCGCAATAAATGCACTTCACCATGTCGATGTCGTAACGCACCGTACGGCGGGTGCCGTCGTTGCGACGCGGACCGGCCTCAATGGTGATGGCCTGTGCCGGGCAGATTGCTTCGCAAAGCTTGCAGGCGATGCAGCGTTCTTCACCGTTGGGATAACGGCGCAGCGCATGTTCGCCGCGGAAGCGCGGTGAAACCGGACCCTTTTCATGCGGGTAGTTCAACGTCGCCTTCGGCGCGAAGAACTGACGCATGGAAAGAAAGAACGCGCCGACGAATTCCTTGAGAAGGAGCGATTTGGCTGCTTGAGCGATTGAAGCCATTGTTATTACTCCTTACGCCAGACCGAAGACTTTGAGGAAGGTCGCGGTGGCGACAACCATGAAGAGCGAGATCGGCAGGAAAACCTTCCAACCCAGACGCATCAGTTGGTCATAGCGGTAACGCGGTACGAAAGCCTTCACCATGGCGAACATGAAGAAGCAGAGGCAGAGCTTGAGCATGAACCAGATGATGCCCGGAACCCAGTTGAGGAACCAAACGTCAACCGGAGGCAGCCAGCCGCCGAGGAAGAGCGTGGTCATCAGGGCGCACATCAGCGTGATCGCCACATACTCGCCGAGGAAGAACAGAAGGAACGGCGTGGACGAGTATTCGATCATATGACCGGCCACGAGTTCGGATTCAGCTTCGACGAGATCGAAAGGCGGACGGTTCGTTTCAGCAAGCGCCGAAATGAAGAAGATCACGAACATCGGGAACAGACAGAGCCAGTTCCAGTCGAGGAACGATGCAGGCAGGCCGAGCATGGTGCCGAGGCCGGTGTTCTGCGACAGCACGATATCGGTCAGGTTGAGCGAGCCGACAGTCAAGAGAACGGTGACAATCACAAAGCCGATGGAAACTTCGTAGGAAACCATCTGCGCCGCCGAACGAAGCGCGCCGAGGAACGGGTACTTCGAGTTGGAGGCCCAGCCGCCCATGATCACGCCGTAAACTTCAAGCGAAGAAATGGCGAATATATAGAGAATGCCGACATTGATGTTGGCGATAGCCCAGCCTTCATTGACCGGGATAACGGCCCAGGTTGCCATTGCGAGAACGGCAGAGACGAAGGGCGCAAGGAGGAAGACACCCTTGTTTGCGCCCGACGGAATGATCGGTTCCTTGAAGACGAACTTCAACAAGTCGGCGAAAGCCTGGAACAAACCCCAGGGGCCGACAACGTTAGGGCCGCGACGAAGCTGCACCGCTGCCCAGATCTTGCGATCCGCATAAAGCAGGTAAGCGACGACGATCAGCAATACGACGAGCAGAACGACCGACTTCAGCGCCATGATCAGCGCGGGTAAGACGTAAGCTGCAAAAATTCCTTCCATTGTTCCGTCTCTCTCTCGCTTACTCGGCAGCTTGGCTGAAGCCGCCAGCCGCGAGCGCCGAGCATTCGGCCATGACGGCGGAAGCGCGCGCAATTGGGTTCGTCAGGTAGAAGTCCTTGACCGGGGAAACGAACGCAGCGCCGCCGCCCAGGTTGGAAGCCTTAGCTGCCAGCGCGACGAGATCGTCGGCGGAAGCAGGCGTGATGGTGTCGATGGCCAGCATGTGCGGGTAGTCTGCATAGAGCTTGGCGCGAAGCTGCTGCAAGCTATCGAACGGCAGGCGCTTGCCAAGGCTGTCCGACAGAGCGCGCAGGATTGCCCAGTCTTCCTTCGCTTCGCCCGGTGCGAAACCGGCGCGGCTGCCAAGCTGTACGCGACCTTCGGTGTTGAGCCAGGTGCCCGACTTTTCCGTATAGGCTGCGCCCGGCAGGATCACGTCGGCTGCATGCGCACCGGCATCGCCGTGCGTGCCGATGTAAACAACGAAGCTCGGGCCCTTACGGGTCATGTCGAGTTCGTCTGCACCGAGCAGGAACACGACATCCACATTGCCCAGCATGTCGCCAGCTGCCTTGCCGCCCTCACCCGGCACAAAGCCGAGGTCCAGAGCGCCAACACGTGAAGCGGCAGTGTGCAGAACGGAGAAGCCGTTCCACTCATCCTTGATCGCGCCAACGTCCTGAGCAAGCTTGGCGGCCGTCGCCAGAACCCCACGACCGTTTTCGCCGGTGAGCGCGCCCTGACCGATGATGATCAGCGGACGTTCAGCCTTGGCCAACACATCGCGGAAAGCGTTGTTGCCAGCAGCGACGGATGCCAGCGTGTCGGCACCTGCGCCTAGATATTCGTAATTGTAACGCAGTTCAGCCTGTTCGCCGATCAGAGCGACCGGGAAATGGCCCATGCGCTGACGCTTGCGAATACGTGCGTTCAGAACGGCGGCTTCAACGCGTGGATTGGAACCGATGATGAGCAGAGCATCAGCGTTTTCAATGCCTTCGATGGTCGCGTTGAAGAGATAGCTTGCACGACCGAGAGCCGGATCAACAGCTGCGCCATCCTGACGGCTGTCGATATTGGCAGAGCCGAGCGAAGCCATCAGGCCCTTCAGCGCATAGATTTCCTCGACCGAAGCCAGATCGCCTGCAACAGCGCCGATCTTATCAGCCGACGTTGCCGAAACCTTGGCTGCAATGGCAGCGAAAGCTTCCGGCCAGCTTGCGGCGACCAGACGGCCATCCTTGCGGACATAAGGGCGGTCGAGGCGCTGGGTGCGCAGGCCGTCCCAGATGAAGCGGGTCTTGTCGGAAATCCACTCTTCGTTCACCGCTTCGTTGACGCGCGGCATGATGCGCATCACTTCGCGGCCACGCGTATCGACGCGGATGTTCGAACCGACCGCGTCCATCACATCGATGGTTTCAGTCTTGTTCAATTCCCACGGACGCGCCTGAAACGCGTAAGGACGCGAGGTCAGAGCGCCAACCGGGCACAGGTCGATCACGTTGCCCTGCAATTCCGAGGTCATGGCGCGTTCGAGATAGGTGGTGATCTCGGCGTCTTCACCACGGCCGATGAGGCCGAGTTCGGAAATGCCAGCCACTTCCGTCGTGAAACGGACGCAGCGCGTGCAGTGAATGCAGCGCGTCATCACCGTCTTGACGAGCGGGCCGATATATTTGTTTTCGACCGCGCGCTTGTTTTCGCGATAGCGCGAACCGTCGGTGCCGAAAGCCATTGCTTGATCCTGCAGATCGCACTCGCCGCCCTGATCGCAGATCGGGCAATCCAGCGGGTGGTTGATCAGCAGGAATTCCATCACGCCTTCGCGGGCCTTCTTGACCATCGGCGTGTTGGTGAAGATTTCAGGCGCTTCGCCGTTCGGGCCGGGACGCAGATCGCGCACGCCCATGGCGCAGGATGCCGCCGGCTTCGGCGGTCCGCCCTTTACTTCAACCAGACACATACGGCAGTTTCCAGCGATGGAAAGCCGTTCGTGGAAACAGAACCGCGGCACTTCAGCGCCCGCGGCTTCGGCAGCCTGAAGGAGCGTATAGTGATCGGGTACTTCGATCTCTGTGCCGTCAACCTTGATCTTTGCCATCGTTTATCCAAACCTGCGGCTTAAGCCGCATTTTCCAGATCTCAAACTCTTGCGCCCGCCCTTGTATTGGCATGGCCTTTTCCGAAAACCGCCAGGCACTTTTCGGGGCCATGCCCTGCCGGGCAGGCTCACACAAACCGTTCAGCCTTATTCCGCTGCTTCCAGACGGATATTGCGGCTCTGCACGGCGTTGCGTGTATAATCATCAATGCGCTTTTCAATCTCCGGACGGAAATTGCGGATCAGACCCTGGATCGGCCATGCAGCCGCGTCGCCAAGCGCGCAGATCGTGTGACCTTCAATCTGCTTGGTCACGTCGAACAGCATGTCGATTTCGCGCTTCTGCGCGTTGCCCTTGACCATGCGTTCCATCACGCGCCACATCCAGCCGGTGCCTTCGCGGCACGGCGTGCACTGGCCGCAGCTTTCATGCTTGAAGAACGCCGACAGACGGGCAATCGCCTTGATGATGTCGGTGGACTTGTCCATGACGATCAGGCCGCCGGTGCCGAACGACGATTTCTTGTCGCGCATGCCGTCGAAATCCATGATGGCGTCCATCATGTCTTCGCCTTTGATGACCGGGCAGGATGCGCCACCGGGAATAACCGCCAACAGATTGTCCCAGCCGCCGCGAATGCCGCCAGCGTGCTTTTCGATCAGTTCGCGGAACGAAATGCCAAGGCCCTCTTCCACGACGCAAGGCGTGTTCACATGACCAGAAATCTGGAACAGCTTGGTGCCGACATTGTTCGGACGACCGATGGACGAGAACCATGCACCGCCGCGACGCAGGATCGTCGGCGCAACCGCAATCGATTCCACGTTGTTCACGGTCGTCGGGCAGCCATAGAGACCCATATTGGCTGGGAATGGCGGCTTCAGGCGCGGCTGGCCCTTCTTGCCTTCAAGGCTTTCGAGCAGCGCGGTTTCTTCGCCGCAGATATAAGCGCCAGCGCCATGGGAGACAAAAATGTCCATATCCCAGCCGCACTTGTTGTCTTTGCCAAGCAGACCGGCTTCGTAGCATTCGTCGATTGCCGCCTGCAGGGCTTCACGCTCACGCATGAATTCGCCGCGAATATAGATATAAGCGGTGTGTGCGCCCATGGCGCAACCGGCGATCACGCAACCTTCGATCAGCGTATGCGGATCGTGGCGCAGAATTTCGCGGTCCTTACAGGTGCCCGGTTCGGATTCGTCGGCATTGACGACCAGATAATGCGGACGACCATCGCTCTGCTTGGGCATGAATGACCATTTGAGCCCCGTCGGGAAGCCAGCGCCGCCACGGCCACGCAGTCCCGATGCCTTCATCTCGTCGATGATCCAGTCACGGCCCTTTTCGATGAAACCCTTGGTGTTGTCCCAATGGCCGCGCGCCATGGCACCCTTGAGGGAGCGATCCTTGAAGCCGTAAATATTGGTGAAGATGCGATCTTTATCAGCCAGCATGTCTCACCTGTTTCCGTTCGTGTTTGCGAATATCGAAGTCATCATACCGGCTTCTTTCCGAATACCTTGATGTATTCCTCGACGCCGCCCTTGGCCAAAGCCTTGGCTTGCTTCACCCAGTCTTCACGCTCGATACGACCGTGGAAGCTGAGATAACCATCAACCCATTCGCGCTCGGCCTTCTTCCAGGCAGAAACCTGCTTGAAGGTGAAGATGCCAAGCTCATGCAGGGTTCCTTCAATCTTCGGACCAACACCGGAGATCAGCTTCAGATCGTCAACTACTTCCGGGCGCTCCATGGCAACCGGACGATTGGCATCGTCAAGCTTGAAGGACTGCTTCGTATCGACCGATGCGGCCTTCTCGGCAGTCTTCGGCACCTTGACGTCCGAAGGCGTCTTCAGGGCCGGATCGGTTTCGGGCGCATTGGTGACCGGCTTTGCAGCGTTCGACGGAGCGACGTTCTTCGCTTCTTCGGCGGCCTTGGCTTCGGCTTCCGCCTTGGCCTTTGCTTCCGCTTCGGCCTTCGCCTTGGCGGTCGCGGCGTCCGATGCCTTGCGGGTTTCGAGACCGATCTTCTTGTAATCCAGATCTTCGGTCAGCGACGTCAGACCGTCGACCGGATTGGACGTTTCACGGCCAATCTGCGGGCCCGGCTTGACGGTGTCGCCCTTGCCAGCTTCGAAAGCGTCGATGATTTCGGCAAGGCGTTCCGGCGTCAGATCTTCATAGGCGTCCTTGAAGATCATGACCATCGGTGCATTGGCGCAAGCGCCCTGGCATTCGACTTCTTCCCACGACAGCGTACCGTCGGCATTAAGCTCGAAGGGATCGTGGTTGATCTTGTGACGGCAGACATCCATCAGCGCTTCCGAGCCACGCAACATGCACGGGGTCGTACCGCAAACCTGAATGTGAGCGCGCGTGCCGACAGGCTTGAGCTGGAACTGCGTATAGAAAGTAGCGACTTCCAGAACGCGGATCAGCGGCATGTCGAGCATGGCTGCCACATGTTCGATGGCAGCTTTCGTGACCCAGCCGTCCTGCTCCTGCGCACGCATGAGCAACGGAATGACAGCCGACTGCTGACGGCCATCGGGGAATTTTGCAATCGTCTTGTGCGCCCAGTCCTGATTTTCCGCGTTGAACGCGAAAGCGGCTGGCTGGACGGCATCATCTGCGAGACGGCGAACGGACATCAGCGGTCAACCTCACCAAACACGATATCGAGCGAGCCAAGAATTGCCGACACGTCAGCCAGCATATGGCCGCGGCACAGGAAATCCATGGCCTGAAGATGGGCAAAGCCCGGAGCGCGCAGCTTGCAGCGATAAGGTTTGTTGGAGCCGTCCGAAACGAGGAAGACGCCAAATTCGCCCTTCGGCGCTTCAACTGCTGCGTAAACTTCACCGGCAGGCACATGGTAGCCTTCCGTGTAAAGCTTGAAGTGGTGGATGAGCGCTTCCATCGAACGCTTCATCTCGCCGCGCTTCGGCGGCACGATCTTGTTGTCGGTATTGGAAACCGGGCCGACGCGTTCCTTGCCGAGCAGCAGGTCAACGCACTGGCGCATGATGCGCGCCGACTGGCGCATTTCTTCCATGCGGATCAGGTAGCGGTCGTAGCAGTCGCCATTCTTGCCGATCGGAATATCGAATTCCATCTCGTTGTAGCACTCATAAGGCTGCGACTTGCGCAGATCCCATGCAGCGCCCGAACCGCGTACCATGACGCCCGAGAAGCCCCATGCCCATGCATCTTCCAGCGACACCACGCCGATATCGACGTTACGCTGCTTGAAAATACGGTTCGGCGTGATGAGGTCATCAAGGTTGTTGAGCGTCTGGAAGAACGGATCGATCCATTTGCCGATGTCTTCAACAAGCTGATCCGGCAGGTCCTGATGGACGCCACCCGGACGGAAATAGGCAGCGTGCATACGAGCGCCACAGGCGCGTTCGTAGAACACCATCAGCTTTTCGCGCTCTTCGAAGCCCCAAAGTGGCGGCGTCAGCGCGCCAACGTCCATGGCCTGCGTGGTCACGTTCAGAAGGTGGTTCAGGATACGGCCGATTTCCGAATAGAGAACGCGGATCAGCTGACCGCGCTTCGGCACTTCGATGCCCATAAGGCGTTCAACGGCAAGCGCATAGGCATGTTCCTGGTTCATCGGCGCCACGTAGTCGAGGCGGTCGAGATAAGGCACAGCCTGAAGATAGGTTTTGGCTTCCATCAGCTTCTCGGTGCCGCGATGCAGCAGACCGATATGCGGATCGACGCGGTCGACGACTTCGCCGTCGAGTTCAAGCACCAGTCGCAGCACACCGTGCGCGGCGGGATGCTGCGGACCAAAGTTGATATTGAAATTGCGGACCTGAGTCTCAGCCATGTTCAGCTTCCCGTCGCTCAGTTCGTCTTTGCCTTCTCATCGCCCGGCAGGACGTATTCCGTCCCTTCCCATGGCGAGAGAAAATCGAAATTGCGGAATTCCTGACGCAGTTCGACAGGCTCGTAGATGACGCGCTTCAGCTCGTCGCTGTAACGCACTTCCACAAAGCCGGTCAGCGGGAAATCCTTGCGCAGCGGATGGCCTTCAAAACCATAGTCGGTCAGGAGGCGACGCAGATCCGGGTGGCCGGAGAACAACACGCCATACATGTCGTAGGTTTCGCGTTCATACCATTCGGCACCAACGAAAACCGAAACCGCCGATGGAACCAGCGTGTCTTCGTCTGCCTGAACCTTGACGCGGATGCGCTGGTTCTGACGCGGCGACATCAGCTGATAGACCACATCGAAGCGATTGGCGCGCTGCGGGTAGTCAACGCCAGAAATATCCGTCAGATTGACGAACTGGCATTGAACATCGTCACGCAGGAAGGTCAGAACGCTGATAAGGCTCGTCACCGGTACAGAAAGCGTCAGCTCGCCATAGGCCAGCTTCGCCTCTTCGATTGCATCGCCGAGGCGTTCCTTGATGTAGCCGGAAAGTTCACCGAGAGCTTCTTCGCTCATTTCCCTAACTTCCTTATTTAGAACTCACACTGCACTTGCCCTGGGAGACTTTTGGGAGAAATCCCACGCGGCGGTGTCAGTCGAACCCTAACAAAACCTGTATGGCGCAAACCGGTCCAGGGACCGGATTAACGCTCGATCGTACCCGTGCGGCGGATCTTCTTTTGCAGCATAAGAATGCCGTAAAGCAGCGCTTCCGCAGTGGGCGGGCAGCCCGGCACGTAGATATCGACCGGAACCACGCGGTCACAGCCACGAACCACCGAATAGGAATAGTGGTAGTAGCCGCCGCCATTGGCGCAGGAACCCATCGAGATCACATAGCGCGGCTCAGGCATCTGGTCGTAGACCTTGCGCAGAGCGGGCGCCATCTTGTTGGTCAGCGTCCCTGCAACGATCATCACATCGGACTGACGCGGAGACGCGCGCGGTGCGATACCAAAGCGTTCGGCGTCGTAGCGCGGCATGGAAATGTGCATCATTTCCACAGCGCAGCAGGCGAGACCGAAGGTCATCCACATCAGCGAACCAGTGCGCGCCCAGGTGATCAGAGCGTCAGCAGATGTGACGATGAAGCCCTTATCGGACAGTTCGCTGTTCAGATCGTTGAAGAAAGCATCGTCGGAACCGACAGGCTTGCCCGTGCGCGGGTCAAGAATGCCTTTCGGCTGCGGAGCCACGAGTGTGGTGTTGGCTGTGGTCAATCCCATTCCAGCGCTCCCTTCTTCCATTCATAGATGAAGCCGATGGTCAGGACGCCAAGGAACAGCATCATCGATGCAAAGCCGAACCAGCCGATGGAACCGAAGGACACAGCCCACGGAAACAGAAAGGCGACTTCAAGATCGAAGATGATGAAGAGAATCGACACGAGATAGAAACGGATGTCGAATTTCATACGGGCGTCATCGAAGGCATTGAAGCCGCACTCGTAAGCTGAAAGCTTTTCCGGGTCTGGCTGTCTATATGCGACGAGGAACGGCGCAACCAGAAGGGCTACACCGATTACCATTGCGATGCCGAGAAAGATGACAATCGGCAAATAGGAACTCAAAAGCTCGTTCATGATCCTTTATCCGGCTTGAATACGAGGCTGCGCCGCCTGTCATAAGCTTTTTGAAGCCCACGACCATGCGACACATTGCATCTATTGCATCCTCGTCGCCCCAAGCAGCTTCAAAAGGCATGCCGTGCGAACTAAGCGCTTTCGCGGGGACGGTTAGCGCAGCCCGCGTTGAAGCGCAACCCCTCCAGCGCCTTCAGGTGGGCATAGTCGGGTCGAGATGCTTAATAAGGCATGACCTCGGGCCCGAATAACCCGGCTGAAACTCGTTCTGCCCCCGTCCTGGCACAGTAAGATCATAATTTTGTGAGGCACTGTCTCATGATGCCTTCCCGCTGACAACAGCAAAGAGAATCAACGGCATTATTAATAAAGTACGTTTGCGAACCATTTCGAACGCTTCGTCAGGCGGGAGAAATGCGAGCGCGCCCATGCGATCCATCCCGCTCCCCGCCTCCCGCGAATACACCCGCGCTCTGCTGCACGCAAATTTCTTTCGCGCAAGCCGCAATATGGAGAATGGAACCAGCTCCGCACTGTCTCAGCACGCCAAGCCATGCCTTCAGATCGGCAGAGCAGACTTTATCATAAGGACATTGCTTGGAATCGGAACGAAGGGAGGTCACACATGCAAGATTTTCTGCTCGCTGGCGGCGACCTTCTCGTGATCGGCGTGATCGTTCTCTCGGTCGCCTATCTCTCCTGGAAGCAATTCTCCCGATAAAAGAGACTGGCTCGCACAAACCGGCGGACGAACAAATTCGTCTAAACAGTTTTGGCGATCATTTATAAGGAAAGTTCGAGAAATGGCGTGGAGCGCCACTTTCAGTTCAACAGTGCATCTGATTGTGTTGAAGGAAAGTGGCGCGAGTGACGGGGCTCGAACCCGCGACCTCCGGCGTGACAGGCCGGCACTCTAACCAACTGAGCTACACCCGCGCATTTTTCTAAAGCCCGTAGGCTTCGGTCACCACCGGCGTTTCCGTCGGTGTGAGCGGTCGTTTAAGGGGTTCGCGAACAAGTGTCAAGCGCATGTTTGGAGAAGAATTGCGATATTCTGCAATTCATTCACAAGCTTTGCAAAACACCCCGAAAACAGGCCCACGGCGCAGCAGCACACAAATGCTTGCACGACATGAAATACAAAAAAAGGGAAACAAATGAGGAGGCGTGGAGCGCCACTTTCAGTTCAACAGTGCATTTGATTGTGTTGAAGGAAAGTGGCGCGAGTGACGGGGCTCGAACCCGCGACCTCCGGCGTGACAGGCCGGCACTCTAACCAACTGAGCTACACCCGCGCATTTTTCTAAAGCCCGTAGGCTTCGGTCACCACCGGCGTTTCCGTCGGTGTGAGCGGTCGTTTAAGGGGTTCGCGAACAAGTGTCAAGCAAGTGCTGGGAAGAAAGCAAAAGAATTTTTGCCTTTCTGTGAAAAGGCTGGTTTTCCCGGCTTTTTCAAAGACATCCTGTTATCCACACCACACTGACCGCCGCAACAATGACGGCGACCAGCGCGATGAATCACCTGCTGCTTCGGATATTCGCCCTCTCACCCGAACTTGTGATTCAAAATCCCGCATAGCGGGACATTACGAAGAATGTAACTGTGGTGTTACGCGACAATTCTCTCTATTCCATGTATCCATGCCTCCCCGATCCTTTTAGCCGCCAAGGCGTGCAGAAAACGGATCGGTATAATATGAAGATCGCGCCGCGATAGACTGACTTGCTGCAAGAGCAGATGGAAAGGAATTGAGATGAGCTGGACACCCCATGGACAACACCTGATAGCTGGCGAGTGGGTTGCGGGGGAGACGACTTTTGCCTCGACACCGGCGACGGGTCCATCACATGAATTCGCAGTCGGTACGCCCGATCTGGTGGCGCGCGCCTGCGAAGCGGCAGAAGATGCTTTCTGGACTTATGGTTATACAAGCCGCGAAGAACGCGCCCTGTTCCTCGAAGCCATTGCCGACGAAATCGAAGCGCGCGCTGCCGCCATTACTGAAATCGGCACGCAGGAAACCGGCCTGCCGGCGGGTCGCCTTGAGGGCGAGCGTGGACGCACCACCGGCCAGCTGCGCCTTTTCGCCAGCCATATTCGCAAGGCTGACTACCTCGACCGTCGCGTGGACGAAGCCCTGCCCGATCGCAAGCCCGCACCCCGTCCGGAAATCCGCCTGATGCAGCGCCCGATCGGCCCAGTTGCCGTTTTCGGCGCATCCAACTTTCCGCTCGCTTTCTCGACCGCTGGCGGCGACACCGCAGCCGCCCTTGCCGCAGGCTGCCCGGTGGTCGTGAAAGGCCACTCCGCGCATCCCGGAACCGGCGAAATCGTCGCTGACGCCATTCAGGCCGCCATCGCCAAGACCGGCGTGCCGAAGGGCGTGTTCAGCCTCATTCAAGGTGGCGACCGCAAGGTCGGCGAAGCGCTGGTCACGCATCCGCTGATCAAGGCCGTCGGCTTTACCGGTTCGTTGGGCGGTGGCCGCGCTTTGTTCAATCTGTGCGCCCAGCGCCCGGAACCGATTCCTTTCTTCGGCGAGCTTGGCTCGGTCAATCCGATGTTCTTGCTGCCGGAAGCCATGAAGACCCGCGCGACGTCGCTCGGCGAAGGTTGGGCTGGCTCGCTGACCATGGGCGCCGGTCAGTTCTGCACCAATCCGGGCATTGCCGTGGTGATCGACGGTTCGGACGCCGACAGCTTCGTGCAGTCAACCCGCAGCGCTCTGGAAAAGGTCGCGCCGCAGGTCATGCTGACGGATGGAATCGCCAAGGCTTATCAGGACGGCAAGGCGCATTTCGACAGCCGCAACTCGGTCAAGCCGGTGCTGACCACCGAAAGCAAGGGCCGCGAAGCTTCGCCCAATCTCTATGAGACCACCGGCGACGCCTTCCTCGGCGATCACACCATCGGTGAAGAAGTGTTCGGCCCGCTCGGCGTTGTCGTTCGCGTCAAGTCGGTCGATGACATGGTGCATCTGGCAAAAGGTTTTGAAGGCCAGCTGACGGCAACCTTGCACATGGACAAGGACGATGCCGCCGCAGCGCGCAAGCTTCTGCCCGTTCTGGAACGCAAGGCCGGACGCGTTCTGGCCAACGGTTTCCCAACCGGCGTGGAAGTGGTCGATTCGATGGTTCATGGTGGCCCCTACCCGGCCAGCACCAATTTCGGTGCAACCAGCGTCGGAACCATGTCCATCCGTCGCTTCCTGCGCCCTGTCAGCTATCAGAACATCCCAGCCGATGTGCTGCCTGCTGACCTTGCGTAAATGAACAGATGAGACGCAGATCAAAGTCTCAAAGAGCTTTGGTCTGCGTCTCATCATTACGGCGTGCAGCGGCGACGGTCTCAAAAGTCCAAGTCAGTTTCCATGGACGGATTCCTCAAGGCGCGCACGTTCGCGCAAGCGAAAGCTGCGGGGCGTTTCGCCTGTGAAATTCTGGAAGAAACGCGAGAAATAGGCCGGGTCCGCAAAGCCCAGCGAATAAGCAATATGCTGGACTGACGACGGCATGGCGATCAGATCGTGCTTGGCCACCTCGATCAGCTTATGCGCAATCATATGTTGTGTCGTCTCGCCGGTGAGCCGCCGCACCAGCCGGTTGAGATGGGTTGGCGACAGGCCGAGCTGATCAGCATAAAACGCCACCGGGCGATGCTCGCGAAAATGCCGTTCGATTAGTTCCAGAAATTTTTCCACGCGCACATCGCTATAGTCAGGGTGTCCGGCCTCATCAAGCGACCCACTCAATCCATGACGTGACACCAGCACAATCATCGTCTTGAGCATGGACTCCAATATGCTGTTTTTATATGGCTTTCTGGAATAGAACTCGACCTGTATCCGATTGACGGTCGCGGCTGCCAGTTCACGATCCTCCAGCGCGGCATCTTCCATCGCCACAAGTCTCGGCTCATTCAACCAGGCTCCGAACGCCCCACCGCGGCGGTCGCCGACAAAGGGCATCTGCGGGCGCAATATCGTGATGATGTGCCCATTGATATCGCGTGAGAACGAAAACCCATGGTTGAATCCGGGCGGCACAAGAATAGCGCATGGCGTGCGAAAACTGTGAATCACGCCGTTGAAACTAGCATTGCCTGCGCCATCCTGAATGTATAGGAATTGAAAGAAATTCTCGTGACGATGCAGCGATATTTCAAACTGATACAGGCTGGATCTGGAATAAAGCGTCTCACAATGTAGCCAGAAATCAGGCTTTTTATCGGTCCCTTCCCCATAGAGTTCATAGGTTGGAACATCGACGCGCATCATTCTCTCCTGCAGATTGTGTTGGATTTGTACAATTAATTGCAGCAAGAATCCATTGCCAGTTTGCAACGATTCCAAAAAATAAGGGGCATCGTTGCGTTGGGAGGAAATCATGCGCACTAAAGTCGCCATTATTGGTTCGGGTCCGTCCGGCTTGTTGCTCGGACAACTCTTGACGCGCGCCGGTATCGACAATGTCATTCTCGACCGCGCCAGCGAAAATTATATTCTGGGCCGCGTACGCGCCGGGGTGCTCGAAGAAGGCACCGTTCGCCTGATGGAAGAAGCCGGCGCCGCCGAGCGCCTGCACCGCGAAGGCCTGCCGCATGACGGCTTTTCGCTTGCTTTCGACGGTCGTGATCACCGCATCGATCTTCACGCCCTCACCGGCAAGCGCGTGACCGTCTATGGTCAGACGGAACTGACGCAAGACTTGATGGATGAGCGGCACAAATCCGGCACTGTCGGCATTTATGAAGCCGCGAATGTTACGCCGCATGATTTTGACGGCGCATCGCCTTACGTCACCTACGAAAAAGATGGCGTCACGCACCGGATCGATTGCGACTTCATCGCCGGTTGTGATGGCTATCACGGCATCAGCCGCAAATCGGTGCCCGAAAAGGCCATCACCAATTTCGAAAAGGTCTATCCTTTCGGATGGCTTGGCGTTCTGGCGGATATTCCGCCGGTCGATCACGAACTTATCTACGCCAATCACGAACGCGGTTTCGCGCTGTGCTCAATGCGGTCGGAAACCCGCAGCCGCTATTATCTGCAGTGCTCGCTGGACGAAAAGATCGAGGATTGGAGCGACGACCGCTTCTATGACGAATTGCGCCGTCGTCTGCCCGTGAACCATGCGGAAGCTCTGGTGACAGGCCCCTCTTTCGAAAAGTCGATAGCGCCGCTTCGCTCCTTCGTTGCCGAGCCGATGCGTTTCGGAAAACTGTTCCTCGTCGGCGATGCCGCCCATATCGTTCCGCCGACCGGCGCGAAGGGCCTCAATCTGGCGGCCAGCGATGTCCACTATCTTTTTGAGGGCTTGCGCGAGTTCTATCTCGAAAATTCTGCAGCGGGCGTGGATGCCTATTCGGCCAAAGCACTGGCGCGCATTTGGAAAGCGGAGCGCTTTTCCTGGTCGATGACGAAAATGCTGCATCGCTTTCCTGACATGGAAGCTTTCGATCAGAAGGTTCAGGAGGCGGAGCTTGACTATATCAGCCATTCTCACGCGGCATCGACCGCGCTGGCGGAAAACTATGTAGGATTGCCGTTCTAAACATAAGCAATCACACATACGGCGCGCTGCTTTGTACTTAAGTGGCGCGCCATCGTGCCGATCGGTGCGCGTCGGGCTTGAATGCGAGGAAATATCGGACTTAAATCCTCGAAAGAAAGTCTGTGCGCAGCGGTGTTGAATCATTTCTTATTTGGACGCAAACATAACCATTGAGTTATGATTTCGACAGACAATATCATTTTACATAAACAGTCAGATCGACATTCTAGAGCGCAACCCGAAAAGTGTGGAGACGGTTTTCGGAAAGATGCGCGTTAGGCAAAAGTTGGGACGCGCCGATCTAATGCAAACAGATCGAAACGCGCTCTAAAATAGGACATTCCATGCGATACTGAGACGGTCAGGCGCAGGAATGTTGGGCAACCGGGAGGAAGTTATGAAGAAAATTGCACTCACCGCGCTGGCGGTATTGTCGCTCACCGCATCCGCGGCTTATGCCGATGTGGTCAAGGTTGGCGTTATCGGTCCGTTTTCGGGACCGTTTGCCATTCAGGGCAAGAATTTCAAGGCCGGTATCGACGCCTATATGGCCGAACACGGCAACAAGGTCGGCGAAGACACGGTGGAAGTCGTTTATCGCGATGTACCGCAGGCCGATCCCGCGCAGTCCAAGGCACTGGCGCAGGAACTCGTCGTCAAGGAAGGCGTGCAATATCTGGCAGGCTTCTATTTCACGCCTGACGCCATGGCCGTCACGCCGATCTTGAAGCAGGGCAATGTGCCGATGGTGGTGATGAATGCCGCCACGTCCGCAATCGTGACCAAGAGCCCCTATGTGGTGCGCACATCGTTCACGACCTGGCAGACCTCAACCCCTATTGCCAAAGTGGCAATCGACAAGGGCGTGAAGAAGGTCATCTCGGTGGTGAGCGATTACGGTCCGGGCGTCGATGCGGAAAATGCTTTCAAAGCCGCTTTTACGGAAGCTGGCGGTGAAGTGGTGGAAGCCATCCGCATGCCGCTTGCCACCAATGATTTCAGCCCGATCATGCAGCGCATCAAGGATTCCGGTGCGCAAGGCGTTTTCGCCTTTCTACCGTCCGGTCCCACCACGCTCGGTTTCATGAAAGCCTATGTCGATAACGGCCTCAAGAAAGACGGCGTACAGCTTTTTGCGCCGGGCGACCTGACGCAGGAATCCGATCTTCCCGCCCTTGGCGAAACGGCGCTTGGCGTGCTGACGACCTTCCATTATGCGATTTCGCACGATTCTCCGGAAAACAAGAAGTTCGTCGAAGAAGCGGGCAAGGCCATCGGCAACCCAGCTGAATTGTCCTTCCCGTCTGTCAGCGCCTATGACGGCATGCATGTCATCTACAAGATGATCGAAGCAACCGGCGGCAAGAAGGATGCGGAAAAGGCTGTGGAAGCCGTCAAGGGCATGGAATGGATCAGCCCGCGCGGCCCGGTTTCCATCGATCCGGAAAGCCGTCACCTGACGCAGAATATCTATCTGCGTGAAGTCGCCAAGGCGGAAGACGGCACCTATTACAACAAGGAAATCCAGACCTTCGAAAAGCAGGGCGATCCGGGCCTCAAGGCCAAGTAATTCACCTGCTTCACGGTTCATCCCGCCTTATATTCCAAGGGATATGAGGCACTTGCGCTCCCGGAACGTTCCGGGAGCGACTTTCTCTCCGCCTCCGGCCAGAGAATCGATCTAGAGCGTTCCGGCTAGAACGGAATCATGGAACCGCTCTATCTCTTTGTTTTACGCATTATCCTACGCAAAACCGCTATGCACTTTTGCCGGAAATGCTCCAATAGGATTACTCAATGCAGACTGTGCTCAGCATTGCTGTCGATGCCCTCGCCTATGGCATGGTGCTTTTCGTCATCTCTATCGGCCTTTCGGTCACCATGGGCCTGATGCGCGTCGTCAATCTGGCGCATGGCGCCTTCGCTATGATCGGCGGCTATTTCGCGTCTTACGCCGCGCATCAGCTTGGCCTCAATTACGGTTTTGCCATCATCATTGCCGTTATCGGCACGATGATTATCGCTGTTCCGGTGGAGCGCCTGCTCTATCGCCGCATCTATGGCGCACCGGAGCTGACGCAGGTTCTCATGACCATCGGCATCACATTCTGCATCATCGGTCTGACAAACTATATTTTCGGCCCGACGCTGAAGACCATCCCACTGCCGGAAATGCTTCGCGGCTCGATTGATCTCGGCTTCCGCGCCATCGCCAAGCATCGCGCCTTCGCCATCGGCTGCGGCCTCGCTGTTGCAGTCGGCCTCTGGTACATCGTTGAACGCACCGCATTCGGCGTCAAACTTCGCGCTGCTGTCGATAATGCGAATATGGCTGCCGCGCTCGGCGTTCGGACCGAAATCGTCTATGCGATCAGCTTTGCGCTCGCCATCGGCCTTGCCGCGTTCGGCGGTGTCGTCGGTGCAGAACTGCTGCCGGTCGAGCCCTACTACGCGCTGCGCTATATGGTGACGTTTCTCGTGGTCGTTTCCGTCGGCGGCGCTGGCTCCATCCCGGGCGCTCTTATCGCCTGCCTGCTGCTCGGCGCTATCGACACGACGGGACGCTATCTCGCGCCAGAATATGGCGAATTCTTCTTCTATCTGGCGGTGATCGTGATCGTTACCCTGTTTCCACGCGGCCTTGCCGGAAGGTTGGCCAAGAAATGACCGACATGTCGCAAACTCTCCCCCAAAACCGCAATTCCTATGCGGGCCTGATTGGCGTCATCGCCATCATCGTGGCCAGCATCGTCGGCTGGTTCCTGTTTCCCGATAATCTGGCGCTTCTGACGCGCATCATCGCGATTGCGCTTCTCGTGCTCTCGCTCGATCTCGTCACTGGCTATTGCGGCATCGCAACGCTCGGCCATGCAGCCTTGTTCGGCGCTGGCGCTTACGGCGCGGGCATTGCCGCAGCGCATTTCGGCGTGACCGACCCGCTGCTCATGACGCTGATCGGCCTCGCCGCCGGTGCCGTCACCGGACTGGTTTCCGGCTTCGTCATCTTGCGTGCCCATGGATTGGCGCAGCTCGTATTGTCGATTGCCGTGGTGCATCTTTTCCATGAAGCGGCCAACAAGGCATCCAACTGGACCGGCGGCAGCGATGGCCTGAGCGGCATTTCGCCCGATCCGATCTTCGGCATGTTCGAATTCGATCTTTATGGACAGACCGCCTATATTTTCGGTGTCATCCTGCTGGTCGCGTCGTTCATTTTCCTGCGCTATGTCGTGCGTTCGCCATTCGGCATGTTGTGCCGGGGCGTGAAGGAAGACCCGATCCGCATTCATGCCATGGGCGCATCGGTTCATTCGGCGCAGCTTCGCATGTATGTCATTTCCGGCGCCATTGCCGGTGTTGGCGGCGCGTTGAACGCCATTTCCACGCAGGTCGTGGGTCTCGACAGCCTCAGCTTCACCATGTCGGCGGAAGCGCTCGTCATGCTGGTTCTGGGCGGCACGGGCACATTGTTCGGCGGCCTCATCGGCACCGTCGTCTTCATGTGGTTCGAAGATCTGGTTTCTGCCGCCAATCCGTTCCATTGGCTTACCATGGTTGGCGCATTGCTGATCCTCGTGGTGCTGTTCGCCCCGCGTGGCCTTTATGGCACCGCTGTCCATTATTTCGAGAAGCGGAAGGCGCGCAACCCATGAGCACCGTGTTTGAAGTATCGAAGCTGCGCAAGAATTTTGGTGGCCTTGCCGTCACGAACGACGTCTCGCTCAGCATGGCAAAGGGCGACCGCGTTGCCCTGATCGGCCCGAATGGCGCAGGCAAGACCACATTCGTCAATCTTGTGACCGGGAACCTTCCCGCCACATCCGGCACGGTGACGCTGGACGGCGAAAATGTCTCGAAGTTCAATGCCATGCAGCGCGTGCGCCGCGGGCTGGTGCGTTCGTTCCAGGTTACTCGCCTCTTCTTCGACATGACGCCGGAAGAACATGTCGCGCTCGCCGTTTTGCAGCGCGAAGGCAAAACGGGCCGCATTCTCGGCGACTACCATAAAATGCCGGCCGTGATGGATGAGGTGCGCGATATTCTCGACACGCTCGGGCTGCTGCCGCTCAGTCAGCTGCGCGTCAGCCAGATCGCTTATGGCCAGCAACGACTGCTGGAGATCGCGCTGGCACTGGCGCTACGTCCAAAGGTGCTGTTGCTGGACGAACCCGCCGCCGGTGTGCCGCAAAGCGATACGGGCCGTATCGAAGAAGCGCTCGACCGCCTCCCCGCCGATCTTGCTGTTCTCATGATCGAGCACGACATGGATCTGGTTTTCCGCTTTGCAAAACGCGTTATCGTTCTGGCCGCTGGAACCGTGATTTTCGACGGACTGCCGCAAGATGTCGTGCAGGATACCCGCGTCCGTGAAGCCTATCTGGGGAGCTATGCGCAATGAGTGCAGCCTCGCTTGAAATCCGCAATCTTTCCTCCGGCTATGGTCCTACGCGGGTCATTGAAGATGTGTCGTTCAAAGCCGAACCCGGCTCTCGGCTGGCCATATTGGGGCGCAACGGCGTCGGCAAGACCAGCCTCTTTGCGACCATCGCCGGACAAACCCGGCGCTATGGCGGCGAAATCCTGCTCGGCGGCCAGAATATCGCGACACTGCCGTCAGCTGCCCGTGCGCTTGCCGGTCTTGGCTATGTGCCGCAGACACGCGATGTGTTCCCCACGCTGACGGTGGAAGAAAACCTGTTCGTCGGCTTGAAAAAACGACCAAAGGACGCGCTCGAAGAAGCCTATGCCATGTTCCCTCGCCTCAAGGAGCGGCGGCGCAATCTGGGTTCGCAGCTTTCCGGCGGGGAGCAGCAGATGCTTTCAACGGCACGCAGCATTCTCGGCAAGCCAACGGTGCTGCTGCTGGACGAGCCGCTTGAAGGCCTCGCGCCGGTCATTTGCGAAGAGCTGATGGCAGCATTCTCGACACTGGCGCAAAAAGGCGACATGACAATCCTGCTCGTCGAACAACGGATCCAGAGCGCGCTAGACTTCGCCGATCACGTCATCATTCTGGAGCGTGGCCGCATTGCATGGTCTGGCACGTCCGAACAATTGGCGTCAGATCATCACGCAGTTGAAGAACACCTGGGCGTCGGTGGCTTGCATTGATCGAGCGCCGCTAGAACCATCACAGTTATAAGAGGTTATGGCGGGCATTGTCCCGCCATAGTCGTTTTAGCGGCGTGGCGCACTAAACGTGACAAACAGACAGCCAGATGAGGCTGTGCTTACAATGCATATATTTTAAAGGAGATAAATGGTGGGCGATGAGAGACTCGAACTCCCGACATCTTCGGTGTAAACGAAGCGCTCTACCAACTGAGCTAATCGCCCGACTGATTTGTCAGTCGCGTGAGAGCCGTTTAGGCAATTCGTGCGACAAGCGCAAGAGCAAATTTTGGCAATTCGCACAGTTTCGACCATTTTTCCAAAATGAACAAATTCGATGCGCCATGAACACCCCAAACTATCGGCAGCTGAGCGGACGGTAGAGTTGTTTTCAAGGGGATCGGGCTGGCGCTGCTAATGCCACGTAAGATAGGGCATTCGATAAAAGCACAGCTGCCGTTGGCTTCTCACGCACAAATATGACGCGGATTTAAAAATCAGAAGAAACTAATTCTATTTTATCACATTTCACTAATTAATCTTTCTTGAATTTTCCCCGTGGGGAAAATCGCATTATCTCACAATGTATTTGGAACATGGAGAAGAATTATAATGCGTAATGTCATTCGCGTTTCTTTGACCGGCCTCTTTCTCGGTGCAAATCTCACAGCAGCCCTCGCGCAGGCGACGCCAGAGCAGATGGAAATGGCCTATAGTGCAGCCCGCAATCAGCTCGGCGTGCTGACCTATTGCAAGGACAAGGGCTATACCGACGATGCAGCCATCGAAATCCAGAACAAAATGCTTGGCTTGATCCCTCCTCCCGCCGATACGTCGAAGGCCGAAGCTGCCGAAGAAACCGGCAAGCAGGGCAAGGTTTCCGTCATGGGTATGGAACAGGATCTGGCCACCAGCGCGAAGGCGCAGAATGTTTCGGAAGAAAAATTGTGCCAGACCATGGCAGACGCTGTGAAGCAGGCCGGTGCGCAGCTCCCAAAGTAAGCGCCGCTGGATAAGCGAAAAGAACCCCGCGCAGGCGGGGTTTTGTTTTTTTGGCCTTGTGCGTCGGAAACGATCGTTCAGCCCCAATGCTTGGGTATATTTCAGCAATTTATTAATCATACAAAGCGCTTATCTTCTGTTTACCATGCAACTTAAGAGCGCAAAAAGAATTGCCCGTGTAATTTGGCCCCAGGTCAAGACGACCAGCTAATAAAAGCAGAGTCTCAGGAGCAACACATGTCCAAGCTTTTCTCGCGTTTTCGCAAAAATGAATCCGGCGCAACCGCTATCGAATACGGCCTCATCGCCGCTCTAATTGCAGTCGTCATCATCGGCGCGACACAGCTACTCGGAACGAGTATTCGTGATCAGTTTGGTGAAATTTCGACCGCCATCACCAACGCAGGCAACTAAACAGCCACGCTGAAAAAATCAAAAAGCCGTCTTTCGGGGCGGCTTTTTGATTCAGTCTATGCAATATTCCTTCATGCAATTCACTCATCGCATGGTCCCATTTCTACAGCTATCACACCGTAATCTTTAGTGATTTTGCCGTTCCACGCCGGTTCTGCATAATCCTGGTTGAAAGAATGTTTGCCAGATGCTGCAACATTCAGCGATGCACAGCGTTTGAGCTTTGAAGGAGCGAAGGCCATGTCATTAAAATCACTTCTGATCGCCGTTGGCATAGGCATATCGGGACTGACGCTCAGCGGATGCGTGTCCGAAGGCTATTACGGAAGCGGTGGCGGCTATTACGACCCTTACTATGTGCAGGGCAGCTATATCGGCACCGGCGTTGTCTATGATAGCGGACGCTATTATCGCAATTACCCGCGTTATTATCGGGATTCTCGCTATCGCGATTACCGTTATCGTGATCGGGATCGTCGCCCGAACTACAACAGACCAGACCGTCCGCGCCCGCCGCAAGGTGAGCGTCCGCGTCCACCGCAGGCCGAGCGGCCATCTCAGCCACGCCCGGAAGCAAGACCTTCGGGCAGCAACCGGCCCCGCGCCTATATCAGGTCGCGAGGCAATGAGCCGCGGTAAGTCGAGAATCAAAAAGGCTGCGAAATTCGCAGCCTTTTCTTTGTCAGAGCTTGATCACATATTCCTTACGGGTGGTTTCCAGCACGTCCCAGCTGCCCTTGAAGCCGGGGCGAATGACAAAACTGTCGCCCGCCTTGACTTCACGGCTCGATCCGCCCTCCTCGCTCACAATCGAGCGACCGGAGAGAATGTGACAGAACTCCCATTCGTCATATTCGATCCGCCATTTTCCGGGCGTGCTTTCCCATATGCCGGCAAAGAGCGTGCCTTCGGCATTTTCTTCCAGATTCCATGTCCGGAATTTTGGATCGCCGGAAAGAACGCGCTCCGGCAGCGGAGCGCCCTCTTCCGGTTCAATGCCGGTCAGGTCGAAGTCGAGAAACCGGCTCATCCGGTCAGACCTTGGCAAGAGCCTGTTCGATATCCGCTATGATATCGTCGGCATCCTCGATGCCGATAGACAGGCGCACGACATCCGGACCAGCGCCGGCCGCCACTTTCTGCTCGTCGCTCAGCTGCCGATGTGTGGTCGAGGCCGGATGAATCACGAGCGAACGCGTGTCGCCGATATTGGCGAGCAGCGAGAACAGCTCCAGGCTATCCACGAATTTCACGCCTGCATCATAGCCGCCCTTGAGACCGAAGGTGAAAACCGAGCCTGCGCCCTTCGGCGAATATTTCTGCTGAAGCGCATGATATTTGTCATGTGGCAGACCAGCATAGTTCACCCACGATACCTTCTCGTGACCATGCAGCCAGGAGGCAACCTTCTGCGCATTGTCGCAATGGCGCTGCATGCGCAACGGCAGAGTTTCCACACCGGTTAGAATCTGGAAGGCGTTGAATGGCGAAATCGCCGGGCCGAAATCGCGGAGACCCAGCACGCGGGCAGCGATGGCAAAGGAGATGTTGCCGAAGGTCTTGTGCAGTTCCAGACCGGCATAATCCGGACGCGGTTCGGTCAGAAGCGGATAATTGCCCGACTTCGCCCAGTCGAAGGTTCCGCCGTCGATGAGGATGCCGCCCATGGAATTACCATGGCCGCCAATGAACTTGGTCAGCGAATGCACGACAATATCTGCGCCGTGTTCGATCGGGCGCACGAGATAGGGCGAAGCAAGCGTATTGTCTACGATCAAAGGCAGGCCATGCTTGTGGGCGATTTCGGCAATCGCTTCGATATCCACGACTATACCGCCCGGATTGGCGAAGCTTTCAATGAAGATTGCGCGCGTCTTGCCATCGATCTGCTTGGCAAAGTCGGTCGGATTGCTGGCATCGGCCCAACGCACCTGCCAGCCGAAGGATTTAAACGACTGGCCGAACTGGTTGATCGAGCCGCCATAAAGCTGGCGCGCAGCGACGAAATTATCGCCCGGCTGCAACAGCGTATGGAAAACGAGCAGCTGCGCAGCATGCCCCGATGCCGTCGCGACAGCTGCGGTGCCGCCTTCAAGCGCTGCGATGCGCTCTTCCAGCACCGCCGTCGTCGGATTGGTAATACGTGTATAAATATTGCCGAACGCCTGTAGCCCGAACAGGGAGGCCGCATGATCCGCATCTTCGAACACGAAGGACGTCGTCTGATAGATTGGCGTTGCACGCGCGCCAGTTGTCGGATCAGGCTTCGCGCCTGCGTGAACGGCCAGTGTTTCTATGCCGGGTGAGCGTTTGGACATCTATTCCTCCTGATAACGAATGCCACTCTTTGAGAGCGGACGTTAGGCTCTGCCAAAAAGAAAGCAAAGGAGGAATTTTTCGACTGATATCAAAGCGCGGAATTTTATTCCCGCTTCATACGCTATCCGATCAAGCGCGGGTATTCTATCGCGGGACAACGATCCATGATGACGGTCAGCCCTGCGTCTTCGGCACGCTTGCCAGCTTCTTCATGAACAACGCCGAGCTGCGTCCACAAAACGGATGGACGCTGCTTCATGGCGAGGATTTCATCCACAATACCCGGCAGCGAATAAGGCTCACGAAACACATCGACCATGTCGACCTGCTCTTCAATATCGGCCAGACGCGCCACGACGCGCTGGCCGTGAATTTCCTTGCCGACCTGCCCCGGATTGACGGGAATGACGCGGTAGCCCTTGGAGAGCAGAAACTCCATCACGCCATTGCTTGGGCGCTCTGGCTTCGGGGAGGCACCAAGAAGCGCAATTGTTTTGACGGATTGGAGAATGTTGCGAATTTGGTCGCCAGACGGATTGTTCATGTTCTTACCTCACCAGTCTCAACTGCGCGACCGTATTTATCGTTCGCCCGACAGGATGCCGCTTGCAACACAAGGGTCCACGCTTCTATTCCTATAAAGATTGGGAGGACTGGATGAATATCAATATGACAAGACACACAAGTCTGGCTCCGGTGATGGATATCGACGAGCTGCGCACTTTCATGAAGCGTGAGTTTCCGCAGCTTGGTACGAGTTTCGAGATTGTTGCGATTGATGAAGGTTCCGCCACGATGCGCCTTCACGCCGACGAGCAACATTTGCGTCCCGGCGGGACGGTTTCCGGCCCTGCGCTATTCGCCCTGGCCGATGTTGCTGCCTATGCGGCTATTCTGGCGCATATCGGCCCGGTCGCGCTTGCGGTGACGACCAATCTCAACATCAATTTCCTGCGCAAGCCCTCACCCGGTGCGGTGGAAGCTGTCGCGCAACTTCTGAAGCTTGGAAAACGCCTCGCCGTCCTCGATATCAGCCTGACCGATGGCGCGACTGGCGAACTGGTTGCTCATGCAACAGCGACTTATTCAATCCCACCGCGTTAAAAGCACCACAAAAACATAGGGTATTATAATACCAAATGAACAAGCCATTGATTTTATTATGCTTTTAAAATCATCGTGCAAATACGGGACTTGACGGCGGGGCAGAGTTTGTGTATCGACCCGCCGGAAGCGCGCGAAACTTAATTTTTGCACGCCCGTTCGGGTTGGATATCACCAACACAAGCAACAAAAAAAGCCCTGATGTTCATATCGGGGATTAGTCTAAGGAAGACTTCAATGGCAACTTTTTCTCAGAAGCCGGCTGAAGTGGTGAAGAAGTGGGTACTGATCGACGCCGAAGGTCTCGTCGTTGGTCGTCTCGCAACTATCGTCGCCAATCGCCTGCGTGGCAAGCACAAAGCAACCTTCACCCCGCATGTTGACGATGGCGACAATGTCATCATCATCAATGCCGACAAGGTTGTTCTGACCGGCAAGAAGTACACCGACAAGGTTTATTACTGGCACACCGGCCATCCGGGCGGCATCAAGGAGCGCACTGCTCGCCAGATTCTCGAAGGCCGTTTCCCGGAACGCGTTCTCGAGAAGGCTATTGAGCGTATGATCCCACGTGGTCCGCTCGGCCGTCGCCAGATGAAGAACCTGCGCGTTTATGCAGGTCCGAACCATCAGCATGAAGCTCAGCAGCCAGAAGTCCTCGACGTCGCAGCGCTGAACCGCAAGAACAAAGGGAATGCATAATCATGGCTGAGCAGCTCAACTCGCTCGAAGAACTCGGCACTGTTGCCAAGACCGAAGCTGCCGCTCCGGTTCACGTCCAGAAGCTGGACGCACAGGGCCGCGCTTATGCCACCGGCAAGCGTAAGGACGCCGTTGCACGCGTTTGGGTCAAGCCGGGTTCCGGCAAGATCACCGTCAACGACAAGGAATTCGAAAAGTATTTCGCACGTCCGGTCCTGCAGATGATCCTCCAGCAGCCGATCATCGCTTCGAACCGCGCTGGCCAGTTCGACATCGTTGCTACCGTTGCCGGTGGCGGCCTGTCCGGTCAGGCTGGTGCCGTTCGTCACGGTATTTCCAAGGCCCTCACCTACTACGAACCGGGCCTGCGCACGGTTCTCAAGAAGGGTGGCTTCCTGACCCGCGACAGCCGCGTCGTCGAACGTAAGAAGTACGGTAAGGCCAAGGCTCGCCGTTCGTTCCAGTTCTCGAAGCGCTAATCCGTTTCAAGGAATATTCCCAAGCGCTCCGGCGCTTGGGACCAAATTTCCAAACGGTGATATTTCCATCGTTCGGATCTACAAAAAAGCGAGCCGCAAGGCTCGCTTTTTTGGTTTCTACCGTCCTCCGACCCCTATTCAAAGGAGGCTAATTTACACTATACTTATGTTATTTTATATTTTTCTATTATTTTTATTTTATAATTTTTTAACAGGATAATTAATTTGACCTATATTCCTTTTGGGAAATTCAATATTCTATTGACTGCACTCACCTCTGTTCAATTTTTACTTTCTTCTGCAGCTTACTCCCAGAGCATAACCGACAATGTCGAGAAAGCTTATTTCGACAGGGCCATCATCTTCGGCGACAGCTTGAGCGATAACGGCGCATTCAGTGAGTTTTTCATAGAAAAACTTAAAAAAATGTACACCACCGACGGACGCTTCAGCAATGGACGCGTCTGGAACGAGTACCTTTTCCGAGACCAGGAAAGGGGCACGAAATTTCGACCAACTCGTCAGCCCACTGGTGATTTCGGCAGCAACACCCCGAACGGTGGCACCAGTGTGAACTACGCCATAGGCGGCACAAAGTATGAGAACCACAAAATACCGGGGATGATCCCCTCTATTGCTGAGGAGGTGACCGAGTTCATTCGTGGGACGAATACCGTTTATCCTCAGACCATCTCTCCTCACACCATCGTGTCTCTATGGGCGGGTGGCAATGATGCTTTGGATGCAATCAAGCACCATGAATCCACGCGAGTGAAAGCTGCATTTAGCGGAAATGAATTATTCACTTCACTGGAACGCCTTTATCAGGTGGGAGCGCGGCAGTTTCTGGTGCCCGATATGCCTGATTTTTCGAAAGTTCCGCGCTATGCAAATGCGCCCGGCGTCATTGCTCGAGAAGCAACCGATGATTTCAACAAGGCCATCGCCACCAGCATCGCTGCCTTTAAGGAAAAGCATCCGGATGCTGTGGTCTACGCCCCAGACGTAGCCGGCATCCTTCACATGGTGGTGAAGCACCCCGGCGTTTTCGGCTTCTCGAATGCGACAGGAAATTGTGTCGATACGCCCTCATGTCTCGACCAGCCGCGCGGTTCCGCAATCCAGAATGAATATGTTTTCTGGGATGATATTCATCCGACGACCCGCACACACAATTACATTGCCAACTACATGCGGGAATATTGGTCAAACCCCGACTTAGCTGGTTTCTACGCCCGGTCTCCCAATGGCCTGTTCAAGACCGAGCGCAACTTCTTCTTTCCGACATCCGATAAGATCGTATCGGGCTATCTGGATGGAAACAGATCACTGTACAAGATGAACGCCGGAAAGCTGACGCTGACGGGAGAAAACAAATACACCGGCAACAGCTTCGTGGCGGAAGGCGGATTAGAGCTAGGTAATGGCGGCGTAACCGGCTCAGTCATCGGCGATGTCGATCTGATGCAGAAAGACGTCTTTCTGTCATTCAATCGCAGCAACCTGCTCGAATTCGACGGTAAGATTACCGGCGATGGTCGCGTACAGCAGGTTGGAGACGGCACGACCGTCCTTAACGGGCAGAACAGCCACAAAGGGGTGACCGACATTTACGCCGGCGCACTGATGGTCAACGGGTCGATCACCTCGCCGGTTCTGGTCCACTCCGGCGGTACACTGAGCGGCACCGGTTTTACCGGCAGCATAGTGGCTGGAGACGGCGCTCATGTTTCCCCCGGCGACTACCGTTCGCCCCGCATGAAACCATTGAACGTGAATGGCGATATCGATCTGAAATCTGGCAGTGTTCTCGACGTGAAGGTCGATGCCAACGGCAACACTTCAGGGATTTATGCTAGCAACAAGGCTATGCTCGCCGGGAGCGTTAAATTCGGCGGCCATCCAAAGTTGACCGTTGACGAAATCAACGCCCGGGTAGGCAAAACAAGCGTGTTCGTGAAGGCCGACAACGGGGTCAATGGCCGCTTCAGCGACGTTCTTCCCACCTATAACTTCATCACCGAAAAACTTGAATACAGACCGAATGAAGTCGAAGTCACCTTCGCAACGGCGGGCAAGTCATTTGCAGAATCTGCGGTAAGCAACCAGCAACGAAGGGTTGCCAACGCATTGCAAGCGCTCGGCCACGATCAAAAGCTCTACAAGAATGTGCTTACATCGCGGATAGAAGACGTATTGTCAGAGACCTATACCGAGCTGTCTGGCGATATTTACGCATCCACCTTAACCTCGCTTCTGTATGACAACCAGCTGCCACGCGAAGCCGTGACGCAGCGCATAAATGATCTGTCCGACAGCCGTTTTCATCATTCGGCGCTGAATGCTCCGCTCAAAAGCGGCGTATGGGGACAAGCCTATAATTCCAGAGCGCATTTCCAGAGCATTGGAGAAGCGCAAGCCATGAGCCGTAGCGCGACGGGCTTTATCACCGGCATTGACGGCCAACTGTCGGATAATTGGCAATTGGGTCTCTTCGCCGGTTATCTGCAATCCTCGCTCAATAGCGGCCTGTCATCGGCGGAGATCGATAGCTATCAGATCGGCGCCTATGGCGGCTATGCATGGAAGAACTTCAACCTAACTTTTGGTGGCAATGCCAATCTGCACGACATCGACAGCAAGCGCACAATCCGCTTCAAGGAAGTCTCAAACGATAATCGCGCAAGTTACAAAGGCAATAGCTTCCAGGGTTTTGCGGAACTCGGCTACAATATCGACACCAGTCTGGCGCTGCTGGAGCCATTTGCGGGCATTTCCTACGCCTATGCGAAAACCAATGGTTTTACGGAAAATGCGGCTGTCACCGCCCTCTCCGGCTCTGGCGCAACCAGCGATCTTTTAACCAACTATCTCGGCGTGCGTCTTTCGAACAAATATGCGCTCTCCGAAAACACCAGCGTCAATACGAAGCTGGCGCTCGGCTGGCAGCATAATAGCGCCGACCAGCCGGAAACAATGCTGCGTTTCAGCGACGGTCCCGGCTTCATGGTTGAAGGTCTGCCGCTCGACAAAAACATGTTCTACGCACAGGCCGGGCTGGACCTCAATCTAGCGCATAACACGTCTCTCGGATTGCACTACCGGGGACAATTCGCGACCAAGGCGCAGGATCACGCCATTAAAGTGAACCTCGCGGTCAACTTCTGACGATCAAACAACGGAAAGCGGGCCTTCGGGTCCGCTTTTTGCTATGAATTTCAGGAATCAGCCAGCAGGGAGCCAGCATGATGTCGTCCAGCCGCTTTGCCGTCACACCGGAGCCACCTTATTACGTCGTGAGTTTTGCCTCGCAACGCATTGGCGACGACGATGGCTATGGCGATATGGCCGTTCGCATGGCCGAACTCGCGGCGCAACAACCCGGATATCTTGGCGTCGAGAGCGCCCGAGACGCGGAAGGTTTTGGCATAACGAATTCGTTCTGGGCGGACGAAGACAGCATTCGCGCATGGAAGCGCGAAGTGGACCACCTTGTGGCGCAAAAGCTTGGTCGCCAGCAGTGGTATGAGACCTATCGCGTGCGCATTGGCCGTGTCGAACGCGCTTACGGTTTTGATAGAGACTAAAACCTCTTCCCAATTTCTGGCGTGACCGGTTATAGAAGTCTGAGCTTCATCGGGGAACGGCCATGCCATCCAAGACCATTGATCACGCTTTTACCGCACGCAGCCTGACGAGCGCTGCGACCGACCCGACCCATGCGGGCGTGCTGTCTTTCATGCGGCGCGTCTACACCAAATCGCTGAAGGGCGCGGAAGCCGTTGTCTGGGGCATTCCGTTCGACGCGGCTGTGTCCAACCGGCCCGGTGCGCGTTTCGGCCCGCAGGCGATCCGGCGCGCATCGGCGATCTTCGACAATGATCCGCAATATCCGTTCCAGCGCGACCTGTTCGAAAACCTCGCTGTGATCGATTACGGTGACTGCCTGCTCGACTACGGCAACCATTACAAGACGCCAGCCACGATCGAGCGTGAAGCGGCGAAGATCCTCAAATCCGATGCATTTTTGCTGACGCTTGGCGGCGATCACTTCGTGACATGGCCGCTTCTGAAAGCCCATGCCGCGAAATATGGCCCGCTGGCGCTGGTGCAGTTCGATGCGCATCAGGACACGTGGTTCGACGACGGCAAGCGGATCGACCACGGTTCCTTCGTTGCCCGCGCCGTGCGTGATGGCATCATCGATCCCGACCATTCCATTCAGGTCGGCATTCGCACCCATGCGCCGGAAGATTGCGGCATCAAAATCATTTATGGTCACGAAGTCGAAGACATGACGGCGGCAGAGATTGCCGACACCATTTTGAAACGCACTGCGGACAAGAAGACCTATCTGACCTTCGATATTGATTGCCTTGATCCGGCCTTTGCGCCCGGCACGGGCACGCCGGTGGCGGGCGGTCCTTCGTCCGCCAAGATGCTGTCGATCCTGCGCAAGCTCACGGCGCTTGACTTCGTCGGTGCGGATGTGGTCGAGGTTGCACCAGCCTATGATCATGCCGATATTACGGCTATCGCTGGAGCGACAATCGCAATGTATTATCTGGGTCTGCTGGCAGAGCAGAAAGAACGACGATGACGGTGCCGCGTTTATGCGGTTGAGAAACTGATTCAAGCGGTTGAAAGACCGATTCCGGATATTGTCGTAACTTTATGAAATCAAAAGGCAAAAGCATGAAACCGAAAATCTTCATCGATGGCGAACACGGCACCACCGGCCTGCAAATCCGCAGCCGTCTGGCCGAGCGCGACGATCTTGAAGTGATTTCAATCCCGGAAGCCGAGCGGCGCAACAAGGATTTGCGCGCCGACTATCTGCGCTCTGCCGACATTGCCATTCTGTGCCTGCCCGACGACGCTTCGAAAGAGGCCGTCTCCCTGCTGCGAGATCACAATTCGACCCGCATCATCGACACTTCGACCGCCCACCGCGTGCATCCGGAATGGGCCTATGGTTTTGCCGAACTGGCCAAAGGCCAGCGCGAACGCATCGCCGAAACGAGACTCGTCGCCAATCCGGGCTGCTATCCAACCGGCGCGATCGCGCTTGTTCGCCCACTACGCGACGCAGGGCTGTTGCCGTCTGACTATCCGGTCAGCGTCAATGCCGTCTCCGGCTATACCGGCGGCGGCAAGCAGCTGATTGCGCAGATGGAAGACAAGAACAATCCGGACTATCTGGCCGCTAACAACTTCCTTTATGGCCTGCCGTTGCATCACAAGCATGTGCCGGAATTGCAGCTGCATGGACGCCTCGACCGTCGCCCGATCTTCAGCCCGAGCGTCGGACGTTTCCCGCAGGGCATGATCGTGCAGGTTCCGCTGTTCCTGAACGAGCTTGAAGGCAGGCCGTCGCTGACAAAGATTCACGCAGCCCTGAGCGAGCATTATGCCGGTCAAGACATTGTCGAAGTCGTGCCTCTGGAAGAAAGCACCAAGCTGCCGCGCGTCGATGCGGAAGAACTTGCCGGCAAGGACGGCATGAAGCTCTTTGTCTTCGGCACCGAAGGCGACGATCAGGTCAATCTGGTCGCCCTACTCGACAATCTCGGCAAAGGTGCTTCGGGTGCCGCTGTCCAGAACATGAACCTCATGCTTGGCAAAGCCTGATGACGATTGAACCGGTATTCCCCGGAAAATGGAATGTCGGTTCATTCGAACCACTGGCGGATACGCATTCAAGCCTCGTCTGGAAGGTCGAACGCATCGATCATCCGGGCGAGGTTTTTGTTATCAAGCAGCTGAAACCCACCGGAATGGAGGAAATGCGCGGTGCGCATTATCTGCGCTGGCGGGATGGGCACGGCGCGGCGCGCCTGTACGATCTTGAAGATACGTCGATGCTGCTCGAATATGCGGGCAACTATCATCTCGACGAACACCTCAAAAGCGGGCTTGACGCAGATTGTCTGGTGATCTTCGGGCAGGTTCTGGAAGCATTGCACACACCCTCGCCTGCGCCGGTGCCGTCAGACCTGCAACCGCTCGACAGGCACTTCTCCGGCCTTTTCGCAGTCGCAGATCAGACGCCGATCTATGCGGAAGCCGCAGCGCTTGCAAAAGAGCTGCTGGCGACGCCGCACAAGCCCATTCCGCTGCATGGCGACATCCACCACGAAAACATCCTGCGGGGACAGCGCGGCTGGCTTGCCATCGATCCGCACGGGCTGATCGGCGATGCGGCCTTCGATGCCGCCAATATCTTTTACAATCCGCTGGATCGTGACGATCTCTGCCTCGACCTTGATCGCGCAAAGCGCATGGCCGAGCATTTCGCGCCAATCATCGGTCGCTCGCCGTCCTATATTCTTGATTATGCCTTTGCCTATGGCTGTCTTTCAGCCGCGTGGCACCGCGAGGATGGCAATGATGCCGACGAGGCGCGGGAACTGAAGATTGCCACCGCGCTGAGATATTTGCGCCAGACGGCTTATCCAGCGTAAGCGCCCTTGGTGCCGCGCCAGTGCGCGACTGCGAAAGCCAGTACGATCAATGCGACGAACTGATGTGTCAGGCCCATATGCAGCGGCACGCTCATCAGCAACGTTCCGATGCCGATGACCGCCTGCACCAGAACCAGGCCGAGCAGAACAATCGTGCGGCGCGCATGGGTGGTGCCCGGCGCGTCTTTCCACACCTGAACGGCATGGAGAACAGTGAGAACTAGCACCGCATAGGCGAACATGCGATGCACGAACTGTACGGTTTTCGGGTTTTCAAACAAATTGCGCCACCATGGCGACTGGATGAAGAGGTCGGACGGAATGATCGCGCCGTCCATCAAAGGCCAGGTGTTGTAGGTGAGACCGGCATGAAGCCCGGCCACCAGACCACCAAGATAGATCTGCACCAGAACGGCAAAGACCAGCCACCCGGCAAAGCGCTGCACGGATCGCTCCGCCGGACGCTCGGTATAGGTGACAAGTCCTCTGGCAATGTAGAAGACCGCGGTAATGATCACGCAGGCCGTGGTGAGATGGATTGCAAGCCGGTACTGGCTGACACTGGTAAGCTCGCTTAGGCCGGATGCAACCATCCACCAGCCAATGGCGCCCTGAAAGCCGCCCAGCGCCAGAAGCCCCAGCATACGGTATTTCAGCCCGCCCTTCAGACGCCCCGTCGCCCAGAAGAAAGCAAGCGGCACCGCAACCAGAAAGCCGACGAAGCGCGCCAGCAGGCGATGCGCCCACTCCCACCAGAAAATATACTGAAACTCTTCAAGGGACATGCCCTTGTTGATCTGCTGATATTGCGGGATCTGGCGATATTTATCGAACTCTTCCACCCATTCAGCATGGTCGAGCGGGGGAATGACGCCATGGATAGGCTTCCATTCGGTGATGGAAAGGCCAGAGCCGGTCATGCGGGTGGCCCCGCCCACCATCACGATGGCGATTAGCACGACAAAAACCGCATAAAGCCAATAGCGCACAAGGCGCCGGTCGCGTTCGTCCTTCGACGTTCTCGAACTCCGCTCTCCGCGCTGCGCCATCGATGCTGCCGTCATGCCGTTCTTCCTTCAAACCATCTGGAGCGATACATGCCGCATCGACCCGTCAGTTACAAGGCAAGTCCACGCGACATGCCGCCGCGTTTTTTGCCCTTTCGCAGATCAGGCACAGCGGTTAGTGATGGTGCGGGGAAAAGGAGAGACGCAATCATGCCCGTTAGGCTGAAGAAACTGATCGGCACATTTCTGCTGGTAACGCTGGTCATCGTCTATGCGATTCTGGCCACGATCATCGCCGTCGCGCATCTTGGCAATTCTCCGGCATGGGTGCATCTCATCTATTTCATAGCGTCGGGCCTGCTCTGGGTTCTGCCTGCCATGGCTATCATCTGGTGGATGGCGCAACCGCCGCGTAAAAAGCAGCTCTGAGCATATTCAAGGGGCGCAATACAGCATGACTGAGCGGGGCAACATGGCGGGATCGGCCACGCTTACGGAACGCATTATCAGCGATTTCTCCGAAATCGAGCGTCTCTGGGCGACAGGACCAGCCTTGCATGGCGCACCACAGTCCTTTGACTGGATTGATTGCTGGCATCGTTGCGTCAACACTGATTGTTTCGTCGCCGGAATTTTCGATGCTGAACGCGCGGTTTTTCTCCTGCCGTTGGAAGTCATCCGCCAGAAGGGCATGACGATCGCGCGCTATCCCGGCGGCAGCCATGCCAACGGTAATTTCCCATGGTTGGCCGCAGCACGGTCATCCGCAGTCAACCGCAAAGCTCTGGACCGGCTCATTGCCGCCATATGCAAGGCGCGACCGGATATCGACGCTTTGGCGCTGACGCGCCAGCTTGACGCCGTTGATGATATCGACAATCCGCTTTTTACCCTTGGGCAGAAACGAAACCCGAATCCGGTCCTGATGGTCTCGCTTGATGGTGGTTTTGACGCGGTGCTTGATCGCACCAACCGTCGCCGCAGATTGAAGAAGCACCGCCAGCATGAGCGCCGCTATCAGGAAGCCGGCGGCTGGCGCATTGTGCAACCGCAGACACAGGACGAATCCGACCGCGTTCTCGACCTTTACTTCGCCATGAAAGCCGGACGTTTCCGGCAGATGGGCATAAGCGACCCGTTTGCCGACAAAGCCGTACAGGCTTTTTTCAAGGCACTCTACGGGCAGGCTCTCACGGCACCAGCGCCGATCTGCGAATTGCGGTTTTTGGAAGTGGCCGGCATTATCCGCTCGATCATCGGCAAAAACCTCACCGCCACTGGACCGACAGCCGAATTTGCCGCCATCGCCGATGACGATATGGTCCATGCCAGCCCCGGCGAATTTCTGTTCTTCGAAGACATAAAGCGCTGTTGCGATGCCGGTTATGCGGTCTACAGTTTTGGTGTAGGCGATGAACCCTACAAGCGCGACTGGTGCGATATCGAGCTTGAAATCTTCGATACCGTTCTGCCACTCTCGGCCAAAGGCAGGCTTTTTGGGGCGTTGCAGTCCTTGCGCAGCGCCGTCGCCAGCACAATCAAGCGCAATCCCCGGCTCTGGCGGCTCGCCAAGCGCATCCGAGCAAGGCTTGCCCGGAGGTAAATAGCGATTTTGATGCAGCTTTCCGCTTTAAGACGCTGTTTTTGAATCGAATTATGCGCGTGGCTGCGGGGTCTTGTCGTCCATCAGAATGACGACATCTTCATAGCCACCCTGATCAAGATCGAGTGCGGCAAGCGCTACATCATTGTTCTCGGGATCGACTATGCTCATCACAACCGTCGCGTCATTATCAGCAACACGGCGAATCTGTGCAGAGGAAGATGGGCCGCATTCCACGATCACGAAGTCATAAACGGTTTCGAGCGCATCGAGAATGAGCGGCAGACGATCGACGGCGCGCATGGCTTCAACCGGGTCTGCTGCACCGAGCGGCACGACATGCGCCTGCGAAAAGCGGTCGCTATGAATGACTTCATTGAAGCGTTTCTCGCCAGTTAGAAGCTCGGTGATGCCGGGCAGTTTATGCCCGTCGAGCATTGCGCTCCCCACCGTGCCCTGAGCTGTCATATCCACCAGAAGCGCACGCTTGCCACGGTCGGCCAGATCGCGCAACAGCCGCACAGTCGTTGCCGACGCTTCGTCGCCTTCGGGCGAAACCACAACAATGCGCTTGTCGCGACCGTCGAGCAGACGATTGGCAATGGCTTCCACGCCATTCGGGTTCTTCGGTGCAGACATGGTCGTCTCCTTCGCCGATGGCGCAGGTGTCGTCCGTGCGTCAGAGCCAGACGATCTCGTGATAAAAGGCACTGTCCAGGACCGGCGCGGAGCATCAACCGGCACTTCCTGCTCGGAAAGGGTCGGCGGAACGGCAGCCGCTTGGGCGGCAGCGGTAATCACCGGCATTTCGATTTCCTCGACAGCCTCGACGCGTCGGCCATCGGCGGTCACGAAGGCCCGCCCGCTGAACAGTTCACGCAGCAACACGAAGATCGAGAGTAACAGCAGCCCCGCCACAAAGGTTGCAGCAACAGTCGGCAAAACCATTGGGAAATAGGGAAGCGCTGGTGCGTCGCCCGACAGAATGCGTGCATCGACAGGCACATAATTGCGATCAATACGGGAAGCTGCCTCACGATAACGGGTCAGATAGGTTTCCAGAAGCTCGCGCTGCGCTGCCGCCTCGCGTTCGAGTGCGCGCAACTCGACTTCCTGATCGCCTGCCTGCGCGGCTTGCGACTGCACGCGGTTGAGTTCGCGGGTCAGCTCGTCTTCACGCAGCTTTGCCGTCGTGACATCGTTTTCAAGACTGGCAAGCAGCTTGCGCCCTTCCGCCTTGGTCTGGCGATCAAGGTCGGCCAATTGCGAGCGCAGCGCCTTGATGCGCGGATGGCCATCAAGAAGTGTCGTCGACAAATCGGCAATCTGGGCGTTGAGTTCGATGCGGCGCTCGGCGAGCCGCTGGATCATGCCGGAAGCAACAACTTCGGGCAGCGTATCGACCGGTGTGCCTGCAGAAAGCGCCTTGCGAACACTTGCCGCCCTCGCTTCCGCCGTGGCGCGATCAGAGCGCACACGCGTCAGGTCCGTCGAAACTTCGGAAAGCTGCTGCGATGCAATCGTATTGTTGGTCTGCCCGGTCAATAATCCACGCGAGGCGCGGTAATCGGCGACTTTTTTCTCGGCATCGCGTACACGTGTGCGTAAGTCTTCGATTTCCGGCGCAAGCCAGTTAGTCGCATCGTCATTCGATTGCAGCTTCGCCGCGCTCTGTAGCGCGATATATTCTTCCGCGACTGTATTGGCGATTTGTGCAGCCAACTGAGGATTAGCAGAGGTGTACTGCACTGCGATAACGCGCGAGCCCGTGATATTATATACTTGCAGGTGCTTACGCAGTCGCTGCAGAACCCGCTCATCGGGAGAGAGTTTCTCCGGATCGGCTATCATGCCGAGAAGAATCAGAATCCGGCTGTAAGGCCTTACTTCAATTGAAGTAAAAGCCTCATTGTTCGGCAAATCCAACTTGTCGGAAACACGTCTCATGAGATCGTTAGACGTCAGAATCTCTATCTGGCTCTTCACGCCTTCCGGGTCCAGCACCGGGCGCTCGGCAGGATTATCTCCATTGGGCCGCGTGAAGACGGACTCGCGGGTTTCGATAATGATGCGGGTTTCTGCGCGGTAATCCGGCGTCAAAAGCAGACAAATGATCCACGCCAGCGCCGCCATGAGAAGAGCGCCACCAACAATCAAAAGCCAGTTACGGCGCAAGCTTCCAAAAAGCGCGCCTATATCGATGTCTGCGTCTTTCAACGACGAATCGACTTCCGCCATTTCGTTACTCCGCGGGCGCCCGCCGATCATTGACAATCGTCATTCCATCCAGGCCGCATACCCATTTCCGGCCGGAAAAGTAAACGCTTAAGGTAACCATAGAGTTAAGCACTCGACTTTCTGCGTTCTTCATGGGGCATCGCTGACAAAACCACGCAGGATCGTTTTCTATATATTTCAAAGTGCTTAAATGCTCTCGTTACTCTTTCGCCCTCTTCTGGAAAGTTTTTTGACCATCGCCGCACATCTTTACCAGCCATTAACCCTAATCAATCGATAACGCAGTAACAGGAATTCATCTGATCGCGCTTCGGCACCGGTCAGTTTCCATAAATGCGGGTGATGCTTTTCGGGGATACCGAGGCGAGACATGATGGCGAAGACAATTCACAACAAGCGCACAGGCCGTGCTTTGCTCACGGCGCTCGGTCTTGCGGCGATGACGCTGTCATCCGCCTGCACGAGCTACCGCCCTGCACCGCCGGCTTTTCACGAAGCGCTGAACCAGCCCTATATGCTGGATGCGGGCGACCGCGTGCGCATCACCGTTTTCGAACAGGCAAGCCTGACCAACACCTATAGCGTGGATCAGGCAGGCTACGTGGCTTTCCCGCTTGTCGGCAGCATTCCAGCGCGCGGCAAGACCGCAAAGCAGCTTGAAGGCCTGATCGCATCGAAACTGCGCGGCGGTTATCTGCGCGACCCGGATGTCAGCGTGGAAATCGACCGCTATCGCCCGATCTTCGTCATGGGCGAAGTGGGCGCGGCCGGGCAATATTCCTATGTGCCGGGCATGACGGTGCAAAAAGCCATTGCAGCCGCAGGCGGTTTCAGCCCGCGCGCCAATCAGGAGAATGCCGATATCACCCGCCAGTTCAATGGCAAGGTGCTGACAGGCCGGGTTCTGATCTCCGATCCGATCCTGCCCGGCGATACGATTTATGTCCGCGAACGTCTGTTCTGATGGCGATTGATGGCTGATGACAACACCGTTTCCCCTCTGCGTATTGTCCACTGCTTTCGCGAGCCCACTGGCGGATTATTCCGCCATGTCCGCGATCTGGTCGGCGTACAGGCGGAAAAAGGTCACCTTGTCGGGCTCGTCTGCGACGCAACAACAGGCGGTCCTAGAGAGGACGCGCTTCTAGAAGAATTGCGGCCCAAGCTTGCGCTGGGCCTGCATCGAATTGCCATGCAACGCCATATTGGTATCGGCGATGCAGCGGCAGCGTTCAAAGCATACCGCGTTGTCAAGAAATTGCGGCCGGACATTTTGCATGGGCATGGCGCCAAAGGCGGCGTCTATGCCCGGTTGTTCGGCTCTGTTCTACGGGTTTTTAGGTCTCGCGTAGCCCGTATCTATTCACCGCATGGCGGAAGCCTGCATTTCGACCAGAAGACACGCCGCGGCGGCGCTGTCTTTCTGGTCGAGCGACTTCTCGCCCCGATGACCGATGCGGTCATGTTCGTTTCCAACTTCGAGAAACGAACCTATGAGGAAAAGGTCGGACGGCCTTATGGCCTCCATGCGGTGGTCTATAACGGCCTGGCCGATGACGAATTCATTCCCGTTCCCGACGCGCCCGATGCCAGCGACCTTCTGTTCGTCGGCACGATGCGCGACCTGAAAGGCCCGGATACCCTGATCCGCGCCATCGTGGAGCTGCGTGATCAGCACGGCCTGCCGCTCAGCGCCACCATGGTCGGCGATGGCGCTGAAAAGCCGACCTTTACGGCGCTTGCAAGCGAACTTGCCCTTGGCGCACAAATTCGGTTTCTGCCCGGCATGGCGGCGCGCGATGCATTTGCCCTTGGTCGCCTGATGGTGGTTCCTTCCCGTGCGGAGGCTTTTCCCTATATCGTGCTGGAAGCGCTCGCTGCCGGAAAAACCGTCATCGCCAGCCGCGTCGGCGGTATTCCAGAGATATTCGGCCCCGCATCTCCCGCCCTGTTCGAGCCGACCGTGGAAGCGCTGGTCGCCAAAATCCTTGAACTCAGAGCCGACAACGGCGATTTCGATGCGCAAATGCCCGAAAATTCACGACTTCGTGAACGTTTCAGCGTGCAGTCCATGGCTCATTCTATAGAATTGATTTACCGTGAAACACATTCTTGAGTATTCAGCAGGTCCGATACCTGCGTGTTTCAGAGATTTCTTAGGAATCTGACGGTACACATCCTCCTGTAAACTGATAAGCGAGACATTATCGTGCGGGACAATGATGCTTTTTCTCCATTCGGACGCAAGGCGATTGAAGCCAGCGCCAAGCAGGATTCGAAGCCGCAAGAACCGGTGGAACTCAGCCCTCTGGCGCGCAGCATAGCCGCGCAATATCAGCGGGACACGTTTTCGCCGCTCATGCTCAGCGGCGTCGTGCGTCTGGTTGAGTTCGGCCTCATCTTCCTGATGGGCATATTAAGCCTTGGCTATTATGTCGGGCTTCAAAGCGATTATCTGCTCTATTACCCGCTGATCGTCATCGCTGGCGGCGTGCTTTATGTCGCTCTGATGGAAATCAATGACGGCTATCAGGTCAACATCCTCAGAAGTCCCACCCACCATTTGCGGCGGCTGATCATCAGTTGGGCGGCAACGCTCGGCACGCTTGCACTGGTTGGCTTTCTCTTCAAGGTCTCGGCACATTTCTCGCGCGGCTGGTTCCTCATCTGGGCCGTCAGCACCATCGCCGTCATTCTGATATCCCGCCTTTTCATTGCCTGGAAAATCCGCCGCTGGGCACGCAATGGCACTATGGAACGCCGCGCCGTGATCGTTGGCGGCGGCCCCAATGCCGAAGCGCTGATCCGCTCTCTTGAGCAGCAGCCCGATAACGATATCCGTATTTGCGGTATTTTCGACGACCGCGACGACAAGCGCTCGCCGCCCGTGGTCGCCGGTTATCCCAAGCTCGGCAATATCAACGAACTGATCGAATTTGCGCGCATCGCGCATATCGATCTGCTGATCGTGTCGCTGCCGATCAGCGCGGAAGCGCGTGTCCTCGCCCTTCTCAAGAAGCTCTGGGTGCTGCCCGTCGATATTCGTCTGTCCGCGCTTAACAATCACCTGCGCTTCCGTCCGCGCTCCTATTCCTATGTCGGCTCAGTGCCGATGCTGGATATTTTCGACAAGCCGATCAACGACTGGGATTCGGTCGCCAAGCGTATTTTCGACATCGCCTTCAGTCTCGTTGGCATTGTGGTGCTGTCGCCGATCATGATTGGCGCTGCTATCGCCATCAAGCTCGACAGCAAGGGGCCGGTTTTCTTCAAGCAGAAGCGCCATGGCTTCAACAATGAAGTCATCAACGTCTGGAAGTTCCGCTCGATGTATACCGAGCAGTGTGACCCGACGGCGCGCAATGCGGTGACGAAGAACGATCCGCGCGTTACCCGCGTGGGACGCTTCATCCGTAAGACGTCCATCGACGAACTGCCGCAGTTCTTCAACGTCGTCGCCGGATCGCTATCGCTGGTCGGTCCGCGCCCCCATGCCGTGGCAGCGCATTCCAACAATCTTCTCTATAATGAAGTGGTCGATGGCTATTTCGCACGCCACCGCGTCAAGCCGGGCGTGACCGGCTGGGCCCAGATCAATGGCTGGCGCGGCGAGATCGACAATGAAGAGAAGATCATGATGCGCACCGAATACGACCTTTATTACATCGAAAACTGGTCGCTCTGGTTCGATCTCAAGATTCTTTTCCTGACACCCATTCGCCTTCTCAACACGGAAAACGCTTATTGAGCCAGGCAGCGTCCATAGTTGCGCCGATGCGCAATTCAGCGCCCCCCCGGGGCGCGACGGTGCATCAACGCCGGGCGCTGAACCGCCTGATCGTCAACTTCGCAGTTGGGTTGGGCGTGTTTCTGCTGGGTTTCGTGCTGAGCGAACCTGCGCCTTATGAAGTTTATATGGCGGGGCTGATTGCTATTGCGCTGCTGTTCGGACTTCGCCTGAGCCGAACCAACCTCGTTCTGCTGGCTATCCTCGCGGTCTTCAACTTTGGCGGGGTCCTTTCGACCTTACAGATGGCCGACCTCAAAAACGCGCCGCTTTATATCGCCGTTTCGCTGTTCCTCGCCTTCACTTCGGTTTTCTTTGCCGCAATGATCGAGATGGATTACCGGCGGCTGCAAACGATCTTCAAGGCCTATCTGTGTGTCGGCCTGATCGCCGCCTTTCTCGGTATTGCGGGCTATCTCAGTCTATTCCCCGGTGCCGATCTCTTCACGCGCTACGGGCGAGCCAAAGGCGCATTTCAGGACCCGAACGTGTTCGGCCCGTTTCTTATTCTGCCGTTGAGCTGGACGGTCTACCGCATCCTCACCGGACGTGCGCGCGACATGCTGGTCTATCTGCCTGCTGCCGCCATCCTGACGCTCGGCGTGCTGTTCTCGTTTTCGCGCGCAGCCTGGGCGATGGTGCCCCTCGCCTGCATGGTAATCCTGCTTACCCTGTTCCTACAAACCAACAATAACCGCTTTCGCCTGCGCCTCATCGTGCTGTCCTTGCTGGCGGTTGCCGCTGTGGTGATCGGGCTGCTGATCCTCATCGAAATCCCCGGTATCGGTGACTTCCTTTTGCAGCGCGCCCAACTCGAACAAAGCTATGACGCCGATCGTATGGGGCGCTTTGCCCGCCACTGGTATGGCATGGTGCTTGCCACCCAGCATCCGCTCGGCATCGGCCCGCTGGAGTTCGGTCCGATGTTCGGCGAAGACACGCATAACAACTGGCTCAAAGCCGCGCTCGATTATGGCTGGGTCGGCTTTGTGGCCTTCGTCACGCTGACATTCATGACGCTTGGCATCGGCTTTCGCCAGCTTTTCCGCAACAGGCCGTGGCAGCCTTATCTGCTCTGCGCTTATGCGACCTATCTGGGGCATGTGCTGATCGGCAATGTTATCGACACCGATCATTGGCGGCATTTCTATCTGCTGTTCGGGATCATCTGGGGTTGCGCCGGGCTTGAATATAAATACCGGCGTCAAAATTCCCGGCCCGTCGTCCGCCAGCCAGCACAAGCATAGGAGCCCGCTTGCAGTTCATCATCTATGCCGCCGCCGCAATCTGCGAAATCGCCGGTTGTTTTGCTTTCTGGGCGTGGCTGAAACTCGATAAATCGCCGCTCTGGCTCATTCCCGGCATGGGATCGCTGGCGCTCTTCGCCTACTGCCTGACACTGATTGAGAGCGATACGGCGGGCCGTGCCTATGCGGCCTATGGCGGCATCTACATTGTCGCCTCCATTTTATGGATATGGATTGCCGAAGGCGCAAAGCCGGACCGTTGGGATATGACCGGCGCATGCGTGGCTCTGGCAGGCACCTGCATCATCCTGTTCGCCCCGCGAACATAAGCGATACTGGTAGTTTTCCAGATATCAATTGTGCGCATTTTGCCTTTTTGCCACTTTTAGGGCTTGCGGAAAATACCTTTGCATTCTAAGGCTTTCCCCGGCTCGGAGCGTAGCGCAGCCCGGTAGCGCACTTGACTGGGGGTCAAGGGGTCGTGGGTTCGAATCCCGCCGCTCCGACCATTTTTTCCCCATATTGTTTTTTTCTGCACAATCTCCGCTTTGCGGAGAGCGACAAACTGGTTTAACTCCACCACAAATCATGCGGAGGAGTTCGAGCTTGAAAAACGTCCTGATCACCGGCGGTAGCCGTGGCATTGGCAGAGCAACGGCATTGCGTTGCGCTGCGGACGGTTGGTCCATCGCCCTCAATTACGCCGGAAACGCCTCGGCAGCAGCGGAAACTACCGACGGTCTGAAACGTGCAGGCGCCAAAGCCATTGCGCTGCAAGGCGATATTTCACGCGAAGAAGACGTTATTTCCATCTATGACCGCGCCGAGCAGGAATTTGGCAAGCTGCAAGGCGTTGTTTTGAATGCCGGTATCGTCGCGCAGACCATGCCGCTCGCCGAGATGAGCGCGGAACGTCTGCGCACCATGTTCGATGTCAATGTCTACGGCACCTATCTCTGCGCACGCGAAGCAGCGCGCCGCGTTCGACCGGGCGGTTCCATCGTCATCGTTTCCTCGATGGCGGCAAAGCTCGGCTCACCGTTCGAATATGTGGATTATGCAGGTGCCAAGGGCGCGCTCGACACATTGACCATCGGCCTGTCGCGGGAGCTCGCACCGAAAGGCATCCGGGTCAATGCGGTTCGTCCCGGTTTGATCGAAACGGAAATCCACGCGAGCGGCGGAAATCCCGATCGGGCGATACAATTGGGGGCCGGAACCCCGATAGGACGAGCCGGAAAAGCGGAGGAAGTCGCGGAAGCAATCTATTGGTTGCTCAACGACGCCCCCGGCTACACGACCGGCTCGTTCATCGAAGTCGCAGGCGGGCGCTGACCGGGATTACATGTCCCGCAGTTGATACGACTCCGGAACATAGCGATAGCCCGCGCCGTCCTTCTCCAGATAAGCCACTGCCGGGAAGGGCATATGATAGCCGATGAAAGGCAGGCGCTCGGTCGCCAGCATGTCGAAGACGCGCTTGCGCGTCGCGACGGCGGCCTCCTTGTCCACATCGAAAGCGACATGCCAATCGGGCCGTTGCAAGGTGATGACAAAATGATTGGCCGTGTCGGAGATCAGCGCTAGTTGCTTGCCGCCGGATTCGACGCGAAATATCAGATGGCCGGGCGTGTGACCGAAAGCTGCCAAGGCGTGAATGCCCGGGACGACTTCGCTATTGTCTTCCAGAAATGTGATCTTCTCGGCCAGCGGTTTCACATTCTTGCCGACAAGCTCGGCACCACCCTTCATCGGACTATCCAGTCGTGCGGGGTCGGTCCAGAAATCGAACTCCTTTTGTCCGGCTGCATAACGGGCATTGGCGAAGGCAGGCTTACCGTCTTCCATAAGGCCGCCAATGTGGTCGCCATGAAAATGGCTGAGCACGACGAGCGAAACGTCAGAGGCCTTATAGCCTGATGCTTCCAGCGCACTGACAAGTTTGCCCTGCCCGTTTGCGCGCGCACCGGCACCCATGCCCGTGTCGAATAGGACGAGGTCCTTGCCAGTGTTGATCAGCACCGGCGTAAAGCTATTCACAAATCGGTCAGCAGGCAGCATGTTCGTTTCAAGCAGCGCAGCGACTTCCTTCGGGTCCTGATTGATCGCATAGGTTTTTTCAGGCGCCTCGCCTGCCCGGCGTCCATCAGACAATGTGGTGATTTCAAATTCACCGAGCTGGAAGTGATGGAAACCCGGATTTTCAACTTGCGACGGTTTTTGCACGTTTGAACTGCCCGTTTCGGCTGCTGCTTGGGCAAGGGCCAACGGCGAAAGCGCCATCCCCGCACCGGCAGCAGATGCTGCAACAATGAAATTACGTCTTGAGATGGTCATTGATCGATCTCCTGGCATAATTGTGAGTAAGAATGACAGGATAAACGAAAACAACAGCCGATCCACGACAGAAGCAATCAAGTTAATGTTGGTAGCAATTTCGTCATGCATCTTGCCAAAGCACCAGCGAGACACTATCTATCTGGCGCGCGGGACGACCCGCGCCACTGTTTGCATAGGGGACGGCCCCATAGGAGCATCCTATGTTACGGCCAATCGAACCAACCAGCATCAAGCACATCGTCAGGTCTAGAAACACTGGCGGCCAATTGGCCAGCCTTGGCGGTTCGCACGTTTTTTTGCTTGGGACACCAACCACACCGGGACTTTGAGAAACTGATTCATCGAAACAGTTTAAGTCTTTGATTTTACCCATTTCCAAAAATGGAGCATACAAATGGCATGGGTCTATCTGGCTATCGCCGGCATTCTTGAGGTCGTCTGGGCATTCTTCATGAAAAAGTCGGAAGGCTTCTCTCTTCTGACACCCAGCATCATCACACTGGTCACGATGATCGGCAGCTTCCTGCTGCTTTCCATCGCCATGCGCAGCCTGCCGCTCGGCACGGCCTATGCGATCTGGACCGGCATCGGCGCAGTTGGCGCTTTCGTAGTCGGCATCTTCATTCTCGGGGAAACCGCAAGTTTCTTCCGCGTTGCAAGCGTTATGCTCATTCTCGCGGGCATCATCGGCCTGAAACTCTCGTCCAGCTGACGATATAAAAAAGGGAGGCCACGGCCTCCCTTTTGTCGATCCTAGCGAACCTGATCCAGCAATCGTTTGCATTCCAGAAGATCGAAAAGCGCTTCCTGCAAGAGCGAGCGGTTGTCCTTCGACGGACGCTTACCGTCCGCGCCAATGGGGCCGTCATCCTCGCCTTTCAGCAAGCCGAACAGCTTGCGTGACGGCTGCGGCGCCTTGATGCCACTCGGCAAGGCCATTTCATTGTCGGCAGCTTCTTCCGCTGCACGCTTGTCAGCCGCAGCCTGCTTCTGGCGCGAGATGACTTCGATGGCCTGCACATCGCCATTGCCCAGAGCAATGATAAACTGCGGATTGTTTTCGCGCAGCAGACGCTGCACGCCCTTGATCGTATAGCCTTGATCGTAGAGCAGATGGCGAATGCCCTTGAGCAGTTCGACATCGATTGGACGATAATAGCGGCGACCGCCGCCACGCTTCATCGGCTTGATCTGTGTAAAGCGCGTTTCCCAGAAACGCAGCACATGCTGGGGAAGATCAAGATCCTCCGCAACCTCACTGATCGTCCTGAATGCATCAGGGCTCTTGTCCATCCACCTGCCCTTTCCAGCAGCAACGGCCCGCTCACCGAGCGATCCGTATAGGCTTTGAAATCCACTTGCGGTCCGCACGATACACGGACAGTGACAATAAGGCGGAATGCCACCAGTTTTCAAAAACCGTGGCCTACTTATACTGTCCGAACGCCGATTGAAACCCGAGGCGTTTCACGCTGAAACTCTTTCCGAAAAGCCTGTGCGCTCCCGGATTCGAATATTAGCGAAATGATTCGTTCCACTATATCCATTATATAATATCAGAGCTTTATGCGCATCCCTTCACATGGATGACGCTCAACAGCCAGCTTTTGACAGAGGAACAGCGGGGGCACATGGGGCGAAATGGCACCGCCTTCCGGCGAAGCAGCCCCCTGTTCCGCGATGTGAGATGGATCACGACGGCAGCGCAAAAGCCATCATCGCGCTGCGCCAGAACGCGCAAGCCGCCGCTTTTGCCACCTGATCGGGAAAAACAAATGCCGCCCGAAGGAACTGGGGCGGCATCGATTTGGATTATTTGCTCTTGGTTTCGCGCTTCTGATGTTCCTGCAGAATGCGCTGCTTGAGAACATTGGAAGCCTTGAAGGTCATCACGCGTCGCGGAAGAATTGGTACTTCTTCACCGGTCTTCGGATTGCGACCGATACGTTCGTTCTTGTCGCGGACCTGAAAAGTGGCAAATGACGACAGCTTCACTGTTTCGCCATTGACGATTGCGTCACAGACCTCATCGAGAATCATCTCGACCAAAGCCGCCGACTCCGTTCTGGAAAGACCGACCTTCCGGTAAACAGCCTCTGCCAGATCAGCCCGCGTGACCGTTTTACCTCCCATAACCGAACCCACCTGGTTAGCGTTTGAACAGATAATATCCTTACGTGACAGGACGTTACACAAATAAAAGCGGCTCGGTCAAGCCGCGAGTTCCCTCGCGGTGGATCAATTTTGTTGCTTTTCTTTTCCGATCCGATTCCGAACGTGACCCGACGCGCCTGTTTTGCGGCGATTGGCTTACCAGCGCAGCAAAACCGCACCCCAGGTAAATCCGCCGCCCATGGCTTCGAGAAGAACCAGATCGCCCTTCTTGATACGACCGTCGGCAACGGCTGTGGCCAGCGCCAGCGGCACCGATGCAGCCGAGGTGTTGCCGTGGCGGTCAACGGTGATGACGACCTTGCTCTCGGCGATATTCAGCTTCTTGGCCGACGCGTCGATGATGCGCTTATTGGCCTGATGCGGCACAAACCAGTCGATATCGTCTGCCGTAAGGCCCGTTTCCGCGAAGGAAGCTTCGATAACGTCGGTGATCATGCCGACAGCGTGCTTGAAGACCTCGCGGCCTTCCATACGCAGGTGGCCGACGGTCTGCGTCGTCGAAGGACCACCATCCACATAGAGCTTCTCCTTGTGGTTGCCGTCCGAGCGCAGATTTGCAGCCAGAACGCCACGGTCCGAGGTCAGGCCCTTGCCTTCCGCAGCTTCCAGCACCACAGCGCCAGCGCCATCGCCAAACAGAACGCAGGTCGTGCGGTCAGTCCAGTCGAGAATGCGCGAGAAGGTTTCCGCACCAATGACCAAAACGCGCTCGGCCATGCCGCCGCGAATATAAAGGTCGGCGGTGGTGATCGCATAGATGAAGCCGCTGCAAACGGCCTGCATATCGAAAGCGAAACCGGAGGTAATGCCAAGCTCACGCTGGATTTCTACCGCACTCGCCGGGAACGTGTTGTTCGGCGTCGATGTGGCGACCAGCACAAGGTCGATATCGGATGGCTGCAGGCCTGCATTTTCGATGGCCGCGCGCGCGGCGGCTGCACCCAGCGAAACCGTGGTTTCGCCCTCACCCGCGATATGGCGTTGGCGAATGCCCGTGCGCTGCACGATCCATTCGTCCGAGGTCTCTATGACACCCTCAAAATCGGTGTTCTTCATGACCCGCTTCGGCAATGCCGAACCGATACCCCGCACGACAGATCGTATCATTTTTTATTCCTGTCCTCATAAGCGAACGGAACGGGGCTATTGCCCGCACCGTCGAAATCCGCGCCCGTTCAGGGCAAATAATTACCTGGCCGCTTCGCCGCCTTCACTGGACGAAACATGCGGGTGACTGTGGTGAAAATGCGCCAGATCGGCTTCAATTTTCTGCAAAAGACGATTGCGCACCATGTCGTAGCCCACTTCGACTGCCGAGCAGAAGCCTTCGGCGCTCGCGCCGCCATGGCTCTTGATGACAATGCCGCTCAAGCCGAGGAACACGCCGCCATTGACCTTGTTCGGGTCCATCTTTTCGCGAAGGCGATCAAAAGCGCCCTTGGCAAAGACATAGCCGATCTTGGCCAGCAAAGTGCGGCTCATGGCCTGACGGAGCAATGTCGCCATCTGACGCGCCGTGCCTTCAGCGGCCTTCAGAGCGATATTGCCGGTGAAGCCTTCGGTCACCACGACATCGACGCTACCTTTGCCAATGTCGTTGCCTTCCACGAAGCCGGAATATTGCAGACCATCCAGCGGCGTATCGCGCAGGATCTGCCCGGCTTCCTTGATTTCATCGAGGCCCTTGACCTCTTCCGTGCCCACATTCAGCAGGCCGACCGTCGGCTTGCGCACTTCAAACAGCGCCCGCGCCATGCCAGCGCCCATGACGGCGTAATCGACCAGCTGACGCGCATCGGCCCCAATCGTCGCGCCAACGTCCAGCACGATGCTTTCACCGCGCAGCGTCGGCCAGATGCCCGCAAGCGCCGGACGTTCGACATCCGACATCATGCGCAGGCAGAATTTCGACATGGCCATGAGTGCACCGGTATTGCCCGCGGAAACGCAGGCATCGGCTTCACCCGTCTTCACCGCTTCAATGGCCTTCCACATCGTGGACTTGCCGCGCCCGTTGCGCAGCGCCTGGCTTGGCTTGTCGTCCATACCGATGGCGACTTCGCAGGCACGAAACTCGGATGCGGCCTGCAACTTCGGAAAGCGCGCCAGCACCGGTTCAACCTGTCCGGCCAGACCGAAAAAGATAAAACGCATGTCGGGGTGGCGCTCAAGCGCCTTTGCCGCGCCGGGGACGACCACTTCAGGACCGAAATCACCGCCCATCGCGTCAATCGATATTTTTACCACTCTTGATTATTCCTGTTCGATCCCTGCTCGCCCCCTGCTCCCGGGCCGCGCTCGGGGCGCGACAGGGCTTTCGGCGAAAATAGTGGTTTTGCGTTACCGTACAACAATATTCTGTCAAACGCGGCGCAAATCACCGTCAATTACGACTTGTCGCGCCATTCCGACAGCTTTGCAAAGGGCGAAACAGGCTTGTCACCTTCATCACCGGCATCGCCAAAGACCTGAGGTTCTGCTTCGTCAGGCAAACCGGGTTTGCGCGGATAAGGATCGATAGCCAGTTCGAAGAACTCTTCGGCAACCGCGCCCACATCGATCCGGTCGCCGACAAAGGTTTCCGGGCTATCGGCACCGTCTGCATCCAGCATCATTTCACCGCTTTCGTCGAGTTGAACCCGGGCCAGACGCGAATTTTCCGGCACGAAGATCGTATCGACTTCTTCCGCAATCACATTGGTCAGCGGCTCCAGCGTGGTGACACAAGCCTGCACGATTTCCGCATCGATGCGACCGCGCACACGAATGCCGTCTTTTTTCCACGGCGTCAGCAGAAATTCAGCCGAGAACGCGTTCACCGCCTCAAGCGCATGGCTGGCGGCAAGCGCGGCGCGTTCTTTCTCATCGGTGCCGATTGTCACTGTCACGCCCTTCTGGGGCAGGTGCAGAACCGGAACGGGATAGGTCAGCGCCGGCTTGTCAGTCATTTTGTTTTGCCTCTTCAGTATTATCATGCGTCAGCGCGAGCGCTGGATCTTCGGCATCCATAAAGGAAATCTCGCCAGCCACCAGAGTGCTGTCGTCGATTGCGCGCAGCCGGTCGCGACAACGCAGAACATATTCGCCTAAATGGCGAGCTTGTGGCCAAAATTCCAGATCAGGCCGAATATTTCGCGTCAGCGCGGCTGCTAGCGCTTCCGCATCGTCGGTGTCTAGCGCCGCGCCGTAGGTGGCGACCCGGCCATAAAACATGCGGGCAAGTTTTTTCATGCGTTTTGGAACACCCTGATCGCCGATTCCCAACTCGCGCAGCGAGTGGTCGACATCCTTGAAAAACTCGTCGGCCACCTCCTGGGCAAGCGCCATCAGAGCCGGATTGTCGCCGCGCATCCGGTGCAGTGTCAGGAAAATATGCACCGACAACATCTCATACCGGCCAAGTGGCGTATCCGGCACATGAAATTGTGCATAAAACCGTTTTTGCCGCGCCGCTGCCACGATCGCCTCGTAAACGCGAAGCACGATAGCCTCATTGGCCTTCGATTTGCGGCGGAAAAGTTGGAGAATCATCCCTGTACGACCGTTCCAGTTGCATATAGAAGCAAGGTGGTTTACCGAAGTTCTCCCGACGGCGAAAGTGCCGCGCTGATAATAGAATTATGGAGAGGTCTTTGTTGCAGCGGATTTTCTCAACTGTGCGTTCCGGCGCATCAACAGGCGCACGCAAGCAGCGTGCTCTTCTGGCTGGTACGGCAATTCTGTTTTCGGCCGCCCTCGCCGGATGCAACACCGCGTCCACGCTGAACCCGTCCGAGACGCTGACGGAAGGCTATGTGCTGGATCAGCAGGCGCTTGATTCGGTGCCGGTCGGCTCCAGCCGCGAGCAGGTGCTGCTGGCGCTTGGCACGCCGTCGACCACCGCGACCTTCGACAACGAAGTGTTCTATTACATTTCGCAGAAGCGCCATCGCATGGCTCAGTTCATGAAGCCGAAGCTGGTTGATCGCCAGATTCTTGCAATCTATTTCGACAAGGACGGCAAGGTTCAGAATATCGCCAATTACGGCATGCAGGACGGCAAGCTGTTCGATTTCGTATCGCGCACCACGCCAACCGGCGGCAAGGACCAGACCTTCTTGGGCCAGGTTATCCAGGGCGTTTCCAAAGCTCCGACCTCCGTGCCCGGAGCGGGCGCAGGCGGACCGGGCGGCAGCTGATCGCCGCAACATCTTATCCAAAGGAAAACCCGCCTCTCGGCGGGTTTTCTGTTTTCGGGATTTGAAAACGGATCAAGCCATATGCGCCAGCACTGCAAGCAGCAGAAGCGCCACGATATTGGTGATCTTGATCGCCGGATTGACCGCGGGACCGGCAGTATCCTTGTACGGATCGCCAACCGTATCGCCCGTCACCGACGCTTTATGCGCTTCCGAACCCTTGAGGTGCTTCACGCCATCGGCGTCGGTAAAGCCGTCTTCGAAGCTCTTCTTGGCATTGTCCCATGCACCCCCACCGGAGGTCATGGAAATGGCCACGAACAGCCCATTGACGATGACGCCGAGCAGCGACGCGCCAAGCGCTGCGAAGGCCGCCGCCTTGGAGCCCGAAATCATCAGCACGCCGAAATAGACGACGAGCGGCGCCAGCACCGGCAGAAGCGACGGAATGATCATTTCGCGGATTGCCGCTTTGGTCAGAAGATCGACCGCGCGGGCATAATCCGGGCGTTCCTTGCCGGTCATAATGCCCGGCTTTTCCTTGAACTGGCGACGAACCTCCTGCACCACGGCCCCGCCTGCGCGACCCACAGCCGTCATGGCCATACCGCCGAACAGATAAGGGATAAGGCCGCCGAAGATCAGACCTGCCACCACATAGGGGTTTGACAGATCGAACGAAACCGGCCCCATATCCGCAAAGTACGGATAGGTCTGGCCGTTGGCAGCGAAGTAAGCAAGATCGTTGGAATAGGCTGCGAACAGCACCAGAGCGCCCAAGCCCGCCGAGCCGATGGCATAGCCCTTGGTCACAGCCTTGGTCGTGTTGCCGACCGCATCCAGCGCATCAGTGGACTTGCGCACTTCCGGGTCGAGACCGGCCATTTCCGCAATACCACCAGCGTTGTCAGTCACCGGTCCGAAGGCATCGAGCGCCACGATCATCCCGGCAATGCCCAGCATGGCCGTGACCGCAATAGCCGTGCCGAAGAGACCGGCAAGCTGATAGGTGCTGATGATGCCGCCAACAATCACGATGGCAGGCAAGGCGGTTGATTCCAGCGAAACGGCAAGGCCCTGTATGACATTGGTGCCATGCCCCGTCACCGAAGCCTGCGCGATCGAATTGACGGGACGCTTGTTGGTGCCTGTATAATATTCGGTAATCACCACGATCAGACCCGTCACGATGAGACCGATCAGCCCGCAGATGAACAGATTGGTGCCGGTGATGCTCTTTCCGGTCACAGTGCCGATTTCGCCCCAGCCAATCGTCAGCGTGTTGGCCACCCCAAGCCCGATGATGGACAAGAGGCCCGTCACGATCAGGCCTTTATAGAGCGCGCCCATGATGGAGCCGTTGACGCCAAGCTTGACGAAGAACGTGCCTGCTATCGAGGTGATCACGCAGGCTCCGCAGATCATCAGCGGATAGAGCATGACGCTCGACAACACGTCCGAACCATTGAAGAAGATCGCGCCCAGAACCATGGTGGCGACCACGGTAACGGCGTAGGTCTCGAACAGATCGGCCGCCATACCGGCGCAATCGCCGACATTATCGCCGACATTATCGGCGATGGTTGCCGGATTGCGCGGATCATCTTCCGGAATACCGGCTTCCACCTTGCCGACGAGATCGCCGCCGACATCCGCACCCTTGGTGAAGATACCGCCGCCCAGACGCGCGAAGATCGAAATCAGCGACGCGCCAAAGCCGAGCGCCACCAGTGCATCGATAACCGTGCGGTCGGCAGGTGCATAGCCCAGCCAGACAGTTAGAATGAAATAATAAACGGAGACACCAAGCAGAGCGAGACCAGCCACCAGAAGGCCGGTAACGGCACCGGACTTGAAAGCCATTTCAAGCCCGCCTGCCAGACTCAAGGAAGCGGCCTGCGCTGTGCGCACATTGGCGCGCACTGAAACATGCATCCCGATAAAGCCTGTGACGCCGGACAGGATTGCGCCGATCAGAAAGCCGATGGCGGCGCTCAGCGACAGCAAATACCATGCGGCGAGGAACACGACGATTCCGACAATCGCAATCGTGGAATATTGTCGTGTGAGATAGGCCGACGCACCCTCGCGGATGGCGCCAGCGATTTCCTGCATACGCGGTGTTCCCTGATCGGCCGCCAGGATCGAACGGATCGACCAGAAGGCGAAAAGAACGGAAACCACGCCGCAGGCAATAACGAGAAGTAAGACTGCCACTCCCATTTGCATAAAGGCCAACTCCTATCGAGTTTGCGCCGGCTACCGTCAGCTTGACCTCAGATAACATCCGTTTACTCGGCAATTAACGGCAGGCATATGCGCATGAAGGCCCGAAAACCCCTCCCCGGGCCGATTAGAGCGGCATGGAAAGTGCTTGAAGCCACCACTTCGTACCGGGCTTCAACGGTATAGTTTCATCAGGAACTTAACGCCTTGAAATCAAATAATTACAAAGTTCCCTTGTAGTCGAGCATTCTCAATGCCGCATGACCAACATGCGAAACGGTTTAACAAACGTCAAGACGTTCTTTGCCAGCATACAATGAAAGAAGGGCTGTGATTTCTCACAGCCCTTCTTGCTTTTATCAATCTCTAAAACCGCTCTTAGTGGCGCGGCTTGGTCCCGCGGCTTTCACCGCGAATGACGAAGGCAAGGCGGTCGAGCACGGCATTGACGAGCTTCGGCTCGTCTTCGGTGTAGAAAGCCTTGGCGATATCGACATATTCCGAGACAATGACGGCGGTCGGCACATCGTTGCGCGAGGTCAGCTCCCATGCACCGGCGCGCAAGATCGCGCGCAGCGTGGAATCGAGACGCGACAGCGGCCAGTCCTCGGTCAATGCCTGATGGATCATCGGATCAAGCTTGAGCTGGCTGTCGACAACACCGGCGACGATGGCGCGGAACCATTGCGGATCGGCATCGAGATATTGCGTACCATCCACTTCCTTGCCGAGGCGGAAGGCTTCGTATTCTGCGACCACTTCCATCACGCCCGTACCGGCAACGTCCATCTGGTAGAGCGCCTGCACGGCTGCAAGCCGGGCAACGCCACGCTTGTTCGCCGTACGCGGCAGGTTTGGTGTCGGGCGACCTTCTGCGGAAGAACTCATAATATTCACGCTCCGAACTTCTTGCGCAGATCAATCATGGTCAGTGCGGCGCGGGCAGCAAAACCGCCCTTGTCCTTGTCTTCACGACGCGCGCGCACCCATGCCTGTTCGTCATTCTCGACGGTCAGAATGCCGTTGCCGATGGCAAGGCTTTCTTCAACGGCCAAATCGGTCAGCGCACGGCAGGATTCGTTTGCAACGATGTCGAAATGATAGGTCTCACCACGGATCACCGTGCCCAGCGCGACATAACCGTCATATTCGGTGCCGTCATTGTCGGCGCCATCGAGGGCAAAGGAAATGGTGGCCGGAATTTCCAGCGCGCCCGGTACGGTCACGACGTCATAGGTGGCGCCCGCATCGTCCAGAGCCGCCTTTGCGCCATCAAGAAGTGCATCGGCAAGATCGTCGTAGAAACGTGCTTCAACAATAAGCAAATGCGGCGCGCGCGCCTCGTGATCGGACATGAGAAACTCCATGACAAATTTTGCGGACCGCAAGACCTGCGGTCAACGCTTAAATCGGGATATGCTTTTACAGCCTGGAATTTTAGGCTGTAAGCCTATTTCCGATATTGCGCAAGCCTTGCCGCATAGCGTGCGAGCTGGTCGATCTCGATATTCACCTTGTCACCCGCTTTTCGCTGACCCCAGGTTGTCACTTCCAGCGAATGGCGGATGAGCAAAACGTCAAATTCATTACCGTTCACACCGTTGACCGTCAGCGACGTGCCATCGAGCGCGACCGAACCCTTCTGGGCGATGAATGGCGCAAGTTCTTCCGGCGCACGCAGGGTGAAGCGCACCGCGTCGCCCTCATCCTTGCGTGCAACGATTTCCGCCTGTCCATCGACATGGCCGGAAACCAGATGCCCGCCCATTTCGTCGCCAAGCTTCAGCGAGCGTTCCAGATTGATATTGGTTCCATTTTCCCACGTGGAGATGGTGGTCAGGCGCAGGGCTTCTTCCCATGCTTCCACTTCAAACCAGCGGGCATTGGTGCCCTTTTCCGGCAGCGCAACGACGGTCAGGCAAACACCGGAACACGCAATCGATGCGCCAAGCTCGATAGTTTCGGGATCGTAGACGGTCTCGATACGCAGCAACACGCCTTCATTCAGCGGCTTGATCCGGTCAACCTTGCCGATATCGGTAATAATGCCTGTAAACATCAAGACTTCCTTACATATTCCGCATAAGCATCGTCACCGAAACGCGCCTGCCTGAGAATTTTGAATTCTTCTGCGATATGGGTTTCAAGACCGGGGACGGCAACCCCATCGGCAGCACCAATTTCAATCGGTGAGCGGAAGGTAATCAGGCGGTCAACCAGCTTTTCTTCCAGAAAGCTCTTGGCCACACCCGCGCCGCCTTCCACGAGAACGGAACCAATACCCTGCGCGGCAAGGTCGTCCATCAATTCCGGCAAGGCAATCCGGCAATCATGCGCCTCGGTCGCCAGAATGCGGCACCCCGCCGCCTTCAGTTCGTACCGCCGTTCCGGCGATGCATCGTCTGTACAGGCAATCCAAAGCGGCTGCGCATCCGCCGACTGAACCAGCTTCGAAGCCAATGGCAACCGCAAACCACCGTCGAGCACGACGCGGATGGGCGAGCGCTGTTCAAGCCCCGGCAGGCGGCAGTTCAAAACCGGATCGTCTGCAAGCGCCGTTTCGATACCAATAAGGATAACATCAGTTTGCGACCGTAAGATGTGGGATTGGGCGCGCGACACCTGGCCGGTAATCGGCACCTGCCCCTCGCCCTTTTTTCCGATCATGCCATCTGCGGAAAGTGCAAGTTTCAGAATCACTTCCGGGCGTTTCCTGGAAGAACGATTCAGGTAGCCAGCGAGATCGTCGGCTGCCTTTTCGGCGAGGATGCCCGGCTCCACTTCAATGCCCGCTTCGCGCAGGATGGCAAAACCCTTGCCGCTGACCCGATCATCCGGATCGGTGGCCGCGACGACAACGCGGACCACGCCGGCACGCACCAGCGCTTCAGCGCAAGGCGGCGTGCGACCATGATGGGCGCATGGTTCCAGCGTCACATAGGCCGTTGCGCCTCGCGCCGCCTCGCCTGCATCGGCAAGCGCCTGCGGCTCGGAATGCGGCCTGCCGCCCAGTGCGGTCACGCCGCGTCCGACGATGACGCCATCCTTGACGATCAGTGTGCCGACGGATGGATTGGTGCCCGTCAGCCCCTTGTGACGACGGGCATAACGGATTGTCGCTTCCATGAAGCGGATATCGTCCGAAGTTACGTCGGAATGCGGAAATTCCAGTGCAGTCATGCCTATCTATCCAGATCGTCCTCGGTATCGGGAGCTGCCAGTTCATCGATCACATTATGGAAATCGACGGCCTTGCTGAAATTGCGATAGACCGATGCAAACCGGATATAGGCAATATCATCCACACCCTTCAGCGCATCCATCGCCAGACGACCGATCTCGTCGGATGTCACCTCCGCCTCCCCCGAGCTTTCAAGCTGGCGAACAATTCCGGAAATCGCACGTTCGATACGCTCGCTGTCGACTTCGCGCTTGCGCAGCGCCACTTCGATGGAGCGGGTCAGCTTGTCACGATCGAAAGGCACACGGCGTCCGCTTTTCTTCACGACCATCAGGTCGCGAAGCTGGACACGTTCGAATGTGGTGAAGCGCCCGCCGCAAACCGAGCAGACACGACGCCGGCGAATGACCGCACCATCCTCCGCAGGACGGGAATCCTTCACTTGCGTATCTTCAGATTGGCAATAGGGACAACGCATGGAACTCTTTCACTCACTCTTCGAAGACTGATTCCTACAGATCATAGCTGATCTGCGCCAATCAACCTACCGAATGCGACACACCGGGTATGACGGGCAAAAAAGCCCCGCTCAACAGGGTTGAACGGGGCTTTTGAAATTCAGGCGATCAGGTTTACCCCTGATAGCCATACATCGGGAAACGGTCGGTCAAAGCAACGACCTTATCCTTCACAGCCTGTTCGACGGCGGCATTGCCTTCATCGGAATTAGCGACCTTCAAACCGTCGAGAACTTCGGCAATCAGCGAGCCGATTTCCTTGAATTCGGTTACGCCGAAACCGCGCGTGGTGCCGGCTGGTGTGCCGAGACGAACGCCGGAGGTGACAAACGGCTTTTCAGGGTCGAACGGAATACCGTTCTTGTTGCAGGTGATGTTGGCGCGACCGAGAGCGGCTTCCGCACGCTTGCCGGTTGCGTTCTTAGGACGCAGATCAACCAGCATCAGATGGTTATCGGTGCCGCCGGAAACGATATCGAGGCCATGCGACTTCAGTTCTTCCGAAAGTGCGCGCGCATTGTCGACGACGTTTTTGGCATAGAGCTTGAATTCTGGCTTCAGCGCTTCACCGAATGCAACAGCCTTACCGGCGATAACATGCATAAGCGGACCACCCTGAAGACCGGGGAACACAGCCGAGTTGATCTTCTTGGCAATGTCCGCATCGTTGGTCAGAATCATGCCGCCACGCGGGCCGCGCAGAGACTTGTGCGTCGTCGTCGTGCAGACATGGGCATGCGGGATCGGCGACGGATGCTGGCCACCGGCAACCAGACCGGCAATATGCGCCATATCGACCATGAGATAAGCGCCAACTTCATCGGCGATCTCGCGGAAACGCTTCCAGTCCCAGATGCGCGAATAAGCGGTGCCGCCAGCGAGAATCAACTTCGGCTTGTTTTCGCGGGCAAGGCGAGCCACTTCGTCCATGTCGAGCAGATGGTCGTCCTGACGGACGCCATAGGACACGACATTGAACCACTTGCCAGACATGTTGACCGGCGAACCATGCGTCAGGTGACCACCCGAATTGAGATCGAGACCCATGAAGGTGTCGCCCGGCTGCAGCAGAGCCAAGAACACGGCCTGATTCATCTGGCTACCGGAATTCGGCTGAACATTGGCGAATTCGCAGCCGAAGAGCTTCTTGGCGCGTTCGATTGCCAGTTCTTCCACCACGTCCACATACTGGCAGCCACCATAATAGCGCTTGCCCGGATATCCTTCGGCATATTTGTTGGTGAGGATGGAGCCCTGCGCTTCGAGAACAGCCCGCGAAACGATGTTTTCCGAGGCGATCAGCTCGATTTCATGGCGCTGACGACCGAGTTCGTTGCGAATTGCACCGAAAATTTCGGAATCGATGTCCTCGAGGCTTGCATTGAAGAAAGCGTCGGAAAACGCATTCTTGGCGGCGGCGTTGGCTTGAGACATTTTCACACCCTCCGGGTCAGCCGGTAAAAGCTATTGGATGAGGCGCATTATCACACTTGAATGCCCAAGGCCAATGGCCGCAAAGCGAAAAGCATGTTCCAAAATGCGGCAAACCGATTTGATATCGGTTTAACAACTAAAAAAGCCGCTCCGAATATTCGAGGCGGCTCTTTTTCAGTCGGAAATATCGAAAAATCAGGTGTCTGTACCAAGCGCCAGCGAGGCTGCGCCGTCCATCTTGTAAATGTCGTCGCGGAACTGCACGACACCATCACCCGTCGACCAGGCCGAAATGTACACGAAGTGCAGCGGCACGGGATCAGCAACCTGAATAGGCGTGTTGTTGCCCGTACGGATCGTTTCTTCGATGTTCTGGCGATCCCAGCCAGCGGTGTTTTTCAACAGCCAGACGTCCAGATCGCGAACATTCTGCACGCGCACGCAGCCCGACGAGTCGAAACGCATGAGCTTGTTGAAATAGCTCTTCTGCGGCGTGTCGTGCATGTAGACGGCATACTGGTTGTGGAAGTTGATCTTGGTCGAGGACATGGCGTTGATCTTGCCCGGGTCCTGACGGAACATCAGCTTCACGGCGTCGTCCGTGTTCCAGTCGATGCTTTCCGGCGGAACTTCCTGACCTGCCTGATTGTAGAGCCGGATCTTGTTCTTCGCCAGATATTGCGGGTCCTTCCGCATCAGCGGAATGATGTCCTTCTGGATGATGGACTTCGGCGCCGTCCAGTAAGGATTGAGAATGACTTCATGAATCTTCGAATTGAGGATTGGCGTCTGGCGGTCGATCTTGCCCACAACGGCGGTGTGGCGCTGCATGACGCTGCCATTTTCAACGGCTTCAATCCGCGCAGCCGGGATATTCACCATCACGAAACGCTGTTCCTGCATACCGGCGCTGACCAGCGGCGAAAGACGCTGCAAGTTGGTCTGGAGCTGGCCGAGGCGCGTATTCACGTCTACATTCATCGCGGCATAGGTGAACTGGCCCATCACGCCGTCTGCCGGCAGACCATGACGCGACTGGAAGCGCTTCACTGCGGCATCAACATAGGTGTCGAAGGCGTTGGAAAGACCAGCGCCCTGCGGCAGATCGCCAGAGACCATGAGGCGCTTGCGCAGATACTGGACCGACTGGTCATTCACGCCAAGCTGAAGCTTTGCATTGCCCGGAACGGTCGGCCAACCGCCGCGACCGGCAATATCGCTATATTGTGCAATGGCATTTTGAAGATTGCCGACAGTCTGCTGGCTCAGAACTGGCTGGTTGGTCGCAACCTTCTGGCCGCCTGTCGCGCGCGCATCGAACTGGTCATCCCAGTTACCGCGCCGCGGCGACGCGAGCACATCGTTAAAAGCCTGCTGTGCAAAGGACGACGTCGCAAAAGCCGAGGCTGCCACGGAAAGGCCAGCTGTTGCAGCACCGCGCAGGAAGCGGCGGCGGTCCACTTTGAAAGCTTCGGCATTCTTGTCAGTTTTGGTCATTTGCTTGGTCCCAAAAAGGCGCGCCGCTCATAGGTCAATGTCGGCGGCAGTCGTCCGAGAATATCAGCAACAGTGTTTCAAGGCGATAGCCGACCCGCAACCATATGCGCGCCCGCTTATATCTCCCGACCTGTTGGAAGATGGCACATTCTTGCCCGTACAGTCTTGAGAACTGCTTATGTCGGTTTTTATGGCTTAATCATGTCGCGCGGCCCAGTTTGCAAGCCACGCGCGTCAAGATCGAAGCATAATTGCTCATCCGCCTCAGCAAATGCAGGTCTGTTGTGTCCGTTCTGCAACAAACGCGCCCAAAGGCCGGTCCATTTATCAGAGACGGTAAGCGATGCTGTCGTTCCAGAAGCGGTCGAGACGCTGCAAGGACTTGTTCATCGCCATGAATTCTTCAACCTGAATTCCGCCGACCTGTTCGATGGACAGGACGTGACGTTCGTAAAGTGCTGCAACCTGATTGGCGATCTCATTGCCCTTGTCGGTCAGGCTGACGCGCACCGAACGGCGGTCGACACGCGAGCGCTGGTGATGAATGAAGCCCATTTCGACGAGCTTCTTGAGGTTGTAGGAAACATTCGAGCCGAGATAGTAACCGCGTGAGCGCAGTTCACCGGCGGTCAGTTCCGAATTACCAATGTTGAAAAGCAGCAGCGCCTGAGTTGCGTTGATGTCGAGCTGACCGTTGCGGTCGAACTCATCCTTCACAACATCGAGCAGACGGCGGTGCAGACGCTCCACTAGTTGAAGGGCTTCCAGATACAGGCTGCGGAGTGCGGCTTCCGGAGCATAGAGCGGAGCGTCGATTTTGCGCTGAGCATTCATCATTGTCTTTGCCTCTCTGTCGGAGCCGCATTCGGGAAATCCACGATGCCGCTCTCTTCCTGTTTTATGCAGCGATGTTTCTCGCTGTTCTGAGAGGACTTTAGGCGAGATGCATAAAATTCGACTTAAAAGTCAGACTTAACAGTAGCTTACCAAGGGGAATGCAAATTCAGGCTTAATGTTTACTTACCTGCGCCCGCAATCAGACCGGAATGCTGGCCTTTGCCTGCCGCCGTTTTTCCAGCACCAGCAACACGCGGAACACGATATAAACAAGGATGCAGACGGCGTTGAACGTGACCGTCAACGGCCTGCTTTCAAAGTTCCGTTCAAAGACCGAATAGATGCTGATCTCGCCGATTGCGGCCACGAACCAAAGCACCGGCCCCCAGGTTGCCCGCATCCAGAGACCCGTTGCGGCAACCGGCATTAATACCGCCAGCGCGACCACGGCGGTCTGCCACATCCATGGCATCAGATCGAACCGCCAGAGCAATCCCGGATGAATGCCGATGAGCCGCACCCAATAGAAAACGCCGCTTGCAAGCGCAGTCAGCGCCAGCAATCGAATGAACCATGTAAATGTCCATTCCAGGCCGCTCGGTTGCGTGTGCTGGCGCAACTCATCCATATGCATCAGCAATTCCTCATGAGAACGTCAGTTCCTTTTCGCCAAGATTGACGAAATAGGCGTTCACCTGTTCCGGTTTCACGTCCTCGATGGAAGCCGGTTGCCAGGATGGCGCGCCATCCTTGTCGATCAGAAGTGCCCGCACGCCTTCATAAAAGTCGTGCGCTTCCAGCATGCGGCTGGCAATGCGATATTCCATGCGCATGCAATCATCGAGATCGAGCGGGCGACCATCGGCGATCTGCCGGAAGGTCACCGCCACGCTGGTCGGCGACCGCGTTGCGATCACGTTCAGAATATCCGTCGCCGGTTTGCTGCCCGAAGCTGCGGCCTTGTCCAGCAGGTTCATGCAATCGGCAAGCGTCGCGCCGGAAAAGCATTCTTTGATCACATTCCGCGCTTCTGCCGGGGTTTCGAAATCGGGATACTGGCTGCGGGTCAATGCAGCGTCGATATCGGCCGTCGCGATGAGATCCTCGCGCACGTCGTTTAGATCGCTGGCTGCAACCGCATGGGTGGCAATTCCGCTCTGGAGGCAATCACCCCAGCGAATACGATTGCCCGTCAAGGCGAGATAATAGCCGAAATTGTCGTGGAGATGCGGCAGGAATGCGCTTCCTCCAACATCGGGAAAGAAACCGATTCCGGTTTCCGGCATGGCGAACATGGTGTTTTCGGTCACGATGCGATGCGAGCCGTGCACTGAAATGCCAGCGCCGCCGCCCATGATGATGCCGTTGATCAGCGAGATATAAGGCTTGGGGAAACGGCCAATGCGGGCATTGAGCCGATATTCATCGCGGAAAAATTCGTAAGCGGGCGTTCCCTCGCGGCCAGACTTGTAGGCAGCCACGACATCTCCACCGGCGCAGAATGCCCGGCCCTCGCCTTCCAGAATCACGCAGGCGACTTCGGGATCGTTTTCCCAGGCCTGCAATGCCCGATCGAGCGCCAGAATCATCTTGTGCGTCAGCGCGTTGAGCGCTGCGGTCCGCGTCAGCCTTACGAGACCGGCTTTTCCCTTGCGTTCGAAGCCGATTTCGTCGCCACCGCCAAAGTCAATCTGCATATCTTGTCTCCCGTTCCCCCAAATGGGTAGAAAGTGAGACGCCCCGCGTCAATCCCACACAGGCGAGAGTGGGCCAATCTTCTTGGTTTCACCACTTTTCCCGTGATAAACGGTGCGCATCCGAAGTCAGCCCTTTGATTGCATTTGCATCGCGGCTTCCATTCTCGGGAATAGTTCAATGAGCGACCGTCAATCCAAATATCTCCCCCCTCATATCGGCAGGCATGTCGATGACGTAACCGGCAGCCGCCGTTTGCGCCGTATGCGCAAGGCCGACTGGTCGCGCAGGCTGGTGCAGGAAACGCAGCTGACGGTGGACGATCTGATTCTGCCATTCTTCCTCACCTATGGAAACGGCGTTTCCGAACCTGTGGAAGCCATGCCGGGTGTGGAGCGCTATTCGGTTGATATGGCGGTGCGCATGGCGGAGAAAGCCGCTAAGCTCGGCATTCCAGCCATTGCCCCCTTCCCGCGCGAAAAGGCCGAAGTGAAGACGGATGACGGCGCCTTTGTCGCCAGCCCCGACAACCTGATCAATCGTGCAGTGCGGGCAATCAAGAAGGAAGTGCCGGAAATCGGCATCATTACCGACGCCGCGCTCGATCCGTTCACCACACATGGCCATGACGGCATTTTGCGCGATGGCGAAATCGTCAACGACGAATCCGTCGCGATGGTTGTTCGCGGCGCGCTTTCGCAGGCCGAGGCCGGTGCCGACATCATCGCCCCGTCCGATATGATGGATGGCCGTATCGGCGCGATACGTCAGGCGCTGGACGAGAACGGCTTTCATCATATTCCGATCATGTCCTATGCGACGAAATTCGCCTCGGCTTTCTACGGCCCTTATCGCGAGGCCATCGGCACGCAGGGCCTGCTGAAAGGCGACAAGAAGACCTATTATATCGACCCGGCCAATCCGGAAGAAGCCGTGCGCGAAGCCGAACAGGATATTGCCGAAGGCGCGGACATGCTGATGGTCAAGCCTGGCCTGCCCTATCTCGACATCATCCATCGCCTGAAAAGCGAATTCCGCCTACCGACCTATGCCTATCAGGTGTCGGGCGAGTATGCGATGATCAAGGCCGCCGGTATCAATGGCTGGATCGACGAAGAAAAAGTGATGATGGAAAGCCTGCTCGCTTTCAAGCGCGCCGGTTGCGACGGCATCCTCACCTATTTCGCGATTGAGGTCGCCGAAAAGCTGAAACAGCAGGGCTAATCTGACAGCGTTCCTTGAAACGGCCCATTTCATTTACCATGTTGGTATCGTTCCGCCCGGAAGGCGGAGCGACGCCGGACATTGTCTGTCTCCGGTTGTCTTTTTAAACGACTGGAAGGAAAAATGTCCGACCATATCCTGCACGGCGAGATCATGGCTCCGCGTTACGACAGCCGAGCTTTCTTCGAAGGCGTGCGTACGCGCCGGATGATGGCTTTTCTCATCGACTATCTCATTGTCTTTCTGCTGTGTATCCCGGCAGCAATCGTGATCGCGCTTTTCGGTATATTGACGCTCGGTATCGGCTGGATGCTCTATGGCATCATGTTCCCCATCGTCGCGCTGATCTATGTGTCGCGCACCATGGGCGGCCCGCAGCAGGCGACCAAGGGCATGCAGATGATGAATCTCAAGCTGGTTCGGCTTGAAGGCGGCACGGTGGACCCGATGCTCGCCATCGTCCATTCGGTGCTGTTCTGGGGCCTGAATGTCGTGCTGACGCCGCTGATCCTGCTGGCTACGCTGGTTCTCGACCGCAAACGCACGGTGCACGATCTCCTGCTCGGCACAGCGGTCATCCGCTCGGATCGTTAAGATCGGGGCCTATCAGGCTTAAGTTCAAAAAAATTCAGAGCCGGCTGCGCAAAATGCCACTTGACGTTTTGCGCCGTCGGTTCGATCCTTGTCCAATATCGTGATGGTTTCGGTATTGCCATTTCGTGGATATTGAATGACCCATCAACCGCAACAGTCTCCGCAGTTTTTCTTGACGGCACCCTCGCCCTGTCCGTATCTCGACGGTCAGATGGAGCGCAAAGTGTTTACGCATCTCGTGGGCGACAAGGCCAACGAGATCAACGATCTCCTGACCCAAGGCGGGTTTCGCCGATCCCAGAACATCGCCTATCGTCCGGCCTGCGAGCTTTGCCGCGCCTGCGTTTCCGTGCGCATTCTGGCGGGAGAGTTCGAGATGACGCGCAATATGCGCCGCGTCTGGAGCCAGAACCGCGATCTGGTCGGTCGCGTCCACAAGGCGCAACCCAGCACCGAGCAATATGCGCTGTTTCGCGATTATCTCGACGCGCGCCACCGTTCAGGCGGCATGTCGGACATGACCGTGCTTGATTATGCGATGATGGTTGAAGATACCCATGTCAACACGCAGATCATCGAGTATCGCCGTCGCGGCCCCGACAGTTTTATCGATCCGAAAGGCGATGGCGAGCTGATCGCCGTGGCACTGACCGATGTGATGGCCGACGGCCTTTCCATGGTCTATTCGTTCTTCTCACCGCATATGCATGACCGCTCGCTCGGCACCTATATGATTCTCGATCATATAGAGCGGGCGCGCGCGGCAGGCCTGCCGCATGTCTATCTCGGCTATTGGGTCGAGGGCTCGCGCAAGATGCAGTACAAAATTCGCTTCACACCGCAGGAACATCTCGGCCCTCGCGGTTGGCAGCGGTTTGAGGGGTAACGTCGCGTTTCCCCGAGCTTGTCGAAGGATCGACGCGCTGAGGGAAAACGCACAAGGTATACCCCTATCCCCTCACCCTTCGAGACGGTTCCCTTCGCTTCGCTCAGGGCACCTCCTCAGAATGAGGGGTGGTGCTATACCTGTCAGAACTTACCCGAACGTGGAAACCCCTTCGGAACAACGCGGCCGGCGGAAGCGCGTGCACCGATCCATTCGATGAGTTCTTCCTTGCTGCGCGTAAAGGTGCGTTCCGCCGAATCCTGCCATGACAGCCCTTCGGCAATTGCAAAAGTGCGGATATCGGACACGCCGCCATCCTTGTATTTTTGCAGGCGCACGCCCTTGCCGCGCGTCATTTCCGGGATTTCCGTCAGCGGGAAAACGACCATCTTGCGGTTTTCGCCGACGACGGCAATGTGATCGCCGGAAACGCGGGCGCAAATCTTCGCCTCGTCCGGAGCCTTTACATTCATCACCTGCTTGCCCTTGCGGGTGTTGGCGACGGCTTCGTTTTCCGGAACGATGAAACCATTGCCTTCATGCGAAACGAGCAGCAGCTTTGCCGACGGATCGTGCACGAAGGCCGTCAGGATATCCTGATCGTTTTCCATATCGACCAGAATGCGGATCGGCTCGCCATGGCCGCGACCGCCCGGAAGCGTATTCGCACCGATGGTGAAGAACTTGCCGCCTGTCGTGAAGAACAGAAGCTTGTCGGTGGTTTCCGCGTGGAAAGCCAGTTTGAGCTTGTCGCCCTCCTTGAAGGAAAGCGTCGAGAAATCGGCCATATGGCCCTTCATCGCGCGCAGCCAGCCCTTTTCCGATACGACGATTGTGACAGGCTCGCGCTCGATCATGGCATTGTGGATGTCTTCAAGATCGTGGGTCGGGGCTTCCGCGAAATTCGTGCGGCGCTTGCCGAGCTTGGTAGCAGGGCCGAATTTCTCGCGCACCGCCTTGATTTCGGTGCTGATCTTCTTCCACTGGCGCGTGCCGGAAGCGAGCAGTCCTTCCAAATCGGTCTTCTCGACGGTCAGAGCGTCGAACTCTTTGCGGATCTCGAATTCCTCGAGCTTGCGCAACGAACGCAGGCGCATATTGAGGATGGACTCGGCCTGAACATCGGTCAGTTCGAAGGCCCGCATCAATTCCTGCTTCGGCTCGTCTTCCTCGCGGATGATGCGGATAACCTCATCCAGATTGAGATAGGCGATCAGAAAGCCGCCGAGGATCTCCAGACGCCGCTCAATCTCGGCCAGACGATATTGCGAGCGGCGAACGAGAACTTCCTTGCGGTGTTCCAGCCATTCGCGCAACACGCCGCCCAGCGACAGCACATTCGGCACCTTGCCGTGCGACAGCACATTCATGTTGAGCGAAACGCGATTTTCAAGCTCGGTCAGCTTGAACAGCGATTCCATCAGCAGTTCAGGATCGACCGTGCGGTTCTTCGGCTCCAGAACGATGCGGATATCTTCCGCAGATTCATCGCGAATATCGTCAAGCAGCGGCAGCTTCTTGGCCAGCAGCAATTCGGCAATCTTCTCGATCAGGCGCGACTTCTGTACCTGATAGGGAATTTCGGTGACAACGATCACCCAGGTGCCGCGATTGCCCTCTTCTTTTTCCCACCGCGCGCGAACGCGGAAAGCACCGCGACCGGTGCGATAGGCTTCGACAATATTGCCGTGTTCTTCAACCAGAACACCGCCCGTCGGGAAATCCGGGCCGCGCACCTTGGCTTTCAAAAGTGCAGACGGATCCGTTTTCGCTTCCTGCTCGATTTCCGCATATTGCTCCGGCGAGGTGATGAGTTCTTCCACGCCCGCATCGGGATGGTTGATCAGATAAAGCGCCGAGGAGCACAGCTCCGCCACATTATGCGGCGGAATATTCGTGGCCATGCCAACCGCGATACCCGCCGAGCCATTGGCCAGCAGGTTTGGGAATGCGCCCGGCAGAACGATGGGCTCCTCGTCTTCCTCATTATAGGTCGGACGGAAATCGATGGCGTCCTCGGTGATGCCTTCGAGCAGCAGCGTCGCCACTTCGGTCATGCGCGCTTCGGTGTAACGCATGGCGGCGGCATTATCGCCGTCGATATTGCCGAAATTGCCCTGCCCGTCGACCAGCGGATAACGCACCGCGAAATCCTGCGCCAGTCGCACCAGCGCATCGTAAATCGACGCGTCGCCATGCGGATGGAACTTACCCATCACATCGCCCACGATACGCGCGCATTTCGCATAGGCCTGATCGGGATTGAGACGCAGCAAGCGCATGGCATGCATGATGCGGCGATGCACCGGCTTGAGACCGTCGCGCACGTCCGGCAGCGCACGATGCATGATCGTGGACAGCGCATAAGCGAGGTAACGTTCCTCGAGGGCCGATTTAAGATCGACCTTTTCGATGTGTTCTTCGCCGTCGCCCGGCGGAATCAGACTTTTTCCCATGCTTCTCAGTACCAAGTGCGCGATTCGTCAGCAAGCGTTCAGGAGAACTAAACCAGTACATTACAGTGCGGTTGCGCCAAATAGGACACGCAAAGCGCAAGGCTGCGCTTGAAATCCACTGCATAGTTGCACAAATCCAGATTGGAGTGTGCAACAGAGCGTCAGTCGCAAATCCGCCGCCATTTACACACTATAGAGCAACCGGAAACTAGTTTTCTCGTGCTGCAACCACAGGATTAGCAAATCTGGTTGTTAAATTAGAACATTTGCGCCTATGAATGCCGCACCCAAATCAAGAGATGAGCCAGGAGCTTCGAATGCAGGTTTTCGTCAACATCAAGCCAGCGGCGCGCATTTTTGCTGCAAGCACAGCGCTTTCGCTGATTTTCGGCAGCGCCGCCATGGCTGCGGATGCCAATGCCGTCGCCGAGCGTCTCAAGGCCCTCTACGAAAAGCAGGGCGGTGAACTGAGCTTTGCCAATGTAAAGGCCGACGGTTCGAATATCGTCCTCGAAGGCACCAAGGTCAAACTTGCCACGCTGTCTCCGAAAGACGTGGAAGTCGGCGATGTGACGCTTGAAGATGTTCAGGACGCACAGGATGGCGGCTTCACCATCGGACAGGTTGTCGTTCCCGACCTCACGCTCGACAGCACCGACGGCAAGAACGATCAGGCCTCCATCAAGGGCATGTCGATGCAGAACCTGCAGATTCCAGCCGAATCCGCCAAGGGTCCGCTCGACAGCATGGTTCTTTACGACAAGATGAAGATTGATGAACTCGCCTTCGGCAAGCCGGGCACGGATGGCGCCACGGTGAAGGGCATCGATGTCTCGCTCGACACGTCGAACAAGGCGGAAAAGATCGGTTACAGCGCCACTGTCGCCAGCATTGACGCCACCTTCGGCAAGGACGGCCAGAACCCGCTTGAGCCGCTGGGCATGAAGAGCCTTCAGGCCGCCGTCAACATGAAAGGTCAGTGGTCGCCGAAGTCGGGCGATGCCACCCTCGACCAGATGGAAGTTGATGCGCAGGACCTCGGCAAGATCAACATTACCGGCAGCCTTGGCGGTTACGATCTGGCCTTTGTCGAAGCCGTGCAGAAGACGCAGGAAGCAATGACCAAGTCGGACGCCGACAAGGACGCCGCCGGTCTTGCCATTCTCGGCCTCGCAGAACAGCTGAACCTCAAGAACCTGACGATCCGCTTTGACGATGCATCGCTGACCGAAAAGCTGCTGACCTATTATGCCAAGCAGCAGGGTTCGGACGCCAAGGCGCTTGGCGAACAGCTGAAGATGATGGTTCCGCTGATGGCCACGCAGCTGAAAAACCCGGATTTCGCCCAGCAGCTGAAAGCGGCATCGGACAAGTATTTCTCCGATCCGAAGTCTCTGACGCTGAGCGCCTCGCCTGACCAGCCGGTCACCTTCGCATCGATCGTTGCAACCGCCTCGCTCGATCCAACGAAGATCATCCAGCTGTTGAAGGTCGGCATCGACGCCAACAACTAAAATCGAAGAAGCCCGGTGAATGCACCGGGCTTTTTTCCGAGATTTGATCCAAAATAAAAAACCCGGCTCAAAGGCCGGGTTTTTTGTTCTCTGAAAAAGAGCTTAGCTCTTCTGAGCCTGGGGAGCCAAACGGATATGAAGATCGCGCAGCTGGGCTGGCGTCACTTCCGAAGGCGCGTTCATCAGAAGATCGAGCGCCTGCTGGTTCATCGGGAACAGCGAGATTTCACGCAGGTTCTTTGCACCGACCAGCAGCATGATGACGCGGTCGATACCGGCAGCCATGCCGCCATGCGGAGGCGCGCCGTACTGGAACGCACGGTAGAGACCGCCGAAACGATCTTCCACATCCTGCTGGCTGAGGCCGACCTTTTCGAAGGCCTTGACCATGACGTCCGGCAGCTGGTTACGGATCGAGCCCGAGGCGATTTCGAAGCCGTTGCAGACGAGATCGTACTGATAGGCCTTGATGGCGAGCGGGTCCTGATTTTCCAGCGCATCCAGACCGCCCTGCGGCATGGAGAACGGGTTGTGCGCGAAGTCGAGCTTCTTGTTGTCTTCGTCCCATTCGTAGAACGGGAAGTCGATGATCCAGGCCAGTTCGAAACGCTCGCGGTCAACGAGGTTCAGTTCTTCGCCTGCACGGGTGCGCGCATCGCCAGCGAACTTGTAGAACTTCGACGGTTGGCCAGCCACGAAGAAGCAGGCGTCGCCATCGTCGAGGCCCATCTGCACACGGATTGCTTCGGTGCGTTCTTCGCCGATGTTCTTGGCGATTGGGCCAGCGCCTTCAAGCTTGTCGCCTTCCTTGCGCCAGAAGATATAGCCAAGACCCGGCTGACCTTCGCTCTGCGCCCAGGAATTCATGCGGTCGCAGAATGCTCTGGAGCCGCCGGTCTTGGCCGGAATGGCCCAGACTTCGACCTTGGGATCATTAGCGATCATGTTCGCGAAGACCTTGAAACCGGAACCCGCGAAATGATCGGTCACAGCCTGCATTTCGATCGGGTTGCGCAGATCCGGCTTGTCGGAACCATAGGTGCGGATCGCGTCGTCATAGGCGATACGGCGGAACTTCTGCGTCACCGGCTTGCCTTCGGCAAATTCTTCGAAAATGCCGCGCATGACCGGTTCCATCGTTTCCCAGATTTCTTCCTGGGTCACGAAGCTCATTTCAAGGTCGAGCTGGTAGAATTCGCCCGGCAAGCGGTCAGCGCGCGGGTCTTCGTCGCGGAAGCAAGGCGCAATCTGGAAGTAGCGGTCGAAACCGGCAACCATCAGAAGCTGCTTGTACTGCTGCGGCGCCTGCGGCAGCGCGTAGAACTTGCCTTCGTGAATACGACTTGGCACGAGGAAGTCGCGTGCGCCTTCCGGCGACGAGGCCGTCAGGATCGGCGTGGTGAACTCGTTGAAGCCGATTTCGGTCATGCGGCGACGCATCGCGGCAATGATCTTGGTGCGGCTCATAATGTTCTTGTGCAGCGTTTCGCGGCGCAGATCGAGGAAGCGATACTTCAGGCGGATATCTTCCGGATAATCCGGCTCGCCGAAGACAGGCAGCGGCAGTTCCTTGGCTGCGGCCAGAACTTCGATCTCGGTCGCGAAGATTTCGACTTCGCCGGTCGGCAGGTTCGCATTGACCGCATCACCTGCGCGGGCCTTCACTTCACCATCGACGCGGATGACCCACTCGCCGCGAACCGTTTCGGCAACCTTGAAAGCGGGCGAATCGGGATCGGCCACAATCTGGGTAATGCCGTAATGATCGCGAAGATCGATGAAGAGAATGCCGCCATGGTCACGGACGCGGTGAACCCAGCCGGACAGACGAACGTTCGAACCGACGTCCGTTTTGCGAAGGGCTGCGCAGGTATGGCTGCGGTAACGATGCATGATTTCTGCCTTTTGGAATAAGATAAGTAAGTGCTTACTTATGATAGGAAGCGCTATAATTTCTGGCGGAAAAGCGCATTTTGACCGGGTTTTGTCAAGCCTGCACTGTCTGCGAGGGGCCAGCTTCTGGCCGCTTGACGCAACGTATCGACAAAAAACACGATTTGCACTTGTTATGCTATCGCTTTTGCGCATTCTTTCGGGACAATCAATGTCGCTTTGTCTAAAAGAAACTTATGCAACTCATCACGACCACAGAGGCCCTTGAAGAGGCCGTATCCGCCCTATCCAAGTCAGATTTCGTCACTGTCGACACGGAGTTCATCCGCGAAACGACGTTCTGGCCGGAATTGTGCCTTATCCAGATGGCTTCGCCGGATCACACCGCGCTGGTGGATGCGCTTGCGCCCGGTCTCGACCTTGCACCCTTCTTCCGCCTGATGGCGGACGAGAAAATCGTCAAGGTTTTCCATGCTGCGCGGCAGGATATCGAAATCGTGTTTCATCTTGGCGATCTCATCCCGTCTCCTGTCTTCGACAGTCAAGTCGCGGCGATGGTCTGCGGTTTCGGCGATGCGATTTCCTACGACCAGTTGGTCCAGAAAGTCACCGGCAAGCATCTCGACAAGTCGTCACGCTTCACCGACTGGCGGCGGCGTCCGCTTTCGGACAAGCAACTCGACTATGCGCTGGCCGATGTCACCTATCTGCGCGATATCTATCTCTATCTGAAGGAAGAACTTCAGAAGGAAGGTCGCAGCGAATGGGTGAACGAGGAAATGGCGGTTCTGACCGCCCGCGAAACCTATGATCTGCATCCGGACGACGCATGGCGGCGTGTGAAGGCCCGCGTGCGCAAGCCGATCGAACTAGCCATCATGCAATCCGTTGCTGCATGGCGCGAGCGGGAAGCGCGCGAACGCAACGTGCCGCGTGGCCGTATCATCAAGGACGACACGATTGCCGAAATCGCGCAGCAGCAGCCGCGTGATGCCGAAGCGCTTGGTCGTCTGCGTTCGATCCCGAAGGGTTGGGAACGCTCTGCACAGGCCGCCGGTCTGGTCGCCGCAATTCAGTCAGCGCTCGCTATTCCGAAGGAAGACCTGCCGAAGCTGCCGAAGCCGTCGCATTCGCCGGAAGGCAGCGCCGCCGCAGCCGATCTTCTGAAGGTTCTGCTGAAGCTGGTGACAGAAGAACACGGCGTTGCCGCCAAGATCGTCGCCAGTTCGGATGATATCGACAAGATTGCAGCCGAAGGCGATGAAGCGAAAGTGCAGGCCTTGCAAGGCTGGCGTCGCGAAGTGTTCGGTCAAAAGGCACTGGACCTGATCGACGGCAAGATCGGCATCAAGTTCGAGAACCGCCGTATTCGGGCGGTGGAATTAGGGGAGTAAGGGAATAAGGCAGTAGGGGAATAGGTGAAAAGGGCTGTATAAACATACTCCCCTATTCCCTTACTCCCTTATTCCCCTCCCTTGTCGCCAATCGCAAAATACAGGTTCTTGCCCGTCAATTTGGCAAGCTGCTGCAGGCGACCTTCCGGGCGGTCCGAGACAAGATCGGCAAGATCGCCCGGCACGACCAGCGCAATGCCGTTTTCTTCCTCACGCCAATAGAGGCGTGGAATGACACCCGGCATCGATGCCGACAAAAGATAGACGACGCGTAGCAATGCACCGAGCAGTTTGGCCCTTTCGCGCAGGCGCGGTGTGGCAAGCTGCACGATTTCCGGCGCAATCTCGTCTTCGATCAGCCCTTCATGACGATAGTAATTGGCCAGCGCCATATAGGAACGGCCCGGATGGTCGATGCCGCCGAACGAGCCGTGAGCAATGATGTTCAGCGCCTGCGAACCGCGATAATCGGGATGCGCGCGCCAGCTTATATCCGCCACAAGACATGCGGCTTCGCGATAACGCGCCTCATCCTCGGTTTCATCAAAGCCCAGTTGCGGCAATGAAAGCGTCGTCCAGACGGCAAGTTCACGCGCATGGCGTGGCGAACGCGACCGCAGGATCGCCAGTTCTTCCGCAGAAGCCAGCAATGGGTCGAGTTTCTGCTCATTCTTCGGCAACAGCGAATAGAGATATCCTTCGCGCACGCCCAATGCCGAGAAAACGATCTTAGATGGCTTCATGCGGCGGATGGTTTCCAGCATCACGGTCGCGCCGTAAGACAGAAGCTGGCGACGGTTCTTCGATACCGCTTCAATACCGCGCATCGTGTCGATATTGCCCTTGGCGACGCGCTTGAGGAAACTCTGCGCCTCAACCGGGTCCATCTCGTAGCCATGCATGACCAGCAGCGGATAATGCTTCGCGGTCATATGCAGCTTGGCAAGGTTACGCCACGTGCCGCCGACCGCATAGAAAACCTGCCCCTGATGCATTTCAAGCAGCGTCGCCTTTGCAAGCTCCGTGCGTGTGATCTTCGCAGCTTCCGTCAGCTTTTCGTCGGACATGTCCTGAAGGCGCAAGCCGCCGAGCGGCAGGGTGATGCCCTCGCCGATATCGTGATCGTTGACGGCCACCAGCTCAAGGCTGCCGCCACCGAGATCGCCCGCTACGCCCTGGGGCTTGTGGAAGCCGGAAATGATCCCCAGCGCCGAATAATAGGCTTCTTCCTTGCCGGACAGAACTTCAATGTGCCGTCCAAGAATGGCCTCGGCCTGCGCGATGAAATCAGGTCCGTTCTTCGCTTCGCGCGCGGCAGCTGTCGCCAGCGCGTGCACGGAAACGGCGCCAGCCTGTTCGGCCAGCGCACGGAAGCGCCGCAAGGCGCGCAGCGCAATATCGACGGACTTGTCGTTGAGCCGACCTGTCTTGGCCAGCCCCTTGCCGAGACCGCAAAGGAGTTTTTCGTTGAAAAGCACCGTCGGTGAACGGACGATACCTTCGTAAATGACGAGACGGATCGAATTCGAGCCGATGTCAATGACCCCGATGGGCTTGAGACCCTTCAGACGGCCTTGTGCTATAGCTGGGCTCATGCAGTCGTTTTTCTTTCCGCCTGCGCACGCTTGCGATGTGCGATGAGGCGGGGGGCCGAAGACTTCAGCGACTTTCCGCGACCCGAAAGGCTAGGATTGGTCATGAAATATTCCTGCGCGTTGAAAGCTTCCTCTCCTTCTTCTTTTTCTATCCGGCGAGAGGTGCCATCCGCAAGTAGCTGATAGCTCTGTTGGTTATCAATTATGTTGGCAAACATGATTTGTGATAAAATTTGTTGATGAACTGTTGCGTTGGTGATGGGTACTAAAGTCTCCACACGGCGGTCGAGATTGCGCGGCATCATATCGGCGGAACCAATATAGACAATCGCCTTGTCGGACGGCAGATCATGCCCGTTTCCAAAGCAGAAAACGCGGCTATGCTCGAGAAAACGCCCCACAATCGACTTGGCGCGAATATTGTCGGACAGGCCGGGAACACCCGGCCGCAGGCAGCAAATGCCACGCACCACCAGATCAATATGAACGCCCGCCTGGCTTGCCTTGTAGAGCGCATCAATAATCTGTGGATCGACCAGCGAATTCATCTTCATCCAGATCGCCGCCGGTCGCCCGGCCTTCGCATGCACCACTTCATCCTCAATGTGCTTGATGATACGCGCGCGCAAGGTGAAGGGCGAAATGGCGATTTTCATTTCCTCGGCGGGCTGGGCATAGCCGGTGATGAAATTGAAGATATGCGCCACATCGCGGGCAATATCCGCATCCGAGGTGAAGAAGGATAGATCCGTATAAATGCGCGCGGTGATCGGGTGATAATTGCCGGTGCCCAGATGCACATAGGAGCGCAATTTCTGATCTTCGCGCCGCACGACAAGCGACATTTTTGCGTGCGTCTTCAATTCGATAAAGCCGAACACCACCTGCACGCCCGCGCGTTCGAGATCGCGCGCCCAGCGAATATTGGCTTCTTCATCGAAGCGCGCCTTCAGCTCGACCAGCGCCGTCACCGACTTTCCCGCTTCCGCCGCATCGACCAGCGCACGCACAATCGGGCTGTCGTTGGAGGTGCGGTAGAGCGTCTGCTTGATGGCCAGCACATCCGGGTCCGCCGCCGCCTGACGCAGGAACTGCACCACAACGTCGAAGGATTCATAAGGGTGGTGAACCACGATATCCTTTTCGCGAATCGCGGCAAAGCAATCGCCGCCATGTTCGCGGATACGTTCTGGGAAACGCGGATTGTAGGACACGAATTTCAGGTCATCGCGCGGGATCGAAACGATTTCCGAGATCATGTTGAGCGCCAGAAGTCCTTCATGCACGCTGACACGATTTTCGGAGACGCCAAGTTCGGTCGCCACAAAGACGCGCAGGGCTTCCGGCATTTCGCCATCGAATTCGATACGGATCACCTGACCGCGACGGCGGCGCTTCAGCGCCGTTTCGAAGAGACGCACGAGGTCTTCGGCTTCTTCTTCAACTTCAATATCGCTGTCGCGAATAATGCGGAATGTGCCTGCGCCGCGCACCTCATAACCAGGGAACAGCCGCCCGATAAACAGGCTCACCGCATCTTCAATGGTGATGACACGATAGACGTTTTGTTGGTCTGTCGGCAGCTGGATGAAACGCTTCAGAGCCACCGGAATGCGCAGCAGCGCAGTCATCGGGTGATTGTCGGCGCGACGCGCCAGCTGCAAGGCAATTGAGAAGCCCAGATTCGGAATGAACGGGAAAGGATGAGCCGGATCGATGGAGAGCGGCGTCAAAACCGGGAAGATCGTTTCAAGAAAATGGCTTTCCAGCCATTCCTTTTCCGAATCCGACAAGCCCGACGGGCGAACGATGTCGATATTTTCCTGCACCAGTTCATCACGCAAAATGCGGAAACGACCCTGTTGCTCGGCCTGCAAACGGCTCACTTCATCCAGAACGAAATCGAGCTGCTCCTGTGGCGTACGACCATCGGCACTGCGCAGCGCTACACCGGCCCGCACCTGTCCGGCAAGACCGGCAATGCGCACCATGAAAAATTCATCGAGATTGGTGGCCGAAATAGACAGAAAACGCAGGCGCTCCAGTAAGGGCTGGCGCATATTGGCCGCCTCGTCCAGAACGCGACGGTTGAACTGGAGCCAGGAAAACTCACGATTAACGAAGCGATCCGCGCTGTTCATCAGCTCCGCGATCTTATCTTCATTCAAAGCTTTGTGAGCATCGGGAGCGTTTTGCATGTCCGAACCGATATCGGAGGTGCGGGCTGGTTCAGCTGTCATCTCATGAGCCCCGTTCTGGGTTTCGCTTGCCAACGCACTGTTTTCGTTCATTTTTCCTAATCCGGCATCTGCCGGAACGAACCGGCGCATCGCAAAGCCTATGGCTGTCACATGACAGTTTGATAGCAAATCACTTAAATATCCCTAGAATTGATGAAAACGCTTCCGGAAACAAGCGTTTCGCGGTAAACGCAAGCAGAGTTTTGAGCGCGCTGGTCTGAGGCGTGCTATATACCGCGAACGACAGCCCGGAGCGTATTATGTCCGATCACATCATTCCTCATTTCCAGAACGACGCCGGCCATAATGCCATTGAAATCGGCGTAAAGGAATTCATGTGCGTCGGCGCAAACCCGCCTTTCGACCATCCGCATGTCTTCCTCGACATGGGCGATGAAAGCGAAGTGGTCTGCCCGTATTGCTCGACCCTTTATCGCTACAATGCCAAGCTGCATGCCGACGAAACCGTCCCGTCAGGCTGCACCTACGACGCCCCAGCCGACAAAGCGGCCTGATCGGCGTCTGTTAAAGCCCATCTCGTCACAGCATTGGGCAAGAAGACCGATATGGGCAAAGGCCACATATTGATAGCAGGAGCCGGTGTCGCGGGATTGAGCTCGGCGCTGGAACTTGCAGCACGGGGCTGGACCATCCGGCTCATCGAGAAAGCCTCAGCTCTTTCTGAAGTCGGTGCGGGCCTGCAGCTGGCCCCCAACGCCATGCGTCACCTCGAACGCCTCGGTATCGCCGACAGCTTGGCTTCCCACGCCGTAACACCTGAAAAGCTCTACCTCGTTGACGGGCGCAAGGCGCGTCCCTTGCTTGCGATGGAGCTGGGCGACAGGGCTTTTAAGCGCTGGCATCATGCCTATGTGGTCTGCCATCGTGCCGATTTGCAATCGGCCCTGTTGCAAGCTTGCGCGGAAAACCCGGCGATCCAGATCAGTCTCGGCAGCGAAATCCTCGATCATAGCGCTCGCGACAAGGGCATCGTGGCGACTGTCAAAAGTGAAAGCGGAACGGAGACCATCGAGGCCGATTATCTGATCGCCTGCGATGGAGTCTGGTCTGTCGAGCGCGCACTTGCCAGTTATGACAAGGCGCGGTTCAGCGGCCATATTGCGTGGCGCGCAACATTGGCAACCAATGCCCTGCCCGCCTCTTTTCTGAGCGCTCTTCCCGTACGCAAGGCCGTATCGGCCTGGCTCGGCCCGAGGATTCATTTCATCGCCTATCCCGTCAAAGCCGGGACATTCTTCAATTTCGTTGCCATAACGGCAGGTGAAAATGCGGGCGAAAACTGGTCCAGAACAGGCGACCGCGCAAAGCTGCAAGCCGCCTATCGGGATTGGGCCAAGCCGGTTCGCGATGTTCTGGCAACTGCCGAAGATTGGACCTATTGGCCGCTTTTCGAAATGTCGGAACCGCAGTTTCTGGGGCCGAACCGCACCATATTTCTGGGCGATGCGTCTCACGCCGTCACGCCCTTTGCCGCGCAAGGTGCGGCAATGGCGATCGAAGACGCCGCCGCCATTGCCGAAGCGCTTGATGCCGCCGATCAATCGGTGGGACTGCACCGCTTCGAAACCGTCCGCAAGGAACGGATCGCGGCGGTCGCCAAACGCGGCCAGCTTAACCGCTTTGCCTATCACGCCACCGGACCAATGGCGCTTGGCCGCAACATGCTGTTTGCCTTGCGCCGCCCGGATACTTTCCTGAAGGATCTGGACTGGCTCTATGGCTATGATGCGGTTGCGGCCATTCGCGGATAGTCGGTTGAAACTCAGCCTGCGTCGCGCGCGGCTTCCAGTGTCGCAACATCGATCTTGACCATTTTCATCATGGCGTCCGCTACGCGCTGACGGACATCGGGCGCACCGTTTTCGAGAATATCGAGCAACATGTCGGGCACGATTTGCCATGCGAAACCGTATTTGTCGGTCAGCCAACTGCATTCCATCGGCGAACCGCCTTCCAGAAGTTTTTCCCAGAAGGCATCTACCTCTGCCTGATCCTTGCAGCGAACGATCAACGAAGCCGCTGGCGTAAACTTGAACGACGGACCGCCGTTGAGGCCGCATATTTTTTGTCCGTCGAGCGTGAAGTTTGCGGTGACCGCCTGTTCTTCATTCTGCTGATGGCCATGCTTGAAGCGGATGAAGCCATCAATTGAAGCCGGTCGCCCGCAGGCGCGAAAAATCGAGACGTAATGATTGGCGGCTTCCTCCGCCTGCCCATCGAACCACAGGCAAATGGTGAGACCAGACATGGTCAATTCCTCCCTGTCTATCCGGTTTGATGTCAGCCCATGACTTTGGCTGCTTCTTCCATATCCATCCACATCAGCTCCCAGATATGGCCGTCCGGGTCCTCGAAGCTGCGCCCATACATGAAACCGTAATCCTGTTTGGCCGCTGGATCGGCACGACCGCCAGCCTTCGCGGCCTTTTCGACCGTATCATCCACCTCGGCCTTGCTGTCGGCGGAAAGGCAGACCAGTACTTCGCTGACCGCGGTGGCATCGGCAATTTTCTTCGGCGTGAACTGGCTGAACTTGTCATGATCAAGGATCATGGCGTGGATCGTATCGGAGAAAACCATGCAGGACGCGGTTTCGTCCGAGAACATCGGGTTCTTCTGCGCGCCAATGGCTTCATAAAAGCTGGTCGAGCGCGCAACGTCTTTCACAGGCAGATTCACGAAAATCATTTTCGGCATGTCATTTCCTCCATTGGCAGGGTGCAGCCCTGTCTCCATTGCTAACGTTAATCGCCGCTGGGCCAGACATTTTCTGCCTCTAACGGCCATGTCTGGATTAAGTTTGCTTGAACATAATGACAGATAAGTTATATTAGGCAACCATGAAGTTAGAAAAAATAACTAAAAGCGAAAAACAAACCGCCAAGCGCAGCTATGACGATGCGTGCGCCGCAGCGCATGGCCTTGATTTAATTGGAGAGCGCTGGGCGCTGCTGGTCATGCGAGAGCTGATGCTGGGCCCAAAGCGCTTCAGCGATTTGCGCGCCGATCTGCCGGGCGTCAGCGCCAATGTGCTGACCCAGAGGCTGGAAGGGCTGGAACTGGCGGGCATTCTCCACAAGACCAAATTGCCGCCGCCCGCCTCGGTGCAGGTCTATGAACTCACCGAATGGGGCTATGAAAGCGAGCCTATCCTGCAAGCACTCGGTCGTTGGGCCGCGCGTTCGCCAATGCACGATCCGAACCTGCCGATATCAACGGTGTCGTTCTTGCTATCCCTGCGCACTATGTTGGATAGCGAAAGCGCGCATGGGATGAATGCGACCATCCACCTGCAGCTGGATGGAGAAGATTTCACCGCCCACCTGCATGATGAGGCGCTGGATATCGCCCGTGGTAAGCCAGAACGATGCGATCTTTCGCTGCAAGGCGCACCGCGCATGGTCGCCGCAACGATCTATGGCGGGCAGCCGTTATCAGTGCTTGAGGAGGCCGGTCTGCTGATCGTCGAAGGAGATCGCGCCTTGGCAGAAAAGCTTCGCACGCTGTTCCCCTTGCCCGACAAAGCACCCTCCCCGGAATAAATATGCAACTTTTTGGTTGCTTATTTTTCCTGCACCTGTAAATTAGCAACCATTGAGTTGCCAATTACGGAGGATTTACACCATGACCCTTGCAAGCACGACAGATCGTATTGAGAAAACCGTTGATATTCGCGCAGGCATTGACCGCGTTTGGCGCGCCCTGACCGACCATGACGAGTTTGGAAGCTGGTTTCGCGTCAAGATCGATGGCCCGTTCGTCGTCGGCACCGCTTCGACCGGCCACATCACCTATCCGGGCTTTGAGCATGTGCGCTGGGAATCCTTCGTCAAGGATATGAATGCGCCGAACTATTTTGCCTTCACCTGGCATCCTTATGCAGTCGAGCCCGATGTCGATTATTCCAAGGAGCCGCCGACGCTGGTGGAATTCAAGCTAGAACCGATCGAGAGCGGCACCCGCCTGACGGTTGTTGAAAGCGGTTTCGATGCCCTGCCCGCCGAGCGCCAGCCATTGGCACTGCGCATGAACGATGGCGGCTGGCAGGAGCAGGTCGGCAACATCAAGGCCCATGTCGAAAAATGAATGAAAGCCCGGCCAGTCACGCCATGAAAATATCCGCTATTTTCGGGGCGCTTGCCGACCCGACCCGACTTGCGCTCATCGAAACATTGAGTGACGGTGAGAGCCGCTCCATCGTAGTGCTGTCGCAGAATGGCAGCATCACACGGCAAGCCGTGACCAAGCACCTGTCCGTTCTCGAACAGGTCGGGCTTGTGCAACGGGAAAAGATCGGGCGGGAAAGTCATTTCCGCCTGCATCCGGCTCCACTTGTCGATGCCCGCGCCTATCTGGCGGCCGTTTCGACGCAGTGGGACGATGCCTTGCAGCGCCTTCGCCATTTCGTGGAGGATTGAAAATCATACAGTTGACACAACATAGATAATACGAAAACACCCGCCAGCGACACTGGCGGGTGTTTTTCAATGCAAGGCAATCGGCCTGATCAGTGCAGGATCTGGCTGAGGAACAGCTTGGTGCGTTCGTGCTGCGGATTGTCGAAGAACTCGTTCGGCGAGTTCTGTTCGACAATCTGGCCCTGATCCATGAAGATCACGCGATTGGCGACCTGACGGGCAAAGCCCATTTCGTGCGTCACGCAGATCATGGTCATGCCTTCGGCGGCAAGGCTCACCATCGTATCAAGCACTTCCTTGACCATTTCCGGATCGAGCGCCGAAGTCGGTTCGTCGAACAGCATGACTTTCGGATTCATGCACAGCGCACGGGCAATTGCCACGCGCTGCTGCTGGCCGCCGGAGAGCTGGCCCGGATATTTATTAGCCTGCTCCGGAATTTTCACGCGCGCCAGATAATGCATGGCGATTTCTTCCGCCTTTTTCTTCGGCATCTTGCGCACCCAGATCGGGGCCAGCGTGCAGTTTTCCAGAATGGTCAGATGCGGAAAAAGGTTGAAGTGCTGGAAAACCATGCCGACTTCGCGGCGCACTTCATCGATCTTCTTCAGATCGTTGGTGAGTTCGATACCGTCAACGACGATCTTGCCCTTCTGATGCTCCTCCAGACGGTTGATGCAGCGGATCATCGTCGATTTGCCGGAACCAGACGGACCAGCCACGACGATACGTTCACCGCGCATAACCTTCAGGTTGATGTCGCGCAGAACGTGAAACTCACCATACCACTTATGCATATTGGTGATTTCGATGGCGACATCGGTTTTGGAAACCTGCATCTTGGAGCGGTCGACATCGACACCGAGCTCGGATTGCGGGAGGGCGCTTTGTGCACTCATTCCATTATTCCCTTTTGTTCTTTTTATCGTTTGTGACCCGTGTCGAGCCGTCGTTCCATGAATATAGAGTATCGCGACATAGCGAAACAGAAAATCCAGAAAACGAAGCCCGCAAAGATAAGGCCGGTAGCAGGCGTCTGTGGAGAAGCCCAATTGGCATCGGAGAAATTCTGGCGAACAATACCCAGAAGATCGAACATGCCGATGATGTAGACGAGGCTCGTATCCTTGAAGAGCCCGATGAAGGTGTTCACGATGCCGGGAATCACCAGTTTCAGCGCCTGCGGCAGGATGATGAGACCCGTCTTCTGCCAGTAGCTGAGGCCGAGCGCATCCGCGCCTTCATATTGCCCGCGCGAAATGGCCTGTAGTCCGCCGCGCACCACTTCCGCCATATAGGCCGAGGCGAACAATGCCACGCCGATCAACGCACGCAGCAGTTTGTCGAAGGTGACACCCGGCGGCAGGAACAGTGGCAGCATGACGCTCGCCATGAACAACACTGTGACCAGCGGAACACCGCGCACCATCTCGATGAAAATGATGCTGAATGTCTTGATGACAGGCAGATGCGACCGGCGACCGAGCGCCAGCAAAATGCCGAGCGGCAGTGAGACGGCAATGCCCACGAAGGACAGAACCAGCGTCACCAGAAGGCCGCCCCAAAGCGGCGTTTCCACGAAGGACAGGCCAAACCAGCCACCAACGAGCAGGAAGAAAGCGACGAACGGAAACACGAAGAAGAACAGAATGGCGTTGAGCGCCTTCTGCGGCACCTTCGGGATCAGCAGCGGTACCAAAAGCACGACGAAGATCAGCGCCGTGAGATTGACCCGCCACCGCTCATCGATCGGATAGCGCCCATAGATGAACTGCTCATACTTGGCCTGAACAAAAGCCCAGCACGCGCCGGACCAGCCATCCGGCTGTGCGCCGCCCTGCGCAACGGTCAGACAGGCGGTGCGGTCGGTTCCGCTCCACACCGCATTGATGAAGAGCCACTGAATCGCCGAAGGCAGAAACCAGACCAGCAGAAACAGAGCGAAGATCGTCAGGGCCGCATCGGTTGGAGAAGCGAAGAGATTGACGCGCAGCCAGTGCGAAAAGCCCTGTACGGAACGCGGCGGCTTTTCGCTATCGACCATTTGCGTGCGGATATATTGGAGATCGGCATTTTCCATGGTCATCTCTCCACCAGCGCCATTTTGGCATTGAACCAGTTCATGAGGGCGGATGTAACCAGACTGATGCCCAGATAGATCATCATCCAGATCGCCACGACTTCAACCGACTGGCCCGTCTGATTGAGGATCGTGCCGCCGACGGCGACCAGATCCGGATAGCCGATGGCGATTGCCAGCGAGGAATTCTTGATAAGGTTCAGATACTGGCTCGACAGTGGCGGAATGATGATGCGCAGCGCCTGCGGCACGATGATCAGCCGCATCGTCGGGCCGGGCCGCATGCCCACAGCATAAGCGGCTTCAGTCTGCCCTTTGTTGACGCCAAGAATGCCTGCGCGCACCGTTTCGGCAATGAACGACGCCGTATAGAAAGACAGAGCCAGAAACAGCGCCAAAAATTCCGGTTTGACCTGCGCGCCACCCGTCAGATTGAACGTCCCGAGTTTCGGGACATCGAAGGATACCGGAAAACCGGTCGCGATGAAGGCAAGTAGCGGCAGACCAATGATCAAAGCGATCGCGACACGGATTGTATGGAAGGGCTGCCCCGTCGCCATCTGCCGGCGCTTGGCCCAGCGCGCCACCACGAAAGAGCCGACAATGCCCAATGCGAGCGCCGCCAGTATCAGCCACGCCCCCTCACCCCAGACTGGCGCGGGCATGAAGAAACCGCGCGTATTGATATAGGTGTGCAGCGGTCCGCTGATGCTCTCGCGCACATTCGGCAAGGTGGCCAAAATGCCGAAATACCAGAAGAAAATGACCAGCAGCGGTGGGATGTTGCGAAACACCTCGACATAGACCGTGCAGATCTTGCGGATCAGCCAGTTGCGCGACAGACGACCGATACCGACAAGAAAGCCGATGATCGAGGCCGTGATAACGCCCAAGCCCGCCACATAGAGTGTGTTGACCAGACCGACCAGAATGGCCCGGCCATAGGTGGAATCGCTGTTATAGGAAATCAGTGTCTGGCTGACATCGAAACCCGCGCGACCGTTCAGAAAGCCGAAGCCGGAGGCGATATTCGCGCGCTGAAGATTGGTGATCGTGTTTCCGACGATCCAGTAGATCGAGCCTACGACCGCGACGAACACAATCACCTGATAGAAGATGCCGCGAACGCGCGGATCGTAGAGAAGTGAGGTTCCACCGCCATCATGGCGTTCGGTTGCAGAATAGGAAGCCATATGTTTCCCGTATCTTGGGGCTCAGGCGCAAATTTTTCGGAACGGAAACGGCGCTCCCAAACGGAAGCGTAATTCTCGAAACGTCAATGCAGCCGAACCATACTTTTTTGCGACGGGCCGGTTCAAATGTCTGGCCAGCGAAATGCTATGCGCTCTTGTGGGCAAACGCCCATTTCAAATGCCTGCTACGAAACAGGTCCGATCCCGAGGGAAACCTGTTCTCAGGGAAATAAAGAGCTGACAAATCCGGCATGAGGCGGGTGCAAATGCCCCCACCCCATGTCAGATGTAAAAGCCGTCGTCCTTAGCGGATCGGCATGCCGTATTGCAGGCCACCCTTCGTCCACTGGGCATTGAGGCCGCGCGCGATCTTGAGTGGACTGCCGCTGCCGAGATTGCGTTCGAACAATTCGCCGTAATTGCCGACGCCCTTGATGATCTTGACGACCCAGTCATTGTCGAGGCCAAGATCGGTGCCGATCTTGGTATCGGCTTCCGTGCCAAGCAAGCGCTTGATTTCCGGGTTGTCGGAGTTCTTCATCTCGTCGACATTGGCCTTGGTGATGCCGAATTCTTCGGCGTTCAACAGGGCATAATGGGTCCAGCGGATAACGTCTGCCCACTTGGAATCGCCCTGACGGACAGCTGGTCCAAGCGGCTCCTTGGAAATGATTTCCGGCAGGATGACGTGATCGTCCGGATTGGCGAGCGTCAGGCGGATCGCATAAAGGCCGGACTGGTCGGTGGTATAAGCGTCGCAACGACCGGAATCGTAAGCCGCATTGGCTTCATCGACCTTTTCGAAGACGACCGGATTATATTCCATTTTGTTGGAGCGGAAATAATCGGCCATGTTCAGTTCGGTCGTGGTGCCAGCCTGAACGCAGATCGAAGCGCCGGAAAGCTGAAGCGCCGAATTGATGCCGGAAAGCTTCTTCGAATTGATCATGAAGCCCTGGCCGTCGAAATAGTTCACGCCCGCGAAATCAAGACCGAGCGAGGTATCGCGGCTGATGGTCCAGGTGGTGTTGCGGATCAGAACATCCACTTCACCAGACTGCAATGCCGTGAAGCGTTCCTTGGCATTGAGCGGCGTAAACTTCACCTTGGTCGGATCGCCAAAGATCGCGGACGCGACCGCGCGGCAATAATCCACGTCGAAGCCCGACCATTCGCCCTTGTCGTCCGGCGAAGCAAAACCGAGAAGACCGGTGTTGACGCCACATTGCAGGAAGCCCTTTGCCTTCACATCCGAAAGCGTGTCGGCAGATGCCCCTGAAGCCGCGCCGAACAGCGCTGCCGCACCCAATAACCCCATTACGATTGTATTTTTCATCTGGCCTGCAACCTTTTTGTTCCCTGGAAACGTCGGTCAAACTGCCCGTGCGTCTCTCTCGTTGTTGTTGCATAGGTTTTTCCGGAAAAAGCGTTGCGCTCCTCCTCACCCCACGCTGCATAGCAGACCGCCTCTCGCCCTGACCGGTTTATCCGGCCTCTTGATTATTTTCGAGCACAGCGGCGCCTGTCGCCTTCACCGCCTTATCGAAGGCGATATTTGGGCATTGGTCAAGTTAATAACGGCGGCAAAATCCGCGTTTCGTGGAAAAGCCCGAAACAGCGGTTCAATTTTTTACACGGTTTCCCAATTTCTGGGTAGCGCGGCTAACAAAGTGTGAGGTTCGACACTTGCTGGAATCTCGAAAGTGAAAATAGAGTAATAACAGTTATTTAAATGAACATAGCCCAAGCGCGGCCGTCGAAAACAGCCGCGGTCAGGGCCAGAATCACACAGTGGGGAGCGTGTGCTTATCATCCAGTGAAAAAATAATATTTCGCGTCGCCATGTAGCGCGCCACCCACCAGGTTGCGAGCAATCCAATCGTACAACCTGCCACAATGTCGGTCGGGAAATGCGCTCCGGCAGCAAGCCTGCTGATGCAGAACAACAGACCGACAACGATAATCGGAAAGCGCCAGCGCGGCAGAAAAATGCTCAGCGACATCATCATGATACCCGCCATCATCGAATGGCCCGACGGGAAACTCTCATAGAGAAACTCACCCTTGAACGGCGAGAAATAGGCTGCACCATATTGATCGAGCAGAAACGGGCGCGCGCGACCGATGGCAAGCTTGCCGATTTCCGTTGGAATACTGCCCGCGACGATGGATGCCAATACCAGCGTGGCCCAACCGTGCCAGCGCATGAGAATGGGGCGCATCTGCCCCCGATAACCGGGCGACAAGATGAAAGCCGTCACGAGCCAGACGATCAGCGCCACCGCCAGCCACACCAGCGTGCGGATCGCGTCGGTCACGGTTCGCAGGATTTCCATGACGATATTGGTGCTTCCAGCCGCCGCACGAACGATATCGGCGTCCCATAGGTGCAGGATCAGGATGATGAAGGGCAGCAGCACGACGATTGCTGTCATCTGCATCGTCCAGGAATAGGGAGCTCCCTTATAAGCAGGACGCAGAAAGGAGCGGATAAGTTCAATGGCCGCATATACCGGATTGAGAAGCGTGTTTTTCATATCCGGTGATGACATTCCATTATTCCCTTTTCGCATCGCATCTTGCACTTCGAGCACTGACCACAGGGTTGCATCCAGCCCAGACGCGGCTTATCGAATGAACTTCAAAACATTCCGTTATCGGCGGAATCATTGATCTTTCTGCCAACCGCATCTGGCCGCATCCGGTAGACGGTACGACCATGCAGAGCTCTCTAAAAGAGAACCGGCGGAACGCATGCAACACGGTCTGGAGGCAATTTCGTGGCTAAGCAGCAAGTCAACACGGCGAAACTGGGGATAAACACTCGACTGGCGCATGATGGCTATCAGCCACGCGACTATCACGGCTTCGTCAATCCACCGGTTGTCCGCGCCTCGACCGTGCTTTTCCCGGATGCCGAGACCATGGCGACCGGCAACCAGAAATATACCTATGGCACGCGCGGAACGCCCACCAGCGATGCGCTTTGCGATGCGATCAATGCACTGGAAGGCTCTGCCGGAACCGTCTGCGTTCCGTCCGGTCTGGCGGCTGTGACCGTGCCACTGCTGGCCTTCCTGTCTTCCGGCGATCATGCTTTGCTGGTGGATTCGATCTACAATCCGACCCGTCATTTTGCCGATACGATCCTCAAGCGCATGGGCGTGGATGTCGAATATTACGACCCGGAAATCGGCGCGGGCATCGCCGCTCTGATGAAGCCCAATACCAAGGTGGTCTTTACGGAATCGCCGGGCTCCAACACTTTCGAGATGCAGGACATTCCGGCCATCGTTGAAGCTGCCCACAAAGGCGACGCCATCGTGATGATGGACAACACCTGGGCAACCGCAATCTATTTCAAAGCACTCGACTTTGGCGTGGATGTTACGATTCACGCCTCGACCAAATATCCATCCGGCCATTCCGACATTCTGTTCGGCACCATTTCCGCCAACGAGAAATGCTGGCCGCAGCTTCTCGAAACCCACGGCACGCTTGGGCTTTGCGCCAACCCCGACGATACCTATCAAGTCCTGCGCGGCATGCGCACCATGGGCATCCGGCTGGAGCATCACCGCAAGAGCGCACTGGAAGTTGCCCATTGGCTCGAAAGCCATCCCGCAGTCGCACAGGTTCTGCACCCGGCCCTTGAAAGCCATCCCGGCCATGAAATCTGGAAGCGCGATTTCACCGGCTCGTCGGGCATCTTTTCGTTCGTTCTGAAGGAAGGCGGACAGGCGGAAGCCCATGCTTTCCTCAACGCGCTGGAAATCTTCGGCCTGGGCTATTCCTGGGGCGGCTACGAAAGCCTAGCGCTGCAGGTGCGCGTTGCCGACCGCCTAATTGCCAAAGGCAATTATCCAGGACCGGTCATCCGGCTCCAGATTGGTCTGGAAGATGTTGCCGATATCATCGCAGATCTTGAAAAAGGCTTTGCCGCGATCTGACGGGCATAATCGAGTGCGAGCGCATGCCCGGCACCTTGCAGCAGCCGGAATGCGCTCTATACTTTTCGCAAAGTGCTTTCAGTGGCACCATATGCGCGGTGGTTTGACGGAAAACCATCAGCGCTAAAGGACGATATCATGGTGAATGCGGTTTTCATTATTCAGGGTTTCATCGCCATAGGTCTGGCCGTCCTGGCGATTGCGGTCATTCTGCGCTATCGCCGCTAACCACTGTTTTCGCTGCAAATTCTCCTTTATTTTCGAGCAACCGATTTCAAGGCGAATCGTTCTTATTGCATCACTGCACTTACGGAGGACACAGAAATGCGGAAAGTAGCACTTGGACTGGTGGCGCTGATGGCAATTTCAGGCTGCACCACCACTGAAAAAGATATTTCCATCGGTACGGGTGCAGGCGCGATTATCGGCGGCATCGCCGGCGGCGGGCGTGGTGCTCTGATCGGTGCAGGCGCAGGCGCGCTTGGTGGTCTGCTCGTGCGCGAACTGCGCAATGGCAATTGCGAATACCGCAACCGTCATGGCAAAATCTACGTGGCGCGCTGCAAACGCTAAGCCCGGACCCACCAAGCAAACGTATACAAAAGCGCCGGATATCCCGGCGCTTTTTCTTTGTCCCGTATATTGCTTTTCTCACCGATTGCCCTGACGTCCGACTGTTTACCAAGTTCCAAAGAGGAACTTTCGCCCGACAGTCTCGTTTCATAAAAGATTGTCGTCATTCATCGTGTTCATTCAGGGAGATGTTCGATGAAACTCGCTTTGAAAGCTGCCATTGTGGCGTTGGGAGTCTTGTCGGCTGGCGCGGCACAGGCCGCAAACGCCATCTCCACCGCCAATCTCAATATCCGCACCGGCCCCAGCACCAGCTATCCTTCCATGGGCGCCATCCCGGGCGGTGCGCCGGTGACAGTACACGGCTGCACCTCGGGTTATGGCTGGTGTCAGGTGAGCTATGGCGGAACCCATGGCTGGTCGTCGTCACGCTATATCGCGTTTCAGGAAGGAACGGTCGGCAGCGGCTATTCCAATGATTTCGGACGTAACGCAGCCCTCATCGGCATTCCGCTGATCGCCGGTGTGGCCATCGGCTCCGCGCTCAATGATCGCGATGATTACTATTATCGTCGCGGTTATTGGGGACGCCCGGACTATCGCTATCGTAACCGGAACTGGGATCGTCCCGGCTGGCACGGCGGACGCCCTGGCGGTCATGGCCCGCGTGCCTATATCCGTCCACGCGGCAACGAGCCGCGCTAAGCCGGCCACGAGATCATAAAAATGGCGGGGTATTGCCCCGCCATTTTTCAATCATTCGGACACCGTCTGCGGATTGAGGTTCAGCATCGGGATCGAGCTGTTCGGCAACATGGTCGATGGTAACTGGCCGTTCCATCTTTCCGCCTGCGTCAGCGATACGAGACCCGGATTATCCCGCAGCGCGTCACCACGCGCCTTGATGGCGGTTGCTTCCGCCTCGCCCCTCAGACGAATAGCTTCCGATTCCGCTTCGGCTTGAAGACGCACGGCATCGGCCTGCGCTTCGGCTTCCGCACGGCGCGCATCAGCTTGCGCCTTGGCCTGCGTGACAGTGATTTCCGCCTGCACCTTTTCGCGCTCGGCATTCTGGCGCAAACGCTGCACTTCGACTTCCGCCAGCATGCGCTGCTCGATGGATTGTTCATAGGCATCGGAGAAGTCGATATTCTCAATCTGGACGCTGTCGACAACCACCGGCCCACGCACGCTGCTCTGGATGGCTTCTGCGATCTCCTGATTGAGACGGCTGCGCTCCTGAATGGCCGTCACGGCATTGAACTTGCCGAACACCGTCTTGCTCTCCTCGAAAACGCGACGCTCGACCAGACGCGACAGCAGGCCGTCCTCGCCGCCGTAATTGGCGTAGACTTCCTCGACGCGATCCGGCGGGATGCGATAATTGACCGACAGATTCATGGTCGCCGGTTGCTGGTCGCGGCTATAGGCTTCCATCTGGTTATAGATCGCCGCCTTCGACTGTACCGAAACGCGAACGATGGAATCAATCAAGGGAATCTTGAAACCCAGTCCCGGCTGCGCGACCCCGGCGACCGCGCCATATCGCAGAACGACACCGCGTTCGCCTTCGTCGATCGTGTACCATGAGCCCAGAATAACGCTGAGCAAAACCAGACCGATGAACCCGGCCACCGCCGTTGGAATATAACGCATGCCCTCTCCTCTTCACTTATTAAAGCTTTGCTGAAATACACGCGAAAGCTGTAAACAAGAAAGACAATCGGGCTCTATCCACCGGATATCGACAGTTTTACTGACAATGACAGGGATCAAACCGGCTTATGATCTGCCGGTATAGGGGAAGCAGATCATAGAATTGGGTTTGTCCTTGTTGGGGCAGCATTTCTGCGGGGGTGCGACGATACAACCATCCGCTTGTCCGTCGGACGCCGCATAGGCAATCGGAGTGAGAAAAACAATAGCAAACGATACTGCGAGAAACACGAGCTTCATAACAACCTTTCCGACGAGAAGACCGGCGCCTTTAAGCGCGATTCTCACCGTCGCGGTATTCCAAGTCCTCAGGACCAAGAACCGGCGTGCAAATCCATGCGCGCAACATTTCCCACGGGATGAACGCATGGAGGCAGAACGGAACGGAAATTTGGGAAAGGTGGCGATCCCGGCAGGATTCGAACCTGCGACCTACGGCTTAGAAGGCTGGTATTTTTCCATAATAATCAACGACAGTTCCAACAAACTATTTGCCGCAACCAATAGAACAAAATAAGAAAATTGGAACACTTGAGGCTGGTCAAAGACATGACCAAACCTTCAGCTTGGGAGGGGAAATTGGATTACGCAATCGGCTCAGGATCTTACTTGTCCCGCGCAAAAGCTCGCATACTGGACAATAGCCGTGAGTCTCTTTTTTATGCCGCGTACGAGTTGCGATGCTGCATTGAAGCCCGCCAGGAGGAATATCTACAAGCTCAACGTGACTACGCGAAGAGCATACCTAAATCTTGGAATATTGGGAAACAACACGCTGCGCTAGAATCGATATTCTCAAGCGAGCGCATTCAAAGTATTGCAATTAATTTTACCGATCATGCAAAAATAGAGGCCCTGCACATTCCGGTCTCAACAACCCTTCGGCAACAGGCAGAGCGATTGGGCGATCTACTTCATGCACAGACTACTTATCGCGCTGAGAGCGATGTTTGGTGGAGCGAACTAAGGAACCGGCTAGTGGCTATTTATCGATCTGCTTGGACATGCAACCAAAGCAAAGTACTTTGCCCTGTCATGCTGGTCGGAGAAAAATCTATTGGAAAAATGGTGTTCTCGCTGGAGCCGGGAGAAGCTCGGATTGTGCAACGCCTCGCATCCGAAAAAAGATCCGTCGTAATGCAAGTGACCTACCTAACTTCCCCTCCTGTCGATTGGATATGCGATCTCTAGTTGAAGTCCCGGAGGTTCTACGGATTTCTGGCGTTTTCAATGGCTTGAAAAAAGTCGCAAAGAAAAGCATGCGTTATAAATTAGCTCTCGCTGACAGCGATCAAACGACACGCAATTTCACGCGCTCCCCAACGTAAAGAAAACGCATCTGATACATCAAACCAACCTTCGTTGTTCTCAGAACCCTGGTTTTCTCCCATACATGAGCATTGACATTCATGGCCACGCGCCGACCTACAGGAAGGCGAACAAACTTCATGCTCCCGAAATGGTTGGACGACATAAACTTTACCGTAACGATTCAAACATCAGTCGACAAAATCGTTGAACCAAGCTTGTGGTAACTCCCACTGCTTCCTTTCTTTCAGCCAAACAGGTGATGTTCGCTTGCCTGCTTGGAGCCAATTCCTGTTGTCAGCAGAATATGGAACACGAACATACAGTTTATGCCCCTTTCCAAATCGCAAGGCTACAGGAACTCCTTTTTGGCTAAGCACCCAATCCAGCTTCGCTTTGTTCTTTTCCCACATCCCTTTCGCCCTCCAGAACAGTCTCGGGAACCCCGTCCAACTCCACATTCCAATCTTTTTCTTTAGCGGCTACTATTTCATCTACAAGCAATGAATTGATTTCGGATTCAATTGTCAAATATTCTGGCACTAAAAACGAGAATATTGGACGCGGAAAGCCATCGCGATACCTTGAAAAAGCTCCATCTGCTTTACGTTTTTGTCGAGAGAACAACTCCCGGTAACGGGTAGGAGTTATCCCGAAGAACGGGATAAAGTTTACAGAAGGAAAGCGATCGTAAGAACCTCTAGACATCCCCTCAATTTTAACAGAGTCCGAGTGAAGATCTGAAGTTAAACTCTTCGGATAAGGTTCTAGAAAAACAACTTTTGTCAACCCACTAGCGACGATATGCTTCGAACACATATGACAAGGAAAAGTCGTACAATACAACGTTCCCCCGGCAACAGATATTCCAAGTCTCGCGGCATCCGAAAGAGCGGACATTTCGGCATGGACTATGCGACCATACTCAAGAGCATCCATGAACTGGGATTCGGCAAGGCTTTTTAATTCTTTGTCTGTTAGTTTTGGATCCGCTCCACGAAGAATTTCTATTATTTCTTGCAGAATTTCCTCTTTGCGCGCATCATTGCTATCGCGACTTAGAGTATATTCTCTTGCATCAAACCCCTCATCGCACCAATAAGAGCCACCATTGGCCTTCGGCACTTCGTTCGCGCCTAGTGTTGCAATTTCGCCAGTCGGACGAAATATTGCCGCACCAACCTGACGGGAGAGGTCTAGACTTCGAAGCGCCGCAGAATGTGCCAAATACATTCCATACTCAAGTCTTGTCGGAGAATAACCGTTAAATCCAAATAATAACTCTACAAATCTCTTAATTTGGTTAGAAAGTTTATTCTGCTCATCCGTTCGATCAATATTTAAAACAACATCAGCATATTGGAAAATCTTTCCAACCTTTTGACCAAATTTATCCGGCTCATTCTCATCTTTTGATATAACATGCTCAGCTTTCTCCCGATAGTTAATTCTATCGGCTTTTCTGTCATCATGCGCCATTTCTCTTGAGAGATTATCGACACGGATGTCTCGAGCTGAATAAACAGAAACCTGAAAGAAAGACTTATCATAAATTTGTCGAAGAAGCTTGAGTTCCGCTTCCGTTTTTAACTGGTCGATAATATATACAACACCCTTTTTATCAGTGGACCGACGTCCATATCCCTGCGTTCTAACTTTGTCTCTTTCATCTGTGATCATCGAAATAGCAACACGAGAGAGAATATCGAGATTAATATTCTCTCGAAGCCGGTTTCCGAACTTTATATATGAATTAATCCTCTTGAACTTGCTACTCTCATCCAGACCTTGATATGAAAATTCGGCAGCCAAATCCGGAAATGCTTTGGTAATTTTTATATGGTGTGATTCATAGCCTATCTTTTTAAACCGGGAACGAAGCTCTTCCACGACCGTTTTGATGTCAGTGCCAACTGGCGACACAATGCCGATTATAATGTCCGGATATTTTATCTCTGTACCTTGGGAGGAAACCGTGGCCTTATTGTCAGACATTTGCTAGCACACCGCCATCTGAATTGAGTCGCTCTATTAAGCTAATTAAGGGGTCAAAATGTCGAACAAGCAAGCACAGCGCGAACCCGACACACAGAAACAACCAGTTAGGTTCTCTGCACAGCTCTCAACATTAGCCGAACGATCTAAAGAGGCATATCAAGAAGCCCTTGAGGATTTTAGAAATGCTCAAACCGTTGGCTCCCCCAATTATTTCATGGGAAATGATTAACAAAAAAACCCCGCTTCGGCGGGGTTTTTCATGCTTTATGCAAATATCAGCAAATTTGTCAGACCTTCTTGTCCTGCGCCAACACGGCTAGCACCATCAATTCTCACTCCAGAAGAAGCTCTACGAGTAGCGACGACAAACGACAAAGTACCGACTAGGCAGTAACATATCATCTGCCATAAATAATAGTTCCAACCCAAAGAGCACAGGCTTAGCGGTTCAAACGACGAAAGCTAGAACACTTAGCAAGCTACTGGGTGATTTTATATATTTGTTGATACGGATAAAATTTCTGATAGAGCTATGGCAGTTTCCACATAAAGATGGGGTGTAAAAGTACATGGGGGACAAAGAAGCCTATAAGAACGAACGCCGTATTAAAACACGAGAAGCGGCATTAACCTTATGTGATGACTTGTCATTCTTTAGAAAAATATTGGTGAGCGAATCGATAAATTCTGGTGACCTTCGACGATTGAGCGCTCAGCTGCGACGCATCCTGGTTGAGCAAACCCTTGAACGGATTGCTGGACCAAGGGTGGGAAAAATCCAGATCATCGCTCCAGTGACTGACCCTTGGCTTGGGTCAAATCGACGTGCTCCCATGCCTTTCTTTGGCAGAGGTCCTGCAACAATTTTTGGCATTTCAATTGGCTGCGTGATTTTAGACGATTCAGGACCTCGACCAGAGCTTGACAACGAGGACCCCGACCACTTCCACGCTATGGGATCACAGCAATTCATCTCACAAGGCGTAATGGTGCACAAGGGCACCCCAATTACCCGTAGCCAGATTATTAAGTATATCGCAAACGTTGCAGGTGGTGTTCATTCTGGAGAAAAGATGGATGAAGTCGAGAAAAAAATAAAAGCTGTTCGTAGCACAACCCATCTAAAAGTCATTGACGATGGAAACATTGCACTAACGGTGAATCAGAGCATATTTTTATCCGAAGATTATCCCGCTATACTCGACCGCGATGCAGTAGACTGGCCACTGCTGGAGCTATGGACTACGGCAAATTGTCTGGTCAATTCCCCAGAAATTATAGCTCTTGAAAAGTACATTGCCCAGGAAGGAGAAAACTAATCTACTTTGCCTGGGAGACTAAGAATTACTCATGTTTACTATGGCTAGAAAAATTAGAACAAAAAGCCGTCTGTTATTTTCATTATGCTTTTTATGCGGCCTGCCTCACTCATATGCTGTCAGCAACGCCAGCTTATGCACCGTGTTTCCACAGCCGGAAAACGCGGATTGACTAATCATCAAAATGAGAACATTTTAGGAACATACTCCCACTGAGAGGAATATGTTCCTGAGTACCCCTGTACTCGGGCGCGGTTCCGCGCATTCTGATTTTGGAGCGTGTCTTGCGCCTTCCTGAGACTATTGAGCGTCTGTACCTCGACTTCGACGGCTTTTTCGCGAGCGTCGAACAGCAATGCGACCGCCGCCTACGCGGTCGGCCAATCGGCGTTGTTCCCTTCGAAGGGACAGAGCGCACGGCCGTTATCGCCTGCTCGAAAGAGGCGAAGGATTTCGGCGTAAAAAACGTGATGCCGATCAAGGAAGCGAAGCGGCTATGCCCCGATCTTATCCTGGTCCCCCAGAAACCCGACCTTTACAGGCGCGCTCATAACGCGCTGCTCTGCGAGATCGAGACCGTCATCGCCATCGACACCGCCAAGAGCATCGATGAACTGACGTGCGTGCTGGACGACAGCGGCAAGCGAGATCCGGAGCTATTGGCAACTCGGATCAAGGCCGCGATTTCGGAGAACATCGGCCCCTACATCACCTGCTCGATCGGGTTCGCGGCCAACCGGCAGCTGGCGAAAATCGCCTGCAAAGCAGGGAAGGAAGAGACAAAGCGCCGGGGCGCTTACGGAAACGGCCTCGCCATTTGGTGGCCCGCTATCATGCCGGGCCCGCTGTTGCGCGTCGAGCTGGAGGATATACCCGGCGTTGGATCCAATATGGCGAAGCGGCTTTATCGCAATGGCGTGTTCACAACAACCCAGCTTTACGCCCTGCAGCCGAAACACATGCGCAAGATCTGGAACAGCGTCAACGGTGAGCGACTTTGGTATGCCTTGCACGGCTACGATATCCAGACGCCAGCGCAGCAGCGCGGCATGTTCGGCCATGGTCGCGTTCTGCCACCTGAAGCCCGATCGATGAGTGGCGCTTATGAAATCTCCCGCCTTCTGCTGACCAAAGCCGCCCGCCGCCTTCGCCGTGAAAACTTCTATGCAGCTGGCCTGTGGCTTTGGCTATCGCTGCGCGACGGTTCATGGTTCGGAAAACACTATCTGCCGGTCGTGAATGACGATCAGGCTATTCTGTCGGCGCTGCGCTTGCTCTGGCAGCGCGTGCGAGACGATCATCCTCGAGGCATAACCATATTCCGGGTCGGCGTGACGCTCTATGACCTGTCACCAGCTGGCGAGCGTCAGATGGATATGCTGAATAATGACGATGCAGTGCGCCAAAAATGGGAAAAGGCAAACAACGCCGTCGATACGCTGAATATCAAATATTCCGGCACCATCGTCAGTATGGGCGAGTGGAAGCCGCCAGCTGGCGGGCACGTCGGCGGCAAGATCAGTTACACTCGCATCCCGTCGGCTGAGGATTTCTGGTGATGGGCAATTGGAAATCGACAATCAAGGTCCGCGATTTGGACGATGAGCAGCGGCTTGAACTGACCTGCAAAAAATGCGGACGCGTGACCTACGCAACAAAGCAGCTGCTTTGCGAGGGAACCGATCGTTCACAAAAATATCTGGATGAGATCGAAGCGAAGGTCCGCTGCAAGGCGCGCGGCTGCCACGGGCATATGCGCATGGCAATGGTTCGCCTGCAGGAAATGAGCGGCTTTGTCGGAGGGCTGGCATAAACACCTAAAAGCAAAAGCCCGTCAGTTAACCGTCTGGCGGGGCTCAATGTTCTGCCGCGCCCGCATTACGTAACACTAATTGATAAAATTTTGCTTTTTAGCGGTCGCTAATAAGGTAGAGTTACGTCTTTAGTATAAGGAGGCTGACATGCCGTTTTTCAACGAAGCGAGCCGAATATATACGTCTGTCGAAGTCGATTTCTTGCGCAGCTGCTTCACGAATTCAGCTGTCATCCTCGAAGAAAGCGACCGCAATTATTCGGCCAGTGAACTCGCATCGTGCGTTATGATGCTCTACGAGCACGGCTTGCGCGATCGCAATTATCTCTGCGAACTCGCCGCCCGGCTTGCCCATTAGAAGTTTGTTGTTCGACATGACATGACCGCGATGCATACCAACTCCAACAATGCCGATGGAACCTTTTTCTAAGAATGACGTTCGTAGCCGTTGGTGTCATCTGCCGCTTTAACCAAGCTCGGAAGACTGACGCCTACCCTACCCCGCGTTGCACCGTCGGGCAGGGTATCTATTTTTCGGAGGCAAAAATGTCTTGGGGAAAGCCAGTTGACGTCCAGATTTATGGGATCGGGAAATACCGTATAATCACAAGTACGGCAGGCGCAGCTGAGTGCTTACTTGAAGAGTGGCCACATAAAGCACGTGGAGAAGAATATTGGCGCGCCATCGAAAGTTGCCTGGCTGACCTGGAAGGAAAAACGAGCAACGCTCGAGATAGTTTCATTGCAGCAGCCAACGCAGCTGGATTGACCATTCGGCCGTCCAGTTACCAATAACGCTTCGAAAGGCAGAAAGATTGAAGCCTGACGTCATGTCAGGCTTTACTTTTTTGACCGGACGGGTAAAAATTTTGTGCCCTTGGGAGAGAGGGCTCAGTTGCCTTGCCCCGCGCGGTTTTCGCTGCGGGGTTCTTTTTTGATCATGGCGTAGAGTGACCGGACGCTACAAATGCTGCCCCCACCTCTCTAGCCCAAGTCTGCAGGATCAGGTTTGCCTGCATCGGCGATAGCTTCTTTTCTTGCCCGTTGATAGTGACGAATATGTCCGCCCCTCGCCGCTCTGGATAAAGATCTCGAATCGCAGTGACGGTCATCTGTGAAACCATGCCCACATTTTCACTGCGTTCTCATACAGTGAGACAATGCCAACAACGATTGCAAGAATGCCGAGCACAAGCCAACGCATGAAGCGTCCAATGGTCCGCATCGAGCGGACCAGATCCAGCCCATCTTTCAGGAGGTCGATATCCTCCTCACGCAGCTGAGATAAAAACTCTCTGGTTTCCTCGGGAAGCTCGACGAGCCTATGTGCAATAGCAGCGTCTTGATCCATTGGTGTCACCTTAATTCCCCCTTCAGCCCATCATAAAATCCGGCGCAGCGGTCTGTTCTGGCGTTCTGCCGATCGAGCGCCTCACGCTCGCGTTTTAAGATCGATAGCTTTTCCTGCCCTTCGACAAGCGGCGCGTGCGCTTCCTTGCGCCGGCAATCATCGGGATAGTCCGGCAAGCGGGTTCCGGCATTCACCCGCCCCTCAGTTTCACCCGCTGCGATCAGCTTCCTGTCAACGGCGCAGGAACTCAATATCGTCGTTATCAAGCAGGCAAGCGCGGCCCGCCTCAGCAAGCTTGCGTTCATATTCGGCGATCTCCTGTTCGGTTTTTTCAGTCCGAGCCGCTTCCGCAGTCCAGACATTGCGGATCTGCTCCTGGTATGCGGCGGTCACGAATTCGCTGACCGTAAGCTGACGCTGCAGTTCGTCCCGCTCGGCACGCGCTGCCGCAAGTTCGAACTGCGTCACAAGCCCTTTCTTGGCTTGCCCTTCGAATAGGAAGCCAACTGCCGGCAGATCTTTAAGAACCGGGACACCGTTGTAATAGGCCGAGCCGATGACGATCCCCGCCACCACGCCGAGACCGATCTTGAGATAATCGAGAAGGCCGAACATCACTGTAGCCCCGCGAGGCAAAGCTCCAATTCGCCGATCCGCTGCGCATCGCCGTATTCACGGCGCTTTTTGAGGCCTTCGACAACCTTGCCGCCCGCTCGATTGAATAGCGTCATTGCGCTGCAAGCTGCCTGCCAGTTCCTTTCTCGCATCCGCTTTGCTGCCGAGGATGAACACGCCGCGCCGGTACCAATATTGTACGAAAGGTCGAGCATCGAGGCCTGGACGCTGATCGGTGCACGATCGAAAGTGGCGATGCACTTTTGGAGCGGCTTTCGGAAATCATGCTCCAGACGTGTTTCCAGCATCTTGAGGCATTGCGCGTCGGTGTATGTGTCGCCAGGCTTGACACCCTTGGTTTCGCCCGCACAGACCGTCCAGACGCCACCGAGCCTGTCATAATAAGCTTTCTTCTCAACGCCCTCCCACGGAACTGTGAGGTAGGCTGCCGTCATAGCAACAAGGCCGAGTCCAGACGCCAGCGCGCCCTTTGCACGTTTACTTTTCATCGGAGGAATCCTTTTGGGAAATGATGCGCGCCAGAAACGCCGCGATCGTCACGACGAATATGAGAAAGCGGAACCATCGGTCAGGGATGAGTGATGTGTCGGCCAAATAGGGCAACACGGCTTCGAGGCCGGTCAGAATGCCGGCAACGATTAAAAGGCGGATGCTCCACGCATAGCGAAGCACCCACCTCCAGTCGGAGACGAGTTTCATGGAACAAACTTATGTGGGGTGTTAACTCAGCGCTCAGGCGAACGCGGCGTCGATTTGAGCTTCGCTTGTGATCACGCCAGCTTCGATTGCGGCCAGCACCTGAGCTTCAATGCCATAGCTATTTCGAATATGCAGACGGACGGCTGCGGCAAGATCGTCCATCTGTTCATTTGTCAGTTGGCGGAATTCACCATCAGCGAACTTCCATGGATCACCATCAGCGCGCTCGCCTTTCTCGATAGCCACGGCCTCGGCAATAATCTTGTTATGGCTTTCGCGATCAGAGAGAACCGGCCAGCCATTCCAGACGGTTCCGCCCACTTCCCGCTCCCATCGCTTAGCAGCTGCATATTCTGCGAGCGTCATGCCGGGGTGGTCAGTTTGTGGCGTACCATCTTCGACAGGCACGGTTTTCGTAGGAGGTTCAATGCCAAGGGCCGCATAATGCATAGGAAAGCCCTTTTTCCCCACGCGACTGAGGTCGATGACTGTTTCGGTAGCAGACATTATGCGTCTTCCTTCTCAAATTCCGGCACAAAGCGTCCATCGCTGTCAGTGTTCGATTCCTCATCAGATTTGACGAACGGGTCGTTGCGCTCTGCGATCACAACCCACGACACCAGATCAGTGCAGGCGTCGTCCTCGCAGATAATCTCGAACGAACCGCCATCGATCGCCCCCGGCTTCAGACGCGCAAAGCCGTCCTGATTTTGCAGACTGGTCACAACCGCATTTGTCGTCAGGGCGGTGAACGTTCCGGTACTCATGTTGCTGGCAGCGTCGATATCGACCATGGCGCGACCATTCACAAGCTGAACAGTGCCGCGATAGATCAGGTCATAGCGGGGCGCTTCTACGAAGCCATGACGAAGGTTCTTATTGAACGGATCAAGCGGATGGTCGATTAGGAACGTACCAGACCCTTTCGAAATCGAGCCGCTGACGATAAGATTGTTGTTGAAATTCCAGTTGCCGGCAACATTGTTATAGAAGCCGATGCTGTTACCAAAGCCAGTGTTTACAGAAACGCCAATTTCACCAACATATGCGTTTCCGTTGTTATAAAAATATACTTTACCCTGGCCAATTCCGCCCACATTGGCCACATTTCTAGCAGTAATGCTCCCTGTTGTTAGCACATCACCAGTGAAATTTGCTCCCGTCAGATTGGCTTTCAAATTCAGCGCTGTTTGCGTTGCCGTACTGACCGGCAGCCCGGTCTTGGCCTGCAATGTGCCGTCGCCCTGAACATATTGCGCTGTTGTTCCTATCGCCAGAGCGAGCAAAGCGCGGCCCAGTGTGCCAAGATCAATAGGCGCGACATCGCCATTCGCATCCGTGGCGAGTGCTTTGTTCGCAGCCAACGATATCTGTTTCAGATCGCCCGTAGCATCCGTCTGCAATATCTGGCGCGCCGCCAACGTCAGCGCCGCCAGCTTGTCGAGACTGCCGTTCGGGTCTGTCACGAGGTCCGCCAACTCATACTCACCCGTAGGCCCACCGACCGGAACCTTCCCCTCCTCGACGCCGAGTTCGGCCAAGTTCATCAACACGCCATTGCCAAGCAGTTCGATAATGGTTGCGGCTTGCGTCGAAACCCGCGTGCCGTCGCCAAGCTGTCGCGCACGATATGCGCCGTCAACAATGTCCACTCCCGTCCAAGGTTCGGTAAGCGTCAGCTGGGTGTCGCTATCGACGCTGGCAATGACAGCCGTCAGGTTCTGGATTTGAAGCGTGTCACCTTCGCGAAACCGCGTTACCTCGAACAGCGTGCCGGTTCCCGTAACGGTCACTGACCCATTGGCGAGCGAAATCGTTCCCGACATGTAGTCGGACAAAGTAGCCATAGATTTTTCTCCTGAGATCAGTTCGGCGTTATGCCAAAAATGTAGTACCGGACACCCTGAATACGGGCACCGTAATCAAGTCGCGTCCAGCTGCCAGCCTGACTGAATGCATCAGACCAACCGCTATCCGGCGAACAGAAGAAATCGACATAGGTGTCGTTCACTTCGGCCAGCATGGATATGTTGGAAACATCAACCCCGCGTTCGGCCCGATAGATCGGCGTCGTTACACAGTTCGGGAACACGGTTGAGTATTTTAGGTAAGGCACGAAACCGGCATTATTGAAGTTCAGCCGATAGGTTCTCA